>JBFMDB010000014.1:0-122346 GCA_040753755.1 Chloroflexota bacterium
GGCTCAATTTACCGGCTTTCAGTAAGCCCCCGCCTGCCAAACGCCTCTCTTCCTTTTGTTCTCGCGTTAGGTACGTTGGTTTCCATGACATCCGTTTATTGTAAGGCTATTTTCGTTACCCTGAATACTTCGACATTTATAAAATAGCACTTCTTTATTGACTTTGCATTGCCAAGATACTAAATTGATTTAGTGCTGAAAATTACTTTTCTCTTGGTTGTATTTAATATCAAAGGCATTTTATTTCCTGATGTTTCGCTGGCACAGCAGTGCATAAATGACGGTGTAACATGTTGCGCATTAAACCCTTTGGGACGCTGTAATGGTGATACATTTCCAGGAAACTGTAATTCAAACTGCGTAGGTACATGTCCATCTAACGGCTTTAACCAAGTGGACAAGTTGGAAGATAATTGCCGTTGGGATTATGAGCCGCCGGGAGGCGGGGGAGGCGGTGGGGATGGGGGAGGAGGGTTTGTCTGCCCATTTACGGGTTTAGATTGTCCAGTAGGGACTGTGCGGGGGAGTACGCTAATTGGCAGCACTTGTGAAAGCTACCAATGCATGGGGATGTGCAGGGTAAAAGTAAGATTTATTCCAACGCCAGCACGTGACGGCTGATCACCAATCGTTGAATCTCACTCGTCCCCTCGCCGATCGTCATCAAACGCGCGTCGCGGTAGATTCTTTCCACAGGAAATTCGCTTGAATAGCCGTAGCCGCCGTGGATCTGTATCGCGTTGCGGCAGACACGTTCCGCCATTTCGGTTGCGAACATCTTTGCCATGGCGGCTTCCTTGTTGTAGTTGCGTCCCTGCTCTTTGAGCCACGCGGCTTTGTGCAGCATCGTGCGCGCCAGTTCGATCTCCGTCGCCGCGTCTGCCAGCATCCATTGAATGGCTTGCTGCTCGGCGATGGGCTTGCCGAAGGCTTTTCGTTCGCGCGCGTAATTCACCGCATATTCGAATGCGGCTTGAGCAAGCCCGATCGAGATCGCGCCGATTCCGATTCGTCCGCCGTCCAGCGTGGACAATGTTTGCTGCAGCCCCTTGCCTTCTTCGCCGATCAAATTATCGAGCGGCACGCGGACATTGTCATACGTCACGGCATGGGTGGGAGAGCCGTGCAAGCCCATCTTCTTTTCGGCGGGACCGATTTTGAGCCCCGGCAAATCTGTCGGAACCAAAATTTGACTCAACGAACGCGAGCCGCCTTTCGCGTCCGTGCGGACGAGGGTGATGATGTATTCCGCGATGGACGCGTTCGTGCACCACATCTTCGCGCCGTTGATAACCCACTCGTTCCCGTCTTTGACCGCCTTCGTGACCACGCCTCCCTGCAAGTCGGAGCCTGCACCCGGCTCGGTGAGCGCAAGCGCGGCGAGTTTGTTTTTTCCGCTGGAAACAAGCGGAAGCCATTTTGATTTTAGGGATTCACTTCCGTACAACACGATTGGAGTTGTCCCCAGCCCGTTGTGCGCGGCAATCGCCAGTGCAGTCGAGCCGCAACCCCAGCCGAGTTCCTCCAACGCAATCGCCGCGCTGACCGAGTCCACGCCCGCGCCGCCGTACGCCTCAGGGATGTTGAGTCCAAGCAGCCCTAGCGGACCCATCTTGCGCGCTGCCTCCCAGTTGAACTCACTGGTCACGTCCACTTCGTGCGCTTTGGGCTGCACTTCTTTGGCAACGAACTCATGGACCGTGCGTTGCCAGAGTTTTTGTTCTTCCGTAAGATCAAAGTTCATTCATTCTCCAGTGCATCGAAATATTCCTTCATTAATTTGTCTGCGACTTTCGCCTGCTCTTTTGGCACGAAAATTTGAACAAGTCCAAGCATATCCATTGACGTGGGGTAGTGTTGAGCGACAGATTCCTGAAAGAGTTCGGAATCGATACCGTGAGCGGTGAGATAGGCTTTGATGATATCCGCCTGCCAGCGTCCTTGTATTTCGGTGAGCAGTTCCCATTTCAATTCGTCCATATCATCTCCAAACCGTAATAAAAAGAATCGTCCATAACGCGCTCACGATCAACTGACGGATTCCGATCCGCGTAGGCTTCCATCCAATGGCGGGACGGAAGATGCCCCGGATCGTTTCCGCCCATTGTAGCAGGTAGGGGAGGAAGATCAAAGCCGGTAGAAAGCCGAGCAAACCCAAGGTCAGAGCGGAGGCGAGGTTGAAGGTCGTGTAAAGCGCGGCGCGCAATCCCAGCTTCCAAAGTACGGCTCGCTCCGGGATTGACGATAAGGCGCGCTGTTCCAATCGCATATACGCGTGGACGATGCTTGCCGCAGACTGAAACCAAACGAGCACCCACAGCCACCAGCCGGTTGGTTCATATCGACCGACGCCGATCCAATACGCGGCTGGCGCAGCGAGCGATAATACTCCTGTCGCGAGGATTTCGACACCCGCCTGTTTTCTTTCTTCGCGCCTGCTCACCAGCCACAAATGCCAGCCAAAGACGAACACACCCGGCACAGCGAGGTACAGGATGAATTCGAAGCCCTCGAGGATGAGCGCGGTTATAGACAGGAGCAGAATGCCCGAATAGACTGCGATCCAGAACCGTGCAACGGATAGTTCTTCACTTGGGCGGCGTCCTGCGAGAATCTTGATGAGCACTGTCACAGGCTGGCGCACCATGAATCCAGCCATTGCTGCGACAAGGAGATTGAACGCGGCGTAGTTGAATCTTTGCCCGGCGAAGATGCCGATCAATAACGGGCTGAGGATAAACACCCACGAGCCGTGATCCTGTGGAATGGCAACATGTTTTCGGAAGAGACGGCTTTGCATGTCGGCAATTATATTCGGTTATGAGTGTGCTAGAATCATCGGCATTCACCAGCCATGACAAGGGAAAAATTATTTGCCCTGCTGAAGATTCGACCGGAAGAAGCGCGGCTTGTGGCGCTGATGGCGGTTCTTTTTCTCGCTGTGCAGGCAGGGCAGGGGATCGGGGAGAACGCCGCCTTTACGCTCTTTCTATCACGCTTGAATGTGGATTTTCTACCATACATGTATATGGGCTTGGGGGCGGTTGTCTTCATCGGCTCGATCATGTATTCGGCGAGTTTGAGTCGATTTCAAAACGCGAGCGTGGTAACGTATTTGTTCGGGGGAATTGTCGCGTTGTTCTTTGCGGAGTGGGTTGCCATCGTCATCCTGAATCTTCCGATCTACCCGTTGCTATGGCTGACCACATTTGGTATGAGCGTCATTCTCGGCACGCTGATCTGGACGACCGCCGGCGAAGTGTGCGACGCGCGGCAGGCGAAAAGGCTTTTTCCGCTTTTTACCAGCATGGGCATTTTGGGAAGCGTGCTCGGCAACGGTCTGACCGGCACAGTTGCGAATCTTGCCGGGACCGAAAACTTGATCTTGGTCTACGCATTACTGCTCGCCGCAGGATTCATCGCCACCCGGATCATTACCCGGAATTACTTCAAGCCCGAGGTCGTTTCGCACACGATACGATTCAATCCGTTGGACGATATACGGACCGGGTATGAGTTCGTTTCACAATCGGGATTGTTCAGGGTTGTCGCGGTCACTTCCATCATGTATTCCGTCCTGTTCTTCGCGGTGGATTTTCCATTCAGCGAAACGTTATCGATTCAATTTGCGGGGGATGAAGCAGGCTTGGCGGGTTTCAAGGGTACGTTCTCCGGCATCACCACGCTCGCCACATTTCTCGTTTCGTTGCTTTTGGCAAATCGATTTTACACGCGGCTTGGAATTGTAAATACCATCCTCATCATGCCCTTGACGTATCTGGTCGGGTTTGTTGTGTTCTATTTGTTTTTTAATATTCAAGGTGCGGTGTTTGCAAGATTTTTTCAACTCGTGGTCCTTGGTGGGCTATCGGGCACGGCATGGAATGCATTATTCAATGTCATTCCATCCGAACGGCGCGGGCAGGTGCTTGCGTTTAACAACGGCGTCCCGGCGCAGATCGGAGTGATCGTTTCGGGCGCGCTGATTATTCTCGGCAAGCAATTTCTCGATACAAAGGTTGTTTTATTGCTCGGCGCGCTGGTTGCGCTGCTCACCGCCTATCTTACGTGGAAGATGATTCCTGCGTACGGCGAGGCGTTGGTCGAAGCCCTGCGTGCGGGCCGCGCCGAAGTGTTCAACGAAGACGAGGAAGCTTTCACCACGTATCAGCGCGACCCTGCGGCGGTGCAGATCATCCTTGGCGCGCTCAACGACCCGAAAGCATTCACGCGCCGGCTTGCGATCGAGATGCTCGCCAAGATGGGCATTGTGCTTGCCATCCCCGATATGATTCCCCGACTTGCGGATTCAGATGCAAGCGTGCGTGCCGCGGCGATAAAAGCGCTCGCACAGCTTGGATCGAAATCACTGCTGAACGAGATCCTGCTCGGATTGGACGATACCGATGATTTTGTGCGCGAACAGACGCTTACGGTTCTTCCCAAACTTGAGGCTGATCCTTCGCCCGAACTGATTCGCCGCCTCGAGCGGTTGCTCAAAGATCCAAACGCTGAAATCCGCGCGCATGCCGCAGTCGTGCTCGTGTTCTTGAATAACAACCGCCGGGCGTTCAATTTTCTCGCCCGCCTGCTTGCCTCCGACGATGCAGAGGAACGGCGCATTGCGATAGATTCGTACGGTCACATTTTGGACAATATCAAACCGAACTCGACGATACGCTTCGATCCGCAGCCGGTGCTCGACGCGCTCACTGATCCATCTCCGCTTGTTCGGCGGGAGGCGATAAAAACCGCCGCCAAATTGAATTGGGATCAAGCGATCAAATCCATTGCCGCGCGGCTGGCAGATGAAGATGCCGGGGTGAGGCGAATCGCTTCCGCTGCGTTGAAGCAGGCTTGGACGCGGTCGCGAAGCGAGGTTGTTCCCATCCTTGAAACGAAGGACGGCGTTCTGGTTGATTCCGCTCTGGATGCGGTGCCGCCCGGTGACCCTGAAATTCAGGATACGTTACGGAGATACATTCAGGGTGAGGTCTCGAACATCCGGCATTTGCGCATGTTGCTCGCCTCCGTTCCGCACGATCATCACGGTGCCGCGACTCGCCTGCTTGAGCAAACCTTGCGAAGCCGTGAAGCATCCTGTGAAGAACGATTGATCAAGGCGGTTGGGTTGTTCGGAAACCCGCAAGCGATGAATCTCGTTCGCAAGAGCTTGAACGCGGGCGATGCGAACGCGCGCGCCGCCGCACTGGAGGCGCTCGAGACCCTCGGCGACAAGGAAGTGACGCGGGAGATCCTGCCAATATTGGATCGCGCCGGCGTTTTCCAAAACGAAACCGATACGACGATGCCGGTGCGGGAAGTGATTCTCTTGCTACTGAAAGACAAGGATTACTGGCTGCGCGCGCTCGCCGCGCGGACTGTGCCAGAGCTATCGTTGAAAGAACTCCAGCCGGTCTTGCGCGTCTTGCGGAACGACCCAGTGCAGTTTGTAAGACATGCCGTGCGCGGCACGCTCGTGCGCATGGGTAGTGAGGTGAAAATGAAAACGATGAAAACACTTTCCACGCTCGAGAGGATTCTACTCTTGCGCGAAATCCCGATGTTCTCGAAGCTTTCGCCGGAAGATCTGGAAAAGATCGCCGAGATCGCACAAGAGCAACTGTTCCTGAGTCGCTCAACCTTGTGCAAGGAAGGAGATCCCGGCAATACGTTGTTCATCATCGTCAGCGGCCGCGTGGATGTGATCATCTCTGCGGGCAAAAAGGAAAACGTCATCGCCTCGCGCGGACCGGGTGAATTCGTCGGCGAGATGGCGATCCTCGAGTCGATGCCGCGCTCAGCCACGTTGAAGGCGCGCGGCGACGTGCGTGTGCTGGTGATCGATGGCGATTCGTTCAATTCCATTCTGATGGATCGTCCTGAAGTGGCGGTCTCGGTGTTGCGCCACATGTCTGGGCGGGTGAGGCAACTCAATGAAAGAATCGGCGTCAAAGCCGGTGGATAATTTCAATTTCAGGAGAAAAGAAGATATGGCAAACAAGAAGAAGATCGAAGAGCGGATGCGGATGCTGCAGGCGAGGAAGACCGAGCAACGGACTCGAATGATCGGGCTGGTTGTGATCATTGTCGTTCTGTTGCTGCTCGGTTATATGTTCCTCAACAACGGGCGTTTGGATGAACCTGAAATCCCCATTTCGACATTGCCGCCTGTAACGGAGGAGCCGACGGAGGCGGCGACGCAGGAAGCCGCTGTCCCTGCAAATTCAAAGCAGTATGCCGAGTACCCTCCAATGACGATTGACCCGGAGAAACAATATTCCGCTACGATAAAACTTGCAAAGGGCAGCGAATTCGTCGTTCGACTGTTCGCCGATAAAGCGCCGCTTGCTGTGAATAGTTTTGTCTTCCTCGCCCGCGAAGGTTTTTATGACGGCGTAATCTTCCATCGCGTGATCGAAGGCTTCATGGCGCAGGGCGGCGACCCGACCGGTACCGGCACGGGCGGTCCCGGTTATTCCTTTGCCGATGAGTTCGACAGCAGTCTGACGTTTGATAGACCGGGTTTGCTTGCCATGGCGAATTCGGGACCGAACACCAATGGAAGCCAATTCTTTATTACGTTTGCACCAACAGAATGGCTGAATAACCAGCACACGATTTTCGGCGAGGTGATCGAAGGCATGGATGTGGTGAACTCGATCACGCGCCGCGAACCTGGGTCGTCCACTCCGGGCGACGCGATCGAGACGATCACGATCACCGAAGAATGATTGAATCAGACAAAGAAGAGACCCTCGCATGCCGAGGGTCTCTTGCTGTTTGCGGCTGTCATCCGCATCCGCCGCCGGACTTATCGCGGGGGAGTTGCAGTTGGATGACCGGCTCGAATTCCAGACCCTCGTATTCGATGGGATTCGGGTCGCAGGATGCGTATCTATCGCCCAGTGCGGCTGGGAACAGGAATTTGAGTTGATCCTCGCCCGCGGCGGGGAAGGGTTGGAAATTCTCTTCCGTCCCGAAGAACGCAATCCAGTTGTTGACGCCCCCGTCGAGGATATACACGTTTGGCACGCCCGACGCGACGAGCAGCTTCCAGCCTTCGGTTGCCGATACCTCGTCATTGCTCATGAGGACGAAAACGCTGTTCGTCGGCGGCTCAGCCAAAAGGTCCGGTACGATGCGGGCAAGATCGTTGAGTGGGACGTTGATCGCGCCGTTGATGTGGTAGAGGTTGTAATCCGATTCGGGACGGACATCGAGCATAATGAGGTTGATCTTCTGGTTGTACCGCGCGCTGAACAGTTCGGCGGGAGAGACGTGAACGAGTCGTTGTGCGAGCGCTACATCAGCCTTGAACGAGAAGGGTTGTTCGTTCACGGTGCGGACGATTCGAACCGCGCTGTATTTTTCCTCCATGCTGGGCTGCCCAATGAACACAACTCCAAGCGCGAGCACGAAAAGCGCCGCCGCGCCGGCGATGCGAATCCTCGGTTCTTTGCTCAAATCTTTTTTGCCGAAGATGCGCTCGAGTTGCTCTGCTCCCCAGAACATGAAGAGCGCCATCAACACCACGAGCAGAACAACCCACCCGATGGGAATGCCAAACACCTGGTCGAGCGTGAGGCGGCCGTAGTAACCGGAGTTATTCCACCACTGGGTGAAATATCGCTCGGTCTCGCCAAAGAGGAACGCGCCGAAGAATCCGCCGAGAACGAAGAACATACCGTCAATCTTGCCGGTGGACGCGGCGGCGAGCGACGTGGTGGGGCAGAACCCGCCGATGATGAATCCCACGCCCATGATCAGCCCGCCAAGGATGCCGGAGGATAGATATGTTGGGTTCACCCAAACTTTGCCGAAATCCAGAATGCCCAAACCGACCGCGCCGAACGTCAAGACCATCGCCGTGACGATGGCGGTGAACATCACTTTGAGCACCGTCAGGTCGGTGAAGTAGAACTGCGCAGCGAGTTTGCGTGAGTTGCCGAATCCGGACATTTCGAGCGTGAAACCGAATGCGAAGCCGATCAAGCCGAAGACCACGTACGTCCACGGATTCGCGGCGCTCACGGCGAGGAATGATTCAAGTGGGAAATTCATCGCGTCCTCCTTAGTTCCAAAGTTTGCGGACGAAATAGGCGAGTGCGTACGCGCTGGCAAAGATGGCAAACATCACTGCCCATGAACCTGCGGCAAGTGTGGCGCCTCCGGAAAGGGCTTGACCGGAAGTGCATCCGCGCGCCATGCGCGCTCCGTAGAGGAAGATCGTGCCGCCAAGAAAAGCCATCAGCCAACGCGTGCGGTCCGAAACGTTGGGTCCTTTTGTTGTTTCGAATTTTGCCCGTCCAAAGATCATCCCGGAGGCAAAGCCGCCCAACAACGCACCAAAGAAGACTGGGATGATCCAATCATCGAGCGGATTTTTCGTGCCGCCCGCGAGTTTCAAAAGATACGGAGTTTGGTCCACGTGTTCAGGCGCGATCTGGTCTTCGATAAATGTGACCAGCCGCGTGGTGCCGCCGGAAGAACCAAGCCCGTTGCCGGTGAGCAGCATGGCGAGGAATAACACAAAGCCCAACACCATGCCTCCGAAATAGGGATGAACATAAGGCTTGGCAGACCTTGTTTTGAGCATAGATGCAGTGGTCATTTTGATTCTCCTTTTTTCTTTCCGCGTTCCACTTTCTTTTCCTCATGTATTTCTACTTCTTCGTAGCCTGTCACCATGGCGCGCATCGCTTCGAGCGGAGTTGCGCCGGTCGTGGTCATGTACACATGGACAATGATGAACGTCCCGAACATCCACGCGACCAGCGAGTGGAACGGCGCGAGCAATGGTAGTCCGCCTGCGATCTCAGAGTTTTTTTGTACAAGCCACATGAGCATCCCAGAAATGATCTGCAATGGCAGGAGTACATTCAGGATCATGAAATAGGTCGCTTTTTGGATGGGATTCATCCGCTCGTTTGGTCTTTTCTCGAACGGGTGCGGCTCGCCTTGGAAGATTCCCACGAGGTAATATTTGGCTTGGAGCATCGCATCATCGAAGAAACCGTAAGGACGCGGGATGTATTCTTTTACTTTACCGGATGCGATATGGTAGAACACCGATAATAGCGCGTTGACAACCAGGATCACAGCCAGCACATTGTGTATAGTTACCACACCGCGGAAGGAGAACGCGCCAAACATATCCGGTCGGTGGATGATTAAGCCCGTCAGCAGAAGGATGACGATGGCGGATGTCTGGAGCCAATGCCAGAATCGGCGGTAGCCGTCGTACATGTACACCCGCTCGGTTCTTTCCACGCGTTTCGCCTGCTTCCGCCCTGTGAGGTATCTCAGCGTCCCGTGCCCGATCACACCTAGGAGCGACCCCACGAACATCAGCGCGCCGAGCCAATCCACCGAATTCACGCGGCTCGAACCGAAAACGTACATCGCATCATTGGCTGGGACAGGTTTGTATAACACGGCTCCATGATCGTCTTTCAAAATTTCACCTGACGCATTCACGTTATTCGCCGTATCAAAGGTTGGCAATATCCCGAACGGCGCGTATTCCGATAGATTAATTGTTTGCGTGATGCGTGACTCGTCGTTGTGACAGGTTTGGCAGTCATTGACCGCGTATTCGCCGCGCGTGACGTTGTGATTGATGCTGTACGGCTGAGTCAAACCTTCGATGCGTGGATTATTCAGCCCCAGCGCGACAAGTTTGGATTTAACCAACTCTACTTTTTCAGAAGAGTCTATCTTGAGTTCAATGTCGCTGAGCGCTCCATCCATATCCGCATCAAATGCGGATAAGATATCTGTTGCATATTTTCCGTTTTCAAAATAGATCGATTCAAGGTCGAAAAGGCGAACAGGGCGTTTATTCCCATTGACATCGTCATAGACCCAGTAGTATGTGGTGATAAGGTTGTACGGTGCGAGCAATTGTTTCCCGTCAATATTCGTTCGGTTGAGGAGGACAGGCTTGTAACCGGTGACCAGCGAAGTGACCTGGTTCGGTTCGCCGTCTACACCGCGGCAGGTTTTGAAGGGTTCGCTGTCGAGTGTCAGGACAGTCCAATCGTACGATTGAATCGCTGGCGCGTACATCTGAGGGATATGGCACGTCTCGCAAGCGAGGGATGCCATGTGCGTGTCAATGTAAGGGAGCCAATCATCGTGACCCTTGTCTGCGTCGTGGCACGAGTCGCATCGTCGCATTGTCCCTTTGAGTTCGGGCGCGACGTTGAACTGCGCGCTTTGTCCGCGGGCAAAGTTATGGTCGGGTTTTTCGAGATACTCGCCGATCTCCAGCGCGCGCGGATCATAAATGAGGTGTTCAGGGTTATTGCTTTGTAATTCGCTCAGGTGTGAAGGATTATTCAGCGAGTAGTGACAGTCTGTGCATTGGAGTTGGCGTTCAGCATGGATGTCCCACGAACGGTCGAGCTGGTCCTTGCCGCTCAGGTTTTCGCCCGAGTCTGAAATCTTCTGCGCTGAGATGACTTGCCCTGTGGTGGCGGTCTGCGGATAATCCAAGTCGCAAGCGTTAAAAGCAAGTGGGATGTCCGTTTCGGAATGAACCTCCCCGTGGCAAGTCGCACAGTTCGAGTTTGTCGGGTCCTGGATATTTACGAATTCACTTTTGATTTCCCCGGTTTCATTGAATGCCTCTGCGTTCCAAGCCCATCCACTGCTTGATTTACTCACAATGTTCAATCCAAGAAGTGTAGCTGTATTTGCTGACCCAAATTCGCCAGCCTGAATTGCTACCGCGCGGGCGTTGACATTGGGCTCCTCGAGATGGCATAAGAAGCAGTTCATTTCGATCGTGCTAGAACTGTCCCAATTCCAAACGGAAGGCTGTCCATTTTTCAAGATCGCGGTTTCAGGATTTTCTCTGCTGACTTTGAGATCTGTGAGCAACGTTCCATCGCGGGATACTTCTGCTGGTCCGCCGCCGACAGCGCGCGTGCCGTTGAGCATGAGCCATTCGGCGGTGGAGAGGTCGAGACGTTCGTCGCCGGGTTGTGAAAGATAGCGGTAGGTGAGGGGATCCCACTTTCCGAAAATTCCTGTGCTTGCGTTGAAGTCCGCCGTGTTTTGATAATCGCTCAACCCGAGATCGGAGTGGAACGCGTGCGATTGGATGAACGCGGTGTCGTGACATTGTCCGCAGGTTTGCATGGTCGAAACCGCGTTTCCCGTTTCGAGAACGTTGACACCGTTCGCATCGAGCAGTGCAAATGTCGGGTGGAGGGGCGAAGCTTGAGAGGCCGGAGCAGGTTGAGGCTGGGCAAGAACCGTTCCGATCCCCACCGCTGTCATTGTGATCAATAATCCGACGACGGTCAACAGTTTTGGCTTATTGATGTTCATCATGGCTGATTTTCCCTTCCGCCCCATTCGATGGGATCGCCGGGGTAGCCGAGTGCTTCCCAATCCATGCGTCCTTTTTCGCCGTGGCAGGATTCGCATTGCAACGCGTTCGCGGCAGGTTGCACCATATGCGTCGTGGGCCAGTACATGTACGTTGTGGCGAAGTCGTATTGACCACTGTAATTCAAGCCAGTGATCGGCGCTGCGAGTTCGAATGCGCTGTTCCAATCGAAGGTGGTCCAGAAACCGCCTTCTCCTGCTGTAATTGGTTGGAGGAGATATCGGTTCACCACATCGTATGGTTGTTTGGCGATGTGCAATTTGAACGGGAATATTTTTGCAGTCGAGTCGTTGATATCGCCCGCAGGTTTGTTGATGTAGGCGATCCCGTTCGGATCGATCTTGTCGCCGAGCAGGTAACGATACTCGTTGTTGCCGTTGAACCAAAGATAGGTTGGCGCAAAATTCTTGTCGTAGACGAATTCACCTTTGATCTTGAGGTACGTGAAGTGATCGTCCTCGCGACCTTCCTGACCTGCTTGCGACCAATCCCAAAACACCTTGGTCGGGTCTTCGAGCGCTAGTGCCGGGATGTGACACGTCTGACAAGCAACTGTGTCGAGGTGTGTGTTGATGCGCTCGTCGTCGTGCTTTTGGTTGACGTGGCATTGTTCGCAGGAGACCTGCTCCTTGGAGTCAATGGTGTAGTTGTCTGCCAGCATGCGCCCGAGGATTTGATGATCATTCGTCCAATGACAGTCGGTGCATTGCATGTTCAATTCGCCACCCATGTGTACATCGTTGTTCTCGGAGGGGAAGTAGAGACTCTCGTCAAGGTCGCCGTGTTTGACGCCGTTCCCGCCGCCTCCGTCGAAGTGGCATTTGCCGCAATTCTCGCGCGTAGATGCTCTCACGCTTCGCGCCGCGGCGAGCAGGTCAACCCCTTCGGCGGGATTCCCGTATGCGGCTTTGGCGTACGCGCTTGTCTCGGCGTGGCAAGCGAGACAATCTACATTTTCGGGGTTAGCCAGCGCGTTTTCTTTTCCTTGTTCCCAGCCGTAGCCGGCATGACATGTCATGCACTTGTTTTCATTGCCCTGTGAACCAATACAGAAGTTGTTGATCTGGTTGATCTTGCCGATGGTCACGTTAGCATCGCGCCAGGGTACATCGAATTCTTTCGATTCCCACGTCCAATGTGTCGTTCCCATAACCTGAGCTGCGGCATCTTCGTGACATTCCAAACAAGCGCGAGTGACATCCTGTCCCGTTTTGAATTCGCCGGTGATGATATCCTTATGGTCAACATGAACCGGCTTACTAGGCAGGTAATCTTTTGGGTCGGAGGATGGTTTGCTTGCACGGGGGAGGAAATAAAGGATGGGAACGAGAATAAGGATCACAATGCCGATCAGCCCAAAGGTCCAAGAAGGGATGCGCTTTATCATATCTACTCCTACGCAAGTTGGTGCACGAGGCTTGCTTTTTCAGCCAATCGGTCTCGCATTGCGGCGCGCAGCAAATCCATCGCCTGAATGACTCTCTCGTCGGTGAGAAAGTAGGTGATCACGGTTCCCTGCCGTTCTGTTCGAACCAAGCCTCGTTCGCGCAATACTTTGAGATGCCGCGAGGTCGTGGGTTGAGGGATGCCTAACTCGTTGGTCAACTCGGTAACGTTCAACGATTTTTCTTTGAGCGCGTAAAGGATGAAAATTCGAGTCGGGTCTGAAAGTGCAAAACAAAAATCGGCTTCGAGTTGGGTTATTTCCTGTTTTAGCGTCTGATTTACCATCTTTGCCTTCTTATATGCGCATAAACGAATATTTGTCTGATAGCATAATACCCCTGTGAAAAATATCACAATAGTGTGGAGTTTCCTGTGGGAGATTGCCGAATGTCATGAATCAAAAAGAGCGACTCAAGCGAGTCGCTCTTCGTGGATGCCTGATTCAGCCTAGCAGGTGTTTCCTACCTTTACGCGTACATTCCCCAATCCAGCGCGGATGGGTCTTCCATCATCGAGAAGTCCCACATATCCATGCCCATTTCAATCGTGACCGGAATGTTCAGTCCTTCCACGGCTTTGGCTTTGGTCATTTCGATCATGGCGGGACCGTAGGGGCAAAAAGGGGTGGTGAGAATCATTTTCAGGTGGGCGACGCCGTTGTCAATCGAAATATCGCGTACCAACCCAAGTTGGATGATGTGCATTCCGATTTCAGGGTCAACCACTTCGGAGAGTTTCTCTCTCGCTGGCTTGACCAGTTCTGGATGTGTTTCGTGGATCGTCCACTTGATTTCGTTGATCGTTTCTTCAGTCATTTTGCCTCGTGTTTGTTGGTGGTCGAGTAGGGCGAAGCCCGTAGCGAGACCTAATTTTTACTTCCAGCATTCACCACATACGTACAATGCGCGCTGCCGTCTAAAACACATTGAACCTTTTGCGCGGGAAGCGCAAGCATTTTTGAAATCAGAGTTTGATCTACCGTGCAAACCTCAGGGTGCGCCACGCCGATCTGATAATACGGGCACGAGATTTCGTGGATTTGATATTCTTTGCCCTTTTTTTCCCACTCGACGGTAAAACCTTCCTGCGCGAGCATATCCTTCACAAAGTCCAGCCGTTCTTCCATGCTGAGACCCTTCATTTGTTCGGTGTATTCGTTTGCCATCTCCTCTGCCACCTGACCGAATAACTTTGAAACCGCCGGGGCAGGCATGGATTCTTTCATCTGAGCTAGGAGGCGGGTGGTGAGGCGCAGGTACTTGGTGGGGAAGTGTTCCATACCCTCCTGAGTAAGGGAATAGACCAATCGTGGTCTTCCGACACCGTGCCGTACCTCGTCTGCTTTGATCAACCCTTCCGCGGTGAGGTTTGTGAGGTGATGGCGGACCGAGATTGCATTGATCCCAACAACCTCAGCAAGATCGTTAATAGTGATTCTCGGCTTTCGATGAAGGGTGTCTAGAATTTTTTCTTTCGTACTTTTCATGGTTGGCAGTATAACCGCCTGTTTCCGTATTGTCAATATACTAGAAAAATATCATAAATATTGACTTTTCCTCCCAGCCCTGCTATAATGCCGCCGACCTAAGTAAAAACGCCAGCAATGGCTTAAATTTGTCAGGAGCAAATTACGCATGTCGCAACTCGAAATCAAGAATCTGCACGTTAGCATCGAAGGCAAAGAAATTCTCAAAGGGGTCTCGCTCGTTGTCAAACAAGGGGAAATCCATGCAATCATGGGTCCAAACGGCACTGGAAAGTCTACGCTGGCATACACATTGATGGGTCACCCCAGCTATACCGTCACTCAAGGCGAAGTCGTTTTCAAAGGACAAAACGTGTTGGAACTCGAACCTGACGAGCGATCCCGACTCGGCATGTTTCTCGCCTTCCAATACCCGGTCGCCATCCCCGGCGTGACTGTCGCTAACTTTTTGCGCACAGCCATCAACGCCCGTCGCCGCGCGGAAAACCCCGAGGACAAGGGGATGCCCATTCCCGAGTTTCGAAAGTTGTTGAAAGAAAAAATGTCCATGTTGAAGATGGACCAGAATTTCGCAGGCCGTTACCTCAACGACGGTTTCTCCGGCGGCGAAAAGAAACGCGCCGAGATTTTGCAAATGGCAACGCTCAAGCCGGAGATCGCCATTTTGGATGAAACAGACTCGGGTTTGGACATTGACGCGCTGCGAGTCGTGGCAGAGGGGGTCAATGCTCTGGCGGGGTCCGAGCTTGGTGTGCTGGTCATTACACATTATCAACGCCTGCTGAATTACATTAAGCCGCACTTCGTCCACATCATGCTCGACGGGCGCATCGTCGAATCGGGCGGACCCGATCTCGCGCTGCACCTGGAAGAACAGGGCTATGACTGGGTGCGCGAGAAACACGAAGAAGTTGCCGCCTAACAACGCGATACTCGATTTATCAAATATCGAATTTCGCACAATCGGAGACTGTTATGTCTGAAGATACAAAAATACTAGAAGATATTGGTCAATATAAATACGGATTCCATGACCGTGATGACAATTACGCATTTAAATCTCAGAAAGGATTGAACCGTGAGGTCGTGGAGCAGATTTCGCATATGAAGGATGAGCCGCAGTGGATGCTTGACTTCCGCTTGAAAGCGCTTGACCATTTCATGAAACGCCCAATGCCAAATTGGGGACCAGCGCTCAAAGAGTTGGATCTCGACAATATTTATTATTACGTCAAGCCGACCGAGAAAAGCGAAAAATCATGGGATGATGTTCCCGATGACATCAAGCGCACGTTCGATAAACTCGGAGTTCCCGAAGCGGAGCGAAAATTCCTCGCAGGTCTCGGCGCGCAGTATGAATCCGAAATGGTCTATCACTCGATACAGGAGCATCTTGAAAAACAAGGTGTGATCTTTCTCTCAATCGAGGATGGATTGAAGAAACATCCCGATTTGTTCCGTGAATACTTCGGGACAGTGATTCCAATTGAAGACAACAAATTTGCCGCGTTGAACAGCGCGGTGTGGTCAGGCGGCTCGTTCGTGTACGTGCCAAAAGGTGTCAAGGTGGATTTGCCTTTGCAGGCCTATTTCCGCTTGAACACGGCAAATGTTGGTCAGTTCGAGCGGACGCTCATCATTGTGGATGAGGGAGCCTCGGTGCATTATGTGGAAGGATGTACTGCGCCGCAATACACGACCGACTCGTTCCACTCCGGCGTGATCGAGATCGTCGTCAAGAAAGGCGCGCGCTCCCGGTACTCAACAATTCAAAACTGGAGCACGAACGTTTATAACCTTGTAACCCAGCGCGCCAAAGTTTTCGAGAATGGCTCGCACGAATGGGTGGATGCGAATATCGGCTCGAAAGTCACGATGAAATATCCGTCATGCTACTTGATGGAGCCCGGCGCACGCGGTGAAATGCTCTCGATGGCGTTTGCAGGTCCGGGCCAGATCCAGGACGCGGGCGGCAAAATGTATCACTTTGCGCCGAACACTTCCAGCAAAGTCACATCCAAGTCGATCAGTAAGAGCGGTGGACGGGCATCGTTCCGCGGATTGCTCAAGGTTCATAAAGGGGCAAAAGGTGTTAAATCCAATACGGTCTGCGATGCGTTGTTGCTCGATCCGCAATCCCGTTCGGATACGTATCCCTACATCGAAATCGATGAAGACGATGTGACGATTGGTCACGAAGCCTCCGTGAGCAAAGTGGGTGAGGAGCAACTCTTTTACCTCATGAGCCGCGGTCTTAGTGAAGAGGAAGCCACCACGATGGTTGTCTCTGGTTTCATCGAACCGCTCGTCAAAGAACTGCCGATGGAATATGCCGTTGAAATGAACCGACTTATCGCATTGCAAATGGAAGGAAGCATCGGCTAACATGCAGGAAAAACCGAAAGTTGTTGTTTCAAGAACTCGCCGCGCGGATTCTGCCGCGAAGGATTTTGCCTTCGCCGAAGCGGACATTCGCGTGGGAAAAGATCCTATCGCTTCGTACCGCGCTTCAGCCTGGTCTGCTTTCAAGAAGTATTCCCTCCCCGATACGACTCAAGAAGCCTGGCGCCGCACAGATATTCATGCACTGCCGGTAGATAAATTCAAGTTTGCGAAAGACGGCGCATTCAACGACCTGCCCGGAGTACGCGAAGATTTGCTCAAACCGCTTACCGGCGATCAGCACGGCGGACAGATCGTCCTCGTTCCCGGCGGTTCGAAAATCGAACTCGATGAAAAACTCGCAAAGAATGGCGTGATCTTCACAGATTTGAAGACCGCGGAAGTAAAATATCCTGATTTGCTCGCGAAGATGTTGGGCAAGACCGTCAACGTGGAGGAAGGAAAATTCTCCGCTTTAGCAGGCGCGTTCGCACAGAACGGCGTTGTGTTGTATGTGCCTAAGGGTGTCGTTGTTGAAGAGCCGCTTCACTCAGTGTTGTGGGGTCCCGGAGCCGACTTGGCTCACGTCACGCATATCCTTGTACTTGTAGACGAAGGCGCGTCCGTGACGTATGTTCACGAGGCTGCGTCGCCCGACGAAACGGGATCAAATTCACTTCACGCGGGAATCGTCGAAATCCAGGTCTTGCAAGGCGCGACCATGAAGTTCGTCGAACTGCAATCGTGGGGGCGCCATGTGTGGAATTTCAGTCATGAACGCGCGCGCGTGGAGCGCGGCGGTAATCTCGATTGGATCTTCGGCGCGATCGGTTCGCGTCTTACGAAAAATTTCTCCGAGTTGGATTTGGCTGGCGAAGGCGCACAGGGACGCATGTCTGGTTTTTATTTCACCGACGGCAGCCAGCATCTCGATCACGATACGCAGCAGAATCATCTTGCGCCTCACACGACCAGCGACCTGCTGTTCAAAGGCGCTTTGAAGGGCAAGAGCCGTTCGGTGTGGCAGGGCATGATCTACGTTGCGCCCGGCGCGCAAAAAACGGACGGGTATCAGGCAAACAGGAATCTCGTCCTGAGCGACGCGGCTCGCGCCGATTCGATCCCCGGCTTGGAAATTCTCGCAGACGATGTGCGATGCACGCACGGCGCTACCGTCGGCAAGTTGGAACAGGAGCCGTTGTTCTATTTGAAGTCACGCGGCATTCCGCAATCGGAGGCAGAGAAAATCGTTGTCGAAGGATTCTTCGACCCGATCTTTCAACGCATTCCATTCGAAGGTGTGCGAGAACGTTTTCAACAATATATAGCCGATAAGATGGCGTGAAGTTGTAGTAACGGCTGCAGTCGTTTACCATAACGCTGCTGAAGCAGCCGTTGCAAAGTTATAAAGAATCGAGAATTTTAATGGCAAAAGCGAAAACGAAACGTAAAGCGAAAGCAACGAAGGCAACGCCGAGGGCTCGAAAATCCATGAAAGTTGTGAGCCGCTCGAAGCCGCGAAATTCCACACCGAAGGGTAGTACAAAGACAGCGCTTCGCCCAAAACCGAAATCCATTGTCCTTTCACCGCCGAGCAAGCCTGCTTCCGCACGTACTCGCCCTGTTACGACCACAAAGGTTCGCGTCGTGAACAAGGTGTATTCCTCGCGCAGCATATCCTCCGAAGATCGTAGGATGTTGAAGGGCTTGCGCCTTCCGCAATACAACTACATGAAACCACCCGGCGCGATGCACGATTTTCAAGTGGGCGATACGGTGGAAGTGTATTGCGACCACGAAAAGAATCGCGACCGTGTGCGCGGCTGGATCCGCGGCATTGTCGTGCAAGTGGATAACAAACTCGTCGCGGTGCAATTCCGCTCGAACGTATTCCTTACCGACGGCTGGATGGTACCGGATCGCATCTTGTGGTATCCGCTGAATTCTGAGCATATGCGTCCCGTCCCCGGCAAGAAATCGGCGAAGCGCGAAGAGAAGGCGATTCTAGATTATTAAGCAGGTAGACAGGTAAACACGTAAACTTGTTTGCCTGTGCACCTGTATACGTGTTTACTTGACCATGCCTTTCAACCCCTACGAAATTCGCAAGGATTTCCCCATCCTTCAGCGCAAAACGCACGACAGCGTCCCGCTGGTGTATTTGGATTCGACAGCCACGGCGCAAAAGCCGCTGGCGGTGATCGAGGCGATGGATGCGTACTATCGCCGTTCGAACGCGAATATTCATCGCGGCGTGCACACGCTTGCCGAAGAGGCGACGGCGCTGTATGAAGAGGCGCGCGCGAAGATCGCCATGTTCATCCATGCTCCATCGGCGCGGCAGATCGTTTACACGCGCAACACGACCGAGTCCATCAACCTCGTCGCTTACACGTGGGCGCGGGCGAATCTCAAAGCGGGAGATTTGGTCGTCCTCACCGAGATGGAACATCACTCCAATCTAGTTCCGTGGCTGATGCTGCAAACAGAACGCGGCATCGAATTGGATTTTATCCCTGTGACGGAAGATGGCTTGCTGGATTTGGATGCCTACAAAACGCTTCTTGCCCGGACCCCGAAACTGGTCGCCTTTACCCATATGTCCAACGTGCTGGGAACGATCAACCCCGCGGAAGAGATCATCCGCTTGGCGCACGAGGCGGGAGCGGTCACGCTCGTGGACGCGGCGCAGTCTGTACCTCACCTCAAAGTGGACGTGCAAGCCCTCGACGCGGATTTTCTCGCGTTTTCCGCGCACAAAATGTGCGGACCGACCGGCATCGGCGCATTGTACGGAAAAGCCGAATTACTTGAAGCGATGCCTCCGTTTTTAGGCGGCGGCGACATGATCAAAGAAGTCAAACTCCGTTCCTTCAAGCCAAACACTCTGCCGCACAAATTCGAAGCGGGGACTCCTGCGATTGCAGAAGCAGTCGGCTTTGGCGCAGCAGTGGCTTATCTGACGGAAGTCGGCATGGAAAACATCGCCGCGCACGAACACGAGATCACCGCATACGCGCTCGAACGACTGGAGGAGATTCCCGGCGTGAAGTTATTCGGTCCCCCGGCGGATCAAAAAGGCGGCGTCGCCGCGTTCACCTTTGATGGCGTTCACCCTCACGATGTGGCGCAGATTTTAGACCGCGACGGAATCGCTGTCCGCGCGGGGCATCATTGCGCCCAGCCCCTGCACGAAAAATTCGGAATCCCTGCGACCTCGCGCGCTTCGTTCTATTTGTATAACACGAAAGAGGAAGTGGATTTGCTGGTGAACGGGCTTTACAAGGTGAAGGAATTGTTTGGATAATATGTTGTAGGGGCGGGGTCTCCCCGCCTAATGCAGGGCGAGATGACCTCGCCTATACGGAAAAAAATATGGACGATTTATATCGCGAAGCCATCATCGAACATTACAAGAATCCCTCCTACCGCGGACATCTCGAACCGCACGATATTCAATTTGCGGATAATAACCCGCTGTGCGGCGACCACATCGAGATCACGCTTCAAACCGCCGCCGATGGAACGGTGAAGGACGCGCGCTTCGACGGTCACGGCTGCGCCATCTCGCAAGCCTCCGCCGACCTGCTGATCGAATCCATCATTGGCAAGCCGCTTGAAGAGGTGAAGCAATTGAATAAAGAACACATCCTCGAGATGCTTGGTATTGAGTTGGGTCCCGTCCGTTTGAAGTGCGCGCTGTTGTCGCTCAAGGTGTTGAAGGCGGGAGTATACGGTTTGGGTGAAGCCAGCGATGAGTTGGTGGAGTGAATGTTTGATTATACAAAAATAGATGAATCGAAAGTCGAATATTTTGGAATCGCCCCCGCCAGCGAACTGCCGAATGGGGAACGACTATTCGTTGAAATCGAAGGCAAGTCCATTGTGATCTTCAACATCGCGGGACATTACTTCTCGATTGCCGATATCTGCTCACACGATGACGGTCCGGTGGGGGAGGGCGACCTCGAAGGATTCAATGTGGTTTGCCCGCGGCACGGCGGCGAGTTCGACGTGCGCACCGGCAAAGCCATGCAATTGCCCGCAGTCGTAGATATTCCCGCGTATCCCGTCCAGGTGCGCGACGGCATGATTTTCATCGGGATCCCGAAGGAATAGGTTTTGCCCTTGGCAGGAATGGCGCTGTTTCCTGCGGTGTGGCTGGGCGGGATTCTCTTTGTCATATCCATTTTGCTGGCGGGGCGGTTCACACCCGGTTACTCGTATCTTCATCAATCCATTAGTGAATTGGGCGGGCGCAGCGCTCCTTGTTCGCGGCTCTTGCGCTGGGTGGGTTTCGTACCGTTTGGATTGAGTTTCGCGCTGTTCTCCCTCCAAACGCACGGCTTATTTTTAAACCGTTTTCCTTCCGTCCTGTTTCTCCTGATGGGTTTTGCAATTTTTATCGCAGGAATATTCCCCACTGATCCTTACAACCGGCGGGATACTTTCTCCGGCAAAGCTCATGCAAGCGCGGTGATCTTGCTCTTGTTCCTCCTGAGCCTTGCCCCTTTCGCACTTGCGTTTTTCGCGTTGTATCGTAATCCTCCCCCAGATTGGTTTTTCATTTTCTCGATTTCGATGGGGATCTTGGGCATGGGTTTACTTGTGATGATAACGAAAAGCGGCAGACAAGTACCGACAACCGGTTTGTATCAAATAGCGCACGGTGAGTTCGTCCATGGTTTGCGTTCTCTGCATGGACTGCATCAAAGGATTCTTCTAACTTTACATTCCGTTTGGTGGCTGATTTTTACCATCGTCCTTTCGCGCCAGTCATAATTCTGCAAATCTGTCCTTTTTCCTCTTTTTTCTTCTCACCACTTTCCCGCATATCGAATACGGTACGGTTTCGTCGCTCTTTCGATCCTCGCTCTCCGCAATTCTGTCAACTGACGTATATGCAGGTTATCGTGAGCAACCCACGAAGCGAGCATGTCGCCCGCGCGCATCGAACCCCATTTGCTTTTGTAGGCAACGTTCCTGTCCGCGTTTTTCAATCCCCTGAGCCACTTCAACGACTTTTTCCTCTCGCTGAAAAACTTTCGCTGCATTGTTTTGAAGTTTTGCTGGTTATACTTCCGCAGTTTGACCCACGCCTGCGGCGCGATGGGGCGCCACTGTTCGTGCTGACGATGCAAAATGAAGTCCAGATGCTCACGGAAGTCTTCGCGCTCTTCATCGTACAAGTGGCACGTGACCTCCAGAATTGACCACACACTTTTGCCCGGCTTGACCTGCGCTTCTTCCTGACTGATGCCCGCCAGCAGCGCCCGGATCATTTCCGTGCTGTGAATGAGTTCCTGAAAAAGAATCTTATATTCCATCTTTACTCTTTTTTCTTGCGTCAATCTGAAATCGCAAATCGCCCCACAATTCTCAAGATATCAAACCCCTCCGCAAACGGACGTTCCGCCAGCGCGCCGTGGCGGACCATGATCGAACGGGTCAACTCGCTGTTGAAGTAATAGCGGTCGTGGTAGGTTTCGTATTTCGATAACGCCTCGATCTTCTTGTTCACATCCTCTTCGGTGACTTCCGCAAGGAAGTGCGGAAAGAAACCGTACGAGGAGCGGACAACGTCGAAACCGAGCGCTGTGATTCCGCGAAACGCACGCAAGGCTTCATCGGTCATTGTATTGTGGTCCTGGTGAACGTCCTGTTTAGAGTGCGTGAAGATCAAATCAGGCTTGAAATCTTTGCGAAGCGCGAGGAAGTATTCGAGGATCTCCTGCCGCGCATCGGGGAAGACGCGCGTGGTGAACGGACCGAGAACGATTTTTTCCTTAGGCACGCCCAAAACCGCCATCGCTGCATAGTGTTCGCTCTTCACGTTCTGCAAATCGGGATTCTTCTGGTTGTCCGAAAGCGTGACGCATAACACCTCAGTGTTGCGAGAAATGTTATGAAGCAGCGCGCCGCATCCCAGTTCGATGTCGTCGGGGTGCGCGCCGAGGAAGAGGACTCGTTTGCCGGAGAAGATCATTATGTATCCAACACTGCGTAGGCTCTGACTGGAAACGTGCCAAAGGATTTCACTTTAACTGGCGCGGCGTGGAACCGAAAGCCTGCATCAGGAAGCAGTTCAAGTCCGCGCATGTGTTCGCAGATGGGGATGCGGTTGCCCAGAAGGGTTGTGTGAACCGGGCGCGTCCCATCGGTGGTGTCGTCAATGTTGTAAGTGTCAATGCCAACGAATGCCGCGCCTTTTTCAACCAGAAATTCTGCTGCATCTTTCGTCAGGAAGGTATGACCTTCAAAATATTGGTCTGTTCGCCAGTGACGAGACCAATTTGTGTGAATCAAAACCGCTTTGCCTTTTACATTGAATCCATTCAACACTTTTGCTGAAATTGAACGACCTGCATCCTGAGCGCGGATCACAAGTCCTTCCAAGTCAGCCAGTGACTCAAGCGGTAGTTCGGATAAATCAATTCCATTTGCAAAGCGGTGAAAGGGACTGTCTACGTATGTTCCCGTGTTAGCGACCATTTCGATCTTGCCGATATTGAATTCTGTTCCAGAGGAATAATGCTTTCTGGAACCTTCCCGTGAGAGAAAATCACAGATGATCGGCGCGGGTAATCCTTTATAGGTAATCATCCCATGCTCGACTTCGTGGCTGAGATCGATCAATTTTTTCGCCATACCGTTTTTACTTTGTAGCAAGAATTCCGCCCACTACCTTCGTCATCACCAACTTGCCATCGCGATTAAACCAGCGCGTAGCCACATCGGTGATCTTGCCGATAAGCGCTTCGTATTCATCTTTGCCATTGAACATGGATGTCCACAACTTGCGGTCTTCGCTCAACGAGGCGCGGACGTATTCGATGAACGGCCCGACCTCGGGGAAGGTGAGATGGTTTTCGAATTTATGCAATTCCGTCTTGGCAAAGATTCGGTTAATGGTGTTGAAGATGTCGCCTTTGAAGCGCGAAGAGCCGGGCATCGGCGGGATGGTTGCGTTGGTTG
The DNA here is from genome assembly GCA_040753755.1 of Chloroflexota bacterium. Classification (GTDB taxonomy): domain Bacteria; phylum Chloroflexota; class Anaerolineae; order Anaerolineales; family Villigracilaceae; genus Defluviilinea. The sequence continues at coordinate 23,691 of JBFMDB010000014.1, forward strand.
CCTCTTTGATGATCTCGTAGAACATCTGCTTGTTTTCGGGCAGCGGACCGGAGACGAACAGCCGTCCGCCGGGCTTAAGGACGCGGTGCGCCTCGCCAAACGTAAAATCGAGATCGGACGCGTAATAAATGGCGAAGGCGCTGGTCACGAGGTCGAAGGTGTTATCCGCAAAGTTGAAGGGCTTGTTGAAATCCAAAAATACGAAATCAATGTTCGAGCCGCGCTCTTTGTTTTTCGCGCGAGCCTTGCCTAATAGTTCTTCCGAGAAATCGCCGCCCGTGATTTTCGCCTCTCCTTTAGTATAATCGTCGAACAGGAAAGAAAGTTTGCCCGCGCCGCAGCCGACGTCGAGAATGTTCATGCCCGCCCGGGGTTGGAGCAGATCGTTCGTCCATGCATCAATGTTGGCGGAGCCGTATTTTTCGTGAATGTCAATGCGGGTGAGCAGATCTTTTGAAGTTTCCTGATAATTGATTTCCATTTCTTTCTCCTTGGGATTGTGTGGAAAAATTATACCAAACATAAACTAAAATTCAACTGCTGAATTTTGAAAACAATAAAAATGAAAAAGATCATTCAAGCCGTCAAAGGCACACGCGAGTTTTACCCCGAGCAGATGTCTGCGCGCAACTACATTTACGGGAAAGTGCGGGCGGCATCCGAGATGTTCGGCTATCAAGAATGGGACGGTCCGTTCATCGAGCCGATTGATTTATACGCGGCGAAATCGGGCGAAGAACTCGTCAAGAAGCAATCGTTCACATTCGAAGACCGCGGCGGCGAGCTGGTAACACTTCGTCCAGAACTTACACCGAGTCTGGCGCGCATGATCGCGGCGAAACAAGGCGAGTTGACTTTCCCGGTGCGCTGGTGGTCGTTCGGTCCGTTTTGGAGGTACGAGTCGCCGCAGCGCGGACGCACGCGCGAATTCTTCCAGTGGAATATTGACATGCTCGGAGTGAACTCACCCGAAGCGGATGCGGAACTCATCGCGGTGGGGGCGACGTTCCTACGCTCGGTCGGACTCAGCCCCAGCCTGACTCAAATCCTTGTGAATAATCGCCGCCTGATGGAATCGCAATTCGATGCGCTCGGCATCCCAGCCGAAAAGCGCGTAGACGTTTCGAATCTCGTGGACCGCCGCGCGAAAATGGATTCTGCGAAATGGGACGCGTACGCGCTCGAAATTGGGCTGAACCAGAACCAACTCGAAGGATTGAAGAAACTTCTTGAGAATTTCGATCTTTGGAAGCAAAGCGAAGAATTGACGCGTACCTTTGCCGCGTTGGAGGCGTTGGGCGTGAAGGAATATGTGAAATTCGATCCCAACATCATGCGCGGGCTGTTGTACTACACCGGCACGGTGTTCGAAGCATTCGACACGAGCGGCTCAGTTAAACGCGCCATCTTCGGCGGCGGCAGGTACGACAATTTGCTCGAAGATGTCGGCGGGCAGCCGCTTTCCGGTGTTGGGTTCGCGATGGGCGATGTGGTGATCGGGATCATCTTGCAGGAGGCAGGGCTAATCCCGGAGTTCCAACCAAGTCCGGCGCCGGTGTTGGTGACTGTGTTCGACGATAGGTTGCTGCCGCAATCGTTTGCGCTCGCGGCGGAGTTGCGGGGCGCGGGCTTGAACGTGACGGTTTACCCCGAACCCGCAAAACTGCCCAAGCAATTCAAGTTTGCCGACAGGATGAAGATGAAGGTTGCGCTGGTGCTGGGTCCCGACGAGGCGGAAAAAGGCTTGGTGGTGCTAAAAAACCTGACGAACGGCGAGCAGGTTCAGGTCGAGAAAGAGGCGGTTCTTGAATCTGTGAAGGGAATTTTGAACAGTGCCTGAAATCCGACCTGTAACAAAAGAAAATTGGCAGGAACTAATTAACTTGAATGTGCGTAACGACCAGAAGAATTTTGTCGCGTCGAATTTATATTCGATCGCGCAGGCGCAATTCGGCGAAGAATTCGAAGGTCACTGGGACCTGCATCCGTTCGGGATCTACGACGGCGATACGCCCGTCGGATTTTTGATGTACGGGTATAACTTTTCGCATCCGGCACAGCAAGCCTTCATCATCCGCTTGATGGTGGATGAAAAGTTTCAAGGCAAAGGTTTTGGGCGTTTCGCCATGGATAAAGCGATGGAGGCGTTTCGCGCCGACGAGCGTATTGCTGCGGTGGGAATCAGTTACGAACCCGAGAACGACGGGGCGAGAAAATTGTACGCGAGCTTGGGCTTCGTAGAAACAGGAAGGATCATCGAGGACGAAGTGGAAGCCGTGTTGAAGTTGAAATAAAAGAGCCGATCGCATGACCGGCTCTTGCTTGGTTATCTTCCGTCGTCCTGATCTTTCACGCCGTATCCCGGACCTTCTTTGAAGAAATCGTAGTTGGGTTTGATGTCCGGCGTGAGGTCTATCACTTCTCCAGCCTGTAGTTGGCGGACGGTGTCTAGCACGATGGGGTGGCCGTGATGATTGGTCCCTTCGAAATGACCCGTGAGTCCGACGTTGCTGATATATTCGCCGCCTTTGGCGGTGTATGCGGAGGGAACTTCGTCTTCGGGGAAGATCGCGGCGTACGGGCATTCCGGCACGCACGCGCCGCAGTCAATGCAGGTATCGGGGTCAATATAGATCCAGGGCCATTTATCGAGCGGGAAGCCCGGTAACATGCACTCCACGGGGCAGACGTCAATGCAGCCGCGGTCTCGAACGCATAAACTGGTAACGATGTGAGTCATATCGAATCTCCTTGTGGGAAGTTATTTTCAACTTGCTGGATTATAACGTCCTTCGCACGCCTTGCAAGGTGTATTTTGTTACTTTGCGGCGTACTTCGCGGCAACCGCATCCCAATTCACCACGTTCCACCAAGCGGTGATGTAGTCCGGCCGGCGGTTTTGATAATTCAAATAGTACGCGTGCTCCCAGACGTCAATGCCGAGGATCGGGGTCATCCCGTCGGAAAGAGGCGTATCCTGATTTGCCGTGGAAACGACCGCCAAGCCGCTTCCTTTCTTGACCAGCCACGCCCAGCCGGAGCCGAAGCGCGTCGTGGCGGATTTGGTGAACTCTTCCTTGAACGCGTCGAACGACCCGAAGGCTGATTCGATCGCTTTCGCCAGTTCGCCGCCCGGAGCGCCCCCGCTTTTGGGTCCCATCACCTCCCAGAACAAATTGTGGTTGTACGTCCCGCCGCCGTGATTGCGGACGACCATGCGAACCGCCTCAGGGACGGCGTTGAGATCGCTCAGCATCGCTTCGAGCGATTTGCCGGCGAGTTCGGGAGTCTTTTCCACTGCGCCGTTGAGATTGGTGATATATGTTTGGTGATGTTTCGTGTGGTGGATTTCCATCGTGCGCGCGTCAATGTGCGGTTCGAGCGCGTCGTACGCGTACGCCAGTTTCGGAAGTTCGAATGCCATGTTTCTCTCCTTGTGGGGTTGTCGTAGAGACGATATCAATCGTCAGAAAACGAATGGAGTCGATCCTACGCTTTTCAATTCCTGCCGCGAAATTGTAGCCCCCGGAGGGGGTGGTGTCAAGAAAAATATTCAACCCCTTGCCGTACCGCCCCGACATCTGTTATCCTTGCCGCATGAGCAAAAGCCGACTGGAAGCCTTCAGCGATGGCGTTATCGCCATTATTATTACCATCATGGTGCTTGAATTGAAAGTTCCGCACGAACCAACCTTTGCCGCCTTGAGCGAACTGGCGCCCGTATTTTTCAGTTACGTGTTGAGCTTTGTCTATATCGGGATCTACTGGAATAACCACCATCACCTGTGGCAGGCAGGGAAGCAGGTCAACGGGCAGATTCTTTGGGCGAATTTGCATCTGCTATTTTGGCTGTCGCTGATTCCGTTTGCCACAGCGTGGAGCGGTGAAACCAATTTCGATAAATTGCCGATGGCAGTTTACGGTTTTGTCTTATGGATGGCGGGTTTTGCTTACTTCCTGCTCGTGCGCGCGATGATCTCGCACCACGGTAAAGAATCTGCGTTGGCGCTCGCGCTTGCAGGTAACTTTAAGGAGATCGTTTCACTGGTTGGTTATAGCGTCGCCGTCATTGTCGCCTTTTTCAATTCGTGGATTTCCTTTGATCTGTACGTGGCTGTCGCGCTCGTCTGGTTGATACCCGACTCTCGCATCGAACGAGTCTTGAAATAACATATAAATCTGTGTGCATAAAAACCTCCGACGCAAGTTTGGAGGCTTTGTGTTTTAATTCACCCTATCCATGACCCTTTACCTCACTGAAAAGGACCGCGCCATGTTGCGCGGCGATCACGGACCCGCGGTCAAAATGGCGATGTCCATCCTCGTTCGCATGGCGGAAGTGTCGGGTGCGAAAGAGTTGCTCGACATTACCGGCGCGCACATTGACAGCACGGTGTACATCGGGGACGCCGGGCTGGAATTCGCCGAACGCCTCGCGAGTCTCGGCGCGAAAGTGCGGGTGCCGACAACGCTCAACGTAAGCGGGCTGGACGAACATCACTGGCGCGAATGGGCGGTCCCGGCGGAGTGGGCGAGGCAGGCTCAACGTCAGATGGACGCGTATCGAAGCATGGGGACCATCCCCACGTGGACGTGCGCGCCGTATCAAACCGAGATGAAACCGAAGTTCGGTCAGCAGATCGCGTGGGGAGAATCCAACGCCATTGTTTTTGCCAATTCCGTCATCGGCGCGCGGACGGAGCGTTATCCCGATCTCTTCGATATTTGCTGCGCCGTCACCGGGCGCGCGCCGGCGATCGGGCTGCATCTCACGGAAAACCGCGCCGGTCAATTGTTGTTGCGCCTGAAAGAGATTCCCGATGCTCTTCAACGAAGCGATGATTTTTATCCGGTTCTCGGACATTTCATCGGCAAGATCGCGCGGGACCGCATCCCGGTCATTGACGGGCTGGCTGTTTCGCCTGCGGAGGATCAACTCAAGGCGCTGGGCGCGGCGTCTGCATCGTCGGGCGGAGTTGCATTGTTCCACATCCTCGGAGTCACGCCTGAGGCGCCGACGTTGGAATCGGCTTTTCAAAACAAATCTCCGCAAGAAGTGATTGATGTGACGATGGACTTATTGCGCGAGGCGCGCGCTGAACTTACTCACACGGATAGCGATGAATTGGATATGGTCGTGCTGGGAAGCCCGCATTTTTCACTGGCGGAATTCAAGCGGCTCGCGCCGATGGTCGCCGGAAAGCAAAAACACCCGAACGTGAAATTTTTGGTCACCTCCAGCCGCGCCATGACGCAGCTGGCGAAACAGGCGGGTTATCTCGATTCGCTTCGAGCCTTTGGCGCGCAGTTAACCGTGGATACGTGCATTCTTACCACGCCGATGCTGCCGTCGGAGATCAAACATCTGATGACCAACTCGGCAAAGTTTGCCTATTACACGCCCGGTCTGTTGGGGCGCAAAATCGCGTTTGGCAGTTTGAACGATTGTGTGAACTCCGCCGTGGAAGGCAGGATCCTTCGGGACGAATCGTTGTGGACACATTAACTCTTTCCGGCAAGCCGTTCATCGCCGGTTCGGCAAAAGGGATTGCGTTGGTGAGCCGTGAGCCGCTCTCGTTTTGGGGCGGCTACGATTGGAAGACCGGCGAAATCATTGACCGCCGGCATCCGCTTTCGGGTGAGATCGCCATGGGCAAGGTGTTGGCGATTCCTTTCACGCGCGGCTCGTCCACGACGACGGCGGTTTTGCTGGAGGCGATTCGCACAGGTACCGCGCCCGCCGCGATCATTACCACCGCGAACGATTTCTTCTTCGCGCTGGCATCTGTTGTTGCGGATGAGTTGTATGCCGCGCCGATCCCGTTGGTCGCGGTTGCGCCGGATGACTTTGCGCGGTTGAAGACGGGCGATACTGTTGAAATTGAAAGCGATGGAAAAATTATTGTCGGCAAGCCCGGTGGTTGAGCAGCCCGAGACGCATCGAGCCCACCGGATATTTTATGTGATGAGGAATCCATGCTGAACTTCACCTCCGCCTTGAAATTCACGCCTCCATCCGACTGGCTCAAGATCGCCGCCATTGACGCGCACACCGGCGGCGAACCGTTCCGCGTGATCGTGGACGGCTTTCCTGAATTGAAGGGCAATACGATTCTGGAAAAACGGCGGTATGCGAAGGAAAACTACGATCACCTCCGCACCGCGTTGATGTGGGAGCCGCGCGGTCATGCGGATATGTATGGATGCCTCCTCACGCCGCCCGTCACGCCAGATGCGGATTTCGGCATCCTCTTCATCCACAACGAGGGGTTCAGCACGATGTGCGGTCACGGTATCATCGGGATCGCGACAGTGGTATTGGAAACCGGAATGATGCCGATGGTCTCGCCGATCACAGAAATCAAAATTGACAGCCCTGCGGGTCGAATCACTGCGTTTGCTCACATCGAAAATAATCGCGTGAAGAATGTTTCGTTCCTAAATGTGCCGTCGTTCGTCTTGGAATTGGATGCGGTCGTGGAGGCGCCCGGTCTTGGCAAAGTCCGTTACGATCTTGCGTTCGGCGGCGGGTTTTATGCCTATGTCGATGCGAAAGATGTTGGCGTTACATGCTCGCCGGAGGATTTTCGTCCGTTGATCGAAAAGGGGATGGCGATCAAGCGCGCGGTAATGAAAACCAAACAGATCGCGCATCCGTTTGAAAACGATTTGGGATTTTTATACGGCACGATTTTTGTGGATGAGCCGCTAGACCCCGGGTCGCACAGCCGCAACGTGTGCATCTTCGCCGATGGGGAGGTGGATCGTAGTCCCACCGGCACCGGCGTGAGCGGACGACTTGCCATCCATCATCGGCGCGGCGAGATCAAGTTGAACGAGTCCATTGTGATCGAAAGTATCATCGGCAGTAAATTCACAGGACGTGTGGTAGAAGCGGTGACGTTTGGTCCCCATGCCGCGATCATCCCTGAGGTCCGGGGTGAAGCGCACATCACCGGCAGAAACGAATTGTGGATCAATCCGAACGATCCGCTGAAAGATGGTTTTATTCTAAGATGACTGTAATACTCCCTTCGCACATTTATCTCGATGAACGGAATATTCCCTACGAAGCGCGCAGTTTTTCTCCCATGACCGAGAAAGGCGCGGCGAATGTGGCGCGCGCGCTTGGATTTTCCGAGCGGCAGGCAGTGAAGACGTTGATCTTTCAAGCGGACACCGGCGAGCGCGTGCTTGTGATGCTCGGCGGCGACCAGAACGCGATCTCTGGAAATTTGAAGAAGGCAATTGGCTCGCGCAATATTCAAATGGCTTCGCCCGAAGCGGTCAAAGAGACAACGGGATATGTGATCGGTTCGATTCCCGCGTTCGGCTGGCAGCCCAGCGGATTCCGCTCCTTCCTCGAAGCGACTCTCCTCACCGAGCCGATCCTCGGCACAGGAGCGGGTCAATGGGGCGAGGAGATCATGATCACGCCGGAGAATCTGATCAAGGCGAGTAATGCGATCGTGGTCAATCTCACGGTGCGTGAGGATTCGGCGAACTCTCAATGACCGGTAAAATTCTTGAAAAAGGGAGAATCCTTCATAATCGCTATCGAGTGGTCAAGATTCTCGGTCAAGGTGATTTCGGCACGGTGTTTCAAGCACGAGACCTACGACCGAAAAATAGACCAAGGTTTGTGGCGATTAAACAACTGCCCATGCAAATGATCGTGGAGTGTGAACGGCAGGCTGATTTGCGTGCCACGTTGATTCATCCAGCCATTCCGCGCATCTTCGACTACTTTGTGACCGAAACACATTCCTATCTTGTGCGCGAATTGATTCGCGGCTCGAACCTCGAAGAGATTCTCGAAACTCGCATGGGATTCTTGAAGGAAACTCTTGTTATTCGTTGGGCGATCCAGTTGTGCGGCGCTCTGGAGGTTCTCCATACTCACTCCGTTCACCCCATGGTCTTCCGGGATTTAAAGCCCAACAACATTATGGTGGATCGGGCGAATCAGGTTTCTTTGGTTGATTTCGAACTTGTGCGCGTGTTCCCGCCTCGCTTCTTTGAAAAAAAGCCCAAGAAGTTCAACCACTTCAAGAAGGGATTTCCTCTCGGGACCAAAGGATATTCTCCGCCGGAGCAATATCGTGGAATCGTCACCCCGCGCAGTGACGTGTATGCGCTCGGCGCGACGCTGCATCACCTGTTGACGAAACGAGACCCTCGCAAGATGAAGCCATTTACATTTCTGGAACATCCTGTGCGGACAATTAACCCTGCGGTGTCGAAGGGATTTGAATCAATAGTTATGAAAGCGGTCCAGCTAAAACCAAGTCTGCGGTTTTCCACAGCAAGCGAAATGAGACAGGCGCTGGAGAGTCTGTAAGATTTGCTTAAGGAATCGCGAGTAGAAACGTTCATCGATCTGTCGTCAAAGGCTATGAAATAATTTTAAAGGAGTTTATCATGAAGAATTTTCAGAAACCCTCAGATGCTGAACTGCGCAAGACCTTGTCTCCGCTTCAATACGAAGTGACCCAGCACGAAGGGACCGAGCGCCCCTTTGCCAACGAATATTGGAACAACAAAAAGGACGGCATTTACGTGGACGTAGTTTCCGGCGAACCATTGTTCAGTTCGCTCGATAAATACGACTCGGGCACCGGCTGGCCCTCGTTCACCCAGCCGCTTGCACCGGAGAATGTCATCAACCGCACCGACTTCAAACTGTTCATGCCGCGGACGGAGGTCCGCTCGAAACACGCGGATTCGCATCTCGGTCACGTATTCGACGATGGACCTGCCCCTACCGGCCTGCGTTACTGCATGAACTCCGCTTCGATGCGGTTCGTCCCAGTCGAGAAATTGGAAGAGGAAGGCTACGGCGAGTATTTGGTGCTGTTCAAGAAATAGACCTTACAGATTTAATCGCCTTGTCAGGGCTCTTCGACCCGGTAATTAGCCAGAGCGTCCCGAAGGTTATGAGTGGACGCTCGAATCACTCAGACAAACCTTCGGGACGATGTTCATCGGTTATTTCCGATAACGTTTATTATTCCCCTTCGATTCTATTATCTCAAATACAACCAATTCAATTCTCTCAATCTTTCAGCCAGAGAATCGTTCAAGTCGCCTGCCTGCATCCGCCATTCCCAATTGCCGCCTAGTTTGGAGGGGAAATTCATCCGCGCTTCACCGCCGAGGTTCAACACATCCTGCATCGGCGTGACCGCGATTCCTGCCACCGACGACCATACCGCGCGGATCAAATCCCACGCAAAGTTGCTTCCATCTGTATCCAGATATCGAAGTGCGAATTGGCGCTCTTCGTCCGCCGTGGATTCGAACCAGCCGCGCGCTGTGTTGTTGTCATGCGTGCCGGTATATGCCACACAATTTTCGACGTAATTGTGTGGTAGGAAGGGATTATCAGGACCGGAGAACCCAAACTGTAAGACCCTCATGCCGGGCAGTTGAAATTCTTCGAGAAGCGCGATCACATCCGGCGTGACCAAGCCGAGGTCTTCAGCAATGATGGGGAGGTTGATCTCGGCTGTGGCGAGTCCATCGCTCAAACCCGAATCGATCGCGCGGAAAAGGTCTGAGCCGGGGCCGGGCACCCAATGTCCGTTTTCGGCGGTCTTGTCTCCGGCTGGAATTTCGTAGTAACCGGCGAAGCCGCGAAAATGATCGAGTCGAAGGATGTCAACGGTTTTCAACGCGAACTTGATCCGCTCAAGCCACCACGCGTACCCGGATTCTTTATGCAATTCCCAGCGATACAAGGGATTGCCCCACAATTGACCAGTGGGGGAGAATCCATCCGGCGGAACGCCCGCAACAACCGTCGGGTTGCCTGATTCATCCAAGTAGAACAATTCGGGGTGCGACCACACGTCCGCGCTGTCGTACGCGACGAAGATCGGCGCGTCGCCAACGATCCTAATCCCCTTTTCGTTTGCATACTTTCGCAGGGAATCCCATTGGCGAAAAAATAAATATTGATAAAACGAATGCCGCAGGATGTCATTTGGAAATTCCCGCCGGGCTTTATCCAGCGCAGACTGCTCGCGCGTGCGGAGCGATTCATCCCACGTGTTCCAGGCGTTGCCCCGGTGCGAATCTTTAAGCGCCATGAAGAGGGAAAAATCATCGAGCCACGTTACATTCCGCGCGCAGAAGTATTCAAAACCTTCTCGGAATTCTTTCGACGTCGAGGGGAAGCGCGCGAAAGCCTTGAGGAGTAGATTCAGTTTCCATGGGATGAGCAGGCCGAAGTCCACGCGGGAGGCGGGGAACAGAGGCGCGTCATTCAGGTCGTCTCGAGTCAGCAATCCATCTTGAATCAAACCGTCGGGGCTGATGAGATAAGGATTTCCCGCGAATGCAGAAAAACATTGATACGGTGAATCGCCGTAGCCTGTTGGACCGAGCGGCAGGATCTGCCAAAGTTTGCAACCGGTGGACGCGAGCCAATCCACGAAGCGATACGCTTGTGGACCGAGATCGCCGATACCGTATGGATTTGGAAGACTTGTGGGATGTAAAAGGATTCCGCCTGAACGATCAAATTTCATTTGCCTGCCTCTTGGTTTCGATGATCTGCCCTGCGCGTATCGTCGAATCGGTGTAATCGCTTTCAACAACGTCTGTGCTGATCTCTGCTTCTGGCTCAACGACAAAACCGGCAGGAACTTCGCTATTCTTTCCGACCAGCGCGATGCGGATGTTTTGATCCGCAACACCCCAACCGATGCGCGCATTCTGCCCAACGCGAACGCGTTTATCGATGACGGCCCGTTCGATCACTGCGCCGCTTTCTATCACGGTATCTGTAATAATGATCGATTCGCGCACGACCGCGCCAGCCCGGATGATCACCCCGGGCGATAGTACACTGCTTTCCACGCTTGCACCTTCTTCGATGAAGCATCCGTCACAAATCATGCTTGCGTAGACGTACGCATCGGATGGCAAACGCGCAGGCGGGCGTTCTTCGGTGCGCGTATGAATGATCCAACTGCGGTTATAAAGTTTCAAGTTGGGGAAAGGTGCAAGCAGATCCATGTGTGCCTGCCAGTAGGATTGTACAGTTCCCACGTCCATCCAATAGCCGCTGTAGGGGAACGCGTACACGCGGGCACGTGCTTTTACGAGGCGCGGGATGATATCTTTGCCGAAATCGTGAGAGGATCCTTTTCGTTGACGATCCTCCCATAGATATTTATCAAGTACATCGCGGTTGAATAAATACACACCCATATTCGCGAGATTCCCCGGCGGTTCGGGCGGTTTTTCGACGAATGAGGTGACGCGATAGTGATCGTCTGTGGCTAGGATTCCAAAGCGCGGCGCTTCCTCGATGGGGACGTTGATCGTTCCGATCGTAACGTCCGCCTGATGATCCAAGTGGAAGGAGATCATCGGTTCGTAGTCCATCGTGTAAATATGATCGCCGGAGAGGATCAGAACCAGATCGGGCAAGCCTTGTTTGATGAACCCAAAATTTTGTTGCACGGCATCGGCTGTGCCGGCGTACCAATCCGAGTCGTTGCGGGCTTTGTAAGGCGTGAGGATTTTGACGCCGCCGGTGAAGTCGCGGTTCAGGTCCCATGGCGCGCCGGAGCCGATGTGTTCGATCAACGATTGCGGACGATACTGCGCCAATACCATCAAATCGAAAATGCCGGAGTTGACACAATTCGAAAGGGCAAAATCGATGATGCGATATTTCCCTGCGAACGGAACGGCAGGCTTGGTGCGCTTTTTTGTCAACACACCGAGACGCGAGCCTTCGCCGCCTGCCAGAATGACCGCGCGTGTTTTCATCCGCTTTCTCCGTTAACGGGTTCGGGTTGAGCATGTTCTTCGCGGATCTTTTTCTTCGGCATTTCTACCGGTTTTGGATATGTTTCGCGTGATTCTTCCACAATTTTTTTATAGAGTTCCCCGTATTTTTGCGCCGAAGCGTGCCAGCCAAAATCCAATGCCATACCCGCTTTTTGGAGATTTTCCCATTTCGCATGGTCCGGTAGGATGGACAGCGCGCGGCGGAGTGCATCGTTGAACGATTTGACTTTTGCGTCTACAAACACAAATCCTGTTTCAGCGTCCGTGACCGTGTCGTGCAGTCCGCCTACGGCGCGCACGAGCGGAACGCTTCCATATCGCATGGCGATCATTTGCGAGATGCCGCACGGTTCGTAGCGCGAGGGCATGAGGAAGATATCAGCGCCGGCGTAGATTTGTCGCGCGAGTTTCGCGTCGTAGCGCGTCTCCACGCGGACGCGGTCTGGCATATCCTCCTGTAATTTTTTCGCCAGCGCTTCGAGTTTGGGGTCGCCAGCGCCGAGCATAACGAATTGCCAGTTCTGTTTTTTCAGCATGCGCAAGCCTTTGAGGGCGATGTCCACTCCTTTTTGCGGGTCCATGCGCGAGACCATTCCGAGCAGGGGGACGCTGGCATTAATGGGTAAGCCAAGCCTTTCTTGCAACGCGGATTTGTTTTTCGGGCGGAGCGAAAGGGATTCGGCGTTGAAGTTCTTCGGAATGACGGGATCAGTTTGAGGGTCGAAGGAGGCGGTGTCGAGTCCGTTGAGGATGCCGCGCAATGTCTCCGTCCTATTTCTAAAAAAATCCTGCAAGCCGCTGCCAAATTCTTCGTGTAAGATCTCTTTTGCATAGGTCGGTGAGACGGCAACGATTGCATCCGAAGCCCACAAGCCCAGCGGCATCGGCAGGACGCGCGCCCAATCGGGGAGGTCGGTGTTGGCGAGTGGAATGCCGTAGGCTTCGAGAATTTCTTTTACATCGGGACCGAGAAATGGCAGGTTGTGAATAGTTATTATCGAGGCGATACGGCGTTTTTGATCCTGCCAGCGTCTGACAAGATTGCCGTACGCGGCGAGCGCGGTATGCCAGTCATTGCAGTGGATGATGTCTGGTTTCCAGTTAAGTTGCTCGGGAAGTTCGAGTGCGGCTAATGAAAAAAAGACGTATTTTTCGGCATCCTGTTTATTGTTCGAGGAATACACGGAACCGCTGGCGCGGATCGGTTCGCCGTTGATGAAATACACGGGGATGCCATCCAGCGCGCCTTCGAACGCCTCGACCGCGACCTCGGAACTGCCGCGCGGAATCGCATAGATGCCCGCCGGTTTGAGCGCCTCCGGCTTGATCACCGCGTGTTGCGGCAAGACGATTCGCACATCGAATTTGATTTCATCGTTGGAAAGATTTCGTACAAATCGCGGGAGTGAGCCTGCCACATCCCCGAGCCCGCCGACCTTGACGAACGGTTCGGCTTCTGCCGCAAGAAAGAGCACGTTGATGGTTTGGGACATGTGCGCTATTGTACCCGCTTTCAAGTGACCTTGAGGTCTGTGGAAAGTAGCCTGAAGTGCAGCCAATCGGTTGAAGTTGTAACCTGTTGGAAGGAACGAGTCGCAATGTTCTTGGTTTAATTAATCAGGCGAATTCAATTTATCCTCAAGGAGTTTCCCGTGAAAACATTGACCCAGTCTCAATCCGTCAGGTTGGTCGTTTTTGTGGTGCTTGTGCTTGCATTACTGGCAAGCGTCAACGCGTGGGGAAATTACCGGCAAGCGGAGTTCTTGAAAACGATCAAGGGCAAAGCGCCCACCCGCAAGGGCGATGTGAAGACCGAGGTGATAAATGCGTCCCCGATCCGCCCGGTCACTCTTGCCGCTGCTCCTCCCGGCGGATTTACGCCCCAAACCCGGCTTGGCTTCGATGTTGGCGACCAGTGGGAACCCGCCATTGCCACCGACCGATTTGGGCATGTGTATGTGTTGTATCCGCAATACGAGGGAGTGCCGGGCTGTGCGAATTGCTCGAACCCAACGATGATCTTACAGATCAGCAGCGATCGCGGACAAACTTGGGGTTCGCCTTCAGTTATCTATCCTGCCGGTGCGACGACCGGAGGTCAATGGGATCCACAGATCTCCGTTGATCCGGTGGATGGGAGTACGGTCTTCGTTTCGTTCATGCAGAACAATAAAAGCGACATTCTGGTTGGCAAATCTACGGACTTTGGCGCAACGTGGAATTTCGCGCTAGCCGATTCAACCAATGCCGGAACCGATAAGCCGATCATGGCGGTGCGCGGGCAGGATGTTTACGTGGTCTATACCCATGCACAAACGACATTTGTGGCTTATTCACATGATGGAGGGACGACCTTCACTGAAAAGAAGGTCAGTAAGGGCGGCGGGCTGGGCTGGGCTCTGGCGGGCGGCGGCACTGTAACGCCGAACGGTAATGTGTTTTTTGCATGGGCAGGCTATGAAGGAAACGGTGGCGCAAGCGGAAATGTAAACCTGTACGTCAGTAAATCCACCAATGGCGGCGCGACATGGTCGAACAAGGTGATTGATATTTCCACATCCCCTCCGCAATGCCCGGAGTACAACTGTGGATGGGCATATCTCGGCGCGCAAATGGTCATGGCTTCCGACGCGAACGGCGTTGTGTATGTTTTGTGGAACGCAGGTTCAACAGCGAATGGGCCTGAGCGGATCTACTTCTCGAAATCCACGAATGGAGGGACTTCTTGGTCGACGAAAGTGGATGTTTCCACCGCTCCGGCTGGCACGCATCACAACTTCCCTGCGATTGCCGCAACCGGAAATGGCGACGTCCGCATCTCATGGATGGACGCGCGTGCCGCAAATGGCGGCCTCGACCGTTGGAATGTGTACTACCGCTCGTCCACGAATGGTGGCTCGACTTGGAGCAACGAAGTGGATGTCTCATCGTTCGTCAACGGATTCTCGTACATTTTCAGCGACGGCTTCCGATTTCCTTTTGGCGATTACTACGAAATCGAGATCGATGATCAGGGCATGGCACATTTGATCTTCGGCGAAGGTTTTGATTACAACGCGCCCGGCTCGATCTGGTACACGAAGGGTCCGTAGTTTAAACAAGACTTCCGAAGTCTTCAAGACTTCGGAAGTCTCTTCAAGCAGGGAGCCTGAGATTGTGCTTTGAAATTCTCTGTTCGACCTCTTGCGAAAGTTAATTTCAATAGGAAAAGACGCATTTCTCAAAGATCTCCGTGGACCCGGTGGCTGAGCAAGATGTCAATTAACTGTTGAGGAACGGTGCTAAAAGGGGTTTAACGAGAATTCCCAAGCATGATTTACGAAGACTTCTCGAAAAATTGACGATCACCTGCGTTTATCAGCGGTGAATTTCAAATTACCAAACACTCTATCATGGGTTTTCGCTACGCATCCCCGAAGGGGACGAAGATATGAGGATGAATGCAATAGAGTCTCCCGCACGGAGACTCTATTTTTAGGGAGCCTGATGGGTTTCGAACCCACAACATCCACATCCACAGTGTGGCGCTCTGCCATTGAGCTACAGGCTCCGTGAGCGGCGAGATTATATCACTTGAAATTGCGGCAGGCTAGGGATTCATTGCATCCACGACCAGTTCCTCGCCGATGCGTCGGGCTAGCCGTTGATTATTTTCCTCCAGCACAACGACAACGACGATCGGCGATCCCTGCCAATTGGGCGGCGTGCCCGCCATAAACCACGTGACGAACAATTCATCTTCGATCGCGGTGCCCATGTATGACCAATAATTCATCCCTTCGGCAATGAAGGACTGAGCCGCTTCATCCGCCTTATCAGCCTGGATCGCTTGGTAGGGCGTTCCCGCCGTTGGAAGGATGATCCATCCCTCGGCAGGCGTGTTCACCGCTGATGCGATACTTGGCGCAGGAATCAGCCCGTGATTGCTCAACGATGCGGAAGCCAGAGCAACCTTCAACGGCGACACGTGGAAGTGATCCAACCCTGTTGCTGATAGCGACTCGGCGACCTCCAATTGAATTTCCAGTTCCTGATCGAAGCCGACCGCTTGATGAACAATTCCGCGTTCCTCTTCGCTCAGATCCTGTTTATTCAGCACAGCAAGAGCGAACGGATTCAATAAACCCCCGGTTGGATAAAGTCCCTGTGCGGCTCGGTTGATCAGCGGGCGATCCGGGTCATCCCTCAACCTAGCTCCAAGTTCATCCAAATGATTCGGGTTGAAGGTCGGGTGTGACGACATGACCAGAATTTCGCCGGTTTCGGCGTTGAGCATGACCACTGCGCCGGTATGTCCCAACATCATCTCGTCAGCGCGGAATTGCAGGTAAAGGTCTATCGTCAAGCGCACATCCAACCCCGGCGGCGACATGCCGTAGAGCAAATGGTTCCATGAGATCGTTGTCGCGGGCACGCCTTGCAACCCGCGCAGGTATGCATCCAGCGAAGCCTCCAAGCCTGATTGACCGAATTTTGGGTGATTGTAGCCTGTGATCGGCGCGAGATCGGGGTATACGTACGATCGTTCAAGCGAACCGATTTCACCTATCGTTGTCGTGATGAGCGAATTGTTTCGGTCAACGAGATCGCCGCGCGGTACGAATTGGTCTTCGATGATGCGGCGGGGGTTATCGGAACGAGTCAAGAGGTCTGGTCCACGGATGATCGCCCACCACCCGTTGGCGAGCGCAGCCGCGAAAATTCCAAGTGATAGCATCGCGCCGATGACAAGATACGGCTGAGGGTTGATCAGTACGGCTGGCTCCTCATCAAGGTGGTTGCTGATGAGGAGGAGAAACAATAACGTGGTGAACGAAGTCAACAGGGACGATCCGCCGTACGAAACAAAGGGGAGTGTCACACCGGTCAACGGCAGGAGCCGCAAGTTGCCGCCGATGATTAACAAAGCCTGAATTCCAAAGTACGATGTAAACCCAGCGGCACACAACCGCCGAAACAGGTCGGGGGCGCGCAGTGAGATGCGCAAGCCTCGGGCGATGATCAAGGCGAAGAGGGCGAGCATACCTAACGTTCCGAAAAGACCCGTCTCTTCTGCGATCGCGGCAAAGATGAAATCCGACACAGCCACTGGGACAAGCCCCGGACTCCCCAAGCCGGGTCCGCGGCCCTCCAGTCCTCCGTTCGCAAATGCCATCACTGCTTGAATGATTTGGTACGAACCACCGCCGGGGTCTGCCCACGGGTTCATCCAAGAATTGATGCGCGCGTGGACAATATCTATGAAATAGTAACCAACTGAGCCGAACGCGGCGATCATAATTCCACTGAATAATAATGTCCGCCGGCGTCCCGTCGCGAGATAGATCATGATCGTAAATAAAGCGATGAATATGGAAGCGGTTCCCAAATCACGCTGGAACAGGAGTAAAAGGATGGCAAGTCCGCTGACGATGAAGGTGGGGAGGATGATCGAAAAGGTTTGGATACGGATCGCGAGTTTATCGGCGAGGTAGGCTGAAAGAAAGACGATCAACAAAAGTTTGAGGAACTCGGACGGTTGAAAATAAAATCCACAACATCCCAGCCATAATCGTGGACCGATACCTATCGGGTTAATGCCGAACAACAAGGTCAGGCTGACCAGCAGGGTGCCGCCCGAAAGGAGGAGGTATTTGTATCTTCGCAGGAAGTCCAGCGTGACCGGCAGTCGCAACCCCAACAATAAACCGAGCAGGCACAGATCAAGCCAGAGCGCTTGTCTCGCTCCCAAATTCGAATCCAGCCGCCAGATGGTCAACACACCCCAACCGCTCAGGAGCGCCGCGGCTGGAAAAAGAAACGGATCTGCATCGGGAAGTCGTTTCGAAATACCGCGGTGTACGAGAAAGACCAGAATACACCATGTAAGAACGGCAACCCATTGCGACCAGCGCAAGTCTGTATCCAGCGAGCGCGCCCGCACGGCCGGCGATAAGGTGATGATCGTTGATTGGAGGAGCAGAAAAACTCCGGCGATCTTGATCAGGCTGCCTTGCAGGATGCGGTTCATGCCTCAAAGATATTTTTTGACAAGCAAATCGAATTTTTTCCGTGTGCCGGCGGGGATCACCTCGGGTCGCGTGATGAGCGCGGTGGAAAGCGCGCTTTCACAAGTGCAATCCCGATCGCGTTTGAGATTTCGCGCAACGATTCGAATCGCCTCCTGCGCCAAAGCGGTGTTTTTGTTTAAAGTTTGAATCACCATCTCAACCGTCACCGGTTCTTCGCTCACATGCCAGACGTCGTAATCAGTGACATGCGCCATCGTTGCATAGCAAATTTCCGCTTCACGCGCCAAGAACGCCTCCGGCGAAGCGGTCATGCCGATGATCGACATTCCCCATGCGCGATATGTGTTGGATTCTGCTTTTGTCGAAAAGCGTGGACCTTCGATGGTGATGAACGAACCGCCGCGATGCACCACGCCTCCCGCCTCCCTTGCGGCTGATTCCAATTGGGAGGAAAGATCCGCACAGAAGGGGTCCGCTACGCTGACGTGTGCCACCAACCCTTCACCGAAGAACGATCTGGCCCGCTGATGGGTGTTGTCATAGATATTGTCGGGTATCACGATATGTCCCGGGGCAAATTCCTCACGTAGCGATCCGCAAGCACTGATGCTGAGGATTCGCTCCGCTCCCAGCAATTTCAATGCGTAGATGTTTGCGCGATAGGGAACTTCCGTCGGTGTGATGTGATGACCGACTCCATGCCGGGCAAGGAATGCCACTTGCTGTCCTTCCAAAATCCCTGTCACAATCGGCGCGCTCGGCTTGCCGAACGGCGTCTCCACGATCCGTTCGGTGGCTTCTTCAAGCCCGGGCATCGAATACAAACCGGATCCACCTATGATGGCAAGGATATTTTTTTCGGTCATCGTAACCTCCAAATAATTGCTTTCCTCGATCGAATTACTCGTCCGTGTCGACGCGTATCGCGAATCGCGTGTTACCGCATTTGAACTCATCATCCGTGATTACCACCGTAGGGGTGTTCAATTTCGATCCGTTCAGAAATGTGCCGTTGGTGGAGTTCAAGTCTTCGAGCCACCACCTTCCGTGATGGTAGGCAAGACGTGCGTGTTGTGCGGAGGCGATCTCGTCTACGACCGTGAGATCGCAATGTGCATGACGTCCGATCAAAACTTCTGTTTGATAAAAGTGAAATTCGCGCTCTTGCCCTTGTTCTGGTTTTTGTGTTATCGATATCCCCACCTTTTTCTGATTTGAAAGCGATCTACCCTGCAAACGAAGTTCCTGCCAGAGCGTCAACAGCGACCATCCTAGAAAAACATATAATGCGATTGCAAGCGCGAGACGCAAAACCAATACAACTGTAGCGATCATTGATTGGATTTGTCTTGGTTGAGCTGATCGGTTTTAATGTCTATGGTCTTGTGTTCGACGGAGGCAGTGGGTCTTTCACTCGTTCCATTGCGCAGACCTTCGAGCGGCGATGTTTCTGCTAGATCCGGCCTTACCGGGGGGTTGTCCTGCCCGAAGATGAGGGCGACTCCTGCTAAAGAGATCACATCGCCCGGGTAAAGAACCGTTTGGCTCGTCCGTTGACCATTGACGAAAGTGCCGCCCGTCGAGTTTAGATCGAACAAGACGAACCGTCCCTTGATGGAACGAAGTTGGGCGTGGTTTCGCGATACACGCGGGTCATCGATCACGAGGTGGTTTTCCAACCGCCTGCCGACGTTCACAACCGGTTCCGTGAGGGAAAACACTTTGACTCCCTCGATGATCAGGAAAGCATTTTCCGGTATCGTGTCGCCCGACTCTATCTCGGAAGTTGCGGAAGGGATCGGCGCGCCTTTGGTGTCGCCGATCGGCTCAAGGCGATGCGACGCAACCACACTGATATCATCGGCGGAAAAGTTCTCGTCGGTCGTGATGGTGATCGTAGGACTCCCGGTAAACTTTAAACCGACTTCGCGGCTGGCTGTGACAATGATATTTTTCAGCACATCGAGAGTGCTGGGTTCCTTCCACATCGGAGAGGAATCAGGTGATACGATGAGAGTAAAGACATTCGGAGCGAGGACTTCTTCTTCGCTTTCTTGAACGATATTTTGTTTAAGGGCAGATGACAACCGCTGGATGATCCGGTCTTCCAGCCGCAAGCCCGGCAATATCCCCACCAACTGGTCTTCTACCAAGGTCTGTAGCTTTGATTCTAACTGGTCAAGTTTGTTCTTCATAAACCCTGCCAATTCGGCGCGTGGGTATTATAGAAGGGAGGGTAAAAAACTGCAAGATTGCAATCTTGCAGTTTCAAAATGACCATTTCAGGTCAGATTCAAATTTCGGCTGCAGTTCGGACAGACCGTTTCGTTTGTCCGGATGACGAATCCGCAATGCGGGCAGGCAGTGGGTTGCGCATTGCCGAGCGGAGCGCCACAAGCAATGCATGCGCCTTCTCCGAGCGGATTTGCCGTTCCGCAATAATCGCAGGAAATACGCTTTAGCCGGTCGGATAATTCATGCGATGCGCCAAAAGCAGCGATCGTTTTATCAATGGTTTTCCAAACCTTTTCGCTAAGTTGAATGCTTTCCAGATCCTGCGCGAGATCGTCCAAGCGCGAGAGTAGGCTGAAAGGGTTGCGAAGCGCCGACCACGCAGTCTGACCGAGGCTCGCCGCGACACCCAGCCACGCTTGCTGACCGAGCTCGATCATGACGCCATCTTCCACCTCCTGAATGTTGACCGTTAGAGCAGTCTGTCCGCCGGACATCGATCCCATGCGGGTGGCGATTTGGACCGCGATCTTTTCGTTTCTCCCGAGGGTTTGTGCGTGCAAGTTCCCGCGGTTGAACTCTGCCATCAAGGCGTGGGCGATATCGCCCGGTGTGATGTTACCGTGAAAAATGCGTCTGTCCATGATTTCGATTATAATCCGCTTCATTCGCGACGACGATCAGTCGTCGCAAACTGTCTCTCGATGAATCTCTACGCAAAACATCAATTTTGGTTTAAGTATTTTGGCGTTTTGGTAACGAACCTTTTTCTGGTTTGGGTTGCCTTATCTGCGCCGAATCATGTCGAAGCGTATCAGGGTGCATCCACCCCTTCCGGTATCGTGATAACGGTGACGTATACCGACCCAATGAACGTCCGCTCGGGACCCGGCACATTCTACGATATTATCGGTCAATTGTTTCCCGGAGATGTAAGACCAGCACTGGGAATTTCGCCGGGGCGTGAATGGATACAGATATCCTTTGAAGCCGGTATTGGCTGGGTGTATGCGCCTTATGTCAGTGTTTCAGGAGGGGAACTGCAAGTTGTGGAGCCGCCTCCCACTCCGATGCCTCTGACAACTGCAACGATCGATCCCACGCTAGCCGCCCAGTTTAACCGATCGCCCACGCAAACGCGTATGCCCACGTTTACGCCGCCTCCACCCTTGACCGTCCCGTTATTCACGGAGGCAGTTCCGCCGCGCACAACGGGTGTTCCCTCCGGTTATTTTGTGATCACCCTCGGGGTTGTGGGATTGGTCGGCTTGTTCGTATCATTTCTCTCCAAAAAATGAAAAATGCAAATCCTGTGTCTTGCAGGGGACGAATTGGTGTCTCGCTTGTCGTTATATTTGTAACTTGTTTCGGTTTGGCGATTCTAGTGCTTGGAACCACGCCGGTAATCGTCCATGCCCAGCAACCGACCGGTTCGATCCCCACGGTGACGGGAACCCCGGCAGGTCCGATCGTTCGCGTCGACCCGAGCATTCCACAAATTCGAATCTATGCCGGACCGAGTTCGTTCGACTACCCGGCGGTGGGGGTCATGCTCGCGGGAGAGACCGCGCCTGCGCTTGGTCGCGCGCGCGGCAGAGAAGACTGGATCAAAATTTACTACGCCGGCGTGCCGGGCTCTTCAGCGTGGGTGTTCGGCTTGTACGTATCGTTATCGCCCGGCGCGCTCCTGCCTTTGATCGAGGTTCCCCCAACCCCAACACCTTTTTCGACTCCGACCATTGATCCGACACTTGAAGCGGCTTTTATCGGCGAGCAAACCCCGACACGCCTGCCCACGTTCACCCCGCCTCCGGCGCTTGAGTTGCCATCCTTCGAATCTGGCTCGAATCCCCAACCGACGGAGATTCCTGCAGGGCTGATCATCTTGGTGTTGGGGTTGTTCGGTTTTTTTGGTGCAGTGATCTCGTACCTTCGCGGCAGGTAATAAAAAAGACCGGTTGTCCGGTCTTTTTTTGTCTCATTTTGAAATCGTCAATTCTGGCAGGAGCACGAGCCGCCGCAGGCACATCCGCCTTCACCATGCTCATGATCGTGTGCCTTTGCGTTTGGGCTTTCCACAGCGAAACCTGCGCCGCGCACCGGGTCGTTGACGAAATCGATCTTTGCGCCATGCAGATATTCTGCAGAGACTTCATCCACAACGACCTTCACGCCGTCAATCTCGTAGGTTGAATCCAGATCGCGGAAGTTGTTATCGAGCGCCATGCCGAAGTTGACGCCGCAACAGCCGCCACCAGCCACATACACGCGCAACGCGTATCCTTCGAGGTTGCGCTCCTGTAGAATATTTTTGACCGCATCCGAGGCGGCGCTGGTGAGAGTGAGCATCGGCGTTTCGGTAGTAATGGCTATTCGGGGTTCCAATTCTTGAAGCATTCTGACTCCTTGGGGAGGGGTGGTTTCGATTGTGGAGAAATCTTATCCCATTCGGTGGTGGCTGTCAACAGGAAATGTCACGTCCCGATTTCTTGACACAATAACTTTGCGCCTGTAAAATCCGTCTACTTTGCCGGGCAGATGCCCGGAAAAAATTTTGTTCGGGAGGAATCACCCCCTATGTACGCAATGGAAGGACTTACCCAACTGGAGGCGGTCGCGATCTGGGCTGTGTTTGGCGTTGCCATTCTCGGTCTCTTGTACGCAGTCTTCCTCCGTTCCCAGATCCTGCGTGAAGATAAAGGCACACCGAAGATGCAGGAAGTCTGGAATGCGATCAAAGATGGAGCGGATGCTTACCTTAAGAGGCAGTTGCGCTCCATTTTGCCTTTGATAGGCATATTGACGATCGCGCTTTTCTTCTCGGTTTACATCGTCCCACCGTCCCCTGAAGCGCTTGAGCGCTTTGAAGGCGTGCCTGCGGAAACCGTTCGTTTGTGGATCGGATTAGCGCGCGCATTCGCCTTTGTGATGGGCGCCGGCTTTTCATTGGCAGTCGGGCAGATCGGTATGCGCATGGCGGTGGAAGGCAATGTGCGCGTCGCGTCGGCGTCGAAGCGGTCTTTTGGTGATGCGCTTCGTATCGCTTATCGCGCCGGCACCATCACCGGTATGTTGACAGATGGTCTTGGCTTGCTCGGCGGTACGTTGATCTTCATCGTGCTCGGCATCGCGGCGCCGGATGCATTGCTCGGTTTCGGCTTCGGCGGCACACTCCTTGCGCTGTTCATGCGCGTGGGCGGCGGCATCTTCACCAAGGCGGCTGATGTCGGCGCGGACTTGGTCGGCAAGGTAGAGGCAGGCATCCCTGAGGATGACCCGAGAAATCCCGCAGTGGTGGCTGACCTCGTCGGCGACAACGTCGGCGATTGCGCAGGCATGGCGGCGGACATCTTCGAATCCTACGAAGTGACGATCGTTTCGGGATTGATACTTGGTCTTGCCCTTTGGCACACGACGGGTCGTCTCGAGTGGATTATCTTCCCGTTGATGGTGCGCGGTATCGGCGTGTTGTCGTCCATCGTCGGCACCTACTTTGTACGCAGTGACGCAGACAAGGGCGGCGACGCGATGAAGGCGATTTTCAGCGGTTTCCTTACCTCCGCGGTGATCTCTGCCGCGCTCTTCTTCATCGCCGGCTTCTTCTACTTGAACACAGCCGCGATGAATGAGTGGGGGGGGTGGTGGCGGCTACCGCTCGCTGTTGGTGTTGGTGTTTTACTGGCGATATTGATTGATCGTTTAACTGAATACTTCACCGGCACGCATGCCAAACCTGTGAACGATATTAAGAAGTCTGCCGACACGGGTCCAGCTACGTTGATCTTGAATGGTGTTTCGGTTGGTTTTGAGTCATCGGTGTGGTCGGTGCTGGTCATCGCGCTTACCATCGTCGCTTCGATCTTCATCTTCGGTACCATCCCCGGTGTCGCGGGTGTCGACCGCGCAACATTCATTTTGTACGGCGTCGCGATGACCGGTATCGGTATGTTGACCCTGACCGGCAACAATGTCGCGATGGATTCCTTTGGTCCGATCTCTGATAATGCGAATGGTATCGGCGAAATGGCTTGGCATGGCAAGACCGACAAAGCCACCAAAGACGCTCAGCAGATCATGGCGGACCTCGACGCGGTGGGCAACACGACCAAAGCGATCACAAAAGGCGTTGCCATCGGTTCAGCCGTGATTGCGGCTGTTTCGCTCTTCGGATCCTTCCTTGTGGATGTGTCGCGCGCCCAGAACGCGCTCGGTATCCCCGTCGAACAGCAAATTCAAACCATCGGCATCCGCGTGGACATTCCGCAAGTGTTCGTCGGCATGTTGATCGGCGGCGCGTTGCCGTGGCTGTTTTCCTCGTTTGCCATTCAGGCGGTTGCTCGCGCGGCTTCGCTGATCGTGTTGGAAGTCCGCCGCCAGTTCAAGTTAGGTGTGCTCAAAGGGAAGGTCAAGCCCGATTACAAGCAGGCAGTTGGAATTTCGACGACCGCCGCGCAGAAGGAATTGGTCTCGCTGGCGTTGCTCGGTATCGTCACGCCAATCGTTGTCGGTTTGACCCTCCAAGTGGAAGCGCTCGGTGGTTTGCTGGCGGGTATCATTGTCTCCGGTCAGTTGCTGGCAGTGTTCCTCAACAACTCCGGCGGCGCATGGGATAACGCGAAGAAACTCATCGAGGATGAACCTAGGAACCCGGCGAAGAATCTCGGCAAGGGCTCCGAGCGTCACAAGGCTGGCGTGGTAGGCGATACCGTTGGCGACCCGTTCAAGGATACAGCTGGTCCCGCGCTCAACCCGATGATCAAAGTGGTGAATCTGGTTGCGGTGATCGTTGCTCCCATCGTAGTACAGTATTCGGGTGGAGGTTCCATCTGGGTTTGGGTAGTCGCTGCTGCATTAGTCGGCGTGCTCGGCTGGGCAGTGGTCCGCTCGAAGGCTCCGGCGGAGGAAATGACGAAGTAAGACGTAAGTTTGTGTTGTAAATAAAGAAAACTTCAGCCTCGGATGTCTTTGAGGTTGAAGTTTTTATTTTGATATTATTATGTAAGCCACTTTTGTATTAATAAAAATATAATGGGGAAAAGGATACCGAAATGAATGCAGGATCTGTCTTAAAGTCTATTTTACCCATTTCCGTTAAGAGATCAATTAGAAAAAAATATAATAATTTTCGTAGACGATTATTTGCCCCGCGAATGCTTTTGGGGTACGAAAATATTGATGGCACTTATCAGGATAAGACAAGACTGAGTGACACCGTTTTTCTATATCATCCGGAAAGAATTAATGTCGCAAATAACGTTTTCGTATGGCATTACACCATTCTCGACGGAACCGGTAGTTTGGAGATTGGCGAAGGCACTCAGATTGGAGCATGGGTTGGGATATTTACCCACAGTTCGCACATTGCCATCCGTTTGTATGGAACGCACTATCAGGATGTGCCAGAAGTTGAAAAGAAAGGATATCCGGTCGCTCCTGTTAAAATCGGCAGATATGTTTTTATCGGTGCAGGTTCGAAAATCCTGCCCGGGGTCACCATTGGAAAGGGGGCGTTGGTTTCGACAGGTTCTCTTGTCAACAAAGATGTAGGGGAATTTGCGATCGTCGCCGGAAGTCCTGCAAAGGTGATCGGATCCACAAAGGACATTGACCAAAGATATATAGAGGAGGATGAACAGTTAATGGCTTGGCATCATGAATGGAGCAATCTAAGTGGCTAACGCGAAAAATTGGCTGGTATATAAGATCCACGACGATTCGTTGCTTATTGCCGCTCGAAAATATATTAGGGGTCGGCTGGTTGATATTGGGTGTGGGACCAAGCCTTATGAAAAATTACTTGCCCCATTTGTCGAGGAGCATATTGGGGTTGACCATGAGGCAACACTTCACGATAAGTCAAATGTCAACCTCTGGGGAACAGCCTACAACATTCCGGTTGAGGATGAGTTTTTCGATTCGGCGATTTGTACTGCTGTTTTGGAACATTTAGAGGAACCGGAAAACGCTTTGCGCGAGTGTTTTCGGATTTTGAAACCCAACGGACATGCAATTTATAGCATACCGTTTATTTGGCATTTGCACGAAGAGCCGCGAGACTTCTATCGGTACAGTAAATACGGAATACGATACCTGTTTGAGAAGACAGGATTTCAGATCGTTGAGTTAATTGCCCTCTCGGGTTTTTGGGTCACTTTTGGACAGCTATTTGTCTACAATATTTATCGGTTCAAACGCGGACCTTTGATGTGGATTCCAATTATCGACGCGATCGGACTTGTTATTCAGGGAATTTCGTACCTTCTGGACAAGATTGATAAATCCGAAAAATGGACGTGGATGTACATGGTCGTTGCGAAAAAGTTATGAGCGAATTGAGGCGTCAAGCTACTTCTGGCATTAAATTTTCAGCGCTCTCCCAAGTAGGCAGGCAGGGAATACAGATTTTCACCATGATCATTTTGGCGCGAGTTCTAACCCCATCAGATTTTGGATTGTTAAATATGGCGTTGATTATTGTCGGATTTGCAATGGTATTCAAGGACGTAGGGACCTCAGCGGCAATCATTCAGAAAAGAGAGCTTTCTGATGAGCTGTGTTCTAGTATATTTTGGCTGAATATCAGCGTTGGCTTTTTTCTCATGGTGGCAATAATTCTATGTGCGCCGCTCGCCGGGCTGTATTATCAGGAAGCGCGTGTCATACCCGTTTTGCGTATACTCTCAATCTCCTTTCTTACTGCCAGTTTCGGGTTTGTACATCAGGCTTTGCTGGAGCGCGAACTATCTTTCTCTTCCTTGGCACGCTTGGAAATATTGTCGGTTGTCGCGGGTGGGACGGTAGGAGTCGCGATGGCATTGTTGGACGCTGGTGTTTGGAGTCTTGTGGTTCAGACGCTGATAACAACATTTGTATCTACAGCTCTCTTGTGGGTTTCGAGTTCATGGCGTCCCCAGTGGAATTTTCGTTGGGCAGATGTTAAGGCTGTTGGCAGTTTTAGCCTGAATCTTGCCGGATTCAATGTGTTCAACTATTTTGCCCGCAATGCAGATTATCTTCTGATCGGTCGTTATCTTGGAGCACAAGATTTAGGGTTTTATACGTTGGCATATCGCATTCTTCTTTTTCCGTTGCAAAATATTTCCGCAGTGGTTGGGCGGGTAATGTATCCTGTGCTCTCGAGTCTGCAAAACGACGATGAGAAATTTAAATCCATCTATCTGAAGGTGATTCGAAGCATTGCGTTTATTTCGTTTCCGCTTATGACAGCCGCTTTTGCGCTTGCCGAACCTCTGATCTTGACCATTTTCGGATCGAAGTGGCAGCCCGTTATCCTTTTGGTGATGATACTGGCGCCTGCGGGTTTGATTCAATCTGTTGGGACAACGGTTGGGACGATTTATCAGGTCAAAGGACGTACGGACTGGATGTTCCGATGGGGGGGTGGTTCAGGTATATTTGTGGTGATCGCATTTGTTGTCGGTTTACAGTGGGGGATTATCGGCGTTGCTACAGCATATGCGATTGCCGTATGTGTACTTTTGTATCCGAGCTTCGCTATTCCTTTTCATTTGATCGAGTTGAGGTTTGCGGCCATGCTCCGCGCATTGATGCCGCCCTTGCTTGCCAGCGGCTCGATGTTCGTAGGCATGTGGATACTAAGGGAAGTATTGCTTACTTCCCTGCCTAACGCCGCTATGCTTATAGTTTCTACAACTTTTGGCTGTCTGCTTTATTTGCTAGTAAGCTGGCTGACAAATCGGGATCAGATCAAAGACCTATGGAATTTGGTAGGCGTAGGCAGGAGTCGCTTCCATGGAGCGGGATAAGATAGTTGCCGTGCATAGTTTCCCGGTCTGGCTTCCGCAAACGCAGACATGGATGTACACGCAAGTGAAGCATCTGCCGGAATTTGTTGAATCGCATGTGGTCTGTGAGCGCACAGAGAACCTTGATCAATTCAATGTTAAAAACATTCATAGCCTTCAAACAAGTTCGCGCTCGCAATATTTTTGGGAAAAAATCCTTCGGAATATGCATGTTCGTTATCTCGCCAGGTTTCTGGTTTTAGTTACGAACATGACGAATGCTGATATTGTTCACTCTCATTTTGGTCATATTGGCTGGTCGAATCTCGAGGCCGTGAAACGGACTCTTGCGAAGCATATCGTATCGTTTTATGGGACCGATGCTAGCAGGTTGCCTGCTCAAGGCAAACAATGGAAACTTCGCTACAGAGAACTTTTCGACAAGGCCGACTTGTTTCTTTGCGAAGGTCCTCACATGGCGGAGCAACTCATCGCTCTCGGTTGTATTAGGTCTAAACTAATCGTTCACCGTCTCGGAATTGAGGTCAAGGCGATTCCTTACAGGCCTAGAGTGTGGCAAGCTCGCGAGCCTTTGCGTGTTCTGATTGCCGCTAGTTTTCGTGAAAAGAAGGGTATACCCTATGCTCTCAAGGCTTTAGCTCAACTCCAAGATGTTTTGACAATGCAGATCACGATTATTGGTGATGCGGGTAGGCAAGCTCAAGACCGAAAAGAGAAACTGCGGATCATGGATATTATCAATGCCAGTGGTCTCAAACCTAATACTCGGTTGCTTGGTCAACAACCTCACTCTGTGCTGTTTGACGAAGCGTACCGTCATCATATTTTTATTTCACCCAGTATTACAGCCTCTGACGGGGACACCGAGGGAGGCGCGCCGGTTTCATTGATCGAAATGATGGCCACCGGTATGCCAGTGGTTAGCACGTTGCACTGCGACATTCCACAAGTGGTCCGCTATGGGATAGATGATTGGCTTGTTGCAGAGCGGGATGTATCTGGTTTGGTAGATAGACTTGCATGGCTTATTAAGCAAAGGAATGATTGGGGAGGTTTTCTTCGAACAGGCAGAGATCATATCGAATTAGAGTTTGATGCGGTCGGACAGGGTAGGCAGCTTGAACAAATCTATCGCAGCATATTGAGAAATTGATGTGATCAGAATGAAAGTATTAATGGCGCATAATTACTATCGTGAAGCCGGGGGCGAGGATGAATCCTTCAAAGCCGAATCTGGCTTACTGCAAGCGCGCGGATGCTCTGTATCACTATTTACCCGTGATAATAATGACATTCGGAAAGCAGGGATAATTTCTAAAATTAATCTCGTCAGGCGGACCATCTGGGCAGAAGATTCTGTTCGCGACCTGCGTGTACTGATAAAAAGGGAAAAGCCCCACATTGTTCATTTTCAAAACACGTTTCCGCTTATTTCGCCTGCGGCTTACCAAGTTTGTTTTTCAGAGGGCATTCCTGTTGTGCAGAGTTTGAGAAATTATCGCTTGTTATGTCCCAACGCCCTTTTTTTTCGCGACAATCACCCTTGTGAGGATTGCCTCGGCAAAGTTGTTCCGTGGCCGGGTGTATGGCATGCCTGTTATCGAGAATCTCATATTCAGTCAGCGGTTGTTGCGAGCATGTTGGCGTATCATCATTGGCTCAAAACATGGAAAACGCAGGTGGATATGTATATTGCATTGTCTGAATTCTCCCGGCAAAAGTTTATAGAGGGAGGAATCGTGCCTGAGAAAATTGTGGTCAAGCCTAACTTCGTAATTGATCGAGGATATAACAAGGAAAGGGAGGATTATGTGGTATTTGTAGGTAGGCTTTCGAGGGAAAAAGGATTATTTACAATGCTAGATGGGTGGCGCAGGTTGTCACATATTCCTCTGGTAATTATTGGTGGGGGACCTTTGCATGGGGAATTGCTAACGTTTATTGACAAGGAAAACCTGCCTCACGTCAAGCTGATGGGTCGCTTGCCTAATTCGGATGCCCTGGAAATCATTCGACATGCTCGGTTTCTTATATTTCCATCTGAGTGGTATGAAACCTTTGGTCGCGTTGTTATCGAAGCCTATTCAATGGGATTGCCGGTTATCGCATCCCGAATCGGTGCGGTGACTGAATTGATCCATGATAACGGGACCGGGTTGCTTTTCGATGTCGGCGATCCTTCTGATTTGGCTGAGAAGGTTGATTGGTTGTGGACGCACCCTAAAGAATCTACGCAGATGGGAAAGGATGCGCGCAAAGAATACGAAGACAAATATACCCCTGAGCGCAATTTCAATTTACTGATGAATATTTACTCGAATGTTATTAAGGATCATAAAAGTTGAGCGAATCAATTGAATTGCTTGGCGTTGGTGTGAATTCTCTGAATTATGATTGGGCGCTAAAAAAAGTCATACGTTGGGCGCAACTGCGCGATTCGCGTTATATCTGTATCGCCAACGTGCACATGCTGATGGAAGCGTACGACTCGCCTGGGTTCAAAGGAGTCGTCAACGACGCCGATCTGGTCACGCCCGATGGTATGCCTCTGGTGTGGATGATGCGCGTAAAAGGCAAACGAGATCAACAACGCGTATATGGACCAACCCTGATGTTGCACGTGTTAGAAGCCGCGGCGCGTGAAAACATCCCTGTCGGGTTTTATGGTGGTGCGCCTCCCGTGTTGGAGTCTCTTGTTGCCCGAATGCGGGTGCGTTTTGAAGGATTGAACGTTGCATTTTATCTGAGTCCACCTTTTCGAGAGTTGTCGCCGCAAGAGGATGCTGAAATGATTCAGTCAATAATCGATTCTGGCGCGCGAATCCTCTTTGTCGGGTTGGGATGCCCAAAACAGGAAATCTGGATGGCGAACCATCGCGAAAAAGTATCGGCGGTCATGCTGGGCGTTGGCGCGGCGTTCGATTTTCATGCTGGCGTAAAACCCCAAGCGCCGGGCTGGATGCAATCGGCTGGCTTGGAGTGGCTGTTTCGATTCATCCGAGAACCGGGACGATTATGGAAACGATACCTGTTTCATAACCCCCGTTTTGTTCTTCTGGCAGTCGGCGACCTGTTAGGCTTGAAAAAATTTTGAAAGAGGCACGATGCTCCGGCGCTTTTCTATAAATTTCGCGATCTTCTCAATGGTGTTGGATGGGGCGAGCGTAGTTGGTTGTTTGTGGTTGTCTGCAAAGATCCGCCCCGCGCTCAACGATTTTGACGTTATCAAGGATATTGAATCTGGGGTGGTTATACCTCAGCAGTTGTATTATTTATTCCCCGTGATTTGGGTGAGCATATTTGCCTCGTTATCGGTGTACGACGGTCGAAAATTTTTACGCGCGGCAGATGAACTTGCGGTGATGTTCCTATCCACATGGGTCGCTTCGGTATCCAGCGCGGGCATTTTGTATTTTTCATATCGCGAGGTTTCACGCGCTTTGTTCCTTGTTTTTGTCGGCGCCACCTTTTTTGTCTGCCTGCTCTGGCGGGTGATGGCGCGCACATATTTTCGTGCCCGGCGCGAATCGCTGGCTGTTTCGCGGCGCGTGTTGATCGTGGGCACCGGACCGTTGGGGCGAAGCGTTGGAGAACAGATCCGCTCGGAAGAACCGGCAACGGTTACTTTGCTTGGATTTATCAATGATGGTTATGCTGGTGATGGAACGCCGGACGCGCTCGGTGGGCTGGAGCAGCTTGAATCAACCGTTCGTTCTTGCGACCCAACCGATGTGGTGATCGCCCTGCCATATTCCGCATTTCACAAAATGTCCGAAATTGTATCGCGCCTTGAACATGCGCCTGTGGGTGTGTGGATCGCACTCGGCTTTTTCGATCTTGCGTTGTATCGCACCGATATAGAAAGCGTGGCAGGCATTCCCATGTTGGATCTGCGCGCCTCCGCGATCGATGATTATCAACGCTTGGTAAAGCGCGCCTTCGATTTGGTATTTAGCATCGCCGCACTTGTACCTGCGCTTCCTCTGATGGCAATTTCCGCGCTGATGATCTTGCTCGAAGATGGTTTTCCAATCTTCTTCCGCCAACTCCGCGTCGGCGAGAATGGGCGTCTCTTTACGATGCTGAAGTTTAGGACAATGGTCAGGAATGCGGAGCAGTTGCAACGTCAAGTGGAGAAGCGGGATGAGGCAGGGAATCTCGTCCACAAATCGAAGGACGATCCCCGCGTCACGCGGATGGGACGCCTGCTTCGCCGCTTCAGCCTCGACGAACTTCCGCAACTCTTCAACATCCTTGCCGGGTCGATGAGTCTCGTCGGTCCGCGCCCCGAGATGCCATATCTTGTTGAAAAGTATCAGCCGTGGCAACGTAAACGATTCGCCGTTCCGCCGGGATTAACGGGGTGGTGGCAGGTGAGCGGACGGAGCGATCGACCCATGCATTTGCACACAGAAGATGATCTTTATTACATTCAAAATTATTCGATCTGGCTGGACGTGCAGATTTTGGTTCGAACCGCGTGGGCGGTGATCTTTGGAAAGGGAGCGTTTTAGTTGAAAAAGCCATTCGAGACGAACTATGTGGCGCAGCTTGATTTTTTCCTGATGATGAGCGCTTGTGTACTTGCCCAATGGCGCGGCTTTCTTTTTTCGCCATTTTTGCCGGCTAGTACTCCATGGTGGGTTGCACTTCTCTGGCTTCTCCTTGGCTCTGTGATGGTTGTTAGGGTCTATAAAAATGGTGTGTCAAAACGATTTTTCTCCCTATGGAAGCAAAATTGGGTGCTTTTCCTATTCATCTTGTTTTGCATCTCCTCCCTGTTATGGACAATTGATCCGGGTGTTTCTCTTTATCGTTTGGCGGCAATGGTCGGCGCTACACTGGCCGCCGCATATATCGGAGTGCGGTACAGCCTTTCAGAATTCCTGAGCTTGCTTTCGAATGCTTTCATCTTCCTCGTACTTGTCAGCATGTCCGTCGTATTTCTTTTTCCCGAATTGGGCATCATGAGCAATGAACCGTATAACGGATCGTGGCGCGGTATTTATTGGCATCGAAATTACCTGGGAAGCGGCATGGCATTGGCGAACCTGGTCTTTCTCTACCGCCTTGCCGAGGGGAAGTTGGGAAGAAGATTCTCGGTTTTGTTGTACGGTATTTTTTACATCCTTTCCGCCGCATTGATTTTTTTGAGTCGATCGGCGACAGGATTAATCCTTTTTCTGCTATTGCAGGCGGCGTTTTGCTTTGTATGGGTTTGGCAAAGATACTCCTCCCGGTTGAAAAGCGGACATTATTATGGTATCAGTGCTTTATTGATCGTATCCGCTCTGTTAATTCTCACCAATCTCGATGTTGTATTCGGACTTCTCGGCCGAAACACTTCGCTGACCGGGCGAGTCCCTCTTTGGAATTATCTCTTGACCTCTGTTCTGCCAGAACAGGGTTTTCTCGGGTTTGGCTTCGGAGCGCTATGGGCGCAACTCTCGTTCCGGCGGCAAGTGCAAAGCGTGCTGGGCTGGGGCTACCCGGTTTTGACAGCGGATAACGGTTTCCTTGACGTGCTCCTGTACGTGGGGTTTGCGGGATTTGTTTCGTTTCTTGGCGCGCTTGTTCATGGGATAACGCATTTTCTACGTCATTATTTCCATGAACGAAATCTTATTTCCTCCTTGCCAGCCGTGTTTGCAGCGTATATGCTGGTTGCCAATGTGAGTCTAAGTCATTTTTTTGAAATCGAGTATTTTACGTGGATGATTTTTATTTCATTCCTGTTTTCTGTTTCTGCTCAACGATCGAGCGACGCCGACTGAAACGCCTTTTTTCCTTCAAGTATCACTTCGTAAACCTCCTCTGCCACTCGAACAACTTATTCAATGCTTCAATTGGGGAGAGGCTGTTCACATCGATTTCCTTCAACTCATCGAGTATAGGACTCGATTCGGGGAACAGCGCGGCTTGTTGCGCCGCGTGCGGGTTGATCCTCACGGCGCGTCCGGATGTTTTTTCGAGTTCAGCCATGATCTCGGTCGCGCGCTGAATCACCGGCGCCGGCAAACCCGCCAATTGCGCCACATGGATTCCGTACGACCGATCCGCTCCGCCGGGGACGATCTTGTGCAGGAACACGACTTTGTTGTCCGCTTCGCTGACCGCCACATTGTAATTGCGCACACCGGGCAACAGTTCGGCAAGCTGAGTTAATTCGTGGTAGTGAGTAGCGAATAAGGTTTTCGCTCGCAAATGCGGGTGGTTGTGGATGAATTCGATCACCGCCCACGCGATCGAAACGCCGTCATACGTTGACGTGCCCCGCCCGATTTCATCCAAGATCAACAGCGAGCGCGAAGTGGCGTGATGCAAAATATTTGCGGCTTCCACCATTTCCACCATGAAGGTGGACTGCCCCGCGTGAATTTCGTCCTGTGCGCCGATGCGCGTAAAAATCCGATCCACTAACCCGATGCTTGCCGACGCGGCAGGCACGAACGATCCCATTTGCGCCATCAACACGATCAGCGCGGCTTGCCGCAAGTACGTGGATTTGCCCGACATGTTCGGTCCTGTGATCACTCGTACGATCTCGCCATTTTCAAAAATGACATCGTTCGGGATGTATCTTTCACCTTTCAACATCTGCTCAACAACGGGATGCCTGCCTTCATGGATTTCAAGCCCGCCTCCTTCGTGGACACGCGGCTTGACAAACCCACCCAGCGCTGCCGCCTCCCCCAGAGCAGACAATACATCCACTTCAGCGATTGCGCGCGCTGTTGATAACAGTTGGTGCGCAGACTTTGCCAGTTCGGCACACACTTCACGGAACAAACGCGTTTCGATCTCTTTGATACGTTCCTCGGCATTCAACACAAGTGTTTCGTATTCTTTCATCTCCGGCGTGATGAAGCGCTCCGCGTTGACCAGCGTCTGCTTACGGATGTAATGTTCAGGCGCTTTCTCCGCCGCGCCGCGCGAGATTTCGATGTAATAGCCGAAGACCTTGTTGTAGCCGACTTTGAGAGTCTTGATTCCCGTTTTCTCACGTTCGACCGCTTCGAGATTGGCAATCCAATCACGGGCGTGTTTCGACGCCTCGATGACCGAATCCAATTCCTGCGAATACCCCGCGCGGATGACGCCTGTATTTTGCAGCGTAGACGGCGGATCATCGTCGATGGCGTTTTGAAGCAGGCTCAACTGTGTTGTCAGTACATCAATCGTGGGCAGCGCTGTCTCTTTCTTTTTTCCTCTTTCCTCCATTGCCTCTGATAATTTTGGCAATGCCGCCAGCGTGCTCCTCAGCGCGACGAGATCGCGCGGCTGTGCCTGCCCGGCGATGACGCGGTTGACAAGCCGTTCGAGGTCGGCGATAGGTTTCAACGCCTCGCGCACTTCCGCGCGGACCATGCCTTGCTGGAAGAAGTATTCCACGCCAAGTTGGCGATGCTGGATCTTTGCCACATCGAGCAGCGGCTGGCTGACCCATTGATGGATGCGGCGTTTGCCCATCGGCGTGATCGTCAGGTCGAGCGTTCCAAGCAGAGAGCCTTTTCTTTCGCCGCGCAGGGTTTCATCCAACTCCAAATTTCTGCGCGTGGACGCGTCGAGGGTCATGAATTCGGAGAGGTTGTACGACCGGAGCGATGTGAGTAACTTCAGCGCGTCCGGCTGAGTCTCTTTGATGTATTGGATCAACCCGCCTGCGGCTCGCACGGAGAGGCTGTTAGGCTTTAAGCCGAATCCGTCAAGTGTGGCTGAGCCGAAATGCGAGAGCAGGGTTTCGACGCTTTTGCCCGGCTCGAATTTCCACGAAGCCCACGGAGTGAGATGACTCGATATTTCGTTTGGCAAGGTCTGATTATCGGGGTACAAAATTTCGGCAGGGTGCAAACGTGTCAACTCCGCGCGCAGGGCTTCGAGAGGGAGTTCCGTCACGGCGAACTCTCCAGTGGTCACATCTGCATAGGAGACTGAAGCAGACATACCGTCGAAAAGAACCGAAGCAAGATAGTTGTTTGCGTCGCCGGGCAAGAGTCCCGGTTCGGTCACGGTCCCCGGGGTGACGACGCGTACCACTTTGCGCGGGAAGAGTCCTTTGACCGGCGTTTCGCCAACCTGCTCACAGATAGCAACGTGATATCCCTTTTCGATCAAGCGGGAAAGATAATTTTCAACCGCGTGGTAGGGGATTCCCGCTAATGGAGCACGCACCCCTTTACCGATCGGTCTTGAAGTGAGGACGATGTCGAGTTCGCGGGCAGTGATTTCGGCGTCTTCGTCGAAGGTCTCGTAAAAATCGCCGAGACGAAAAAAGAGAATCGTGGTCGGATATTCGCGTTTAATCTCGAGATACTGCTGGCGGATCGGGGTGACATCGTCGTGGGACATGGCGTGATTGTACTATGCCTGCCACACTTGGGCTATAATGTAAATCGATTCAAGGCGCGCTGCGCGTTTGACTTTTCACTGTGCGTACGGTATAACGCCCAATCAAAAAAAGGAGCACATCATGTATATTGACCCCAACACCGGCGGAATTCTCTTTCAGGCACTTGCCGGTCTGTTTGCCGTAGGTTCCGGCGTTTTGTTTTTCTTTTCGCGGAACATTCGCGAGTTCTTTGCGCGCTTGCGCCGCCGTACGCGCAAAGATGACGAAGATTCTGAAAAATAGAATCATTGCATGAAAACATTGATTTTAGGTTTTGATTCATTCGACCCCGCCGTGTTCGAAACCATGGCGGGGCGAAACTTGTTGCCGAATTTTGAATCGTTCGTAAAGCAGGGTGGATATTCGCGGCTGGAGGTTTGTTCGCCGCCTCAGACCGAGGTTTCGTGGACGTGCATCGCGACAGGCGCGGACCCCGGCGGACACGGCATCTTCGATTTCGTCCACCGCGACCCTGCTTCGTACACGCCGTTCGTATCAATTCTTCCGACCAAAAAAGGATTCGCTGGCGAACAGTTCGTTCCTCCCTACACTGCTAAAACCTTTTTTGAGGAAGCCGCCGCTTTGGGCTACCCCGCCACTGCATTGTGGTGGCCCGCCATGTTCCCTGCGCGGCCCGAACTGCCGGTGATGACGTTACCCGGACTTGGCACACCGGATATCCGTGGACAACTTGGGGTTGGCACTCTGTTCACTTCTGAAAACGAATCGAAGCCGAAGACTGCTGTTGTTAAACTCGAAAGCGAGGGGAAAGATCGTTTCACTGCAAAACTGCCCGGACCTCAAACCGCCGGGCGGGACGGACCGCGCATGCTTACCTTGCCGCTCGTAGTTGAGGTCCTCGACGAGAAATCTGTAAAGTTGATGATTGAAAAAACACAGATCGGACTTCGCCTGGGGGAGTGGAGCGAGATCGTCGAGTTACGGTTCAAAGCGGGGATGCTTTTGAATATCCACGCGATCACGCGGTTTATTCTTACAAGTGTACATGGCGCGGTGCGAATTTATGCCTTGCCTCTGCAAATACACCCTGCTCACACGGTCTGGCATTATTCATCTTCGGGCTCGTTTGCAAAAAAACTATGGAATGAAGTTGGTCCATATCTCACGCTCGGCTGGCCCCAAGACACCACCGGACTCGAAGAAGGCTGCATCTCCGATGAGCAGTTCCTCGACCTGTGCACGAAGATCTTTGAGCGTCGCATCCAAATCCTGTACCATCTGATGAAGAATTTTCAAGAGGGCGTGCTCGCCAGCATTTTCGACGATCTTGACCGCGTTCAACACATGTTCTTCCATGACCATATGGATGTGGTCGAAGATTGGTATATGCGTCTGGATAAATTCGTTGGCGAAGTTAATGGCAAGGTCGAAGCGTGGAATGGAAAATATCGTTATTTGATCATGTCGGATCATGGGTTCAGTCCGTTCAGAAAAAAAGTGCATGTGAACCGCTGGCTTATCGAAAATAATTTTCTCGCGTTGAAAAATGGCGGCAACGATCTACGCGGTGTTGATTGGGCGAAAACAAAAGCGTACGCGGTTGGTTTGAATAGCATCTACCTCAATGTGACTGGTCGCGAAGGGCAGGGCATTGTCCAAGCGGATGAAATCGAAAACTTGCTCGCCGATCTGCGCATGAAGTTATCCAATTGGAAAGATGCGGATGGAAATTCTGTCGTGGATAAAGTACGACTCAAGCACGAAACGTACTCCGGTCCCTACACACGCTTCGGACCCGACCTTTTGGTCGGTTATGCCAGCGGATATCGCGCCTCTGCGGAGACGGGGCTGGGCAAAATCCCTGCCGAATCATTGGAAGAGAATCACGATCACTGGGGCGCGGACCATTGCATGGATTCAGACATTGTCCCCGGCGTGATCTTCGCCAACCGCGATCTTACCGATTTCGGCGGAATTTCATTTCGCGATATTCCATTCCTGGCGATCGGTAAACACTTGGATCAATCGCATCTCAAGCCTCCGGCGCAAGCCACCGGCGAAGGTCAGAAGGATTTGGAAGAACGGTTGAAGGGATTGGGGTATTTGTAATGAGAGGAGTATGCTTTCATGTATAAACTTGTTTTAGTGCGTCACGGTCAAAGTGTGTGGAATCTTGAAAATCGCTTTACAGGTTGGACGGATGTCGGGTTGACCGAGCAAGGCAGGGCAGAGGCTCACGAAGCCGGGCGCCTGCTCAGGTCGGAAGGATTCGTGTTCGATGTCGCGTACACATCCGTATTGCGGCGCGCGATCCAAACATTATGGATTGTGTTGCAGGAATTGAATCTCGAATGGATTCCCGTGACGAACGCGTGGCAGCTCAATGAGCGTCATTACGGCGCGCTGCAGGGACTGAACAAATCCGAGATGGCGGAAAAATACGGCGAAGCGCAGGTCAAAATTTGGCGGCGCAGTTATGACGTGCCTCCGCCTGCTTTGGAGTTGACCGATGAGCGCCATCCCAAATTCGATCCGCGTTATGCATCGTTAGCGCCCGAGCAGTTGCCCGCAACCGAATCGCTTAAACTTACGCTGGACCGTGTCTTGCCGTATTGGCATACGACCCTCAGCCCCACGATACGTTCGGGGAAGCGCGTGATCATCGCCGCACACGGAAATAGCATCCGCGCATTGGTGAAGTATCTCGATGATGTTTCGGATGCAGATATCACCGAATTGAACATACCCACCGGCGTTCCTCTCGTCTATGAACTGGATGTGGAGTTAAATCCGATCAAACATTACTACCTTGGGGACCCGGAAGAAGCCGCGTTGAGAGCCGCCGCAGTTGCAAGTCAAGGTAGAGCGAAATAACAAATTACGAACTCCGAGTTCCGAAGAACTCGGAGTTCTCCATTAAAATCATTGCATGTCACTTCCACCTGAGTTTTTGTACGACCTGCATAAACACTTCAGCGGAGATATTCGCACTGACTTTGCTTCTCGGATGTTATACAGCACCGATGCAAGCATCTATCAAATTCAACCGCTGGGAGTTGTAATTCCGCGGACGCAGGAGGAGTTGCATGCAGCGGTTGAGCTCGCGGCGAAGTACAAGATTCCCGTTTTGCCGCGCGGGTCAGGGACTTCACTTGCGGGTCAGGCGATCGGCGAAGCATTGATTCTCGATTGCTCCCGCTGGCTGGATAAGATCATTGAGATCAACGCGATAGAGCGATACGCAGTTATCGAGCCCGGTGTTATCCTTTCTGATTTGAATAAAGCCGCCTCGATGCACGGATTGATGTTTGGCCCCGACCCTGCTTCCGCTGAACGCGCAACGATGGGTGGCGTGATCGCGAACAACGCGACAGGTGCACATTCGATCGTGTATGGCATGAGCGCCGACCATGTGCTGGAAGCGGATGTGATTTTGGGAGATGGGTCGTTGGAGAAGTGGAGGGAAGTGAAAGACAAGTTATCAGTGAGCAGCGAACAGACAAAAGTTTTTTCTGCTGTATTGGAAATTCGAGAAAAGTATGCGGAAGCGATAAAACAGACTTATCCGAACACGTGGCGGAACGCGGCGGGGTATCGCTTGAATTATTTATTGCCGTGGACAGCCTCCTCACCGCCGCGATGGGTAGGAGAGTATTATCCCGCCAACTTGAAACCTGATACTTGGAACCTGGCACATATGCTGGCGGGGAGCGAAGGTACGCTGGCTGTGATCCGAAAAATGAAGGTAAATCTCGTACCGAAACCGAGAGAAACGACCCTTGCTGTGCTTCCGTATGAAAGTGTCGCGGAGGCGTGCGACGATGTGCCTCGTATGTTGACTTATGAGCCATCGGCGATTGAGTTGATTCCGAACACGATAATCCGCGCGGCGAGAGGTTCGGCGGGATATGCCAGCGAATTGAGTTGGATTCATGGCGATCCGGCCGCATTGTTGGTAGTGGAGTTTAGTGGTGATGATGCAGACAAAATAATAAAAAGGGTGCGCGGTCTCGATGCGCAGGGCGCTTCGATGCGCGGGAATATTTTTATTGCCCAATCGAAAGAAGAACAATCGCGGATATGGAACGTGCGGAAGGTGGGGCTGGGCTTAATGGATTCGCAGCCGCGTTCGGCGCGACCGATTGCGTTCATCGAAGATTGCGCGGTGCCTGTTGAACGGTTGGGAAGGTTTGTGCGCGAGGTGGAGAAAATATTATCCATACATGGCACGGAAGGAGGCATGTACGCGCACGCGTCGGCGGGATGCCTGCACATCCGACCGATCCTCGATATGAAAACGGCGCGCGGAGTCGAACAACTCCGATCGATCAGCGAGGCGGTTCTCGAATTGACGTTGAGTCTCGGCGGCTCGATGAGCAGTGAACACGGTGATGGGCTGGCGCGCTCGGAACATTTGGCGAGGATGTATGGCTCAGATGTGATGGACGCGATGCGGCTGTTGAAGGATGCGGCAGACCCGCATCATATTTTGAACCCGGGCAAGATATTCAACGCGGAGAAGATGGACGCGAATTTGCGTTACGGCGTTGATTATCAAACGCACGCGTGGAAGCCGAGTCTGTCGTTTGCGCGCTCGGGCGGATTCGAGTTGGCTGTTGAGCAGTGTAATGGTCAGGGAGTGTGCAGGAAGGCAACAGGTGTGATGTGCCCGTCGTTTCAGGCGACGCGGGAGGAGATGCACTCAACGAGGGGAAGGGCGAATTTCCTTCGGGAGTTGATACGCGATCCTTTCACTGCCAGGCAGGTCGATAGGTATACAAGGGAACAAGTAGACACGGCGTCTATCGTAAATCGCAAATCGGAAATCGAAAGTTCAGTTTTCTCCGCCCTTGACCTGTGTTTGGCGTGCAAGGGTTGCAAAGCGGAATGTCCGAGCGGTGTGGACATGGCAAAGTTGAAGTATGAGTTCGAGAACGAATATTACAAATCCCATCGCCGACCGCTGCGGGATTATGTGTTCGGGTATTTCCATGTAGTGGCGAAAATGCTTGCGCCTGTCGCGCCGATTGCAAATGGATTGATGGAGTATGCTCCAACCAGGAAGATGATCGCGAGGATGTTGAGGTTGGCGGAGGAACGCCCCTTACCGCAGATTTCAAACCGAAGGGCGAAAGTGCTAACCACGGAGGCACGGAGAGGAGGAGAGAAAATAATATTCCTGTCCGATGTGTTTTCGCGTTATGTCGAGCCGCAGGTGGAGGAAGCCGCGCTAGAGGTGTTGACGATGTGCGGATACGATGTGCGTGTGCTGCCGATCATCGGCGCGGCAGCGTCGTTGCTCTCGAAGGGATTCGTGGACGCGGCGCGGCGTCATGCAAGGAAAACTCTGGAGTTGGTGAATCAGCTTGACCCGGCGCGTGAAGCGTTTATCGTCGGGGTGGAGCCTCCTGAAATGTATCTTCTGAAAAATGATTATGTTGATTTACTTCCCGATCGAAGTGAGGAGGCTCTTCAGCGTGCGCAGAAAGTTTGGCTTTTGGATGAGTTTTTGCTCCGGTCAAAGATATTTGATATTTTGCGCGTAGGCACATTGGCAAATCAGAATCTGCTCGAGGATCAAAAACAAAAAATAAAATTTCATCCCCATTGCCACCAGCGTGCGGAGGGACTGTCGGCGGATGGAATCGCGAGCGGGGCGAAGGCGAGCGTTGAATTGTTAAGCGCGTGTGGTTACGAAGTGGAGCTGAGCGACGCGGGTTGTTGTGGCATGGCGGGGACGTTTGGTTTCGAGGCGGAGCATTACGAGATTTCGATGAAGATCTTTGAGATATTCGCGAGTAGAGGAACAGAAAGCAAAGAGTGGAATGTGGATCGTGGAAAATCGTCAATCGAAAATCGTCAATCGCAAATCGTCTCCACAGGCGCGGCTTGCCGGATGCAAATACAACACGGATTGGGAATCAATGCGCGGCACCCGATCGAGTGGGTGAGGGATAGTTTGAAATAATTTTGACTGAGGTTTACCGAGCCACGTTCACAAAAAGCTCTGCAAAGCCGCCGCAATCGGGCGCTTCACCATCGGTGAAGGTGAGCAGAATCCATTGTCCAACCACATTTGGCTCTACATGGACATCGGGATCGGGTGTTCCATTCAGAGGAACCGTTTCTTCATAGACCAGGTTGTCTGCCGCATCGAATACTTGAACTTTCACCATTCCGAAACCGTAATTTGTGCGGAAGAATTCCACGGAATGTCCGCGATTCGAAATGATGTCGATGGAGGCGATGAAATCCTCCTGAACACCGGTCCACACGAACGTTGGGATGCCGTCTCCTTTGATCGCCCCGGCTGAAAACCATGAGGTACTGAGATCGCCGTCGGTGGCGAGCGAAGCGGGAAAAGTGGAATCGTAAATCGAAGAGGCTTCAACGATCCCTTCGGAAGCGATCTCGGCATTCGGCGGAGGGAATGGCGTCTCCGTAGAATCGGTGGACGCGACCGGGGGCTCGGAAGGCAAAATGCTCTCGTTGATATTCCCCAGAGCGTTATTCAATTCGGCTTCGCTTTTCGCATCGTAATAAACGCCTCCTGAAACGTCGGAAATTGCGCGGAGTTGCGCGGCGGTGTTCGCATCCACATCCAAACCGATGACATGGATCGCAAAGTCGATACCGATCTCTTTGAGATATTGCACAACTGTGGCGGGTTCATCGCCACAGGTCTCTTCACCATCGCTGATCAGGATGATGAAATTCCTGCGTCCGGGTTCGAATGTGAAGTCGTTCGCGGCTTGCTGAATGGAGGCAGACATCGGTGTCATTCCCAGCGCTTGCATCTCCGGTAGAAAATTGATGATGGTTTGCGCGCCGTTCGCTTGGATCGGCACGACTAGTTCGATGTCTTGGCAGCTTTCCGCTTCTCTACCTTGATATGGAATGGTATGACCGTATACGCGCAAACCAACTTGTGTGTTGGGAGGCAAGGCATTCAGGCGTGAAGTGAGTACGCGTTTAGCAACTTCAAGGCGCGTTGTACCTTCCATGGGTTGGAGCATACTGCCGGACGCGTCGAAGATGTACTCGATGTAGGTGGTGCTCAAGCCAACGGGCATGAATTGTGTGGGGACATCTGTAACTGAGATTTCAGCAGTGGATGTGGCGGGCGGTTCAGTCGCAGGGGCGAGCGGATTTGGTATTAGACCGGTGGCGAACCCGCCGAGGAGACCAGCGCAAAAACAAAGCGCTAATAGTATGCCCCCAACACCGACGACGCGCGGGATTGCCGATTTCTTTCCTGCGGGCGCAGGCGAGAAACGCGAAGGCGCGTCAACGCTCGATGAACCGGAAGCAGGCGTAGATTGCGCGAGAGGCGGTTCGATCACTGTCCCGGGAACCGGTTCGATGGTCGTACCTCTTTCCAAGCCAGTCCCTTTTTCCAGCAGTGTGCCGCGATCCCGTATCGCTTGTGCAAGTGCAGTTGCGGTTTGGAATCGTTTCGCTGGTTCTTTATCTAACGACTTGCGGATAACGCCTTCGAACGCGGGCGGAAGATTTGGTTGACGTTCAAGCAGGCTCGGTACCGG
Source organism: Chloroflexota bacterium (assembly GCA_040753755.1). GTDB lineage: Bacteria > Chloroflexota > Anaerolineae > Anaerolineales > Villigracilaceae > Defluviilinea. Next base: position 67,420 of record JBFMDB010000014.1, read on the forward strand.
TTGGTTGATGTGCGCGACGGCGACGCCCATAGGAGTGTCGGCGCTGAACGGAAGTTCGCCGCTGAGGGCTTCGAATAAGACGACACCGAGCGAATAAATGTCGGTCAGCCCCGTGAGATTCTTTTCGCCGAGAGCCTGTTCAGGACTCATGTAGGCAGGCGTGCCGATCATGGTGCCAGTGCCGGTGTAGGCGGAAGTGGCTTCCGCCAATTTGGCAATCCCAAAATCGGACAGGCTTGCTTCGCCTTGCGAGTCGAACAGGATGTTGCCCGGCTTGATATCGCGATGGATTACTCCCTTGCTGTGGGCATAATCGATGGCGGGACCGATGCGCTGGAATAGTGAGGCGATCTCGTCGACAGGCAGCGCGCCTCTGCCGATACGGTCTGCCAGTGTGCCACCCGCCATGTATCGCATAACGATGAACGGTTGTTCCTCGTGTTCGCCGAAATCATACACTGGGACGATGGAGGCATGTTCGAGCGCTGCAATCACTTCGGCTTCGCGTTGGAAGCGCGTGCGGAATTGCGGATCGAAGGTGAACTGGCGCGGGAGGACTTTGATCGCCACCTGCCGCTTGATCAGCGGGTCACGCGCCAGATAAACGATAGCCATGCCGCCCTGACCTAATTGTTCGATGATTTCATAGCGGCCGATCTTCATCGGTCACCTCCACTGCGGTGGGATTGGATGTATCCTGTCTTCGATTTGGATTGAATCGGTCTTATTTGTCGTGCGGATTATATCACCGTGACCGAGCCGATCAATGACGCGAAGGACGGGGTCTCGTGCAGGGAGACGTTTTCAACCATTTGATATGACATTGGGGTAAGAATAAAATTGCATCAAACCCCTTTTAAAAGGCGAATATCAAAATCATCACTCAGCAGCGGCCTGGAACAATCCAATACAGCGAAGGCACGTAGTTCAAGAAAAATTCTGCTGTTCTGGTGATGAGCGGTTGAGGGAAGCGAGGTCAACCGGGTCGCGATTTATCGTAACAATTTTCCCTCCTCACAACTCATTTCCCGCTGGTACAATACGCATATGGCTTCCCCCGGCTACCTCCTCGTTGTGGATGACATCCCCGACATTCTCAACCTGCTCGACACAACGCTCACCTTCAAAGGCTATCGCGTGGTCACCGCGCGCAATGGACAGGAAGCGCTCGAGGTGATTCAAAAGGAAAGACCCGCCCTGATCATCGCCGACATCCTCATGCCCAAAATGGACGGGTTCAGCCTTGTCCATCGTTTGCGCATCAACCCGAAGACGCGTGATATTCCGGTGGTCTTCCTCTCTGCTACGTACGTGACCCCGGAAGATAAGGATTTCGCCCTTGCCATCGGGGTGACGCGCTTCATCGAAAAACCGGTCGATATCGAAACCTTCCTGCCGACTATTTCGGATATCCTCTCGCAAAAAGTGAAAACCGCGCATCAATCCATGAGTGACTATGAATTCTACGATGGGTACCGTAAACGGCTCGATACAAAACTCCACCACAAGACCGCACAAATCACGCGTTCAGAGCACTTGTTGAATACCACCCAGAGCGAAGAAGAAAAACAGACCATCGCTAAATCCTTGGAGGTTGCGCGCGCCGAACGCGATGAGATCCTGCACTTGCTCGCACAAATCCACACCCACATGGATGATTTCAAAAAATCGGGTTAATAACTTATGTTACGCACTTCAATCCCGTAGGGATGATATGATTTCACGCAATTCTATGACACCCCTTCGGGGTTGACACGCCCATTCGTCGTAAATCCATAATCGTTTCACTCTTTCGGAGTTGTGACTGCGTAAGGTGAGTTAATAAAAACAAAGACGCCCCGACCTCGGGGCGTCTGCTTTGTAACGTGAATTGGTGATATTACTTGACCTTGAGATTCACGATGCCGTTGAACGCCAGCGCAACCCATTTGCCTTTTTCGAATTCGACCCACACGCTTTTCGATTGAAGCCGCCTGCCGCTGAACGTTTTTCCTTTTTGCAGCTGCCCGATGATGGCATATTCCACACCGGGTCCGTTTCGGACGTTCAGGAGTTCGGACGTCACTTCGAATGTCAAAGAGGTGGGAATCTTAACCGCATCAGGAATGTCTGTGCTGACCGATTCATCCGCTGTGGAAGTTGTATCGCCTGTGGAGAAATAGGGCATCGGGTCAACATAACCCTTGTAAGGCGGATTTTCACCGTCGATCTTTAATCCAAAATGCAAGTGCGGACCGGTGCTGGCGCCGGTGTTATTGCTATAGCCAACGACCGCGCCGGCTTTCACCTTTTGCCCAGCCGATACCGCCGCACTGGCGAGATGGGCATAGTATGTGTAATACGTTTTGCTCCCGTCCGTGTGGCTGAGTTTGACGTAATTGCCGTAGCCGCCGTTCTCGAAACCGACGAGCGCTACAGTTCCAGCCGCCGCCGCGTTGATCGGCGTTCCGTTCGGAATGCCGTAATCAATTCCGTTATGACCGGGGAACCCCCACTTCTTATAGATATCCGGGTTCTCGCCGAAAAGCTGTGTGATGGGTCCGTTCACAGGGACGATCAGTTTGATAGCCATTCGTTATCTCCTCTTTTCGTTGATTACGACTATGATAACACACGAACCGTTCAGTCCGACGCGGTCAAGGCGTATGCCGCGATGCCAAATGCAACCGCGACATTGAACGATTTTTTCTCTCCGCGCATGGGGATGTAGAAAACCTGCTCACTCAGGCTAAGCAGGTCTGGGTCAACCCCTGTGATTTCGTTTCCGATGATCAGGATCGAGTCGGTTTTGAGGGATTCCAAGCGGCGGATGGGTTTTCCGTTTGCATCCTCTTCCAACGCGAAAACTTTCCAACCTTCCGCCTTCAAACCCTTCACCAACTTGACCGCGTCCTTGTGATACGACCACGGCACGGCGTCTTCTGCACCGAGGGAGGTTTTCAGCACCGCGTCATGCTCCGGCGTAGGCGTGATCCCGCATAAAAAGACTTGTACGAATCCAAATCCCTCCGCGGTGCGGAGAATCGAGCCCACATTCCCTGCAGAACGGATATTATCGAGCAGAACTGCGATTTTTCGATCTGTGCTCAACAAAGGTACGGAGGGCGTCCGCTCGCGGATCAATTTTCCCTCGTGTGCGAGGCGGGTTTCTGAAAGGCAGGCTGGGCACCGAATCCCGAATGTGACCTCATCCACGAGCGGGTAGCGCAATCCGCAAGAAGGGCATGTGCGAATCTGAAATGATTTTGCTGACATGACGGTTAATTATACATGCTACAATTTGAGTACCAAGTATGCACCGCGTTGTTCCCCAGATCATCATTGATAATTTTCGCGAGGGGCGATTCAAAGGGGAATTTCGGGCTGTGGGGTTGTTCCTCGATCTTTCCGGTTTTTCCACGATGACCGATGTGCTCATGCAGCACGGCCAACACGGCGCAGAAGTGTTAGCTGGATTGATGCATGGCGTTTTCGACCCGTTGGTGGAAGGCATCTTTCATTACGGCGGAAATGTGATCGGATTCGCAGGCGACGGCGTGATGGCGTTGTTCCCGGTCGAAACCGAAGCGAAAGATGTTGTACTTCGCGCGCTCGCCGCGGCGTGGGATGTGCAACAGCGTCTGATCGAAAATCCCGCGCGCCAAACCTTGTATGGAAAATTTCATTTCACAGTAAAGGTCGGGATCGCCGTGGGCGATGCTACTTGGGGAATTTTGTGTTCAAAAGATGGCAGGAACGCCACGTATTTTTTCCGCGGCTCAGCAGTGGATGATTCCGCCAAAGCGGAACAATCGGCTGAGGCGGGCGAGATTCGTTTACCCGAGGAGACGTATTCACTTGTTCGGGATGCGGTCTGGACGCAGCCCGCCGGTTCATTCCGACGGTTTGACGGATTTCGCCATGGTGTGCCGACGCCACACCCCACCATCCTTCCCCCGGTCGATCTTGAAGCATCCCGCGCATTCTTCCCTGTTGAGATCGTCACACAAGACCTTCGCGGTGAGTTTCGTCAGGTGGTCAACCTATTTATGCGCTTCCCCGATCTGCCGTACGAAAAACTCGAACCGTTCTTTCACGCGGTTTTTGCGCTGAGGACGAAATACGGCGGTTTGTTGAACCGCCTCGACTTCGGCGATAAGGGTTGTAATTTGCTGATGATTTGGGGCGCGCCGACGGCATACGAGAACGATATGAGCCGGGCGTTGAGTTTCATCCTTGAACTGCAATCGAAGGTGGATTTTCCCATCACCGCGGGTGTGACATATTACGTGGCGCATGCCGGGTTTTTAGGCGGTGTAATGAGCGAAGATTACACTTGTTACGGCTGGGGCGTCAACCTGTCCGCGCGATTTATGATGAACGCATCTCCGGGGCAAGTTTGGGTGGATGATCGCATTGCACGGCGCGTCTCCTCCCGGTTCGAGATCGAGCATGTGGGCATTCAAAAATTCAAAGGGTTCGCGGCAGATCAGCAAGTGTATATCTTAAGAGGTGTCAAACGATACGCGACGACGGTCTATGCGGGTGAAATGATCGGGCGTGAGAACCAAGTGAAAGAATTGGAGGCGTTGATTGAGCCACTTTGGCGCGGGGAATTCGCCGGTGTGATTTTATTGCTCGGCGAGGCGGGTATCGGAAAAGGGAGATTGGTGCATGAATTACATTCTTTGATATTGCGCGCACATCCGAATATTTTGTGGGCGTTGTGGCAATCCGAAGATAACCTTCGGCAATCCTTCAACTCGGTTCGCCGCTGGTTGATGCGCTACTTCGAATTGGATGCTGTCAATGCAACCGCGCGGCGCGAGATATTCGACGCAAGATTGCAAAATCTTATCGACTCAATAAACGATCACAACCTCGCGAGCGAGTTGAATCGTCTCCGCTCCGTGCTTGCCGCGCTGGTTGACCTGTTTTGGGAGGATTCATTATTCGAACAGCTCGATGCCCAGAGTCGGTATAACAACACGCTCCTAGCCTTGATCGCATTGCTCGAAGCCGAAAGTCTTCGCCAGCCGGTCGTTCTCGTCGTGGATGACGCGCACGACTTGGATGACGACACAGTTGGGTTTTTATCCCGGCTAAAACGTTTTTTACGAAACCATGCCCGCCCGATCGCCGTTCTCGTCACCTCACGCAGGGAGCAGCGCTGGTTCACCGAGGATGGGTTCGTTGACCATTCCATTTTGCTGGCAGGTTTATCAACGGAAGAGGTAGCAAGGCAATTGGATATCCTGCTCGGTGGAACTGCATCCAGCGGACTGGTCCGCTTTGTTTGGGAACGCTCCGAAGGAAATCCGTACTTTGTGGAACAGATCGTGCGCTATCTACGGGAAGAAAATTTGATAGAAATGAGTCGCGATGGCTGGTCTCAGACGGGCCGCCTGCGAGACGTGATTCTGCCGGGCGATATCCGTGCGCTGCTGGTGGCGAGGCTCGATCAATTGGAATTGGATGTGAAGGACCTTGTACAAACGGCATCTGTGTTGGGACGCGAATTCGATAGTGACGTTCTCGCGATGATGTCCGGCGGTTCCGTTCCGACGGGCGAACTGGTCGCCACAGCGGAGAGACATGGCATCTGGGCGGGAGAAGCGGATGGACGATACGTGTTCACTCACGCGCTCCTGCGCGATGCCGCCTATTCCATGCAAATCCGCGCGCGCCGGCAGGAACTTCATAGAATGGCGCTTGAATCGCTGGAAAAATATTATGCCGGGGATCTTCCTTTCCACTACCCTGAATTGGCATATCATGCCGAGCGGGGCGAGTTGAAATCGAAAGCGCAGGAATTGTATAAACTCGCGGGCAAAGTTTCAGCAGAGGCTTATCAGAACTCTCAAGCGATAGACTACTACTCGCGCGCATATTCGTTCACGCCGTTCGACGATCTTAATAGCCAGTTCGACATACTATCGGAAAGGGTTGGCATTTACAGCCGCATCGGCGACCGTCAATCGCAGGCGCAGGATCTGGATTCTTTGGAAAAACTTGCTCGGCAATTACGCGACGACCGTCTGTTGGCTAAAGCGCGCAGTTTGTACGCGAACTTCTATTTGACAACAGGCGATTACGCCTCTACGATTCAAGCCGCTGAAGAAGTGATCGCGCTTGCGCGAAAACTTGACGATACGGGATCTGTCTCGGAGGTTTATATCTTGTGGTCGCTGGCAAACTTCAGGTTGGGAAAGATCGAAGAAGCGATACGCCTTGCCCGCGAAGCCCTCACGCTCGCGAAGAATTCAGGGAGACGAGAGGACGAAGGGAGTGCGCTGAGTTCCCTCGGGTTGATACTGCTCGAATCAAAGGAACCGAGTTTGGCGGTTGGGTATATGGAGGAAGCGCTGGGCATTGCTCGGGAGGTCAACAACCGCATCATGCAAGCGCGTTGTCTCGCGAACCTAGCCAATGCCGCGGCGTACGTATTGCGTGATTACCAATTGGCGCGTTCATATTATGAGCAGGCTCATCGGCTCGATATCGAACTTGGTGATCGGTATAGCGAAGGTGTCGCGCTTGGAAATATCGGCTGGTCGTGCGCGATGCTGGGCGATTACGATTCCGCACAAAATTATCACGAGCAGGCACTCGTCATCGCACGCGAAGTGGGTAACACGTATATTGAGATCAACACGTTGATGAATCTCAGCGGAGTGGCAGAAGCGCAGGGGCAGGGGGAGGTGGCGGTGGTCAATGCACTGCAGGCGAATGAACTATCGCGGCAAAAAAACGATCAATCGAGTGAAGCATGGTCGTATCAATATCTCGGTTACGCGTTCCTTGCCTGCGGGAGGCTCGAGGAATCGCGCGCCGCGTTCGCGCAGGCATTGAAAATGCGCAGAGAACTGGATCAACCACCCCTTGCCAATGAACCGCTCGCGGGTCTGGTTCAGGTCGCCTTGAAAGGGAACGATCCCGTCCTTGCGGCTTCGTATGCCGAAGAAATTCTCACGTACCTCGAAAACGGCGGAACGCTCGATGGCACGGAGGAACCCTTGCGCGTATACCTTGCTTGTTATCAATTACTCAAGTACATGGAGGATTCGCGTGCTGGTTGGGTGTTATCCGCCGCGCGCGAACTGCTGGATTCGCAGGTTTTGAAAATTAGCGATGAGAAAACCCGCCGCGCGTTCGTTGAAAATGTCCCTTGGCGGCGGGAGATGATCGTACGATTATCGTCTGCCGGGCAGGGCAGGGCGTGAGTTACGCCTTCGGTGGGAAGGTGCCACCGGCGGGGTCGCCCTCGCTCAGAGTCACCTTGCCCGTTTTCTTGACCTCATCGGTGACTTCGTAAGCGGTGTTGTTGTACGCGACGAAAAACCGCTCATTCGGCGCGAGGGTAACATTGAACGAATACTTTACCTTTGCATAACCGCTTTTCTTTCCATTCTTTTTGTTGTATACACTGAAGCAGGCGAACCAACCAATACCGAGCGGGTTGTCGGCTGGGAGTTTACTCTCCATGTCGGCACCGTCTAATTCCTCGACGATATACTTACCCAATTCCGTTGTTTCTAGGGTCAGTTCGAGATTGTTATTGTTCTTGCCGTGTATCGTGAATTTTCCATTTTGAGGATCGACACGTTTTACGCCCATGCAAGCCTCCATGAGATGAATTTTGTTATTTTGCATTATAGTACCAAACCATGAACCTGCGTTATTTGATATTCAACAAACCATACGGAGTGATTTCGCAATTTACCGATGAAGGCACGGGGCATCCAACGCTCCAGCAATATATCGATGCGCCCGGTGTGTACGCGGCGGGCCGCTTGGATCGCGACAGTGAAGGTTTGCTCCTGCTCACCAACGACGGCGCACTCATTACAAGGATCGCAGACCCGCGGCATCATCTTGAAAAGACATATTGGGTGTTGATCGAAGGCGAGCCGACACCTGCGAAATTGACCAAACTTGAAAAGGGGATGCAACTCAAAGGCTATCGGACTCTGCCGTGTAAAGCCCGCCTCATCCCGGATCCCAGCCTGCCTCCCCGTTCCAAGCCGGTGACCCCTCACGGACCGACCGCGTGGATGGAGATCAAATTGTGCGAAGGGAAAAAGAGACAGATCCGACACATGACCGCCGCAGTGGGTCTGTTCACGCTTCGGCTGGTGCGTATCGCCATCGGTCCCATCACGTTGGAAAATTTAGAAACGGGCACATGGCGCGAGTTGACTCACAATGAGATTCGATTGTTGAAAAAGTGAACGGTTATAATTTTTACATGACACAAAGTCGATCGATCATTGCGTGCGGATTATTTCTATCGCTTACACTTGTGTTTTGGATTACCCTACCGGCGCAGGCAATGCCCCCGCGGGCGGATTCGCCATACGACTTGATCAATGCGGTCAACGCGTTGCGCGGCTCGTACGGTTTACCGCCATATAACGTAAATTCGATCTTGATGTACACAGCGCAAGCGCAAGCGGATTTTATGGCAGCGACCGGCAACGTCACTCACTTCGGTCCCGGCGGAATCGGCGTGACGGATCGTTTGCTCGCCGCTGGATATCCGCTGGCAGGAGACCTCTCGCTTGGAGGTTTCCGCTCCGAAAATATCACCGGCGGCAACGAAAGCATGACCGCGCAAACCGCGGTCAATCAATGGACCGGCGACGCTCCGCATTTGAATACGATGATCTCCCCAAGCCTGACGGAGATCGGCGCGGGCGTTGCTGTAGCAAACGGACGCGTATATTACGTGATCGATTGCGCTTTGCCAACCACCAGCGGCGCGCCTCAGACAGCGAGTGGAGGGGCAACTACCCCGTCGGGAGGTGCCGTGATTCCCGCCGTAATCGTCAGCACACCCAATGAAAATGGTGAGGTCTTCCACGAAGTGCAACCGGGCCAAACGCTTTGGCAGATTGCAATCGCCTATAACGTGAAGATCGATGAGATCAAGAGTTCGAATAATCTGGCAGATAACACGATCTACCCCGGAGACGTGTTGTTGATCAATGCGGAAGTTATCCAAGTAAGTCCAACACCTGCGATCGCCCTCACTCCTGTGCCGGCGATTTCTGTAGCTCCTACCGCTGCATCGAATGCAGCACCTTCAGAGCCGGTTTCAACACCCGTATCGGAGGACGATTCGGTTGAAGCAACGAATTCCACAGCGATCATGTCTTTTGCGATCGGAGTGATCGCAATGACGCTGCTTGTAGGAGGTTATCTTGCCTGGCGGGGAGGGGAGAATCCGAATTCGGACTAAGTTAGGAAGAAGATCACGCCGGTCAAATTACAAAAATAGCCCCTTTCATAATCACTTGCAGGTTACACTTCGACTTGAAAGAGCCCGATCCAAATCTGGAGAATATCATGAGTGAACAACGCATTGATGCATTGCTGCCGCAAGAAATGGCTGCGCGCGCTGAGTATTTGGGTGTGCGCAAAGCAGAGATGCCGTTCCTAAAGATGTTCATGCTTTCTGTGCTCGCCGGCGCGTTCATCTCACTCGGTGCGATTTTTGCCACGACGGTAAGCGCGGGGAGCATTGTGATCACCCCGGCAGAGGGAGCAAGTTATTCCGCGGCATTACCATTCGGTGTGACGCGTTTGCTTTCCGGGCTTGTTTTCTGTTTGGGATTGATCCTTGTCGTGGTCGGAGGCGCGGAATTATTTACCGGAAATAATTTGATCGTGATGGCGTGGGCAAACGGAAAGGTGACGGCCGGGGCGGTGCTGCGAAACTGGGTGGTCGTCTATTTTGGCAATTTTGTCGGTGCGGCTGGTACAGCGGTGTTGATGTTCTTCACGCGGCAATACACCTTTGGAGGAAATTCTGTAGGCATTGCCGCACTTCGCACTGCCGCGGCGAAATGCGATCTGGAATTCCTGCAGGCGCTCGCGCTGGGAATCCTATGTAATGCGCTTGTATGCTTGGCGGTCTGGTTGACCTTCAGCGCGCGCAGTACAGTCGATCGAATCCTATCCATCATTTTTCCGATCACGGCGTTCGTTGCGGCGGGGTTCGAGCACAGTATCGCGAACATGTACTTCATCCCGTATGCCTTGCTGATAAAAATGTTTGACACGAGTTTCATAGCAACCGTCGGCGACGCTGTAGCGAACCTCGATAAACTGACGTGGCAGGCGTTTTGGTTCGGTAATCTCCTGCCGGTGACCCTCGGCAATATTGTCGGCGGCGCGGTACTGGTGGCGGCTATCTATTGGGCGATCTACTTGCGTCGCACCGAATCATAAAGAAAGGACGTAGCATGAAAGCATATGTGTTGATCAAAGTACGCGCGGGCGAGGTGAAAGATGTGGTGCGTCAATTACGTAAAACCGATAAAGTTGGCGAAGCCAACATGACCTTTGGTCCGTATGATGTGGTCGCGGTGATCGAAGCGCCGGATGTCAACAAGATCGGCTCAATGATCGCCACGGTCATTCAACCCATTCCCGGCGTGGAGCAGACCCTCACCTGTCTCGCGGTTGAGATTTGAGAATCAAAAGTCAGCGGGTTTCCACGCGCTGACTTTTGATTTGCTTATTGGGGGAGTTGATACCGTAAGATCCGATTATTTCCGGGATCTGTCACCCAGACGAAACCGAGCGGGTCCACGATGATGCCCGATGGCAGTCCGAGTTGGTCGGCAGCGATGCCAAAGTCGCCCCATGTGCGAACGAACTCGCCCGATGATGTAAATTCGATCACACGGTATCCTTCAGGGTCGGTGATGAACACGTGGTTGTTCGCGTCCACTGCGATGAACGGTTTATTATCCAGCGACTGCCCAAACCAGCCATTCACATCCCATTGTGCGAGGGCTTGAAAGAAGACTTCGTTTCCGCTGGTTTCTATGGGGACGAAGGATTGAATCCGTTGATTCCATGTGTCGGTGACGTACACCGTATTGTCGGTTCCAACCGCGACCCCAACCGGCTCGTCGAATTGACCGGGATCGAATCCGCCTGAACCGAATTCGGTGAGGTAGTTCCCGTTCGCATCGTACACGACGATACGTTTGTTGCCTGTATCGGCGACGAAGACCCGCCCTTCCGAATCCACGGCGATGCCGCGCGGTCCCCAGAAAAAGTATTCCGAGTCTGGGAATTCAGGAGCGGGCTGACCGAATTGCCCCCACATTTTGATGGGACGCCCGTCGCTCGAAAACTTTTGCACGCGATGGTTCCAAGTGTCGGTCACATATACAGAACCGTCGGGTCCGACAGCCACACCCCATGGCTCGAAGAAAGTACCGATCGGCGCATCGCCGGTGTTCAGGTCGGCGAATGTTCCCCATTCATCGATCACGCTCCCATCGGTTGCGATATGGAGGATGCGGTGGTTGTTTGAATCGGCGATGTACAGATCGTCGTTGAGACCGGCGGCGATGGAGCGCGGCGCGTTTAGCCCGAGCGGCGGAAAAAATTCACTGCCGAAGATGCGATCGGCGGCAAGGATAACTGTACCAGCCTCATACGGGTCAGAGGCGGATCCTGCAGTCGAAGGTCCCACTCCATAATTCCACATCTGCGCCGCCGCGTCCTTGCGCACGTACAGTCTCATTTCATCGGCGGGTTGCCAGGTTGTGAGTGTCATCGTACTGCTGCCGGTCGCTTGCGCGTAACGCGTGTAGTCGCGGTCGAACCAGATTTCAAAGATACCGGCCCGTATTTCCGGGTTTGTGATCGCGTTGAGAACACGCGTACGATCCAGCCCGAAGTAATCCTGATTGGGCCACCACATGCGGATGTAATCGAGGCGATAATACCCGTCGCCGAGAGCGGCATCGATCTTATCGAAGTTCTTCTGGTCGACGATCACTGCCACCGCTTCCCGCAAGGATCGTGTCGGCTGGTCGAAAGATCGCTGCTGTGTAAAATCGCGCAGATACCAAACCATGGGCCATGACACACCGGTATCCGGCGCGCTGGCATCGTAAGCGACGATGGCGGTCAACCCACCAGCCGTGCGCCTCGAAATTTCTTCCACCTGCTCCATTACTTCTTTGACTCCCCCGGCTCCGTGCGCATACACAAGGTATTCGGTCGCATCGTTGTAATTGATGTAACTAGCACGAAAGGATGTACGCGCTGTTTGTAACGCAAGAAATCCGAAGACCGTCAAAATGGCTAGGTTGACGAGCGGAGTGGTGCGCGGCAATCGTGACAGCCAAACCAAACCTGCGATGCCGAGCAGAAAAGCAAGAAAGCCTGCGGCGAACCGGATGCCGTAAGTAGTGATCGCTGCCGGATCAGAACCGGGCGAAGATTGCAAAGAAAGCAACCATGCGCCGTTCACAATGCTGGAGCCGACCATTGCGAACATGAAAACGGAGAGAAAAATGATTCCCAGGCTAACGAGATCGTCCTTCATAAGTTTGAAGATCAAAAACCCCGAACCGAGTCCGATCAGCACCGGGAACACGAAGGTAAAGGTTGCTTGCAGTTGGCTAAGAGAAGTTCCCTCGAATGGGGGAGTGGGACCGTACACTGCGCGGCCAATGTTGAACAGCGAAATGAAAAATACGATCAGCAGGAATATTGCGAGCACCGACCGCCACGGAGACTCTTCGGATATCTGTTCCGTTGCCCGCTCGACGATTTGACCTATCGCCCATCCCGTTAACAGAATCATGGGCCATGCCATGTGATACGTCAGCCAGGGCATCCGTTCTCCGGCAATGGTGAATGCCGCGATGCTCGAAAAACACCACCATGTCATCAAGGCGAAGAAGACTCCGAATATGGAGTCCTTTGGATCGCGGACAGACCCCGCTTCTTCTGCAAGTTCAGTTTGTCTCTGTTTGTACAATTTTTTCAACCCCAAACCGATCGCGGCGAGCGTGCCAATGGCAGGCAGGAACTCGTACATGGGTATTTGGACCAGCACGTAATAGTATTCTGGCTGGCTCCCGCGTTCGACGCCTTGCTGAACGAGCCAATAACCGAGCGAGCCGAGAAGCCCCGTGAAAAATCCGCCGGCGTTGGTAAAGAAGGTAGTGTAAAAAAGTGTGAACGCTCCCCAGAAAATCGTGGCATATTTCCACCAGCCGCGGTTCCAAGCCATTCCGATCGCGATGCTGATCAGGAATATTATCAAGACGAATGCGCCAAGGATGAGGTAATCGCGTTGAGTGAGGTTGGCGACCATGCTCGCTTCTGTTGGTATCACAACATTTAGGCTTTTTTCCAGCCATTTGATGGGGAACGGAATCAGCATGGGTAACACGAATGTGCCGATCAGAATGGACAGATCGAATGAACGCTCTTTCTGAAGGTTTGCCCAGCCGTAACCTACAACAAGAATGCCGAGCGCACCGATCAACCCAAGTGCCGCTAATCCAAAAAGAATTCCGGTTATCGCACGCGAACTTCCCTGCGGAACGGAAGGAAGCGACGGATCATTGGGGTTCGAAGGTGCGGCGGTCTCTGTGCTTGTGAGCACATCCGCGCGGCGGTCGGTCAATGCCAGACCTGCGCCGACACTTCCGCAGACCAATGCCACCGATAGCAAGATCACGAAGGCGCGGTAAAGGGTGTACTTTTCTTCCCATGGTTTACGCATGACGCGGGCAAAGAAAAATACCGCAAGGAAGAGTAGCATTTGCGCCGTGTAGATGAAGGAAGATTCCTTGTCGAGAAAGTGAACGACCTGGGAAATGGTCACCCAATACAGATATTTCTTTTCACCGGATTCGAAGTAACGTAATACGGAATAAAGTAGAAGGATACCGGAAAAGCCCGCGTATACATCCTCCCGCACGTAGCGTCCGTAATAAAGCATGAATGGTGAAATGACCATCATCGCACCAGCGATCAAACCTCCCCATTTACCAAGATAATGGCGCCAGTACCAGATTAAACCCACCGTCGCGATGCTGAACAGGACGGCGGGGATACGCGCGGTAAAGTCGCTGGCGCCGAAGAGGAAATAGCTGAGTGCGATCAGGTGGAACTGCCACGGTCCATGCATCATCGGCGTGTGTTGATAGCCCTGCCCGCGATAGAGCAACCATGAAAAGTATGTATGCAAACTTTCGTCATGACTCATCACGCGTGATCCGAGGTCGTAAAACCGAGTGATGACGGCGAGCAATACGATACCTGCAAATAACGCGATCTCGTTCGTGATCGCTGGCAAAGCGGGGTGGATGGGACGGTGAAGCCAGGGTATTGACTTGTTTTCCATTCGATGGACTCCAAACTAATTTTGAATGTAGCAGTGCAATTCTAAACCATGAAATAAAATCATCCGCTGTTGGACTTCGCGTAGTCAAAAAATCATAATACCATCTTAATGATAATTACACTTCAATTAGACCCCGCCAATTGACCACATCCAGCGTGAATATCGATCCCGCGCCTCATGCGGATCGTGCACGGAACTCCAGCCTGCTCCAACGACTCTTTGAACTTTGCCGCCCTCTCGCGTGATGCCGCTTGACCGTTATATCCAGTAGTGGGGTTGAGGGGGATCGCGTTGACATGACACATCAAGCCCTTCAAGCGCGAGGCGAGTTTCTTTGCAACCTCCGGTGAATCGTTGACTCCATGGATCAACGCCCATTCAAACGTGATTCGACGATGCGTTTGAGTGACATAATACCGACACGCGTCAATCACTTCATCAATGTTATATTTCTTATTGACAGGCAACATCGCCACACGCGACTCGTCATCCGCAGCGTGAAGGGAGATGGCGAGGTTGACCTGTCGTTTCTCGTCTGCGAAGCGGCGGATTTGCGGAACCAGTCCCACCGTCGAGATCGTGAAGCGACGCGCGCCGAAGTTAAATCCGTTCGGGTCGTTGAGTCGATCTATCGCTTCCATCGTGTTGTCGTAATTGTGGAACGGTTCGCCCATGCCCATGAGAACGATGTTGGTGACGACCTCGTTCCTTTCCTTCAACATACGCGCGTAATACAGAACTTGTGCAATGATCTCACCGCTCGAGAGATGACGCTTGAATCCCATTTGCCCTGTTGCGCAAAAGACACATCCCATCGCACAGCCTGCTTGAGTTGAAATGCAAAGGGTTCGCCGATTCTTTGCGCCGCGCAAATTCTCGCTGTTCGGAGCAGAAGCGGCGTTCTGCGGATTGTCCGCTGGGTCGCCGTACCTCATCAACACCGCTTCGACAAGATTTTTATCAGGCAATCCAAAGAGTGTTTTGCGCGTAAAGCCGTCGGAGGAATCGAGATACGTTTTTACTTTGAACGGAGCAAAAGTCACCTGCTCAGCAAGTTTTTCGCGCAGGGACTTCGACAGGTTCGTGAATTGCTCAGGCGAATCATACAGATGCTGATACAGTCCCTGCCAGATTTGCTTCGTACGGTAGGCGGGTTCGTCCCATTTATGCAGAAGTTTGGCGATCGAATCTAAATCTAAGTCATAAATTAACATGGCAGACTATTCAATCAAACTGGCAAGATCATCAGCAATAACATCAATCTTAGGAACCCACGCCTCCGCCTGCTCCAGCGTGGACACGCCGCTCAACACCAGCGCGCAAGGGCATCCCGCAACCTGTCCCGCGGCGATGTCGGTTTCGAGTCTGTCGCCGATAACGAGTGTTACTTCCTTTTTTGAGCCAAGTCTTTCGAGCGATAGTTCCATCATAAATGGAAATGGCTTTCCCGCGTAGATCGGCTCGACGCCCGTCGCGGTGGTGATGACTGAAATCCACGCGCCCGCGCCGGGAATCTCGCCGCGCGGGGTGGGGAAGGTCTTATCGGGGTTCGTTGCATAAAAAGGAATCCCGCGGCGTACAAGTAATGTCGCCTCGCGCATTTTCTCGAAGTTGATGTCGCGGTCGATGCCCATCACCACGACTTGCGCCTCTTGTGCCTTATCAACGGGCAAAACGTCAAACCCCTTTTCCTCCAGCGCCTTGCGGATTCCGTCCTCGCCGATCATGAAAACCTTTGTGCCGCGCTTGAAATTATGGCTGAGTATGTGTGCCACTCCCAACGCGGACGTAATGACCTGCTGAGGCGAAACGCGCACTCCTAGTTTATCCAAAGATTCAACATATTGCTCCGGTGATTTCGTTCCGTTGTTGGTGGCAAATACGTATTTCAATCCACGCGCTTCGATGCGTCTGAAAATTTCGGGTAGATCGCCGATCGGCGCGTCTGACCGCCAGATCACACCGTCCATGTCGAGGATGAGGGCTTTGAGGTTTGAGGGAAGCATACGCTTTAGATTTACGATTGACGATTTTCGATTAGTGGTCGAGTAGCCCGAATGGTTTTTGAGGGCGTATCGTGACCCGAGTTCAGATCTACAATCGACTGCTGAGTATTATAAACGCAAGACCTCGAAGATTTCTCCTCGAGGTCTCAACGAATCACTGACACTGATTGCTGGTTATTGATCACTAATTTCTTGTCTTATTTGACTTTCTCCGGCATTTCCAATACCTGATCCACCAAACCATACTCAACGGCTTGCTTTGCTTCGAGATAATAATCGCGGTCGCTATCGCGTTCGATCACCTCGAGGGGTTGGTTGGTGTGTTTCGCGAGAATTCCGAGCAGCAAAGCCTTCAAGCGCAAGATTTGTTTTGCTTGAATTTCAATATCGGTTGCCTGACCCTGTGCGCCGCCCAGAGGCTGATGCATGTGGATCGTCGCGTTCGGTAGCGCGTAGCGTCTGCCTTTGGTTCCTGCGGCAAGCAAAACGGTCCCGAAGGACGCGGTCACGCCGACCGCTACCGTGCTTATCGGGTTCGAGATCATTTGCATCGTGTCATAGATCGCAAGTCCTGCGTAGATCACGCCGCCCGGCGAGTTGATGTACATCTGGATTTCTTTTTCCGGGTCTTCGTGATTCAAAAACAGCAATTGCGCCACGATCACATTCGCCACCTGATCGTCGATCGGCGTGCCGAGAAAAATAATACGTTCTTTGAGCAGGAGCGAGTAAATGTCATAGGCGCGCTCGCCGCGGCCTGTATTTTCCACGACCATCGGAACGATATTCTTGAAATTTGGAATCATGTTTGTCTCCTTTTAAATTGCGACGATGATACTAATCCAGTATTGGATTTTCATTAACTCTTTGTTTCGGCTTCGGATGAGGATTCCGCTTCTGATGCAGGGACAGTTGCCTCTGCCTCGGCGATCTTTGCTTCCTCTTCCGCTTTTTTCTCTGCTGCTTCAGCCTTTCTTTGCTCGGGCGATTTGTATTCACCCACTGCAATGGACTTCAACATATCCAGCGCGCGCCGCGTAAGCACGCGGTTCGCTGATTCCATTGCGACTGCCTGCGCCAATTGTTGCTGGCCTTTCTTCCCACCGCGGACTTTGCTCAAGTCCATGCCTTGCATGGCTAGCGCGTTCAACGTCTGGTTGAATTCGTTATCGAGAGCGTCATTGTCCACTTCGAGTTCTTCTCTGCGGACGATCTCATCGAGGATCAACGAGCGCTCGAACCGTTTCTTTGCTACGGGTTTCACTTCCTCTTCGATGAATTGCTCGCGCGTCGTATTTCGCAGTTTGAAATACGTATCCAGATCCATGCCTTGTTGCGCGAGCCGTTGCGTCAGGTCTTCAAGTACATGCTCGCCTTCGTGGTCGAGCGAATGTTGATGATATTTGAACGTAGCACCTTCTTTGATTCTTTCGATCAAATCCACAAAGTATTTGTCGTCGTAATCGGCTTTCGAGCGCGCTTCTACATCTTTCGTCACGAACTCGCGCAAGGCATCGAGCGTTTCGCCTGCGCCAACGGTTTTCGCAAACTCATCGTCAAGTTCTGGCAACGTTATCGCGCGGACGTTTTTCACAGTAACGGTCATTTCCGCGCTTTTGTCTTGCAATGCTTCCAGGTCGTAATCTTTCGGAAAGTCGTGCTTGATCGTCTTTGTGTCGCCGGGCTTCATCCCCACAAGCTGTTTGGCAAAGCCCGTAAAGGGCCACTCATTATCGCGGTCATCCTTGCGGACGACGGTCGCGAAACCGGTGCGTTTCAATTCTGGTGTGTCTGATTCCACATCGACTTGAACATAATCGCCTTCTTGCACCTCGCGCTCAACGGTCTCGGTCGTTGCATACATCTGGCGTAAGTCTTCCATTGCCGCGTCCACATCCTTCGGGTCAGGAGCGGTCCACTCGTAGGGCAAACGAATCGAATGGTAGTCACCCAAGTCCACTTCCGGTGAGAGCGGCACTTTGAAGATCAACTTCGGCGGCTCAAGCGATTCGATTTTCTCCAACGAGCCAGACGCGCCGGGGTTCACATCCGCCTCTTTTAGGATATTCGAATATTCACTGTCAATAAAAAAATCAATCGCCTGCTCGACGACCGCTTGTTCGCCATAATTCAGCACGACCATGTGATACGGCGCCTTGCCCGGGCGAAAGCCGGGAATCTTGCCGCGCTCCGAGATCTTCCGCGCAGCACGGCGTTTGTAGGTTTCCATCAATTCGGGTTCCACTTCAACCACAAGTTTGGCTTCGTGGTTCTCTTCGATCGTTTTTTCTATTTTCAAGTTATTTCTCCATAAGACTCCTCTCTCTTTTAGGAGAGGAGCAGGGGTTGAGTTAAAGGTGGGGACGGAGAGGGTCGAACTCTCAAGCCTTGCGGCACAGCATCCTAAGTGCTGCGTGTCTGCCAGTTCCACCACGTCCCCTTGAGGTGAATGCGGCAAAATTATACCTGCTAATTTATGATTTGCGACACCTCGTTTGCCCTCGGTGCAGTGTTGACGTTTTCGGATTGGTGGATATAATCGCCAACTTGAACCTTGATTTTGGAGCATATCATTGAGCCGCCTCATCAACCCGGATTCAGCAGGAAAAGACCGAACACGATTATCCAAAGCCATTGTGCTGGCTCTTCGTGAACTGGCAAAACAAACAGAGGTGAATCAAGAGTCGAAAGATATTGCCGCCTTCATTTCTCTTGCCTTGATGACAATTTCTCAAGGGATTGACTCATCGGTGGCGGCTTGGGAGAAACGAGGCTATTGGGTCAAAGCGGATCGCTTCCGCATGGAATGGATGTGGACTGGACAATTCGCCGAGAAGTTGAAAGTGGCCATACTTGGAGATGATTGGGGAACTGTCGCCATGCTGTCAGCACAAATTGCCCAGAAATTCAACAAGGTGGTGATCGCCCAGAATCACAGGCTGGGGAAACCCTGGGTCGGCGCGCACAGGCAACTGTAGGGCAACAGAAGCGGTTAGGTTTGTTCCAGTCATGGTGTAACAGAGGTTTTTCGGCGCGTTGTTTGCGACCGGTGCGTTTCGCTGACGCGGTCCGGGATACGCCCATTGCGTCGATCCTATTGTTTCTCAGACGGGGATGAGGAATTTGCTCAAATGGCACCCTTCCAATAGGAATTGGACCACATGTAACGCGAATTTTCTTCTCAGAGAGGGGAGAGTTTGATACAATTCTCCCATCGAAAAACGCGATCCTTCACAAAATATCATTCCGAACCGTTCGATAAGAAGGAGGATAAACTCTGAAAAGAATCGCTCCTCCCTTTTAAGCGCCAGCCCGCTTTTGTAAAGTATCGTCGCTTCGTTTCGTTCAGAAAGACATGCCTTTTCTTGATGTACTGTAATTAACCGAGGTCTCCATGCGAATTGCTCTTGTCATAGGTTCGACCATTTCAACGATCAAGGATGAAGTGATACGGGGGCGGAAGCTGCTTATTGTTCGAGATGCGGACACAGCGGGCAAGCCGACGGGCGAGCCGTATATCGCCGTGGACACGGTCAGCGCGGGGACAGGCGATTTGGTTATGGTCACCGACGGTTCATCGGCTCGTTACACCAGCCAAACGGCTAACGCGCCGGTGGACGCGGTCATCGTTGGCGTGATCGACTCACTCGAGCTGAGCGGGAAGGTTTCGTACAGGAAAGAGTAATTACGAATTACCAATTACCGATTGCGTGAAAACGTAATTTGTAATTGGTAATTGGTTTTCTACCATGAGTGATTCGCGAGACCTTTTGTCCGTCGGCATGGATGTGGGTACGACCACCACACAAATCGTCTTTTCACGCCTCAACTTGCAAGATGTGTCGAGACCCGGGCAGATACCGCGAATCAATATTACCGATCGAAAGGTAATTTACCAAAGCCCGATCGTATTCACACCATTGAAAGACTTTGACACGATTGATGCGGACAAATTGAATGACATCGTACGAAGCGAATATGCCTCCGCCGGCGTTGACCCGAGTCAAGTTGAAACGGGCGCAGTCATCATCACGGGCGAGACGGCGAAGAAGAAAAACGCGGATGAAATCCTGCGGGCATTATCGGGACTGGCTGGTGAGTTCGTCGTCAGTGTGGCAGGACCGAACGTCGAAAGTTTGATCGCAGGCAAAGGAGCGGGCGCTGCACAATATTCACAACAGAACTTCGCGACCGTTACGAACGTTGACATCGGCGGCGGAAGCGCGAATAGCGCGACGTTTCAAAGCGGTGAATTGATCGGCGCCGCGGCGATGAACTACGGCGGTCGCATTTTGGAGATTGAACATGCGACGGGTAAGGTGAGGCACATTGCTGAACCTGCGAAACGAATTTTGGAAGATCTCGGGTTGAGACTGGAGACTGGAGATTCGCCCTCGCTTGAGGAGTTGCGCCGCTTCACCGACCGCATGGCTGATATGACCGTTGAACTCATCGAAGGCACGAACTCGCCGCTGGCGCAAAAGATCTATCTCACACTGCCTGTGGGTGTTTCAGGCAAAGGTTCAGTGTTGATGTTCTCCGGTGGCATAGGGCATTATTACTACAACCCAATTCCGATCAACTCGGTGAGTGACGCGACGATTCACGATGATGTCGGTCCGTTGTTGGCGGAGTCGTTGCGGAAGCACGCTGTTTTGAACACGTACACAATTGTCCCGCCATCGGAGACCCTCCGGGCAACGGTGCTGGGCGCCAGCACACAGACGGTGACGCTTTCCGGCTCGACGATTTGGGCAGAAAAAGAAATTTTGCCGTTGAAGAATGTGCCGGTGATTCGACCTGTATTCGGGCGGGGGGACCCCGCCCCTACACCTGCGGGAATTTCGAGGAGCATTTCTGACGCTGTGACTCGCTGGGATGTAAACCTTGCGACCGATCCATTTGCGATAGCATTGGAACTTGATAGATCGCTGGATTACGAATCGCTGACGCAACTTGCAGGCGGCTTGAACGACTTTGCCAATACAATGCCAAGCGATAGACCGCTCATCGCCATTATTGAACGTGACTACGCTCAAGCGCTCGGTCAAACCGTGAAGGGACTCGCTCCCTCACGCGCCTTGCTCGTCATTGACCAGATCGGCTTATCCGAAGGCGATTACATTGATATCGGCACGCCACTCATGGATGGACGCGTCGTCCCATTGAGTGTGAAAACGTTGATTTTTTATCATTAGCGAACTTCGCGCCCTTTGCGATTAAACAGGAATCATTATGCTCCTAAGAACCAAACTGCACGGCAAAACCTACGAATTCCCCGACATTCGGCTCCTCATGGGTAAAGCCAACGAGGAGAAATCAGGCGACCGTCTGGCGGGTGTAGGCGCAGAGACTGCCGCCGAGCGCGTCGCGGCGAAACTCGTGTTGGCGGAAGTTCCGCTTTGGGTGCTGAAAGAAAATCCCGCTGTGCCGTATGATCAGGATGAAGTTACGCGCGTCATACAAGACGCCGTTGACCCGAACATTTACAACGAGATCAAAGACTGGACAGTGGGGGAGTTCCGTGAATGGATTCTCGCCGACACCACTTCCACTGAAATGATTCGGCGCGTCTCGGCAGGGCTTACGGCTGAGATGGTTTCCGCGGTCACGAAATTGATGTCGAATCTAGATCTCATGCTCGGCGCGAAGAAGATGCCAGTCACCGCGTATTGCAACAACACCATCGGGGCGCCGGGCACGCTGTCCAGCCGCAACCAGCCCAACCATCCGACCGATTCGCCGGAAGGCATCCGCGCGGAGATTTACGAAGGTCTCTCCTATGGTTCAGGCGATTCGGTCATCGGCATCAATCCTGTCGATGACTCCTACGGCTCGGTGTCCCGCCTGCTCGATATGACTTACGACATCATCAAAACGTGGAACATCCCGACACAAAATTGTGTGCTGGCGCATGTCACGACTCAAATGAAATGCATGCAAGCGGGTTCGCCGGTCGGTTTGGTGTTTCAATCCATCGCCGGTTCGCAAAAAGGGAATGACTCGTTTGGCATCTCTGTTGATTTGCTCGATGAGGCTTACGAACTCGCTAAAAAACATTGCTTTCCGAAGGGTCCGAACTTCATGTACTTTGAAACGGGTCAGGGTTCCGCCCTCTCCGCCGACGCGCACAACGGTTGGGATCAACTCACCCTCGAAGCGCGCAACTACGGGCTGGCGAAGCGCTGGCATCCGTTTCAAGTGAACACCGTGGTTGGTTTCATCGGACCCGAATATTTGTATGACGCGCGCCAGATCCAACGCGCGGGACTCGAAGATCACTTCATGGGCAAACTCACGGGCATCCCGATGGGTTGCGATGCGTGCTACACCAATCACGCGCGCGCCGACCAGAACGCCATCGAGAATCTCGCGGTGATGCTCACTGCCGCAGGGTGCAATTATTTCATGGGCTTGCCGATGGGCGACGACTCGATGCTATCGTACCAATCCACATCCTTCCACGACGCGCCTTCGTTGCGTCAACTCTTCAAACTCCGCCCCGCGCCCGAATTCGAAAATTGGATGGTCGATCTCGGCTTGATGAATGACGGGATTCTCACCGAAAAAGCCGGCGACCCGACGATATTCTTGAAACGATAACTGTGTATGACGCGCTTACTTGCGCATCCGTCGGTGTAAGAGAACGCCGACTACACGGAGACGAATTTTATGGATGACACTCAACTCGACTCGCTCGTAGACGCGATTGTCCGCGAACTCAAAGCCTCGGGAGCCGTGAAAACCGCTTCCGACTCAGGGATACCTGCTTCAACTGCGCCAACGTTATCTCCCTCTTCGGCTGTTCCCGTCAAACCTCGCGCCCAGTCTCCAGCCTCCAATCTCTCAATAGACCTCCCCGACCCAACTCTCAACGAATCCCGCTACCTGCCGCGTGTGAAGAATCCTAAAGACATCAACGGTTTGAAAGCGATGATCGCATCCACCACCGCCCGGATCGGAGCAGGACGCGCGGGTCCGCGCTACAACACCGCATCGCTGCTTCTCTTCCAAGGCGATCACGCGGTGACGCAGGACGCACTCTACCGCGACGTTGACGAGAAACTTCTTGATGAATTCAATCTGTTCACCGTGCAAACCAAAATCACAGGCGGCAAACAAGAATATTTGCTTCGTCCCGATCTCGGACGCCAACTCAACGATGATGCCAAACGCATCATCAACGAGAAATGTCAGAAGAACGTCAACGTCCAGCTATGTGTTGGAGATGGATTGTCCGCGGCGGCGATCGAAGCGAACCTGCGGCAAATATTTCCCGTCATCAAACAAGGTGTGCAACATGCCGGCCTGACCTTTGGAACGCCGTTCTTCATCAAGTACGCGCGCGTCGGTGTGATGAACGACGTCGGCGAACTGATCAAACCCGATGTGGTCATCCTGCTCATCGGCGAACGTCCGGGTCTAGGACGCGCCGAATCCATGAGCGCGTATATGGGCTACAAACCGAAATACGGCGACTCGGACGCAGACCGCGATGTAGTTTGCAACATCTTCGAAAACGGCGGAACCAATCCGCTCGAAGGCGGAGCGTTCGTGGTGCAAATCGCCCAAAAGATGCGCAAATATCAGGCATCGGGCGTAAAATTGAAGTTGGCTAAATAGACTCCACCCGCCATTGCGAGCCGTGAAGCGGCGATGCAACCCCGAGACGATACATTGACGAAGGACTAGAAAATGGCAATCCTCGACCCTCTCTACGGCAAACCCCTCGCGGTGCAATTGATTCCGCAGGTGGATCGTAATTTCGCAGAACATCTGAAACTTCGCGACGACCAGCGTTCCATCGGTTTGCTCAGCGTAGACAACGACGACGCCACCTACGTCGCCATTGACGAAGCGACGAAGATGGCAAATGTCGAAGTGGTGTATGCCAAGTCATTTTACGCGGGTGCGAAGCACACATCAGGGAAGTGGTCAGGCGAGATCATGGCGATACTTGCCGGACCAGACCCCGCCGAAGTCCGAGCGGGACTAAATGCGGCGGTCAATTACATTAAGACGCGAGCTATCTGGTACTCCGCCAATGACGACGACTCGATTGCGTTTTTTCCGCACGTGATTTCGAGAACAGGGACGTATCTTTCGCAAGTTTGTAATATCCCTGTCGGTTCGCCGATAGCGTACCTTGTGGCAACACCGAACGAAGGTTTGGTTGCGTTGGATGCCGCGTTAAAATCAGCGGATGTGAGCATAGTCGCGTTGACCATGCCGCCCTCCGAAACAAACTACATGGGCGCGATGCTCACCGGCGACCAGCCCGCCTGCAAAGCCGCGGCAACTGCATTTCAAAATAAAGTATTAGAGGTTGCGAGTAATCCACTCAATTACTAATGTCATTGCGAGGAGCGAACGGAGTGAGTGACGAAGCAATCTCCTCGCAACAAGCAATTGCCTGACAACGGGAGATTGCTTCGGGCGGAAGAACACCGCCCTCGCAACGACATGAGGAAATCTTATGACCGACTTTGACAACGACCTTCAATCCATACAGGAAGCCCGCACGCTGGCAACGCAAGCGCGTGAAGCACAGCGGAAATTCCTCCACGCCAACCAAGCCGAAGTGGACCGCATCTGCGCGGCGATGGCACAAGCCGCGGCGGACGCGTCTGTGACGCTCGGCAAAATGGCAAGCGAAGAGACGGGTTATGGCGTTCCCGAACACAAGACGCTCAAAAATCTTCTGTCATCGCAGTTATTATGGGAAGCCATCAAGGATATTCCAACCGTCGGCGTGATCCGCAGTGACCCTGTCAAGCGGACATACGATATTGCTTGGCCCATGGGCGTAGTTGCCGCGCTAACCCCTTCAACGAATCCCACCTCGACAACGATGTTCAAGACACTGATCGCTGTGAAAGCAAAGAATGCCATCGTGATCGCGCCGCATCCGTTCGCCGCGAAATGTTGCGCCGAGACGATCCGCATCATGGCTGAAGCAGGGGAGCGAGCGGGAATGCCGAAGGGACTCATTGCGTGCATGACAAAAGTGACCCTGCCCGGCACGCAAGAATTGATGAAACACAAATACGTCGCGCTGATTCTCGCCACTGGCGGCTCGGATATGGTACGCGCCGCACATTCGGTCGGCAAACCCGCTTACGGTGTTGGACCCGGCAACGTCCCTGCTTATGTTGACCGTTCTGCGGATGTTCCACGCGCAGCGAAATACATCGTCGCATCGAAAGCCTTCGACCATTCTGTCATTTGCGCCACCGAGCAAGCTGTGGTTGCGGATCGTCCGATTGCCGCGCAGCTCGAAGAGATGATGAAAGCCGAAGGCGCGTACTTTGTTGACGACAATATCAAACAAGTCTTAGCGAAGAATTTGTTCGTCGGGCATTTACCGAATCCGAAGTCGGTTGGGAGGAGTCCGCAACAACTAGCACAGCAGTACGGATTTAGCGTCCCCGATTGGGCAAGAATTCTTGTTGTGCGACTCAACAAGGTCGGGCGCGAGGAGCCTCTCTCCGGCGAGAAGTTGACCACTGTTCTTGGCTGGTACGAAGCGGATGGTTGGGAGGCGGGTTGTGAGCGTTGCCTCGAATTGATTGATTACGGTGGTCGCGGTCACTCGCTCGTCATCCACGCACGGGATGAGAGCGTCATTATGCAATTCGGATTGGAGAAACCCGTCTTCCGCATTGTGGTCAATACGTTCGGCACGCTCGGCACGACCGGTTACACAACCGGTTTGATGCCCTCGATGACTCTCGGTTCCGGCGGCGTGGGCGGCGCGATTACTGGCGATAACATCACGGTGCATCACATGTATAATGTCAAGAGATTGGCGCACGAGATCCGCACCGCCCCTGACGCGGCGTTCATGCCCGGTTCCACGGATACGCAGACTCAACGCGGAATGTTCACTAGCGGAGCAGGTTCTGTTGCACCGAATACAGTCAATGAGCAGGTGGAAGAGATCGTGAGGAAAGTATTGTTAGAGTTGAAGAGGTAAAGACTGTAGCCGATAGCGAGGGGACGATGGTCCCGTGTCTATCGTCCAAAGTCGGTTAGGTTAGACTTCTGACGTGAGCGATTGAATCGATCTCAACCTCTCACCTCCGATGTCTAATCGGAAACACAACCCTTATTTCAAAAGGAGAAGTAAGCCATGCCCGTAGATGTTGCAATGATAGCCTTAGGAATGGTCGAGACCAAGGGTCTGGTCGGCGCGATCGAAGCCGCCGATGCGATGGTCAAAGCCGCAAACGTGACGCTGATCGGCAGTGAGTATGTCGGCGGCGGATACGTAACCGTGATGGTGCGCGGAGACGTAGGTGCGGTGAAAGCCGCGACCGATGCAGGCGCTGCGGCGGCGAAGCGCGTGGGTGAACTCGCGTCGGTGCATGTGATCCCGCGACCCCACGGCGATGTGGAGATGATCCTGCCGCAGAACAGCAAGGGCTCGTTCGGCGGACGCGGAAAAGAGAAATAAAGTAGACAGGTAAACAAGTACACAAGTAGCCAAGTGAACATGGATACACACATCAGGTGTGTACCTGTTTACGTGTATACCTGTCGACCTCCTCATGCCGCGTCAATTATTTACTGCGGAGGATATTCGCCGTCTCGCGCGCGAACGCGCGGGTCCGCTTGTGCTTGCGCCTGACGATATCGTCACCCACGAGGCGCAGGATGTCGCGTTCGCGTTGGGCGTGAAAATGATTCGGGAAACTGAATCAACTTCCCCTTTGGCGCGAAGCGATGTTCCCTCCATCCCGAATCTGCCGCTCTTGAAAGTTGTCAAGATGGCGAATGTGCAGATGGAGCAATTCACCGAAGGCAAGACCACGCCGGGCACGCACGTCTGGCTTAAGGATGTGGTCGTGACGCAGGATCGCTCGCCGATGGGCGCGGGATACATGTCGCTCGATAAGGGCGAGATGCAGTGGACGCTGACGTATGACGAGATCGACATTGTGCTTGAGGGTGAACTCGTGATTACGCGTGGGAGCGAGCAAGTGCGCGGAAAAACTGGTGATGTGATTTACATCCCGAAGGGTTCGAGTATCACGTTTGGGACGCCGAACTGGACGCGCTTTGTGTACGTGGTGTTTCCTGTGAATTGGAATGAGAAGTAAATGATAAAGGCTGAACGCTGAAGGATGAATAAAGAAAGAGGAAAGAAGAAAGAGCAATGAATCCAAATCTTTCAAGCCTGCTCAAGCACACCGATCATGTGATGGCTGGCGGCAACGGGCACAACCCGAGTTACCGCGGAACGGTTCACGTCGGCGTGGACTTGGGAACAGCATACACAGTGTTCATCGTTCTCGATGAACACCATCAGCCGATTGCTGGAGAGTATCAATTCGCAGAAGTGACGCGTGATGGACTGGTCGTTGATTTTATCGGTGCAGTGGATTTGTTGCGTTCGATGAAAGCGCGCGTCGAGCAGAGGCTTGGTTTCAAATTGACATCTGCGGCGACGGCGTATCCGCCGGGTGTGCCGGAGGCGGAGCGGCGCGCAACCGCCAACGTGTTGCACGGTGCGGGCTTGGATTGCACCGGATTCATTGACGAGCCAACCGCCGCGAACAACGTGTTGAAGATCAGCGACGGCGCAATCGTGGATGTCGGCGGCGGCACGACGGGTATCGCCATTTTCCGTAATGGGGAAGTGGTGTACACTGCGGATGAGCCGACAGGCGGCACACATTTTTCGCTCGTGATCGCCGGCTCGACAGGGAAAACCTTCGAGGAAGCCGAGGCGATGAAAAAGAATCCGAGCGAACAAATGCGGTTGTTTCCCGTAGTCCGCCCGGTGATGGAAAAAGTCGCTTCGATCATCAATCGGCATGTCGCTGGTTATCAAGTTGATAAGTTGTATCTGGTCGGCGGCACCTGCGCCTACCCCGGCATGGATGAGGTGATCCAGGAAATGACCGGTATCGAAACAGTATTACCCGGCAACCCATTATTTGTCACGCCGCTCGGGATTGCGATGAATAATTAACTTAAAACCTGTCATTGCGAGCCCCGATAGGGGCGAAGCAATCTCGTGTTACTAGGAGATTGCTTCGTCGCGAAGAGCAAGAGTGCTCCTCGCAATGACACTGGAGACTCAATGGCATCCGATCAATTTTCATTACGTGTGTACTCCTACCTCGACCGAATGCAACCGCAGTACGCGGCGTTCGTCGGTACGATCACGCAAGGCGACCTTCCGACTGAAGGCATGGCTTCGCTTTACGTGGAGGTCGCTCCGGGCAACGAAGTATTTCGGTTGGTTGACATCGCGGTCAAATCCACCGAAGCCAAGCCGGGCGCGCAACTGGTGGAACGCGAATTCGGTATGTTCGAAATTCATTCACATTCGCAATCCGAAGTATTGGAAGCGGGACGCATCGTTTTGGATCGGTTGAGCCTGAAGCCGGAAGAACGCATCAAGCCGTTCATTGCCTCGGTTCAGATCATCACCAACGTGGACCCGTATCAGGCGCAGTTGTTGAACCGCTTCCGCCGCGGCTCGATGCTCGTCCCCGGTGAAACAA
Organism: Chloroflexota bacterium; assembly: GCA_040753755.1. Lineage (GTDB taxonomy): Bacteria > Chloroflexota > Anaerolineae > Anaerolineales > Villigracilaceae > Defluviilinea. Next base: position 96,090 of record JBFMDB010000014.1, read on the forward strand.
TGCTGGTGCTGGAATGCGCTCCCGCTGCGTACATCAACTTTGCTTGCAATGAAGCGGAAAAAGGCGCGAACATCAAAATTCTGCACGTTTCATCCGTTGGGCGGTTTGGTCGCATGTGGCTCTCCGGTTCCGAAGCCGAGATCGTCGCTGCGCGCAATTCCGCGGTGAAGGCATTGGAAGGGTTGGATGGGAGACCGGAGAAATAAGCGCAGAGGATTCGAGAATAGAGACTGGAGACTGGTATGCCCAAGGTCTTTTACACCGAACGCGATATTGACGATATGAAGGCGCGCGGCGTCACTTCATTGGAGATCACAGACAATGTGGTGGTCACCGATGCGGCTTTGGAACGCGCCATGAAATATGACATGAAGATCAACCGCGGCGATTCATCGTCCGCGCCGAAAGCGACGCTGAGCGGCTCGGTCAATTTGGTCGCGGCATACCCGCGCACAGAGTCCGCCGGCGATGCGGAATTGAAACAAAAGATCAAATCGGCGGTGTTGGCGAAATTGGACGGTCAGGTGGATATGGCAGTGCTGGAGGCTGTCATTTCGAGGGTGATTTCCTCGCTGAAGTAATAACTCTTCGGATGGAATACAGAACCCGCCTTTCGGCGGGTGATTGTTTTAATCGGTTGGCAAATTCTTTTCCGTAGCGTTCAACAAGTCGATCATCTCTTCGCGGATATGCTTGTTGAGGAAGTGATGTTCCAGCGTGGAGAGGGGCAGGAAGCGCGCGCCTGCGACCACGTGGATGCAATTCGTTGATCCGCACAAACAGATGAAAGGCGCATCCATTTCCCATTCGGTGGAGGGATAGAAGAAAGAGAGTTCCTCTCCTTTTTCGATGTCGCGGCGCGCTACCATTTGCATGTTGGTTGTATCGAGGATCACGTTTGGATCGCAGGAGTGATTTAGGGCAGCGAGTTTACCCACATCGGTGTGCTCGGTGCGCCCGATCTGAACCGTGAAGCGGTTCGGTTTGTTGATCACTTTTTCACGTGGAATTTCACTGATCACTTCCCCTTTCTTGTAATCTCGTTTTGTGATCAGGCTCCTGAATTTGTTTTCAGTCTTGATCACCAGTGTTTCCATCGAAACCATTTTATCTTCCTTTCGTTACGCCATTACGATGTGTTGGTTTATTGTTGAGGTCGCTCCTCGAAGCCTCGCAATGACATGTTTGTTAGGTAGTATAACGATTTAAAAAATAATTTCAAGGGCTAGGCAAAGGAAAATAAAAATTTTAAGGTCAAGCGAATCCCTCAGCCGAACGGCTAGGAGGTGAGCCAATCGAATGTCCGATGTGTTTATTGTTCATAAGCATTACACTCTGCGGGCTTGGTTCAATCAAATCTATATGTTATAAGGAGATCATCATGACCAACCCTTTTACCGATTTTTCAAATGGACTGGCTTCTGCTGTTGAAAAAGGCGGCGCGAGCACGATGCTCGTGGATGCGCGCAAGCGTTACCCCGCCAGCGGACTCGCGTACACCGAAGACCTCGTCCTCACCGCCGATCATGTGGTGACGCGGGAAGATATCAAAGTCATTCTTCCCGACGGCAAGAGTCTCGCGGCAACCGTCGCGGGACGCGACCCCGGCTCAGACCTCGCGCTGCTGAGGCTCGCCGAAAAAGTATTGAAGCCCGCGAAAACTTCAAGCGATGTAAAAGTCGGCCAACTTGTGCTGGCTCTTGGAAGACCCAACACATCGGGCGTGCAAGCCTCGTGGGGAATCGTCACTGCGATTGCCGGACCCGCGCGCACGCATCGCGGCGGCTTGCTGGACGAATACATTCAAACCGAAACCACGCCATACCCCGGCTTTTCGGGCGGACCGCTCATCAACACCGAGGGCGAAGCGCTTGGGCTGAACACATCGGGTCTCACGCCGGGTTCGTCGCTGACGATCCCCGTCAAAGTGGCGTGGCGCATCGCGGACGAACTCGCAAAGCACGGCTCGGTCAAACGCGGCTATCTCGGCGTGCGCACACAGCCGGTCGAAATTCCCGAAGCCGCGCGGAAGAGCCTGAAGCGCGAACAGAAAAGCGGATTGCTCGTGCTGTGGCTCGAAGAAAACGGACCCGCGCAAAAAGGCGGACTGTTCGTTGGCGATACAATTGTCGCGGTAGCAGGTCAACCCGTCAGTGACCCCGACGATCTCTTCGCCGCGCTCACGAGCGATACGGTCGGCAAGCCGGTGGTTGTTGAAGTTCTGCGGGGCGGCAAACCCGAGAACGTCAACGTGACAGTAGGCGAGCGGAAGTGAAGTTCATGTGATTCGTGTTTTGTTGAAAGTTTCATCACCCGCATTGCGCGCAGGATTGCAAGCTTTGCTTGCGTTTGACAGGGCAATCAAAGTGGTGAATGACTCTTTGGATGAAGAAAACGAAGCGGACGTAATCATCGCGTCCGCTTCGCCCGCTTCTTTTTCGGACGGGGAATCTGCTCCGCCTGCGTCGGCTGGAATCCTCCTCCTGAGCGACGATCAACCCAACGTCGAAGAAATGAAGCGTGCCTCCCGCGTGTGGGGAATCCTGCCGACGGATTCATCCGCCGAGGAATTGACTGCCGCCATCCACGCGTTGTCACAGGGACTTATCGTCGGCGCGCCGCACCTGTTATTCGCATCAGAAAGCGAAGTAACCGAACGCGCTCCGCTGACGGAGCGAGAATTGGAAGTATTAGGGTTGTTGGCGAGGGGATTAGCGAATAAACAGATCGCCGTCGAGTTGGGGATCAGCGAACACACCGTGAAATTTCACGTCTCTTCGATCTATAACAAACTGGCTGTAACCAACCGCACCGAAGCCGTGCGCGCCGGTCTGCGCGGCGGATGGATCGCGTTATAGCGTCATCCCCTTCATGGGGAGAAAATTTCCCTGCCGTCGGGGGTGGTAAAAGAGGATGGTTTTCTATACAATAGAGAAAACCTCGGCTGAGGAGGGTTTTTTCTATGACTCTGTCTGCTACAGGACGTTTGCCAAGACTGCTCTTTAAGCGTCTCGCAAGGATCTCGAGATTGATCGCAACCAGTGGCGCCGCGCTGGGCTTGATCGCGCTGCGTTGGGATGACATCGTGAAAAATCGGCATGCCGACATGCTGGTTTTTGCCGGAGTTGTCTTGTTGGCGGTTCTCTATGAGGCATACTTGATCGGGGTTCCCTATTTCGAAAGCCGACTCGAGAAAAAAACCGATGATGAACTAATGACGCAAACCGAAGTATTGTATTTTCCCACTAACCCGCTTTACAGAGGTCGCAGCGCGATCCGCATGCTCTTTTTGTGGATAGTTTTATTCGCTTGTTGCGCGCTTACCTTTCGTTTATTGCAAGAACCAGGCACCTCAGCCGATAACCTGGGGATCGTTGCCGTTATTGCCGCGATCCTGCTGTATTTTTTCGGCATCACCTTTTTCGCCCGGATACAGCATATCGCCTTGAAAAGTTTCATCTTCGGTCATTATTGGCAAATTTGGGCATTTTTAAGTGCGGCTATTGGCATAACATTGGGTGCCGGCCTATTTGCCGCCGGTGTGTCGAACCTGCTCGTGGCACTAGGTGCCTCAATGACTGGGGCGTCCATCAGCTGGATCGTGTATGTAGATAACCGGCTCGGCGTTGGCGACCGCGTCTGGTCTGAGGTGGTACAGAGCCTGAGCATGAATCTCATGAGAGTGGGAACGATCCGCGGTAATCGGAATTACGTTGTGGACCTGATCGGGGGACGTCTTCGGTATGAAAGAGTGTTTCTTTTGGAGCCTACGTCCGACCGCCGTGAACTCCGCGTGACCGCAGAATTCGGAGATTATCCGTCGGTAACAAACGGATTAGTGCCGTCAACCAAGGGGATTACCGGTTACGCTTTTACCAGCGGTAAAACTTGTGCGTGGAACGATGTCAATGCTTGTCCGTATTACTATAAGCTTGTTGGCAAGCACGAGGATACCACCCGTGCAGAAATCGCCATTCCGATCCAATACCGCGGCGAAATCTACGGCGTACTCGACGTCCAATCGAAGCATACAATGGTGTATGCCCCGGCGGATATCCGATCGCTTGAGACGATTGCCACGATTCTGGGCATGTCCATTGCCATTGACAACGCCGATACGCTGCTTGGCGAAGCGAATAACCTTTGGAATCAACTTTCACAGGATGGACCGGTCGAATCGGAAGCCTTTCACCTCATCGCTGATTTCGGGCGAAACAAGCTTGGTGCCGATGTCGTGATTTACTATCCTCTTTCGCCCACCGGGCACCCATTTAAACCTCCCAGTGTAGTTGGCGAGCTTCTCGAACCGGACCGCATGAACAACAGTGTGACTAGTCTTTCCAGCCCCCTCGTTCGATTAATTGACGAGTGGATTCCTCAGTTCGAACCCAACCTGAACCCGGAAAGCATTTTTTCACACCGAGAACCGCTGCCTCAGCCCTCATTTACCGAACGGGAAAAGATCCGATCCGTCTGCTTTATACCGATTGGAACTCGAAAGGAAAAACTGGGGATCGTTTTCCTGAACTACCGCCGCCCGCACGAATTCGACAGTATTTACCGGCTGACAGTCATGGCGTTTGCGCAAGCGCTTGCCACGCTCGCCTCCAAGGCAAGATACCGCCAAATCGTATTCGAGGGGTTTGGGCGTCCCGAGTTGGGCGTTCACAACATTCAAGCAAAATACGGGCTCAAAGAGGGCGTTTTATGGGAGGGGAAGCGTGTATTCGCCACGACTTGCCGCACGTTATTCCAAGCAAAAGATGAAGTTCAGGATTGCGGCATGTTCACCCTTCTTCGCAACGTGGATCATTTCCTGAGCGAGGTTCGGGCGCAAACGACCGTCGAATTCGATATTTGGAATCGCACCCTTCGAGAAGCCTTTCAGGATTTTACGCGAAGGATGAAAGAACAGCCCACAAACCGTCACCTCTGGTTTATAACGGACTTGGATTCACGCGTTGAACGGGAATCGATCTGGACAAAACTAGCGATCTATCGAGTGTTGACCGAAGCGGTGAACAATGCCATTTTTCACGGTCGCGCGACCGAAATCGAAATCCTTGTCCAACGGCGGGAACGAGGCATCTATTTAAAGGTGGTAAACGATGGCATCCCTCTGCCGCCCGAAGCGCGGGAAAACAAAAGCCGGGGAGGCATTTTCACTCTGTTGGATGAGCTAAAATCTCAATTTGGAGCCTTTTATTCGCTAGTGCCAACGGAGAATAAACGCGGTACGATCCTTGAGGCGGAAATCCCTGCGCTGCCGTTTCAGACCGAGGTGAGTCTTGTCTAAACTTGTTCTTCTTGTCGAAGATATTCCATATCAAAGACGTTCGCTTTCCGATGAGCTCAAGGAGTCTGGCTGGGAAGTCGTCCACGCGAACGATGAAAGAGATGCGCTGTACCGTTTGCAGGTATTGCACAAAGAGGGTAAAAAAATAGACGTCGCGGCGATAGATTTAGGATTACCCCCCGCAAAGGACGACCCGCTCAAATACGGCTTGCGGCTGATCGAAAAACTGCGGTCGCAGAAGTCGTATGAAGACCTACCGATCCTCGCTTATACCGCGCTGGTTTCCTTTGATTATGCGGCCGTCGTCCGAAGGCTGTTGAACTTTCGATCTTCCTTTATCTGTTTGAGACCCATGGGTGAAGAGGTTCGACTCGTGGACATATTAGAATATGTCAGTAACGGATATTTGTTCCTGTCCCCGACCCCTGCCTCCTACCTGCCTTCCGCAGTCCTTGTTCACGCCGATCCGCTCGACGATAAACAGTGGGAAACTCTCGCACAATTGAGCGTTGGAAATACCCAGAGTGAAGCCGGAAAAAAGACAGGCGTCTCGGGAGATACAATTAAGACGCGCGTAAAGGACGCAAGAACCATTCTCGTAGGTAGAAAAGAATTGCCCGAAGACGCGAGGACGGAAGAAGTGATAGCCTGGTACCGCGAGAATCGCGTCCGCTACGGCAGAGATTAACACTCCGCCGGTTATATTTTAAATCCCCTCCCAGCATGATAAATTCCCCTCAAGCGGGGGAATTTTTTTCTTAATCAACAATGAAAAAAAACAAATTGCGAGGGGCGGCAAAGATCGTCTTTTTCCTTTGATATTCACCGCCCGACGGGATGGCTTCTTCGATTGGCTTTTTATACACTCGATGCATGGAAAAGGAGGTTCCTATGATCGAGGTTCTGTTGTTCATCGCTTTGGCTGGCGTTGCGCTGGCGTGCGTGACCAAGCTGTTCTGGACATAATGGAAAGGAATTGACAACATGAACACAATGACAGTTTATTTGATCGTGTACCTTCTTGGCGTGGCAACGCCGATTCTGATTGTCAAAAACCTTATCAAGAATAATGACGACGGCGGTTCATGCCTCCTCAATATCATATTGTTCGGAGTGGCAAGCTTGATCGCGCTGATCGCTTGGTTCGGCTTGACAAATTAACAGACAGCTACACCGTCCCGGAGGTGTGGAATGAAAAAAAAAGGTTGAAGTGCACAAACCTTCGGGACGCGTTGTGTACTGAGAAATCAAATAGAACGCGTCACCACATACCTTACACACCCGGCATAGCGGTAACGCCATGCAGCAATAAGGCCGCCGGCACATCGCGTTGACTGTTGCCCCTTTGATCTTTCAGATCAGTCCATGCTTGCGTTGGCTTCGTTTACGCTGATTCAAAAACCTCGATCGGGTTGCCGGAGGGGTCCTCGGCAAGAACTTGTTTTCCGCCCGGTCCAGAGATAATTTCATTACGAAAATTTACGCCTGCAGTTTTCATCGAGTTAACGAGCGACTCAATGTCATCCACTTCGATCACAATTCGATTCCACCCTCCCGGTTCGGGTTGGCGCCCATCCGGCATGGCACGCGCCGCCGACGTCTGAGGTCCGCTGAGCCAGAGATTCAAATCGTCCTTTGCGACGATGGCAAAGGCAGGTCCCATTTGCCCAACCAGTTGAAAGCCAAGAGTTTTTACATAGAATTCGATGGATGACTCGATATCACGGACTAAATATCGCATTGTTGCCATTCTGTCTCCTTGGTATCAAAACATTGCCATTTGACTTTCCGCCCGCCTGCCGTCGAACAACAGAAATGGCGCAGCGCGGGCAACAACAATACCCAATTTGCGCAGGGCGGTCAAGTCTCTTAATTTGCCGGTTCTACGCGCTTGAAGGATGGCGTCCGCATGTTTTGGTCCGATCCCGGGGATGCGAAGTAATTCGCGCCGCTTTGCTTTATTGATTTCACATGGCGTTTCTTTCAAATGTTGTCGAGCCCACGCCATCTTTGGATCGGTATGGAGTGGGAGATTTTCGTTTTGCGTGAACGGCATTTCTTCCAAATCAAAGCCATAATCTCTCAACAAGAATGAGGCTTGATACAACCGATGCTCACGCAAAGGATTCACGGCGGCTTTGTTTTCAAGTGGTGTATCTCGAATGGGGGAGAATGCAGAAAAATACGCGCGCGTGAGCCGAACGTTTTTCATCAGCCAGTTCGTCGTCGTCAGCAATTCCAAATCGCTTTCATCCGCGCCGCCGGCGACGAACTGCGTCACCGAGGACGGATATTTCCCGTTCCAAAATTTATGGGCAGGCTGGCTTCGGCGAATCTCCTCGACCCACTTCAACGGACGAAGCAATTCTTCGATGAAAATTTTCTTTGGCGCAAGCCTTGCCAATCGTTCAGTATTCGGCGCTTCGAGATTGATCGAAACGCGGTCGGCGAGCTGCATCATGCGCTCGACCTGTCCCTTCTCTGCGCCCGGCATGATCTTGAGGTGCATGTAGCCGCGGAAGCCGAATTTTTTGCGGAGTATCTCAGCCGTATCAATGATCTTGTTTTGTGTATTCGCTCCGCCCGCCGCGATGCCCGAACTGAGGAAAATTCCCTCTGCCATTTTTGCCTGATTCAACTTCATGAACAACTCGGCAAATTCCTGCGGCTTGAACGTGGCGCGGCGGAAGTCGCGTCCTGCACGGAAGGGGCAGTAGTAACAATCCCGTTCGCACGCAGACGAGAGAAGAGTTTTCAGCAAGACAACTCGTTTTCCGTTTGGAAGTTGTGCAGGATGCACGAACGCTGCGCGTTTTTCCTTCGGCGTGAAGCAGGCAGGCTTGGCTGTTTCACCGGCAGGCGAGGGTGCTGCGAGATCGCGCGATTCCTCCGCGCGCTCGAATTCCATCTGACTCGAAAGTTCAACGAGGGTATCAAGAGCGTTCATACTCGGATTATAGAACACATATTCTATTTTGACAAGTTGAAGACCGGACAGGTTTCCAAAACCTGTCGGGTCTTTGGTGTCTTGTTATAATCGCACCATGCCCGCAAAACTATATTCCCGTATTGGCATGATCGCGCGCTGGAAGCCTGTCCACCTCGGGCACGCCGCGGTCTTGCGGGCGGTGTGCAGCAGTGGGGAGGAGGCGCTCATCGGCATTGGCAGTTCCAATCGCTACAATGCGCGCAACCCTTTCAGGCTTGAAGAAACACGCGACATGATTCAACTCGTCCTCGCGGAGTTTTCGAATTACCGCATCATTCCCGTTCCCGATCTGGACGACGGTCCGCGCTGGCGTGTGATGGTGAAGGAGGTATTTGGAGAATTGGATGTGTTCGTCACGGAGAATCCATACGTGACGAGCCTGCTCAAGGATGACTACCGCGTCATTCGCCCAGTGGAGTTGATTCCGCCTCGGGAGCGCGTGCCAGCCGAAGGGTCCGCGGTGAGGCGTGCGATGGCGCGCGGCGAGGAATGGGAGTCGCTTGTCCCGCGCGTCGTTGCGGAGTACATTAAGTCTAATAAACTGGATATCCGCTTTCGTGAAGAGTTCGGGTTGGAAACCCTCGCAATGATGACAGTGGTTGAGTAATCGGATGGAAGAGGAGATCGCTTCGGCTATCGCCTCGCAATGACATTAACGAAGGAGAGCACATGTACTCGTGGGATGAAGATACCTCAGGCTGGTATGGCGACGCAAAATACTCGTACAGCCCTTCTGCCGCGCCACTACGTTCGGCATCTGCGGCAAGAGCCGCGGCATCGGGACCGCGCACGTACGAAAAGAAAGCGGGACCGAACGAGAAGATCATTGACCCGAAACAGCGCGTTTCAACCGAGTCGAAAAACCCCATCATCGTTGCGATTGATGTGACCGGTTCGATGGCTTCGTGGCCCTTTGAGATCTTCGACCGCCTGCCATTGATGTACAACACCCTCTCGCAATATCGCCCCGATGTGGCGATCTCGTTTGCGGCGATCGGCGACGCCAGAGTGGACCGCTGGCCCCTGCAGGTGACTCCGTTCGCCAGCGGATACGATCTCGAGCAACTGCTCGGCTCGCTCTACGGCGAAGGCGGCGGAGGGGACGCGCCTGAATCGTACGGCTTGTTCGCGCGCTGGGTCAACACGCACGTGACGATTCCTCCAACCGACGAAGCGCCGTTTTTGATCGTGTTCGGCGATATCAACATGCACGCTACAATGGACGGCAAGCAGGTGAGTCATTACCTCGGCGACAGCGTGTGGGGCAATCTCGACGCCATCGAAGAATGGCGGCAAGTGACAAAGAAATGGAACACGTGGTTCCTGCGCCGGCCCGGCGGCACGCGCGGTGACGCGGTTGACAAGCAGTGGGGCGATGCCATCGGCGAACAGAAAATTTTCCACATCGAGGATGAACAACGCGCGGTGGACTACGCCATGGGTTTGATCGCCCGTTCTTGGGGTTATTTCGGCGATTTCCAGAATAACATGCGCGCCCGGCAGGACGAATCGAAGGTGAAGCAGGTGAGCAAGCCCATCGCGATGATCTGTCCGCGCTGCGGCGCGCCAATTCCTGTGGACGCAAGCGGGATGTTCAAGTGTAAGTTCTGCGGGACAACGTTGAAATTGTGATCATGTTGGGGCGGATCGCGATCCGCCCCAACGCAAAACATGAATATCTCTGTCATCGTTACCACGCCTCCATACGCGGACTTTCTCGCCGAGGTCGCAGCGCATCCCGTCGTGAGCGGATTCCGCCTCAACACAGTGATGCCGCTGCGCGAAAGTCACCGTGAAGTTCTCCAACGGTTGAGCGAATTCCACCAGCCCGTTTGGGTGGACTTGAAGGGACGTCAACTGCGCGTGGTCGGCGCGGCGATTCCCCCGTACACCGAAATCAAACTTAGCCATCGAATCAAAGTTGAAACCCCTGTTGACGCGTATTTTTCAGATGGCAACGAACGCGTCCGCGCGGCGGCAGTGGACGGTGACCGACTCATCCTTGCAGATGGTCCGCGCCGGCTGGTGGGACCGGGCGAATCGGTCAACATCATGCATCCCTCGTTGAAAATCGAGGGGACGCTCACCGACACAGATAAAACCTATCTCGCCGCGATGAAAGAACTCGGCATGACGAAGGTCATGCTTTCGTATGTTGAGTCGGCAGACGATGTAGAAGAAGTGAAAAATCTACTGCCGAACGCGGAAGCGATTCTCAAGATCGAAACGCAACGCGGACTTAACTTCGCAAAGAAGCACGGCGCGATACACGGGCATCTCATGGCGGCGCGCGGCGACCTGTACGTGGAAGTGCTTCGTCCGCACAAAGTGGCAAACGCAGTGAAGACCATCATCCGAGCGGACAAGGGCGCGATCGTCGCGAGTCGCATTTTGGATTCGATGGCGTATCAGCCGGTGCCCGTCAGCGCGGATATTGGCGATGTAGCGTTTTTGCTGGAAATCGGTTATCGAACCTTCATGCTCGGCGATCAGGTTTGTTTGAGGAGGGATACGGTGTTGGAGGCGTTGAATTTGCTTGAGGAAATGGGAAAAGATTATTCGTAGGGGCGGATCGCGGTCCGCCCCTACATTGTGAATCATGAGAATCGCAATTGCCCAGATCAACACAACTGTCGGCGACCTTGAGGGAAATCTAAATCGAATCATTTCTGCCGCCAACGAGGTCGCGCCGCAGAAACCTGATCTGATCGTCTTCCCCGAGTTGACCGTGTGCGGATACCCTCCGCGCGATATTTTGTATGACGCGTCGTTTGTCGAAGCGGTTCAAGCCGCGACAGTGGATCTGGCGCGCCAAGCCAGAGACCTGCCCCCATTGTTGGTGGGATCGTTCGCGCCTGCTCCACAGAAAATGTACGAGCATCCGTCATTGAATAACATCGCTTATTTGATGCGGAACGGAGAAATGAAAGCTGCGCAGATCAAGCAATTGCTCCCCGTCTACGATGTGTTTTACGAGCCGCGCTGGTTCCTACCCGGCGCGAAGACTCTGCCTCCGATTGACATCGCAGGGACGAAGGTCGGTGTGCTGATCTGCGAGGACATGTGGGACGAGGAATATCCCGTCCACCCGGGCGCGGACTTGAAAGCCGCGGGCGCGGAGGCGTTTGTCTGCATTTCCGCGTCGCCGTATCGGAGAGGAGCAGGGGAGGGGAGGGTGTATCACGCGAAGAGGCAAGGTTTGCCGTTAGCGTTCGTCAATCTCGTTGGCGCGAACGATGAGGTGATCTTCGATGGAGGGAGTTTTGTGTTAGGAGGGGAGAGGCTGAAGATGTTTGAGGAAGAGGCGAGGGTGGTGGAGATTGGCGAGGAAAGAGGAAAGAAGGAAGGTGGCGAGTGGAAAGTGGAAAGTGAGGAGGAAGTTTTCAAGGCTTTAGTATTGGGATTGCGCGACTTTGCAAACAAGAACGGACTCAAGCACGCGTTCATCGGCTTATCTGGCGGAATTGATTCGTCTGTCGTGGCGGTGATTGCGGCGGAGGCGCTGGGATCTGACGACGTGACGGGAGTCGCCATCCCTTCGCGGTTCACGGACACGCGCTCGACCGAGTCCGCGCGGGAGTTGGCGGAGCGGCTGGGAATCGGATTCGAAATCCTCGAATTGGAGAAAATGCACAAGGCGGCGGAGCAGACGTTGGGCGTGGAAAGAAGCGGGGGAGTCGCAGGCGAGAACATCCAAGCGCGGCTGCGGATGATCATCCTGATGAGTTTCGTCAACCAGCGCGGCGGATTCCTGATCAACACGTCCAACAAGACCGAGTTGACGCTGGGCTACGGCACGTTGTACGGCGATCTCGCAGGGACGATCAGCCCGCTCGGCGATCTGACCAAGCCTGAGGTGTACGCGTTGGCGCGTTGGATCAACGTGGGGCGGGATGTTATCCCGCCTTTCGTGATGAATCGAAAACCAAGCGCGGAATTGCGCTTGGATCAGGTGGACCCGTTCGATTACTCAACAATTTCACCCGAAGTGGAAGCGCTGGTGAGGAAGAACCAAAGCAACGCCGCCATGCGGACGAGCGAACACAAACGCTGGCAGGCTGGCGTGATTCTGAAGGTAAGCGGCAAGTCGCTTGGGAGGGGGAGGTTGATGCCGATTACGAGGAAGTGATATGCAAACGGTGGTCGAGTAGCGACGAGCGGTTTTCGCGAGGAGAGTATCGAGACCACACCTCCTCGCAAGAATCGGAGAATTGGAGAACTTGCCCTGCGACCAAAGGGAGTGTCGAAGGGTTGGGAGCTGGAGATTTGAGCCTGGAGACTGTGACAAACCGTCCACGAATGGATCACGAATATTCGAATAACGCGCGCGGCTTTTCGTTTATTCGTGGTCGTATTCGTGGATGGTTTTCTTCACCATCTCCGCCCACTCCCTCGGCAGGGACGAGAGATCAACGTTCCTGTCGCCGATCATGATTCGCTGCAAGACCCTGCCCAGCTCTTGAAGTTCCTCCGGCGCGGACGAATCCGCCGCCATCTTCCGCGCGGACTTGAAATACTCCTCGGCTTCGGGACGCTATAAAACAAAATCGGAGCATGTTCGCTCCGATCTATTTCACAACTTTTAGAAACTCCTCTGCTGAAACCTTCGCTTGCTTGAGAATGCTGTGCAATGTCCCGATTGCGACTTCACTGTGCATAGGAACAACACAACCGATACTTCCGTCTGAAGTGGACTTCTTCATCACGACATGGCTTCCACGTTGACGCGCTTGAACGAAGCCAAGCCTCTCCAATGCACGGATTATTTCCCGCCCTGACAGATGTGGCAGATTAGGCATACGTCGCCACTTCGAAGGTGGTCAACAAGGGATGACTGGTTTCTGGCAGGGGAAATTCCTCCAAATAAAGTTCGGTCGCTTCTTTGAGATTGGCAACTGCTTCTTCGACGGTTTTCCCCTGACTGACCGTCCCCACTTCGGGACAATCTGCCACGTACCAATCCTCTTCTTTATGGATCAAAGCGGTAAATGTGCGAGTCATGGTAGGTCTCCTGTCTCTTGCTCAAATTATACCCCACTCAAATTGTCGCCCTGAGCGAAAGCGAAGGGTCTCTACCGCCGAAGTAGAAGACTCTTCGGTCGCGAAGAGCGCTCCCTCAGAGTGACATGTTAATTTGAAGACTCGTTGACATCTTCATCCTTCATAATTCATCCTTCATCCCTTCGGCAAGCTCAGGGCAAGCCTTTGTATCACCTCCGCCCACTCCCTCGGCAGGGACGAGAGATCAACGTTCTTATCGCCGATCATGATGCGCTGCAAGACCCTGCCCAACTCCCGCATCCCCTTCGACAGGCTCAGGGCAAGTCCGCAGGGACGCTCGAATCCGCCGCCATCTTCTGCGTTTTCACAAAAGACCTGACAGGTTTCCGCGAAACCTTGACCGTCAGACTCCGTTCCCGTTCAAAGAAGTCCGATCATCACGCGTCACGATAAAACCTGTCAGGTCTGACTCTTGATTAATTCCTCCCACTCCCTCGGCAAGGACGAGAGATCCACGTTCCCATCGCCGAGCATGATTCGTTGCAACACCCTGCCCAACTCGCGCATCTCCGCAGGGACGCTCGCATCCGCCGCCATCTCCTGCGCGGACTTGAAGTACTCCTCCGCTTCAGGACGCTTCTCCCTTGCAGATTGAATCGCCCCCGCGATGAACTGCTCGACAGTCATGCCTTGTGATTGTTCAGACTGTTGTGTAAGCCATTCAGGAAGGGGTTGCCCGATTTCTTCCAGCCATAAAGCGTCAAATGTTTCCGTGCCAAGTTCTTGCCGCCATCTAATCAAATCAGAGATCATTATCTGTTGTATACGCGGATCAATTTCCAATTCCACCAATTGCATTAAGCCTTCCAAGAGAAACTTTATTGCATCTCTGTATTTTTGGCTTGCCCAATATACTTTTCCTATCACCCCCAACGCATTTGCCTTTCCGCGCACATCGCCTAAGTCTTCTACTATTTTCAGCGATTGCAGACAAAGATCCATTGTGGTATTTAGATCGCCGCGTTGAAAATATAGACCTGCTAAGTTCCCAAGTGTTGCCGCCTTGCCTTGCATGTCACCAAGTTTTTCGTCAATCTCAAGGGATTGTTGGAATAACTCCATTGCCCTTTGAGATTTTCCCAAAGCGAAGTACGCGAGTCCCATTTCGTGGAGTGCTATTCCTTTAAATTGCAAGTCTCCCTGCTTTTCTGATGACAATATCGATTGCTCAAATAATTCGATGGAATCTGTTAGATTACCTTGCACGCGCAATATCTTTGCAATTTCGATTAGTGCGGCGCTTCTCCCTTTTTCGTAGCCTAATGATTTATAGATTTTGTGTGCTTGTTTGAATAAATCCATCGCATTGTCGAGCTCACCGCGTGTCGTCAAAATTCTGCCTATTTCATGAAGGGCAGTAGCTTCATCCCTTATATCTCCTGTTTCTCTTACAATTGAAAGTTTCTCTTTCTGGAGCTCCAAACCTTTCTCCAGATTTCCTCGAATAACTTGAATTTTTGCCAGTTCACCAAGAACAATGGATTTACCTCGTAAATCCCCAACCGCCTCCTTTAAAACAAGAGATTGTTGAAACTTAATTATTGCATCGTCTAGATTTCCTCGAGCCGCGAGTATTTCAGCTATGCCCGATAGGGCGTCTGATTTTAATTTCATGTCAGAGGTTTCTTCTGCCGTATCAACAACACCTTGAAGTATCATCATTGCCCGATCCAAATTGCCATGTAATTTGTAAATATCGGTAGTTGCATATTGCGCCCTAGCCTCCGCATTGTTTTCTCCTAGCGAGTTGTAAATAATCACAGCCTTTTCAAAAAGCTCCAGAGCGGCGTCATTTTGACCAAAATTTCGTAATATGGTACCAGTCAGCAGTTTCATATCCGCAGACGTTTCATCTTGCTCTAGATTTGCCGCATTAATCAAATCCGATATAGTATAGAATGCGATGGTCATAAGTAGCGGATTTTTTGTGACGACGCTTTGCACATGCTCCGCAAACATATGTAAAGATTTTCTGTAATTTTTGATAACTACTTTCGAATCAGTTAGATGATCTTTGGCAAAGAGTCTCAAAGCAGGATGAACGCGATATAAGTAAAAGTTTTCTTCTTCCAGTGGAATCACTGCCCGTTCCAATAGCCCGCGCTCCCATAAAGCGTGAAGTGAATTGCCCGTGTGAGTTGCAAGTTCCTTTCCATCATCTTCGGTTTCAGGAAAACCGTTTTCTATTACTGGCATAGCAGTAATTGCCATAAAGTAAGCAATAAATAAACTCAGACGCGAAATTGCAACTTGTAATCTCTTTCCTTCTTCATTCTTTGGCAGGTTATCCATCGAGAAAGCAAAGCACGCGCCCAAACTTTCGTGGCGTTCTTGTTCCGTCCACTGGTCGCTGGCTTTGGGCAAAAACGTTTGCAGTTTCTCGATAAATTGCTCTAGCGATAATCCCGCCTGTTCTTCAAAGATCGGCGCGAGCAGGCGCAATGCAAGCGGGTGACCTCCAATGGCGGAACTGAGTTTTTCCAAGCCTGCTCCGTTCAAGGCATCCTTGCGCGTGCTGACGTTTTCATAGAACAACGCGCCACCCATCGTGTCTTCCAAGCCGTAAATTTCTTCGATGTGTTCGCCAGGTAGGTTGGTCTTCTCGCGGCTGGTGACGCACAAGGTCACACCTGTAGCGGGCAAACTCTTGAAAAAGGCATACAAACTTTTGGCAGTTCCTTTTGTCGCCTCATCGTTCAAGGCATGGTTGAGCGTTTCAAAATTATCCAATCCCAACAACGTGCGTTTGCTCGTCAACGCGTTCCGCACAATCACTTCGCGTTCCTTCGTGTCATTGGCGCAGGGCAAAGGCAAACCCAGAAAGCGTTCAATCCGTCCCAGCACGCTTTCCAGCGAAGGCAGTGTATCCAGCCCGATGGCGAGAGTCAACTCGAAGGATGGGGCGAAGCGCAGGAGGGCTTCGTGCAGCAAGGCGGTCTTGCCGATCCCGCCCGCGCCGTGCAAGGTCACCGTCAGCGGCTTCTTGCCTTCGAGCAGGCGCGTGCCAATGCGCATCAACTCGCGCTGGCGTCCGATCAATCCGCTGGCAGGGGAGGGCAGGTCGCTCACGTCGGCGGGACGGAACAGGTTCAGGGTCTGCGCGCCAGTGCCGTGCCATGCCAACTTTCTCACTTCATCGGGCTGCGCGGCATACAGCGCGATCATGCCGACGAAAAATTCATTCTCACGCTTCACCGTGCGCCGCGCCTGCCGCGCCGCCTCGGGGACGGGGTGTCCATGCGCGAGATAGTTGTAGAACTGTCCGCTGATGTTCGGCGCAAACGGATCGGGGAGATTGAACTGCATCCCCAACGCAAACGAGACTCCCGCCTTCGCCAGTTCCCGCGCCAGATTGGAAAACTCGGTTCGTTCTGGGGCTGCGGACTGGCACGCGCTCAAGAAGCCGATCCACGCCTTATCTTTGATCTCCCTCACGAACTCCCGCGCCTCCAGCGGATTCGACGCCCCGTTCTCGCGCTCGAACAACAGGATCGCGCCATCCTTCGTTGCCGCGCCGTGACCTGAGAAATGCGCGATCATCCCTTTTTGGAATCTCGCCATCACGCTCTGCAACGCTTCAGGCGTCGCGGGTCTCAACTCGATCATGTCGAACGGCGCATTGCTTTTCTCGATCTGACGTTTCATCTCCCGCCATTCGCCATCCACATCCAACGCACGCATCGGCTCACCGCTCAAATCCACCAACGGGTTGGCGGGGATGAACAACAACGGCACGCGCTCCACTTCATTCTTTAATCTTCCATTTGCAGGGCGTTCATTCTCTGGCAAAGCGCGCACGAAGGCGCAATCCTCCACCACATATTCTTCCCTGGCTTTGTTATACGCGTACTCCCACGCAATAACATCCAATTCGGATGACTCCAACACTAGCACAATCGTCCGCTCGGATTGTTTGGAGAGCGCGTCAAATTCAATCTTCGCCGCATCCCTGAACAACGCGTTGAACAACTTCTCACCATAAAGGCGTGGGTTATTGAAAAAGTCCGTCCATTCCGCTTTTGTCTGACTTAAATCCAACAGAGGGAACTGGTGGCTTTCTTGTCCGTTCACACGAACGGTCACTTGTTGATTGGTGAGGGTGAGGTGGAGGGTGAGCATGTGTTATCCCGTTTCCAGTAAGACCTGACAGGTTTTCACACAGCCTTAATCGTCAGACTCCATTTTCATTCCGAGAAGTCCGACGGACTCGCGCCACGATAAAACCTGTCAGGTCTGTTCTACAACCTAAAAACCAAAATATCCAGCGCCGCAGCCAGCATCAACAACGCGCCGAGACCGAAAATCCAGGATGCCCACGCTACTGAACTTTGTTTACGTTTGAGCATATCGTGGAGCGCCTTGCGTTTGGCAGTGAGGCTGGCGCGTGGGAAGTCATACCTCTTCGGCGAGACGGCCCCTAGCGCAAAAAACAGCGCGACGAAAAACGCCAGCAACGCTCCCGTTCCAATAATTTTGATTTCAAGAAATCCCAAATACGCGGGGGCGTCCTTGAACGCTAACAAACCAAAGAACGCGCCAAGCAAAGCGACCGAAAGCGTGATGATCTGTCGAGCGGCATTCTCAAGCGTTTCAAGCGAACCGCTTTCCATTTCATCGAATAATTTTTCCAATCGTTCGTCACTCTCGGAAAGCAGGGAAGAAGTAACAACTATCTCGTCTTTGGAAGAGTTATTTTTTCTTGGCATCTTTTTCTCCCTTCGCAGTGAACTTGAACTTACAGCCGCACTGTTGGCATGTAACGGAGAATTCTTCTTCCTCCGAGATCAAACTCCGTACACTGAAAAACTTAAATGCTACGGTATTTCTGCTTTTCAATTCCGCCAAGTCAAAACGATTGTTATGTTTGCACTTTGGGCATTTTGTCGAAATGAACGGTGGCATATTTCAATTCTCCTGTGCAGGAATGTTCACAGTATAGAGGCGAACAATCATTTGTACAAGAGATTGAGGCTGTTACGAGTGGGGCAGGGGAGGGGGCCGAAGGTGTTAGGCGCGAGGCGTCAAGTGTCAATTGGATCAAGTTTCGGCTGGGATTGATGCGCTTCCCTCCAAGGCGTTGTGAAGTTCAAAGTCTGAAGTCTGTCTTCAAGTAGTGGGGGAGGCTCTCTCATCTGAAAATCCCAGCCTTCACAAAGTTTCACCTTATGTTTTCGATAAGTATTATTATCGTAAACATTGACAAACTACCCGAATTTCGTATAATGAAGCCATGCCAAAGGATGTCAAGCCTGCCACCATTGCCGAAGCCGCAGCCAAATATCTGGACACTGTGCGCCTCGCCCGCAGTGAGCACACCGCGCGCGCCTACAAGAACGCGATGAACATGTTCAACAAAGCGCTCGACGAAAAATGGCTGGACCCGCAGACGACCCCCATCGAATCGCTCACCGAGGACGCGCTTTCGCCCTTCACACTATATCTCAAGAACTTTTCCTCCGCCACCGAGCAGTTGTATTTACAGGCGGTCAAGGGCTTCTATCAATTCGTGGATGCCGAGCGGCTCGCCGAGATCAATCTTTCGCGCGTTCACAACCTCATCCGTCAACGCGCCCGCCGCCCCGGTATCCGCCTGCCCCAATTCCCCGCCGAGGACATCGAACGTGTACTGGATTTTGTAGTCAATCAAACCCTGCAAACCTCCGAAGATGCCAATGAAAATCTACGCGCAATGCGTGACCGTGCCTTTTTGCTTACGCTGGCAGACACGGGACTGCGCGTCCACGAAGCCTGCAAACTCCGCCGCGGCGATATGGATTGGAACGAAGGACGCGCCATCGTCATCGGCAAAGGCGACAAGCAAGCCGTGGTGCGATTCTCGACTCGCTCCATGCGCGCGCTCAAGGATTACCTTTCGCTTCGCGCGGCTATGGACGGCGGCTCCGGCAAACCCCTGCCCTCCCTGCCCCTCTTCGCCCGCCACGACAAAGGCGCGGGCAAAAAGGTCAAGCCGATGACTCCCACCACAGGGCGAAACATCGTCGCCGAACGCGTTGAGCAAATTCTAGGGAAGGATGCTGTCGGCACAATCACCCCGCATTCCTTTCGACATTATTTTGTGACCACCGTCCTGCGCGGCTCGGGCAACTTGAAGATGGCGCAAGAACTCGCGCGTCATAAAAATATCCAAGTCACGCAGCGTTACGCGCATTTATCCGATGATGAGTTGGATAAAGGGTATTACGAAATATTTGAGAAAAAAGATTAAAGGTGTCATTGCGAGCGACTGCTGGTCGAGTAGCCCTGAGCGTTCGTTGCGAAGGGCGTATCGAGACCAAAGGAGCGCGGCAATCTCGACGAACTTACAAGTGAACGATTGCACGTAGCACGGAGATTGCTTCGTCGAGCCTTCGGCTCTCCTCGCAATGACACTTGAAAATTTACGGTATCGCCTGCGGTTCCCCGAAGATGAAATTATCCATCACCGCCACATCCACGCCGCCCTCGCCATCGTTAGGACCGAGCGCGCCCGTGCCGTACTTCACCTCCACGCGCGCGACGATGGCTTCATCGAAGACCACGCCTAAAAACGACAATCCGTTATCCGCGACCGGCGTTTGGAATTGTCCCAGCGAATTTCCGTTGACGTCGAAATATTCAAAGGCAGTGTGTTGTGTGTCCACGTCGGTGTAGACCGCGCCGAACCCGCGCACGGCGGCGGGAGTATTTGTGCCGGGCACGAAGAACGTGATCACGACCAGATTGCTCCCGATGGGAGAAAACAACTTCTCTTCGCTGAATGTCTTGAACGAGTCGGCATACTGCGGATTGATATTGCCGAAGCGCGGCAGAACGTCATACGGGTTGTCCGCGTTCGCGCTGACCATGAGTCCCTCGCCGGGGGTGTTGAGCACAATTCCCCGCGCGCGAGGCGCTTCAGGCTGGTTGAAGAAATCGGACGTGTAAAAATTCGGCGCAGAAAATTCATCAGGAATGGTATCCCAGTTGATTTCGCGGTAACCGCTCGGACCTTTTGTGCCGGGGTCGCCGCCATTATTTTCTCCAAGCAATGCGCGATACTCGTCCACCGCAGACGCGATATTGCCTGAGGCTTCCACCACCTGCCAGTTGTTTGCCGCATCTCCTCCGCACGCGGTGAGTAGAAGTGAAAGAATCGCACCCATCAACACGAACTCTTTGAACATGTTTGTTTCTCCTTTTGATCGAAGTTTTTAGATTTTGAGTATACGCGAACACGGTGATTTACTCAACCTACTTTGGTTGAGTCCGCGATCTCGCTTTTGGAAGCGGCATTGACATTCCTCGCTTATAATCACGCCTTCATCGGAGGAGATTTGCACATCATCGCCCGCATCACCGAGTATTACAGGGACCCGGAATACTTTCCCAACATCCGCAAGATCGCCATCCCGATCATCGTCCAGCAGTTCACCTTTGCCGGATTGAACATGGTTGGGGTCATGATGGTCGGGCAAAAAGGCGAAACGTCCGTCGCCGCGGTCGGTTTCGCCGGGCAGATCGCGTTCCTCCTTCAACTCGTCCACTTTGGAATTATCAGCGGCGCGGCGATGTTTACTGCCCAGTTCTGGGGCCGCGGCGATATACCAAACCTGCGCCGCGTGCTCGGTTTATGTTTGATGATCGCCGTCTCAGCCAGTTTGGTTTTCTTTGCGTTATCCCAGTTCCTCCCTGCTGAAATTCTCGGCATTTACACCACCGATAATGAAGTGATCCGCCTCGGCGCGGACTACATCCGCACCTACTCGTGGACCTTCCTGTTCATGGCGGTCACGTTCAGTTACGCGTTCGTCATGCGCTCCACCGGCGATGTGAAAACGCCGACCACGATCAGCGTCGGCGCATTGTCAGTGAGCACGTTCCTTTCCTACTCGTTGATCTTTGGCAAATTTGGCTTGCCCGAGATCGGCATTCAAGGAGCGGCGGTCGCGGCGGTCATCTCGCGCGGATTGGAATGCGTCGTACTGCTCATCGTCACCTATGCAAAGAGATCGCCCGCAGCCGCATCCCTGCGCGAACTCACCGATTTCGGCGCGTCGTTCATAGCCCGGGTGATAAAACCGATGCTTCCGGTCATCCTCAACGAATTGTTCTGGGCGTTGGGCATCACCACGTACAACGTTATCTACGGGCGCATGGGAACCGAATCCTTCGCCGCGATGAGCATCGTGAACACCATCGAACAGATGGCATTCGTGGTGTTCATCGGCATCTCGAACGCTACCTCCGTGCTTGTTGGCAATCGCATCGGCGCAGGCAAAGAGGACGAGGCATTTATCTATGCGGGTCGCTCGCTGGGTTTGGGCATCATGGGCGGTATCTTGATGGGATTACTCCTGCAGCTTGTCAAAAACCCCGTCCTTTCGCTGTACAACGTTTCACCGGAAGTGATCGCGAACGCTAGCCGCGTGATCAACATCATCACGTTCTTTTTATGGGTGCGCGTCAACAACATGACCATCGTGGTCGGCGTATTGCGCGCCGGCGGCGACACGCGCTACTCGCTTTTCCTCGACGGCTTCATCATCTGGCTGGTTGGCGTGCCGATGGCGTACCTCGGCGCGAACGTGTTTCACCTCCCCGTCTATGTTGTTTATCTCTGCGCGATGAGCGAGGAAGCCGCGAAGTGGATTTTGGGTATGCGCCGCTATCTCTCGCGCCGGTGGATTCACAACCTTACCGAACAATAAACCTGATGCATGAAAAAGCGCCAACCCAGCAAAACATGGTTGGCGTTACTACCTGTCCAGCGACCGATTCTCCTACGGTGTTTCCTCTGCTCTAAACCACATCTCAGTGACGGAACTTCCGAGGATCGAATATTGCAGGATTAATTCAGATTCTGTGCATTGGTAATCTGCACTGACCGGAAAATCGCTCACGGGCGGGGCAATGGGCGGCGCATCTTCGCTGGTGAACAAACCCTCCTCGACTTCGCCGTCGATGTATGCCACCATCGTGCCGTATTGAATTTCGTTGACCGTGCCGACGAACGTCATTGTTCTCCCGTCCGCCTGATAACCGCCCGAAGCGGAGTGTGTGCCGGTCAACACGAAATAATCGCCGTCGGAAATATCCATGCGCATGGTGACCGGACCGAATAACCCGAAGGTGTTATCGTCCCGGAACTCGATGGTCAGCTCGCTGGGCGCGATCACGGTCATGGACGGCGAAATATTCAGGTCTTGATATTTGCTTTCGATAGCGAATACATCCATCTTCCATACTCCGCTCACGCAGGCGTCAAGGGCGTCGAAACCATGGTCCGCCTGAATGGTGCTCGAAGCTTCCAGCAATTGATCGTCCTCCACTCGGGGGCGAAAACACGATTGAAGAAGCGCGGCTGATAGCAACAAAGGGAACAGGAATTGTGCGAATCGTTTCATGGTTTCTCCGAATGATAAAATTTTATCATGCGGCGATTTCGATCAACTCCGCGTGCTTCATTACATATTCATCGTAAAAGCGCATCAACTTTATGGTCATCGAGCCCACCCTCCCCTGCCCCACTTTCTTATCGTTAATTTGGATGACCGGCACAATACCGCGCGAACTTGACGTGATGAACGCTTCTTTCACAAGGGACAGTTGATTCAGCCCTAACGCGCGGTATCTCACCTCCACTCCCCCGCCCCGCGCCGCGCGAATGACCATCGTCCGCGTCACACCGAGGAGAATATCGCGTCGGGCTGTACCGAGGTAGGACAAACTGTCAATTTGTCCCACATAAAAGAAATTGCTCGTCATCCCCTCCAAAATCCGTCCATTCTTCACCAGCAGCGCCTCGAATATCCCTTCTTTAGCGATATGCTTGCGTTCTTCATCGCTTGAGGAGATAAACGCCGTTGACTTGATTCGCGGATCGTTTCGCTGAAGAGACGTGGTTACGACTCTAACGCCGTTCTCGTAGATTTCGCGCGGCAATAACCTGAGAGGCTCGATGGAGATGTAAAACTCTCGCGCGCGTGTTTCCATCACGCGGACGCGGGCTTCGCTGGGGCGGTAATCGTCGAGGAGGCGAACCAGGCTGGTGCGGAGGGTTGAAGCGTCCGCATGGGGGAGTCGCTTCAAATGCGCGGTAAGTCCGATGACCCGCGTGCAAGCATTGTACGTGCGGAAAGTCGAATACCAGCCCTCGGGCAATTGGCGCGTGACCGCATCGAGGGAGGATTCGTTCTCGACGCGAATCTCGTGTGGTCGTGCAGAAATTTTCCAAGTGCGAATCATTTCATGTTTACCTGTCTACGTGTGGACCTGTCTGTGTTCGATGATTATAAGCCTTGACACTTTTCGATTGTGGGGTGTACACTACGAAACTGTAGCGCGAGATAATATCTCGCTTACAAACATCAAAGAAAGGAGCGCACGAGAATGTCCATGTTCATCAGCACGACCCTGTTTGTTCCAGTAGACGCTGGATTCATACCTTCTCGTAGTGCGCCTGTTGACCGTTAGGTCTTTCTTCCCTGTCGTTTTTGGCTGTGGCGTACTCGTCACAGCCTTTTTGTTTAAGTTTGGAGAATGCAATGACCACCATCGAACCCGCAATCACATTCGACTTCCGCGATGCCATCCATGCAAACCGCCTGAGGGGACTCTGGCGGATGATGGTGGATTACCGCGTGCCGTACCTCGGCGCGATCGCCGCGATCGCCGTATCGGCGACTGCAAAGATGTATGTGTATGTCCTCCTCCGCTATTTCACCGACGATGTGCTGGCACAGGGCAATTTTATCGGGAACAGCTTGGCACGGTCCGCCCTTTGGATCGGACTCGGATTCATCCTGCTGGCGCTCGTGGAGGGCGGATTCTCGTTTCTTTCCGGACGTTTAGCCGCCTACACAGCGGAAGGCATTACACGCCGCCTCAGGGATTTCCTCTTCGACCACATCCAGCGGTTGAGCTTTTCGTATCACGCCACCACACCGACCGGCGACCTGATCGAACGCGTCACTTCCGATGTGGACGCGCTGCGCCGCTTCTTCAGCGAACAGGGCATCGGCATGGGACGCATCATCCTGCTGTTCGTCATCAACTTCGCCGCGATTCTAAATCTCAACGTCAGGCTCGGACTGATGTCTGTGATCGTAATTCCATTCATCCTCCTCGTATCGCTGTGGTTCTTCAAAAAAGTGACCAAAGCCTACGAAGAGTATCAAGCACAGGAGGCGGTGCTCTCCACTACCTTGCAAGAAAACCTGACCGGCGTGCGCGTGGTGAAAGCCTTTGCGCGGCAGGATTACGAAAAATCCAAGTTCGAGAGGGACAACTGGGGTAAGTTCCTAAAAGGGAAGATCCTGTTGTTCATGCACTCGATGTTCTGGCCCCTCTCGGACATCGTGCTGGGCTTTCAAATGTTGTTCGGTTTCATCTACGCCGCCAACATGGCGATCCGCGGAGAAATCACCGTCGGTATGTATATCGCGTATGTGGGTCTGGTGGTGTGGCTGATCTGGCCCATTCGAAATCTTGGTCGAATCATCGTATCAGCGTCAACGGGATTGGTATCCTACGGCAGGCTCATGGACGTGGTCAAGCAGGCGCGTGAACCGTTGCACGATGGCACAATCCAACCGACCAACCCCGTACGAGGCGATATCCTTTTCGAGAATGTTTCGTTCATGTACTCGGACGGAAAGTCGAACGCGTTGAAAAATATTTCCTTCCACGTGAAGCCGGGGCAGGCGGTTGCGTTGCTCGGGTCGACGGGGTCGGGCAAGACGTCGTTGGTGAACCTCCTGCCGCGCTTCCACGAATATACGAGTGGAAGAATACTGCTCGATGGCGTGGAGTTGAAAGATTACTCGCGCGCTTTTCTGAGAAAGCAGATCGGCATCGTGGAGCAGGAGCCGTTCCTGTTCAGCCGTTCGATTCGCGAGAACATCACGTACGGCGTCGGTCGCGATGTGTCGCAGGAAGAAGTGGAACGCGCCGCCAAAGCCGCCGCCATACACGATGTGATCATGTCGTTCCCTGACGGGTACAAGACCATCGTCGGAGAAAAAGGCGTCACGCTCTCCGGCGGACAAAAGCAGCGCGTCACGATCGCGCGCACGCTGCTCAAGAATCCGCGCATTTTGATATTAGACGACTCAACCTCCAGCGTGGATACGGAAACCGAAGCGGAGATCCGCGGCGCGCTGAACGAGTTGATGGAAAACCGGACGACCTTCATCATTGCGCACCGCATCCAGTCCGTGATGATCGCCGACCTGATCCTCGTGCTGGATAAGGGCGAAGTCATTCAG
Organism: Chloroflexota bacterium; assembly: GCA_040753755.1. Classification (GTDB taxonomy): domain Bacteria; phylum Chloroflexota; class Anaerolineae; order Anaerolineales; family Villigracilaceae; genus Defluviilinea. The sequence goes on from JBFMDB010000014.1 coordinate 121,681, forward strand.
ATGGGCACGCATGAGGAATTACTCGTTCAAATGGATGGAATGTATCGCAGGATTTACGACATTCAAACGAGGATTGATGAAGAACTCGAAAGAGAAATTCAGAAAACTGAATTATGAATTCTGAAAGGAAATGACAATGGGCGACAAGAAAAACGACCTGCGTGAGAGAACTGCGGAGTTTGCGCTGCGGATTGTGAAACTGTACAAGAATCTGCCAAAAAGCACGGAGGCTCAAGTCCTCGGCAAGCAAGTCCTGCGCTCAGGCACGTCGGTTGGAGCGCAATTTCGTGAAAGCCAGCGGGCAAAATCAGATCCCGACTTTGTCAATAAGTTGGAAAGTGTTTTGCAGGAAGCCGATGAAACTGCTTTTTGGCTGGAACTACTTGTGAGAGCGGAAATCGTGCCCGCCCAAAGACTCGAATCGTTGCGGAAGGAAACCGATGAAATCATCGCCATTCTCGTTACGATCGTAACAAAGGTAAAGAAACGTATTGGCAAATTATGAAGGATGAATTTTGAATTCAGAATTTTCATAATTCACCCAAGTTGCTACCTAGAAGGAGTTGAAGGAAGCAGCTAAGACAAAGAGAGCGACCTTGAGTTCAAAACCACGAGCAGTGACAGCATGAATATGTTTTGGCAACAAGCGTTCGATCAAACTACCCG
>JBFMDB010000015.1:0-118495 GCA_040753755.1 Chloroflexota bacterium
ACTCACCACACCGATAGCGTTGGCTCCCGGATGAATTGAAGCCCGCTTTATACTGTTTCGTGCTCGTTTGGCATCTTGGACATTTCATACCTCGTATTGTATTCTGTCTTCGATGTTAGGCACTCCCAGGTTGCTATGGTACGAATGATGGTTCAACTAACCGAGGAACAAGTTAAAGCGCTGAAAGAAATGTCAAAAGCTCGCAAGACTCCCGTTGCAAAACTGGTACGCGAAAGTGTCGCCTACTATGTGGCTTCTTCCACACAGTTATCGGCGCAAGAACGTCGAAAACGAGCGAATGCCATTCGCTCTGTCGCAGGAAGATACCGCGATATTGAACGCGCCAAGGATCTCTCAACCAATCACGACAAATATCTCGAAGATGCATTTGCTTCATGAGCGTTTTCGTTGACACGTCTGTCTTTCTAGCAGTCCTTTCCGAAGATGATAACAACAATGTGATCGCGTCCGAAATGCTCGCCTCTCTTGCCGAGCACGGCGAACAACTAATCACAACGAATTACATTCTGGTCGAGTCCTATGCGTTGATCCAACGAAGAATGGGAATGAATGCAATTCGGGATTTTCAGGATAAGATTCTACCTGCATTGATTACTGTGTGGATCAGCATGGAAGAACACCAACGCGCCATGGGGCAATTTCTTTCAGAGAACCGCCGCACCCTGAGCTTCGTAGATTGTTCCAGTGTCGAGAAAGTCTTCACCTTCGACAGTCATTTCCGCGAACAGGGGTTCGGCATTATCCCATAAGCTTTGCAAATAATTTTTCATATTCTTGAGCGATGGAATCGGGAGCATAGGCTCTCTTGATGGATTCGACATCGCCTTTGAACCTCTGCGGTTCATTCAGGACGGTGAGGATTGATTCAGCCAAATCAGCCGCATCGCCGATTTTGGCGACGCGCCCCATGCCGTGCATGGTCACCGGTTGCCTCACCCCCGGCAACGCGGACGGGACACACGGCACACCGTTCATCATCGCTTCGATCTGTACAAGGCCGAACGCCTCCGTGGAGTTCAACGACGGCACGGTCAACACATCGAGGTTGGGGTAGAACGCCGCCATTTCAACGGGGTCGAGGTTCCCCAAAAACGTCCAATGCCCTGCAATTTCATATTCACGGATGCGCGGCATGAGACGGTCCGAATAGGCTTGCTCGCCCATCACGTTCTGATACGTCCCTGCGAACAACACCTGCGCTTTCGGATATTGCTTCAGTATGGTCGGTAACGCGTCGAGCAGGACTTCGACACCTTTTTCTGCAGCGAAGCGCGCCGCCATACCGATGACCGGCTGACGCTCATTAACGCGGTGCTCGGCGGCGAACGCCTCTACCGCGCCGGGGAGTGGAGTCGGCAACTCAACGGGAGGCAGGATGGGGGTCAGTTTTGAAGCGTAGCGTGAGAGATAGGGCGAGTTGTCGGCGTAATCCTGTGTGTATGTCACGATGTGATTTGCTAACAATCCCGCCATGTTGTTTTGAAAATCGACCACCGCGTTGACGAATCGATTGAACAGCCCGGGCGGTAACAGCAGGTCGCAGTGATACGTCAGCACGGCGGGCTTGCCGAAGAGACGACCACGGAACGCAACGCCGGGCGCATCGAACTGGGGCAGGTGCAACTGGACGATATCGTGTTGGGCGACGAGTGTGGTCGAGACGATGCCGAACGTCGGTGCCAGGACTCCCTTGCTGATGCGCGCCGCCACCGGCAAGCGGATGATCCTGACGCCATCCAGCGTTTCTTCGCGCGGCAATGACGGGTCGAATTGTGTGGTGAGAACCGTCACTTGATGCCCGCGCCGGGCAAAGGCGCGCGCGAGTCGCTCGGCGTAAATAGTGAGGCCCGATGTATGCGGGCGGTAATAGGTGAGAACGGTGAGGATTTTCATGAGGCGGAGAGATTATACCCTCACGGGTAAACTGTCATGCGGGGTTCGGGCGGCTCGGATTCAAGCAACTTTCCAATCCGTATGTGTTGTAAAGTATGGCAAGTGCCGTTATCAAAAAGGAGAATGAAAATGGCGACCAAAAAATCACAATCGAAAGCTCAGGCAAAACCTGCCGCTATGCCGCAAGCAAGCGCAGGCATGGATTCGAGAACCACCTGGCGATGGGTGTATGTGCTCGGCGGTCTCGTCGCCGCGCTGGCAGGAGCGTTCTCGTTCGAGAACCAATTCCTAACATGGGCGCTGATGCTCGTCGGCATACTCGTGGGATGGTTTTACGGAGATACCGAGGACCTAACGAATACGGGTGTGCGCTATCTCTTGCTCGCCGCTGTGTACAATGCCCTTGCTACCGTTCCCGCCGTCGGGACGATTATCACCGGCTTTGTCGGCGGCTTCCTCGGCTTTCTCGGACCCATGATGCTCGCATTGCTCCTCCGCTGGTTCTGGAACAGTGTTGTTTCTCGTATGATGTGATCAAAGTGATACCTGAACGAAACCGCCGAACATTCGGCGGTTTTTTCATTTGGTACAATTTCCTCTGCAAGAATGAATTCAAGAACAAAAACCTTCGATTGGATCATAACGACCCTGCGCGAGTCTGCGTGGGCGCCGCTGGCGGTGGTCGGCTTTTATCTCATCGGTCTCGCGCTGGGACTCTTCGACCAATTCCCGCCGCTGGATATCCCCACGCATTTCATTGGCGGCGTGGCGATCACGTATTTTTTTCGTTCCGCCATCAAAAATTCGCAGAAATTTCTCGGGGATATACCTGCTCTCGTCCAAATTTTGTTTGCCTTCACCTGTACCGGCACGACGATCATCCTTTGGGAATTTTACGAGAACGCATTCGATTTTCTCTTTGGCACAACCATGGTGCGCGGACTGGAAGACACAATCGTGGATATGTTCGTTGGCTTGGCGGGTGCGCTGGTGTTGACAGTGGTCTATAGGCGGGATTGAAACTCTACGAATATGGTTCGTTCACTTCCGCCAGTTTCGTCTTTACTTCATCGAGCAGTTCGTCCGCGATTCCCTTTTTCGTTTGACTCAGGTCCGTCAATTCCTCGGGGTCGGAATCAATATCAAAGAGTTTAACGATATCCTCCCGATTGTTTTCATCGTAGCCAAAGTAGTAATGAAGTTTGTAATTTTCCATCACAAGTGAGATCGATCCCTGCGTGAGCGGCGCGTTCGGGTCGCTGTCAATGGCTTGCACCGAGAAAACGCCGCGGGTGGGCGAATCAGGCACAAATGGAGGGAGGACGCGTCCTTCGCTCCATGCGGGAGAATCTTGTCCGGTCATGTGCGCCAATGTCGGCAACACATCCACCGCGCTGGTGGGTTCGTACACATCCAAGCCTTCGGTTCGACCGGGTTCGAAGATCAAAAGCGGGATTCGGATCACCGGTTCATACAAGACCTTCGAACCGTGACCGAAGATGCCGCGCTCGAACATCTCACCGTGATCGGATGTGAGGACCAGCCACGTATCCGCGAGCGCGCCCGAGGATTCGAGCGAATCATAGAGCCTCGCAAATTCCCGGTCACAATACAAGATGAATTCGTCATACTCCGTGCGCATCCTTTCGAGGGACGGTTGTGAAATGATCTTTCGCGCAAGGATCTCCGGCGGCTTTTCCACAAAGGGATAGCCATCCCCTTTGAACGCATCGAAGAACTCGACCGTCGTCCGATAAGGATGATGCGGCGGCATGAAGTGGAAGTAACCGAGGAAAGGCTGAGGGATATCCGCGAGACGGTTCTTGACCGCGTCGATGGCTGTTTCGAGCACATACGGGTTGACCTGACTGGTGGCAGGGATGCCGCGCGGGAAGCGCGGTTTGAGATCCTCTATCCTTTTCGCCTGCAGGGTTTCATAAAGGTGCGAGAGAAATAATGAATAGGCAAACCCCTCGTCGTTGACCTTCATGCTGCGAATCCAGCTGATCGAGGCAATGTCTTCATCGTTCTTGAACAACGATGAAACGAGCGCGTCGTAGGATTCGAGGAACAGCGATTCCCTCGGAATCAATTCTTCAATGTTTCCTGCAAACTGTTTGAGGAGCGAGTTCGCAAATCCATTGTGGGTATAGGCGATGCGATGGTGATTCGGGAACGCGCTGAAGATGTTCTGGGCGGTGAACGGCTCGATCACTTTCCCGTTGAGGTTGATCGCCCGGTGGGTCCACGGCAGGACGCCCGTCAGGAGTGAGGCGGTGCCGGGTGTGGTGTAATTCCCGCCAGCAAAGTGACTGTGATATCGAATGGCGCGTGAGGAAAGACGTGTGAGGTTCGGGGTCGTATCGCGTTCGTATCCATTCATGGAGGTGTCGTACGCAGAGAGCGCATCGAAGACGATGACGATCACATTTTGTTTGTTCACCTGCAAGGCATTGGCGAGCGGTTTTGCCATCCGTGAGGCTGCATAGCCCAGCGGCACTGCGCCAGCCAGTTTGAGAAATTCGCGCCGGTTGATGTATCGCTTCATGATGGAAATTACAGGTACGGTTCGTCCACCTGCGCAAGTTTTTCTTTGAGTTCGCGGAGCAGGTCGTCGGCAATCCCTTTCCTGAACGCGCTCAAGTCGTTCATTTCTTCGGGGTCTGCCGCGACATCGAACAGTTTGATCAGTCCCTCCTGCGGCACGATGGGATAGCCAAAATAATAATGGAGTTTATAGTTTTCGCGGACGAGCGTTGTCGATGCGACTGTGAGCGGGGCGTATTGCGCGTTGTTGTTCGCCCGCAGGACGTAAATATCGCGCGTCCGGTGATCCGCGCGGAACGGAGGCAGGATGGTCCCCTCGACCCACTGTGGGATGTTTTGCCCGGTCAGGTGCGCGAGGGTCGGCAAGACGTCGATCGCGCTGGTGTGTTCATGAACATCCACACCCGTTGTGCGTCCCGGTTCGAAGATCATCAATGGGATGCGGACAACCGGTTCATACAGCGCGTCGGTGCTGTGACCGCTGATGCCGCGTTCGTTCAGTTCGCCGTGATCCGAGGTCAGGATCAACCACGTGTTTTCCAACAAGCCGGAGGATTCGAGAAAATCATAAAGCCGTTGGAATTCCCGATCGCAATACAGGATGAATTCATCGTACTCCCTTCGTTTCGCTGGCAGGTTCTTGAAGACGCGTTTGGCGAAGATATCCACCGGCTTTTCGATGGGCGTGAAGCCGTCATCGCGAAACGCATCCGCAAAATCGCGGTGCGTGTTATACGGATCGTGTGGTGGGAGAAAGTGGAAGTATCCCATGAACGGCTGGGGGATCTGTGACAGGCGGTTCATCACGTGATCGACGGCTGTTTCCAGCAGGAATCCGTTATCGGCGCCCGAGGTGGGAAGCCCGCGCGGATAGATCGGTTTCAGATTCTCGATCTGCCGATCCTGCATATCCTCGATGAGGTGCGATAAAAACAACGAGTAGGCGTACCCTTCCTCGCGCACCTTCATGGCGCGCACCCAGCTGACGGAGGCGATATCCTCGTCTTCCCGGAACAAGGATGGAACGATCGAATCAAAACCGCTTAACAAGAGTTTCTCCCTCTGGATCAATTCGTTGATGTGACCCCGAAATTGGTTCAAGAGGATGTTCGCCCAACCGTTGTGGGTGTAGGCGATCCGATAGTGATTCGGGAACGCGCTGAAAATATTTTGCGAGACGAATCGATCGGTCACTTTTCCTTTGGGCTGGAAGGCGCGGTGGGTCCACGGCAGGACGCCCGTCAGAAGCGAGGCGGTGCCGGGGGTGGTGAAATTCCCGCCCGCGTAGTGGTTGTGATAGACGATCGCCTTCTGCGCCAGCCGCGCGATGTTGGGCGTGGTCGCGCGCGCATACCCGTGCAAAGAGATGTTGTACGCGGAAAACGCGTCGAAGACGACGATGACCACATTTTGCCCGCCTGCTTGAAATGCCCGCGACAGACGCGAAGCCGCCAGCCCGGCGGGGAGTGCGCCAGCCAGTTTGAGGAAGTCGCGTCGGCTGAATTGTTTCTTCATGACTCACATTGCCGCATTGCGAATGATGACAACGATCAAGCCAGCCAGATCGAGAAAGAGATAGGCCGTCATCAGGGGGGACAAGCGCTCGCTGAATTCCTGAATGGCGCGCGTCGTGCGGTCGGATCGCAGGAACAGGTAGACCGGCAAGACAACCGATGGAACAACGAATGACAGGCTGATCAAATACAAGCCGAGCAACGGGCGACCCCAGCGAATCAACAGTTCTACGATCCAAGCGGGAGGGAAAACCTTCCACAGGAAAAGCAGCTGTGCGATCATTCCCCAAATTGAGAGTATCAACACAAGCAGGCTGAGGAAGGAGATTCTTTTTTCAACTGTCCACCCCTTTGGGGTGAGGAATAACCCGAGCAAGGCGACCCCTATAAAAGCCAGCAGACTTTCCACGAAGGCGTAGAGCAGTCCATACGCGCCGACGCCGATCGCGTCCCAGAGATTCGTGCGCTCGGAAAGCCACGAAACATCGCGCAGGTACAGGATGATGGTCCACACGTGAAGCGGAAAGGCGCAGATGAGGAATAAAGACCACAGTCCCCGGGTCGAATAGCGCCGCGCGGTGAATTGAGACAGGATGTTCACAATATTAACTCGCGGCGGGATTATAACTTCATTCGTCAGAACAAATCTTTGTTTGCCTGAACCCACTCGAACATCAGGTCCAAACCCTCTTCGAGGTCGATCTTCGGCGACCAGCCCAGTTCGCGCTGTGCCTTGCGGATATCGGCGTAAAAGACGCGCTGGTCGCCGGGACGCCAGCCCTCGCGCGCCACCTCGATTGGTTTGCCGAGCAATCGTTCGAGGATCGGACCGAACTCCGCCCAGACCGCCATCACGTTGCGTTTGCCGCCGCCGACGTTGTAAATTTGTCCTTTGGCAGTATCAATTTTTTCGATGGCGGCATCGTACGCGTCGAGCAGGTCGTTGACGTGCAGCACATCGCGCACTTGTTTGCCGTCGCCGTAAATTGTGATTTTCCTGCCGGTGACTGCCGCGATCATCATCCATGCGAGCCAGCCCTGATCCTCGATGCCGAACTGGCGCGGACCGTAAATGCAGGATTGACGGAAGACGACAGACCGCAATCCAAAAATGCGGGCGTAATCGCGCACGTATTGGTCGCCCGAACCTTTGCTCACCCCGTACGGCGAATGAAAATCGAGCGGCTGGGATTCGGAACAACCGTGCTCCAAATCTTTGTACAGCCAGCGGGTCGATTCTTCGACCAGCCTCACATCCTCCATGCCGCCGTAGACCTTGTTGGTGGAGGCATAGAGGAAGATCGGGTCGCGCTTCGAGAGGCGCGCGGCTTCGAGCGCGTTGAACGTTCCCAGTGCGTTGGCTTCGAAGTCCTCGCGCGGATTCGTCACGGAGGTGGTCACCGCGACTTGCCCTGCAAGATGCACGATGACATCCGCGTCTTTGGCGGATTCTGCCAACAGGTCTGCGCTTCGCAAATCTCCGACGATGAGGCTGAATCCGTTCTCGCCGAATTTGTCCTTCAGCCATGCGACGTTGCGCGGCGCGCCGGCGCGCGAGAGGTTGTCGAAGATGGAGACGCGCTCCCCGCGTTGAATCAGCCGAAAGGTGTAATTCGATCCGATGAATCCCGCTCCGCCTGTGATGAGATAATGTCGGCTCACGTTATATCCTTATGAGTAATGGTAGCTCGTCCGCCTTTGCCTGAAGAGCGACGCGATCAAAATGCCGAACACAAATCCACCGATGTGCGCCCACCACGCAATCCCGCCGGCGCTTCCTTGCAGTGCGAACAGTCCGGAATACAACTGTGAAATGAACCAGAAGACGAGGAAGATGAACGCGGGAATTTCAACGAGGGTGAAAACGAAAAAGATGGGGACGAGACTTGCAATGCGCGAACGCGGAAACAGAATCAAATATGCGCCAAGCACACCAGCCACCGCACCGCTGGCGCCGATCATCGGAACTTGACTCGATGGGTCTGCAAACGTTTGTAGAAACGCCGCCGCGACTCCGCTTAGCAGGTAAAAAAGGAGATAGCGAAACCCGCCCATGCGCGATTCGATGTTATCGCCGAAGATGAACAGCACCCACATATTACTGAGGATATGGAACCAGCCGCCATGCAGAAACATGGACGACAGGATCGTCATCCATTCGCCGTTCATGTCCGCGAGGAATTGCACGGGGATCAGTCCGTTCGCGAAGATGAAACTCTCGAGTTCGGCAGGGGACATTTTGAACTCAAGATAAAAGGCGTAGGCGTTCACGCCGATCAACAACAGGTTGATGAGCGGAAATTTGTGTGAACGCGCGGTGTCGTACAGAGGGAACATCGATTATGCAGCCTGATCCGTTTGTTTGTTCCTTAGATTCATCAATTGCTGGTAGACGCCTGAAAGGGTCTGCCCTTCGCGCGAAAGACCAATCGCGCCGACCACGATGCTGTTGATGTAATTATACAAACGCATGGCTAATGCCGCGGCGAGCGCAGTCGATTCATCCGGGACGAAGCGGGTGAGGGCGAAAACGATCGCGCCTTCGAAGGTTCCCAATGCACCGGGCGCGGAGGGGATGGCTCCGCCGAACGCCGCCATGCCCAGCCCGAACATCGCCCAGATCGCATTCGCCTGCGGGAAGAACGCGCGGATGATGAAGTAATAGGCGACAACGGCGATCGCCCAGTTCACGGTCATCCAAAACAAGAATTTGACGAAGAGCCAGCCGTCGGTGAGCACGCTCAAACCGGAGAAGAACGATTCGAGGAAACTCCCGCCGAGTTTTTGCAAACGCGGTATGCGCGCAGTGAGTTTGTGAAAAATATCGAGCGCCCATTTGTTGTTGCGCGCCAGAATGTACAGCAGGATAAATCCCGCGACCACCACCGACCCGACAACGATGCCGCCGCGCTCGCTGCCCTCCGCGCCGACGACGAACGGAATCACGGAAACGAAAATAATGGCGGTGTAGATCAAGTCCATGGTGCGTTCGATCACGATGGTTGGCAGAATTTCCATGAAGGTCAGCGAGGATTTTCGGCTGAGTAAAAACGCGCGCCCGATCTCGCCGAGACGAAACGGGAGGAAATTGTTGAGCAAATACCCTTCGCCGACCGTCCAGAACACGTCGCTGTAGGAGGCGCGGTCGCGGAGGAGAGTTCTCCACACGATTGCGCGTACGGCGATCCAGCCAAAACCGATCACCAATGCGATTCCGAGGTACACGTAATTCGCATTGCGGATCGCGTCCACCATTTTACCGACGTCAACGAAATAGAGGATCGCGGCGATCAACAGGACGCTGACGATTGCGCCGGGCAGCCATTTTTTTGCGTCTTTCATGAATCATTCCTCGTAGGGGCGGGGTCTCCCCACCCAATAGTTGAATCAAACAATTAGGGCGAGAGGACCTCGCCCCTACAAATAATCATTCCTCATTCAATTTCAACACCGCCATGAACGCGTCCTGCGGGATTTCCACGTTGCCGACCATCTTCAACCGTTTCTTGCCCTTCTTTTGTTTTTCGAGCAATTTCTTTTTACGCGTGATGTCGCCGCCGTAGCATTTGGCGAGCACGTCTTTGCGCGTCGCCTTGACGTTCGCGCGTGAGATGATCCGCCCGCCGGCGGAAGCCTGCACTGCGACGTCGAACAACTGACGCGGAATCAACTCTTTCAATTTGGTGATGAGCCGCTGACCTTTGTGATACGCGTCCTTTTTGTGGACGATGGTCGCCAGCGCGTCCACCGGTTCGCCGTTGACGAGGATCTCCAATTTCTGCAATTCATCGGGGCGGTATTCGAGGAATTGATAATCGAGCGAGGCGTAGCCCTTGGTGCGCGATTTCAAGTCGTCGAAGAAATCAACGATGATTTCCGAGAGCGGAATTTCAAAATCGAGTTGTACGCGGTGCGGCGCGGGATACTCCTGTTGTTTGAAGATGCCGCGGCGTTTGGTGACGATCTCCATGATCGCGCCGTAGTAATCCGTCGGTGTGATGATCTCGATGGTCATCCACGGTTCACGGACTTCGACGATCTTCGATTCATCAGGCAGTTCAGCAGGCGAATCGACCGGGATGATTTCATTGTCGATCATCAACACCTGATATTCCACCGATGGCGCGGTGAACAACACATCGAGGTTGTATTCACGTTCGATGCGCTCCTGAATGATCTCCATGTGAAAGAGACCGAGAAAGCCCGCGCGGAATCCAAAGCCTAACGCCTGCGAGGTTTCAGGTTGATACGTCAACGACGCGTCGTTGAGTTGCAGTTTTTCGAGCGAGTCGCGCAACTCAGGATAATCGTCTGCCTCCACAGGGTAAATCCCAGCGAAGACCATCGGCTTCGGGGTTTGGTACCCGGGCAAAGGGTCTGAAGCAGGCTGGGAGGCGCGCGTGATCGTATCGCCCACGCGGCACTCATGCACCGTCTTGAATCCCGTTGCGATGTAGCCCACTTCGCCCGACCCCAACGCGTCCACGGGTTTCATGCCCGGCGCGAAAATCCCAATTTCAACGGGCCTCATATCTTCGCGCGTCGAAAACATCCGCAGCACATCGTTGGATTTGAACGAGCCTTCGACCACGCGCACATACGCGATCACACCCTTGTATGAGTCGTAATGCGAATCGAAGACGAGCGCGCGCAACGGGGCGTCATCCAAATCTTTCGGCGGCGGGACGCGTGTGACGATCGCCTCGAGGATCTGATCCACGTTGATGCCCTCTTTTGCCGAGACGCGCAGAACCGATTCAGGCGGGACGCCAAGCAGGCTGCCCACATCTTCAGCCACTTCGTCGGGACGCGCCGAAGGCAGGTCAATTTTGTTGATGACGGGGATGATCGTGAGGTCGGCATCCAGCGCTTGATAGAGATTCGCCAGCGTCTGCGCTTCGATGCCCTGTGTGGCATCCACCACGAGCACCGCGCCTTCACACGCCTTGAGCGCGCGGCTGACTTCGTAACCGAAGTCCACGTGACCGGGGGTGTCAATCAGATTGATCTCGTATTTTTGATTGTCTTTCGCGGTGTAATACATGCGCACCGCGGAGGCTTTGATCGTGACGCCTTTTTCGCGTTCGAGGTCCATCGTGTCGAGCATCTGCTCGGACATGTCGCGTTCCGAGATCGTGCCTGTGAGTTGCAACAGGCGGTCGGCAAGCGTGGATTTGCCATGGTCTACATGGGCGATGATGCAGAAATTGCGGATGTGGTCGGTCATGTTTGCGTGCGGAAGTATAACCGAAATTAATTTGCCACAGAGAACAGTACTCTTAGGATTGTTGAGAGAATGATCTCATACCTTGCCCTGATTCGGAAATTCTTATATACTGGGTTTTTCATACACAAATTTAAACAACTCGAATAAACAAAGGTGGCAGCCATGGCTACGCAATTTTCAGTACCACCAACCAACGCACCCTTAGTTGAAACTGTTATAAGCACGTTGCCTGAGGGCAAAATTGCTGACTATTTAACTGGGAAAGTCGTCAACGATACTCCCGAAGAATATGTCCGTCAAAACCTTGAGAAGGCTTTGGTTAGACAATACCGATATGACCCAAAGAACTGTTATCCAGAATTTTCTATAAAACTTGGATCTTCCCGCAAGCGAGTGGATATTGTAGTGTTTCAAGCGGGAAAAGAACCAATTCAGGAAAATCAGTAGTTCACGAAAGGGTTTGAACATGGTTAACTTGGTTCCGACCAAGGAAACCGATAACCATGTCCAAACCTACAAGCAAGATTACCCGAACAATTCGTTCCGAGCAAGTCCTAAATGCTTTTGTAGAAGTGGTACGCAAGAACCTGCCACTTGATTTGAAAAATACGCACATCACAGCGGATGACATTATTTACGCATTGGCATATGCCAACGTCCATCGTCTGAGCATTGAATCGGCTTGCCAGGAGTTACAAGAAGCTCCCTCTGGCAATCGCTTGCGTGAGGTGCTGGTAGATGCCCTGCCAGATCGGATCGGGTTGCAACGGATGCTGAACAGGATGTTTCGCCAACAACTGCATCCGAGTCTCTGGAAATGCAAGCGCGACTTTAACATTGCGATTGACCTGACGCTGATCCCATATCATGGGAAGCCATATGAAGACAAGAAGGAAATTGTGCGCTCTCTGCCAAAATCTGGAACGACCCATTTTCATGGATATGCCACTGTTTCGATTGTGCGGGATGATCGGCGTTATGTGGTTGCGCTGCACTTCATCGAATATGGTGAAGAGCTGGCAGACATTGTACGCTGGCTGGTCAAACGCCTAAGAACGCTCAAAATCAGCATTCGACGGGTGTTTTTGGATAAAGGGTTTTGTTCCCAGCCAGTTTTCAAGGTTCTGAACCAGCACAAGTTGAGTTACGTCACGCCGATTCCCGTCCGCGGCAAATCGGGCGGAGTGCGGTCTTTGTTTCAAGGCAAGTCTCGCAAAACAAGTTACACGTTCAACAGTCCGAAGCATGGTCAATATACAGTTCAGGCTGTCGTTGTGAAGCGTTATTCGAAAGGAAGATATGGACGGCATAAAAGCAAGTGGTTTGCCTACGCAGTAACTGGATTGCCTGTCGGGATCCTGCCTGCCCAGGTCTTTGAACTGTATCGCCAACGTTTTGGGATCGAGTCGAGTTATAGACAAATGAACCAAGTGCGCGCTCGGACTTCAACCCGTAATCCGGTGATCCGTTTGCTATTGGTCGGGCTGGCTTTTGTCTTATTCAATCTTTACATTTCTATGCGCCAAAATTTATCCTCTGCACTCAAGAACCCATTCCAATTGCCAAAGCGTTTTTGGCTATCCTTGCGCCGTTTGGCGCTTTTGATCAGTCGTGCAATCGAGAACATTTGGGGCTCGACTGACGTCATTCAAAATCAAGCTTGTTTTTCGCTTTCGTGAAGTACTGAAAATGCCTTTTTGCTCGTTGAAACTAAAAAACCTGGGCACAGTCCAAAGGCTAAGGCTGATGGTGTGGATCAACTAAAATCGTACATGGCTGCGTGTGTTAATGCAAAATATGGTCTTTGGACAAATGGCGATGAAAGATACTGCTTTGCAAAACGACAAACGCCTAAAGGTATAGTCTTTGACCCTATTGTAGATATTCCTATTCTTGGTCAATCAGAATCAGAGTTGGAGCGTCCAAAACGTCGCGACTTGATGCCAGCGACGGCGGACAACCTGCTCTTCGCTTTTCGCCGATGTCATAATTACATAGCAGGTACAGAGGGTATGCAAAAAGCAGAGGCTTTTTGGGAATTGCTCAAACTTATTTTCTGCAAAATCGAAGACGAACGCTCAAACGTGTTGGAGTTTTTTATTACATCTGAAGAATTATGGAATTCAAGTTCAGCCATAGCGGCAAAGACAAGAATTGAAAAAATATTCGAGACGAGGGTGCTCAAAAAATACCCCACAATTTTCACTGGTACAGATAGCCATATCCTATTAAAACCAAATGTAATTGGCTTCGTAGTGTCACAACTGCAAAGATATTCACTTCTAAACTCTCCAGTGGATGTAAAGGGAATTGCTTACGAAGAAATCGTAGGTAGTAATTTGCGAGGTGATAGAGGAGAATTTTTTACGCCGAGAAATGCCTGCCGAATGGCAATAAATATGTTGAATCCCTTGCCAAGCGAGTTAATCCTTGATCCAGCATGTGGAACGGGTGGATTTCTTATTACTGCCATGAACCACGCGTTGGAATTGTTGGAAGAACAAGAGCGCTCCCAATGGAGTGATTCGATTCGCCCGACAGATTTGGAACTCCAAGAACTTTATAAAAAGAAAGCCGAATATTTTTCAAAAAAGGTATTTGGATTTGATTTGAATCCTTCTCTCGTCAGAGCGGCGAAAATGAATATGGTTATGAATAATGATGGAGAAGGGGGGCTCTTTCAAGCCAATAGCTTAGCAAACCCCAAGACTTATTACCAAGAAGCAATGCAAGTTGTTCCATTAGGAAGCGTCGATGTTGTAGTTACCAACCCTCCTTTTGGGGCAAACATTGTGATTGATGACAAAGAAATACTTTCGCAATATGAACTTGCTACAATGTGGGATTTGCAAGAAGATGGCTCTTGGAAACTACGTGTTGATAAAAACGGTGACAAGGTTTTGCAAAAATCTCAACCACCAGAAATTCTATTCATAGAAAGATGCATTCAATTCTTGCGCGAAGGCACAGGAAGAATGGCAATGGTTATTCCGAACGGTATTTTGAATAATCCTGCGCTAGGCTATGTACGACAATGGATGCTAGAAAATACTCAAGTTGTTGCAGTTGTCGATATGGCGCGAGAATTATTTCAACCCAAGAACGACACTCAAACTTCAATGGTTCTAATGCGTCGCTTGTCAAGCAAAGAGCGCACGTTGGCAACAGCCCGCAAATTGGATTACCCTGTGTTTATGGCTGTCACCGAAAAAATTGGCCACGATAAAAGAGGTAACCTAATTTATCGTCAGACAAAAACGGGCGAAGATCTATGGGCAACACGCTATGAACCAGTAATTGAGATAAACCCTAAAACTGGTGCTGAAAAGGTTAGATCAATTGAATACAAGGAACGAGTGGTTGATGATGAATTAGCAGAAGTAGTTGTTGCCTTCAAAGAATGGCTCAAGAAACAATCATGAAAATCGATACTGTAAGTGCCAATTCTCTATTGAGATATGGTCGGTTAGACTCAAAATATTATCTGTCGCCTGCTATTCAGGCTAAAGAGCGAATTCACATCGCTAAACTTCATGGTCTAACATGCAGAAAATTGGGCGGCAAAGATGGGCTTGCTGAAATCTGGCAGCCCAATAGATTTAAGCGTGCGTATGCTGCGCCACTAGAAGAGAAAGCCCCTTACTTACGACCTTACGACGTATTTGAATTCTTGCCAACTCCAGCAGATTGGCTTTCAGTGACCAGAAATAAAGATATGGAGAGTTATATCCTAAAGCGCGGCATGATTTTACAGAGTTGTTCTGGTAGAAATCTTGGTCCCGCCATTTTTGTTGACGAGTATTTGGCTCGCTTCATTGTCGGCGACGACATGATTCGTATTGAAATAGAGAATGAGCGAATAAGATATTATGTCCTTGCATTTCTAAAGAGTCCAACAGGGCAAAACCTTCTGAAACAAGGCAAAACAGGCTCAGTTATAGACCATCTTTCAAAAGACCATGTCAGCTCTTTGGAGGTTCCATTTATTGCCGAAGACATAATAACAAATGTAGCAACCCTGATGAAAAAATCAATCGAGTCGCGCGAAAAAGCGAGACTCGCAATTGATAAGGCAATAACTAATTACGAAGATCACCTGCCAAAACTTTCGAGAATTCAACGTACTTGTGATGGTTGGACAGTGCGTTCACGTTCTCTGTCTGGCAGATTAGATGCTGCCTATTATGACCCCTTAGTCAAAAAAGTGAAAAAGGAGTTGCTCGATATGGGGGGCAAGATGGTTAGGGATGTTGCAGATGTTATAAAACCTCCTGGTAGATATAAGACTCTTTATGTTGGTAGCGAATATGGATTGCCGTTAGTATCTGGCACACAACTTTTGCAAGACACCCCAATAAATTTGCGATATATGCCTGCTTGGGCGTTCAATACGGTTGAAGAGTACATGATTAAATCGGGATGGATTGCTTATCAAGCAGATGGACGTGCAGAGGAAACTCTAGGTTTGCCAGTCTTAATAACGAAAAACCGAAATAATTGGCTTGCAAGTGGTCACATCGGACGTCTTGTTCCTAAAAGAGGCGTGAGTTCCGGATGGATTTTTCTTGCGTTACGAACAAAACATGCTCAACTTCAAATTAAATCGACGGCTTCGGGATCGGTTGTAGATTCTACATTTCCAGAAGACATGGAATCTGTTGTTTTGCCACCACAATTGAGAACCATTGACAGTAACCATGTTGAAAAAATGTGGGATTTATTTTCCGATGCAGAACTTGCTGAATTGCAGGCAGTGAAAACAGTAGAAAATGCTTTAAATGATACACTGAATAAAAAGAGAAAATAAGTCTATTTTGGTTTGTCCTTCGATAAGGGAGGAAATTAATTGCCGCTTTGCTAACGTCAACATCCATCCACGCCAAAAACTCGGCGTTGCCCTTTGAACGGTAGGGGCACAGCGAAACCATTCAGAATCTTGACGAGAGATCGTCTCGCTGTGCCCCTACGAAGAACTTACTTCAACCCCAACTTTTGCCTGACAAACTTTCGCACCGTCCCAGCCGCGGCGTAAGCAGATCGCGCATCTTCTTTTTCTGCTGTCTCGCCGGGATAACGTCCGCGTACCGCATAACGCTCCATAGTTACCAAGTCGGCGCGCAGCATTTCAAAACTGCCCTCAATCTCTTCGCAAAGCAACATCAATTCGACTAAATTATGAATCTTGGGGATAGATTTATCGTTTTCCTGCAACACGGCTTTGAGATACTTCTCAGCGCATTGCTGGGAATGGAAGCAGACGGCATCATAATTTGGGGATTTCCGCGCACGCGATTCGCGTCCTGCTGTGAGGAAATCGCCTTCGGCTTTTTTCACCCATTCAGCCGTTGCGGGCTTCATATAAAACCTTGCCCTCTTTTATGACATCACGAAGGAACCAATCGCCCATTTTGATTCGTTCTGCCAGATATTTCGGCGTGTGAACGATCAAATCCAACCCAAAGCGATATTCGATCTGCTGGCAGATTTGAATGGCTTGTAGCACTTCTTTGAGCGGCGTATCCATTACGACCAGCATATCCACGTCACTTTCGGGGCGTGGATTCCCGCGCGCGTACGAGCCGAATAATATGATCTTCTGCGGCTTGAACTTTTCCACGATCTGCTGAACCACCTGGTCAATGGCTTCTTGTGGAATGCGCTTGCGCTTGTCAATGGTGGGAACGTTTACGAGAACCATCGTGAGTCCATTATACAACTACTTTTATGAGTTGCTCTAGTGGTATCTTGTTGTCCGT
Organism: Chloroflexota bacterium; assembly: GCA_040753755.1. Taxonomy (GTDB): domain Bacteria; phylum Chloroflexota; class Anaerolineae; order Anaerolineales; family Villigracilaceae; genus Defluviilinea. Next base: position 16,959 of record JBFMDB010000015.1, read on the forward strand.
CAAACCCATCCACGCCAAAAACTCGGCGTTTCCCTTCGGTCCCAACAATGGGCTCTTGATCAGCCCCCGAATGTTGAAACCTTCGCTTTGTGCAAACGTCAACACATCGAGGAGCACCTGCCTGTGAATTTCAGGGTCGCGGATCACGCCGTCGCCGCGGGAGACATCTTTTTTGCCGGCTTCGAACTGGGGCTTAATGAGCGCAACGATGTGGTTTCTTTCGTCTTTCTTCTTTCCCTCCTCAATGAAAGAGGAAAGAGGAAAGACGGCAAACCATTTTTTCACTACAGGCAACAAAATCTTCAACGAAATAAAAGAAGCATCAATCGTTACGAGATCAACTTTCTCCGGCAAAGATTCAACATAGCGCGCGTTGGTCTCTTCCATGACAACCACGTGCGGGTCGTTGCGGAGTTTCCAGTGCAGGATGCCCTTGCCCACGTCAATGGCGTAGACTTTCGCCGCGCCGCGTTGGAGCAGGCAATCCGTGAATCCGCCAGTGGACGCGCCGACATCAGCACAGACGAATCCCTTCACATCGATCTTGAAGGCTTCGAGCGCCGCGTCCAGTTTTTCGCCGCCGCGTGAGACAAAGCGCGGACCCGAGTCAACCGTCACAGCCGCGTCGCTGTCCACGGACGCGGCAGGCTTGAGCGCGACCTGATCCGCCACGCGCACTTGTCCCGCCATGATCATCGCTTGCGCCTTGGCGCGCGATTCTGCGAGTCCGCGTTCGACGAGTAATACATCCAAGCGAATTTTTGGCATGAGGAATATTCTAAGCGATATTCGTTAATCAAAACTCGATTTTCGAATATCGAAATTCGATTATCATTGCCCCATGTTCAAATCTCTGCTCAAAACCATGCGCCTGCGCCAGTGGACGAAGAACGGCTTCGTGTTTTTCGCGCTGATCTTCGACAAGCAATTATTCCTGCGTGAACCGTTCCTGCGCACGCTCGCGGGATTCTTTTTATTCTGTTTGATCTCCAGCGCGGTCTACCTCATCAACGATATTGCCGATGTGGAGGCGGATCGAAAACACCCCGAGAAAAAACATCGCCCCATCGCGTCGGGAAAACTGCCGGTCAACGCGGCGTGGGGCGCGGCGTTCGCGCTGGTCGTGATCGCGTTGCCGCTCGGCTATCTGCTTGCGCCGTTGTTCTCCCTTTATCTTGCCGCATATCTCGTCATCAATTTCATTTATTCGCGCTGGCTCAAGCATGTACCGATCCTCGATGTGCTGTTCGTATCGTCGGGCTTCGTCCTGCGGGTGGGTTCCGGCGTGACGTTGATCACCGTCGAGCGATTCTCCCCGTGGCTGTACGTCATCACCACATTGTTCTCGCTCTACATCGGCTTCGGCAAGCGCCGCGCCGAGTTGAGTCTGCTCGATGAAGGCGCCGGGTCGCATCGCAAAGTTTTAGATGGCTACACTTTGCCGCTCCTCGATCAATACATCACCATCGTTTCAGGCATGACCATCGTCACGTATTCACTCTACACATTTTTCGCCGAGAACCTACCGGCGAATCACAGCATGATGCTGACGATTCCCTTTGTGGTCTACGGCATCTTCCGTTATTTGCAGTTGATCCAGACCGGGCACGCGGCAGGAGCGCCGGACGAGGTCGCGCTCAAAGACCGCCCGCTGCAGGTCACGGTCGCGCTGTGGATGCTGACCGTGCTGGTAATTTTTTATTTCTCGTAAGGCGGATTACCAATCCGCCCCACGAAACATGACCACCGCCTCCGCACCCGGCAAGATCATTCTGTTCGGCGAACATGCCGTGGTGTACGGACGCCCCGCGCTGGCTGTGCCGGTTTCACAAGTCCATGCGGATGTGGAAATTCTCGCTTCAGACTCGCCGGGGATTTTGATCCACGCCCCGGACATTGACCTCCACGCCGAACTCAACACGCTTCCCTCCGACCATCCGGTTGCTTCGGTCATCCACAATTTTCTTTTCCTCCCGCGCACATCCCCTTCTCCCAGCGGGAGAGGGGCTAGGGGTGAGGGGAAATTCCCCAATCTTGAAATAAAAATTTCATCCACCATCCCTGTCGCCTCCGGTCTCGGCTCCGGCGCGGCAGTGACAGTTGCCTTCGTCCGCGCGTTGTCTGCTCATTTGAATCATCCATTGACGGATGAAGAGATCAACGCCTTTGCCTACGACATCGAGAAACTTCACCACGGCACACCTTCGGGAATTGACAATACAGTTGTCACGTATGCCAAGCCAGTTTATTTTGTGAAATCTCTTCCCTCTCCTTTTAAGAGAGGGGTCGGGGGTGAGGTCGAGATATTCAAAGTTGGCGCGCCCTTCACGATTGTCATTGGCGACACAGGTATCCCCGCGCCAACGAAAGAATCAGTAGCGGATGTGAGAAAACTTTGGGAGGCGGATAAAACGAAGTGGGAGGGTGTGTTCGATAAAGTCGGCGAGATTGCGAGAAGTGCAAAAGAGAAAATAGAGTCTGGCGATTGGAGACTGCTCGGCGAATTGATGAATCGAAATCACACTCTTTTACAAGAGATGACAGTTTCATCGCCTGATCTAGATCGTCTTGTTGAAGCGGCGAAGAATGCCGGCGCACTGGGAGCAAAACTAAGCGGCGGAGGACGCGGCGGCAACATGATCGCGCTCGCGGAGGCGGAAAAGGCTGAAGAGGTTTCATCCGCTTTGATTTCAGCCGGAGCAAAGAACACGATCATTACGCGTGTTACATGAAGTGGCTCGCGCCGGCGCTGGCGTACCTCTCGGTTGCACTCGGCTTATTTGTTTTTCGCAACGCGTGGGCGGCGTTACTTGGTTTCCATGCGGCGATTCTCGGTTCACTTTTCATCGCGCAGCCTGCCAAACCGATCTCCCTTCTGTTCAGTAACTCGAACAAAAAATGGGTCGTGTGGAGCGTTTTGCTGTGCGGAAGCAGCGGCATTGCGTTATTTTTCTTGTGGAATGTTTTTGGTGTTGTTCAAAATCTTCCCGCGCAGGTTGAAGCGCTGGGATTGAATTCCAAAACGTGGATTCCCTTCGTCGCTTATTTCGCGCTGATCAATCCGTTCATCGAAGAATATTTCTGGCGAGGGTATCTGGGTGATCCGTCGAGAAAATTCCACCTCTCGGATTTTTTGTATTCAGGTTTCCACGCGTTGGTATTGTTCGGCAGGGTCCGGTTCGGCTCGATCCTTTTTGCTTTCATGGTGCTTGCGATTGCTGGCTGGTTCTGGAGGCAGATCGCCCGCGCGGACGGCGGCTTGCTTGCGGCGGTGCTGGGTCACATGGCGGCGGACCTCACCATTCTGATGACCGTCTGCATTATGACGACTTGAATAGACCTCTTGCGAAAGTCATTTTCGCCACAGAGAACACAGAGAAAAAGAGAATTTCTCAAAGGTCTCTGTGGACTCTGTGGCTAAGCACGGGTCGCTTATGCAAGAGGTCGAATTTACAAACCATTTTCTAATCTCCAGTTTGTGTCGTCAGTGCTAGAATGTGGCTCATGAACAGGAACTTCACCCGGCCACCCTGTTAAGTCATCTCGGAACTGAGATGCACTCTTTGCAAAGCCCGCTGGGCTTGCTTTGCGTTTCCCCAAAACCGTAAAAAACCTACGCCTGACGATCTCGACGGCACCTGACGAAGGTGCTTGTTTGCGTTAATCCATCGCGCCCGTGGACCGCCCGACTCCATTCTGTCACATTTGAATCTCATCGACAGAATGGAGGTCTCCCATGGAAACGATTCGGGGCAGACGGTCCCGTGAAATTGACACAACTGAATTGCATCAACTGCTTGCAGGTTTTGAACATATCTCGCTCGATCTTGGCGCCGGCGACGGAAGATATATCTGCAAGAGTGCGGAACAACACAATCACAAATTCTTCATCGGCATCGACTCGTGCCGCGAAAACTTGCGCGGCTACTCGCAGAGGAAATTGCCGAACGCCTTGTTCGTCATTGCTAACGTGCAATCGCTGCCGCGCGAATTGAGAGGGCTGGTTTCGCACATCAGCATTAACTTCCCGTGGGGTAGTTTGCTCGAAAGTCTGTTGACTAACGATGCTTGTTTGACGAACGGACTTTGGGATATAACGCGTCCACGCGCGACGATGACGCTTCATCTCAACGCGGACGCGCTCGCCTCGGCAGGGTATGAGTTGGCATTGGGCGCGAATCAAATCGAGCGCGTCTTGAACGCGGCAGGCTGGAAAACAGAATCACGGTCCAGTTTGGATGCGAACGATCTCCGGAGTATCCCCACTACGTGGGCGAAACGACTCGCCTTTGGGCGCGACCCGCGTGCGATTCGATTGCGTCTGCAAAGCAGGGATGAAATGTCCAAGGCAGAAAATCCAATTGACCACTTTCGGACGTATGTTTAAGTGAAATCTGATTTCAATTTTCCGCTTGAGGAGGTGACTTTCCCTCGGAAGAAAAAGACTTTCATACATTTGTTTGTCGCAAGATCATTAATCATCCAATCCGGAGGAATACATGAATGTAAAAACTTACTGTCAGGTGGCTGGCGTGGTTCTGCTAGCGTTGGGCGTGCTGGGTTTGGTCGGGTTCGGCATCCCTGGGCTGTTGTCCATCAGTGAGCCCGCGGAGATCGCGGTGCACTTCATCACTGGCGCGCTGGCGGCTTGGGCTGGATTCACAGGCGGTGGCTACAGCAGTTTTGCGAAGCCGTATGCACAATGGTTCGGTTTGATCTACCTTGTGCTTGGTGTGGTCGGCTTCTTCGCGCCTGACCTCCCGCTTGGCATTCACTTCGATCTGGTCTGCAACCTTGCGCATGTCGCACTGGGCGTGTGGGGCGTGTACGTCGGCTTCATGGGTGGGCAAATGGCGATGGCAAAGTAAGGCTCGCCAGTTTGATCAGTCACTACACAAAACAAGGGAACCGGCAAACGGTTCCCTTGTTCCGTTTTCTCAGATCCGCATCGGTTTCGGTCCGATCAAATGACGGTGCGCGGCGCGCATGCAGGCGTCCATCACAACTTGCAGTCCCGCCTCGCGCGCCTTTTGCGCGGCTTCTTCATGGACGATGCCTTCCTGCATCCACACGACCTTTGCGCGAATCTTGATGGCTTCATCCACAACCGGCGGCACATCCTCCGGTTTGCGGAAGACCTGCACTACATCGACGGCGTCTGGAATCGAAGATAGGTCGGGATATGCCTTCTCTCCCATGATCTCGGTTGCGCCGGGATTCACGGGAATGATCCTGTATCCCTGGTCTTTCAAATATTGCACGATACCGAAACTTTCCTTCGCGGGGTTGGACGATAACCCAACAGCGGCGACTGTCTTCGCAGACAACAGTATTTCCTTTAATTCCTTTTCGCTGTTCATGTTCGCTCCTTTTCATTCATATCTCGGCGGTTGTATAGGGGCGGGGTTTTCCCGCCGTATCGAAACCACCGGTTTTCAAATATTCAATTGTTTACAAGTTGCTCGTTATTCTCGATATGCCGCTTCGCGGCTACTCGACTAACGGTGCATTACCTGTCATGGTGTTTTGCCGCACCTTCGTGTTCGTGCTTGATCGGCAATACCGCCTTGAACACTGTCTCGCCCGGCTTCGACCTCACGAGCAACTGCCCGCGGTGGCGATTCGCGATGATGTCGTGCGAAATATGCAAGCCGAGCCCCGTTCCGCTTCCCGGCGGCTTGGTGGTGAAGAACGGCTCATAGATTCTCGATTGTATGTTTTCAGGGATGCCGGGACCGTTATCTATAATTTCGACAACCACGCGATTGTCTTCCGAATATGTGCGCAGGATGATTTCTCCGTTTCCGTTCACGGCATCCACGGCGTTGTCGATGATGTTCGTCCACACTTGGTTCAATTCACTGGCATACGCCTCGATGCGCGGCAGGTTTGGCGCATACTCGCGCTTCACCGTCACGCCCTTTTTCAATTTGTGCTGCATGATGATCAAGGTGTTTTCAAGTCCTTCATGCACATCCACTTCCAGCAGCGGCGCCTGATCGAGATACGTGTACGACTTCATCGCGCGCACGATCTCCGACAACCGCCCGGTGGTCAACTGCACCTCCGAAAGCAATTCCATCATCAAACAACTTGTGCCGAGCCATTGAACGGACAACTGGAAAAAAGCGGAGGCTTTCAACGATTCAAGCGACTCGGCATCCCATCCATAGTTGACCATCGCAGGCGCAAGTTCCCACGCGGATTCGACCCCGTTCGCCTCCAGCCACGATTGGAGCTGCTCCACCAGATCGATCTTTTCCAACGCATCCAGTTTGACCCGCGCCTCGAACCGCCCCGTCGACTCGCTCACGAATTCGTTCAACCACGCGGCTTGATTCTCTTTGAACGCAACCGATTCGATTTCATGTGTCAACGTCTGCCACTTCGTGAGAATTTTCTGCAACTCCGCCGCGCTCCGTTGCGCCGCCGCGGCGGGATTGTTCAACTCATGCGCCAGCCCGGCGCTCAACGTGCCGAGCGCCGCCATCCGTTCCTGCTGGTGGAGCAAGGCATCGTTCTGGCTGAGACGGTTCATCACCCAATGCAATACCGCCAACGCCGCCGTCGAACTCGTGGACAGTAAATTCTCGAAGGCTTCAGGTGAAATCCGCAACGCTTCGCAATCGGTGATCGCCACAACGCTGGCAGAACGCGGCGAACGCGATATCAATGCCATCTCGCCTAGCACATCGCCGGGATTCCTCACGTCAATTTTGATGCGCGACTGCCCCGATTGTTTGGTGACCTCGAACTCGCCGCTGACCACAACGAAGGCGGCATCGCCCGCGTCTCCCTGCTTCATCAGGTAGTCCCCCGCGCGCAAAGAGACAGGCTGGGCATGATCCACAAGTTGCTGCAACTCGTCGTCAGACAAGCCTTCAAAAAGGGGCGATTTGCGGAGGTCGGAAAGGTTCATGGAAATGTCATGTTGTTCTGAGGAGACGCGAAGCGGCGACGAAGAATCTTGTGTACAACGAGCGAGACTCTTCGCCCGCTTGCCGTTTGCGGCTCGGGGCTCAGAGTGACACAGCGCTACAACCCTTTCAAATACTCCTTCATCAACGCGTACGCGATCGCGCCCTCGCCCACCGCGGATGCGACGCGGTGGTTCGTCCCGTAGCGCACATCGCCCGCCGCGAAGATGCCGGGGATGGAGGTTTCGAGGAGAAACGGGTCCCGCTCCAAGGTCCAGTTTGGAGGCGGCTTTTTATCTTTCATCAAGTCAGGTCCCGTATAAATGTATCCCTTGTCGCTTCGCAGAACCAGATCGGCAACCAGTTGGCTTTGCGGGCGCACGCCGATGAACACGAACAACGCGGAGGCATCGCAAGTTTCTGTTGCATTGGTTTTCGAATTCTTGATGACGATCTGTTCGAGCGTGCTCGAGCCTTTCACTTCGATCAGGTCGGTGTCGGTGAGCAATTCGATTCTTGGGTTGCTCTGCATCGCATCCACCAGATATTTCGAGGCGGTGGGTTCATGCCCGCGTATCAACACGCTGACCTTGCTTGCGAATTGACTCAGGTAGATCGCGCCCTGAGCCGCAGAATTCGCGCCGCCCGCGACGAACACTTGCTGGTCTTTGTAATTCATCGCCTCGGTATACGCCGCGCCGTAATATATTCCCGCCCCGGTGAGTTTGTCCGCGCCCGGCATCTTCAACGTGTGAAATGACGCGCCTGTAGCGATCAACACGGCATGGCAGGAAATCTCAGCCCCATCGTTTAACTTGACGAGGCGATACGCGTCCTTGACGACGATTTGGCTTGCCTCCTGTGCGGACAGAATCTCGACCCCGAAGCGTTTCGCCTGCGAGACCGCGCGACGTGTGAGGTCATCGCCGGAGATGCCGGCAGGGAAGCCGAGATAATTTTCGATCTTTGGGCTGGAGCCTGCCTGCCCTCCCGGCGCGGCTTTCTCGATGACCAAACATTGGTACCCTTCTGAACCGGCGTACACCGCCGCGGCGAGACCCGCAGGTCCACTGCCGATGACGATGATGTCGTAAAACGGAAGTGCGGCGCGCGTCTGTAAACCGACTTTGTCCGCGAGTTCTTGCAAGTTAGGCTCGATCAACACTTTGCCGTCCGGGAAAAATATGACAGGAAGATTTGTTTCAGCAGAGACCCCGTCCACCAATTTGCGGGCATTGGAATCTTTTTCAATATCCAGCCATTGATATGGGATCTGATGCCGCGTGAGAAAATCCTTCACCTGGTGGCTGCTCAGCGACCACAATGTTCCCGCGACTCGAATACCTTCGTACGGCAGCCGCACGTGGGCTTTCCAGTCTTCGAGCAATTCATCCAAAATTGGGTAGAGCCGTTCCTCGGGCGGGTGCCACGGTTTCATTAAGTAATAATCAAGCCGCACTTCGTTGATAGAGTCAATCGCGGCTTGCGTGTCGGCATACGCGGTGAGCAAAACGCGTTTGGCTTGCGGATAGGTCTTCATCGCCTCGGCAAGGAATTCCGTGCCGCTCATTTCGGGCATCCGCTGGTCAACCAAAAACAGCGCGACCGTTTCGTTGCGCTGTTCCATTTTCTTCAAATACTCCAATGCGGCTTTGCCCTGATTGATAGGCAGGATGCGAAAGTCCTGCCCGTATTTGGCGCGCAGGTCGCGTTCGATGGAGTTCAAAACAGAAGGGTCGTCGTCGATTGAAAAGAGTACGGGCTTTGCCATTGCATGACCAGGTCTCGTTGGGATGTGGCACGATTGTATCATCCGTCACCCGCATCGTTAATCCTTTTGTAAGCAGTCCATTGTAAGAGCTTCTTTTTGGTGACCATCCAGAAAGCAAGTTTGGAAGGAGAATTGAAATGAAAAATAAGAACCTGCTTTATCTTGGAATCATCCTCGCTGTAGCGATTGGTCTGCCTGTGGCGTATTACCTGCTCTCACCGTTGTGGGTTAACGTGGAGGTGGACGAATCCTTCCCCACCGCCATGCCCGCCGATGTGAGCGTGCGGGCTACACAGGCGATGTCCACTGCGATGGCGGAGCCAGCCAAAATGATGGAAGAGGCGATGCCCGAAGCGAACATGACGTTGCTGGCGCAAGGCTCGTTCTACGATATTATCCATGTAGGGAGCGGTCAGGCATTGTTCTATCAACTTGCCGATGGGACGCGCATCCTTCGATTACAGGATTTTGAAGTGGATAACGGTCCCGAATTGCACGTGTATCTCGTGCCGATCGACCCTGTCCCAGCATCAATTGGAGTTGAGATCGAAGGTGCGGTGGATCTGGGCTTTCTCAAAGGCAATATCGGCGATCAGAATTACGAGATCCCCGCCGACTTGGATTTGAGTCAATTCAAGTCTGTGGTGATCTGGTGCCAGCCGTTCCGCGTTCCGTTTATCGCCGCGCCGCTGACGGTGCAGTAAATGAAAAACTTCCGAAGTCGCTGAGGCTTCGGAAGTTTTGTTTCAAGCCGGTTGTGCCAGCCTCAAATTGGAGGCGATCAGCGGCAAGACTTGATCCGCAAATTTATCTGCGGGCGGTTTCTTTTTGTTCTTGTCGTGATTCCATTGGAGGACAAGCCCGTAGATCGCCCAACTGGCGGCGGTGGCGGCGGTCTTGGCATCGATCTGTGCATCGTCCTGTTCAAGCCACACTTGCAGCAATCCCTGTAATTGATTTTTCACCTGTGCCTCCACCAGCGATTCGAATTGCGGATTCGACGGTTTGCAATGCGAGTTTGCAGTTGAAACAAACTCAGATACCGTGATGATCAGCGTTTTCAAATTCTCGTCGCTGTAGTGACAGGCATCGAGCATCCTCTTTTCGATTTCCGCTCGAAAGCCCTGTTGGATACTGTGATCCAGCAGGGCGTATTTATCGGGGAAGTGCGCGTAAAACGTGGCGCGGTTGATGCCTGCCTTTTCGGTAATATCCTGCACCGAGACGGATTGGAATCCCTTTTCGGGGAGGAGTTCCATGAAGGCTTGCAGAATCAGGCTGCGGGTCCGTTTGACGCGGGGGTCGAGTTTTTCTTCCACTTCTCTTGGGTTAGGCGACATTTTCGCTCCGGTGTTGCTTAGTCAACAGATTCCGTTTATTGGTGGTTGACCGGAAAGGGTAAGGTGGGTAAATTAGACAACAACTGTTGTTTAGAGTACAACTGTATATTATCACTCAACACAAGGAGAGTCAAGATGAATATTGTTTTATGGGTCGTACAAGCATTGCTCGCCGTCCTGTATCTGATGGCCGGGGGAATGAAAACCTTCAACACTGCGAAAGCGCGCGAAACGATGACGTGGACACAAGGTCGTTCGGATTCGTTCGTCCGCTTCGTTGGGACAATGGAATTGCTCGGCGCAGCGGGGCTTGTTCTACCCCTTCTCACGGGCATTCTGCCGTGGCTGACGGTGCTTGCCGCCATCGGGCTGGCTTTGATTCAATTGCTTGCAATTTCCACGGTGCATTTGCCGCGCAAGGAATATAGCGTGATTCCCGTGAACATCGTGTTGCTTGCGCTGGTGGTACTTGTTGCCATCGTCCGCTGGACGTTCATTTCATAATCGAGGATTTTCATGTTAACCAAAGATATTACGATCACCCGAATTGAAGAGTTTGCCAATCTGGCAACTGACCAGCGGATCGAACGGACAGCCAAGGCGCTCGAAGCCAACGGCATCCGGACCCTGACCGCTGAAACCGCCGAAGACGCAAAACGGCTGTTCTTTGAACTGGTACCCGAAGGAGCGGAGGTCTTTCTCGGCTCGTCTGTCACGCTGGAACAATTGGGCATCAAAGACGAGATCGACGCGTCCGGGCGATACGATGCACTGCGACCGAAGATGTTCGCGATGAATCGTGAAACGCAGGGACGTGAGATCCGCAAGCTGATCGGTGCGCCGGACTTTGCCGCTGGCAGTGTCCAAGCGGTGACGGAGGACGGTCACGTGTTGATCGCGTCGAATACGGGCAGTCAATTGGGACCTTATGTGTCGGGAGCAGGAAAAGTGATCTGGATCGTGGGAGCGCAGAAACTTGTGAAAGACCTGAACGAGGGGTTGAAACGCATCCATGAATACGTCCTGCCGCTGGAGGAGGAGCATATGCGAGAATTGTATAATGTGGGCTCCAATGTCAGCAAGGTGTTGATCGTCAACAAGGAGATCCGCCCGAACCGCATCACGCTGATCCTCGTCAAGGAAGAGATCGGTTTCTAAAACAACCTATTCATTACGAAAGGCGGATAAGGGTGATGTCGTCTAATCGATGGCATCAACTTTATCCGTTTTACAAAGAGAAAAAATGACCCAATTGCAGACCGAAACAAAATCAAAATTTTCGATCCACCCCAAAACCATGATGGGTGAGATCTCGCTCACCGTTGCGAATCTCGATAACCAGCTTGAGTTCTATCAAAAGGCGATGGGGTTCAAACTCCACTGGCGCGAGGGGAGCAAAGCGGCATTGGGGGCAGGTGGAAAAGACCTTCTACACCTCATCGAGGAACCCAATGTGAAAAAATATCGCGGTGTGACCGGGCTGTACCACGTGGCGTATCTCTTCCCCAACCGCAGAGAACTTGCCATTGCGATGGCGCGTTTGTTCGCGTTGAAATATCCGAACAGTCCCACCGATCACATCATGACGAAGACCACCTACCTCGACGACTTGGAAGGCAACGGCATCGAGTTGTATTGCGAATCTCCCGAAGACGGCACTTGGACGTTCAAAGACGGCAAATTCGAATCGTATCGCACCGACGGTTCATGGAGCGACGGGCGCGAGCCGCTCGATGTGGAAGCGCTGTTCACGCATATCAAAGAGGAGGATCGTCTCGATCAGCCCGTGCCGCCTGAGTTGAAGATCGGGCATGTGCATCTCCACGTGCGCGATGTGGATGAAGCGGTGGAGTTTTATCACGGCATCATCGGCTTCGACATCATGGGTGTATCCAAGCCGTTTCAAATGGGATTCGTCTCCGCGGGCGGATATCACCATCACCTCGGACTCAACACGTGGCAGGGACGCGGCGCCCCGCCTCCTCCGCCCGATGCGGTTGGACTCCGCTATTACACGATCGACCTGCCCACGCAAGCCGCGTATGATGAGGTGGTGGCGCGGGCGGACGCGGCAGGCATCCCGTCGAACATGACCGAGGCGGGTTTGCTCCTGCACGACCCGTCGCAGAACGGCGTCGTGTTGCGTGTGGCGAAGTGATGGTTCCTTAATCCAGATGAAGCGGGGTTGATTACGACGAATCCGATCGCGTTTCTTCATCATGTTCAGTTGAACTTCTTACAAATGAATCGTATACTGAACGTGCAAGGAGGAACCATGAAAAAGAACATCGGTCTGTGGCTCGACCACAAAAAAGCGTTGATCCTGGTTCTCGCCGAGCGAAGCGAAGAGTTCAAACGGATCGAATCGAACATTGAAAGGCATGTGCGGTTCAGGGGAGGAGCGCGGGGCAGGACACCCTTCGCGGCGCAATACTATGCGGCGGAAGACCGGACAGATAAACGGTTGAAGAGCCACCTCCACAAATACTATCGCGAGATCATCGGGGATATTCGTAATGCCGACTCGCTGTTGATCATGGGACCCGGCGAGGCAAAACACGAACTTGAAACCTGCATGGTCCATGACCGGGTGAAAGGTCGTATTGCGGAGGTTGAAACAGCGGACAAGCTGACCGATCGCCAGTTTAAAGCGAAAGTGCGGAGGTGTTTCGAGAAGGCGTCGGAAAATTAATAACCCATATAAAACCCCGGGCGCCTATGGATGACCCGGGGTTGATTTTATTTCTTTGCCCCATGCAGTTTGTCGAAATCAACTGCATTACTTTTTTTCGCCGATCTTACTTCAAAATCTTCACCACATTCCGTCCCGCCGCGCCGCTGACTCCCCCTCCGCCATGGACGCCGCTTCCGCAGAGATACAAATTATCGAGCGGAGTCTTGTGATTCGACCAGCCCGGTATCGGTCGCATGAACATGAATTGATCAAGCATCAGTTGTCCGTGGTTGAGATCGCCTTCGGTGAGGCCGTAGGTTTGTTCGAGGTCGAGAGGCGTGAGAGATTTTTGATTTACGATTGACGATTTTAGATTGGGGAAATACTCGGCGAGCGTGTTGATTGCCAGATTTTCTACAGTTTCACGTTCCATGTCCCACGTTCCATGTTTCAAGTTGTAAGGTGCAAATTGGAAATGGATGGAAACCACTTTCCCCGAAGATGTGACTTCAAGATAAGGCCGTTCAGAGATTTGGTGATACTTCGCCGCGTCGTAGGCTTTTTCGAGATATTTGATCGATGGAGTTAATACAACCGTCGCATCAGGGATACCGTGATTGCCGTCGGTGAGCAGATGTACCTTCGCAACCGATCCACGCATTTTGATGGATTGGACATTCCACACGAATTCAGGTGGGAGATTGACTGCGCCAACTAAAGATAAGAATGTATGTTTGGGATCAGCGGCAGAGATGATGTTCTTTGCAGAAATCTCTTCGCCGTTCTTCAACATGACTCCCGTACATGTGTACGTGTCTACCTGTATGCGTTCTACTTTTGTGCCCGTGCGAATCTCGCCGCCGAAGGATTTGACTGCGTTCGCAAGTGCTTCACTAATCTTTCCAAGGCCGCCTTCAACAGAAACGTGTGACAAGCCGCCGCGATTCGCCCAGTTGTGCATGAGAGTATAACCAGTCCCTGCACCCATCGGACCGAGAGTGAAGCCGTGGATTCCGAGCGATGCCACCGCCGCCTTGACCACATCGGACTCGAACCATTCATCCACGAATTCCTCGGCGGTCATGGGGATGCCGCGGATGATGCGCATCATGTCCTTGCCGCCCATCAAACGCAGGTCGAGACCGAGTTCGGCGAGTCCATATCCTTCAGCGAGGCTGAAGTTCTTCGGCAGGCGCGGCATGACCGTCTCATTGGCGAGATGGATGAAGCGCGAGGCCTTCTCCATGAAATCGAGGAAGGGTTGCCAGTTCGCCGCATCTTTGGTAGAGAATTGTTTAATAGATTCGGCGGCTTTGTTGGGATCAGGGTCGAGAATCAGAGAATTGGAATCAGGCAGAAGGGAAATAAAAGGTTTTCGCTCACCAACAGCAGGAAGCGAGAGTTTCAAATTCTTGACGATGTCGGGACGCAAAGTCCCGCCTGCGTGGAGAGAGTCAACGGTGAAACCATCGCCGAAGGACTCGGTGACAACCTGCCCGCCGACGATGTCGCGTCGTTCAAGGACGATAACTTTTTTGCCCTGCTTTGCAAGATACGCCGCGGCGACCAAACCGTTATGCCCCGCGCCGATGATAATGTAGTCATATTGATTTTGTGCCATAAAAATTCCTTTGTGCTAAAATTTAGACATGAAAGTCCGTGACGTGATCAAACTCATTGAAGCCGACGGTTGGTATTTGGTTGTCACGAAAGGCAGTCACAGACAGTACAAGCACCCTTCCAAACCTGGTCGCGTGACCATTGCAGGGCATCCAAGTGATGACCTTGCGCCAGGAACGCAGAACAGCATTTTCAAACAAGCGCAAGTTGAAAAGCCGAAAGACAAGAGGTAAACCATGTATCGCTTTCTTATCGTAATCGAAAAGGCGGAAAACAATTATTCGGCCTATTCACCAGATTTGCCGGGCTGTGTGGCAACAGGCAAAACCCGTGAAGAAACAGAACGCAATATGCACGAAGCCGTTGAAATGCACGTTCAAGGATTGGTTGAAGATAAATTACCAATCCCTGAAAATACTGCTTATGCAGAATATATTGCTGTTCCTGCGTAATCACTAGCTCAAGCCTCCATAAAGACGGAGGCTTTTATTTTCCAATGGTACGTTCCCCTCTCCTTTAGGAGAGGGGTTAGGGGTGAGGTCCCCGCGCCGATGATGATGTAATCGTATGTGTTCATGTTAGACTCCATCCTTCAACGCGATCTCCGCTGCCAGTTTGCCCGGCGCGCCCATGATGCCGCCGCCGGGATGCGCGCCCGAGCCAGCGAGATAATAGCCGTTGATGGGCGTGCGGAAGCTCGACCATTTGGTGGCGGGGCGCATAAAGAAGAGTTGATGCAGGAGCAGTTCGCCGTGGAAGATGTTGCCGCCCGTGATGCCCGCGATGCGTTCGATATCAACCGGCGTGATGACCTGTTTGCCGATGATGGCGCGGCGGATGTTGGGTGCATGTTTCTCGATGGTGGCGATGACCGTTTCACCGAAGGCTTCGCGCTTGGCATCGTCCCAGCCGCCTTCGAGATCGTACGGCGCATATTGCACGAAACACGACATCACATGTTTTCCGGGCGGCGCCATATCAGGGTCGATCTTCGAGGGCACGATCATGTCAATGTACGGCTCCTTTGCAAAGCGCCCATACTTCGCATCGTCGTAGGCGCGCTCGATGTAATCGATGCTCGGGCTGATGGAGATCGCGCCGTTGTGCAACGCGTTCTCGCCGGGCAGTGCGGTGAAATTCGGCAGTTCACTCAACGCGATGTTGACCTTGCCCGATGAACCACGCGTGCGGAATTTTTTGATCGAGTGGATCAGGTCTTCGGGCAGATATTTTTGTTCGACGAGTTTCAAGAACGTGACGAACGGGTCGGCGGATGAAAGGACTGCCCGCGCATACACCTCCTCGCCATTTTCCAATGCGACGCCGATAGCGCGTCCATTCTTGACGATGACCTGTGTCACCGTTGCGTTGAGCCGAATCTCAGCCCCGAACGCGCGCGCCGAACTGGCGATGGATTCGGCAATTCCGCCTGTGCCGCCTTTGGCAAATCCCCACGCGCGGAACGCGCCATCAATTTCTCCCATGTAGTGATGGAGTAACACATACGCGGTGCTCGGCGAACGCGGACCCAAGAACGTGCCGATGATTCCACTGGCGGATTTTGTCCCCAACAGCGCGGGAGTCTCGAACCATTCTTCGAGCATGTCCGCCGCGGATTGGGTCATGATCTTCGCAAGACCATACAATTCTTTTTCGGTCAGCGTCGAAGCGAATTGACCGAGTTTGAGTAGACCAAACAAATCCTTCGGATGAAGCGATGTTGGGTCAGGAGGCAGAATGCTCAGAATCGGCTTGATCGCTTTCGCAAGCCGAGCCATGCGGCGGGCGTATTCGTCATACGCTTCGGCGTCCTTCGGTGAGTGACGATAGATCTCGCGGCGGGTGGTGTCATGATCGTCCCATGCCGCGATGTAATCGCCGTTATCCGTCGGCGTGAAGGTGCTAGGCAAAGGCAAAATTTTCAATCCGTGTTGTGGCAGTTTCAAATCACGGATGATCTCCGGTCGCAGTAAGCTGACCACGTACGAGAACTCCGTAAATTTGAATCCTGGAATAATTTCTTCAGTAATGGTCGCGCCGCCGACCAGTTCGCGTCGCTCAAGCACGACGACTTTCCTGCCTGCGCGAGCGAGATATGCCGCGGCAACGAGCCCGTTGTGTCCGCCCCCGATGATGATTGCGTCGTATTGATTAGTTGTCATGATGATTCCTTTTTTCAAATGTCGTTGCGAGCCACGAAGTGGCGAAGCAATCTCCCAATAACAACTATATGTTTGTTTCGAGGAGATTGCTTCGTCGGGCTACGCCCTCCTCGCAATGACACTGGTTATTTCTTCTTCCACTCCGGCTCATAGAACGGAAGTTTCACCACTTTCGCAGGCGCGTGCTGGCGGTGATGTTCCACCGTGATCTCCATTCGCACATCGGTGCCGAGTTCATAATACGGTTTCTGCAGATGTGCAAGTGCAATGTACTTCTTCAACAACGGCGACCAACTTGCCGTGGATGCATATCCCACTTGCACGTTGCCAACCAGAATCGGCATACTGGCGCGGATTGCCGTCCCGGGGATCTGCGGCGGCAAACCGACCGCGGCATACAACGCTTCCATGCCAACCCAATCGATCTCAATACCCATCATCTTCCACGCCGAACCTTCGCGTTTTTCTTTTTCCAGCGCGCGACGACCGACGAAATAACCTTGTTTATCAAGTGCAACTGTCCAATCGAGACCTAATTCAAACGGCGAGGACTTTTGAGGCTCGATCCATGCATGGGTCGTGGAGGTGTAATCCACCTCGAGCATGAACAAACCTGCTTCCACGCGCGCCATGTCCATGGCGAGAATGCCGACGGGCAAAACGCCGTAATCGTGTCCCGCTTCCATCAGCGCGTCCCAGATTTTGAGCGCGTCTTTGGCGTCCATCCAAATTTCGTAGCCGAGGTCGCCGGTGTAACCCGTTCTTGAAATAGTGACATCAATTCCCCTGATTTTATTTTTCATCAAGCGGAAATATTTCAATTCATCCACTGAAACTTCAGCAACTTTGTTCAGAACTTTTCTAGTGTTTGGACCCTGAAAACTGAGCGCGGCAATTTCATCGGTGACTTCAGTGATTTCCACTTCCATCCCAACGGCGTTCATCATCAACCAACGTAAATTCGGTTCTGCGGCAGTCAAACGAAAAGTCGTTTCATCCAACCGTGACACAGTCCCATCGTCAATCATCTTGCCTTCATCGTCGCACCATCCGGTGTAAGCGACCTGTCCCACCTTCATTTTGTGAATGTCTCGTGTGGTGACGCGATGCAATAACGCCGCCGCATCTTTGCCTTTGATGATGTATTTGATCAATGGCGAGACGTCGATCAATGCCGCCGCGTTGCGGATCGCCCAATACTCGCGGTCGATCGTATGCTCATACGACCCGACGACATAATATCCCGCCCACTTGCGCCAATTCTGCGGCAGGCAGAGTGCGGATGTTCTTTCATGGAAAGGTGTGGTTTTGAGGTTGAGCATACAGGATTCCCTATTTCTTTCTTATTGGATTGCCTTTTGCGAAAGTCTGAGATATTAAACTCCTACATTCATCCCACAGGCCGGCAGCTTGATTGTCGAATGGGCGAGGGTGTGGTTTGAATGCTCTTGAAAGACCTTTTGTTTCGACTACAGCGTTACGTTCTTCAGTCATTTGTAATTGCATTGAGCTATCCAGTTTTTCCCGAATGTTTTCGACACCTTTAAGCCGATCGTAAAATTGAAAAACTTGAATCACCTCTAATGAATTTAATGCATCTGCCATAATTGGATACTGACTTTCAAAAGCCTTTTTTGAAAACGCGTCAAATGGGCGCTCAATAAATTTCTTTGCCAAATCTCTTTTTGAAGGCTGGTTTGTTAATTCGTCTTGATCTTTCCAGTCTTTGCTTATTTCATCCCACAGCTCTTTTAATTCTTTAATATTCATATCAATCTCGAGTGCGATTAACTCTCTACTTGATTCGTTTCGTCTGCCTCTTTCGCGCTCTTCGCGGCGTTTTGCTGCTTGTTCACTTAACACATAACCAAGAATGACACCTAGTAATCCGAAAGCACCGTTTATAAGCGTTTGTAAAATGTCCATTGGTTATTACCTCAACGCGTACTCCGCGGGTGCGAAGAACACGATCACGGTCAATTCTTCCTCGATCGAATGGAAGCGATGCTCCACATTCTTCGCTACGTAGACGATAGAACCTGCTTGCACGGCACTGTCTTCGTCCGCAACTTTGATCTGCGCCCGTCCCCTCACCACGTAATAGACCTCATCCTCCGTGTGTGGTGACTGGGGATCGGTGCCGCCAGCGGGGAGGACGTACAGTCCCATACTGAGGTCTGGGACCTTCAAGAATTCAAGATATAGTTTGTTCGAGTCTTTTTGTTGCTGGATGAGGTGGGCGAGTTCGTAAGCGAGCATAGATTCCCTTTCACGTGTCATTGCGAGACACGAAGTGGCTGGGCAATCTCAAGTAACCTACAAACAATTGTTAGGTAGCGAGTCGAGATTGCTTCGTCGCTCCCCTTCGCCTTCGCTCAGGGCTGCTCCTCGCAATGACACTTGGCAAGAATTATATACAATTCTACTCCGCCTCCCCCAATTCCAAAAGCGGGAGATTCACCTCGGCTATAATACGTCGCTGGCTTGCCTAAAGGCTATTCCATGAAAAAGATACATCCTTACATACATCCCTTCCTTTTTTCGATCTACCCCATCGTCGAACTGCGGAATTTCAACATCGCCTACGTGGATTCCGCCGCGCTGGTGCGTCCCATCCTCGTGTCATTGGTATGCACCGCGCTCATTTGGATCATTCTGCGGTTGTTCACGGGCGAATGGCAGAAATCAGGCATCGTCACAACGTTGATCGTGATCACCTTCTTTTCCTACGGTCACGTGTTTCTTCAATTCGAATCCACCTTCGGGCAAATGATTCGCCATCGCTATCTCTTGCTCATCTTCGGCGGGTTATTCCTGCTCGCGGTTTGGTTCATCTTTTGGCGGATGAAGAAAGCCGACGGGCTTATCAATTTTCTCACTGTGGCGGGCGCGTTCCTTACCCTATTTTCCGTCGCGGTATCTGTTCAGCACGACCTTGCAGTCTATCAATCCGCGCGCGAGGTCCGCGCAGCGATGGAATCCTATCGCGAGGAGGCGGGCAGTTCGACCGTCCGCGAACGACCCGATATTTACGTCATCCTGCTCGATGCGCACACCAGCGCGTACGCATTGGATAAATATTTCAATTACGACAATTCCGCATTCACAGAAAAATTGGAAGAACTTGGATTTTATGTGGCGCAATGCGCGCAGAGCAATTATCCGCAGACGCGGCTTTCGGTGACCTCGACGTTTTATGCCGACTATCATCAGAAGCCGACGCTCTACCCTTTATATTCAAGCCTCGTGGTCGAGACGCTTCGCGCGCAGGGATACCTGGTCGTCACCTTTGAGAATCGCTCCAACGGACATTTCGCCTTCGGTGAAGACCTGCGGCTTTCGCGCAATCAACTGCTCGCCGGCAAGATCGACCTGACCGGCGGCTTGAGCGAATTCGAGTTCAAATTATTGGAGACCTCGCTCGCGCGCCTTGCGTTCGATATCCCCACGTTGATCCCCGGCTTCGACCTCGCACAGCAAAAAGAGACCGAATTCTACGAACATTACCAGCAGACATTTTTTATTCTCGACGAATTAAAGCGCATGCCCGGCAACGTCGACAGCCCCAAACTGGTGTTTGCACATTTCCTCGTGCCGCACCCGCCGTTCATCTTTACACCGGAGGGCGATTTCTTCTGGAGCGAGAACGAAGTTGAAGGTTATTTATCCAATGTGGAGTTTATCGATTCGCAAATTGTGAATGTCGTCGAGGAGATCATCGCCAGGTCCACAACCCCGCCGGTGATCATCATCATGGGCGATCATGGACCCTCCGGTGTGCCCAGCAAGGATCAGCCTCCATTGCGAATGTCCATTTTGAATGCATACTACATCAACGATGCGGCAAAGGCAGATCTGTATCCCGCCATCACCCCCGTGAATTCGTTCCGCGTGGTGTTAAACAATTATTTCGGAACCGATTATCCCCTGCTGGAGGATGTGAGTTATCACGCCTCCCGCTTTAACGATTTCACACCTGAGAGTGCCGTAGCGAATGAATGTCAAATCCGGTAGGGGCACAGCGAGACGATCAACGGTCAAAGCCCTGTCGGGTTTCGCTGTGCCCCTACGATTCGGTCTTGACCGGGTTTTTCAACCAACCCAATCCTTCGATTTCAACAACCACTTCATCGCCGTTCTTCAATTCACCCACGCCGGATGGCGTGCCTGTGAAAATTAAATCACCCGGCTCCAGCGTCATCACAGAAGAAATGTACGCCACCAACACACCGATATTGAACACCATGTCGCGCGTGGATGCCATCTGGCGCATCTGCCCGTTGACGCGGCAGGTGATGACCGAATCGGATGGGTCGAATTCGGTGTCGATCCACGGACCGAACGGGCAGAACGTGTCGAAGCCTTTGGCGCGCGTCCACTGGTTGTCCGATTTTTGCAGGTCACGCGCGGTGACGTCGTTGCCGATGGTGTAACCGAGGATGTGTTTCTTCGCGTTCTCCGCGGTGATGTGGCGTCCGCGTTTGCCGATGACCGCGACCAATTCCGCTTCGTGTTCCACTTGCGTTGATTGCGGCGGCAGGAGGATCGTCTCACCGTGGGCGATGATGGAGGAGGGCGGCTTCATAAAAATAAGCGGGACCTTCGGCACTTCGTTGCCCAACTCTTTGGCGTGCTCCACGTAGTTGCGACCAACGCAGATGATCTTGCCCGGCTCGCAAGGGGGGATCAACTTCACATCCGTAAGAGGCGTGTTGGCGTCCTGCCGACGATAGCGCCCGTAGATGTTCCCGCTGATCTCGCCGACCTTGTCGCCCAACAGCCATCCGTATTTCGGTTTTTTTCCTTCCGGTGTTTCGTAACGAACGATGCGCATGTTTCCTCCGGGCGCAAGTGTATCATGATGTATAATTTGATTCATCCCGGGCGCTTAGCTCAGTTGGTTAGAGCACTTCTTTTACACAGAAGGGGTCGGGGGTTCGAGTCCCTCAGCGCCCACTTGTTCTATCGGCGGGTTACTCGCAAACTTGAAATCTCATGGAGTAACCCCCGATGAATACTTTGACTCGAAAGTTTCAGACTGCGATCACAATGCCCGATCTCAACAATTTTGTAACTGTATCTACTGCGGCAAAGCGCCTAAATTTTCATCCTGAAACTGTGCGGCGGCTTGTCCGTGATGGAATATTGACAGGTCAAAA
Organism: Chloroflexota bacterium; assembly: GCA_040753755.1. Lineage (GTDB taxonomy): Bacteria > Chloroflexota > Anaerolineae > Anaerolineales > Villigracilaceae > Defluviilinea. Next base: position 38,602 of record JBFMDB010000015.1, read on the forward strand.
ATGGGGTAAAGAATGGCTTGTACTGAAATCTTCCGTTGAAGATTACATAAAAAAAACAGGCGATAATAAGCATAACTCCCGCCGAAAGTGAAAAGCGACTTCTGAAAAGCAGTCGCTTTTTTATTTTTTGACCATATTGTAGTATGCAATGTTGTAGTGTACAATATGGTCAATTGCACATTGACAACCGAATAACCGCTTATCGTGCGCCCGTGTGATGAGCAAGGGTATTGATAGCGCGGCAAATAATCCCACCCGAAAGGAGGTGACGAAATCATGAATGATGTGTTGAAAGAGATTTTGATTTTGTACGAGAAACTCGACGCCAAAGGTAAAGCGGCAGTGCTTCGACGTGCGCAGCGATTGCTTGCCCGGCAACAAAACAAATTGCCGCCTCGAAGGAAGCGGCAACCCGTTCAGCGCAAGGGAATAGCGCGCTGAAACAACCAAAAGGATTTTACGCCTATGAACCAAAAACAACAAGCAGGAAAACGCGGCGGACTGGCAACCCTGGCGCGTCATGGAAAATCCCACTTTCAAAAAATCGGCAAGCGCGGCGCGGCTGTGTTTTGGAAACTCTATCGCTTTGAACCTGCTGGCATGTCCGATTTTGCGATTGTGCATCGTGAGACCGGCGAGATCAAGAATTTCATTTCGGGAAAGCCCTGGCAGACATGAAAAAAATAATCCTGATCTTCTTGCCTTTGCTCGCCCTCGCGTGTGGCTTCTCGCGTTCGGCACTACTCGTCACAGTCCCCACTTTACAACCTATCCCCTCCCCCACCATTACACAGACTTCAATCATGCCACTGGCAACACGCGCGCGCGCATGCACAGTCAACGCGGAAACTCTACACTTGCGCGAATCGCCTGGGTTGGAGGGCATCGTCATTGATTGGTTGAAAGCGGGAGACGTTCTCACCATCCTCGAGGATCAACCCGAAGGCGATTGGATTCGCGTTCGTGAGGGCGATCTCACTGGATGGATCAATTCAAACTACTGTACGGAGGCACCATGAATAAAGTTATCGGCAAGGCGGCGGGATTCATTTTCGCCGCGTTCGGAATTGCGATTCTTGGTTTGCTCATGTCCTTGACGTTTCAGGCATTGGGTAGACTCTTCCCAGATAATTTCACAAATCAAATTTGGGGAATGATCGTGGCGGATATTGCCGCGATGATCTGGGCGGTCGCTTTTGTATACAAATGCGAATCAACCGGGCAGTACGCGGTCGCGGCAATTGGATTCTTGGTCGCGTTCCTGTTCACGTTGTCAATGGTCGCGGTTGAAGTGTTGTTATCGGGGCAGGAATATGTCGAAGTCCAATCATGGGTCGGTCAATGGCTCGTGTATGGATTTATCATCGTAACCGCGTTGCACTCTGCTCTACTGTACGCGCACCACGCAACCGCACCGAAAATCCATGAGCGAATCAACGTGGGCGTGGCACGAGGCGAGATTGTCTCAGCGGCGATCACCCAGGCAACCAATAGACTCGAAGTCGAAAAAGAATCGCTGGCGCGCTCGATCCATGAAGATATTGTCTCGCAGGTGAAACGCGATCTAGGGATACCCTCTTCGAGTCATGTGCTGGATTTACCTGCCTTGCCAGTGGACAACTCCGCGCCCTACCCTGTGACATTTGCGAAGGATGCAGTCAGCCCTTTTTTATCCTGGCAATGGCTTCGCTCAAAGTTTCCAGGCAAGGCGAAGTCACAAGGCGAACCTGTGAACACTGCGGCAGACGCATCTACCCCGGCAGATCAAGCCGAAGAAAATACTGCTCGATAGCGTGCAAGCAGAAAGCCTATCGTTACCGCGTTACGCTCCATGAAGCGTAACGCAAACCATCCTCGAGGATCGCCACAGATCCTCGAGGATGGGGTTAGCGCGGTGTCAGTTAGGGGGTGTCTGTTGGCTGAATTTCTGACACGCACACAACGAGCGAACAAATTGTTTTCACTGTGATAATATAATCACAGCGTAAAAATTCGACTGAGAGGAGCCGATGCAAGAGAACATCACCCTAACCACCGGGCAAACATGCGGTCTTACTGGCTTGTCGTTGCAGACCGTCCAGCGATATGTGAGAGCCTATCCGATGGGATTTTCAGCGGAAGCGCGCAAGCCTGTAAAGGGGCGGCGATTCAATGGCGATGATGTAAAAAACCTTTTGCTGATAAATCACCTGTTGCACTCAAAACAAAAATCGAAAATCGCAAAGGTTTTGCGCGGTGAACTTGAATCGCCCGATCTCGCGCTATTCGAGATCGCTAATTGTATGCAAATGTTCAACACGATCACAACCCTGGCGAAGCACCTCGATTCGTTTTACCTCGAAGTGACGCGGGAAAAACAATTCTTGCAAAGAGCCGCGCCGATCATCCGTAATCATTCGCAGGTGTTGGAGGCGTTGCGCTTCGATGTGTCGCGGCTGAAAATGAGACGCACATTATCCGAGGGCGACTTCGATCACCCGGTCCCGGCTGTGCAGGAGAGCCACGAGAAGGGGCGCAAGGGTGTCATTGCTAGATGGCTTGATGGCGAGGATTAGAGGCGCGATGAAAACGAGGATTTATATTGCCCTCTTCGCTGTCATCCTGATTGTTGCTGGCATCGTCAACACCCCGAACGCTTTAGAGATCGCAAGATCACAACTGGCAATAATTTATCTTTTCGGGAAAACGCTTGTAGGGCATGTCACTGAACCCGGTTGCTATGGATTGATTGGGTTTTTGATTCTCGCCTTTGCGATTGGTAAAAGGCAAAGGGTAAGAGAGACGGTGAAACAAAATATTGAAGTCGTCAGAGCCAAAGTAACAAGCGTTCTAAAAAAGAATCCGCAACACAGACCGCCAATTAATGACGATGAAGCAGTAAGCATGAAACTAGAGAATCCCAAAATTTCTTATCGCCAAATATATGACCGTCTTTATCCACCGAAGCAAGACCCGAAGGAGGAACAAAAGAGAGAAGAATACTTCAATAAAAACTGGCGATCTCGCGTATCGCAAAAGGTGAATGAAAAGATAAAAGCCAATACCCGCAAACACGAAATGTAAAAAAGTAAAAAACGTTTTTTTCGTTCTTTACGTCTTGAATAATCAAATCGAATAAATACAATCGGACTTGTTGAAAGTCCGATTTTTCGTTACGGAGAAAAGACAATGCAAACCTATCGAATCACAATTCAACTCACTGAGGAAGAATACCTAACCCTGGCGAAAATTGCCCGTGATGAATTGCGCGCGCCGCGATGGCAAGCCGTCCATTTTCTGAAAAACCACCTAACAGCACCAACAATCTACAACCCCGCACCCGGTCCCGGTAGTGAAGTCGCGGCGAAGCCGTGACATAAAACAAAGACGCTCCGATTACGAGTCGGAGCGTCTCAACGAAGAAAGGAATCTTCAATGACTAAAAAGAATAATACACCCAAACAGGAACTATTGCAAGCCGCGCTCAATTATGCGGCGCGTGACTGGTACGTTTTTCCCTGCATCGAGAGAGGAGAGAAAGCAAAACATCCCTACACCAAAAACGGATTCAAAGATGCAAGCGCCGATCCGAAGATTATCCGCAAATGGTGGACTCGTTTCCCTGATGCGCTTATTGGAATCGCTTGCGGCAAATCTAAATTATTTGTCGTTGATCTCGATGATAAAGACGGAAGGAACGGCATTGTCAATTTCAACAAATTGAATATTGACCATACTGGCGCATTGCAAAGCACCACGCCAAATGGAGGCTTGCACCTGGTCTTTTCAGGCAGTGGCAAACAAACAACTAATAAAGAATTGGGAATTGATACGCGCGGCGCAGGTGGTTATTTCATTGCCCCGCCTTCGATGATTCTTGATTACGGAACTTACGTGGCAATGAATGACTGGACGAAACACCCTGCCCCGATCCCCGTTGGTTTGCTCGAAGCCCTCGAAACTCTCCGCACGAAACCCGAACCGAAAAGCACACCGAAGCCACAACTTGCGCCAAAAGCGGATAACGTAGAGAAAGCGCGTCAAGCCCTCGAAAGACTCAATCAATGGCGATGTGATGATTATCAGCCCTGGGTTGATGTAGGGATGGCACTCTCCGAACTTGGCACGGCTGGACTCTCCCTGTGGGATTCTTGGTCGCGCCGATCACAAAAATATCAAGATGGCGTTTGTGCTAAAAAATGGGAATCGTTCAAACCTGGTCAAGGTCTCACATTAGGGAGTCTGATTCATTGGGCAGAGGAGGACGATCCGCGTCCCTCGCGTGTTTCATCCCCGGTCAAGTCAGAGTCGGAACTACTCACAACACGTATGCAGATTCAAGCCCTGGCGCGAAGGGTGAAGGGTGAAAAGCAAAACATAAATCCTGCTGGCTTTGATGAACCATATAAGCGTTACTGGCTGGCATTAGAAAACTCTGCACCAGGAAGGGAACTCGAAACACTCAAAGCCATTGCAAGCGATGACGATCTAAAAAGGATTTTAGAAACCAGAACAGAGTCAGCACAATATCCAAGCCTAGCAGAACTTGAAGATCAAATCAAGGATGTTTCATGGTATTGGGACTATCGCATCCCCAACGGAAAAATGACTGTTCTTGGAGGTGAAAGCGGCGTGAGTAAATCCATGCTTGCCCAATATATTTGCTACATGCAAATTCATGCAACAAAATTCCCTGATGATTCACCAATTCACGATCCCGCCCGCCCTGTCCTTTATGTTGACTGTGAAGGCTTTGCATCTGGAATCAAGTCACGCGCAAAAGCCTGGGCAATGGATATGTCAAAGTTTTTCCTGTGGTCGGTTGACTTTGACCGGGATGGATTTATCAACTTTTCCAATCCAGCATTCCGGGATGAATTGATTGAGCGAATAAACCACTGCAAGCCCGCCCTGGTCGTCATAGACTCGTTTGGAAATGCAACGGCAGGAGGGCAGGATAAAGTCGAGGATGTGCGGGAGTTATTGAATTTTCTAAATCAGGTCGCGTACCATTTCAATATTGCCCTGATTCTTGTAGCACACACTCGCAAGCCGCCCGCGATATTCAACGGCAAAGGCGAAATCAATCAGGATGATATTCGCGGCAGTGGTCACGTAGTAGCAATGGCTCGATCAGTCATCGGAGTTTGGATAGTGCAGACCAAAGCAGAACCCGATCCCAACGGGACTCGAATCATGGCAGTACTCAAATCAAACTACGGGCGCAAACCAAAGCCAATAGGCTATGACGTGTTCAACGATGTAAAGAGCGACAATCCTGTAATAGTTTTCAGCGAGGCACCGAAGCCCTACAAAGAACCTACCCAGGCGGAGTTATGCGCCAACTGGATTATTGAATCGTTGGAAGAAGCGGACGAACCAATCAAGCCAAGAGAACTTGAAACCCTAGCACAAAAAGTCGGATTCAAACGTGACACATTCTATGCGGCACATCGAAAACTTGAGCGAGAAGGACGAGTCAAAGATACGCTAGGAAACAAGAATCCAGAGAACGCCTGGCAGTTATCGGATTAGAACAAATATTCGAGAGTATGACTGTTGACTGTTTTAATGAAATTTTCGACTTGACATCCATACCCATTGCTAAACTGTCAAACAGTCATACAGTCATACAGTTACAAAAAGGCTTACAGAACCATTTACCCATCACACGCCCAAGCACAAGGCTAGAAAATCCGTCCTAGCGTTTCCTGTGGGCAAACAGCGAATCTACAAACAGGTCTACCGATGGCGAGAAAATCTCCGAAAATCGAAATTCAGGAAATCGGCGGCGATGATCCTGCAAGCCTTGAGGCTATGCAACGATCCGCCCGCGTGTTGATTGCTTTTGACCTGGCTAAAGTTATGCTTCAAATGCTCGATGCTGGATTGCTCGTAATCCGTGATGGTCGTATTGTTCCGAACAGGTGAATCAAATGAGCGAATATATTTTCAATCCGCCCGCAAGCCTTCCCCGAGGCAGTGACGTAATCGCATATTTGCGCGATAGTGGCGGACCTCGACAAGAGGACAGCATAGGGCAACAGGAGCGAGTTATAACCGCTTACTGCAAACAGCATGGTTTGATATTGACTCGCATCTATGCAGACACCGCAAGCGGGCGCAAAACGAAAAAGCGCGATCAATTCCTGGATATGTATCACACCATCGAAGCCATGCACGAGGATCTTCGCCCGCGTGGGTTGTTGCTATGGGCTTACTCTCGATTCTCGCGTGACATCGTAGACTTTAATTTTTACCTGTACGGTTTGCTCAAGCATGGGCTTGTTGTCCATTCAATCACCGAGGAAATCCCAGGAGGTTTAGCCGGTCAAATTCTGTTGTCACTCAAAGCATACAAGAACGCTGAATTTTCGGAAGAACTTGGAAAGCAGATCAAACGCGGCATTGCTGATCGTGTTCGTGCTGGCTATTGCAACGGCGGGCAGGCACCGCGAGGTTATCGCGTTGTCAGAGACTCCGAGGGAACGCGGCGCAACGGTCAACAGCGCACCGGCGTAAAGTGGGAGGTTGATTCCGATCTCGCGCCTCTTGTGCGTTTGGCTTGGGAACTGCGCGCCCAGGGCAAAGGCTATGCAGAGATCACCGAAGCGACAATGGGCAAAATTTACAAAACAAAAAATTCATGGACGAGTCACTTTCGCAACAGGTCATATTTGGGAATCGGCAAGGCTGGCGGCGAAGAAGTCCTGAACCATCACGAAGCCATAATCACCCAGGATCAATGGGACGCTGTGAAAAAGGTTGAGGAGGCAATGCCGCGTTACGGCAGGCAAGGCGAACCCATGCACCACCGGCGAATAAAACATCCGTCCCTATTGTCTGGCTTGTCATTTTGTATCCATTGCGGCGCGGCGATGGTTTTGCACACTGAAAAAGATTATCGTAGTTACGCTTGTGGCAAGCGCGAAAGGCAACGAGGCTATAAAGATTGTCAGAACGCCCGGCGCGTCAATGCACGCAAAGCAGACGCGGCGATACTGGATGCTGTGATAAATCGAATCCTCTCCCCTGCTTTTGTTGGCGATCTCCTCGAGGACATTCAAAAACAAATGGTTGATACCAGCGCGCTAGATCGTCAAATCGAAGATGCTTATACTATGCTCGATCTCACAAACAAGGCAATCAATCGTTTGGTTAAACTCGCAACGGAAACTGACGATCTGAGGGATATAGCATTAGAGATCAACAAACAGAAATTAGACCGTTCACAATTGGAGGCGCGAATCAAAACATTGAAAGCCGAACGCGATATAGATATTCCTGAAATCGCTCCCGAAGCCCTCGCTCTGGTCTTTTCAACTTGGCGGGAGCAAATTCAAGCCTATTATCAGACTGGAGATATTTTGAACGCTAAAAAACTATTAGCGCGTTTTGTCGAAAAGATTGAACTTGGTCGAGACACCGCTATAATTCACTACATCCAACCCGCGAGAATTCCCGCCGAAAACGCTGAACTTTTCAGCGCCCACAAAAGCCTCACATCCGTGTGAGGCTTTTCATTTCCCTATCCACGCCGGGGGTTCGAGTGCTACGCGATCAGCGCCCACACAATGAAACTTCCGAAGTCGCACAGACTTCGGAAGTTTCTATCAGATTTTGCTATTGCGCAGCCCGGAGATTGCTTCGTCGCTGTGCTCCTCGCAATGACATGAATTAAGGTGTTGCCGGCGGCTGACCGTTGCCCGGACCTTTCGGTCCGTGACCGAACCCAAACCCGCCGGGTCCGCCGAGGAAGCCTTTTTCAAGACCTTCGAGCAGCCAGTCCGCGTGTTCCTGCGTGATGACGCCGTCTTGAAGCGCTTGGGCGATACGTTCGCGCATTTCGGTTTCGCGCACTGCCTGGATCGCGGCTTGCACATCGGCAAAATCAACGCCTTGCGCGTCCGCGACCTGCTCAAGCGCTTGTCCACTTTGCAGTGCGGCAGTCAGTTCATCCGTTGTCATGTTGAGGGCTTTTGCCGCGGCTTCCAACGCTGCGTCACTGAGACCGCGTCCGCCGCCGGGACCTTTCCCATGCAAGGGTACATCTGTGGGTCCTTGCGCCAGCACGCTCGTCGCGCCCACCGCGCCGAACACTACCAGTGCGATCAGCAATCCGCCGATCAGGATCGAAATTTTATTTTTCATGGTTATCTCCATTTCTTTTTTTTATTTGTCGGCTGGGGTACCGCCAACCTGCACAAATCATATCTGGAGGGTGTTATGAGGATGTGATGCGCTTGTGTGGAAATTATGTGGAACGACTTGGCACCATCGTCCGTTTTTACAGGGTAATTAATTTTCGTGCGGCGGGATGCTTGTCAGGGGTATCACGCCTTTTCTTGAGCGGATTACCAATCCGCTCCACGCAGTAGAGGAGAGGAAACATCCATGACACTGAAGCGGACGATCTTTCTCGGACTTCCCTCATCCTTTTTGATTTGTGCCTGCCTGCTCTTTTTTCTTTTTTATCGCAAACCGCTCGGACCCAGCCTCAGCCTGCCCGAGCCTACCCTGCCTGTTTTGCCGCCGACAACTCTTCCTCTTGAAAATTCAGCCGCTACAGCCATCCCCGCGACTTCCACGCCTCGAACGTTGTGCGGAGCAACCCAACCAGTGATGAACATCCTCGCCGTCGGGTCAGATGCGCGCGGCGATCATTATCTCTATGGGCTGGCAGATGTCATCCGCCTCGTGCGCGTGGATTTCGTCAACGCCCGCGTGACCATTCTTGAGGTGCCGCGCGACTTGTGGGTGGAGATACCCGAAATTTCCGATCACTATGGCATCACACACGGAAAATTGAATCAAGCCTATTTATATGGAAATAAGGGATTGGGTTATTACGACGGCGCGGGCGAGGGACCCGGTCTGCTCGCTCTCACACTGAACCTCAACTTCGGCGCGCAACCAGATCACTACCTTGCGGTCAACATGACCACCTTCGAGAACATCGTGGATGCAGTCGGCGGCATTGACGTGTACCTGCCGTACGAAATCAGCCTACGCACAGCCGAGCATCCCGACTGGCTGCATATCGAGGCGGGTCAACATCACTTCGACGGCAGGACCGCATTGTGGGTGGCGCGCATCCGCCAGTATCACACGTTCAGCCGCGCCGAGAACCAAAACATCGTGATGTGTGCCTTGCGGAAAAAATTGCTCAGTCCCGCCATCGTGCCCGCCATCCCCGATTTGGTGCAGACGTTTCAACGCAACGTGCAAACGGACCTGAGCCCCGCGCAGATCAACCAGCTTGCCTGCCTTGCGAATCAGATGAACGGCTCGGATATCGTATTTGCCAGTTTCCCGATCAAGACCTTCACATCCAAAAAGATCTACGACCCGCAACTTCGGGCGGAGATTCAAATCCTCGCTGCCGATTACGATGTTCTACGCGATACGATCAGTAATTTTCAACAAGGTACATGGCCCGACCCGAATCTTGTGATCGAGTCCACGCCCTCGCCAACGGATGTGGACGCGGAGTTTGCATGCAACGATTAATCTGCCAGCGAAACCAGTTTTGTCATGGGATCGTAGATCACATTCACCATCATCCCCTCCTGATACGTGAGCGGGCTGTAGCGCGATAATAATTTCTCGGTTGTCACCTCGAGGGTCTCGCCCATGTAATTCACCTCCAGCGTGAACCGGACTTCGTCCATCGAGCGGTTCACGGTCAGCCCGGTAGGGGTCATCTTCAGGATGCGCGCCGTCATTCGCTCGCCGCGCGACTCGGCGACCTTTTTCAAAAGCCAACTGACCACAGACGAACCGAAGAGGAGTCCCATGGCAATGAACATCATCACGAACATCAGCGCGAAGGAGATGGTGAACGGGCTGGTCAGGTCTTCGAACGGCGCCTCGGTTTCGCCCTGCATGATCATGAATACGAACATCAGGCAGAAGGGAATCCACATCAGGGCGAACGCGGTCCAGCCGAGGATGCGCATGTAGCGGGGAAGGTTGCTCATAGGGGCTCCACAGGAAGTTTTGCTGATTTTACCTGTGTTTCATGGATACATAAAATAAAAACTGACAGGCGGCGAGCCTGTCGGTTTTTGTAGAGGACTTTCCTATTTTCTCCGTTTGTGGATGTGAACAGCGACGGGTTTTGCATGCGGGTGAAGCAACGAATGGAAACGAATTTGCAGGCGGTGTTCCAGTGATACCCTATATTCCACCCACTTGGTCAGCCATGCAGTCGTTTTGATCTGGCGTTGATGCCTTCGATAGCGGCGTTCGAGGATGTTTTCGATATCGTAGTGCATCATCCTCGGCTTAAATCCAATCGCAAGCAAATCCTCACCCCGATAAAGAAAGAGAATCGGGTTCATGCAAAACCTCCATGAACATCATACAGTGTCTTGAATATGGATTCAATGATGACATTCGTCACCAACCATCGTCAGGGGCTTGCCCCGCTTGACGATACGGTCTACAATTCGGGATATCCGACAAATTCCAACAACAACTCTCTCAAGGAGATATTCAATGTCTGATTATCTTTTCCGCGGCTCGCTCGCCAAGCTCGACCCCGATGTGTACGAATTAACCCAACTCGAACAGGAGCGGCAGGCGCGCAAATTGATCCTGATCGCCTCAGAGTCAACCGCTCCATTCGCGGTGCGCGAGGCGTTATCGTCCGCGTTCCAGAACATCTATGCCGAAGGCTACCCCGATGAAGAAACGCGCTGGATGGATGATGCTGAGATCCTCGATTATCCCATGCGCCTCGCGGACTATCGCCGCAACAGCGACCCGCGCTACTACAAGGGCGTCGAATACGCCGATGTGGTGGAAGCGTTGGCACGCCGCCGCGCCGCGCAGACCTTCGCCGCGAACGGTTATTCTGCCGATCAAATTTACGTCAACGTGCAGGCGTTATCGGGCGGACCCGCGAATAACGCGGTCTATCACGCGTTGATCGAGTTGGGCAGTACGGTGATGGGGCTGAACCTGTTGCACGGCGGACATCTCTCACACGGGTCATCCGTCAATCGAAGCGGCAAGTGGTTCAAGGCGGTGCATTACACAATTGATGAAAACGAACGGCTCGATTATGAAGCGATTCGCAAACTGGCGGACGAACACAAACCCAAGCTGATGATCGCGGGCTATTCATCGTATTCATGGATGCCCGATTGGAAAAAGTTCAGAGAGATCGCGGATGAGGTCGGCGCGTATTTCCTTGCGGACATTTCACACATCGGCGGTCTCGTGGCGGCGGGCGTTGTGCCTTCGCCGATTGGGTTTGCTCACGTGGTGATGTCCACTACGCACAAGTCCATTGACGGTCCACGCGGGGCGGTGTTGATGACAACGGACGCGGCGATTGCGAAGAAGATCGACAAAGCCGTCTTCCCCGGCGAGCAGGGCGGACCACACGTCAATGTGTTCGCGGCTCTCGCGCTGACGTTCAAGTTGACCCAAACCAAACAATTCAAGAAGTTGCAGGAACAGACGCTCAAGAATGCGATCGCGATGGCTGACCAGTTCACCAAACGCGGACTGCGCGTGCCGTTTGGAGGCACTGACACCCATTTGGTGAACGTAGACTGCACGAGCATCGTCGGAGCAGATGGCACAAAATTAAGCGGCGATCAGGCTTCGCGCATTTTGGATCTGGTCGGAGTCGTTGTGAATCGCAACACGATCCCCGGTGACAAAAATTCACTCGATCCTTCCGGCATTCGGCTGGGCACGCCGTGGATCAGTCAACGCGGCTTCAACGAAAAAATGACCCGCGAACTTGTGGACATCATGGCGGATGTTTTACTGGCGTGCGCGCCTCATTCTGTGGACACCGTTCGCAAGGGACGACAACGCCGCGCGAAAATCGATTTCAATGTCTTGAATAACGCCAAATTGCGGGTCCGCAAATTGACGGAGAAGGCGGGGATTGATTTCAAGTACAAGAAGAGCGGATACCCTCACTTCTATTTCATTGATGACAAGTCAACGAGCGGAGTGTTTGAGTTGACAGGCTACCGCGTCCGGCAAATGCTCGATTTCGCGGTGTCATCCGATCTGAGCGCGTTGAGTGAAGGCGAGTCGCAGGCGACGACGATCGCGACCCCGAAGGGAATTGTCAAAGGCACGCTCACGTGCGTGGATATGGGCGCGTATTACCTGCAAGTCCCGGCGGCGAAGGCGGGAGTCGTTGCCACGTGGCTGAGAGATCTATCCGATGGATACATGTCGTTCAATTTAGATGGCACAAAGGATTTCACACCGAAGAGGATGCCGGGTCCGACGATTGTTATGGATGCAAAAAAGGTAGCGGACGGCCGTTCGCCCGTACGCGGCAAAGGAGAAGAAAAACCGTGGTTTGTTGGAATCAGTTCTCCCGTCGAAAAAGAACCGCTGCCGCCGTTTGTGTGGAATGAATCCGAAGGGGAATTGAAAAAGACAAAGTTGAATCAAGTCCACCGCGACCTCGGCGGCAGGATGGTCCCGTTTGCGGGATGGGAGATGCCGGTGGTGTACACATCCATTTTTGAGGAACATCTCGCGACGCGGCAGGCGGCGGGGTTGTTCGATGTTTCGCACATGGGCGTGTACGACGTGCGCGGCGCGGACGCCGCGTCGTTCCTCGATGCGGTCTGCGGCAACGACTGCGGCGGGCTGATGCCGGGCGAATCGCTGTACACACATTTCCTCACACCCGATGCGGATGTGATCGACGATACGCTCGTGTACCGCCGCGGCTGGGACGATTATCTTGTAGTGGTGAACGCGTCGAACGACGACAAGGATCGCACGTGGCTCGAAAGCGTGCGCGATGGAAAGGTGCGGATCGACAATGCGCGTCCGTTCGCGCGGACGTTTGGTTACCGGGCGGAGATTCGCAACCTGCGTGATCCGAAATCAGGCGCGGACATGCGCGTGGACATCGCGTTGCAGGGCCCGAAATCGCGCGAGGTGTTGTTCGCGATGGGCGTGGACGATGAAACCCGTGCAAGAGTGATGGCGCTCAAGAGGACTGAGTTATGCGATGCGGTGATCGGTGGGTTTGATCTGATTGTCTCACGCACAGGTTACACAGGCGAGAAGATGGCGTTCGAGTTATTCGTCCACCCGGAGCGCGCGGTTGATTTTTGGAACGCGGTGTTGAACGCGGGCGCGCCGTTCGGAGTCAAGCCGATCGGCTTGGGCGCGCGTGATTCCCTTCGCACCGAGGCAGGGCTTCCGTTGTATGGCCATGAAATGGGGTTGGGTTCCGGCAAGTTTGATGGTCGTGACTTAGGCGTCGCCGAAGGCGGATTCGGTTCATACGTCAAAGTGTACAAGCCGTGGTTTATCGGGCGGGACGCGTACGTTGCAAGAGAGAAGGAACGCAAGGGCGTGGTCATCCGATTTACATTTGACGAACAGCGCACGCGCATGGCGCACAACGGCGACCCCGTTGTGAACTCGAACGGCGAACGCATCGGTTTCGTCACTTCCTGCGCGATTGACGGACAGAGGTTCCTCACCGGTCAGGCGTTTGTGGATTTGAAATATGCGAAGGAAGGCACCCCGATTGGAATCCATCAAGGCGGCGTGATGGATCGTCCCGCCGGGCTGGCGAAGGTGGTAAGTCGGTTCGCGAAGTTGTAGTGGAAAATTTAAAGGATTATCCCCGCATTTGAGATTAAATGATGAACGCCAGGGTGAGGGGGGCACCCTAGCGTTCATCGACGGGAATATTACTACAGCGCTTCCGGTTTTGCAAGAGGGAATTTATTAGCATTTCATAATAATTTGAAAGGCATTGTCCATATCTATGCCCCGGGCGGGAATCGAACCCACATCTAAGCCTTAGGAGTGCCTTGTTCTATCCATTGAACTACCGGGGCGTTGAGGAGATTATAACAAAAACATTTATAATTTGTTCGATAATGACAGGGAAGTGAAACATGCGAAAAGCCAAAAGAGCATCCCATCCCGCATATAGATACGATATAGCCGATTACGATGAACGCATCCGGTTTCTCATTGGCTGGCCCGCCTATCGCACGTCACGGAACAGATCGGGTTTGGGGTATGCAGAGACTCAAGCCGAATTGGCACACATGCAGGGATTGATGTTCCGCTGGTTGGTCACCGGAAAATTTAAAACAAGAAATCCCGTGTATCTTTTCTTTATCATCTTTCATGGAATATCACTGGCATCGCCGCTATTGCTGCTGTTGCTCGGAGTGGATAGAGAATCACCATTCTTCCGAAATATCTTCCTTTTTCTCCCTTATTCCTTTATCGGGGTGTTACTTCTGGCAAATGCGATTCTGAGCCTGATCAAATGTGACCCCGGCGAAAGTATCACAGGTGAGTGAACTGACGCTTGACGAACCGCCACGCCCTCCTTATAATCCCAGCCATTCAGAAGTAGTAGGCGAGTAGTTGCCTGAAAGAGAAGAGTGTGCAAGGTGGAAGCACTCACAGGAAAACGGCGCCGAAGTCGTCTGAAGTTCATGCCGAAGAAAGCCACGTGATCGTTGTGTGCAAGTAGACCGGCACGGGATTGCCCGTTACAGCGATCAAAGTGCGTTTGAAAGTTGAAAGGTTGAACGTTGAAGGCAAAAACCTGCAACTCGTAACCTTCAAACCTTCAACCGAATTCAGGTGGTACCGCGGAGCCGAACGCTTCGTCCTCGAAATGGACGGAGCGTTTTTACTTTTAAAGTACACAGGTAAACAAATAGACAAGGAGACAAGGAACATGGATACGTGTGTACCTGTTTCCTTGTCTACCTCGCACAAGGAGCAACCATGACCAAACAGGAACTACCCAAAGCCTACGATTTCAAATCCACTGAGCCGCGCATCTACGCGATGTGGGAGGCGGGCGGATTCTTCCAACCGCACAACGACCCCAACAAGCCGGGTTTCGACCCGAACGTCGAGCCGTTCGTCATCTCCATCCCGCCTCCGAACGTGACGGGCGAACTGCACCTCGGTCACGCCATGTTCGTCAGCGTGGAAGATCTGATGATCCGTTACCACCGCATGAAGGGTTACTCCACGTTGTGGGTGCCCGGCACCGATCACGCCGGCATTGCCACGCAACTCATGGTGGAGCGCGACCTCCTGCAAAAAGAAGAGGTGACGCGCGAAGAGCTAGGGCGCGATGAATTCGTGAAACGCACGTGGGAATGGAAACACAAATACGGGAACATCATCACGAACCAGATTCGACGCCTCGGCGCGTCGTGTGACTGGTCCCGTGAACGCTTCACCCTCGACGACGGGCTGAGTCGCGCAGTAAGGGAGGCGTTCGTCCGCCTCTATGAAAAGGGACTGATCTATCGCGGTCCGCGTCTCATTAACTGGTCGCCGGGGCTGAAGACCGCCGTCTCTGACCTCGAAGTGGAATATGAGGAAGAGGATGTAACACTTTATTACTTCAAATATATGTTGGCTGGTAGGGGCGGATCGCGATCGGCCCCTCCAGAATACATCCCTGTCGCCACCATCCGCCCGGAAACGATCCTCGGCGATACGGCGGTAGCCGTCCACCCGGAGGATGAGCGCTACAAAAAGTATATTGGCAAGACAGTCATCGTGCCGATTCTGAATCGCGAGATCCCCGTCATCGCGGATGAATA
This sequence comes from Chloroflexota bacterium, assembly GCA_040753755.1. GTDB lineage: Bacteria > Chloroflexota > Anaerolineae > Anaerolineales > Villigracilaceae > Defluviilinea. The sequence continues at coordinate 54,177 of JBFMDB010000015.1, forward strand.
CGTCAGCATGGAGTTCGGCACCGGCGCGCTCAAGATCACGCCGGGTCACGACCCAAACGACTATGCCATTGCACAGCGGCATAACCTGCCCATCATCTCCATGCTCGACAAGGAGGCAAAGGTCAATGAAAACGGAGGCAAATATCAAGGTCAGGACCGATTCGAGGCGCGCAAGAACATGTGGGCTGACATGAAGAAGGCCGGTCTCGTCATCAAAGAAGAGCCGTACCGCACGACCATCCCAAGATCACAGCGCGGCGGCGAGATCGTCGAGCCGATGATCTCGGAGCAGTGGTTTGTGAAGATCGAGTCGCTTGCCAAGGCTGGGCTGGATGCCGTCCGCGACGGGCGGATCAAGATCGTGCCGGAACGATTCGAGAAGATCTATTTCAACTGGCTGGAGAATATCAAAGATTGGTGCATCAGCCGTCAATTGTGGTGGGGACACCGCATCCCTGTGTGGTATTGCCCCGACGGGCACATGACCGTGACGCGTGAAGACCCAACACAATGCGCGGCCTGCGGCTCGAAAGAAATCCGTCAGGATGACGATGTGCTCGATACGTGGTTCTCCTCCGGCTTATGGCCCTTCTCCACATTGGGCTGGCCCCAGCAAACCGCCGACTTGAAGTATTTTTATCCGACCACGTACATGGAAACAGGCTACGACATTCTGTTCTTCTGGGTGGCGCGCATGATCATGATGGGACTGGAATTCACGGGCGAAATTCCGTTCAACACTGTGTATCTTCACGGGACGGTGCGCGATCAGTTCGGTCGGCGCATGAGCAAGACCAAGGGCAACGGCATTGACCCACTCTGGGTGCTGGATGGCGCGCCTGTGGAAGCCTTGCCGGATTACGCGCAGAAACAGTACCCCAAAGGTTTGCCCGCCATGGGCACAGACGCACTGCGTTTCACCCTGCTCACCGCCGGAAGCCCGGGCAACGACCTCAACTTGAATTTGGAACGCGTCGAGTCGAATCGCAACTTCGCGAACAAACTGTGGAACATCGGACGGTTTGTGATTAATGCAATAGATGGACTTGGAGACCAGAGACCAAAGGCTAGTCTCCAGTCTCCAACCTCTAATTACACCCTCGCCGATTCATGGATCTGGGCAAAACTCCAGCAACTTGTCCGCGATGTGGAGCGGAACTTTCAGAACTTCCAATACGGGCAGGCTGGACAGCAGATCTACGATTTCATCTGGTCCGACTTCGCGGATTGGTACGTGGAAATTGCCAAAGAGCAGATGAAGAGCGACGATACTCGAACTTCGACCGTCGAAACCCTCGCGCGCGTGTTCGATACGTGCCTGCGGTTGCTTCATCCCTTCACGCCGTTTGTCACGGAAGAAATCTGGGGACACTTGCGCTCGTCGATCCTCCAATCCTCCCTTTCCCGGCTTGCTCGCGATTGGACCCCCGCGCTGATCGTGGCGAAATTCCCACAGCCGCGCCAGCCTGAAGGGTGGGAGGAAGCGAAGGTCGCCGATTTCGAGTTGATCCAGGAGATCGTGCGTTCCATCCGCAACTTGCGTGCGGAAAAGAACGTGGCTCCATCCAAGAAGATTCCAGCGACGATTATCAGCGGCGAAAGGGTTGATTTGTTGAAAGCACAGTCTCCCATCATTGCCACTCTTGCAGGGCTTGACCAGTCTCAAATCTCCAATCTCAAATTTCTACAGGATAAGCCCGCAGATTCTGCATCGCTCGTCATCGGCTCGGTGGAAATTTACCTGCCGCTGGCTGGCATGGTTGACCTCTCCGGAGAAAAATCGCGCCTTGAAAAAGAACTCAAGGAAGCCGAGTCACACATCGCACGTTTGGAAAAATTACTTTCGAGCGACTTCGCCGGCAAAGCCCCGCCCGCGCTCGTCCAAAAGGAACGCGACAAACTGGCGGGTTATAAAGATACGGCAGAGAAACTCAAAACGCAGTTGAAGTAAAATGGGCGAGATGCCATCTCGCCCAACCATGCCTCTCAAACTGGACTGGCTCATGCAACTCAAACGCAAGGAAATCTTTTTCCTTGCGTTGCTTGTTATCTCCGGCGGCTGGACCGGTTCCCTGTGCGGCACGGTGGCGACGCAATATCGCGAGTTGTTCGTTCCATTTTCACAGGCGTTGAAATCTGCGCTATGGGTGATCGCTTCGCTCATTCTGATCGAGGTGCTTGTCGGGTTATCCAGCGCGCTCCTGCGTCCATTGCGTTTGCTTCTTTTTGGTCACACGCTCGGCGCTATCGCGTTTCTGATCACCTGGCGCGACGGGTGGATTCCACTCGCGGGCACGCTGGTCTACTTCGCGGGTATGGCATTGTATTCGCGCATCCTGTCGCTCGAACTTGAACGAAGGCTGGCGTTTTCGCTTCGTCCGCTGATGTATGAACAACGAAAGATCATCATCACCCTGTCACTACTATTGAGCATCAGTTTTGCGTGGGGATACCGCCTCACCGCGCAGGATCAACTCGTCATCCCGCAGGGTTACAAGCGCGCCGCGGAGGAAATGTTGCTCTCAGGCTTGGAATCGCAGGTGCAAAACCAACCTGATCTGGATGCCATCGAAAAAGATATCTACCTCGAACAGGCGCGCCAGACCCTCGACGATTCATGGAACCGGCTCGAATCATCCATCCAACCGTATGTCCGCTTTATTCCGATTGGCTTGATACTGCCGCTCTACCTCTTGCTTATCGGCTTGCTCGACTCGCTCGCATGGATCGCTTACCTCCTGCTGTGGTTGATCCTCAGCCTGCTCAAACGGCTTGGTGTCGCACAAACCTTTTCCGAAGCCAGCGAACGGAAAAGCCTCAGGCTGTAAATTGCGATATAATCGCGCCAACTTAATACAAACCTTCGGGGCAGGGTGCAATTCCCGATCGGCGGTACAGCCCGCGAGCAAATTATTCCTTGTTCCATCAGCAGTTGAACTGCTGATGGAACAGAACAACAAGCATGATCCGGTGAAACTCCGGAGCCGACAGTGACAGTCTGGATGGTAGAAGGATATCGGCTCAACGCGAGTCTGATTCGACTTAATCCCCGAAAACGCACTTCGTGTTTTCGGGATTTTGTTTACGCTTCAGGCCTCCATTGAGGTTTGATTCTACGCCCCGGCTTTTCGCGGCGTTTTTTGTTTGACCTCACCCCCAACCCCTCTCCTAAAGGAGAGGGGAGAAAAACCAACATGACAAAACGATTCACTCCAATCCTCATCTCACTCCTCGCCTTCCTCCTCGGCTGGGACCTCCTCACGCGCTACAGCGGACTCCCGAATTTCATTTTGCCCTCCCCGCTCAGCGTGTGGACGCGTTTCCTCAAAGCCGTGGACGATGGCAGTTTGCTGTATCACACCGGGATTACACTGCTCGAAATCGTGCTCGGACTCATCGTCGGCGTGATGTTCGCCACAGTCGCGGGATACGCGCTCGCCAAGTCGCGTTCACTGGAAAAAGTGTTGTCGCCGTATCTGGTTGCAAGTCAAGCGATCCCCGTGATTGCGATCGCGCCGTTGCTGGTCATCTGGCTGGGAGACGGGATTCTCTCGAAGGTTGTCATCTGCGCGTTGATCGTGTTCTTCCCCGTGCTGGTGAATACCATCGTCGGTGTGCGCGCCGTCCCAACCGCGTTATACGATTTGATGAACTCCCTCCACGCCTCGCGCGCGCAGATTTTATGGAAGGTGGAAGTACCAGCCTCCCTGCCGGTCTTTCTCGGCGGCTTGCGCATCGGTGCGACGCTTTCAGTCATCGGCGCCATCGTCGGCGAACTCGTGGACGCGGAAAGCGGTCTCGGCTTTTTACTGCAACTCGGCGATTTCCAATACGACACGCCGATGGTGTTCGTGGCGGTGTTCACGTTGATCGCGCTGGCATTGACGTTGTACGGCATCGTGAGGTCGTTGGAGAACAAGTTTTTGAAGTGGCAAAATTAACGTCATTGCGAGGAGCCGCTGGTCGAGACGCAAGCAGTCGAGACCGAGGCGACGAAGCAATCTCCGTCATCGTGTTGGAGATTGCTTCGGGCGGAAGAACATCGCCCTCGCAATGACATAACAAAAGGAGACTCAAAATGTTTCGTAAGATCGTTTTACTCATGCTCGGGCTGGCGCTCACGCTGACGGCGTGTAGCAATTCACAAGTGCAGAATGAAGCGCTGACCCACATCCGTTTGCCGATGGGGTACATCCCCAACATCCAGTACGCGCCGTTCTACGTTGCGGTCGAAAAGGGATATTTCAAAGAGGCGGGCGTCGAGATCGAGTTCGATTATTCGTTTGAAACGAAGGGTGTCGAACTTGTTGCGGCGGGCGAGTTGCCGTTCGCGGTCGTTTCGGGTGAACAAGTTTTGCTCGCCCGCGCGCAGGGACTTCCCGTCACGTACGTTGCCGCGTGGTATCAAGAGTATCCTGTGTCGTTGATCGCGAAGAGTGAACTCGGCGTGATCGTGCCGCAGGATTTGAAGGGAAAGAAAATTGGACTGCCCGGGTTGTTCGGCGCGAATTACATCGGCTTGCGCGCGCTGCTCGACGCAGGCGAGTTGACCGAAGCGGATGTGACCCTCGATGCGATCGGGTTCAATCAGGTGGAATTGATGGCGGCGGGCGAACAGGACATCATCGTCGGCTACGCGGCGAACGAACCGATCCAGTTGCGTGCACAGGGCATCGCAGTGACTGAACTGCGCGTGGCAGACTATGCCCAACTCGCGGCGAATGGATTGCTCGCGAGTGAAAAAATAATTACAGAGGATCCTGAACTCGTGCGCGCGTTCGTCGGCGCGTTCTTGAAGGGGTTGGAGGATACACTTGCTAATCCGGATGAAGCGTTTGAATTGAGCGCATCACACATCCCGAACTTTGCCGATCTCGACGCGGAGGTGCAACGGCAGGTGCTCGAAATTTCCATTGAGCAATGGCGCGCCGAGCAACTCGGCTATTCCGAACCTCAAGCCTGGCAGAACATGCAGGATGTTTTGCTCGACATGGGCTTGATCGCAGAGAAGATGGATTTGAGCAAAGCCTTCACCAACGAATTCATTCCGTGATGAAGTAGACAGGTATACAAGTAAACAGGTAAACACGATCCGTGTCTACTTGTGTACGTGTGTACTTTTCTACCCTTCCCCAATCGTCAATCGTAAATCAAAAATCGTAAATCGAATGCCTTCTCCCATTCTCACCATTCGCAATTTATCTGCCGTATTCCAAAACGAAAACGGCGGATTGCACGCGCTGGATGACATTTCCTTCAATGTGCGCGCACGCGAATTCGTGTGCGTATTGGGTCCATCGGGTTCAGGCAAGACCACACTGTTGCGGATTTTGGCTGGATTGATTCATCCCACTTCAGGTTCGTTCATGTTCAGTCATGGCGAACAGCCCAGCATCGGCATGGTCTTTCAACAGGCAACCCTCATGCCGTGGCGGACAGTGACGGAGAACATCAGGCTTCCGCTCGAAGTAAAAACATTCGATGAAGCCGCCGCGCGCAAAAAAACAGACGAGATGATCGAGCTGGTTGGATTGCGGGGATTCAAAGACACGCTCCCGCGCGACCTCTCCGGCGGGATGGCGCAACGCGTGGCGATCGCGCGCGCGCTCATCCATGACCCCGACCTGCTCCTGCTCGACGAGCCTTTCGCCTCCCTCGACGCCCTCACCCGCGAACGCATGTGGACGGAACTCTCACGCATCTGGCAGGCGCGCCAAAAGACCGTCATCATGGTGACACACTCGATCAATGAGTCGTTGTTTTTGGCGGATCGAGTTTTGGTTCTAACGCAGCGCCCCGGCAAAATAAAAATGGACATGAAGGTGGATCTCCCCCGTCCGCGCGAGGATGAAATGCGCTACACCGCCCATTTTGGAAAACTGGCGAGGAAGTTGCGTGCGGCGATTGAATGACAGGAAAAGAGCCGCAGGGTTTGATCTGCGGCTCTTTTCAATTCAAGCAGGCTATGGGTGGACGCTTCATGCCCTGCGAAGCAGTCTGATTCCAAATAGGAGAATGGTCGCGCCGATGGCGGCTGTGATGATGTCGTTGACAAGACCACTGCCGATGGAAACGTTCAACGCGCCGAGCAACCATGCGCCGACGAACGCTCCGATGATGCCGACGATCACGGTGCCGAGACAGCCGAGACGCACGCCGCTGACCAGCCAGTCTGCGATGGTGCCGGCGATGCCGCCCACAATGACCCAAACGATGATCGATTCAAGCGTCATGACGAGCTCCTTTCTTTGTTACGTGCTTCATAAAGTCTAGCATGTATCAAAAAATAGAGCCATGGGGACAAAGGTACTCAATAGAATTAAAATGAATTAAAATATCGCTTGAAGACCTGACTGAAAAAATTAATATAAATTGCCGAATGATAAAAAGACTTCCGAGGTCTACGAGACTTCGGAAGTCTTTGCATTTACGGCGCTAACCAAGCCACAAAAGTTAATTCTGCCTTTTTGTATTGACCTGTGACCTCCCAACATCCCAGTGTTGGGAATTCCACGCCGGTGAGCATGGCATCGCCGATATCATCTGCCATCGCGTTCGTCGCGCCGTAAAAACGGAGCGGAGGTGAGTCCGCGTCCAACCTGCGGCCGGTGACAACGAGCGCGGGTTCAGGTTCATTGGGCAGATCGTACAAACTGCTCCACCACATGATCTTTTGAGTGTAGCCGTCGGGGTTGAGAGGTAATCCCGCCCAGACCCCGTCGTTGTGAAGCGCGGTCCATAAATGCTCGGAACCGAACCAGAAGATGCCCTCCCACGGCGCGGACGGGAAAAAAGGTTTAGGCGCTTCAAAGACAGGTTCTTTTTTGATCGTGACCGGGCAATCCTTCGGCGGTGTCTTCGACACGACTTCGGCTTCGACGGTTTGCGTCATTTCAATGGGCGCGGGGATGTCCGTAGGCATGCGATAGTCTTCGAGCGCTTTGGCTTCCTGCGGTTGGAGGTTCGCACAGCCCGCAAGTACGGACGTGAGAATTAGGATTGATAAGGCGAAAAATAATCTCTGCATGGTGTCTCCTTACTTCACCCCATATACACCGCAGAGAGTTGGGAGGTTCCAGAAAAGCCAAATCTAATTTTGCGTTGCAAATGCTGTTGTACTTTTTGATGCGATGGTCTTTAAAAGAATTTGTGTTGTCTTTGCTACTTCATCTACTGCCCTCTCGAACGCGGCTTCATTGACCTTGGACGGTTTGCGATAGCCGCTGACCTTCCGCACGAACTGCAACGCCGCCGCGCGGATTTCCTCCTCGGTGGCAGGGACTTCGCTTCGTAATGTTTTGATGCTTCGGCACATGGGTTTGCTCCTTATCAATTCATCCACTTGTAGCGGACGACTGAAGTCGTCACTCCGGGTTTTTCGCGGTGGTGCAAAAGGCGGAGAGTTGAACATGGAATCCATCCGCTTCGCGTTGGGATTGCATTCTTGCGAAACATTCGGTTTTGAATTTCTCCAACATCTCCGCGCCTAGTTTCTCCAGCCCGGCACGCCCTGAGATGGACATTTCAACGTTCCACCATTCCTCTTCGTCGCGGTAGACCATGTCGAGGTCTTTTGTGATGATTTGAATATCGTCGAAGCCTGCCTGTGAAAACCACTTCTGAATCACTTCTGGCTTATCCAGACTGTTCGACCCCAGCTTGACGCTGGCTTGATATTCGGTTCGCAACTCTTCGTACCAATTCCAGCGCGGGTCGTCTGTGTTATCCCACGTGGTGACGGCGACTTGTCCGTTGGGTTTGAGGACGCGGCGAAATTCCGCGAGGGCGCGGCCGAGGTGCGGGAAAAACTGGAGGGAAAAGCCGCACAGCACCAAATCGAAGAATGAATCGGGGAAGTCGAGATTCTCCGCGTCCATTTGGCGCGCTTCCGCTTGTGCCAGTCCGCGCCGCTTGATTTCCGCATCCGTTTCGAGCGCCATGCCGTCTGCCAAGTCAATCCCGATGACTTTGCCCCTCGCGCCGACGCGCTGCGCGGCGGGGAATAACACCGCGCCGCGTCCGCACGCGACATCGAGCACGGTTGCATCTTCGGAGATTTGCGCGGTATCCACGAGCCACTGACCGAAGATCGGAAAGTAACGGATTTGCTCGTAACTCGAAGCGGAGCGCGTGAAAACACCTTGCAGGATTTCCTTTTTAGCGAGAGGCGATTGCGGCATGCTCCAACTCCCTTTCTCCTTTTTCGGCGAGCAAGTGCCAGGCTTCCATCGGTCCCTTGCCCTTGACGTGAATCTCGCCCACGTATTCGCACTCGAAATCATCCTTGAGCAGTTCGTACGCGGCGCGCGTGATCTGGATGCGGTTTGTCACGCCGTGACTTTCCATGCGGCTGGCGGTGTTGACCATGTCGCCCCAGACGGCGAACACCTTTCTGCGGCCGATCACACCGGCGATCAGCGAGCCCGAGTTCAACCCGATGCGCAGGTCAATGGGATGTTTGCCGTCGAGGAAATTCCCCTCGTGGACGCGTTTCAACATGTCCAACGCGAGACGCGCCAGCACTTTCGCGTGGTCGGGTCGGGGGATCGGGACGCCTGCCGCCGCCATGTAGCCGTCTCCCGCCACTTGAATTTTTTCCACCTTGTGCTTTTCCACGAGTTCATCGAAAAGCGAGAAGACATCGTCGAGCATTTTCACCACTTCATGCGGACCGAACTTCGCCGAGATCGGCGTGAAATTGACGATATCGGCGAACAGCACGCTGGCGGATTCGTATTCCTCGGCGATGGTTTTATTGCCCTGTTTCAATTTATCGGCGATCCAGCCGGGGAGCACGTTGTGAAGCAGGGAATCCACCTGATCGCGTTGAAAGCGGATGTTGTATTTTTGCAGGAATTCGCGGCGGCTGTACCGTTCGAGATAAAAACTGGTGAACGCGCCCAAAACGTTCGCGCCGAGGAAGAAAAAATTATAGATGATAAAGATGACCGTGCCTGTCTCCGTTTCCAGAAGCCGCTTCACCCAGATACTGCTGATCTCGTATCCTACCGCAATGATCAGGTTGGCGATCAACGCGTAGCGGAAGAGCAGGCGCGAAAGTCCGTATGCCCACATCGAGACGAGCAGCAAGCCCGTCACGTAGAAGCGGTTGCCAAACTCCGCTTCACGGGTGATCGAAATCATGCCGACGATTCCCAACCCCGCGACGGCGACGCCCGCGCACATCAACGGCTGGATGTATGCCTGCAACCGCTTGACATAGGTTGATACAAAGATCAACGCAAATACGGGAACGACGATTCCAAATCGAATTGACCAAACAACGTTCTTCGAGATCGGGACGGCGTACATATCCAGAATTCCGAACAGCCCGTATAACACCGCTCCCAACGCCAAAGCAAAACGCGTGGTGGAGAGCGTGTTGACGCGGTAGTCTTCGAGGAATTGTTTTTCGATCTCTGGAGGGAAGCGGAGCCTGCCGGCGCGGGGGTAAAGCGAGATGTGGGAAGCAACCATTGTTGAATTAACCTACTGCAATTTGGGCGGCGGGCTTTTTCCGTCGAGGGTATACATATCGGCATCGGCGGGTTGAAGTGTAACTTTGAATATCGCTTGTAATTTCCCGTTGGCAACTTCGAGTAACTCATTCAGTTGCGCCTGATCCTTCGCTTCACCTCGAAAGACAATATCCTTGTTTCCGTTCAGCCTCTGAATGAAGTGAATCCACGCAAACGTGCCGTCTTTTTTCTTTTTTGCGAGCAATTTGTACATACCCACGTCGGGAATGTAGGGTGTAATCCAAGCACCTGCGATCTCCTCTCCCTCGTCTATCGTCATCATCGCCATTTCACGCAGAGCTGGTTGTTTCATGGAACCTTTCCTCGGAGTACTTGCTTTCTCGTAGTAACGACTTCAGTCGTTTTACCGCTACATTCAGTCGTTTGTCATTTCATCCCAGCCTGTACCAAAATCGAGAGGCGGCGTGTAAGATTTCCAATGTTCACGAAGCCATCCCCTCCCTTTATCCTCGTAGTAAAGTGGCAGGCTCGACCATTGCCAGTCATATGGGTCGCTGACGTAACCATGTTTTACGGGATTGTAATGAATATAGTTGAATGCTGTATGAAGATGACCATCATTTCTGATATAGGTGTCTGCAAATTTATACCAGACGCGGCGTTTTCCTGTCAGCCTGTCTTCGATATTCCATTCGCGGGAGGTGGTTCCATGCAACTGTTTGAGAGCGGCTGATACATGATCCAATGACTGAATAAAGGCGAGGAAATGATAATGATTTGGAAGGACAACCCAGGCAATCAAATCATCCGCGATTTCGCGGAGGGCGCTCAACAATCGGGATTCAAATTCCATCAGACGTTCGGGAGGTTTCATGATGGATTCATGTTCAAAATTTGCCGCTGTGATCATGTAAGCGCCTGCCTCGCGGAACGGGTGCGGCGGCGCGTGCAATGGGTAACCGCGCTCGCGCCGGTAGTTGACGATTCCTTCGCGTTCTTTGGGTGAAAGTTTGCGATATTCGTAGGGCATATAAAATGTAGTAACGACTTTAGTCGTTGTAGGTTTTGACGACTGAAGTCGTCACTACGATTTACACCTTCGGCAAATCCAATAACATGACTTCAGCCAGCATGCGCGAGTTTACGTTCTTATCCATCTTCTCGAGCGCCTCTTCGAGTCCGCTGACCACGCGCCGCGACGCGGAGAGGTCCATGCGCGAGGCGATGTCTTCGATCTCCACGTTGCGGTCCACGTTGGCGAGCGGAGCCTCGGCTTGCGCCGTGCGCAGCATCACATCGCGCCAATACGAAAGCCAGAACATGATCGTCTGGCGCATGGCGTCTTTATCTTTCGAGAGTTTGTCGGCGTACGAAAATTTTTCCACGCGGGAAGCGGGCAACAGGGTGAGGAGGTCGTTCAATTTTTCTTCGCGCACTTCGAGCAGGGCATCGTTTTCGATGAGACGCAGCGCGTAGCCCATCCGCCCGCCGGAGATGTGCGCGATCAATTTTGCGCGCCCAATCTCCAGCCCTCTAGTCTCTAATGCGCTTTGTATTTCTTCGACACTCAATGGTCTCAAGCGCAACACTTCGCATCTCGAAACGATGGTTGGCAATAATTGTTCGGGGTTATCGGCGGTGAGAATCAACACCGCGTACGAAGGCGCTTCTTCGAGCGTTTTCAGCAGCGCGTTCGCGGCGTTATCGTTGGCTTCGTGAAACCGCAGGAACAATGCCACACGATATTTTGATTGGAACGGTTTGAGCGTGAGCAGTTTGCGCGCCTCGCGGATCTGATCCACTTTCAGGATGCCGCCCTCGGAATCGGATTCGACCACCGTCAAGTCCGCGTGTTTCATGGACTCGATCTGCCTGCACTCCCGGCACATTCCGCAAGGGACGCCTGCTTCGACCGGCGTGGGGCAATTCAGCGCTTGGGCGAAGTGCAACGCCAGCGTGCGGCGACCCACGCCGGGAGGACCCGTAAAGAGATATGCGTGACGCGTCGTCCCGCGGACGATGTGCTTCTGCAGCATGTCCACAGCCCAGTGGTGACCAGTCAAGTGCCAGTTATCAGTTATCAGTGAAGTAATCATCAGTTTCCCCAATCATAATCGTAAACTTACGCTGAGCAAAGCGTCGCCCTGAGCCCGTCGAAGGGTCGTCAATTCTCGTTCCTCGATGACCAATTACCAATCACCAATTACTCCTTGCCTTCGCGCAGCCGCAGATACGAGTCATATCGCTGTTTGAAAACTTTCCCCTCCTGCACTGCCGCGCGCACCGCGCAGCCCGGTTCGTGGAGGTGAGTGCAGTCGCTGAACTGGCAATCTTGCACAAGGTCGCGGAGTTCGGGGAAATACGCGTCCATTTCCTCGGGAGTCGTATCCCACAACCCAAGCGACTTCCAGCCGGGCGTGTCCGCAACATAGCCGCCGCCTTCGAGCGCGAACAACTCACGCGTGACCGTGGTGTGTTTGCCTTTGTTGACCGCTGTGCTCACTTCGTTCACGGCGAGTCCCAGGCCGGGCTGAATTGCGTTCAGCAGAGTCGATTTTCCTGCCCCGCTGGGTCCTGCCAACGCGCTGATCTTTTGGGCAAGAATTTTATTCAGTTCATCCAATCCATTGCCGTTCTTTGCAGAGGTGTAGATCACGCGGTATCCGATCGATTCATACAACCCGAAAATCCTTTTTGCATCCTCCACAAGGTCGATCTTGTTCGCGACGATGACCGCCGGCACCTTCTGTTTCTCAGCGACAACGAGATATCGATCCAGCATTTTCAATTTTGGGTTCGGATGCGCACAGGCGAACACGAACACCGCCTGATCTGCGTTTGCCAGCAATACTTGTTGATATTCACCCTGCGGTCTTGGGTCGAGCCTTGTGATGGCTCGCTTCCGTTCCTCGACCTCTTCGATCACCCCGCTTCCGTCGTTTAAGATAGTGATTCTAACGTTATCCCCTAGCGCGGCGATGTCGCCTGTAGCTTTTCCCTGTTTTAGTTTTCCGCGCAATCGACAGATGACCAAACCATCCCCGGTCTTCACTGTGAAGAAACCGGACTGGGCTTTGATAATGAGACCGCGAATCTCCAATTCTCTAATTCTCCATTGCCTGTGTCATTGCGAGGGGCGAAGCCCCGAAGCAACCTCGTCTAACCATCGAACAATGGTATGAAGGTTAGTTGAGATTGCTTCGTCGAGCCTGCGGCTCTCCTCGCAATGACATACGTTTGCTACGGCTCCGGCGTTTCGGTGGGGATGCCGCCGAAGGGAGTCGGGGTTTCGGTCACGCCGAAGTTGGATTCGAACCAGTAGATCGTCTGGGGTGAACCGAAATAATATGTCTCGACGATGCGTTTGAATACCGGCGCCGCCCAGTCTGAGCCTTCGCCGATATTTTCGAGAACGACCGCGATGGCGATATCCGGTTTGTTTTCGCAGACCGGATAATTGGCGACATCTTCCTCGCAGAGTGTATAGCCCGCGAACCACGCATGGGGTCTGCCACTGCCGGATTCGGCTGTACCGGTCTTGCCCGCCACCGGCACTTGAATGCCGCGCAAGCGGAAGTTCGCCGTGCCGTTCGGGTCCTTCACCACCATGATCATGGCTTCGCGGATGAGTTGGAGTCGCTCCGGCGTGACGGGCAGGACGCCGGTCGCTTCCGGTTTGAAGACCAGCGTCGGCGGTCCTTCGATGGGTTGAATTGATTCAACCACTTGCGGTCGATACAACGTGCCGCCGTTGCCGAGCGCAGCGATGAAGCGCGCCACTTGCAAAGGTGTGACCTGCATATCGCCCTGACCGATCGCTTGATTCACGACATCCACTGCGGTTTGCGGGTCGCTGATATTCCCCGCGGCTTCGGTCACTTGCCCGATGCCGGTGGGCTGCCCCAAGCCAAACGCGCGTGCCATTTGAGCAATGTCGTTTTGGCGGTTATTCAAAAAGAGCGTATGACCGATATCCCAAAAGAACGGATTGCACGAACGCATCAAGCCCTCCGCAAGTGTGAGCGGACGACCCAATAGTTCGCTGGAAGGGATACTGTCACTGGTGTTACATTCGCGCCCGCTTTGAAGTCTATCCTGGCAGTGTTGATAGGTCCAATCGTAACGGATCGCATCGGGCAGTTCCGTCCAATCGTACTGACAATCGTAGGTTGATTCCGGAATATACAAACCGCTTTCCATTCCTGCCGCCATGGTAATGATCTTGAACACTGAACCCAGCGGGTATTGCCCCTGCGCGGCGCGGTTTAGGAAGGGGTCATCCACTCGCTGGTAGAGTTCAGCCAACCGCTCCGAACTGTTAGGGTTGTTCGTTTCGAAGATGTTCGAATCGTAATTCGGTGAGGATGCCATCGCAAGGACGCGGCCCGTATCTACTTCCATCACGACCACCGCGCCGCGGAATCCCTCGATGGCTTTCTCGGCGTAGTATTGCAGGTTTCGATCCAGCGTGAGATTCACCGATTGGGAGGGCTGCGGTTCGCTCTCCCCGACGTTCGTGACGATCTGCCCCGTGGACGGATTCACAACATAGAGCGTGCCGCCGTGCGTGCCCGAAAGATAATCCTCCGCCCATTGTTCGATGCCATCCTGCCCAACGCGTTCTGAGCCCTGATAACCGAGGCGTTTGTATCTTTCCAAATTCTCCGCAGAGATGAACAAGGTATACCCGACCACGTTCGAGCCGGTGCCCTGCTCGAAATAATAGCGTGACGTATATGTTTCCCATTGCAATCCGCTTGGCGCTACCGAACGGATGATCTCGGATTCTTCCGCTGACGCTTCACACAACGGAATGGCGAACTGGTCCGGCGTATTCAGGATATCCTGTGTGAGAACTTCCGGGCTGATGCCGCATAACGTCCACACGCGTTGCACGAGCGAGCCGATGCTCTCATCGGTCACATTGCCGGGGATGACGTAGAACGCGTACACATCGGATTGCGCGGCGAAGGGATCGCCGTTGCGGTCGTAGATCTCGCCGCGCGAGGGAATCTTGTAATCCATGCGCAAGACGTTCCCGCCCGCCAATTCAGGGAGGATGTTCGAGTCGTCCCATTGCAGTTTCCACTGCCCGTCTTCGAGCGAGAAACGCGCGATCATGTCGCGTTGGATGTCGCCTGCCAGCACCGTGTGATAGGTGACGCGGTATGAAACCTCCGCTGATACCGGGTTGACGAGAGCGGAAAGAACCTCGTAATCGAACGAGCCTGCGCTCATTTCGTTCAACGCGTCGCGGTTACGTTTGGCGAACTGGTCGAGCGGGAGCACATCCGTCGTCACCTTGCTCAACATGGCGTACATTGCGTTGTAATCGTCCGCTTTGTATGCATCGAGGTACGCACCGAGAGCCGCGCCCACATCGGGCGCCGAGTTGATGGTGACGACCGGTTGCGGCAATGCAGTTTCAGTGGATAAGCCGGGAATTCCATTTGTGCCACACGCGCTTAGCACAAGAACGGTGAGGAGAATAAAATTGATCAGACGAAACAACTTCATGAGTTACCTTTCAGTCAAATAATCCCGAAGGGATGGCAGGCTTATAGCCAAAAGCCCACGACAATCCAATCCCGAAGGGATGATAGAGTATGACACCCCTTCGGGGTTGAATCTATCGCGCGTAAAAACCTGGAATCATTTGACCCCTTCGGGGTCACGTAAAAAGCTATTTCCATTGTTCGCATCGTTAAATCTCACTGCTCAATATTTTTGCATACACCGGGCAATCATATTCCAAATGCTTTTGACAATTCATAGGCACATCAGCGTTTGGATTCACTTCCATCTTTCGCAGCAACCTCGTGACGTGGCACAACGGCAATCCCATCACGCTGGCGAAACACCCGCTGAGATTCTCAACGGGGTGAAATTCCGCGTGCTGGATGGCGTACGCTCCGGCTTTATCGAACGGGTCGCCGCTCGCGATGTACGCGCGGATTTCCTCGTCCGTGTAGTTGCGCATTGGCACGTCGGTGATGCACAGGTCGGTGAGGAGGTGTCCATCGCCTGCTCGCAACACGGCGACGCCCGTGTACACTTGATGTGTCCGTCCGCGCAATCGCGTCAACATGGCGAAGGCTTCTGAATCATCGCCGGGTTTGCCGAGGATGTCGCGCCCGTCGACCACGGTCGTATCAGCCGCAAGGACGATTCGATCCGCATCGATCCCGCTTGCGATCGCGCGGGCTTTGGTTCCCGCAAGCCGTAAGACGTAATCGGCGGGCGATTCGTTCTCGCGCACGCTTTCGTCAATGTCCGCGACCGAAACGATGAACTTCCAATCGGCAAGCGCAAGCAGTTGATGCCTGCGCGGGGAGTTCGATGCCAGTACGATCTCGGTCACGTAGAAGATTCTAACACAGGCGTTTATAATGTCATTGCGAGCGGAGCGAAGCAATCTCCCCGCACTGAAGGATCACTCACGGAGATATCATGAAAGAACTCGAAGAACGAATCTTGCGCGACGGAAAGAATCTCGGCGGGGGAATTTTGAAAGTGGATAGTTTTGTGAATCATCAAGTGGATCCTCTTTTGATGGATGCCTGCGGACGCGAATTTGCGCGGCGCTTCGCTTCGGTTCAAGCGACCAAGGTGCTGACCGCCGAAATCTCCGGCATTGCCCCCGCCCTGACGACGGCGATCCATCTTCGGCTTCCTGTGGTGTACGCGCGCAAACATAAACCGATCACCATGCCGGATCAGGTGTATTTGACGTTGGCGCCTTCGCACACGAAGGGACGCACCGTCGAGTTGATCGTCTCGCCGGAGTATCTGGCGAATAACGAGCGCGTGCTCATCATTGACGACTTCCTCGCCAGCGGACAGACGATCTTGGGTTTGGTCCGCCTTGCCGAGGCTTCGGGTTCAAAGATCGTCGGCATCGGCGCGCTGATCGAGAAATCGTTCGAGGGCGGGCGCGATGCATTGCAATCCTTGGGTGTGCCGGTGGAATCGTTAGCGTGTATCACGAAGATGGAAGATGGGAAGATTGAATTCAGAAAAGAAGAGAAATAGAGAATCGGAAGTATATGGCAAATCAAACACAAATCGTTTCCACAAAAACAAAAATCGTTATTTTCGTCTTATTCGAGATTTACGCTTTATCGTCTGCCGCACTGGATTATCTGCGATATGGTCTTTCGGAAATCGATAAAAACCCAACTTATGATTCCACTCTGTTGTTCATTGGTGTTTTCTTTTCTGTTTACGCCTTGGTGTTGGCGTGGTTTATAGAACCACTTTTTCGGTTTTTAGCTGCCCGCGCTAAACGAGAGAATCATATTTTTAGTTCAGAAAAATGGAAACTGATCTTTAGTTATCTATTCTTATACTTCCCAGCCATCTTCGGAAGAATACTTCTCCCGATGGGGTTTCCCTTTTCTCGATATTACTATTTCTTGGCCGCGACAGTTCTTTTTGCCCTTGCCTGGAGTATCAGGGATCTGCGCAAAAGCTTGCCGACCCGCGACCCAAGCAAAACCAACATCAAGTAGGAATAAAGAATTGGAGAGTAGATATTTGGCAAACGTTCATAGACGTGGGTTTCTCTGGTTCCTCACCCCTCTCATCGGCTGGATGTTCGCCCACATGAGTTTTGCCATTCCTGTAAAGCGATTATGAGAGACCGAATCCTTGATGGCATTTCATCATCCGAAACCGTCGTATCCGTTCCATGTGTTGCTCGTGCCGAAGAGGGCGGTCAAGACGTTAATGGATTTTGATTCAAACGACTCCGCGTTTCTCACTGATTTGTACTCTACCGTCCAAAGCCTTGTGGAGGAATTTCATCTCACCGCGTATCGGCTGATCGTCAACGGCGGGGAGTATCAGGATTTCCCGCAGTTGCATTTTCATTTGGTATCAGAAGTAGGGGCACAGCGAAATATGGATAAACATTGACGGTTGTTCGCCCCGCTGTGCCCCTACAGGAAACAAACATGAACTCCATCGCCATTTTAGACTTCGGCTCACAATATGCCCAACTCATCGCGCGGCGCGTACGTGAGGCGAAGGTGTATTGTGAATTGTTTCCGTGGGATGCCCCACAGGAGAATATTCTCTCGATCAACCCTAGGGGATTCATCCTCTCCGGCGGACCGCGTTCCGTCTACGAAGAAAACGCGCCGTTCATTCAGGATTTTATTTTCAAAACAGGCTTACCGATCCTCGGCATCTGCTACGGGATGCAAGCCCTCACCCATGCGCTGGGAGGTCAGGTTGACCCCTCTGCACAGCGCGAGTATGGCCATGCAAAGATCGAGCCATTAATTCCCGGCACGATGCTGGATGTCATCTCCAATGTGTGGATGTCGCATGGCGACCGAATCACCAAACTCCCTGAGGGATTCATCGCGCTGGCAAAAAGCGGAAACAGTCCCTTCGCGGCGATGGGCGACATGAAACGGAAATATTTCGGTATGCAGTTTCACCCCGAAGTGCATCACACCCCAAACGGGGAAATACTGCTCAAGCATTTCGTCGTTGACATTTGCGGGGTCGAGTCGAATTGGACTCCCGAATCCATCATCGAAGAATCCGTTATGCGGATTCAAAATCAGGTCGGCGGTGAACGCGTGTTGGCGGCGGTTTCGGGCGGAGTCGATTCGTCTGTAGCGGCGGCGCTGGTGCATAAAGCCATCGGTGATCAACTCGTGGCAGTGTTCGTGGATACCGGCTTGCTGAGGAAAAATGAAGGGGAGCAGGTCGCGTCTGCCTTTCGGAACCACTTGCACTCGGAACTGATCGCGGTGGATGCCAGTGACGAGTTTTTCTCCGCGCTCAAAGGCGTGACTGAACCGGAGCAGAAGCGAAAGATCGTTGGTGAGAAATTTATTCGCATTTTCGAGGAACAGGCGAAGCAACTCGGTCAGCCAAAGTTCTTGGTGCAAGGGACGATTTATCCGGATGTGGTCGAGTCGTCTGCGCCGGACAGGAACAAGGCGGAGAAGATCAAAACGCATCACAATGTCGGTGGTCTGCCGGAGGATATGCAGTTCGAACTCGTCGAGCCGCTGCGCTATTTGTTCAAGGACGAGGTCCGCGCGGTGGGCGAAGTGCTGGGATTGCCGAAGTCGCTGGTGTGGCGGCAGCCGTTCCCGGGTCCGGGCTTGACCGTGCGCTGTCTCGGCGAAGTGACGCGCGAGCGCGTATCCCGTCTGCGCGCGGCGGATGTGATCCTGATCGAGGAATTGTCCAATGCGGGATTTTTAGGGAAGAAGGCAGAGACTTCACAGGCGTTCGTCGTTTTATTGCCTGTGCGTTCGGTCGGCGTGATGGGCGATCAGCGGACGTATCAGGAAGCCGCGGCGATCCGCGCGGTGACGACGGAGGATTTCATGACCGCCGATTGGGCGCGCCTGCCGCATGATCTGCTGGCGCGTGTGTCGAGCCGCATCGTGAACGAGGTGGAGGGAATCAACCGGGTGGTGTATGATATTACCAGTAAGCCGCCCGCTACGATTGAATGGGAATAGCGATTTTGGATTTACGATACTTCGACAGGCTCAGTGCAAGTTTTGGATTTACGATTGAAGGGTGATACTGGTGGTTGAGTAGGGCGAGTGATTGCCGAGCCCGTATCGAAACCACACCAGAATAAAATCACGGAGGCACGATGACGTTCGAGATCGGCGAGGTGTTATCCCGTTCGGTACAGATCACGTGGAGGAAGAAATCGTTTTGGGGGTTGGTCATCCTGCCGATGTTGATGAGTTTTGCTGCGTTTCCGATCTATTTCATCCCTCTTCTTATAGACACTAATTCGCCGGATTCGCCGATATTTTTTGATAACCCGGTCTTCCTTGTGTTCTTCTTCCTCTTCCATGTGATCTTCATCCTGCTCACTGTGGCGTTATCCGTCTATGGCTATTCGGCGCTGACGCTGGGCATCGTGCGCGTGGATCGCGGCGAGGAGGGAATCGCCTTCAAGCAATTGTTGCAGGATGCCAGAAATTATTTCCCGCGTATGTTGGGAGTGATGTTGATCACAACCTTTGGAATTGGGATGGTCTTTTTCGCCATCTTCGCCTGCCTGGCGTTGTTTGGCATGGTCACCGCGGGCGTCGGGTTTATTTGCATCCAGCCCTTCATCATCGTGCTGTACCCGGTTATGATGATGGTCTACGCATTCATGGAGCAGGCGCAAGCCGCGGTCGTGGTGGATGAGTTGGGGGTCAGGGAGGCGCTTACCAAAGGGTGGGAATTGTTGAAGGCGAATTTCTGGCGGCTTGCTTTGATCTCGCTCGTGATCTATCTGGGAATCAGCTTCGTTAGCAGTCTGGCTGTTATGCCCTTCATGATTCCGCTCTTCTTCTTTCCGTTCTTTCTTGATTCCAATTCGTTCGATCCGACGTTTTTCGGGCTGGCAATGGGCGCATACATGCTCGTTCTCTTCCCGTTGACGGCGCTCGTGCAGGGAGTTGCAATCACTTTCATGAAATCTGCGTATGTACTAGTGTACCTTCGGTTGACTCGCCCTTCGAATCAGCCTGTTCCAGCCGAAGCGACGGTATAGAAAAGGAGACTGCAATGAATTTCAATTTTGGAGAAGTGATCACCCGCGCGTGGCAGATCATTTGGAAGCACAAGGTCCTGTGGGTTTTTGGTATCCTCGCCAGTTGCGGACGCGGCGGAGGCGGGGGAAACGGCGGCGGAGGCAACTCAGGGTATGACGTATCTTCCGGTCAGCCGCCCGACCTTCCTCCGCAAGTATTGCGTTGGATGCAAACCATCGAACAGAATCTCACCACGATCGTCATTGTTCTGCTCGCTGTGGTCTGCATTATCTGGATCGTCAGCATCTTCCTCGGCGTGATCGGCAAAGTCGGATTGATCCGCGGTACCGCGCAGGTGGAAGGCGGCGCAGAATCGCTGGTCTTCGGTGAATTGTTCAGCGGCAGTGTGCCGTATTTTTGGCGCATGTTCGGACTCTCGCTGATATTAAGTTTGCCAGTTTTCATCATCGCTGTAGCGATCGCTGTTGTGTTGGCGGGCGGTCTCGTTGCAAGCGGAGGTGAAGAAGGTGCGATGTTTGCCATGATGGGAATGATTCCGGTCCTGTTAGGTTGTTTGTGTCTGCTCGTCCCCGTGATGTTCGTGCTTGGCATGATCTTCCGGCAAGCGGAGAACGCCGTGGTCTTGGAGGATATGAGCATCATCCCAGCCATCACACGCGGGTGGGAAGTGGTCAAAGCGAACCTCGGTCCGATCATCCTCATGGCGATCATTCTTTTTGTGATTGGATTAGTGGTCGAGTTTTTAATCGCTATCCCGGCGTTGGCAATCTTCGCCCCTGCCGTTATCGCCTTTATCGCAGGAAACGGACAAACCGCAATTTCATGGATCTTGTTGGGCGCAGGGTTGTGTTTGTTCATCCCTATCGCCCTTGTAGTTCAGGGAATCATCATCGCCTACACCGAATCCGCGTGGACGCTGACCTACATGCGTTTGACCAAACCGCAAAGCAACGCGCCGATGGTCACCGAGGCAAATGCGTAGGCTGATTGCGCTTCTGCTCAGTGTAGGGCTGCTTGCCGCGCCTCCGGTATTCGCACGCGCCCAAACCGGCGCGTACGCGGAGATCGTCGCCATCGACGCGCAGAACTTCCCGCAGGTCTCCGCGCTGTTGGATGTGTTCAACGCGAACGGCGGGTTCGAGTCGGATCTTCAGCCCTCCAACCTGACCGTCTACGAAGACGGTCAGCCGCGCCCCGTAGACACGTTGACCCAGCTCGACGTTCCGGTGCAGATCGTTGTGGCGGTCAACCCCGCGCCCGCGTTGGATGTGCGCGACTCGAACGGAGTAGCGCGCTTCGCTCGTGTCGTCGAAGCGCTTGGGAATTGGGCGAACGCCCAAACCGCCGATTCGCGCGACGATCTGAGTTTGGTCTCGCTTTCCGGGTCGTTGATCACCCATGCCAAAGTCACGGACTGGTTCGTGAGCCTCGGCTCGTTCAAACCCGATTTTCGCAAGTCCACGCCCAACCTGAACACGCTATCCATCGCGCTCGATACGGTTAACTTGCCGGTCCCACAGCCCGGCATGAAGCGCGCCATCCTCTTCATCACCCCGCATATCGAAGACCCGAACATAGATAACACCATCGCGCCGCTCATCCAACGCGCCGTTCAATCGAAGGTGCGCGTCTTCGTCTGGTTCGTGGATGCAGAAGAGGAATTCGTCTCTGCCAGCGCGAACGCCTTCAAATCGCTTGCCCTGCAAACGAACGGCTCGTTCACTGCGTTCTCCGGCATCGAATCCTTGCCGGACCCGAACGTATATTTTGCTCCATTGCGCCGCGTCTACGCGCTGACGTACACCTCCGCGCTCACCGCTCCGGGCGATCACACGCTCGGCGTTTACGTCAATACGCCGCAAGGCAGCATCCCCGCGCTGGATAAAACCTTCAACGTAGATATTCAGCCGCCCAACCCGATCTTCGTCTCGCCGCCGTTGCAGATCACGCGCCAGCCCCCGGCAGACGATCCGTACAATCCCGAAATCCTCGTTCCGGAGGAGCAGGAAATTCAGATCATCGTCGAATTCCCCGATGGACATGCGCGCGAGCTAAAACGCACCTCCCTGTACGTGGATGGAGTCGTCGTTGCAGAAAACCTCCAGCCGCCGTTCGATCGATTCGTCTGGGATCTATCCATGTATGACGAGAGCGGTCAGCACACGATCATCGTCGAAGCGGAGGATTCACTGGGTTTGAAAAAATCGAGCATCGGTATCCCGGTCACCATGACCGTGGTGCAAGTGCCGAGAGGCGTGCAGGCAGTGTTCGCGCGCTACAGTACCTATCTGGTGATGGGCGCGCTGGGGCTGGCCGGGCTTGCCTTGTTGGGGATCTTACTGCGAAGCCGCAGGAGTAACACGGAACGCAAAGAACAGCGCGAGACCAAACGCAACTTCGATGACCCGCTCACCCAGCCGGTCGCCGCGTTGACCGAGCCTCCGGTTTCAGCGACAACGAAAGTGAAGACCGCGCCGCGCCAGCCGGTCAAATTGCAGACCAAACCGTTGCGCGTCGAGGATGCCTCCGCCTACCTCGTCCGATTGACGAGCGGGGGCGAACCCGCCAGCGTGGCGCCGATACCCATTATCGAAAAAGATATGACCTTCGGCACCGACCCGGTGCAGTCCATGCACGTGCTGGACGACGCGACGATCTCGCCTCTCCATGCGCGCATCAAACAAACGCAGGATGGAATTTTCACGATCTACGACCACGGCTCGGTGGCAGGGACGTGGGTGAACTTCGACCCGGTCGGGCGCGAAGGCAGGCGGCTTGCCCACGGCGACCGAATCCACTTTGGGGGGTTGGTGTATCGCTTCGAGTTGAAGCAGGCTCCCCCCGCGTCTGAACCGAAGGTGTCCTCCAAACCCTAGCGGTTATGCAGATGTCATCCTCCCCTGAATGTCCCCGCACTTATGCCCGATCCCTGCTGTATAATGTGAAGAATTAACCATGAAACGCACCTCGCGCGCGCATTTGAACGTGGAAGCACAGACCCACGCGGGCATGACGGGCAAGAACAACGAGGATCGCTATGCTGTTGCCTCGTTTGTGCTTGGTCCGCGCGACCCGACGCCGGTGATCTTTGCCGTGCTGGCTGACGGCATCGGCGGGCACAAGGCGGGCGAGGTTGCCGCGGAACTCGCGGTGAATCACATCATGGAAGCCGTGGCGAAAAGCGACGGGAAGCACACGCGCCGCGCGATCGAAGACGCGGTGGCGGAAGCCAGCAACGCCATTGCCGCACATTCGGCTACCGATGAAAATTTCAAGGGCATGGGGTCCACCTGCGCCACCGC
Organism: Chloroflexota bacterium; assembly: GCA_040753755.1. GTDB lineage: Bacteria > Chloroflexota > Anaerolineae > Anaerolineales > Villigracilaceae > Defluviilinea. The sequence continues at coordinate 77,490 of JBFMDB010000015.1, forward strand.
ATGGATCATCGGCGATAAACTGCACACTGGCTACGTGGGCGATTCGCGCATCTACCTCATCCGCGGCGGGCGCATTCAGCAAATGACGGTGGATCACACGTGGGTGCAGGAAGCCATCGAGCGGAACGTGCTCACGCCCGAAGCCGCGCGCGAACACCCGAACGTGCATGTCATCCGTCGGTATCTCGGTTCGCCGGTGCCGCCCGAGCCGGACTTCCGCATGAAGTTGTTCAACGACGAGAGCGACCAGCACGCCGAGAACAACCAGGGCATGCAGCTCGAGCCGAACGATGTCTTGTTGCTGTGCAGTGACGGGCTCACCGACCTCGTCTGGAACGATGAGATCCTCGAAATGGTGCGCTCGAAACCGAACCTGAAAGAGGCGGCCGACGCGCTGATCGAACTTTCCAACTCGCGCGGCGGGCACGACAACATCACGCTTATTTTGATCGCGGTGCCGCCGGATTTCAAATTAAATGAAAAGAAGAAAAAGGACTGGCTCCCGTGGCTCCTCGGCGGAGTTGCAGGGCTGATCTTCGTCCTCATCGCTGCGTCGCTCCTGACGTTCGGCTTGATCCGGCGTTCCTCGACAGTAGCCGCCACCGCGACCGCCCCACCCGCGCAAGCGACATGGACCGCATCGCCTCCGCCGAGCATCACGATATTTCCCACATTCACCACGGAACCCAACAGCCCCTTGTCCGTCCCGCCGACTCTCACACCGTGGCCCACAAACACGGTGGTGACGCCGTAGTGTCATTGCGAGGAGCGAAGCGACGAAGCAATCTCGTGCTACAAGAAGCGATTGCCACGCTCGCCTACGGCTCGCTCGCAACGACAATTGAGGTTATATGCCCGTCAAACATTCCACCGACGTGGAAGCGAAAAATGTGACTGCGGGGAAAGACACGACGATCCAAGTCCTCATCTCTTCACAAGAGGGACCAAACTTCGCCCTGCGGAAATTCTCCATGCAAAAAGGCGGGGGAATGCCGCGCCATACCAACCTCGTCGAACACGAGCAGTACGTTCTACGCGGCGAAGCGGATATCACCATCGGCGGCGAAACCCATCACGTGAAAACGGGCGATGTGGTTTTTATTCCCGAAGGCGTCGTGCATTCGTATCAAAACACGGGAGAGGAACCGTTTGAATTCCTGTGCATTGTCCCCAACAAGGAAGACAGAATCACGATCGCGGATGAGGGATGTTGAGGTTCTCCGAATTCTTTCGTCTTTCCTCTTTCTTTATGTTGAACGAGAGGAAAGAATCTTTCTTTACAACGCCTGTTTCGCAGGCACTCCCGCCTTGCGCGGAAATTTCGCCGGCGTCGCGGCGGTCTTGTCCACCAGCACGAGATAGCGATCCTCCGCCACACCCGGCAAGTTGACCTTCACCAATTCCCGTAAATTTCCGCCCAACAATTTCATCGCCTTCTCCGCGGACTGCGCCTCGGCGGGTCCGCTTTCGCCTTTTTGCGCGAGCATCGTCCCGCCCACTTTCACCAGCGGCAGGAGATACTCGCTCAACACGTTGAGGTTCGCCACCGCGCGCGCCACCGCCCAGTCATATTTCTCGCGGTGATTTGGGTCCTGTCCCACATCTTCCGCGCGCGCTTTGATCACCTGCACATGTTCGAGCCCCAGCACGCTGACGATGTGCTGGCAGAACATCGCTTTCTTGCCGACCGATTCAACGAGGGTCAACTTCAGGTTCGGATACAAAATCTTGAGCGGAATGCCCGGAAAGCCCGCGCCAGTCCCCACGTCGATGAGTGAAGCGGGCGGATTCGCTTTCCATGCCAACACACAGGAGAACGAATCCAGAAAATGCTTCGTACGGATGGATTCCGCGTCGCGGATCGCGGTCAGGTTGAATTTCTGATTCCAGTCGAGCAACTCTTTTTCGTAGGTGAGCAACGCCATCACTTGTCTGCCCGTGATGTGGACATTGAACAATTCCTGCGCCTCGCGGACGAGTTTTTCCATGAAAAGATTATAAAGCAGAAAATAAAACCCCTCTCCCATGGGAGAGGGGCAGGGGTGAGGGTAAAGATAAATTTACTTCTTCTCTTCCTGTTTCACTTCCGCAACAGCCTTCGACTTGTTGAACCTGCGGTACAGTCCGCGCCCGCCGAGGAAGGCGAGATACAACGGGATGGCAACAAGGATCAACGCCGGCAGATTGTACAACACGAAGCGGATGAGGAATTGGACGAAGCCCTGCGTGAAGTAGATCAAATCCTGAATCGCGTCGTTGGCTGTGCCTTGCAATCTCCAGCCGCCGATCTCCACAGGTTGGACGGTCTCTTCGGCGATCAAGCGGACGCTGACGGCGGAAAGGGCGACCGACTCATTGTAGTATTGGATCTGACCTTTCAGCACTTCGATCTCGCTCTGGATTCTCTGCAGTTCGGTGTAGACTGCGAGCACGCCTTCGGTCTCGGTGGCTTGATCGAGGATCTCGAGCAGTTTCTTCTCCGCGGCTTGCTTGGCTTTGAGTTGCGACTGCAAGTCCACGTAGATGCTGGTCACATCCTGCCCGGAGCGGTTCTCGTAGTTGACCTCGACCGCGCCTGCCTTGATCGCTTCGAGCGCGTCGTCGAGTTTTTCCTGCGGCACGCGGATGGTGATCGTCGCTTCGGGCGCTTCCACGCTGTTGACCCCGTAGTAAGTGGTGTAGATGTTGGATGAGACGACGAATCCGCCCATCTCTTCCGCCATTGCCGCGATCTCGCTCATGCGCGTTTTCGGGTCGGCGACCACGATGGCGAGGTCCGCGTTCTGGATGACCATGCGCTCCTGTGTTTGGACATCCATGCCCTCCATAAGCACTTTCGCTTCGTCGCTTGCCGGAACTGGCGCAGATGCGTAGAACTCAGGCTCGGCGGGAGCGCCTCCGCCATAACCGCCGGGAAGGTCAGAATTGATCACGCTGAACGTACTTCCGATCCGCGGGGAAAACATGTTCATCAGCAGCGATCCGACGAGGACAAAAGCAACCACCACTGACAGGATAATCAAAATCGGACGTTTCATTGTTTCTTCTCCTTGATCGAGCGAAGTAATTTCACTCTACAGACGAAACTCCTTTGTTTATGTTCCACACACCCCCAGCCAATCTCGAACTTCCAGTCTCCAATTCTCTAACTTACCTTACGCAGTCACAACTCCGAAGGAGTGAAATGATTCTAGATTTGCAACGAATAGGCATGCCAACCCCGAAGGGGTGTCATAGGCTCTGTGTGAAAGCGTGTCATCCCTTCGGGATTGAAGGCGCGTAGGATAAGTCTCCAATTCTTTAATTACTGCCTTCCATTACCATCCCTCCATCAACCGTATCGCGTGTTTCTCCGGCAGTTTCGCCTCACGGATGCGCTTCTGCACTTCCTCGATGTTGTACTTCACGCGGCGCGGCTCCCACGTTTTGGCTTCGGTGTCGTAGATGGCGTACGCGGAGCGCGGGTCGCGGTCGCGGGGTTGACCGACCGAGCCGGGGTTCATGATCAGCCGCGGCTTCAGCTTCACCACCTCACCGGGACGGATCGGCTCCAGCGTCACGCGGTCGTTCTCCGCGTTGTGGCGGAACATGCACTGCAAATGCGAATGTCCCACCATGCACCACGGTGTGGTGAAATGGTCGAAGTTCAAGCGCGCCGAAAGCGAGTTCAAAATATATTCCCAGACCGAATCGCGCGGACTGCCGTGCACGAGGCTGGCATCCTCGCGCACTTTCAAATTCTGCGGGAGCGAACGCAAAAAGTTCATGTTGTCGGCGCTCAACACGCGTTCGTGATATTCCAGCGTGCGGCGCGCGTCGCCGTTGAACGCCTCGAACGGGATGCGCCCAACCACCGCCACATCGTGATTGCCGAGCAGGCAGGTGAGATTCTTGATCTCGCGAATTTCCTCCACCACCGCGTTCGGGTCGGGTCCATAACCCACGAGGTCGCCGAGGCACCACGTTTCGTCCACCTCGCCCGCGTCCTTCAACACGGCTTCGAGCGCGGTATAGTTCGCGTGAATGTCCGAGATCACCAGAACACGCATATCACTCCAACAGTTTCGCGATCCGTTCGATCATGGTTTCAGCCGCTTCCATTTTGCTCATCAACGGTAATGATTCCTGATGCCCATCTGCAAACAACAGAGTAACACGGTTTGTTTCCACCGCAAACCCCGCATCGGACGCAGAGATATCGTTTGCCGCGATCATGTCCAAGCCTTTGGATTCTAACTTATTTGACGCGTTTTCCAGCAGATCGCGCGACTCGGCGGCGAACCCCACCACCACGCGCGGACGCTTTGCCCCGGACCTTTTGGTTGATACGGCTTTCAGGATGTCTTCCGTCGCTTCGAGTTGAATCTGCGGAACCCCGCCCTCTTTTTTGATCTTGTCCTTCGCCGAGTTCTTCGGTCTAAAATCCGCCACTGCCGCCGCCATGACGAGGACATCGGCGTTTGCTGATTCTGCCAGCACGGCGTCGAGCATTTGCTGCGCGGTCTGCACGTTGACCACATCCGCGCCGACGGGAGGGGTCAATGCCGCCGGGGTTGTGATGAGCGTGACCTGCGCGCCGGCGTCCAGCGCGGCTTGGGCGAGGGCGTAGCCTTGTTTACCGGAGGATTTGTTCGTCAGCACGCGGACGGGGTCGAGCGGTTCTTGAGTCCCGCCGGCGGTGACGATCACTTTCCGATGGGCGAGCGGACCGCCCCGTCCGAGAATGAGGCGGATGTGTCCGATGAGTTCGGGTGTCTCGGGGAGTCGTCCTTTTCCGGTGAGTCCGGAGGCGAGGTGTCCTTCCGCCGGTTCGATGATGTGCGCGCCGCGTTTTCTCAAAGTGTCGAGATTTTCCTGCGTTGCCGCGTGATCGTACATGCCGCCGTCCATCGCGGGCGCAATGACGAGCGGACATCCCGCGGCTAATGCAGCGACCGTGAGCAGTGAATCAGCCTGACCGTGCGCGAGTTTGGCGATGGTGTTCGCGGTGCAAGGCGCGATGACGAGCAGGTCGGCGGTGTGTCCCAAACCGACATGCAGCACGTGCGCTTCGCTGCCCCACAGATCGGAATCCGTGTAGGCGCGGCGGCCCGTGACCGATTGAAAGGTGAGCGGTGTGATGAACTTTTCGGCGGCTTCGGTGAGGATCGCATCCACCTGCGCGCCCGACTGCGTGAGTTTGGACGCGAGGTCCGCGGCTTTGTATGCGGCGATGGAACCCGTAACGCCCAGTACGATGCGTTTATTGAAAAGGACAGGCATACGCGTTGATTATACATCCGAGGCAAAAGCGAGGCTGGGATGTGCATCGCTTTTTCAATGTTCAGTCTTCGGCGGGGAACAACGCCTCGAGCCCGCGCCAGACGTCGTCGCGCCAGGCGGTGTAGCAGTGACCGCCGGTAAATTCGCGATACGTTACGTTGTAGCCTTTCTCGTTCAACAACGCGTGGATGCGGCGGTTATCTTCGAGGAGCCATTCGAGCTTGCCCGCGTCCATCCAGAGGTTGAGTTGGCGCGCGTGACCGTGACGGATCAGATCCACCGCCGCGAAATCCCTGCCTTCGAGTTCGAACACACCCGACTGACTCAACACCTTGCCGAAGACCTCCGGCATCCGCAAGCCGGTGTACATCGCCATCAACCCGCCGAACGACGCGCCCAGCGCTCCGAACGCGCCGGGGTGTTCGTTGGTGTCAAGCAGGTCTAATTTTTTTCGCGCCAGCGGCAGGACTTCATGCTCGAGCCACGCAAGTGTCGCGTCGGAACAGGCGTATTCGAGCGCGCGGCGGCTCTTTCCGTTTTGCAGGAGCGCCATCGCGATCGGGCGGATGCGCTTATCCGCGATCAAATTGTCCACGATGGCGGCGAGGCGGCCGCGGTGCAGATAATCGTAACCGTCGTAGACGACGAGCAGCGGCACGGCTTCTTTCACGGGCGGTTTGTATAACCAGACATCGCGCTCGCCGTACTCTTGCAGCATCCACGTATCCACGCGGTGAGCGCTCAGCGCGCCGTTCCGCACGTCCGCGCGGCGCATGGAGAACGGCGAGGGCATCGTCTCCGGCATGTAGAAGAAGTTGTTGCGCGAACCGACTCCGTTGTTGACGCTTTTGCGGTTCAACGGATCGGGGAATCGTTGTTGCGAAACGGGATCGTAAAACGCGTATTCGAGGTACGCATCGCGGGGAAGTGTGAGGGAGACCGACCAGACCGATTTGGAGGAGGCAGGCGTCAGGGTGGAGCCGAGGCGTTTGAGGGGTTTGGGATTCGCCTCCCAGCCGTGCAGGTCGCTGATGAGGTGAGGCGCGGTCCTGCCTTCCCAGATGAACGTGGCGCGGTTGCCTTGAATCACCGGGTTGCCAAATTCTTTTGCGCGTTGGATGGTGTCTTGCGACGGTGTCATTTACTAAACGTGCCTACGAGTTCGCCCTGCGCGAGGATGTGACCCTCCATGGCTTTGAGCAGTTCGCCTTTATCCGCGCCGGGCAGCAAACCGACGGTCTCGTCGAGCGCGTAGAGTTTGAAAACATACCGATGCGTTCCGCTCGGCGGGCATGGACCGCCGTAGCCGATATCGCCCCACGAATTTTTCCCGGTGAACGGACTGCCCTGACCTTCCGGGACGTTCTTGCCGGTCACCGCCAGATCTTCCGCGAGGCTGCGCGCGTCCGCCGGGATGTTGTACAACACCCAATGCACCCACGTGCCGCCCGGCGCGTCGGGGTCATCCATGATGAGCGCGAAGGATTGCGTGCCGGCGGGCGGGTCGCCCCACGCGAGCGCGGGCGAGATATTTTTGCCGACGCAGGTGTATTTCGCGGGGATCGAGCCGCCGTTGGCGAACGCGTCGCTAGTGAGGGTGAGTGAATTTGCCATAACCGCCTCCGTTGGTTCAGCCGGGGCTGAACAGGCTGAAAACAAAACTGTCAAAGTGAAAATGAGGATAAAGATTTGTTTCATACTTGCAAGTATATCGCTCCTGTTTGATTTTTCGTTTGTGAGGCGCGTCCCCCATTTGGTTATGTTGCAAAAAAGTCTGCTTCGTTTGCCGCGAATTAGGCGAATTTCACGAATTTCTTTAAATTTCGCGCGAATTCGCGGAATTCGCGGCTAAAAGTTTTCTCTACTACAACTTCTTCATGAAATGGACGAGGCGGTCCGCCTCGAAATAACCGGTTTTCAGGTGGGCGTTGATGCTGGCTTCGTTCTCCAGCCACGTATCCGACGCCATTTCGGTGCAGCCCTGCTCGCGCGCCCAATTCTCGGCGGTCACGATCATCTCGGCCCCCAGCTTTTGCCCGCGGACGTTCTCGTCCACGAACCACGCTTCGATGTAGCCGACCGGGCTGGTCTGGCATCCCTCGGCGTACTCGCGCAGGCTGGTTTCGACGAAGGCGGCGAGGCTCCCGTCCTCGCGCGCGGCGACGAACACGGCGCGTTTGGGATTTTCCAGAATGGAATCCATATCTGATTGAAGATAGTCGGCGGGCAGGTGATACCACAGCTTCTGCCGCATTCGTAACCATTCCGGTTTATCGGCCGCGGTCGCGCGGCGAATCTCGAAACCCATGTTCTCTCCGCCAATCGAAGGATACTGGATGCGAGGCAGATTATAGTCAATATCCGCCCTATGACAATGAGTCACGAAATCGTTTCTGCATCTTAAGGATAATGAAAAACTCCAGCGCGAATAGCGCGAAAATGAAAATTCGCGTGTTTCGCCCGATTTGCGTAATTCGCGTTAAATCTCTGACAAAATCTTTGGATTCGTAAACCCGCTTCTTTATCCCCTCAGCCCTTCGATCAAACTCAGGACAAGCCTGCCGCGCCGACCCGAACATCTTTCATTCTTGAGGGCAGACACGCAGGTCTGCCCCTACGGTTTCAATTTCGGAATCCACCTCGGCACGCGCTTGCAATATTCCTCATACGCCGCGCCGAATTGATTCCGCAGGATGGGTTCTTCGATGAGGAAGATCAGAATGTTAAACCCAAGGAAGAACAACAGGGCATACACGATCGCCAGCGCCGAACCAAACCAAAGGATAAACCCAACTTGAAACAGCATTGCCCCGAGGTAAATGGGATTCCGCACATAACGATACAACCCCGCGATGACCAATTCCTTTGGCGGGTCCATGAACGCGGGCGTGCCGCGCCCGCGGCGGATGATGTCGGCGCAACAACGAATAATGATGAGTATGCCGAGAATCCAAAACGGAAAAGCAAGGTAACGGAATATTCCAAAGTCAACGAACGGTGTATCCCGCGAAGCAAGTTGATACGGAATGTACAACGTGAACAGTCCGTGCATGAAGCCCATGTAGAGGATGGTCTTGAGAGTGTTCATTTCACGCGCGGAATCCAACGCGGCACGCGCGTGAGATATTCTTCATACGCCGCGCCGAATCGTTGACGAAGATTCGGCTCCTCGTACAACGTCACAAAGGAATGGAATGCGATTACGACAACTGCCGTGTAGATCAACAAATTCCAGAAGCCAAACCACAGGAAATGACCGATGATGATCGAAGCGATTCCCACATACATCGGGTTGCGGACGTGGTTGTACAAGCCCGTGACGACCAGTTCCTTCGGCGGCTCGGTGGGCGCGGGTGTGCCTTTGCCTTTTTGCACAAAATCCCAAAAGCACCAAACCAGCATTGCGATCCCGATGAGCCACAATGGAAAAGCAAGATAAGAGAGAAATCCTAGTTGCATTTGCGAGCCTGTTCGCAGTAACCCCAGCGGAATGAATCCTGCCACGGTGCCCGGGGCGAGGATCAAGAAGAGGATGGATTTGAGAACGGTCATTTCTCAACTCACCGGGAAATCTGCTTCATGTGGAAATTGAAATGAATGACGGGATAGTAAAACAACTTTTCCAATGTCATGAATTCATCGAAGTTCGAGTCCCACTTCGTTGGGTAAAACATGCCATGCTCCCATTCTTTATCACGGACCGAATTGACCTTCTTCACCAGGGCGACGTAGGCGCGATCATAAATCTTTCCGATGCGTGCGTGGGTGAACACCCGGCCTTGTCCGCGCGCGCCGAGCGCGTTCACCCAATTGAAGGGACCGGTACACGCGTTCAGCAACCATGCAAACCATTTGGATGAGCCTTTTGGCAATCGTCCCCACAGGCGCGCCATGGGCAGTAGCACGTTGACGATGATAAAGCCGAACGTCATGTGCGCCACGATCTCACCGTTCGTCCAGCCGGGGTTGAGGCTCTGCTTGCTGAAATCCTGCTCGGAAAGGGAGTCGAGCAGGGTGTGAAAAGCGGCGCGGGCTGAATTTAGTTGAGCAAGGATGAGGTCTTGTTTTTTCACGACGATCTTTCTTTCACTTTGATGGTGCGGCAGTTCAACTGCCGCACAATTAGCGATAGCAGTTTGCGAAGTTCCTCCAGCAGTGCAACTGCTGGAGGAACAAGTTATTCGGTAGTTTTCGTCAATTGATATACCAGCACGGCGAGCGAGCCCGCGAACCATATCCCTCCGACCAAGCCGACCACCCAGCGCGGGATGCCCCAACCGGAAATATCAACAGGGAGAAGACCACAGTAGATCAGCAGGACAATTCCGCTCAATACAGTGTCAACGGCGCTGGCGATGATGAAGACTGTGCGTTTGTTGAGATTGGAGTCCATTTCATTTCTCTTTCTGAATTTTGAGCCAAACAATGCGACTTAACAAGTCCAAACTTCCAACTGAAACGATGATCGCAATTATCGCAACGCTCGCATCGCGATAATTCAGAAGGTTAATCGATTGCTGTAGTATAAAACCAATACCACCGCCCCCCATAAAACCAATGACAGTAGCAATGACGATGTTGACAGTAAACTGTCTGAAGGCAAGAGTCGGGAAATGCACTGTGAGCAGGGTAGCCCAGTTCAAGGATACGTGTTGTTCAGCGTATTCTGAAAATTTTGTAATTAAGACCGCAGTCGAAAATAAGGTGATAGCCAGCACGCCTCCTGTTGGTCCAATGCCTAATAAAACAATTGCTGGAATTACTGTAATTAGCGGATGAATAGAACGAACTGCGGCAAGTATGGGTTGTAAAAGAATATTAAACCCGCGTCCCCAGGGCGAAGATGTTCGGGCAATCAAAATAGTGAATGGGATAGCTAGCATCGCGCTGATACAGGTTGCAAGAAAAGCAATTTGAATTGTTTCCCACATTTTCTTTACTGTATCATAACTGGTTTCACTTAAATCACGAAAAGTTTTACTCAACTGTTCAACCACGACAATCGTATGCCCACTGACAATTGTTTCTGCGCTAAAGGGAAAATCTGTAACTAAAAAACTTCCTCCGTGATCAACTGCAAATGGGGTATTTGCCCACAATTGGAATGTGGACTCTGGATACCAAACAATATAACCCGTTGTATTTGGCTGAAAACCCGTTCCGCGAATAGTGTAGGTGGGTCTTCGTGCAGTCGTGCAATCTAAATCGAACTCAACGACACTATCGCTCATCTGCTCCACTTGAGCACTGTTGTTGGGATTCAGACAATCATTTTCTAGAATGACAGTCGTTTCTCGCGTTTCATATTCGTATTCAAAAAAATTTGGCTGGGCGAGAGCGGTTAATATGCGAGTGGCTTGGCTGTAACGGCGATGGTTTGCTATGTTTTCCCAGTTTACGGTTGTTTTAAGTGAATAGATGAAGAATAGCAAAAGCCCCAACCAAATCAAAATCTTCCCCACATTGCTTGCTGTGATTGTTTTTTGCCCTTGCTTATCCATGTCGCTCCTTTTTATGAGGTGGAAGATGGACCACCATCGAGTTTCTTGAACAAGTCTTCGAATACCAACTTTAGGATTTTGGAAAATAAACGCTTTCTTTCCGGGCGTGACAAAACAACGTTTTCAGCATAGAGCGCATTTTCATAAGCCTTCATCATGATTTCAAGAATCTGCTCATTGACCTTCGCGGACACTTTTTTATACATGCGCTCTTCCAGGTTGTGATAGGAACCGGGAATTTGTTGATCGCCAAAAGGATTTTTCATATTATCCTCTTTCATGTATCCATCGGTGGTCGAGTAGGGGCGGTGATTGTTCCGCCCCGTATCGAGACCACCAAGCCGTTAAGCAATCTTCTTACAAGAGTTCGTATGCGTACTTGTGGTCTCGATACGGTCTCGGCTAGCGCATCGACCTACTCGACCACCGATGTTATTTTCTACTTTTCAACCACTTCAACAACTTGTCCGTTGACCAGCAGTTGATCACATCGTTCTTCGTCAGCCAGGCGCGGCGGGCGACCGCGACGCCGTAGAAGCGCATGTCCATGTCCTCTTCGGAGTGCGCGTCGGTGTTGATGCTGATGGGGATGCCGAGTTCTTTTGCGCGGCGGGCGTAGACATCATCCAGATCGAGGCGGTAGGGACTAGCGTTGATCTCCATCGCCACGCCGGTTTCCGACGCGGCTTGCAGGATGGCTTCCATGTCCAAGTCCGCGCCTTCGCGGTCGGGAATCAGCCGTCCCGTAGGATGACCGATGATGTCCACGTGCGGGTTGCGGATGGCTTTGATAACGCGCTCGGTCACTTTGTCGCGCGGCTGACGCAACGACGTGTGCATCGAAGCCAGCACGAGGTCGAGGCTTGCCAAAAATTCATCGGGATAATCGAGCGAACCGTCGGCTTTGATCTCCACCTCCGACGCGTGCAGGATCAAAATCTCATCGCCGAGTTGTTTTTGAATTTTCTTGATCTCGGCGGCTTGCTTCTTGTGATCTTCCATGGTCAATCCGCCCGTCACGCCGAGACTCGCCGAATGGTCGGTGAACGCGATGACTTTTATGCCGCGCTTGGTGGCGGCGCGCGCCATTTCCAACATCGAAAGTTTTCCATCGCTCCACGTGGAGTGCATTTGCAGATCGGCTTTGAGGTCTTTGAGTTCGATCAACTTCGGCAATTTGTTCGCTTTCGCGGCTTCGATCTCGCCGCGGTCCTCGCGCAGTTCGGGAGGAATCCACGGCAAGCCCAGCGTTTTATATACTTCCTCTTCGGTCGCGCAAAAGATTTCCTTCTCCGCCGCTCGCCCTGAGCCTGTCGAAGGGTTTACTTTCTTGAACGAATGATCCGATAGCGACAAGCCTTTATCCAATGCGAGCTGTCTCATCCTCACGTTGTGGTCTTTCGAGCCGGTCGCGTATTGCAGAGCGGTGCCGAACTCCTGCGGCGGATGCACCCACACTTGCGCGCGCACACCGTCTCCAAACTCGATGCTCGATTTGAATTCGCCTTTCCCCAACACGCGGCTCACATTCGGAAGATTCGTGAACGCTTCCATCACTGCGGCGGAATCTTTCGCGGCGACGAGGATGTCGAGATCGCCGACGGTGGAACGCATCCTTCGCAGACTTCCAGCGGGTTCGGCGGCGACGACTCCCTTCACCTTTTTGAGTTGCGCGATGATGCTCTGCGCCAGCGGGTAAGCGCGTCCCAGCGGCATCCTGCCCGATCTGCGGGATAACGAGGCAATCCCTTCGAGAATCGCAGTCTCAGACTTGGCGCCCATGCCGGGGAGGCCGCGCAGCTTCCCCGCTTTGGCGGCAGACTCAAGGTCCGCAAGACTCGTGATTCCCAGCGTCTTCCAAATCATCCCCACTTTTTTCGGTCCAAGCGACGGGACAGCCAGCCATGAGGCGAGTTCCTCGGGGATTTCTTTTTTAAGTTTTTCCAGAAACTCAAGTTTGCCGGTGGATAACAACTCGTCAATTTTTTCCGCGATGGCTTTGCCCACGCCGGGGATTTCCTCGAGTTTGCCCTCCTTCCAAAATTCCGACGCGTCGCGCCCCAGCCCCATGAGACTCTCCGCGGCTTTGCGATAGGCGAGCGTTTTATAAATGATCTCGCCCTTGATCTCGAGCAAGTTGGCGATGAGCGTGAACGTATCGGCAAGTTGTTTGTTGTTCATGGCGCCTCCAAAGCGATTATACTCTTGCGGATGAATCACAACGACCACGTCAATTTACTGCGACCTGCTAATTTGAATCAAGGCGGCGTGTGGGCGGATTTCGGCGCGGGGAGCGGCGCGTTCACACTCGCTTTGCGTGAATTAATTGGTCTTGATGCGACGATCTACGCGGTGGATAAAGATAAATCATCGTTGAGAGAATTGGAGAATTCACATCGCGGCCGCTTCGATACGACGGGAAATTTGATTCTGCTTCCGAATGATTTTTCAAAGCCTTTAGAATTGCCTCTACTCGACGGGATCGTGATGGCAAACTCGCTTCACTTCTTCAAAGACAAAGAAAAAATTCTCAAACACGTCCGTGCGTTTCTCAAACCCAATGGCGCGCTTTTGCTCGTCGAATACAACGTGGACAAGGGGAACTTGTGGGTTCCGTATCCGTTGACGTTTGAATCGTTTTCAACACTTGCTCTCAAAGCAGGTTTCACCGAGCCGCATTTGCTGGCGAAAGCCCCATCACGATTTTTAAAAGAGTTCTATTCGGCAGTGGCGTACGAGGGTGCGTCGCACCTTGTTTAAAAGAGGGCTCCCTGCCCGTTGGTGCGGCGCACTGCCAAGATCCCTATTTCACCGTCAACCAAACTCCCACCAAAACGACCCCCAGCCCAAGAATGCGCGTCGCGTCGAACGCCCTTACGGATGCTCCCAACAAGCCGAAGTGATCCAACAACGCGCTGACGAGCAACTGCCCTGCGACAATGCTGGTGATCGCCGCGGCAACTCCCACGCGCGGAATCATGTAACTGATGGAGGCGATCACGACCAACCCGAAGACTCCCGCGCCAAGCGTGTACCACGGCGCGCTCCGCCATTGACTTAATCTGCTCCCATAGATCCACATGGGAATCAACGCAATGAGCGCGCCGCCAATGTGGACGATGAACACGCTCTCGAAGATGCCAAGCCGCTGCGTGAGCATGCTTGCCATGGGGCTTTGCAGTCCCACCGCGATGCCGCCAATCAGACCGATCAAAATGATGAGGAGAGTCGATTCCATGCTATTCATGCCTCGCTTGCCGATGATCTTGCGGCTCTGCGCGCGAGCGCGCTGATGCCCGCGCCCAGATAGATGATGAGCAGACCCGAAACCGCAGGGATAAAAGCGATCGTGGCGAACAGACCGGTGGCGAAGCCGGTCTCGTAGTCGTCCGCGCCGGATTCGAGCACCCAGACCGACCCGTCGTTTTGAACCGCATAAAAGACGCGGACTTCGATTCCCGTATCAAAATAATGTATGCCGCGCAAGTCCACCACACTTCCGCGCGGCGGATTCGAGTCGGGCGTCTCTTGCGTTTCGGTCACATCCCCGAGGCTGTTCTGAATGACGAATTCGGATCGCGGCTCCGCATTCTGCCAGCAATCTTCGAGCGCGCTCTGCCACCAGCAATAATACGTCTGACCGGACCTTGCCTGCACATACACGGATGAATCGCCCGCGGCAACAACCTCCTGCGCGGGTTCGGGAAGCGGAGGCAGTTCCTGCCATCCCTTTTCGGGGAAGAGCGCGCCGGTGAACAAAAAAATGGCGAGGGCGGGAAGCGCAATACACAACGTGAACGGAGCGATGACATACGTTGCGATGGATGCCATGATGCGTGTGGATTTGTTCTGGATGCGCGCAAGGAGATGGTCGATGCCCGCGCCGAGCCACAACGCGATGGTGAACACGACCGCGAAAGGAAGCCCCAGCGTGAGCGCGGACTGCATTTTTTCGGCGACCGTCGTTGCATCCACCGAGAGGAGGAAGACGGCAATGACGGCGCCAAGACAAACAAGGATGGATACGATGGCAAGACTGAGCAGGGGAAGGCGGCGGTTATTTTTCATCCGCCGATTGTAACGGGGAGGAGGGTTTGGAGGAAGGAGAGATTATTGTTTCGCGTTGATCGGATTTTCATCATCCTCATCCCACAAGAGCGGATTGACTTGGATGTAATTCGTTTTGTTTTGCAGGTCTTTGTCGTTGCGGATGATGTGTTCGTAGTAATTGCGTTGCCAGACGGGCGTTTCTTTGAATTCAGGGAATTTCCAAATGCGTTTTGTTGCACGCGATTTGAATTGTGCAAGGATCGCGCCAAGAGACGCTGGTTTAAGTCCGCGTGGTAAGGGCGACCCGCCAATGCCTGCCATCGTCACAATTTGCAATAGCTGTGAGCCTGATAATGATCCTGTTTGCCCTGATGGGTCGCTCCTACCAACCCCGAACGGCTGACCCACTCCTCCGTCATCACACGGATTCGCTATGCTGGGCTTGAATAATCCCTTGCAACTTCACTTGTCACAACCATGCAAACCCCTCTCCCGTCTCCCCTAGGGGGAGAAGCCAAATAATCCTCAAACAAAATCTTATTCTTGGAAAATTATCAATCCCATCAGCACAGAAAAAGATTCAACTCCATGCCCTCTCCTTAAGGAGAGGGACAAACCGACACACCGATTAATCGTCTCTATCTGGGTGAGGTCCCTCGAATAATCCTCCGCAATTCCAATGAGCGAATTCGAGCTTCTCGCAATCCCTAACTCAGTAGCACTAAACTACTAAAAGTAATACATAAATGCACCTTGACTTACTTTTTATTTAATAGTAGCATATAAGTAACAAAAAGGAGATTTTCGAAATGGAAACCTACGCAACCGTAAAAGGACAAATCGTAATCCCTGCCTCTCTGCGGCGCAAATACGGGATTAAGAACGGCACGAAAGTTATCGTTATGGATAATGGCGATTCAATTCTGCTGAAACCCATGAACGAACAACATCTATCAAGACTCAGGGGCTCGTTGAAAGGAAAAGGCGTTTTGAAAACCTTGCTGGAGGAACGCCGCAGAGACCGGGAACGGGAATAGCCATGCCAATCAAGGTACTTGACTCGTATGCGTTGATCGCCTTCTTTGAAGATGAATCTGGAGCCGAGACCGTTGAGGCTTTAATCCTCAAAGCGGAAGGAGATAGCCTTGAACTCGCTATCAGTGTTGTGAATCTTGGGGAGGTTTGGTACTCCATTGCGAGAAAGACATCCCCTTCTATCGCAGACGATTATCTCCGTGAAATTCAGGGTATGGCTATCGAGGTGGTGGACGCGGATTGGGAGTTAACGCGTCTCGCCGCGGAATTCAAAGTGAAAGGGAGAGTTTCCTACGCCGATTGTTTTGCCGCGGCACTTGCAAAAAGCCGTAAAGCTGAACTGGTCACTGGCGATAAAGAATTCAAGTCTTTAGGTGGGGAAATCAAGATCTCCTGGTTGTGATTCCTCCCTTCGTGCAAGGCACCCCCTCCCATCTACCACTCGCTCCGCTCGGGTACACGTCCCCCAACCTCCATTCTGGGGGCAGGTGGGGACTAAAACCAACTTACAACCAAACACGCCATTTTCCAAGAAAAGGATACAACTCCATGCCCTCTCCCTTGGGAGAGGGGCATACCGACACGCCGATTAATCGTCTCTATCTGGGTGAGGTCATTTCAGCCCGGTGTTTTCTCGTTACTTGATTGTCAACTTCATTCGATATTGACCACGACCCAGAAACTCAATTACATTTTTATCCCGTAAGAACTGCAACTGCTGGCGAATTTTTGCTTTCACGTTATTGTTGGATGGATGTTTTGCTTTCAAATACCCTTCGAACGCGTAGACATCCTCCAACGAAAACTCATCTTTCTTGATTCTTTCCACACATAGCAAAACATCCAACAACCAGCCTTTGGCATCGATGCTCTGCGTGGATTTTACAAATTCGGTCTTGCTCCACCTCTCAAGCACTTCATCCTTGCTTTTGACAATGCCATTCAACACAAAAAAGATCTTCCCCAATTCTGGGACGTTGCTGACATCGATATTGCATCCAACCCAGCCCGCTCTCCTCGCCGTGGACGCGAGCGCCTTGCGTTTCTCAATAATCGCAGGGACAAAGAAATACTTCGGAATGGTCAGGAAGTTCCGTATCTCCAGCGTGGACTTGTCATACGTTAGAAAGAAGAAATTGGGATTGTTATTTGATTTCAAGCGTTGAATCATGGTGGCGTAAGCGCCATCGACAATTCTCTTCCCCACATTCCCATTTTTTGATTTCAACTCATATTCTTCTGAACAATTCCCACAATAAAAATCAGCGACGGGTTTGTTATTCCCGAATTGACTCAACGCCCTCCCGCAATTGGGACAGAACCCCGCACGGCTGACCCACTCCTCAGTCATCACACGGATTCGCTGCGCTGGGCTTGAATATTCTCTTGCGATTTCAGCGGGCAAGTTCAAATTCATTGCTTTTTCCTGAAACTCGAATATCGTACCAGCAATCATCACAAAAATCGATTAAATCTACCGAGCCTTCCTCCCAACAAACGACCTTGTGACATCTTTTGCATTCCCAAAGTTCACCTTTGCAGGAAGTATGGTCTGTGCTCTGACAACCAACAATTCTATTTCTATCCCATTTTATCTTAGTCGGTTTGAGTTTTGGATACATCTTTTTCATTGAAACCCCAACTCCTTTTCCCGCCTTTGGCGGGAGGGGCAAATTCTTTTCCTTCCCCCCGAGTAACTCCTTCCAAAACTCCACGTCAGCGCGGCGTGAGTCCCTTGCGGGGAGGTAACGGCATCGGTGCGCGCCATTATTTTACCTCTTGCAGGGTGGTATCAATAATGGTATCATGCCCGCGTGCCTAAAATTGCAGAGATCGTTGCCGATATGAAACGCAACCCAAAAGGGATCCGCTTTCAGGATCTCTGTAAGGTGTGTGACCATTATTTTGGCGAAGCGCGGCAATCAGGAAGCAGTCATAGAATATATAAAACTCCCTGGCAAGGCGATCCGCGTGTCAATATTCAAAACGACAAAGGCACGGCAAAAGTGTATCAGGTCAAACAGGTAATCAAGGCGCTTGAACGATTGGAGGAAGAAAGACATGTTGAAAAATGACCGCTATACCTATCGTATTACCTGGTCTGAAGAAGATCAGGAATATGCGGGTTTGTGCATCGAGTTCCCCAGCCTGAGTTGGCTGGACGAAAACCCCGAAGCCGCACTGGCAGGCATCCGTCAGGTTGTCGCGGAGGTGGTCAAAGATATGAAATCAAACGGTGAAACACCGCCCGAACCCATCTCCAGCAAACGCTTTAGCGGTAAATTCATGGTCCGCATCCCGCCTGAATTGCATCGCAAGCTGGCAATGGAAGCACAGGAAGAGGGAGTTAGCCTCAACCGCCTCGCTAGCGACAAACTCAGCAGGCAGGACGCATAAACAAAAACAGGCTCCACGAAGGAGCCTGTTCGCTTTATAAACCTTTGTGCCCTTTGTGTCCTTCGTGGTGAATCAGAACCCAAGTTCCTTCAAATTCTGCTCCTTGCTCATCTTCTCCTTGCCTCCGAGCAACTCCTTCCAATTTTGGTGGAACTGAGTGACGTGGTGCGGGATGGCATCATCCCGCATACCCGTGATTTGGCGGGATAACATCCCATTCCACGGAGTTCACAGGTCATTTAAAAACCCAACTCTTTCTTTAATTGGGCTTCACTTTTCTTTTCTTTGCGTCCAAGTAATTCATCCCAGAATTTATCATCGTATCTTCTGGATTTAACAGGCAGCGGCATCGGCACTCCCCAACCGAGCAACAGCACTTCTTCCCTTTGCTGTAATCTTGCAATCATACCGCGCAACGCTTCCCGTCCCGCCAGACCCGAGAGCACCGCGTGGATATCGTCCTCGTCGCCGAGCCAGCCTGAGATGCGCGTTCCCAGTTGCGACATCACCTCGTCATAAATTTGCGACGGGCGCTGGTCAACGATCAACAGCGTCACGTAATACTTGCGCAGTTCGCGTGCGATGGTCGCAAAGGTCGTCTGCGCCGCCATTTCGCGGTTCAACAACTTGTGCGCCTCCTCCACCACAATGATCAACTGGCGCGGCTCTTCTTTTCCGTGAGTGCGGAACGCGTTGGTCTTATGCTCCCACGCGTTGCGGATCTTGCGCGTCAACAAATTTGACACGAGCAGATAATCCAGATCGCTTTCGTGTTCGCCGAACGACAGCACAACATGCTGTCCGTTCTCCAGCGACTGAATAATTTCCTTCACCGAATCTGCGGCGGGCTTCTCGACGATATACGGCTTATCAAATAAACGTCCCAACTTTTCAAAAAGCGCCTCAGCCGCCATCACGTTGACTCCGTTTTCATTTGCCCAAGCCGCCACACTAGCGGGGTGCGGCACTTTCTTCGCCTTACCCTTGTCATCTTCCACCGTCACTTCCAAACGATTCATCGCTTTGAAACGCGTGAACCAATCTCGCCCAAACGAACCATACAAGGCATTGAGAGTTGTCGGGGTGGTCTCTCGCAAATTCAACTCCTGCATCAACGTTTCGATATCGCTTGTGGAGATGTCTCCTGTGGAGATCTCCAAATTAAAATCGGGGACTTGCCCTCGGATGGTGGATCCGCCTCCCAAGCCGACGACTCTTACTTTGGATTTGAACTTGGTCTTCAGTCCCGTCACGGCTTTTTTCGTGTCTGACGCTACATCGTCAAAGCCATATTCGTTGTGCATATCCAGCACGAACACGGAGGCTTTGTTGTAATGCATCAACCCTGCCAGCACCAGCCTCGTCAAAAACGACTTGCCCGTACCTGTCGCCCCGAACACCCCCGACGACCTCTGCACGAACTTCTCCATGTCGATGCATACGGGATGATTTTGCTCGCGGGTGTACCCGATGATGAAGTTGCTTTTCTCTGCGGGGTCGCCGAAGATCTCAGCAATGTCGCCTTCATTCGCCAGAAACACCTGTGCATGATGCGGCGGCACATTCTTGACAGGCAAGATGTGCGGCTCATCCTTCAATCCTGCGGCGATCTTTCCCTGCCAATCTTTATAAGCAGGCGTACCCAACTCCGGACCGATCTCCAACATCAAATTCGGCAACACTTCGAGGTTGGCGTAAAGGGTTTGTCCATGCAGAGCCTGAGCGATGTGCGCCGGGAACCGTCCCTCCATCTGCTCATCCGCAAAGCGCGGGTCCGTCGCGCCGAGGACGATGTCCGTGACGATGCCGTAATAATTCCACTCGCCGCTTTGGATGACGACAAATGCGCCTTCCTGAATTTCCTGCGGCGAGACGATGAGTCTCACTCGAAAGTTTTCTTTGAGTCCGCCGCCGACCAAGTATCCGATTTTTGTTCGTTGTTCCATAAGAACTCCGTTCCTGGATTATTGATTTTAGAAATTTGATTTTAGATTACGTGCAAGTCGTGTCCGTTTTCCTTATTTGAGATTCGCCTTGGCTGTTTTGATGGATGCTGTGAAAATAGCGACCAACTCATTTGCTTCTTTCATCAGGTCTTTCAATTTCTCAACAGGGATAATTCCTGCCTCTTGTAAAATCTCCATCCAGTATAAACATTCGTCTGCTTCTTCCAGCGAAATACCAGCCTTCGCGACAAAATCTGCTTTCGATCTGACTCGACACGCCGCTCGATAATTCGCACCCCCAGACATTCCCGATCGAAGGAGTTGATTTCCGATGGTTCGTGCAGTTTGTCCGCTGGGCAGGGACTCAACCAGCCGAATCACCCGCAACCCGAACTGTTTTGTCCGCTTCTTCAAATCGCTCTCGTTCATCGAAGACTCCTACATCCTCAACCAATCTAAAATCATCAATCACATATCTAAAATTCATGTGCTCACATCACTCAACGCACCCAGCACTGCCATCAGCGTCGGGTAATCGTCCCTTAACAAGGTGATGACTTCCTGTGTGGCACGTTCCTGCCAAGTCTTATCTTGATGTGCAGATTGTGCCTGTAAAATGTGCGCCGCAACCACCTCGCCAACCGGGATTTCCTGATCGTTCACGATGTGCCTGAAATACCCGAAACGTTCCGTGAACCGGGCGATATCCTGCTTGTCACACAGATAGATCATATCCAAACTCAACGGCGGACGCGGTGGGAGGAGATGGAATATCTTCCCATCCTGCTCGTATCCCACCGCCAGCACGGACATCTCCACAGGCACGATGCGCCGCTCGCGGTTGTCCTTCATCACCTCTTCGCTGACATTATCCGCCGTGACGAGTTGACGCACCAGCCCATCATCGTCAATGTGGATGTCGTAGATCAGCCCGAAGATCTGATAGCCAGCTCCCAGCGGCGCGCGCACCAACGCCCCGAATGATGGCGTATCTAGTTGGTTCACGCGGCACCCCGCAATGAAACCTGTCGTCCCTGCCCTCAATAAACGTCCGATTTCGATGGGTTGAGTCATGGTCTCTCCTCATGTCGTTGCGAGGGCGCTGCTCTTTCGCCCGAAGCAATCTCCCAATAACGAGGAGATTGCTTCGTCGTCGCTCCGCTCCTCCTCGCAACGACATTATTTCCGCGTTCTTCCCTGCAAATCCTTCGCGGACTGTTTGCCAGATTTTTCGCCTATCTCTCCGCCATTGTTCCTTATTTCGATGGCAAGCATCTGGTCAATTTCATCTTTGTCCTTATGCGTTACAACTGCTATCTCATGAGCTCTGTGCAAAAGATACGGAAATGGCTCATTACCCATAATTTTTGCCTGCTCGATTAAAGCGCTATGTAAATGATTCAATGCTTCTTTGTTGTTTACAACCCACAATGGAATATCAACTCGTGCAATTTTGGGCTTCTTTTCATCGCCCACATTTATGTAAAAGAAATGGATTGAGATTGAATCTGTGTATTTTTCTGCGGACTTTGCTTGAAGTTTGAAGATGGCAGACCGTTCATGTTTCCCCAAAATGTTGCTAAACAGCCATCGGTCCGTTACTCCAAGGAAAGGATGATATTTTTTCAGGTTGGTTAACTCATCTTGTGGGATCATAGCAATTTCCAGCAATCGTACAACCCAGTTTGCTCCCGGTTTATCCACGTACCCTGATGTAATCACCTTTTGTTTTTCCATTTCTTTGAGTGCATCTATGTAATCTTGCAGGCTTTTCTCAAAATCTCTGGAATTATCGTTATCTACGGAGCCCCAAAGTTCCAACTGCCCTTCTGTTAAGGCAATAACAGTTCCTTTGTATTTCTTGCCGACTTCCAACAACTTTTTACGTTCTGCCAAATCTCGTTGCAAGGCAACTTGGCTATCGCTAAAGAAAGTGTCTTCGAATTCCTCAAGCATTCGAAGCTCTGTGTCCGTGATAACTTCTGGAGTGCTTCCAGAACCAACTTGCATGGCGATTACCCCCACATTGATCACGTAATACTGAAGAGCCGCGTGTCGGTCTGGAACGATTTGGGAACCATCAGCGGCGATTAAAGTTGCTTCTTTGAGAGAATCAGGTGGGGGGTAGGATGAGGCGAGGTTTTCGTCTAGTGGATAGGCACAACGTATATTGGATTCCGCTGCTTTGGCGGAGTCAACTTTGGAGCGGAGTTCATCCAACTTAGAATTAAAGTACGCGAAAAGTTCTCGGGCTTGGGTTTGGGCATCTTCTTTCTTCTTTCTTCTTTCCTGCGTGCCAGCGCCGATTGCTTTGATACGTGTGTATAAGTCTTGATAGTTGACAGGCATAGAACAAATGTACACGGATTGTACAGGCAAATGGACTAAAATTCAAGCCGGGCGCGGGAACTTTCCGGCGCACCCGGCGTCTTTTTACTGGCAATCATATTAACCAAGGAGTATATGAAATGAGAACCAAATCCATTCTGTTCACAACCCTCGCTTTGCTGGCGCTCGTTGTGAGCGCGTGCGCGCCCGCCATGGGCGCAGCGGCGGAAACGCCCACCCTCAGCGTGGTGGGCACCGGGACAGCCGATCTTGAACCCGATATCGCGTATATTTACGTGGGTGTTCATACCGAACTGCCCTCGGCTTCTGAAGCCATGAGCGAGAACAACGCGCAGACCCAGCGAATGATCGAGGCGCTGACCTCATCCGGCATCGATGCAAAGGATATTCGCACCACGAACTTCAGCATCTGGCCCTTCGACAAATACGATCCGTTGACTGGCGTATCAACCGGTGAGAAATATTACTCGGTGGATAACACGGTCTACGTGACCGTGCGCGACCTCGCTACTCTCGGCGATTTGCTCGATACCGTGATCGCGGCTGGTGCAAACACGGTAAACAGCATTCAGTTCGATGTGGCGGATAAGGATGCCGCGCTCAAGCAAGCCCGCGCCGACGCCATTGCAGATGCGAAGGCTAAGGCGGAAGAACTTGCCGAAGCCGCCGGCATGTCGGTGGGTGAGATTCGCACCATCAGTTTTACCGACAGCCAGTACTATCCGGTCTTTGACGGTCGGGGCGGCGGCGGCGGAGGCGAAGCGGCTTCTGCAGTGCCGATTAATCCTGGTCAGTTGACCTTCACTGTGACCGTCAGCGTGACGTACGAACTGAAATAAATTACCGTTTCGTTCCTGATTTGAATTCGATCGACGCTTCGATAAACTCAGCGCGGCGACTCAGGGCAAGCCTGCCTCTCCCTAGGAGGCAGGCTCTTTTTTGTTGCTCACTGTATCGAAATTTTCCTTGATGTTGTCTGACAGCATGGGAAATTTTTAATCAAATGTCACTTGTACAAATCGTTATAAGGCTGTATTATGAACCTGTTGGGAATTGAATTCCCAAAAATTACAACACTCAAGAGGAGAAGAAAATATGAAGAAGCTGTATCTGTTTCTCGCCGTGATGACGGTCTTCGCATTGGCAATTACTGCCTGCGCACCCGCCACCCCGGTCGCCACTGAGCCGCCTGCTCCCACTGCCGCGCCAACCGAAGCGCCGACCGAACCACCCATGCCGGCGATCGGTTCACCGGAACACCCGATCAAAGTGTTGTTCGTCCCGTCTGTGGATGCGGCGGTGATCGTCAGCGGAGGTGAAGTGATGGCTCAGGCTTTGAACGAAGCCACCGGTCTTACCTTTGAAGTGGTTGTGCCTACTTCGTATGCCGCCACCATCGAAGAAATGTGCGCCTCACCGTCAGACACGATGGGCTTCATCCCCGGCTTGGGGTATGCGCTCGCCAGCCAGTTGTGCGGCGTGGATGTTGCCTTCAAAGCCATTCGCTTTGGTTACTCCGTGTATTGGTCGCAGATCCTTGTGCCGCGCGACAGCGATATCGACTCGATCGAAGACCTTGACGGTCTGACGTGGGGTTACGGAGATCCGGGTTCGACCTCCGGGTACATGGTACCGCTTGTGATGTTCCAAGAAGCCGGTATCAACCCCGTCCCGTTTGAAACCGGCGGAAGCCACAACGGCGCCGCGCTTGCGCTCTACAACGGCTCGGTCGATTTCGCCACCACCTTCTACAGCCCATATTTGCATCCTGAAGGCGGTGTCGAGTGGTCAATGGAAAACCCGGATATCCCGGCTGAATTTGTAGAATCCTGCGGCCCGAATGCAGATGGTTCACGCCTCTTCTGCGGACCCAACGCAGACTATCGCGTTCTTGATGCTCGCGCCGGTGTGCGCACCGAGGCGCCGGACATCATTCAGAAGGTTCGCATTCTGATGATTTCCTCAGAGATCCCCAACGATACGCTGTCGTTCGGACCTGAATTCCCGGCGGACCTGCGCGCTCAGATCGAAGAAGCGCTCATCGCCTTCTCGCAGACCGAAGCGTGGAACGAATCGCTGGGCAACCAGGACTTCTACGGCTGGACCGGCATTGACACCGCCACCGACGCCGAATACGATTTCGTCCGCAAGATGGTCGAAGCGGCCGGCATCACCCTCGAAGGTCTTGGCAACTAGTCGAACTTTGCAAGAAAAAATCCCGGACAGGGTTTCCTGTCCGGGATTTTGCACTAAGAGAAAGTTTCTTGATTCTCTTTTTGGACACGGACTATGCGGAGTGAACGGAAACTCACGGAAAAACAAAAAACTGTGTTCGTCCGTGAATCCGTCTGGTCCGTGTACTTAAGAAACAGTCTCTAAGAACAAATCCCCTCACTGGTGGTGAATCACCATGCTCAAAATACAAAAGTTGACCAAAATCTACGATGGCGGCGTGCAGGCTCTCACCGATGTCAGTTTCGAAGTGCCAAGGGGCCAGTTTCTGGCGGTCATTGGTTTGAGCGGTTCGGGAAAATCCACACTCTTGCGATGCATCAACCGCCTGATCGAGCCGACTGCCGGAAAAATATATTGGAACGAAATGGATGTAACCGACGCCTCGGATGAGGAACTGCGCCACATCCGGCGCAAGATCGGCATGGTCTTCCAGCACTTCAACCTCGTCCATCGCTCGTCGGTATTGACGAATGTACTGGCTGGGAGGCTGGGGTACGTCAACCCGGCGTGGAGTCTGGTGAATCGCTTCCCCAAAAGTGATGTGGAGAATGCCTACAAACAACTCGAACGCGTAGGAATTGCCGACAAGTCTCAACACCGCGCCGATGAATTAAGCGGCGGACAGCAACAACGCGTAGGCATTGCGCGCGCCATGATGCAGAACCCGGAAATGATCCTTGCCGACGAGCCGGTGGCAAGTTTGGACCCGGTGCTCGCGCATAGCATCATGCAATATCTCGAAAAGATAAACAAGGAAGATGGCATGACCGTGTTGTGTAGCCTGCACTTCCTCGACCTTGTGCATCGTTACGCTGACCGTGTGGTAGCCCTCAATCAGGGGATGCTCATGTTCGACGGCTCGCCCAAAGACATCGACGACGCGAAATTCAAGGAAATTTACGGCCGCGAAGCGGAACGTGTAGGCTGAGGAGGTGACGATGAAGAACAAGAAACCCGACAAGTTCCGTTCCCTAAAAGTTGGCATCCTCGTTTTGGTCACGCTGGTTGTCTATGCCTACGGTTTTCAGGTGACCAAGGTCAACCTTGCCGAGACCAAATCTGAAAACCGACGCGAACAGCTTTTCCGTATTTTACGCGCGCTTGCCAGACCGAATATTCTCGAATACGAAAAAGAAGAGTTCGTAGTGCGCGTCCCGATCATGATTCCCTGCCCCGAAGCCGGCTTCACGCCTGCGCCCATCGCCGATACAACCCAACCGTACATGGTGGTGACTCCCTCCTGCAGCGACCCGCGCACGCGGGTTCAGGTGCAGGGTTTTAACTTCGAGCCGCTCACGCGCGGTCCGTTGAACCTTGTCCCTTTCGATAGCGGGGTGAACCTGCAACTCGAAAATATCGAGATCGACCGCTTTGGAAATTTCCAAGCCGAGGTCTTACTGCCCAACCGTCCCAGTGAAGATGCGCATGAGATCGTCGCCATAACCCGCCGCAATATAGGCTCCCCCCATTTAACCCGAACCGCCTACGATACGTGGGATAAGATCATCGAAACGGTTTTCCTTGCCTTGCTGGCTACCACGCTCGGGGTGATCATTGCCATCCCGTTGAGTTTCTTCGCGGCTCGCAACCTGATGAAAGATGTGACCAGTTCACTGCTGGGCATGTCCCTTTCCATCTTGCTGATCCCGGTCGGTCTTTTTGTAGGACTTCAAGTGGCAGGCTGGTCGTACCAAGTCAGTCAGGCATTGACAAACAACATGGTCATGGCGGTGTCGGGCACGGTCGTCTCCCCCGTGTTGGTCTGGTTCGGTCTTCGTTGGGCGTTGCCCCCACAGGAAATCAAACCGCCGGAGGCGAGCACCCGAATTTTCCGCATTGCCGTCATGATCGTCGCCGCGTTCATTTTTATCATTTTGCTTTACCTGCTCTCCTTCCTCATGCTCACTTGGGGGAACGCGCTGGATGACGCGCTGGGCAGTTTCGGGTTTTTAGGGCGCTTTATCCGCGACCTCGGCGATATTCTCAATACCGTGGTGAAAGTCCTTGTAGCGCTTGCCGTGGCGGGGCTATTCAATAGTATTGCCAGTCGTTGGGGTGAAGCCCTCAGCCGCCGCAAGGATTCGTTATCGAAGGCAGGTCATGTGATTTTGGCTATCGCCGCGGGCGCCGCGTTGTTGATCATCCTGATGGCGATCATCAACTGGTTTTATCTGTTCAAAGATATTGACCTGTATTATCGCTATGCGGGCGGTATCGGCGCGATCCTCGGACTGGTTGCCAGTCTCCGCTACAGGTCAACCGATGCCGTGCCGAGCGGCATGATCCTCTACTACGTTTCGCGGACCATCTTCAACGCACTGCGTTCCGTCGAAGCGCTCGTGATGGCGATCGTATTCGTCGTCTGGGTCGGCATCGGACCGTTCGCCGGGTCGCTGGCATTGGCTCTGCACACCATCGCCTCGCTTGCCAAGTTGTATTCCGAACAGGTCGAAAGCATCATGGCGGGCCCGTTGGAGGCTGTGCAAGCCACAGGCGCGAACCGCTTGCAGACCATCGTCTACGCGGTCGTGCCTCAGATCGTCCCGCCGTATATTTCCTACACCATGTACCGCTGGGATATCAATGTCCGCATGTCCACCATCATTGGCTTTGTCGGCGGCGGAGGCATCGGATTCCTGCTCCAGCAGAACATCAACCTGCTGAACTACCGCGATGCCAGCGCACAGATGATCGCCATCGCCATTGTCGTATCCATCATGGACTATGTCTCCTCGGTGTTGCGCGAGAGGTACGTCTAATTGCGCGCCGAACGGATGGAAAGCATTTCATACCAAGCCCTCGCATGTGCGGGGGCTTTTGGTTGAATTCAAGATGATATAATCTTTTCCATCATGGAACCCGGCGCGTTGCTCAACAAACGCTATCAACTGCTCGAACAACTTGGCACGGGCGGCATGTCCAATGTGTTCCGCGCCCGCGACCTGATGCTCGAACGCTACGTCGCGATCAAGGTCTTGCACGAAAACTACTCCAAGGACCAGGCTTTTCAAGACCGCTTCAAGCAGGAGGCGCGCGCCGCCGCGAACCTTTCTCATCCCAACATCGTCACCGTTCACGACTTTGGTTACGACTTCGGGCAATTGTTCATCGTCATGGAGTACCTGCCCGGCAAAGACTTAAAGACCATCCTCCGCCAGCGCGGCAGGTTCACCGTTGAAGATGCGATTCCCCTTATCGTGCAAGCCTGCGCCGGCATCGGCTATGCCCACCGCGCTGGGCTTGTCCACTGCGACGTGAAACCGCATAACATGATCGTCACACCGGACAGCCGCCTCAAAGTGACAGACTTCGGGATCGCGCGCGCGTTGTCCACCATCCAGCCCGATGAACGCGCCGACGTGGTCTGGGGCTCGCCGCAATATTTTTCGCCCGAACAGGCTGTCGGCGAGGCGCCTTCGCCCTCCTCCGACGTGTACTCGCTCGGCATCGTCCTCTACGAAGTCCTCACGGGCGCGCTCCCGTTCAATGCCCCCACCAGCGAAGAGCTTGCGCGCATGCACCTCGAAGACCAGCCCATCCCCGTCAGCGAATACATTCCCGACATCCCTCCCGCGCTCGAGCAGATCGTCGCGAAAGTGCTGTCGAAGGAACCTTCCGCGCGCTATCGCACCGCCGATCAACTCGGACGCGTCCTGCTCAAGTTCGGGACGCAACGTGAGACGACTCAGTCTCCCGCTTTGAATCTGACTCCCGAAGCGGTGACAACCTACCGTCAGCCCGAACCGCTTCCATCCGTCGAAACGGTTCAAGCCGACCCTCAGCCTGCCTACCCAGCCCCGGCATCGTCCTCCCCAGAAATTGACTGGGGAACGATCGGGCTGGCTTTGCTCGCCCTCATCTCCCTCGGCGGCTTGATTCCCTTCTGGATTTACATTTACTTCGTCTACAACCCGCGTTGACGCGCAGACGATAAACGTTAGACGATAGACCGTTGACAGCGGGTCATGGTCTGCGGTCAATCGTCCATCGTCGCCGCTTCGTGGAACGAGCATTCGCACACTGCAAAATGCACCGCTCTGAAACTCACCTCCTCGCTCCCTCCATCCTCTCCGCAGATTTTACGCGGCTCGGCGAAGAACTTGCCGCGTGTGAATCTGCCAACGCGGATTGGATCCACGTGGATGTGATGGATGGTCATTTCGTGCCGAACATCACCATGGGACCCTTCATTGTCGAAGCGTGCAAGCGCGCCACGAAACTTCCGCTCGATGTACATCTGATGATCGAAAAACCCGAACGCCACCTCGAAGCGTTTGCGAAGGCGGGGGCAGGCAACATCACGGTTCACGTGGAGGCGTGCCCTCATTTGCATCGAACCCTGCAACAGATCAAATCATTGGGATGCAAGGCGGGTGTCGCGTTGAACCCCGGTACGCCGTCTGCGGCGATCGACGCAGTGTTGGGCGAGGCAGATCTGATCTTGGTGATGAGCGTCAACCCCGGGTATACGGGGCAGAAGTTTATTTCGTCAACGGTTGGGAAGGTGGGCGACATCCGTAAAAAGTTGGACGCGCTGAAATTATCGGCATGGCTCGAAGTGGATGGCGGCATCGACGTGGACTCCCTCCCCAAAATGAAAAAAGCTGGAGCAAATGTTTTTGTCGCCGCGACGGCTGTGTTCAAACACCCGAAGGGGACTGAGGCGGGAATTAAGTCTTTACAGGCTCACATACGCAGTACGTAGTACGGAGTATTGCGTACTGCGTAATTCGCGCTTTAAAACAAAAATCACGACCTCAGTCGTGATTCTCGTTGAGTGAAAACGTCCTTACGCGACGGACTTGCCCATCGCCTTGATGCATTTGGTGCACAGTACCTTGCGCACCACACGTCCCTTTTCCATTACGATCGTCTTCTGGAGGTTGGGTTTGAACGTGCGGTTGGTGGCGCGCTGGGAGAACGAGCGATTGTGCCCGAACGAGGTGGACTTGCCGCAATTTGCACACTTAGCCATGACTTGCCATTTCCTTTCCTTGCTATAATTCCGTTACATTGCCCTTGTTGAAGGCACGGCATTTTACCACGTGACTTAATGGCAGGCAAGATGCTAAAATAGACACAACCCGTCATTGCGAGTGGCGCTTCAGCGCCACGAAGCAATCTCCCAGCAGGGTAGGGGATTGCTTCGTCGGCTAAAGCCTCCTCGCAATGACATAAAAGAGGAACCTATGGGCGAAGATACGACAACTTTGGGAGGCATCCACATCTCCCCGAACGCGGTGGCGACGATCGCTCACCAAGCCACGCTGGAATCCTACGGTGTGGTGGGGCTGGCGCCGCGCAACCTCGCGGATGGACTGGTCAAGTCCATTACGCGCGACCCCTCGCGCGGCATCACAGTCCGGTATGACGGCGAAGTGTTAGACATTGAGATCCACGTGATCGTCGAGTATGGCACGCGCATCAGCTCGGTGGCAGAAAGTGTCTCGAACACAGTCCGTTTTCACGTGGAGAAAGCGCTCGGCTTGAAAGTGAACTCTGTGAACGTCCACGTGGCGGGATTGCGCGTGAGCAACGCCGACTAGAGGAGAATAGCACCATGGCAGTGGATACCGAACGCCTCGAAAAACTGCGTAAAAAGACCATCAACGGTCAATCCATGAAGCGACTGGTGGAATCGGGGCTGGTTTGGCTGCGCGTTAACCAGCAGACCGTGAACGCGTTGAACGTGTTTCCCGTTCCCGATGGCGATACCGGCACGAACATGGTGTTGACGATGCAATCGGCGTGGAACGAGATCAAGGATTCCGGCAGCCGCAAGATCAGCGACATGGCGGCGGCGGTGGCAAAAGGCGCGTTGATGGGTGCGCGCGGCAATTCAGGTGTGATCCTTTCACAAATTTGGCGCGGCTTTGCACGCGCTGTGCAAAATAGGGAAACGCTGGATGGCGAGTCTCTTGCAAAAGCATTTGGCGAAGCGCGGGATACCGCCTACAAAGGCGTGGTCAAGCCGGTGGAGGGGACGATTCTTACCGTCATTCGCGGAGTGGCTGACGCAACCGAAGCCGCTTTACAGTCTACGAACGATGCGATCACAATTTTCGAAGTCGCCGTGAGAGCCGCCGATGAAGCCGTCCAACGGACTCCCGATCTCATGCCTTTGCTCAAACAAGCCGGTGTTGTCGATTCGGGCGGAAAAGGTCTGTTCTTCATCCTTGAAGGAATGTTGCGGCATGTGTACGGCGAATCGCTCGAGACACCGTTGATGAGCGTCCAACCCATTTCCGCCATGAACTTGCAGGGCGCGCTCGAAGAAGTGGAAGAGGGACAGGATTACGAAGTGGTCGTGGATTTTATGCCGCCGAACAATTTCGACCTGCAAAAATTTTACGGACGGCTCGAAGAGATGGGCACCTCCATTCAAGTGGGCGAAGGCGACGGCATGTATCGCATGCACATCCACGTGCCGCTCGAGAAACGCTACGAACCCATCGATTACATCATGGGGCTAGGGACGATCACCAAAGTAGCCATGGAAAATCTGCTTGCACAGATGGATGATATTCAGAAAAGCAAATCCAGCGCGATCTCGTTTGCCGCGGTGGAGCCGGGGCAGATCGCGGTGGTGGTCGTTTCGCCGGGCGCCGGCTTGAGCCGTATCTTTGCCAGCCTCGGCGCGGCGGCAACGGTGGAGGGCGGACAGACGAAGAACCCATCCACGCAGGATATTTTGAGCTCATTCGAAAATTTGCCAACGGATAAAGTTATCATCCTGCCCAACAACAAGAACATCATCATGGCGGCGAATCAAGCAAAGGAAGTGACGGTAAAACAGGTCGTGGTGATTCCTTCGCGTTCTGTTCCACAGGGACTTGCCGCCATGCTCGCGCTTCAACCCGACGGGGAACTTGATGCGGTTGCGGAGAAGATGACCAAAGCCCTCGACTCGGTGAAAACCGGGGATATCACCGTCGCGGTGCGCAATGTGGAAATTGACGGCGTGCAATGTCAGGATGGTCAGGTGATTGCCCTGCTCGACGGTAAACTGGTTGCCTCGGCAAACTCTGTGGAAGAAGCCGTGGCGCTCTTCCTCGAAAAAGCAGAGGCGGAAAAGCGCGAATTGATCACTTTTTATTACGGGCAGGGCGTCACTCACGCGGAAGCCAACCGCATCGCGGACTTGATGCGCGAGAAATACCGCGAACAGGATATCGAAGTGCAAGAGGGCGGGCAGGAACACTATCAGTTCATTATTTCGGTGGAATAAGACTGCTTGGCGGGAGGCGCAGACTCCCGCCGAACCTGTAGCTTCAAAAAATTAAATGCATTCCTCTCCAAACTTTAGAAAACACAACATCGCCGCAGTGATTCCCTGCTACCGCGTGGAGCGGGAGATTCGATCCGTGTTGCAAGGGATTCCCAGATACATCAAACACATCATCGTCGTGGATGACGCTTCCCCTGATTCGACATCGAACATCGTGACCGCGACCGCCAAAAAGGATAAACGCATCACGTTGATTCGTCACGAGACCAATCAGGGCGTGGGCGGCGCGTTGGTGACCGGATTCCGCAAAGCCCTCGAACTTGGCGCGCAGATCGTCGTCAAAGTGGACGGCGACGGGCAGATGGACACAACCCGTATGCCCGATCTCATCGCGCCGCTGGTACATGGTCAAGCGGATTACGCCAAAGGGAACCGTTTCCGCGATTTTCAATCTCTGCAACAAATGCCGCTGGTCCGCCGCGTGGGGAACATGGGGTTAGCATTCCTCTCGAAAGCCGCGACCGGCTATTGGAATCTCTTCGACCCGACGAACGGGTTTGTTGCGATCCGTTCCGAGGTTCTGGCGCAACTTCCGTTGGAACGCATTGACAAAAGCTATTACTTTGAAACTTCGATGCTGGCGAATCTGTACCTGCTCGGTGCGGTGGTGAAAGATATTCCCATGCCTGCGCGCTACCAAAGCGAAGTCTCGAATATGTTGATCCACCGAATCCTCTTTCAATTTCCGTTCAAGTTGTTCGGCACCTTCATTCGGCGGCTCCTTCTCAGGAACTACATCTACGATTTCACCATGGAAAGCATTTACATACTCACAGGATTCCCGCTGCTGGTTTTTGGTTTGATCTTCGGTATCCTTAAATGGATCCAATACGCCAGCCTCAATATCCCCGCCCCGACCGGCACGGTGATGCTCCCCACACTTTCGGTGTTGTTGGGAATTCAATTGTTGCTCTCCGCCATTGAGATCGACCTGCGCTCCGTGCCAAAAGAGCCGTTATCTCCTCCCTTGTAATTTTTACAGCCTTTTTACCCCTCAGTCATAGGCGCGTAACCTCCGCGTTCTACAATGCGGTCAACGATTCAAAGGAGGATCGTGCGTATGAAAACCATAAAACTTTCCCGCCTGTTGTTTAGTCTGGCTGTGATTGCCGCGCTCGTCGCCGCGGCAATCCCGGCCGCGCCCGCCTACGCCCTGACCGATTCGGCGCCGCAGGCTGTGAGCCTCACCGCGAGCGATGGCACGTCTGCGGTGTTGACCGCGGCCAGCGCCGTTGTGTGCGTCAAAAAGGTCGTCTGGCGCGATGGGCATCGCGTTACCATCCGCGTGTGCAAACGGGTTCATCGACCCAACACTCAATAACTTCAGCACGAACTCAAAAGAAAGGGCTGACGATGGTCAGCCCTTTTGATTAAGAATCTTCCCGAGCGCGTTCTGGAAGACCTCGTACGGTTGCGCGCCGACGATGGCATAACGGTCATCGATCACGTACGTCGGCACACCGGTCACGCCGATCTGATACGCCCATCGCACTTTATCCACCACGCTCGCTGTATATTTTTCGCTTTCCACCTCGTGCTGCATCTCGTCCGCGTTCAAGCCTGCTTCCTCTGCCGCGGAACGAAGCACCTCCCACTGGCTTGGGTCATGTCCCTCCGCATACACTTTACGAAAAACGATTTTATGGAAATCATTCCCCTTGCCGTGCTCGCGCGCGAATTCCGTCGCCTCGTGCGCGAGGCGCGTGTTGTAGATTCGCTCCGTTGACCGAAACTCCATGCCGTACGCGTCCGCGATCGAACGCAGACGTTCCTCCGAACCGTGGGCGCGGGCGCGCTTCACGTGTTCGGGCAACTCCCTCCCTTCCGGCGGCGTATCGAAATACAAATAGAACGGACGCCACTCCACGTCCACTTGATATTCCGCTTTCAACCTCTCGATCACACCCTGGCCGACGTAACACCACGGTCAGATGTAATCGGAAAAGATCGTCAGTTTGAAATCCATGTTGTCCTTTCGGATAAAATACAGCGAATAGACAAGACCCGCGCTTCATCTCTTACTCTGGAGACCTGTTATGACAAAAACCCTGCGCATCAATTCGGACAGGATGCTTGATTCATTTACCCGGCTCGCTGCTATCGGTTCGACGGGGGAGGGCGGTGTACATCGTCCATCACTCAGCGAGGCGCACCTCGCCGCGCGGACATGGTATCGCGAAGAGATTCAACGCGCGGGCTTGGGCTTCCGCACCGACGGCGCGGGTAACCACTCTGCACTGCTAACTTTCCAACCTGCAAACCTGCCAACATTGATCTTGGGTTCCCACCTCGACTCTGTTCCCCACGGCGGGCGGTTCGACGGCGCGCTGGGTGTGGTCGCCGCGCTTGAAGTGTTGAGGACGGTCAAAGAGAACGGTATCAAATTGAATGTGAATCTCGAAGCGATGGATTTCACCGACGAAGAAGGGACGCTGGTCGGTCTGCTTGGCAGCGCGGCGATAGCGGGTCGCCTCACGCAAAAAGATCTGCTCGCCCCGCGCGGCGGACGCGAAAATTTGGTCGAAGGGATGAAGCGCGCAGGCTTGTCCGATGAATCCATGCTGAGCGCGAGGCGGCCAAAAGAATCGTTCGCGGGGTATCTCGAACTGCATATCGAGCAGGGCAAGCGGCTCGAACGCGCGGGCATCGATATCGGCATTGTCTCTGCGATTGTCGGCATTGGCTCATATCGCTTGTCGTTTATCGGCCGCGCGGATCACGCGGGGACAACCACAATGGACGACCGACTCGACGCCTCGCTGGGCGCGAGCGCGTTCACCCTCGCCGCGCGTGAATTGGCGATGAAGGATTTCGCGGGCTGTGTTGTCAACGTGGGCAAAATGGATTTCGCGCCCGGCGCGTTCAACATCGTCCCTGCACGCGTGGATGTGTCGCTGGAATTTCGTTCGCCTGCTCAAAATGATTTTGACAAAATGGATGCCGCGTTGATCGCGCTCGCAAACGAACAGGCATCGCGTTTCGGCTTGGAATTGAAGGTCGAGTTTCTCGGCAAACATTCCCCAACGCCGATGAGCGACATCGCGCAAAGCGCGTTCGCCTCTGCGTGCGACGATCTGGGATTGTCTCACACGCCGCTCGCCTCCGGCGCGGGGCACGACGCGCAATCGCTCGCGGACTTGTGCCCGGTAGGCATGATATTCGTCCCCTCGGTTGATGGCGCGAGTCACTCGCCGCGCGAATTCACCGAATGGGAAGATTGCGTCAACGGCGCGAATGTGTTGCTCCATGCCGCGTTGCGAATTGGCATATCGTAGGGGCGAACAGCCATTCGCCCCTACAGGTGTAAAATCATGCAAAAGGTTTTCTCCATGAAAAACTTCGACCCGAAATACAATAGCCTCCCCAAAACCGAAATCCACATCCACCTCGAAGGCTCGATCCGCACGCAGACGATCATTGACATCGCCAGAGAATACAATTTGAAACTGCCTTCGTATGAAGCGGACGAGTTGGATAAGCACGTCAAGGTCTACGACCAGATGACAAACCTTGAAGCGGTCCTCAAAGCTTTTGCCATCTTTCAAAACAGCATCACCTCGCCTAAGGTCGTCGAGCGCATCGCTTGGGAGTTATTCGAAGACTCAGCGAAACAAAATATCAGACTCTTTGAAGTGCGCTTTTCGCCTGATTGGGCGTTCAGTGGGCACAACCTCGACTGGGATGCCTGCCTCGAAGGCTTGCTCCGCGCCAAAGCCCGCGCCGAAAAAGAATTCGACATGGCGATCGGTTTCATTGCCATCACCTCACGGAGTATGGGACCCCAGTCCTGTGTCAAAACTGTGGATTGGGCGATCCGGCACAAGGAGCACATCCCCGCCATCGACCTCGCCGATAGCGAACGGGATTTCCCGCTTCGTGAGTTCGTTCCCCCGGTGTTGAAAGCCAAAGAGGCGGGGTTGAAAGTGACGATCCACACAGGTGAGGATACGCCCGCCTCGTTCGTCCAAGAAACGATCGAACTTGTCAGCCCCGACCGTATCGGACATGGGATACATTCAATTGAAAATATGAAGGTTGTGGAACTCATCAAAGAACGCGGCATCACGCTCGAAGTCAACCCGTGGAGCAACTACCTCACCAATTCCGTGCGTACAATCGATGAGCATCCACTGAAAAAATTATTCGACCTCGGGGTGAAAGTGACGATCAACTCCGACGACCCCGAGGTGCTGGAAACAAACCTGAACAACGAATACCGCATTGCACACGAAGTGCTCGGCATGAGCATGGATGCCATCGCGGCGTGCAATCGCAACGCGTATGAAGCCTCTTTCATTCCGGAAGTTGAGAAGAAGAAGGTGTGGAAAAAGTACTTTCAATAAATATCGTCTCGTGACCGCGGACGATAGACCGCAGACCGCTGTCCATGGTCTGCCGTCTGCGGTCACTCGTTGGGCAGTTAATCATCCTAGGAACATAACCTATGCGTGCTCGCTTTCCTACCACTGTGCATTTGTTTTTCTTTCGTGAGAATCAGATCCTGTTACTGCGCCGATTCAACACGGGGTTTCGAGACGGCGAATACAGCGTCCCTGCCGGGCATTTGGACGGAGGCGAAACAGTCAGGGATGCGGGAGTCCGCGAAGGGGAGGAAGAGGTCGGCGTCCGGATCGATGCGGGCGATCTGGTCTTCTCGACGGTCATGCACCGCATCGAAGATGACGAGCGCGTGGATTTCTTTTTCACGGTCAACCGCTGGGAGGGCGAGCCGTTCAACGCCGAGCCTGAAAAGTGCGACGAGGTACGCTGGGTGGATGTGAACGCTTTGCCTGTGAACACCGTGCCGTATGTGCGGCAGGCGTTGGCAAATCATCGAAACGGCGTTCCGTTCGACGAATATAGACCGCCCGTCTAATGATCGTCCCTGCGGCGGCGGTGAAACACTCCCTTGCTTTTGTACATTTCATCGTCCGCAAGGCTGATGGACTTCAACAGTGAAATGCCCGGCGCGCTCGTAGCTGTGCCGATCGAGAGGCTCAACTCGGGCTCGCGGTAATACTTGTTGTTCATAACCACCAGCGATTCCAAGCGCGCAACCATTTCCTTAGCCGTTTGCTCGTCGGCGCCGGGCATGATGAGGATGAATTCGTCGCCGCCGATGCGCGCGGCGATCGTCCCATCTTCGAGGCTGGCTTTCAATACTTCTGCCGTACGGCGTATCAATTTATCTCCGGCATGATGACCCAGCGAATCGTTCGTGGCTTTCAACTCGTTCAGGTCAAGGATGACGAAACTGACCGGGTCTTTGCGGTTCGCTTCGAAGTTTTGCAGTGTCTCCTCGAAGAACGCGCGGTTGTACAAGCCGGTCATCACATCGTGCGTGCCGAGGTAACGCAGGTACTCCTCCGCTTTCTTGCGTGCGGTCACGTCCTGCAGCGCCACCAGTATCCAGTCGAAAACTTTTTCATGCCCGGGCATCAGCGTCCAATGCAGGTGCACGTTCACAGGTTCGCCGGTCAATGAATAATTAATTCCCTCGCGTTCGTAATAGGTTTTCCCGTCCCACATGTCTGCTAGTTCGTTCCTGAAATGGTCGCCCATTTCATCCCGGAAGATCTTTCCGAGGTTTGTCAGTAGCGACTGTTTATCCGTCGCCTCGAACAGGCTCAGCGTTTTGCGGTTCACGTCGAGGACGCGGATCATGCCCATGAAGCGGCGCACAGACTCGGGGTCTGAGGCGAGATGTGATTTGAGATCCGTAACGCCTTGCGCGCGCAGCGCGTCCAATTCCTTTTTGATCGCCGAGTAATCCTCCTCCCAAAGCGAAATCGGCGCGTACTCGAACAAATTGCGGAAGCGTTTTTCCGCCTGCTTCAACGCGGTGATGTTTTCGATCGCCACGAGTACGCATTCCCAATTGGATTCGCATTCGGGCAAAATGCGCCAGTGCAACCGGATGTGAAGCGCTTCGCCGTCCAGCCGATAGTTGATCCCGTCTCCCGACCAGCTTAACTCGCCGTTCCACAATGCCATCAACTCCGCGCGCCAGTGCGCGCGCATCTCGTCGCGGAAAATTTTATTCAAGTTAGCCAGCAATTCCTCTTCGGACTTTGCGCCGAACAGGTTGATCGTTTCACGGTTGACGTGAGTTACTTTGATCAGCGAAAGAGTTTTGTCAATGTCTTCAGGATGGTCGTTGAGAAAAGCGTCTAAATCTGTGACCCCGCTGGCGCGCAATGTATCGAAAAATTTTTTGATCCCGCTATAATCCTCCTCCCACAGCGAGATGGGAGCGTATTCAAAGAGACCCTCGAAATGATCCCCAGCCGCTGGCTTTGGCATGGCGTATCTCTCCTTTGGCTTGATTATACAGCGGGTATGCGAGTCGCTTGTCTACAGTTCTGAAAGAAGATAAGATACGGCCATGAACTTTTTACTATTGGAAGGCGGAGCGGAATTTGGCGGGCGGATGCGCCACCCCGACCTGCGCGCCCTCGAACTGGTAGGCGGATTCGACGTCCCGCTTCGCATCGTCCCTACGGCGGCTGCGCCGGACCGCAACCACGTCCGCGCGGGAGGCAACGGCGTGCGCTGGTTCACCTCGCTCGGCGCAAAGGATGTTCTGTCGCTTCCATTGATCGACAAAGCCAGCGCGAACGATGAGGGGATCGCAAAATCTTTACGAGAAGCCAGATTGATTTACATGCTCGGCGGTTTTACACATTATTTGGGTCAAACACTAAAAGATAGCCTGGCATGGCAGGCTTGTCTCGAGGCGTTTGAGGATGGGGCGGTGATCGCAGGCTCCAGCGCGGGTGCGATGGTAATGTGCGAGTTTTATTATGATCCGTCCTCCGGAAAAATTGTCGAAGGCTTGAATCTCGTTCGCAACTCGCTCATCCTGCCGCATCACAATACCTTCGGCAAAGGCTGGGCGCCACGACTCGTGAAAGAGATTCCCAACGTCACATTGATCGGCATTGACGAGCAGACCGGCATGCTCAACGACGGCGAGAACGGCGCGTGGAACGTCTACGGCGCGGGGGAGGTGGTGCTGTATCGCAACGGGCAAGTGGAAACGTATGGAGTAGGGGAATCGGTTCCGGTTTAGAATCAACCAATCCCGAATGGCATTGATTCTCTTTGATTATGACGGCGTGCTGGCAGACACTCTTGATGACTTGATTCGGTTCGGTCAGGAAGCTTGTAACAGGCTGGGTGTCAGGCATTTAGTGACAAAAGACGATTTGAGCAATCTGGATGTTATGTCTTTTGCAACCTTTGGGCGCGCGTGTGAAGTGCCTGAACGTCTGGTTGATGAGTTTGTCAACATTTGTTTGAGTCTTTTTGCGGATAAGCAATCGCCGCCTGCCATTTTTGCTGGCTTAAGCCCTGTGATTCAGCGCCTTTCGGTCAATCACTCGATGGCAGTTGTCACCACAAATTTATCGCAAAATGTGCATGCATTTCTCGCCAAGCATGGTTTGGGAAAGTGTATTCAAGCCGTGTATGGTGTGGATTCGCCGGGTTCCAAAGCTCAGAAAATTTCAACGGCGAGAGATCGGTTTTTTGAACATAAAAAAGATGCGCCGGTGTTTATGGTGGGAGATTCCTTGAGCGATGTTCTGGCGGCAAAAGAAGCATCGGTTGCCAGTGTTGCGGTTACCTGGGGGCATCAGGGTGTGGAAAAATTACTTTCCGGTCACCCTGACCATGTGATCAATTCTCCCCATAATCTGATCGAGATCATCGAGCGATAGAGTAAGAGGGTTGGGTGACAGTTTTTATGCTACCATTGTCCGAGGCTGACTGAAAAGTCGGAATCATGTCATTCTGAGGAGCGACGAGGAATCTCTGCCACGGGAAGAAGGTTCTCAGCGAGAGGAGAGATGCTTCGCTCCGCTCAGCATGACACAAACATCATACAGGATACCTGGATGCTTGATCTTTCAAACGCACGTTTTGCATTTTTGGATCTGGAAACGACGGGCCTCTCTCCGTGGTTCGGCGACCGCGTCTGTGAGGTGGGGATCGTCGTCACGGATGGGAAACGCATCAAACAGCAATATCAAACGCTGGTGAACCCGGAACGTCCGCTTTCGGCGGGGGCGGCGAGTATGAATGAGTTGAGGGATGAGGAGCTGGCTGAGGCGCCGCGATTCGCTGACGTGGCTGAAGCAATCGTCAATTTGGTGGATGAAGCGGTGGTCGTCTGTCACAATGCAAAATTCGATCTGCAATTCCTCGATAGCGAGTTTAAGAGACTCGGGCGCGACATCCAGATACCGAATTTGATCGACACGATGATGATGGCGCGTCAATATTACGAGATGCCGTCGTATAGTTTGCAATTTATCGCGGACTCGTTCCATTTGCCTGTCACGGTCAAGCACCGCGCGTTGGATGGCGCGCTGGCGGCGCGGGGAATCTTTTTTGCGATGATGGAACAGTTGAAAGAATTCAACAAGCCGCTCGATGAATACATCGGCATTTACAACTCGCCTGCGTGGCCCAACGAGGGCATCGAACTGCCGACCGAACTGGGCGAGGCGATTTACAGCAACAAACGCATGTTCATCCGTTATGTGGACGGTGACGGCGAAGAAACCGAACGCTGGATCACGCCGAAGCAGGTGATGGGCTTGAAGGATTATGTCTATTTGCTCGCGTATTGCCATTTGCGGAATGACGAGAGAAGTTTTCGATTGGATCGGATTACACATATACAAGTAGAGGAATAAGTGTACGAATTCACCGAAGAGGACTTGAAATCGAACCAGCGCGGCTTCCTCACGCAGGGACAGCGCGACTACCTGAAAATGATCGGCGAGGGCGGCGTGAGGGTTCAGAGTTGGGAGAGTACCTAAATCGGAAGTGATACGAAATCGACCAAGTGAAAGGAGTATTTCGGGTACAGGCGTTTTGCTAGTTGGCGGTGATTGTAACAATAGACAAACAAGCGGATGTTTTTAGCCAAGGCTT
>JBFMDB010000016.1:0-94972 GCA_040753755.1 Chloroflexota bacterium
AACAAAAGAGGCTATTCGTGTCATGCTAAACCTTGGCTTTGCTCGCCTGCGCCGCAGACCTGACTTGATCCTCAGCTTCTTTCATGCCGCTGGCCTTTCTGTTAGGCAACTTCGGTTACCCTGAATAATCGTATGTAAGAATTGTTCCTGTTTTGCCGGTAAGGGCGGATTGCGATCCGCCCCTACAAAATCACGGTCCCCATGGCAGAAGACTCGCAAACGCCTCCAACGTTGTCTTTGCTGTGACGCTCTGGCGGTACAGATAAAAAATATTTTCCTTACCCTGCAGTGACTCATCCCCCAATCCCATCGCGGCGATGTAACCCGCGGACTTCACAAATTGAAGTGAGTTGCTGTCATACGCGCCGAAAGGATAGGCAAAACTGCGAATGGGTACATCGAGATACGCTGCGAGCCTGCGCCGTGAGCTGACGATCTCATCCTCTTGTTTGCCGGGTCGCGTTGTCAGGTCGAGGTGACTGATGCTGTGACTGCCGATCTCCCAGCCCGCGTTGTACAGTTCGCGGATTTGGTCTTTACCCATGAATAAGCCCGCGCCGATGTAGTTGTACACGATATAAACTGTGCCGGTAAAGCCATACTTTTGCATGATGGGCAGCGCGTCGGTGTAGACGGTTTCACTCCCATCGTCGAACGTCAGCAGGATGGGTTTGTTGGGGAGTTGCGCGCCGCGCTGGATGGCTTCTACCAATTGCTCGGCGGAGATCGTTTTGTACCCCCACTGATACAGCAGATTCATTTGCCGTTCGAATTCATCGGGCGAAACATAGTACTCGCTGTCCTTTGGCGAGAAGCCGATGTGATGATAAAGAAGGATTGGAACGACAACGCCCCCCGGTCCCTGAAAGATAAACTCGGGTGTGAAAGTTACAGACGGGGTGAATGTAAAAGTTGGAGTCGAAGTGGGGGAGGGGGTTAACGTTTCGGTGGGAGTAAATGTCGGGGTAACTGTGGCAGTCTCACTCGGGGAAGGAAGCGGGCTGATCGTCCACGTCGGTTCGATCGTCGGAGTTGACGTCGGTGTTGGGATGAGTCCAAATCCCCCGCATCCCAAGATCGCAAATGTCATTGCGAGGGCTATCGTGCGTCGCACCAGACGAGGAGTGATTCTCACAATGTGTGGTGCGACGCACCTTCGATGCGAACTACATCGGATGATTGATATCCCACAAAATTCGCAAGCCATCGAGCGTGAGCCACGGCGCGATGATCTGAATGGCATCCGTTTCCTGCGCCACCACCTCCGCGAGACCGCCCGTGGCGATCACTTTCATTGTCGGTCCGAGTTCTTTCCGAAATCGCTCGACCATGCCCTCGACCATGCTCACGTAGCCAAATAGCAAACCCGCCTGCATGGCATGGACGGTGTTGCGTCCGATGACCGACGGCGGACGTTGCAGATCGATGCGCGGAAGTTTTGCCGCGTGTGTGAACAGCGCTTCGGTGGCGAGGTTGATGCCTGCCGTGATCGCGCCGCCGAGATACTCGCCGTCTTTGGTGATGGCGTTGAACGTGGTCGCCGTGCCGAAATCGATCACACACGCGGGACCTTTGTAAAGATAGGCGACCGCAACGGCATCGGCGATTCGATCCGCCCCGACCGCGCGCGGGTCTTCGTATTTCACTTTGATTCCCGTTTTGATTCCCACATCCACAACGAACGGCTCGACATCGAGATATTCGCGGCAGGCTTGAATCACCCGCCCCGTGAGTTGCGGCACTACCGACGCCAGCGATATCCCGTTCAACTGCTTCGCCGTGACTTTCGCGTTCTGCAACAAGCCCTGAAACTGTAAACCATATTCATCGGGCATACGGGCGTGGTCGGTGGCAAGCCGCCAGTGTGCGCCGAGTTCATTGCCGTTGTAGAGTCCAAGCGTCAGGTTCGTGTTGCCGATGTCAATCGCGAGCAGCATGGCGCTAGTATAACGGAAACAAGTAAACAGGTAAACAAGTAAACAGGTAAACAGGTAAACAGGTAAACACGTAGACACGTATCTACTTGTGTACTTGTCTACCTGTCTTCGGTTTTACCTTTACCGCCTCGATGATCTCCGCGACCATATCGTACTTGTGGAACTGCGGCATGACGTACACGCCTCCCGCCCACGGTTTCACCTGCTCCACCAACTCGACCGCGATCTCCACCCCAGCCTTGACCCCATCCTCCCCGGCGGCTTCGATGCGTTTCCGCGTCTCCTCCGGGATGGAAATGCCCGGCACCTCGTGATGCAGGAAATTTGCATGCCTCACGCTCACCAGCGGCAAAATACCGACCAGAATCGGCTTTTCAAGTTTGCCGTGTTTCGCTTCGTAGGCTTCAAGCAATTTCATGCCGTCGTCTGCCCGATAGACGGGTTGTGTAAGGAAAAAATCCGCACCGGCTTTGACTTTGCGATGAAGGTTTTTGATCTCATTATCCACATCAGGCGGGCACAAATTCAACGCCGCGCCGACGAAGAAATTCGTCGGCTGACCGATGCTCGTGCCTGAATGGTCAATGCCTTCGTTGAATCCCTGCTTGATGAGTTTGATGAGACCCGAAGGCACTAGATCGTAATTGTCCATCGCTTCGGGGTAATCGCCGACCGAGGTCGGGTCGCCCATCACCACGAAGATGTTGCGAATGCCGAGCGCGTGCGCGGCGAGCAAATCTCCCTGCACGCGCAAAAGATTCCGTCCGCGAGTGGGGAAGTGGAGCGTCGTTTCGACTCCGATCTTGCGTTGCACCACGTCGCACACCGCCCACGCCGACATCCTCATACGCGCCATCGGCGAGTCGGCAACGTTGATTACATCCGCGCCCGCGTCAGCAAGAAGCGATGCGCCCGCCAAAAGTTTGTGAGTCGAGAGTCCGCGCGGCGGATCCATTTCAACGCTGATGGCAAATTCACCTCGTTCCAGTTTTTGCGCGAATTGCGTTGGCGGCTCCAGTTCTGAGACCTCGGAGGTCTCCAAGACCTCCGAGGTCTGGATTAGCACGGAAGAATGTAAATTCGATTCCAGCGCTTTCTTCATCACCGCGATGTGCTGAGGCGTCGTGCCGCAACAACCACCCACCACGCACGCGCCCGCCTCACGGAACGACAACGCGTAATCGCCGAAATAATCAGCATCCGCGGGGTACATGATTCGTCCGCCCACTTGTTCGGGCCAGCCGGCGTTGGGCTTTATCCAGAACCTGCCATCGGGTACGGCTTGTTTCATTTGCTTCAGAATTCGCAACAGTTGTGCAGGTCCGCCCGAACAGTTCACGCCGATCACATCTGCGCCCGCGTCTCGCAACGTCCGCGCGACTTTCATCGGTTCATCGCCCAGCAGTGTGCGGTCGTCACGCGTGAATGTGACGGACGCGACAATGGGTAACTTGCACGTTTGTTTCGCG
The DNA here is from genome assembly GCA_040753755.1 of Chloroflexota bacterium. Classification (GTDB taxonomy): domain Bacteria; phylum Chloroflexota; class Anaerolineae; order Anaerolineales; family Villigracilaceae; genus Defluviilinea. Next base: position 3,407 of record JBFMDB010000016.1, read on the forward strand.
GCGTTGATCGCTTCGCGGATCTCGTACAAATCGCTGAACGTTTCGATGACGATCAGGTCAACACCCGCTTCGCTCAACGCTTGGATCTGCTCCGCGAACGCCTCACGCGCCTCCTCCGGCTGGACCCGCCCAAACGGAGCGATCCTCACCCCCAGTGGACCGACATCGCCCGCGACCAGCACATCCTTGAACGATGCCGAAACGACGCGCTTGGCAAGGTCAACGCTGGCTTTGTTGATTTCAACGACATCCTCTTGCAATCCGTGTTTGGTGAGTTTGAATCGATTCGCGCCGAACGTGTTGGTGATGATCAACTGCGCGCCTGCTTCGATGTACTCGCGGTGAATTTCCGCCACCGCCGATGGATTCGTGAGGTTGAGTTCGTCGAAGCATTTATCGAATCCCACCCCGCGCGTGTGGAGCATGGTCCCCATCGCGCCATCGGCGAGGAGGGTATTGGTTGAAATTAGATCGAGGAATTTGTTTGTCATTGTTATCTCCGTAGCGCAAATTGTCAATTTGCGCTACATGTCGTATTTACAATAAGTCCACTTCCAACTTTTCCAATCATCCACCAAACCTGCTTTGACTGGATTGTTGATAACATATTTGATAATACGCTCCAGCTCAGCGGCATCGCGAATGAAATGGTCGTAATTTTCGTGTTGCCAAAATGTGCCAGAGCGTCCCAAAATTTGGTTTGCCTCATAAGCAGTATAGCGTTTTAGTGAGTGCATGATTTTCGCAAGTGAGTAGTATTTGCCTCTCGTATCCTCAAGAGGCGCGCATACCAGATGGGCATGATTTGGCATGATGGAAAACGCTTCCAAGTCGTAAACCTTGCCCTCCCGATAGAGTAAACTCTCCGAAACAAGATCGGCTATCTGCGGGTTGGAAAGATATTTCTCGCCATGGGCAAGTGCGTCAAGTACGTCATCCCGCTTGCCGAAAAAATGACGATGCGCCAAATAGAGTTGTTTTTCCCGTTCCCTATTGTCGGAAATTCGAACAATCTTCTTTTCGGCCTCTTCCTTTTCCATTCTCAATTGTTCAATCACTTCTTTCGGAAGCGAATTTGCCAGCCTGAAGGTGATGAATAGTGTTGCGCCCTCGGGCTGGATATGAGGGAGGTTTCGACGGTAGTAGTTCTTATAAGAAAATTGACTCATGGAGGTCCCTTGTAGAACAAATTGACAATTTGCTCTACCTCATCAACTGCTCGACGCGCGATTCGCCGACAGAATAATATTTCGCATCTTTGTGGTGGACAATGATCGCCGCCGTGGACTGTTCGGGAATCAACTGGTATGCCGCGCTCAGGCTCATGCCTAGTTCGCTTGTGACAGCAGGTAATAGTTCAAAAACTCTTGTGTGATCTTCCAACTCAGGGATGGCGGGATAGCCCCATGAGTAGCGTTTGCCTTGACTCTCGGCGATCCCCATCTCGCGGCGGATATGCTCGTGCAAATAATCGGCAGTCGCTTCTGCCGCTTGGACGGCGAGTCCGTGTGTGAAATAGGCTTCGGTGTAATCGTGCGCGGACTGGAGTTTGTCGAAGCGTTCGGTGGCTTCCTGCCCGACGGTGACGATCTGGAAGGCGACCACGTCCATTTGACCTGACTCAACAGAGGCGTAGTAATCGGCGAGGCAGAGATGTTCATCATACGGCTGGCGCGGGAAGGTAAGCCGAGTCAATACATCATCGAGATTCTCAGGATTGTAAATGATGAGATCATCGCCTTCGGCTTGACAGGGGAAGAGTCCATACACGCCTTGCGGATTGAGCCACTTCTCGCGCATGGCTTCGCGTTTCATCTTGTCGAGGCGTGCATCGAATTCCGCTTTGAGTTTGTCCCATTCCGCGCCGTGGGTGTTCTTCGCGCCCCACGAGAGACGGTACAGTTCATTGATGTTGAGATGTGTCAGTACGATTTCGAGCGGCATGTTCTTGACGACGCGCATGCCGAACTTGGATGGGGGGAGGGTGAGAGGGGCGGGCTGAATGTTCGATCGTTGGAAGGTTGGAACGTTTGCAGGTTTGGCGCTGGCGCGTCCAAGTTCCATTTCGGATTCTTGAACGGTCTTGGCGAGAAGCGCGGGGCGTTTCTCATCGTTAATGAGAATGTCCATGGTTTCAAGACCTTCAAACGCGTCTTTGCAGTAGAAAACGCCGGGTTCGTAGAAATCGCCTCCTTCGGTTTGGAGGATGCGGCGACCGAAGCGGCGGTTGATCGCCGCGCCGCCGATGAGCACTGGGATTTTATGTCCGCGGCGATGCAGTTCGTTGACAATCAGCGGCATCTGCTTGGAGGTGGAAACCAGCAACGCGGAGAGTCCGATTGCGGTCGCATTGGTTTCGGTTGCTTTGGTGATGATCGTTTCGGCAGGGACTTGCTTGCCGAGATCGATCACAGTGTAGCCATTGTTGGCAAGGATCGTTTTGACGAGGTTCTTGCCGATGTCATGGACATCGCCGTAGACCGTGGCGATGACGACCGTCCCTTTTGTAACGCCTTCCATCTTTTCTAGATAATTCTCGAGATGGGCAACAGTCTTCTTCATCACTTCGGCGGATTGCAGTACGAAGGGCAGAATCAATTCACCCGCGCCGAATTTGTCGCCGACTTCTTTCATAGCGGGGAGGAGGACGTTGTTGAGGGTGTGGACGGCGGTTTCGTGGTTCGTTGGTAATTGGTTATTGGTAAGTGGTGATTTGCGATTGATGATTTCATCAATATCCGCTTCGACGCCATCTTTCTTGCGGTGGACGATCTTCCAGTGCAGGCGTTGTTCGGGAGTCATGCCTTCGGTGGGGTCGGCGAGCGCCGCTTCAGAGGAGGGCGTGACCGTTTCGTAGTATTCGATGTAGCGTTGTAACGCGTCCGCGCGGCGGTTGAAGATCAGGTCTTCAGCTAAATCCTTCTCTTCCTGCGAAATATCAGGGTAAGCCGTGACGTGAGCAGGATTCACGATCGCCATATCCAAGCCAGCTTGCACACAGTGATAGAGCATGACTGAATTCAGCACAGGGCGCGCGTGAGGAGCGAAACCGAAAGATAAGTTGCTCACACCGAGCGACGCCATGACACCGGGAAGATTTTGTTTGATGAGGCGGATGCCTTCGATGGTTTCGATGGCAGATTCGATGAATTCCTGATCGCCTGTGGCGAGGGTAAAGGTGAGCGCGTCGTAGACTAAATCAGACGGCTTGAGTCCGTGGTCGTTGACGGCGATGTCGTAGATGCGCTTGGCGACTTCGAGTTTTTTCTCGCGGGTCTTTGCCATGCCGTTTTCATCGATGGTCAGCACAATGACCGCGGCGTTATGTTCTTTTGCCAATGCGAAAACTTTGTCGGCTTTTGCCCGACCCGCTTCGAGATGAGTTGAGTTAATCAAACAACGTCCCGGCGCGGTTTTGAGTGCGATCTCAAGAACATCGAGTTCGGTGGAGTCGATCACCAAAGGAACATCCACGCCCATCTCGAGTTTCTTGACGACCTTGCGCATGAGCTCGGCTTCGTCGGGGCGTTCGGTGACGGCGCAAGAGATGTCGAGGGCGTGTGCGCCAAAGTCCACTTGTTCGCGGGCGATCTCCAAAATGCCGTCATAATCCTCTTCGAGCAGGAGTCGCTTGAACTTACGTGAGCCTTGGGCGTTGAGTCGCTCGCCGAGCAGGGTGGGGGGAGGGTCCTGTCGCATGGCGATCGCTGACATGGCAGAGGCAAGCTGAGGCGTGGAGTGAAGCGGTCGCTTGGGAGGCGGAGTCTGATTCAGCTTGTCAACAAGCAACTTAAGGTGTTGAGGCGTCGTGCCACAACATCCACCCACGATTGAAATATTGTGCTTGGTCACAAACTCGTAGAGGTCGTTTGCAAATGGTTCAGGCTCGAGCGGATACACGGCTTGACCGTCCACGTTGAGCGGCAGACCCGCGTTGGGGATGCACGAAACGGGGAGCGTGGAATTTTCGCCGAGGATGCGGATGGGCTCGCGCATGTGCTCGGGTCCGGTGGAACAATTGAGACCGATGACATCGATGCCCATGCCTTCAAGGATGGCGAGGGATGCGTTGATGTCGGTGCCGAGCAACATGCGACCCGTCGTATCGAGCGTGACCTGAGCCTGAATCGGCAACCAGACTTGAGTCTCATCGAAAGCTTTGTGCAGACCGATGATGGCGGCTTTGACTTCGAGAATGTCCTGCGATGTTTCGATGAGCAGAAGGTCAACACCGCCTTTGATTAATCCAACGGCTTGCTCGCGGAAAACATCAACAAGCTCATCAAAGCTGACGTTGGAGAGTTCGGGATCATTGGTGGAGGGCAGTTTGCCCGAGGGTCCGATGGAGCCAGCGACAAATCTTGGAGACTGGAGACTGGAGAATTCGTCTGCCAGTCTTCGCGCGAGTCTTGCCGCTGTTTCGTTGATTTCAATTACTCTATCCTGCAAGCCGTATTCCTTCATCGTGATGCGGTTGGAACGGAAGGTGTCCGTTTCGAGCACGTCCACGCCGACTTCGAGGAACGAGCGATGGACTTTTTCCACGGCTTCAGGATATGAGATGACGAGGTAGTCGTTGCATCCGTTGTATTGTTCACCGCCGAAATGTTCGGCAGTCAGGTTTTGCAGTTGCAGGCTCGTTCCCATCGCGCCGTCGAAGACGAGGACTTTCTTTTCGAGGGCGTCGAGGTAACGGCGGTTGGTGTATTTGCGATTAGACATTAAGTTGGGTCTCCTAAATTCAGGCTCACGGTATTACAAAGTCGAGTGTGATTTTTTGATCTGCAGAAAAAATTACATCAATGTGGCAGGTTCCATGCGTTTCTGAATCAAATGAGATCGCCAACTCATAAGATGACGAGGATTTTGGCGTTCCTCCCCAGCCAGTCACAATGCATCCTCCACTTGATCTCCATTGATTTGCTGGCGGCAATGTGTTTCCATCGAATGGAATTTCAAATATGTAATCGGCTGATCCATTGTTGTTTATCAAGCCCAGGCATTTAACCCTTTTATCGGACTGAGGAAGGCAGACACTCGTATCTGGGGTAATTGTCTGGTTGGCTTGAATTTTCTCGAAATCCTTATAGTAATCTTCCACCTCCATTCCGAAAGCGGACAGAAAAGCGTCGCGCCAAGACCTGCCGTTCCCGATTTCTGAATAAAAAGCAATTACGGCCTTTTCGCCGTCAGGTGTCGTTCGGATCAAATAATCCACAGCCCACGAAGATACTGAAAAGAATTTTGGTTTTTGGTGTGCATCGTACCCATCAAGTTCGCTGAGTGATGCGCCTCCAACAGAAGCGTCAGTTCGCCAATAATCAAAACCTAATTTTTGCACATCGCACCGATCCAGATCGCCTGCAAGTCGATAACTTATGGCTTGTGCTGAACCTTCGATGATCCAGTCGGGTCCCCGATCGAATACCTTCCGATCCAGGCTGTGACCGACAAGGGTGCGTTGCAGGAGGTGGAACATTTCGTGTGCAATGTCGAGGGTTGTAGAGCACAAATTCAGATGATCGTTCGATGCGGAATAACCAGAATTGATGATCATTAAGCCTTGGACGGCTGTACCTCCCATGCTCGGCCAATCCTGAATAAATTGGCTCTTGCTGGCGTTGGGAAGGTCAGCTTTAATCATCGGAAAGATCTCGTCAATGTATTGATTGATATCTGAAAACGTGTAAATCACGATCGGTCCCAAATCGGCATATTGGGAAAAATACGAATAGGTATTATATGCTGCCGTTTCTTGCATGACGCGGGTGTCATTAGATACATCATTTTGATAGATGAAAGTAATCGGCAAGGCGGGAGGCGTACTAGTTGATGTTGAAGTGTTCGATGGAATGGCAGTAATGGTTGATGTGGGTATTTGTGTCCCTGTTGGCTGAACTGTTTGCACTGAGACCGCTGTTGTAGCAGGCGCGCAGGAGGATAGAAGAAAAGCGACGAGCAGCAATGTGTTGAGGTTTTTCATGATGTTATCCTTTCTGTTCAAAATTCAGACTTCCAATCCTCGTGCAAACACAACAAAATCGCCTCTCACAATGAGAGGCGACATTAACATGGCCATCTCTCATCTCTCAGACATGTGTCTGCCGAAATTGGCACCGCTTGAACGGTTGCCGAAGCGTCAACGGGTCGGTCCCTCAGCTTCTCTGGATGAGTAAATCCGTAAATTGTTTGCGAGTTATAACATGTCAGAGGGAGATTGTCAATTTGCAAAAGGCAACGGCATCTGTTTCGGGCTATAATTTGGTATTGGCTGAGGAGCGCTATCGAGCCCATCAGATCAACCATGGAGACACAAATCGGCGCACAATCAAAATCAGAGTTTCGTTTTTGGGGAGAAAAATACACGTTTTCGAGCCTCTTCCAGTTATTTCTGGTATGTGTATTTCCCATTCACATCTGGGCGATATTAACAGCACTGAGGGATTTTTCCTGGGTGGCAGAACGGACGAGGGTTTGGGATGCAGTTGGTTTGATTTCGTATGCCATGATCTATGCATTGATGGAAACGATCAGTGTATTTATTGTGCTTTGTATTCTAGGGTTATTTACCCCCAAACAGTGGAATGCGGAAAGGAGAGCGCTTCTCCTAGGAACTCTCTTTCTGGTCGTTTGCCTGTGGGCAATACTGGGTCAGTTGTACTCTTTTTGGGGCGGGACTCTTTCAAAACCGCTCCTTGATTTTCTCGTCCAGACTGGGCATCCGCTTCGCATCGTTTGGGGAGTTGTGCTGCCCCTGATATTTTTAAGCGCGGCGATCCCCTCGATTGCATTAGTGACCCGTGACCGGGTTAAGGATGTCATTGCCAGTGTGTTTGAGAGGATTTCAGTCCTCTCAGCGTTTTATCTTCTCCTTGATATCGTTGGAATAATGATCATCTTCATACGCAGTATCACGGAATAGTGGAGTTTTCATGAATGGACGAATGAGCCGACGAGAGTTCCTCAAATCACTTGCTATATTTGCCCCGGGTATGTTCTTCTCGAAGTACCTTCACAGCCCAGCCCGTCGGTTCGTGGATCTCGGGACGAAAAAAAATGTGATCATAATCGTTTTTGATGCCTTATCCGCAAAAAACATATCGCTCTACGGGTATCCGCGCGAGACCATGCCCAATCTGGCAAGGATTGCAAAAAAGGCGACTGTTTATCATAATCATTATGCCGGGGGAAATTTCACGACACCCGGAACAGCCTCATTGCTTACAGGAACCTATCCATGGACTCACCGCGCAGTCAACTTGGGGGAACCCGTAGTCGAGGAGAAAAAACACAGGAACATTTTTAATCTTTTTGACGGGTATTATCGCCTTGTGTACTCACACAACAATTTTGTCAATACTCATTTTAAGAGATTTCGAGAGGATATCGATTTTCAAAAACCGCAATACGATCTGTTTGTCAAAAATGAACTGGCGCTGGACAGGCTGTTTTTCTGGGAAAACGATCTGGCAAGCCTTACTTGGGAAAGGGCAATGACAAAAGGCGAAAAGGGATATACCTACTCTCTTTTCTTTTCCGAAATTTATCAACGATACAGCAGGGTGAAGGAAGATCAGCTTGCCAAAATGTTCCCAAGGGGCATCTCGCGCGTGGGTGAGTCGGGTTACTTCCTCCTGGAGGATGCGGTGGATTGGGTGATGTCAGAGTTGGGTCAACTCAAGCAGCCCTTCCTCGGTTATTTCCATTTCCTGCCCCCTCATAACCCTTATTCTCCACGACGAGATTTTGTCAATGCTTTCCAAGGTGATGATGTGGGATACTGGATCAGTAAACCCATGCACCCGGTTTTTCACCCGGAAGAAGATGCCAAGGGGATAAGCCTGAAGTATCAAGCGCGGCGAAGGCAGTTCTATGATGAGTTTATTTTGTATGCAGACAGCCAATTAGGGCGGTTATATGATTTTCTGGAAGACAGCGGATTGGCGCAGGACACGTGGCTGATTTTCACCTCTGATCACGGCGAGATGTTCGAAAGAGGCGTCTTTGGTCATCGGACGCGGTACCTGTATGAACCTGTGGTTCGCATACCCTTATTGATCCGCGAACCGGGCCAGCAGGAGCGTTATGACGTTCATTCTGCAACAAGCGCTGTGGATGTGGTTCCAACCCTTCTTAGCGTAACGGGTCGGGAGATTCCTAGTTGGATTGAAGGCGCAGTACTGCCTCCCTTTGCTCAACCGATTGCCGACAGGAGCATTTATGCTGTTGAGGCAAAGTTCTCACCAGCCGGCGCGCCTCTCTCGCCGGTCACAACTATGCTGGTAAAGGGAAACCATAAATTGACGCGTTTCTCCGGTTACGAGGAAATTACGGGTCGCGGACCCTACTACGAATTATATGATCTGGAAAACGACCCCGAGGAATTGAATGACCTTGCTGCAGTCGAACCGGGTGTGGTTCAGGAACTTCAGGAGGAGTTGATCGCAAAGATGGAAGAGGCTGATGCGCCGTATCGCTGAGTTCGGCGTTTCGATTTCTCCGCAGGGAATGTTCGGCTCACTGGGTGGGCATCGAACAATCGGCGAATTATCGTTATAATCCTGCCATGTTTTTTGGCGAGATGAACAAAACCCAAAAGTCATCGTTGCTTGCCGCGCTTGCGATCTTCGTCGTTGGCTTGGGGATGTTCGCCTATCTCGGCGTCTACTTCCGCTATTGGGCAGACGATTGGTGCTACAACGCGGACTTCCGCAATTTGGGATTTCTCGAAACCCTGCGCGGCTACGCCTACAACGTGACGTACACTCCCAGCCGATATTCCGTGACAATTCTCGCGGGACTTTTCTATCCGCTTGGCGTGCTTGGATTGCAACTCCTCGTCCCGTTCTCGCTTCTTCTCTGGACGTGGGGCTTGGCTCGCCTCTTCAAAAATATTTCTACCATCTCAGGTTTTTCGTTCTCCGCCTATCGAGCTGTACTGCTTTCCTGCATCATTGTTTATTTCACCATCTATCTCGCGCCGCACTTGTATCAATCCGTGTATTGGAATACCGGATTCTTCACTTACACTTTCCCACTGGTTCTGATCCCTTGGGTGCTGACCTTCGTCACCGACCAAAACACATCCAAAACGAAATTGGTTTTTATTGCATTGCTATCCCTCCTCGCAGGCGGATTCTCCGAAGCAAGCAATACTGTGCTGGTTTCTATGTTGGCTTTGTACACGGTCATAGCCTTCGTTGGTTCTCGTCAAAAAATGCCGTGGGCGCAAAAGACCGTCATCAAATCCCTTGTTGCCCTGACATTTGCTCTCATTGCCATGGCGCTGCTCATCTTCGCGCCGACGACCCAAATCCGCGCGGAACGATACGGCGAACCCGCCAGCCTGCCCGAACTGGCGGCCTTGGTCTTCAACTTTACGCGGGCGTTTGTCACTCTTTCAGTCAAGGATTACCAACAGATCCTCATTTTCGTCCTGACGGGGTTATTTGGCTTTGTGTTGAACTCGAAAGAGGGAGACATCAACATTCCAAAAACATTTGGGCTTGGTATCGGAATTTTTGCGCTGGCAATCCTGCTCGTCGCCGCGTCGCTGACGCCCAGCGCTTACGTCGAGCGCGGACTTCCTATTGAGCGTACGCAGATCATCCCGCGTCACATCATGGTCTTCGCCTTTGCCGCGCTGGGGTGGATCAGCGGGTACGCCCTCCGTCAGTTGTACGCGCCTGTCTGGTGGCAGGCAGCAGCGGCGATCGCGTTGCTGGTTGCGCTTGCATTTCCGGTATTCACAATGCTTACCGCTTCGAAATACATCCCCATTTACAGCCAGCGCGCCCAACTCTGGGATGAACGCGAAGCGGCGATCCTCTCCGCCATTGACAATCATCAAGACCGCGTCGAAGTCCTCGCCATTGACGGCGCGCCCGTCGGCGGCATCCGCGATTTCGACCCGCCCGGCAAAAAAGGGTATTGGATTTCGGTCTGCGCCATGGACTATTACGGAATCAAATTTCAGGTGACCCTTCCATGAACATTGTTGCGCTCGTCCCCATGCGGCATCACTCCCAGCGCGTGCCCGGCAAGAATTACCGGGTTTTGGCTGGCAAGCCGCTGTTCCATCACATCATCGAAACCTTGCTCGCCGTGCCCGAGATCAATCAAATCGTGGTGGACACCGACTCCGACGAAGTGATCGACGGTTTGAAACGACATTTCCCATCTGTGAAGATCGTCAACCGCCCCGAATCGCTCCGCGCCGACGATGTGCCGATGAACGAGATTTTGATCCACGATACGGGTTTATTCCCCGCTGATTTTTATTTGCAGACGCACAGCACAAATCCCATGTTGAAGCCCGAATCAATTTCAAAGGCGATCCAATTCCTACTTGCCAATTACCCAGATAAAGATTCCCTCTTTTCCGTCACCCGCCTGCAAACCCGCTTGTATGACCGGCATGGCAACGCTTTGAATCACAATCCTAAAGAGTTGATCCAGACGCAGGATCTGCCTCCCGTGTACGAGGAGAATTCCTGCATTTACATTTTCACGCGTGAAAATCTTTTAGCAAAACGTCATCGTATCAGCGACAGACCTCTGATGTTCGAAATTGACGCGGACGAAGCATGGGACATTGACGAAGAACTCGATTTTGCCATCTGTGATTTCCTGTTGAAGAGAAGGCTATCCTCTTAAAAGTCCTGAAATTTCTCCGTTTGCTAACCCTAACCCCGAAGGGATGACATGATTGTTTGTTTTATGACATCCCTTCAGGATTTTTCCTTTCATGGTCTATGAACATTTGACCCTTTCGGGGGTCCAAACCGATCGTTCACAGGTAGTTGATGACTCGATTCAAAGATATAAGAAAAAAACTTGGCAAGTCGTTTGCCGTACCGTGCTATCCCATCCTGTTCGGCGCATACCCTGTGCTGGCGTTGCTGGCGGTCAACATTGGGCAGATCAAGGTTGAGGCAGGTTGGCGGGCGTTGATCGTTAGCATCAGCTTCGCGGGGGTTCTTTTTATTTTGTTGCGCCTCCTTCTCCGCGGTTGGAATCGCGCCGCGTTCCTGTCCGCATTGTGGATGGCGTTATTCTTCTCGTACGGCCATGTGTACATTACGCTGACGGAAAAATTTGCCGAGGTTGATTTCGAGTCGTGGTTGCTGATCGCATGGCTGGGGCTGGCGTTGTTTGCGATCCTTTGGGCAGTCAAACGACCTCCGCAACCGCAAGGGATGAACGCGATCTCGCTGGGGTTGACGATCATGCTGCTATGGCAGATCAGTTCCGGCGTCCAAAAAAGAGGCGAGCATCGCGTCGCCGCCGAGAATGCTCCCGTGCAGGAGAATCTGACGCGTCCTGAAAATCCACCCGATGTTTATTATTTCATCCTCGATTCGTACGGGCGCGCCGACCTCTTGCAAGAAGCATACGGCTATGATAACAGCGCTTTCCTCGACGGATTGCGCGAGCGAGGTTTTTATATCGCCGAGTGCAGTCAGGCGAATTATGTGCGCACGGAAATTTCGGTGGCATCGTCGCTGAACATGTCGTATTTGCAGGATCTGGATTCGTCGTTTACACCCGATAGCATCAAACGCCGCATCTTGTGGGATTCGCTCAAACATAATGCGACGCGTTACAACTTTGAAACGATGGGTTACAAGACCGTCGCTTTCGCCACCGGTTTCGCGTGGAGCGAATGGGACGACGCGGATGTGTTCTTCACGCCGCCTCCGTTTTCTGCGGGGATGACCGAATTCGAAACGTTGTACATGCGGACGACGCTGGCGCGTTACGCGCAAGACCTCGGCTGGGTGGATGCCGATGCGATCATGGGACAAAATTTCCGCGACCGCATGTTGCTGATTTTCGATTCGATGGACGACATCGCGCGCATGAGCGAGCCGACCTTCGCCTACATCCACGTGATCTCGCCTCATCCGCCCTTTGTGTTTGGTCCGGACGGGGAACATACCCACCCCGCCGGGTTTTGGAATGAAAAACGACAATATCCAAAAGATTTATACGCACTCGGCTACCAGAATCAATTGACCTTTTTGAATAAAAAAGTGTTGGAGGCTGTGGATACCTTGCTTGCCGAATCAGATACACCGCCGATCATCGTCCTGCAAGGGGATCACGGTCCGTGGTTACAGCCGAACAATAAGCGCATGTGGATATTGAACGCGTACCATCTGCCGGGAGATCCTGCAGGGCTTTCCTCCACGATAACCCCGGTCAACACCTTCCGCGTGATCTTCGACGCCTACTTCGGTGGGAACTATGATATGCTTCCGGACGTTAGTTATTTCTCGCCGGTGCCAAATTTATATGATTTTTCAGAAGTAAAGAACAATTGCAAATGAAATACACCGTTCTTTTCACAGCCCCCTACATGATTCCATTTGTAGATCGCTTCAAGCCGGTCTTCGATAGATACAATATCGAGTTGATCGTGCCCGATGTGCGCGAACGCATGGAGGAAGCGGATTTGCTGAAGTACGCCGGTCAATTCGACGGGGCAGTCTGCGGCGACGACCGCTACACGGCGCGCGTCATCGAAGCGTGCGCGCCGCGCCTGAAGGTCATTTCCAAGTGGGGGACGGGGGTCGATTCGATTGACGCTTCTGCCTGTGCCCGCCACGGAGTGAAGATCGGGCGCACCCCCAACGCGTTCACCACGCCGGTGGCGGATACCGTCCTCGGTTACATGCTTGCCTTCGCCCGCCGCCAGCCGTGGATGGACAAAGAGATGAAAAACGGCAGGTGGGAAAAGATCCCGGGAAGATCGTTGAACGAGTGCGCCCTCGGCGTGATAGGAGTGGGCAACATTGGCAAAGCCGTGACGCGCCGCGCGCGCGCGTTCGGCATGAAAGTGTACGGGAATGACATCGTTGACATTGACCATGTCTTCGTCGCGGAAACCGGAATCGAGATGACCGATCTCCAGTCTCTGCTCTCTCGCTCTGATTTCGTTTCGATCAATTGCGATTTGAATCCAACCAGTCATCACCTCATGAACGCCGACACTTTCGGCTTGATGAAGCCGTCCGCCGTGCTGATCAACACCGCGCGCGGACCGATCGTGGAGGAGAGAGCGCTGATCGAGGCGTTGCAGGCAAAACGTCTGGCGGGAGCCGCATTGGATGTCTTTGAAGTAGAGCCGCTTCCGTTAGACAGTCCGCTGATGAAAATGGAGAACGTCCTGCTGGCTCCGCACAACTCCAACTCCAGCCCCGCCGCGTGGGGGCGCGTGCATTGGAACACGATCAAGAATTTGGTCGAGGGGTTGGGAATGAAGTTTGAAGAGATGAAAGAGGAAAGATGAAAGAGGAGAGAACAATACTGATCACCGGCGCGGCGGGCGGGATCGGGCGCGCAGCCGTATCGCTGTTTGCTGAAAAAGGCTGGCGCGTCATCGGCGTGGACAGGTCGGAGTTTGGAAACGATTTTCCGGGGAACGGCTTGTTCATCCAGTCCGACATTTCACATCCCGAAGATATGCAAGCCATCTTTGAAAAGGCTCATCGGTTCACAAAATCGCTTGACGCATTAGTGAATAACGCGGCTGTTCAAGTGGCAAAACCAATTGTCGAAACAACTGTTGTGGAATGGGACGCGGTGATGGCTTCCAATTTGCGTTCCGTTTTTTTGGGGGTTAAACTAGCGTATCCGCTGTTGAAGGAGAACGGCGGCGCGGTGGTGAACGTTTCGTCGGTGCATGCGATTCAAACCTCGGCGAACATTGCCGCCTATGCCGCCTCGAAAGGCGGATTGCTCGCGTTGACTCGTGCGATGGCGATTGAATTCGCGCCGGACAATATCCGCGTCAATGCCATTTTGCCCGGCGCGGTGGATACGCCGATGCTGCGCGCCGGGCTCGGACGCGGGCACGCGGGTCACGGCGACATGCAGGAACGCCTCGATAACCTTGCGCGCAAAACCGTCAGCGGAAAAGTGGGCAAACCCGCAGAGATCGCCAGCGCCATTTATTTCCTTGCCGATAACGAACAATCTTCGTTCATGACCGGTCAGGCGCTGGTGGTGGACGGCGGCGCGACGGCGAGATTAAGCACGGAATAAAACGAAAGAGGAAAGAAGAAAGATTCATTCCTCTTTCCTCCTCTTTCCTATGAAACAAGCCCTCAAGCAGATCATTCCTCAGCCGCTTTGGCGATTCACACGGGACGCGTACGATTCACTCCGGCGTGTGCCTGAGTTGCCCGCCGCATATTTCCACCCATGGCGCAGGGAGAGCGTTCGCCGGCTTGCCGCATTAAAGGATGTACACAAAGGCAAACGCGCCTTCATCATTGGGAACGGTCCCAGCCTCAAACGGACCGACACAAGTAAATTGAAGAACGAGATCACGTTCGGCATGAACCGAATTTATCTCGCGTTTCCCGAGTGGGGCTTCACAACCACATATCTCTGTGTGACGAACGACCTCGTCGTCGAGCAATTCGCGGACGAGATCCACGCGCTGCCGATCCCGAAATTCATCGCGTGGCGTTCGCATCGTCATTTCAATTCCCAATTACCAATTACTCGATTACCGACGTTCGTCTACACTACCTATACTGGACCAAAATTCGCCGGCGATGTCCGCGGGCGGGTGTGGGAAGGCGCGACCGTGACCAACCTTGCGCTTCAACTCGCATTTCACATGGGGATCGAAAAAGCCATCCTCATCGGCGTGGATCATAACTTCGCCTCGAAGGGCGAGGCGAACAAGACGGTCGTTTCACAGGGCGACGACCCGAATCATTTCCTGCCGAATTATTTTGGCAAAGGCGTGAAGTGGCAATTGCCCGATCTGGACACCTCCGAGGTCGGGTACGCGCTTGCGCGCGACGCGTATCGCAAAGCCGGGCGCGAAGTGGTGGATGCGACGGTCGGCGGCAAGTTGACCATCTTCCCGAAGGTGGAGTACGACTCTCTATTTTAGATTTACGATTTTCGATTACGTAATACGAAGTACGCAGTATTGATCTTTCCATGAACCTTGTCTCCATCATCACGCCGTCCTTCAATCAAGCGCGCTACCTCGAGCGGACGATTCGATCCGTGCTGGAGCAGGATTATCCGCGCATCGAATACATCGTGGTGGACGGCGCGTCCGCAGACGGGTCGGTGGAGATCGTCAAAAAATATGCGGACAAGCTGGCTTGGTGGGTGAGCGAAAGCGATTCGGGTCAGGCGGACGCCGTCAACAAGGGACTGGCGCGCGCGAAAGGTGAAATCCTCGCGTGGTTGAACTCGGACGATTATTATTTGCCCGGCGCGGTTTCCGCGGCAGTAAAGGTATTTGCAGAGCATCCGGACGTTTTGCTGGTTTATGGAAATATGCTCGCGGTGGATGACAATGACAAGCCCTTCAACGCGTTGAATTACAGACAGTTGACCTTGCAGGATTTGTTGTGTTTTCAGATCATCGGTCAGCCGGCGGTGTTTTTTCGGCGTTCCGCTTTGGAAAAAGCAGGTGTGCTGGATTCCACGTTCCACTTTCTGCTCGATCATCACCTGTGGATTCGAATCGCTCAACACGGGAAAATCCTGCATGTGAACCAAACATGGGCGGCGGCGCGCTATCACGCCGAAGCGAAAAACCGCGCCCAAGCGGCAGAGTTCGGCCGCGAAGCGTTTAGAATTTTGGATTGGGCGAAGAGTCAGCCGGGGTTGGGTGAAGCAATTCGACCCGTGGAACGACGCGCCCGCGCCTCCGCGCATCGAGTCGACGCGCGCTATCTGCTCGACGCCGGGCAATCCGTCTCCGCCCTGAAAGCGTGGACGCGCGCGTTTATCATCCATCCGCCGACCGCAATCGCGCGCTCGAATATTTTTGCTTCAGCCTTGTTGAACCTGCTCGGCTTGAATCGTTTGCGCGAGTCGATCCTGCATCGTCGAAAACGCGCATTGGCGGGCAAAAAGTAATCATTCTGAATCTGATAAAATACACGGGCTTATGACCCAGCCCGAACTCTCCGTCATCGTGCCCGCGTACAACGAGGAAGACCTGATCGTGGGCACGCTCGATGCGCTCCACGATTTTTTATCCGCGCGCAAGGAAAGTTTCGAGATCATCGTGGTGGACGATGGCAGCCGCGATGCAACAGTGCGACGGGTGGGACAGTGGGGCAAAACAAAAAATGTGAGATTGCTTGTGAACGAAAATAACATGGGCAAGGGGTTTTCGGTGCGGCGCGGCGTGGAAGAAAGCCGCGGCGAATTTTTGATCTTCATCGACGCGGACCTGCCGTATGAACTGGATGCGATTGACGGGTTCTTGCGCGCCCTGCGAGCTGGCAGCGACCTTGCCATCGGCTCGCGCGTATTGCCCGGCTCCGAAGTGAAAGGTGTGCCCGCCGCGCGTTTCTTTGCCGGACAAGTTTTTTCGTGGATGGTACAAGTTTTTTTGTTTTTGGGCATCCGCGACACGCAATGCGGATTCAAAAGCTTCAAATCGAATGCCGCGCGTGAAATTTTTCGGCGGCTCACCATCAGCGGCTTCGGCTTCGATGTGGAATTGTTGTACATCGCGCGCAAACTGAAGTATCGCATCAAACCTGTGGCGGTCCGCATGATCCATCATCGCCTCGGCAGCCGTGTGAGGCTGGTGAGTCATTCACTCGAAATGTTGAACGATTTATTTGTCATCCGTTCGAACGACTTGCGCGGACGATACACGTAGGAGATTTATTTGTCGTTTGATTATCATTCTGTGGCGGGAGATTATCAGTACCGCGCGATGCACTCGGGTCATCCGATGCAGCGCTTTTGGCATCGCGGCAAGTTGGCGATGATCGACGAACTGCTGCATCCCTATTTGCAGGCGGGTTCGCGCGTGTTGGAAATTGGATGCGGCGCAGGCAACCTGCTCGTGCAAGCCGCTGTGACCGGCAGTTACCCGATCGGACTCGACCTCTCGCTTCAAGCGTTGACGTTCGTCCGCACGCGCCTGCGGGAAGCGTTATCCTCTCCCCAGCCGATCCGCGGATTCGCGTGCATCCAGTCCATCGGCGAGTCGCTTCCGCTCGCCGACTCCAGCGTGGATTGCGTCATCCTCTCGGAGGTGATCGAGCATCTCGAAGCCCCGCAGGTATCCATCCGCGAAGCGACGCGGGTACTTCGACCCGGCGGGAGACTGCTCGTCACCACGCCCAATTATCGGAGTTTCTGGCCCCTGATGGAGTGGATAGTGGACCGCATGAACATGGCGCCGAAAATGGGAGGCGAGCAACACATCAGCAAATTCCATCCCGCTTCCCTGCGAAGGTTGATGGGCGAATGTGGATTGCGCGCCGAATATTTTGGAACGATCTACTTGCTCAGCCCGTTTTTTTCGTTGTTGTCCGCGGGTTGGGCGAGGAAACAACTCGAGGGCGAATTGAAGGGTCGCTCATCTCTGGGGATGATTTTGGTAGCGGTTGGTGTGAAGTGATGAATCAAGATTCGATAAAATTTGAAAAATTATTGAATGGGTTGGTATTGTTCGGGATATTCACTGCGCTTATTGCGCTGGCGTTGTACGGGTATCTTGGAACATTTTCACGCTATGGCAGCGACGATTACTGCCTCTCGGCGTTTTACGTCCGCGAGGGCGACCTGTTGACCAAGGTCGTTCAGCGGTATCACGAAAATTCCAGCCGCTACACCAACATCCTCTTCATCGGTGTGGTTGACGGTCTCTTGGGGTGGAACAACGTGGCGATCCTGCCTCCGCTGATGATCGCGTTTTTTGTTTTCGGTTTTTACCTGCTGTTGCATGAGATCGCCCGTATGGCTTCGCTGGGATGGAGCCGCGCGTTCTGTTTCTTCCTTGCAAGTTTCCTTCTCTTCCTTTCCTTGTTGCAGGCGCCGAACTTGTACGAAACTTTATACTGGCGGGCGGGAATGACGTCGCATTTTGCGCCGCTTGCCTTCATGCCGTTCCTGTTCGTGTACCTGTTGAGGAATATCCGACATGCCCGGTCTTCATGGTGGATTCGCGTCCTCGCGTTTATTCTTGCTTATATTCTTGGCGGTTTTTCCGAGCCCCCGGTGGCGTTGATGGTCACGCTCCTCGTCCTCGCACTTCTTTTCGTTTGGTGGAAACGCGATCTGTTGAACCGCCGCGCCGCGCTCCACATTTTGTCCTGGACTTTAATAGGCGCGTTGCTGGCGTTGGTCACGCTTGCGCTTGCCCCAGCCAACAGCATCCGCTTGGGTAGTTCCGCACCGGGTTTGACCGAGTTGGTGGTCAGAACGATGCGCTATCCGTTCGACTTCATCCTGTACGACCTGCGTTCGTTCCCAACCCCGACGGTCGTTTCGGTTCTGATTCCCGCGCTTTTCTTTTTTACGGGGGACTCAACATCGATCCCTGCTCGAAGCGATTTGAACAAACGGCGGCTTATCGTCTGGTTGATCGCAGGCGCCGCGCTTGCCTACCTGCTCATCGCGGCAAGTTTCGCTCCGAGCGTTTACGGTCAGAACTACCCGATCGCCCGCGCACGATTCGCGGGCAGGGTGATTCTGACCGCCGACTTGATGTTTCTTGGGGCGATGTTGGGTATACTGTTTGCAAACCTTAGCTCGAGAATATCCCAAGCGTCAAAGTTGCGAATTGTTGCGCTACCCATGCTTTTCCTGCTCTCCTTCTACCCCCTATGGACATCCCAGCGCGTTGCAGAGGACATTCCTCTGTTCCAGCAACGCGCACAAGCGTGGGATGAGCGTGACACACTCATCCGTTCGCTGAAAGCCGAGGGCGTGCGGGAGGTGGTCGTTCCACGCCTGCCGATGGAGGTGATTCAAGATCTTCAAGACCGACCGAGATTCAGACTCAATCGTTGTGCATCGCTTCTCTACGGAGTGGATACCATCCTCGCCGTTCAACCGGACGAATAAAGATGACCGAAACATTTCCCGCTCCCATCCTCGTCACGGGTGCGCATCGCAGCGGCACAACGTGGGTTGGCAGGATGCTCGCACTCGATCCGCAAGTCGCTTACATCAGCGAGCCGTTGAACGTGTTGCATCGCCCCGGTGTTCTGGGCGCGAAAGTAAAGCATTGGTATCCGTATATCTGCGAGGAGAATGAAACCGATTTTCTGCGTGCCTTTCAGGAATTGCTCGATTATCGGTATCACACGTGGAGCGAGATCAAATCCATTCGCTCAGTGAAGGATTTCCTGCGCATGGGGCGCGACTTCAAGATCTTCTACGACGCGCTCGAACACGGACAGCGCGCGCTGCTCAAAGACCCCTTCGCCGTGTTCTCGATCCCGTGGTTCGCAAAACGACTCGATTTCAAAGTAGTCATTACAGTTCGGCACCCAGCCGCGTTTGCGAGCAGTCTCAAACGCCTCGGCTGGAATTTCGATTTCAACAACCTGCTGGAACAACCCCTGCTGATGCGCGATCACCTCGAACCCTATCGCGGACAGATGCAAGCGGTCAAAGCGGACGACGTGATCGGGCAAGCCAGCCTGCTGTGGACGATGATCTACCGCTTCGTTCATACGACTTGCAGACTGCATCCCGATTTCATTGCGGTTCGCCACGAAGACCTTTCGCGCGATCCTGTGACCGGTTTCCATTCCCTGTACTCGACGCTCGGACTCGAGTTCTCGTCGCAAGTTGAGAAAAAAATCCTGCGTTCCAGCAGTTCCGATAACCCGACCGAACTTTCACAAGGCAAAACACATTCGGTCAAACTCGATAGCCGCGCCAACGTGGACAATTGGAAAAAACGCCTCACGGAGGAAGAGATCGCCCGCGTGCATGAGATCACAACCGACGCGCTGGAGTTGTTTTACCCGCAATGAACTCCGCACCGCTCGTTTCCATCATTACGCCGTCTTTCAATCAGGCGCGTTACATCGAAGCGACGATTCGATCCGTGCTATCACAGGACTATCCCCGCATCGAATACATCATCGTGGACGGCGGCTCGACAGACGGAACAGTTGAGATCATCAAGAAATATGAGGGTAGGGGCGAGAGAGCCTCGCCCCTACAAAACCGCGCGATTTCTTCATGGGTCAGCGAACCGGACAAAGGTCAGACCGACGCGATCAACAAGGGATTTGCGCGCGCACAAGGCGACATCCTTGCGTGGATCAATTCCGACGACACGTATGAACCGGGCGCGGTGAGCGCGGCGGTGAAATTCTTGCAGGAACATCTCGAAGTGGGAATGGTCTACGGCGGTTGCAACTTCATCAACGAAAGCGGACGCGTGATCGGCAAATTCAACTCGGCTCAAACCGACTTGCGCCTGCTCCGCCGTGGATACGTGCACATCCCACAGCAGGCCATGTTCTTCCGCGCGGAGTTGTGGCGGCAGGTCGGTCCGCTCGACCCGTCGTTCTACTTCGCGATGGATTATGACCTGTGGACGCGCATCGCGGCGCGTTCGCAGATACAATATGTGCCTCAGACATGGGCGAATTTTCGATTGCACACATCCGGCAAGACCATCGTTGCCGACGACCGCTGTTGGCCCGAAATGATCCGTGTGCATTACCGCGACGGCGGCTCGTTCTTTTCGGTGATCGTGGCGAAATATTACATCCGCAAGTTGGTCGCGCCGATCTGGAATTGGCGAAGAAGAAGGATGTTGAACGCGTAGGGGCAGGTCTCAGACCCGCCCCTACGAAAATTGAACTATGAAACTATTATTTTCCCCTCCCTCCCTCGACGACCTCATCCGCCTGCTCAAAGCGTGGCGGTTTTGGATCTTGGGCGCGCTTCTCGGTGCACTTCTTGGCGCGGCGATATATTTTGTTGCGCCTCCACCGTATCGCGCGCGCGCCACCGTGGTCGTGGATTTCAACCTCGAACAGGCTTTGCCTCAAGACACGGACCGTCAGCACTTTTACTATCTCGAACGCGAGACGCGAAAACTGGAAGAGATCGCGTGGTCGGATGGGCTAATGGATCAACTTGCATCCGAATTTGGCATAACCGTGGAAGAACTGCGCGGCGGAAAACTGGAACTGAGTCAACCTGCGGAGGGCGGCTGGCATTTTTATGCGGATGACACGGATGCAAAACTGGCAGGTCAACTCGCTTCTGCATGGGCGCAGGGATTTGCCGAGGAAGCGGAACGAAGAATTGCCTCAGGCGGGTTAAATTCTTTCATTCAAATTGAAGTCACGCAAGCGGCTGAATTACCTGTGGCACGAAGCGAGTCGATGGGCAGTTACCTGCTGATGGGAGCGATTGCCTTGCTTGCCGTCAGCGCGTTTTGGGTTCTGTTCTTCAGTAAATCAAAATGAAATTCTCAAAGTTCTCTGCGATCTCTGTGGCTGCGATCACGCGCTTCCTTTGGGGCGCGGCATTGTTCGCCCTGCCGATCACCAGTTTTCGCTACTTCCCCGGCATGGGCGAAGGGACCTTCGTCCGCCCGTTGGCGTTTTACCCGATTGCGCTGCTGTTGCCGCTGCTTTTGCTCCAATGGTTTCGCGGCAAAACGACTTTTCCGCGCGCAGGCGCGTTGACTCCCCTCGCGGGGTTTGGGCTCGCTGTCTTACTGGCAGGCAGTTTCGGGGCGTGGCTCGATCCGATTCCACTGCGCGGTCAGGAATACATCGGGCGAGTCGTCCGCGCGTGGGCGACTCTCATAATCGGCGTGTCATTTTTCATTGCCGCCGTGTGGATGAATCGAAACGCCGATGATCTGAAATTTTCCGTGAAATGGATCCTCGCGGGCTTCATCATGGATGTTGCATGGAGCGGCGTGCAAGCGCTCGCGTTTTACACGCCGCTGTTGCCAAAAGTCACGGTGACGCACTGGCAACTCGCGTTCTCGATGCGCGAACTGGTGAAGACCAATCGGGTCTCTGGTATGGCGTATGAACCGGCATGGCTCGCGGGACAGATCGCGACGGTGTATTTGCCGTGGCTGTTCGCTGCACTTCTCACTGGCGTGAGGGTCACACGCTTCAAGTGGCTGGAGGTCATCCTGTTGGGATTCGCGGCATTGCTTGTTCTCGCAACCTATTCACGCGGCGGGTTGCTCACTGCCGGCGCGGCGACCGTGTTAACCTTTCTCCTCGTTGGTCGCGCTGAGTTTCGTTCCGCATGGAAGTGGTTTGTTTCCAGGAATTGGCTCTTGCGCGTTGGCGTCGGGACTCTCATCGTTGGAGCACTTGTCGGTTCCGCCCTTTTCCTCGGGCAAAAGGGATACATTGTCCGCTTGTTTGAATCGGACGCGGAAAGCGTGGAGGAATTTGTCATCGAAAACTCTGCAGGGGCGCGCTCGGCGTATCTGGTCAGTGCGCTGGGCGCTTACGAGGAAAGCCCGGTGATCGGCGTGGGCTTGGGCGCAAGCGGATTTTACATGTACGATCACCTGCCCGATTGGTCGCTGACGGTCGTTCCTGAAATTGCGCGGCAACTCAACCCCGAAAGCAGGCTGTACCCCAACCCAAAAAATATGTACGCGCGCTTGCTTGCCGAAACGGGGTTGATCGGTTTCGTTCTTTTTGTAGCGTTCCAGTTTTCGCTCCTAGGCGATACGCTGATCGCCCTGCGCAACTCGTCTCCGCTGGCGCGCTACCTCGGTATCGCCGGCTTATTCTCGTGGATCGCCATCGCCATCTACAACGTCACGCAAGATTCGTTCACCACGCCGAATTTGTGGATCAATCTCGGCATACTCGCGGGCATAACGGCGGTTGGGATAGACTCTTCCCTCACCCCCATCCCCTTTCCCAGCGGGAGAGGGGAGCAGGAGCCATCATGATCGTTCTTTCTGTTGGTATGCCGCGCGCAGGTTCGGGCTGGCATTACAACCTCATCCACGACCTGATGAAGACCACCGGTTGCGCCGATGCACGTGAAATCCGCGAAAAATACCGCCTGCAAAAAATTTTGACGGAAGTCAACTGCAACATCGGAGTGTTATCTGCGCGCAGGTTGGGGATGGCGGCAATCCCCGCGTTGATGGGGGAGACGTTCGTGATCAAAGCCCACGCGGGACCGACCTCGACGAGCCGCCTCTTTCAACGGGTCGGCTTGCTCCGCATCACCTACATTTACCGCGACCCGCGCGACGCGATGCTCTCCGCGTTCGACTACGGTCAACGCGCCCTGCAAAAAGGAAGACCCAACGCGTTCTCGCATCTCACCGACTTCGACAAGAGTCTCACGTTCATCATGGACTACGTCCGCATTTGGGAAAAGTGGACGCGGGAAAAGAATGTGCTGGTCGCGCGTTACGAAGACCTGCTCACGAACTACGATGCCGAAGCCGCGCGTCTGGTTGAGTTCCTCCACCTACGGGCAGACCAGCCCGAGGTCCGGAAAGTGACCGATGAATATCGTCCAGAAAAAGGCGAAGGGCAACAAGGCTTGCACTTTTTCAAGGGAAGGATCGGCCGCTTCCGCGAATCCTATTCTTCCGAACAACAGGCGGTCTTGAAGGAGAAAATGGGGGAAATCCTCGCGCGTATGGGGTATGAGGTGTAATTCGATGTCGTGGTGCGGTGGCTTGTCTTGAGCCTGTCGAAGGGTCATCCTGCACATTTTGAGTGGCGTGATACCATCGCGCCCCACGATGATTTGAAGTCCGTAAACCAGCTGTAACCTCGGGCGGAAATTGCATCCTGTATTTTCGGGTATCATTGGAAATCATGCGAAGGTTTGAGACTCCCTACGTTGCAGATTGGTTTGCCGTTTCCCTGCGTTGGATCGTGCTGGTGGGAATCATCATCTCGCTCGCGTTGAGGGGTCAAGTGAACGCGGTCTCGTTGACCGTGCCCGCGCTGATGTTGTTGTGGAATGGGGTCATGAGCATTCTAGCAGGTTTGAGCATTCGCATTCGATATCATCGTTATATTGCGTTGGGGGTAGACTTTGCGCTTGCTGCGGTCTTCTTTTGGTTGCAGGGCGGATTGGTGAGCGCTTCGGCATGGATCGCGTTGTACCCGATCCTGACGGGGGCGGTGTATTTCGAAGCGTGGGGGGCGCTTGCCACAGGCGGCGGTTTCGCGCTCTGGCAGGTGCTCGTTTCGCGCGATGCGCTTGCCAACGGTTTGACCCTAAATCCCTCGAGCGGATTGTCCCTCACCCTGCTGTTCGCGCTCGTCAGCGCGTTGGGCGGGCGCTTCTTGATGAGATGGCTTCGCAACTCGCGCCGCAACCGTCTCGACGCGGAGGATCGCCGCCGCAACATGGAAAGCGAACGCCTGCGCGCCATTTATGAATTGACCTCCACGTTGACCGCGACACTCAGTTACAAGCGCGTGCTCGACTCCGCGCTCGACCTTGGCTACATGGCGTTGAATCCCACCGCCGACCCGGAGGAGCCCGAACTCGACGAACGTCTGGTGAGCGTTGTGTATTTGTTCAGGGGCAATGAATTGCGCGTGGGTTCGGCGCGGCGCTACACCAACGCGGATATGCGCGTCAATTTGCGCGGCAATGAGGGCATCCTCAAAAAGATATTCGATGACGGCGAACCGTTCCTTTCCACAGATGTGGGATACGATCCCGAACTGGGACGCATCGTCGCCCTCCGTTCTTGCACCTCGGCATACTGCTTCCCCCTGCGCAGCGGATTCAACGTGTACGGGGCGATGTTATTTGCCCATCCCGACCCGGCCTACTTCACGCCCGAACGACGCGGCCTGCTCGATATCATCGGCAGGCAGGCGGTGATCGCGGTGCAGAACGCGCGATTGTATCAAGACCTCGTGGAGGAGAAGGAACGCATGATCGAAGTGCAGGAGGAGACGCGCAAGAAACTGGCGCGCGACCTGCACGATGGACCGACGCAATCGGTGGCGGCGATGGCGATGCGCATCAATCTCGCACGGCGCATGATGACGAAGAACGTGGGCGACGCGACCGACGAGCTGGTGAAGATCGAGGAACTGGCGCACCGCACCACGAAAGAGATCCGTCACATGCTGTTCACGCTTCGTCCGTTGATCCTTGAGTCGCAAGGACTCACCGCAGCGCTCGGGGCGATGGCGGAAAAGATGCGCGAGACGTTCGGGCAGAATGTGGTCATCAACGTGGATGAGTCGGTGCTGGAAAATATGGAGATGGGCAAGCAAGGCGTGATCTTCTACATCATCGAAGAGGCGACCAACAACGCGCGCAAACATGCCAACGCTGGGCACATCTGGGTGCGGTTGAGACCGTTCGAGGCGAATATCGCCTTGCTGGAGATCGAGGACGACGGCTTGGGCTTCGACGTGGAAGCGGTGAACAAATCGTACGATAAACGCGGCAGTCTGGGCATGGTCAATTTGCGCGAACGCTCTGAGCTGGTCAACGGCTTGCTCAACATTGACTCCGCGCCGGGCAAGGGAACTAGGATTCAGGTGTACATTCCGCTTACCGAGGAAGCCGCGGATCGTCTGCATCACGCGAAACGGTAGAGCGCATAGGCACAACTGTGTCATTCTTGACCCAATAGTATTCGCCTTATATCAATCAACACTTAATGATTTCAAAAAGTCCTTCGCTTTCATCACCGCTTTTGCCCTGTGGCTGAGGCGGTTTTTTTCTTCCATGCTGAGTTCTGCCATGGTCTTGCCAAGTTCGGGGAAGAGGAAAATTGGGTCATAGCCGAATCCTCCTGTGCCGCGTTCTTCGGGGATGATCTCGCCTTCGCAAATTCCCTCAGTAATTTGTAATTGGTAATTGGTGTCGGCTACTGCAATCGTGGCTTTGAAGCGCGCGTTCCATGGGCGGGGGAATTTTTGCAAGTTGTGAATGAGTAATTTACGCCGTTCGGCGTAGGTTAGTTTATTGCCATTAATCGAGCCGTAGCGCGCGGAGTGTAAGCCGGGCGCGCCATCGAGCGCGTCGACCTCCAAGCCTGAATCATCGGCAAGAGAGATCAGTCCGCTGGCTTGGGAGAAGGCGAGGGCTTTCTTCGCGGCGTTCTCCGCATAAGTGAGTCCGTCTTCGACGACATCGAGTTCAAGGTGAATGTCTGCTGGCGTGACGAGTTGAAAGTTCAAGTCTTTGAGCAGATCCTGTAGTTCTTCGATCTTATCTTTGTTGTTGGTGGCGAGGAGGAGGGAGGGCATGACAATTGGAAAAATAGAGAATTAGAGATTAGAGACTGGAGATTGACTTTGCGGATTTGCTCTTTTGTTGATTTGCTCGATTGCCCATCGCGCATGTTCGCGAATCATGGGTTCGTCATCGTTGAGCGCGTTGCGCAGGACGGGCAGCGCGTGCTTATCGCTTGTATTGCCGAGCGCGACAGCGACGTTTCGAAGGTAGCCGCGTCGCTTGGCGCGCGAGACAGGGGTCCGCTTGAAGCGTTGGTTAAATTCTTGAGGTGTGAGGGTCAGTTCGCCCGTCAGAGGAGGAAGCGTCCTGAGCGAAGTCGAAGGATCCTCTGCAAAAGCAGGGTCGCCTTCGGGGGCGAATCGATTCCACGGGCAGACCATCTGGCAGATGTCGCATCCGAAAACCCAACCGCCGATCTTCTCGCGCAATTCAAGCGGGATGTCTTCTTTGAGTTCGATTGTAAGATACGAGATGCAGCGCGTTGCATCGAGCGTGCGGTTCGGTAAAATACAATCGGTGGGGCAGGCGGTAATGCAGCGTGTGCATGTGCCGCAGTGGTCGGTGACGAATTGTGAATCAGGTTCGAGTTCGAGGTCGAGAAAAATTTCGGAGATGAAAAAATATGAACCCTGCTTCGGGTTGATGAGGCAGGTGTTCTTGCCGATCCAGCCGATGCCGGCACGCTGGGCGAGATCGCGTTCAAGAATGGGACCTGTATCCGTGTAGTAGCGATTCTTTATCGGACGTCCGACCTGTTCCTCGATGAAGCCTACGATTTCCTCCATCCGCGCGGGGAGGACGGTGTGATAGTCCTCGCCGCGCGCGTAGGAGGCTACCCTCAACCCTGACCCCTCTCCCGCTGGGAGAGGGGAACTGTACGGGGTAGCCAAAACCAAAATGGATTTACATTCGGGGAGAATTTCGCGCGGGTCGGCGCGGCGGACGCGGGCTCTTTTTGTAGCGAGATAATTCATTTCGCCATGAAGCCCTTGCGCGAGCCAGTGTTCGAATGTGGAGTAATGCGGGGGTGGGTCAGGAGTCGTCACGCCAGCGAGGACGAATCCCAACTGGCGTGCTTTGTCTTTGATGCTCTGTTTTAGGCTCTGCGTCACAAGTTATTGCACGATGATCTTCACATAAATGGCAGCCGGGAAAGTAAAGCCTTGCGGGTTTCTCATAGTCCACGTGCTCACGTACACGCCGGTCTCGGCAGGCGCTTTGAACTGTACGGAAACTTCCACTTCCTGCCCCGGCTGAACGACTTCGGTGAGCGCGATGAATTGACCATCCATATCGTCTCCGGTCCCGGTGAAGGCGAGCACGTATCCAGCACCCCACGGGCATGTGCCATCGTTTTTCACTCTCCATGTCTTGATAAAATCCTGTCCGGGGGTCATGACCGTGTTATCGGGAATGTTCACATCCACCGTCAAGGGGTCGTAACTAAGCACATCGCACAGACCTTCATCGGTTCCCGTTGAGGCTTGAACAATCTCTTCCGGAGTGGCAGTTGCCGTCTCATCGAGTAAAACGGGAGGCTCGGTAGGCTCATCGGTGGAAACGGTCGGAGTGAATGCCGCTGCGGTGAGTGTGAATTGAGCGATCACTGTGCTAGCCGCCGAAGTGCGAACCGCTGCTACATCCGGCGTCGGCTCGGAAGGTGTGGCTTGGCCTCCGCACGCCGCGAGCAATAATGCGATAAGAAGGGTCGAAAGGATCGTTTTGGTTTTCATGCCGCCTCCGTTCTGCGTTGAATTATTTTTTGACGGTGAAATATACCGAAAGATAGGTGCCGAAGTAATATCCTTTATCGTTTCGCATGCGCCAGTGTCCTTGATAGTCGCCCGGGGCAAGAGGAGCGGTCAACCGGATCGAAAGATTGACTGCTTCACCCGGCGCCACCCAATCGTCGGTTTTCTTGAATTGGAAATCATATGGGTCGATCGCCCGGTCACCGCCGATGAAGACGAGCGTGAATCCATCATCCCAGGTACAGTTGCCTGTATTTCTAATTTTCCAAGTTTTTACGAAATCTTCGCCGGGCTTGAATACGGTTCCGTCCGGCACGGTAATATCGCCCTCGAACACGTTGTTACTGCAATCATCTCCGAGTGCGGCGGTTGCTCCAGCCAGCGTGGGAGAAGCAAGCGCCGTAAACCCCGGAAGCGGGGTTGTATTAAAGGAAATCGTCGGTATTCCACTTGTGGTCGGCAAAACGATCGCAGTAGAAATGGATTCCACCGTATTTGTCGGCGCGGAGGTGGCAGAGGGAAGCGCCAGCGCGGTCGCGGTCATTTGACTGGAGAGCTGTGCGACGGTTGTGCCTACGATCGATGTGTTGATGGCATTTAGATCCTGCGTAGGGGCGGGTGTCGCGCCAAAATTACATCCTGAGAAAATCAGTGAAATGCCGAACAAGACAGGCATAAACCTACGCATTGAATTTCGAACACGCATGAGGGTACCTCCATGAAACGCGGTCAAGTGAATGTGCTGAAATACGAGAGGATCGTTCGTATTTCCGACATCATTATATCGCAATTGCCTTTGCTGGTTACGGCGTTGAAGTCGGTGTAACTGTCGGCGTCTCGGTGGAAGTAGCGGTCGCTGTGGTCGTCGGCGTGACGGTCGCGGTGGAGGTGGTGGTCGGTGTGGCGGTGACCGTCGCAGTCTGCGTGAGAGTCGGCGTCGGGGTCGAAGTAGCAGGATCCGAACTTTGCCGTGTGATACGAGGATTCACCCACAGGGCAAAGTCGTCTCGTGAACTGCCGTTAGCCAACACGGTCAAAATGAACCGTACTTTTTCGCCTCGCAGCGAGCTCAGGTCGATACTGACCGGGTAGTACAGCCCTTCGTACACCTCCTGCCATTGCGCGAGCGTTTTGATCTCGCCTCCGCCGATCTGGTATTGCAGGCGGAAGATCACGTTGCAATCCGACGCGTTACGCTGGCAGCCGATCAACGCCTGAAAGCGGTCACCGTTCTTCACGTTGAAACCGGGGAACTTTCCGGTGATCTCGCCTGTGCCAGATTTGTTGGGGTAGGTGAGTAGCGCGTCGCCTCGCGCCACTCCGTCTTCCATTTTGGGCGAGTTGAGCGCCCGCACAAAACCGCGATCATCGCCTTGCGAACCGGGGCATGACAAGTTATTTGTATCACTTCGCCAAACGGCATCGCAATAGTTGATCACAAAATCGTACACCGCCAGTGTGTATCCGCTGACATTCACATCCACATAAAAATTGGATTCGCTGTTCGTGCCTACACCGAACAATATGCCGGAGGAGTTGCGCAGTTTCCAATTTCCGCGATAACGACCGTCGGTTCCCGGCGCGGTGAGATTGATCGCAAGGTCCACGGTCTGACCGGGGGCAACCTGCACCGGCAGTGACACGGAGTTCGCCGCCCCGAATTTTTCCCCGCTGACGTACACGATCGCGTACGAGGTGTTCCACGTGCATGTACCGACATTCTTGAAACGCCAAATTTTCGTGAAATTGCTTCCCCGCCCAACCACCGCGCCGTCCGGGAATGTCACATCAGTGACAAATGCCGCCGCGTCACATTTTGTAACGGGCTGGACCGGGGGTACATTGGTAAACGTGCTAAAAGGTGTGACGCTTGAGGTGGGGAATGAAAGGGTTGCAGTGGCTGATGGTCCCGCAGTCGATGAAGTTGCCGCCTGCGTAGACATTGCGCCGAGCGTTTCCGCGGCAGAAGTGTATAAGGCATTGAGCGTTTCTGCGGGTTGGGGGGAGCCAGCCGAGAACGGTCCGCACGCGAGGATTGTCGCCAGAACGAGTATCGGTAATAAGAACTTCTTGAGAAATCCGGGAATCATAAGCGCCTCCAATGTAGGTTCGACAAGTACTTAAACGATGAAAGAGGCTGACGGGTTCCCAAAAAGAAGCCGAAGCAGTGAAACTGCCTCGGCTTCCGGTAAAACGGTCATGGACATTCGTTCTGGAACACGGCTTTGTCGAACTCGATGTATTCGGGCCACACGACGATGATTTGCATCCACCTGTCGTTCGGACTGTTGCCCTTCCCCACCATCCATGTGCGAGAGATCGTTTTCGACCCGGCAGCATCAAAGACCATGTTTTTCACACCACTCTCGTTCCCGTCTTTTTGCTGCCAGAAATAGTTAAAATCGTATGCGGCATTCGTAGTGATCGTGGCGTACACCGTGTACAGAACGTTCGCAGGGCATCCCGTCGGGGGATCGCGGACAATGTCATACGTGACGCTCAGGATGCCAGCCTCTTGCGGAGGGCGTTTATCCACCTGAATGGAGGCATAGAATGCCTGGCTGTATTGCCCCACGCCGAAAACGGCGTTCCACGGAGTTTGCAAGCGCCAGTAACCGGTATAGAAACCTTCGGCGGAAGGCGAAACTAACAGCACACTGATGGGAATATCGTCGCCCGGAGGGACGGTCTCAGGCAAATTGTAATACGTCGCACCGCCCAGGATATCTCCGCTCCAAAATATCAACTTGTACGAGGGATCCCATGTGCAAGTCCCGTCATTCCGGATTGTCCACGTTTTGGTAAATTGAGTATCTGGCTTGAACACCGCGCGATCGGGCGGATATTCATCGACCAGAGTTGCGTGGATGCAATCCAGGTCGGAGGGCGCTGATACGAGCGTGGGTCCTTCGGTTGGCGTATCAACAACAGCGGGTGTCAGAGTCGGTGGGAGGGTGGGTAGCGGAGGCTGCGGTGTGCTTGTCGAAAGAGCCTGTTGTTCCGCCTGCACTGTCTGCGCAACCGCGGTCGCGATGATCGATTCATTCTGTGCGGAGGGCGCGCAGGACGCCGCGAACACGGCAAGGCACACCATCACGAATGAAAATTTTTGCGCACGAAACTTGAACATTCAATCTTCCTTTCCTTATTTGGTGAATCAACAGAAAAGATTATACCTGTGATGAAAAGCGCCCGACTGAATTTGCCGGGCGCTCTAACTTTTTATTCATCTATGGACAACTAAAGTTTGCCCGACCGAATTGCTGGTTATTGGGGTCGTCTATGTAAATGTCCATCCAGAATGAAGTTCCGGGCAAAGACGCTGACCAAGTGGTGGACACTGACTGGGTGCCTGCCGCCGTAAACACGATCGGTGGACGCGTCAATGTATCGATCGCGCCGTCACTGCGGATCCACTTGTAGGTAACCTCGCCGGCGCCGTTCGCTGTAACGTTTGCAGTGATCGTAAAGTTCCCGCAACTCCCGCTCACCGAAAAAGTAACGCTGGTGACGGCAAAAATTCCGCCGGAGGTTCCGCCTACTTTGATTTCTACAAAAAACGATTTCCCTTGTTGAGCGCCGCCCTGCACGGGGATCAGCACGCCGCTGGCGTTACGGATACGCCAGTATCCGCGATAGGTTCCGTTCGATGAAGGGGCTTTTAGATTTGCCGACACGTCCACTTCCTGTCCCGGTCCTACCGTACCGATGGCGATCGGTGAAACTCCGCTCATCGCGTCGCCGCTGTCGAAGACCAATGCATAACCCGTCCACGTACAAGTACCGATGTTTTTCAAGCGCCATGTTTTGGTGAATGTATCTCCCGCGTTAAAGTTCGTCCCGTCCGGGATGGTCACATCCTTGACGAATTGTGCGAGGTCGCAATTCGGTGTGGCAGAGGGAAGAGAAGTTGAGGTGGCAAGAGCCGCGGTGGGTGGGGAGGCGAACGTATTCGTGGGTTGAACCGCCGGCAGAGTCGGCGTGTTGAACGGAGTGGCTTGATTCAACAACGCCTGCACCGTGAGCGCGGCGTTCGTCGAGACGACGTTCGGTTCATCCGTAGCGGGCGCGTTCGAAGGCAGGTTGCATCCTGTAAGGATCAGAAGGATCGCAAGAAAGACACTTGAAATAAATTTTACTCTGGACATGTGTTTCACCTCATCCGTCAATTGTACACGAATACAGACGGAGAGAAACTCCCCTTTGTTCCTAACATCCCTTCGAGATTCGCTTCAAAATTCCCCTCAGAGACTGTTTCTTAATTCAGTTTTTAGGACACGGGCAGCACGGATTTTATTGTACTCACGGAAAAAACCTTTAATTCTCCGTGCGGTCCGCGAAATCCGCGTACAAAAGAGAGCCGTTCAGGACTTAAGAAACACTTTCTCCGGCTGGTTCGTGAACCCCAGCCATTAACAAGCCCAACCGTTCGCGGGTGGCGTCTTTTCGATCGACTGTCGTAACGATCTGGCCGCGGTACATCACTGCGATGCGATCCGACAGCGACATGATCTCATCCAACTCAGCCGAGATCAGCAGGACACCCACACCACGATCACGCATTTTGATGATCTCCTTGTGGATATATTCAATGGAGCCGACATCCAGACCGCGGGTTGGCTGGGATGCGATCACCAGTTTCACCGGACGGCTGAGTTCGCGCGCCACGATCACCTTCTGTTGATTCCCGCCCGATAGTTTTCCCGCCAACGTAAACGCAGACGGCGTACGCACATCGTATTCTTTGATTAATTTTTCTGCGTTCGCATCCACATTCTTCTGCTGGATGACGATGCCCTTCGAAAAGCGCGGCTGATAGTAATCGCATAACACCATGTTGTCTGCCACGGAATAAGCAAGCACCAGCCCATGTCTTTGCCGATCTTCCGGGATATGCGCCAAGCCCATTTCAGTTATCGGTCGCGGTGGTTTTCCCGTTAAATCCCTGCCGGATAATGTGAAATGTCCGCTTTCGATATGACGTAACCCGGTCAGCGCTTCAGCCAACTCAGTTTGCCCGTTGCCCTGCACGCCTGCGATGCCCAGCACTTCGCCCGCGCGCACGGAGAATGAAACACCGCGTACCGATTCGAGTCCGCGCACATCCTTGACGTGCAAGTCGTTTACAACCAACACATCCTCTTGCGGTTGGGCGGGTTTTTTCTGAACGGTCAGGATGACTTCGCGCCCCACCATCATGGATGCGAGTTTCTGCTCATTGGTGTTTTTTGGAACCGTCGTTCCGACGACGCGGCCCGCGCGCATGACCGTAATGCGGTCTGCTACCGCGAGCACTTCCTTTAACTTATGGGTGATGAAAATGATCGAAACACCTTTATTGGTCAACTCGTGCATGATCCGGAAGAGGTCTTCCGCTTCTTGAGGCGTGAGCACGGCAGTGGGTTCGTCGAGGATAAGGATGTTCGCCTTGCGATACAACGCCTTGACGATCTCGACGCGTTGTTGGATGCCCACAGGGAGGTCGCCCACAATGGCGAGGGGATCAACATCCAGTCCGTATTGATGCGAGAGGTCCTTCACTTTTTGCGCGACCTCTTTACGATCCAGTTTGACGAGCGGCGCTTCGTTCGACGTGGCGCGGTGATCCGTTTCCGCGCCGAGCATGATGTTCTCCGTCACCGTGAAAACGGGGATGAGCATGAAGTGCTGATGCACCATGCCGATGCCGTGATGGATCGCGTCGCGCGACGAGTTCAATTGCATCTGGCTTCCCTCGACCGTCACCTCGCCTTCATCCGGCTTGTACAGCCCGTAGAGGATGTTCATCAACGTGGATTTGCCCGCGCCGTTCTCGCCCAACAAGGCATGAATTTCGCCCCTGCGCAAATCGAAGTCCACGTGATCGTTGGCGAGCACGCCGGGAAATCTCTTGGTGATGCCTTTCGCTTCGAGGACCGCTTCGTTGTTTGTCATGTTATTTCTCGTAAGGCACGCCGTCTGCCGCGGGCGGGGTGGTGCGGCCAATGATACCGGTGAGGATGATCATGGTCAGGATGTAGGGGATCAGACCCACGACATAGGATTGTTGCAGGAACGCCCATTCGGGAGGAATCACATCGCGGAACAATTGCATCTTGATCTGTAATGCTTGTGATGCGCCAAACAACAGCGATGCCACCCACGCGCCGATCGGCGACCAGTTTCCAAAGATCATCGCGGCAAGAGAAATAAAGCCGCGCCCGTTGGTGAGCAGGGGTTCGAAGGATGGAACAGATTCGATCGTGAAATACGCGCCAGCCAGGCCGGCCAGCGCGCCGCCGATCAAGACATTGGCATAGCGCATTCGTATGACATTGATGCCAACCGTATCTGCGGCTTTAGGGTGCTCGCCCACCGCGCGTGTCCGCAAACCCCAGCGCGTATTGAACAGCACGTAATGCGAAACGAACACAAGGACGATCGCCGTGATGGCTATCGGACGCTGGTCGAGCACCGAATTGATCGCGCTGACGACCTCCGAGCAGTTCGTTGAACCTGCACATATTGGGGTGAAGAGCTCCGTCAGCGGTACGTGAATGTTCAAAAGATTGCCCGGCGAGTTGGGGATCTGCCCGCCGAACGCGCTGCCTTTGCCGAAGAATAACTGACGGTTCAGAAAACCGGTCAAACCCACTGCAAGGATATTGATGACCGTCCCGCCGATGATCTGATCAACTTTGTAGGTGATGGATAGCACGGCATGGAGCAACCCCATCAATGCCCCGGCGAGAATGGCGGTCAGGAGGCCGGTGAGTATGCTGGGCCACTTTTCAAAGCCAAAGACGTGGTACATGTAGATCGCGCCCAACCACCCAAAAAAAGCGGCGGCTAACATCATACCTTCGATACCGATGTTGACCACACCGGCTCGTTCGCAGAATACACCGGAAAGCGCCCCGAGGACCAGAGGCGTGGCGACGGCGATGGTCGTAGCGAGCATACTGGTGACCGTCAGGATCGGCGCGGATTTCGTGATGCCGACCATGACCACCGCGCCGAAAAGTACAACAATAATGAGGAAGATAAAGGCAAATCGCCGCCAGTCCATAATATCTCCTAGCCTCCCCAGCCGCGGGTGAGCACTACCCGCTCACCCTGTGATTTGATCCGATAGATATAGCGGATGATCGCGTCCGCCGCGACGAAGAGCAGGATCAATGCCTGCAACATGGAGATCAGGTCAACGGGCATTTGCGTGAGGAACTGCATGCGCGTGGCTCCATTGCGCATGGCGGCAAATAAGATGGAGGCAAGCACGACGCCGAGAGGATGCGATTTACCCAACAGGGCGATGGCGATGGCATCGAAGCCGTAGCCGATCGAAAAGCCGAGTTCGTGCCGATAATTCAACCCGGTCACTTCGAACGTCCCTGCCAAGCCTGCCAAAAGACCGGAGAGCGCCATGGTCAGGATGATGATGCGTTTCACATTCATGCCAGCATATTTGGCAGCATCCGGGTTGGAACCCACCGTGCGTATTTCAAAGCCCAGCGTGGTTTTGTTTAGCATCCACCAGACGAAATATGCCGCGAACAGGGAGAGAACAAAACCCCAGTGGACGCGCAACCCATCGAATATAGGGGCGATGTGCGCGCTTTCCGCGATCAAAGGCGTACGGGCGATCACGTTATTCGGGTTGGGATCCTTCATCGGACCGTTGAGTAGAAATGAAATCGAATTAAGGGCGATGTAATTCATCATGATGGTGTTGATCACTTCGTGGCCCCCGGTGTATGCCTTTAGATAACCCACGATGGCTGCCCAGAATGCCCCCATTGCAGCTCCGACGATGATTACGAGCGGAAGATGAACAGCCGCCGGCAGGTCGAAACCGAGCCATTCGGGTAGGGCATAACCGATCAGTGCGGCTGTCGTCGCGCCGAGCGCGAGCTGCCCTTCGGCGCCGATATTGAAGAGTCCGCCTTTGAATGCCAATGCAACGGCGAGACCGGCAAAGATATATGGAGTAGCCCAAACTGCCGTCTCGCTGATCGCGTTTGCCGAACCGAACGATCCCTGAATCAAGCCATAATACGCTAAAAATGGATTGCCGCCCACACTGACGATGATGATCCCACCCAGAATCACTGCAGTTAAAATTGATAAGGTTGGAATTAGTAATGCGTCCAGCGCCGACCGTGCAAAGCCTTTTGCGACCAAGCCTGATTGTGTCTCTGCCTGCATGGGGTCTCCAGTTCCGACGTAATGGTTGCCGAATTATATCAACAAAAAGCGAACAAAAAGGGAAAGAGGCACAGCCTCTTTCCCTTTTACGTACGGGGAAAGACTTTGCTTACGGCTTGACCGGTGGAACGTTGGTCACAACCGCGCCGCTGAGCAGATCCGCATTCAATTTTTCCATCGCGGCTTTCACTTCGGCGGGGACTTCGCCGTCCAGATCGTGATAAGGAGCGTAACCAGCGTCGCCGGTCACGTTACCATTCACAAAGGTGCCATCCTGGACAGCCTTGATCAGATCGAACACACCCGGGGTGATGAGCTTCATCGCGCTGGAGAGCATGCGCGGAGCGGCTTCGGGCAGGGTGAAGTACTGGTCGGTGTCGACGCCGATGGCATACGCACCTGCTTGCGCAGCCGCAGTGATGGCGCCGTTACCGGTGATACCGCCGCAGCCGAAGATCGCGTCTGCGCCTTGATCCATCATAGACTGCGCGGTCTGCGCACCCCATTCAGGATCGGTGAAGGTTTTGTCGAAGCCCACATCGCTGTGGTACACAACGAATACCTCGGTGGTCGTGCCGTTCATACCGTCGGCGTAGGCGGCGCCGGCTTTGTAGCCTTCACCAAAGCGCCAAACGGGAGGAACCACATCGGTACCGCACACGGCGCCGATCTTGTGGCTCTCGCTCATCATCGCCGCAAGCGCGCCGACAAGGAAGCCAGCCTGGTCCTCGGGGAAGCCGAGACCGGCAACATTCGGTACATCGTTGCTGGCATCGTCATCGAACTGCCACGCCTGGAACTGGTCCACGCCGATGAACTTGATATTCGGGTATTTCGCGGCGTTCGCAATGGTGGCGTCGCCGAGGGCAAAGCCGACGGTCACGATCACATCATAGCCGGCATCGCCAAAGGTCGCAATGTTCTTGTCGTAATCCTTGGCATCCACGGTTTCGATGTATTGGACCACCGCGCCCAATTCAGCTTCCGCGCGTTGCACACCTTCCCACGCAGACTGGTTGAAGGACTTGTCGTTGATCTTGCCGACGTCCGTCACCAAACCTACGCAGAACGTATCTTCATCTGCGCAATTCGGTTCTGCCGGGGCGCATGCGGGCAGAATCATGGCGGCAACCAACAGCACCGCAAGCAAACCATACAGCTTCTTCATAGTTCTTCTCCTCTTTGGAATTTATAAGGGTTATCGCAAACCCTTTTTCGGCACAAGTATACAATTACTTGAACCATTCGACAAGACGGGTGTTAACCCGCTCGCCAAGGGATGCCCCTCGATCCTTCGCCGGGCATACCTGATTCGTCTACTCAAACTGTTGCCTCCCCCCGGCGGACTCCCAGCATCAACCACAGTGCAACCGCCATGAACACCGGCGAGATGATCATAATCACGTTGTAGTTGTTATTTGCCAATTGCACAGCCCACCCGTTCAAGTTTGGACCCGCAATTGCCGATAGCGTGGAGAATAAATAATACAATCCAGTGAACGTGCCGATGCGCGCCGCGCCGGTCAGATCCACCACCATTGGCAGGGAATTGATGTTCACGAAAGCCCATCCAATCCCGCCAAAAATTAGCAGAACGCCCGCGAGTGTCAACATGCGCGCGCCTCCTTCTTCAAGAGCGATTCCCACCAGCGGCAATGGCGCGATCCCGGTCAACAGTGCATCG
This sequence comes from Chloroflexota bacterium, assembly GCA_040753755.1. Lineage (GTDB taxonomy): Bacteria > Chloroflexota > Anaerolineae > Anaerolineales > Villigracilaceae > Defluviilinea. Next base: position 41,015 of record JBFMDB010000016.1, read on the forward strand.
GCAGGTGTAATATAAAACAGGATCAACATAAAAATCAGCATGATCAAGCCGATGGTGATCGTGGTTCTTCGCCCGATACGGCTGCCGAGAAAACCGGAGGGAATCGCAAACAGCACGAAGAACAGTGGTAAGACCGACAACATTGTCGCCCCGTCGCCGACCGGCAAGCCGAGGCGGTTTCTTGCATAAAGTGTGAAGAATGTTTCGACGGCGGAGTAACCAACGAACCAGAAGAAAATGGCGAGCAGGAGGCGCGCCCCGCTTTTGTCTTCACCGGCGAAGACCTCCCGTAAACTTGCCAGCAAGCCGGGTTGTTGCTCTGTTTGTTCATATTCCTTCGGTTCTTCGATGAACAAGTAAACGATCAAGGCGGCAACCAGCACCAGTGCGGATCCCAGCCAGAATGGGAAGTTAGGACTCAGCTCGTACAGCAGGCCGCCGGTCTGCAGGGCGATGATGGAGCCAATGCCCCCCATGAAATTGATGATCCCATTGGCTTGCGAGCGAAACGCGGAGGGCGTGATGTCGGGCATCAACGCTACGACCGGAGTACGCCACAACGCCGCGCTCAACAACGTGGTGCTGGTGCAAGCCACAAACAGCGGAATGATAGATGCGAGCGGAATGAGACCGAACGCCAGCGCGGTGATCGGCGCGCCGATGATGATGAACGGAATGCGCCGCCCCAGCGGGGTTCTCAACCGGTCTGACCACGCGCCGACCGGGGGTTGGATGAACAACCCCGCAATGTTATCCAGAGTCATGAAGAAGCCGATGAAAGCCGGCGCAATATCGAATTTCTCGGAAAGAAAAATAGGGACGAACGCGTTGTACACGCCCCATACCACGCTTACGCCGAAAAATCCGAAACCAAGTAAGAACGTCCTGCCATAATTGAGTCGTGCGGTCATGAGATCCTCCAATTTCAAGTTGAACGTTGAACTTCAAGGTTTCTTCGCTTGCAGACTTTTGATAAATTCTTTCTCTTTATCGCTTAATTCCGCCTGCTCCAGAATGTCCGGTCGTTTGGTGAGTGTCCGGAGCAGGGATTGCTCCCTGCGCCATTGTTCGATCTTGGCATGGTTGCCGCTTTGCAAAACTTCGGGTACTTTCCAGCCGCGGAATTCCGGCGGTTTGGTGTAATGTGGATATTCGAGCAAGCCCATCGAGTGCGAGTCATCCTCCGCGCCGGTGGGGTCGCCGAGCACGCCGGGGATGAGGCGCGAAATGGCATCGATCAGGATCATGGCAGGGAGTTCTCCGCCGGTCAGCACGTAATCGCCGATCGAGATTTCGTCGGTAACCAGATGCTCGCGGATTCGTTCATCCACGCCTTCGTAGCGCCCGCAGATTAAGGCAATGCGTTCATGCCGGGATAATTCTTCGGCAAGGCGTTGGGTGAAAACGCGTCCCTGCGGGGTTAGCAGAATGATGGGAACAGGCTGACCCGTGGTTTGAAGCGGGGCAGGTCCCATTACCGATTCGACCGCCTCGAAGACCGGCTCCGGCTTCATCACCATCCCTCCGCCGCCGCCGTACGGAGTATCATCGGTGACGTGATGTTTATCGTGTGTGTACTCGCGGATGTTGTGAACGCGCACATCGATCAATCCCCGTTCGCTCGCGCGCTTGAGAATGCTGGATGCGAAATAGGGAGGAAATACTTCGGGGAGAAGTGTGAACACTTCGAACTTCATGCGGGGATTTTATCATTCTCCTTCGCCTTTTCTCTTTCCACTTTCTTGAATCATCTGCGCTTACCGCTCCTTAATGCCCCTTTATCTTTTCATGGTAATATGAAATTATGTATTTACCGAGAAGCAGTAAGTGGAGCATGAACCGCCGCAAACGCCGCCCGAATGTTTTCGGATGGACGGTGTTCGGTTTGGTATTGCTCTTTGGATATTTTTTCAATCAAGTGTATTTGCCGAGTCAGCCGAACCCCTTTGTCGCGACTCCGACTCCCACGCGTTCGCCGGAGGCGTATGTGGCGGAGGCGGAATTGCTCTTCGAAGACGGAAAATTTGTGCAAGCCATCGAGACCTATCAGGAAGCGATTCGTTCCTCGCCGCAGGACCCATCGCTGTACATCGCCATTGCGCGCGCGCAGGTGCTGGCAGGACAGGCTGTGGAGGCGCAAGCCAACGCAGAGAACGCGTTGTTGCTCGACCCGAACAATTCGATGGCGCACGCCATTCGCGCATTTGCGGCGGACGCGCAGGAGAACAACTCGCAAGCCCTGACGTGGATCGAACAAGCATTGCAACTCGACCCGAACAACGGTTTGGCGCATGCGTATTACACAGAAATCCTCGTGAACTCTGGCTCGTTCGATAACACGACGAAGGCGATCGAAGAATCGAAAGTCGCGCTGGCTCTCGCACCCGACACGATGGAGGCGCATCGCGCACGCGGGATTCTTCTCGAAGCCACCCAAAATTATGAAGAGGCAATCCAGGAATATAAAACCGCGCTTTCTTTCAATGACAATATTTCCGACCTTCACTTGCGGTTGGGACTCAATTATCGCGCGCTGGGCGCTTCGAACGAAGCGATCGACGCGTTCACCCGCGCGGATGTGCTCAACCCGGGTGACCCATTGCCCGACTTGTACATCTCGCGTACCTACGCCGGCATCGGCGAGTATGCCAAGGCGTTGCAATACGCGGAAACGGCTGTACAAAATAACCCGGTGGACCCGCGCCTGCGCGGCAACTACGGCGTGATGTACTATCGCAACTTGTTTTGGGAAGAAGCCATCGGGCAACTGCGCCTCACCATTTACGGCGGCTTGACCGAAGATGGTCAGGAAATCAGGAGTGAACCGCTTTCCACCGATGTGCGCGTGGCTGAATTTTATTTTACCTACGGGCTGGCATTGGCGCGCACCGGTCAATGCGGCGAGGCGTTGCAGATCGCACAGGAGATTCAGGCGAAGATTCCCGCGGATGAGGTGGCGCAGTTCAACGCGACCGAAATCATCCGGATCTGCCAGGAGAATCTCGCCAATCCGCAAATCGGCACGCCGACAGCAACGCCAACGGTAATTTCAACACCATGAACATCGCACCTCGTCGTCCTCTATTCAGCCGTAAGCCGCAATCGAATATCTATCGCATGTTTTTATGGGTGGTGATGTTGCTCGGCGGCGTGTGGATGCTGCAACAGATCGACAGCGGCGACATTCAACCGTTATTCCTGGCGACACCGACTCCCACACGCAGCGGCAGTTCGCTCACCTTGGAGGGCGATGCCCACTTCACCGCCGGCAACCTTGACGCGGCGATTCAAGCCTACCGTGAGGCTGTGCGCGTGGACCCCGGCAATGCTCAATCGTGGGCAAAACTGGCGCGCATTCAAACCTATTCCTCCGCGTTTCTCATCACCAACGAGGAGAAGAAGGCGCGCCTGCTCGAAGCGCTTGCCTCCGCTGACCAAGCGGTGGAACTTGCGCCAGACGACAGCACAGTACATGCGGTCCGCGCTTTTGCCTTGGATTGGAACGCCAATTCGAATTTTTATTCCACCGAAGAGGTGCAGGACTTTCTAAGGCGCGCGGAAGAGTCTGCGCTGCGGGCTTTGCAGTTGGATAGTTCCAACACGCTGGCGCTGGCTTATTATGCCGAAGTTTTGCTCGATCAGCAAAAATGGGATCAGGCGAAACTGAATATCGAACAGGCGCTCGCTCAGGATGATACATTGATGGATGTGCATCGCGTCTACGCCGCCGTGCTGGAGACGTACGGGCAGTACAACCTTGCGATCACCGAGTGGGATAAAGCCATTGCCATCGAGCCGAACTTCACGTTTCTCTACTTGCGGGCAGGCGCAAATTATCGCCGCCTTGCATTCGAGATTCCCAATCTGGATGCGGCGCGCCCGGTCTATGAAAAGTCGCTGGAATATTTTGACAAAGCAGTACGGATCAACGAGCAGTTGGGGATTCGAGACCCCGGTCCGCACCTGTCCATCGCGCGGACGTATTCACAGCTGGGCGAATTCTTCATCGCCGCACGCAATGTGCAGACGGCTCTGGAATACCAGCCAACCAATGCCGATATTTACGGTCAGTTGGGAATCATTTATTTCCGCTCTCGCAATTACGAAGGTTCCATTTTTTCATTGAAATGCGCAACCTACGGATGTTCGGGCGATGATTCCTGTAAGGGTCGCGGACTTGAGAGGTGTTTCCAGGACCTCAACGAAAACCCAGTGGAAGTGCCGGGACTTGCCCTTTCACCGAACACAATCGTTTATTACTACACCTATGGCTCAGTGCTTTCCGCGTTGAGCCGTCCGCGGGATAACAAATGCGGTGAAGCGATGCAAGTAATGGGTGATGTGCGGGCTGAACTGGCGTCTAACCCCGATGGGTATGCCGATTCGCGCGAGACGATCGTCAGCATCGTGCAGGCGGGTGAAGCCATCTGCGCGTCGCTGGCTGACGGGGGCGCGCCAGCCTCCACGGTCGCGGGTGAAGCGGATACTTCCACGCCGGGCGCAGGGGATGTGATGTCTGATTTGACCCCTACATCCAACCCGTAATTCGATCCTGCGATAGACGGTAGACCACTGACCGCGGTGTATGGTCGGAAGTCCGTGGTCTGCCTGCGTCAGAACTCCGTAAGAATTTTTCCAATCCCCTTGACTTGCCCTCACGAACTGGGTAAGATTGCAATTAGCACTCAGCAAGCGAGAGTGCTAATTTCATGAATTCGATGAATTTGCAAACATCAAACCCAAATCAGGAGGCAGAAAGATGGCAAGCAAACTAAAGTTGAAGCCCCTTGGTGGACGCGTGATCGTTGAGCCGATCGAGCAGGAAGATATAACTGCCGGCGGAATCATCCTTCCCGAAACCGCCAAGGAGAAACCGCAGGAAGGCAAGATCCTTGCGGCGGGACCGGGCGAGCGCGACGAGGACGGCAAGCGCATCGCCATGGATGTGAAGGTTGGGGATCGGGTGCTGTACGCGAAATATTCCGGCACCGAAGTGAAAGTGGATGGCAAGAAACTGCTCATCCTCAAAGAAAACGATATTTTAGCCATCGTTGAAGGCTAATCATTCTGTGTAATCGGCGCTGACGAAGTCGTCTAACGCCGGGCGCGTAAGACGCCTTCGGCGCACGCCCTACACAACTCGGAGGATAAAAATGGCTGCTAAACAACTTGTCTTCTCAGAAGACGCCCGCCGTAAACTCAAGAACGGTATGAACATGGTCGCCAACGCGGTTGGCGCAACCCTCGGACCGAAAGGTCGCAACGTGGCGGTGGACCGCAAATTCGGTTCACCGACCATCACGCATGACGGCGTTTCCGTCGCCAAGGAGATCGAACTCGAAGACCCGTTTGAGAATATGGGCGCGCAGCTTCTCAAAGAAGCCGCGTCCAAGACGAACGATATCGCCGGCGACGGTACAACCACCTCGACCGTCCTTGCCCACGCCATTGTCAACGAAGGTTTGAAGGCACTCGAAGCAGGCTACAATCCGATGCTCATCAAACATGGCATCGAGCTGGCTACTTCCACAGTCGTGGAGGAACTTCGCAAGATGGCTGTCAAGATCGACACGAAAGAAGAGATTGCCTCTGTCGCCACCAATTCCGCGGCCGATGAAGGCATCGGCGGGTTGATTGCCGATGTAATGGACAAAGTTGGCAAAGACGGCGTCATCACCGTCGAAGAATCGAAGTCCATGCAATTCGAACAGGAATTCGTCGAAGGCATGCAGTTCGACCGCGGCTATCTCTCGCCCTACTTCATCACCAGCGCCGACAAGATGGAAGCGATTATCACTGACGCGTATGTGTTGATTAACGAGAAGAAAATCTCCGCGGCGCAGGATATAGTTCCCCTGCTCGAGAAACTCGTCCAGATCGGCAAGCGCGAACTTGTTATCATCGCCGAAGATGTTGACGGTGAAGCGCTCGCCACTCTCGTTTTGAATAAACTGCGCGGCATGTTGAACGTGCTCGCGATCAAAGCCCCCGGCTTTGGCGATCGCCGCAAAGCCATGTTGCAGGATATCGCCATTCTCACCGGCGGAACCGTGATCGCCGAAGAGACAGGTCGCAAACTGGAAACCGCGACATTGCAAGACTTGGGTCGCGCCGAGAAGGTTGTCTCCGACAAAGAGAACACCACCATCGTCGGAGGCAAGGGCAAGAAGAGCGATATCGAAGGACGCATCAAGGAAATCCGTGCGGAGATCGATAAAAGCACGAGCGACTACGACAAGGAAAAATTGCAGGAACGCCTTGCGAAATTAAGCGGCGGCGTTGCCATCATCCGCGTAGGTGCCGCGACCGAAACCGAAATGAAGGAAAAGAAACACCGAGTCGAAGATGCGCTCTCTGCCGCGCGTGCCGCAGTCGAAGAAGGTATCGTCCCCGGCGGCGAGATTTCCCTGATCAATGCCGCCTCCAAGCTTGATAAACTTGCGAAGGAAAACGGCGACGAGGACAGCGAGACCCGCGTGGGCATCAATATCGTCAAGAAAGCGCTCGAAGCCCCGATCCGCAAACTCGCCTCCAACGCCGGGCAGGATGGTTCGGTCATCATCGACACCGTCCGCCGTACCGCCACCGAGAAGAAGAACAAGAACATCGGCTACAACGTGCTCACCGGCAAATACACCGATATGATCGAAGCCGGCGTGATCGATCCGGTCAAGGTTGTGCGCGGCGCGCTCGAAAATGCCGCCTCCATCGCTTCGATGATCCTCACCACCGACGTGCTCATCACCGACATGCCCGAGAAGGAAAAACCCGCTCCCGCCATGCCGCCCGGTGGAATGGATTACTAAACCGTTCGAAATTGTAGGGGCGGACACACCGGTCCGCCCCTACATGTTTTATAATCGGGGATGATGTTTCATTACCGCAACAAATTCAATTGGATATTTCTCACCCTCGCACTCGGACTCTCCGCGTGCGCTTCTGTTTCCACGGTTCAATCTGCACCTACACCTTCCGTGACGTTCACACCCGCGCCACCCACCGCAACCTCCGAACCCATGGCGTTGACCGTCAATGGCGAGGGCATCCCCCTCGTCGAATTCGACGCGGATGTGGCGCGTTACATCGCCGCACAGTCCGCGCTGGGCAACACGGTCGATCCGTTCACCGCGACCAGCGTGGTCATCGACGATCTTGTGGCGCAATTGCTCCTCGCGCAAGCCGCGCGCGCGGAGGGTTTTACATTCGATGACGCGGCATTGCAGGCGCGCGTTGATTCACTCGCCGAGCAACTCGGCGGGACGGACGCGCTCGAAGCGTGGAAAACAAATCAAGGGTACAGCGATGCAGATTTCCTGTCCGCGTTGAAGCGTGCGGCTGAATCTGCGTGGATGCGTGACAAAATCATTTCATCCGTGCCTGAGGCTGCAGAGCAAGTGCATCTCCAGCAAATTCTGCTCTATAATGAGGATACCGCGCGGAATTTTCTGGCGCAATTAAATGGCGGAGCCGATTTCGATGATCTCGCCTTTGATGCCGACCCGGTGACGCGCGGCGATCTTGGCTGGGTGCCGCGAGGCTATCTGCTCGAGCGAACGATCGAGGATGAGGCGTTCGATCTGACAGTGGGTGAACATAGCGATGTGATCTCCACAGAGGTCGGTTTTCACATCTTGCGAATCCTGGCGCGCGATCCTGCCCGCCCTCTTTCACCGGATGCCAGGCTGGCTTTGCAGGAACGTGCGCTGATCGCCTGGATCGAGGAACAGCGACAACAGGCGACGATCGTGCTGGTGCCGCAATAGTTTTACACGGAGCATATCTCGATGAGTGACGAATTCGATTTTGATGGCAAACCATCCCGCGCACGCGGAGCAGGCTTGCAGTTGTGGGATCTGTTGACCGTGATTGTATTGATTGCCACAGTTTGCGCGGTCGGTTATTTTGCGCTGATCTTTCTCAACCCCACCTCCAGCCTGAATGTTTTGCCTCCGGGCGGCGCAGGTTTTGCCCCGCAACCTCCCACGGCGACCATCACACCCCTGCAACTCGAACCGACATGGACTGCCAGCCCCACCATCGCCTTGACGCCGAGCGAGACTCCTCGCCCGACGTTCACCCCAATTTCCACCGATACACCGGTTTCGCTCTTCCCACCGACGCGGACTCCAAGACCGTCTCGTACACCTACTGCCCCGAAAGCAGCGTTTTCTGTAACTGTGAATTACATTCCAAGCACGATTTTCTACCCTGAATTAGGCTGTTCTTATTTTGGCATAGGCGGAGAGGCTGTGGATGTCAACAATGCCCCTTATAAATTTGGTATTGTGAAGATTGGCGGAACTCTTTATGGGCAGACCATTGATCCAGAAACGCATACTACTGTAACCGGCGTTGCAACACAGTTTGGTCAAGCCGGCTTTGAAATTGTGCTGAACATGCCGCCAACTAACTCAAATGGAACATTATGGATTCAGTTATTCGATGTGGCAGGAATACCACAATCAGATAGGCAAGAATTTAATACGTACGATGATTGCCAAAAGAATCTTATTCAGGTACGTTTCAAAGCAAATAGATAACCATGATGTTTAATAAAACTGGCGACCACCGGTCGCCAGTTTTATTAAACAGCCGCGTTCCAATGTTCGTATTTTGGGTATCGCGCCCTCACTGCGTCTTCGAGCAGGGCGCGCAACTTTGTTGCGACGGGTCCCATTTCGCCTCTGCCGATGGCGCGGTGGTCCACTTTGGTGATGCCCGTGATCCCAGCCGCGGTTCCCGTGAAGAACATTTCCTCCGCGGCGAACACTTCCGTTCGGTCAATGGAGCGCTCGAGAACTTCGATGCCCAATTCGCGGCGCGCCAATTCGATCACGGTCTTGCGCGTGATGCCCTCGAGGATGTTGTCGGTCACGGGAGGGGTGACCAGCACACCGTCGCGCACCATGAACACGTTCATCGCCGAGCCTTCAGAGACATGTCCATTTTGGTCGAGCACCAGCGCTTCATCGAAGCCTGCGCGCACCGCATCCGATTTGATGAGCGCTGAGTTGGCATAGGCGCCTGCCACCTTGCCGCGCGCGGGAATCACGTTGTCGTCGATGCGCCGCCACGATGAGAAGGTGACGTGCGCGTTCGAATCGTTCTTCACGTATTTTTCATACGCCATGACGAAGATGCAGAAATCGTCGCTCACATCGTGGAGGCGGACGCCGATGCCCAGATCCGCTTTGTAAAAGGTGGGGCGGAAGTAGACGTCTTGTTTCCAGTTGTCCGTCCGCAATAGATCGAGCGTGATCTGGATCAGGCTCTCCTCATCGTAACTGGTCTGCATCGCCATCATGCGCGCCGAATGCAACAGGCGGCGAAAATGGTCATAGGGACGAAAAACGAAGAGACGTTTCTTCTCTTCGTTCCAATAAGCCCGCATGCCTCCGAAAACCGATGTGCCATAAAGGAATGCATGTGCGGCTATACTAACTTTGGCTTCTGCAAGGGGGACGATCTGACCTTGAAAATACGCATGCTTCGAGAGATCCACGGGCACCTCCAACAATGGGATTGGGACCGACTCTTACGTGCGAATTATACCTGAGGACTCCGAATCATTCCCAGTGACGCCTGATTCCAAATCGGCAAACTCTCCCCATCGGACGCCTCGCCCGCCTCGCTTGACAACCGGCAGAATCCCGTTAAAATCTAATTCGATACTTATCGAATTAGATTTTGTGAGCGAAACCATGAATACCCAACCCGAAGTTATGGATTTTGTCAAAGCGATGGCATCCGCCGAACGCCTGCGCGTGATCGGCGTGCTGGCGCGCGGACGTGCCGCACAGGCAGAGATCGCCGAACAATTGCACGTCCCGGTGCGGGATGTGTTCGATCATCTTGCGTATCTCACGCACATTGGCGTGATCACAGAAACGGACGGCTTCTACGATTTGAACGAGAAGGCCATCGAATCATTGGCGCGCGTTCAGTTCGAAGGGAAGCGTCCACAGTACGAAGAGAAACCCGAGGATGTGCGCAAAGTATTGAAGGCGTACTTGAACCCCGATGGAACGATCAAACAATTGCCGCAAGAGGGCAGGAAGATGCAGATCATCCTGCAATTCATCGTGGATGCATTCCCCTTCGATACAAATTTTACCGAGATGGAAGTCAATACCATCCTGCGCCGCTTCCATGTGGATACAGCAACATTACGGCGTAATTTGATCGATTACGGTCTTATGGCGCGCGAAAGTGATGGAACTAAATATTGGCGGCTTGCCGAACCCGTCGAGCCGATCGCGCAAGGTCCGAAATGAGCGAGGAACTTGTCACTTTTTTCAAAGCGCTGGCAGATTCCAATCGCCTGAAGATCGTCGGTTTGCTGGCGGAAAAACCCTACAGCGTAGAGGAGCTTGCCGAGCTGTTGAAGCTCAAGCCGTCGACCGTGTCGCATCATCTCGCGCGGCTGACCGAAGCGCAACTGGTCAGTTCGCGCGCTGAAAGTTATTACAGCGTCTATCAATTGGACCGAAGAATGCTGGAGGAAAAATCGCGCAACATGTTTTCGCAGAGCGAGCTTGCCTCCGTCGCGGCGGAAGTGGACGTCGACGCGTACGATACGAAAGTGGTCAAGGATTATGCGCGTCGCGATGGCAGTCTGAAAACCCTGCCGTCGCAACGCAAGAAGTTGGAAGCCATCTTGCGCCACGTGGTGAAATCGTTCGACGCGGACAAGCGTTACAGCGAAAAACGCGTCAATGAGATTCTTTCGCGCTTTCACGAAGACACAGCCACGTTGCGGCGCGAACTGGTCGGTTTTGGGTTGATGAAGAGGGAAGGCGGAGGGGGAGAGTACTGGCGAGTGTAGAAAAACAGCCGCAATGTTTGTGCGGCTGTTTTTGTGTCGTTACTTGCGCGCAAGCTGTTCGCGGTTGACCAATCCCTTTTGCCACGCATACACCGCGACCTGGGTCCGGTCGGCAAGGTGAAGTTTACTGAGAATGTTGCTGACGTGTCCTTTGACGGTATTTTCGCTGATGACCAACTTCTCCGCGATCTGGCTGTTCGTCATGCCGTTCGCGATCAAGCGGAGGACATCCAGTTCGCGTTCGGTCAACTCGGTAAACAACGGTTGTTCGTCGCCGTTTCCGCTGCGGATATTTTGCAGAACGCGCGCCGCCACCAGCGGATGTAACGTCACCTCTTTTTGTGCAGCGCGGTGCAATGCCTCCACCAGTTTTTCCATTTTCATGTCTTTCAAAATATACGAGATCGCGCCCGCTTTCAGCGCGGGGAAAATATGCGCGTCTTCATGATAGGAAGTGAGCACCACCACCTGCGTGCGCGGACTGATCTGTTTGATGCGCCGCGTGGTCTCCACCCCGTCCATGCCGGGCATGATCAGGTCAAGCAAGACGATGTCGGGAATGTGGTCCGAAACGAGTTTCAGCGCGGCTTCTCCGGAGGCTGCCTCCGCCACGACTTGAAAATCTTTGACCGTTTCGATGTAGGAACGGATGCCGTTCCGAACGACCTCATGATCGTCCACAATGATGATGCTGATGCGGTTATCGTGTTTTGAACCCATAACGTTCTCCTTCTAGTTTTTGATCGGAGCTTGGATCATGATCCGCGTGCCGTGCCCGGGCGCGCTTTGGATCTGCAATGTGCCATGAATACTACTCACGCGTTCGCGAATGGATCTCAAGCCCATGCCGTATGATTTTGTACTGGCGTCGAAGCCGCAGCCGTCGTCTGAAAGAGATAATTGGACGGAGTCGTTGTTGTAGACGAGGGAAATATCCACGCGGCGGGCGCGGCTGTGACGAGCCACGTTCGCCAGCGCCTCCTGCGTGACGCGGTAAAGAGCCTGCTCGGTTTCCAGCGGCAGGCGGCGGTCATTGCGGTTGATGAGTTGGACAGCCGTATCGTTGCGGTTTTCCCATTCGTAGATGTAGTCGCGCAGCGCGGGCGCCAATCCTTTTTCCTGCAGGGCGATCGGGTAAATTTCCTGCACGAGGAAGGTGAGTTCTTGTATCACGTCGCTGACGAGGTTCTCTGCTTCATTCAAGTGCAGCGAGACGGAATTCGCATTGCCATTGAGGAGGCCGCGGGCGGTGCCGAGTTGGGCGAGCGCCGCGAAGGCTTTTTGTTTCGCGGAGTCATGCAGGTCACGCGCGAGGCGGTTGCGTTCTTCCATCACTGCCAAGTCTTTGGTCTGTTCGAAGAGTTCCATGTTGGCAATGGAGAGCGAGGCACGGTGCGTCAACGCGGAGAAGAGACGCGTGGTATCGTCACCGATCAGATTAGGCTTGGTGAACCCGATGTTGAATACGCCGACGATCTTGTGGTCTACGATGATCGGGAGGTGCACGAACGAGCGGATGCCTTCGGCAATGATCGCCTCACGGATATCGGCGCGCAACTCATTCAATTCGATCTGCCGCACCACGGCTGGTTCGCCGGTCTCGAGGACCTTGCCGACCACGCCTTCGCCTTTTGCGAATTCGAGTCGTTTGAGGGTTTCCGGCGAGAAGCCGCGGCTGACGCGCGGTACTACCTTCGTCTGCTTTTCGTCCCACGCGAAGACCACACTGCGGTCGGCGTTCAAGGCGTCCACTGCCACATCCACGAGAGTTTGAAAGACTTGTTGCAGGCTCACGTTGCGGAGGATGCGTTCGTCAGCCTGATAGAGCGCTTGGATCTCCTGGTTGCGTTTTTCAAGAGCGCTGGTGCGTTCACGCACGAGTCGCTCCAACTGGCGGTTGCGATCCTGAATGGTCTTTGTCCGCAGGCGGACTCCGCCGACCACGACAAGAACAGCTGTAAGTCCGAGCAGGACGCGGAACCACGCCGTTTGCCAAAACGGAGGGATGACCGTCACCGAGACGCGAGTCGGTGTTTCGTTCCAAACGCCGTCGCTGTTCGCGGCTTTCAACAGCAGGGTATAACTTCCGCCGGGCAGATTCGTGTAGCGCCCGTTTCGTTTCGTACCGATGAAATGCCAATTGGTGTCGAACCCTTCGAGGGTGTAGGCATACAGGTTCTTTCCCGGCTGGTTGAAACTCAGCGCAGTAAATTCGAACTCGAACGAATTTTGCGGATACGTGAGCGTGATGCTTTTCACGGTTTCGATGCTGGTGGCGGTTGCGATGGATTGATCTTCCTGATTCATGGATGTCAATGCGATCTGGGGCAGGTATTGGCTGTCGGTGATCGCGAGCGGATGGAAGACGGTGAGGCCGTTCACGCCGCCGAAGTAGAATTCGCCGTCCAAGCCTTTGGCGTACGCGCTGGAGTTGAATTCGTTGCTTTGCAAGCCATCACCCGAGTCGAAGTTGCGGAAACTTCCGGTGTCCGGGTCGAAGCGGGCAATACCGAAGTTGGTGCTCATCCACAGCCGGCCGAGGTCATCTTCGAGGATGCCGTAGATGAATCCGTTCGGCAACCCGTCTTTTTCGACGTAGTGCTTGAACGAATCGGATTCCGGTTGATACAGGTTTAGCCCGGCTCCGGCTGTGCCGATCCACAATCGCCCCTTCGTGTCTTGGTAAATCGAAAGGACGGAGTCACTGCTGAGGCTGTTTGGATCGTTGGGGTCATGACGGTAACGAGTGAACTGATTTGTTTGCGGGTCCATGCGGTTCAGTCCGTTTTCGGCGGTGCCGATCCAGAGAAACCCGTCGCGATCTTCATGGATGATGACCGGTTTGTTTCCGCTGAGCGTGGTGGGGTCGTCGGCATTCGGGCGGAAATGGGTGAAGGTTTCTGTCATCCTATCGAACCGATCCAATCCGGCGAAGGTTCCGATCCATAATTGATTTCGACGGTCTTCGTAGATCGTATACACCAGATTGGAACTGATGCTGTTCTCCGGGTTGGCAGGGTCGAGCCGATAGTGTTTGGCAGTATTGTGAACCGGGTTGAAATTATCCAGCCCGTTGTTCGATCCGATCCATAGGATATTCTCACTGTCCTCGTAAATTGCAGTGATCCAGTTCGAGCCGAGGCTTTCGGGGTTGGAAGGGTCGTTGCCGTACCGGGCGATTTCGCCGGTGCGCCAGAGGAAACGGTTCAAGCCTTCGCCTTGTGTGCCGATCCAGGCGAAGCCCTTGTTATCCACATGAATGGGGAAGATGAAATTCCCGCTCAAAGTCTGCGGGTCTGTGGGATCGTGGCGGTAATACGAAAATTTGTCGAGGGCGCGGTCGTAGCGGTTTACGCCGCCGCCGTAGGTGCCGAACCAAAGGACGCCGCCGCGGTCCTCGTAAATGGAAATGATGTAGTTATTGCTCAGGCTTCTCTGGAACACCGGGTTATGCCGGTAATGGACAAAACGACTTCGGTCTTTTTCGAGGCGGTCGAGCCCATTGGATGTGCCGACCCAGAGATTTCCCGATGCGTCCACCTTTACGATGTTGATCGCATCACTCGAGATCGTGCGTGAATCTTCCTTATCGTGCGCAAAGCGCAGGAATTGCCCGGTCGATGGGTTGAAGCGATTGAGACCGTTTTTTGTGCCGACCCATAAATGACCGGTCCCATCCTCGGTGATGGAGGTGATGGAAATATCGCTGATGGTGGAAGGATCGTCGGTGACCGGCTGATAATAGGTAAATGAGCCGGTCGAAGGATCATAACGATTCAATCCGCCATCCGAGGTGCCTACCCAAAGCCGCCCGGTTGAGTCTTGAAATAACGCGCTCACGATCTTGCCGCTGAGCTTGTCGCCTTGCGTCACGATCTCCGGCTCGATGGGAACGGCGGTGGGCGTGGGCAATGCAGCATCCGGACTTCCGGGATATTCACCGTCCACGCTGGGTTGGGGTAACACTACAGACGGGATGCGTCGGAAGGATTGCGTTTCGGGGATAAACAGGTTGAGTCCGCTCAATGTGCCGACCCATATTTGATTATCCTGACCCACGAGCAGGCTGGTGATGTGATTATCGTTCAGGCTGGTGGGATCATTTTTTTTGTGCTGATATTGCGTGAATCTCTTGCTGACGGGGTCGTATCGGTTCAAGCCGCCGAGCCGTGTGCCGATCCAAAGATAACCGTTTTGGTCTTCGGTGATGGCGTTGATCCAACCGTCGCTGATGCTGTTAACGTTACCGGGATCGCGTTTGAACACTTTGAAGTTGTAACCGTCATAACGATTCAATCCATCTTCCGTGCCGAACCAGAGAAAACCGCGGCTATCCTGAAAGATGACGCGTACCGAACTTTGAGATAGTCCTTGCTCGATGCCGATCGTGTCGAAGCGGAGGACGCAGTTGCAGATCTCGGGGAGCGACTCTGCCGACACCCGGTTCGGGGCAGGGGGACGGTTGGTCGAGGCGAAGTCAGCCTCCAGCGCGGCTTGAGGCGTTTCCATCCCGCCGCAGGAAGCCTGAAGGAGGAGGGTGATAATCCACGCCGATTGACCGATGAATCGTATCCACTTGTTTAACATAAAACAATTATAGACCTATCTGATGAGTTGTACATTTGATTTTATTCGCTTAGCAATACCTTTCAATACCCCTCGGGGGAGGGGTTTTTCCCACACATGGATTCTCGGCAGGGGGTACATGAGCCGTCCCTCGCGGGGGAATCCAAACCATTCACAAGGTGTGTTGGAAACACATGTGAAGACGGATGCTTGAATTTTTCCCGGTGGGTATGATGAGCGCAGGTTCGCATGGACGCCTGCAAGAGGAGTCGAGCGACGGACTTGGCGATGTTTGCGGCGCTGCGAAATCTGCTTTGCTTTCACGAATCTCCTCAAGAGAAAGCAACCCGTTGGCGTGAGGCGGAAACTGGTCTACGCACCCGGTTTCCGCCTCGCTGGCTATATCCGCAAAGGAGGTGGCTCGTCCCTTGATACTCGAATGAACGCACGCTTACTTTATTTAATTTCATCAGGAGAGAAGAGTATGAAAACCACGAAGTTACACTGCCTTCTCAGTTTGCTTGTAGCGTTCAGCATGGTACTCGCCGCGTGCGCGCCGCAACAAGCGACTGAGACTCCCACGCAGGCGCCCGCCGCGGGGACGGACGAACCTGCGGCAACCGCCGCGCCGGCGGAGGAACCTGCCGCGCCTGCCACCACACGTCATGGCGGCTGGCTGGATGAGATCGTCGTCTCGGTGGTGGATGGCGATTCTGCCATTTCGCAAATTCAGGCCGGGGCGATTGACTTTTTCTCGTTCAATCTCGCTTCGGATGTCTATCCCGAAATTCAAGCGGCGGGCTTATCCACCACGCAATCGCTCGGCGGGTATTACGGCATCAGTCTCAACCCCGCTGTGTTCACGGATACGTCGGTCTTGAATCCGTTTTCGAATCGCAAGATTCGCGAGTCGCTTAACTGGCTGCTTGACCGTAATTACTTGAATCAGGAGATCTATGCAGGCGGTTCTCTGCCTCGTCTTTTGCCGATCACCACGGAGCTGGTTGAATACACCAACTTGATTGATACCGCCCGCGCGCTGGAGAGCAAGTATGCCTATAACCCGGAGCGTGCCAAGGCAGTAATTGACGCGGAAATGCCCGCCATGGGCGCGGAACTCGGACCGGACGGCAAGTGGCAGTTCAACGGCGCGCCGGTGACGTTGATCTTCCTCATCCGTTCCGACGGCGACGGCACGCGTCAGCCGATGGGCGACTATGTGTCGAATCAACTCGAGAGCGTTGGGTTTACCGTGGATCGTCAGTACAAGACGGCTTCTGAAGCCTTTCCGATCTGGCAGGGAACGGTCGCGGCGGACGGTCAGTGGCATTTGTATACCGCCGGTTACGGCGTTTCGGGCCTTGGTTCTCTGCGCGACGAGAGCGGCAACATTCAGCAAAGTTACTTGAATACGAGCATTCAAGCCAGCGAGCCGTTCATCTCGAACGTTTCAGACCCTGAATTCCAAAAACTCGGCGATGATCTTGCCCAGGGCAATTACGACTCGAAGGAAGAACGCGACGCGATGATGGCGCGTGCGCTCGAACTTTCGCTGGAAGATTCGCTGTTTGTCTGGTTGATCGATCAGAAGACCTACGCACCTTACGCAAACAATGTGCAGGTGACGTTCGATCTCGCCACGGGACCCGAATCCACAAATGTGGGTCCGTATAACCTGCGATTCAAAGATCGAGAAGGCGGCACGCTGAGGATCGGCACCAACGATCTGTTCACCGAACCGTGGAACCCGGTTGCCGGCAGCAACTGGATCTGGGACGCTCACGTGATGCGCGCCACCACCATGGGGACTTCGAACATCGGTGGCGGCGGCGGTTTGATGGCGGACCCGTATACCGGTCTTGCATATCCACAGCGTATTGCCAGCGCGGAGTTGGTCTATAAAGAAGGTTTACCGATCAATCAGAATTTGGATTGGTTGACCGTGACCGCCGTGCCTCAGGTGGACGTGCCCGCCGACGCGTGGATTGACTGGGACGCGACGGAACAACGGTTCATCACGGTCGGTGAAAAATATCCCGATGGACTCACCGCCAATGTTAAGAGCGTGGTTGTCTACCCCGATGACCTGTTCGAGACGGTGAAGTGGCACGACGGCAGTCCCATTTCGGTGGGCGATTTTGTGATGAACTTTATTCAAGGGTTCGACCCCGCCAAACCGGAAAGCGCGCTCTACGATGAATCGC
The DNA here is from genome assembly GCA_040753755.1 of Chloroflexota bacterium. Lineage (GTDB taxonomy): Bacteria > Chloroflexota > Anaerolineae > Anaerolineales > Villigracilaceae > Defluviilinea. The sequence goes on from JBFMDB010000016.1 coordinate 58,610, forward strand.
TTGCGTTGAGCATCAACGCGGGATTGGTCGCCTTCAAAGGATATCGCATTACCTCGACCGATCCGTTGACCATCGAATCGTACACGGACGCTTATCTTTCCGATGCGGAGTTGAACATTGCGCCGCTGTGGCCCCAATCGGCGTTCGGACTTACCGGTGAGAATAGCTGGCAGATGCTGGCGGTCGGTAATCTGGCGGAGGCGGCTGGCGAGGTCACGTATTCGGAGGATAAAGCCGCGCTGCTCGAAGTGGAGCAAATGAGCTGGGTGGGCGGACCGAGCCTCGAAGTGCTTGCCAAGTATCTCGATCAGGCGGCGGCTGAATCCTACATCCCGTTCGCGCCGACGATGAGTCAGTATGTCACCAAGGAAGAGGCTGACCTGCGCTATGCCAACTTGAAGAAATGGTACGAAGATCACGGTCATTTCTGGGTTGGTACGGGTCCGTATTATCTCGATCAGGTCTTCACCACCGAGAAGTCGCTCGTGTTGAAAAACTTTGCGGACTTCCCCGATCTCGCTGACCGTTGGGCTCAATTCAGCGAACCGAAGAAAGCGACGACTCTGCTGGACGGGCCGGGGCAGGTCAAATCGGGCGAGGAAGCGGTCTTCGACGTCACGATCAATTTCAAAGACCAGCCGTATCTGCTTTCTGACATCGCGCGCGTGAAATACATCCTGTACGATGCGACCGGCGCGGTGGTGTCTGTGGGCGATGCGACCCCGGTGGCGGACGGTGAGTATCAAGTTACGTTGAGCGCGGAGGAAACCGCAAAGTTGCCCACCGGCTCAGCCAGACTCGAAGTGGCGGTGGTGCCGATTCCCGTTGCCATCCCGTCGTTCACTTCGTTTGATTTTGTAGCAGTTCCGTAAGTTTTACCGCACTGAAACTGCACAGGGACATCTCACGATGCCCCTGTGCAGCCTTTTCCCTGAGAGGTTGCCATGACCATTGCAGTTCAACCTGCGTCTGAAAATTCAGTTGCTCCGAAGGTTTCCGCCCGCGCCAGCACGTTCTTGCGCGTGTCGCGTTATGTGGTCGTCCGCGTGTTGACGCTTTTTGTCACGGTCGTCATCGGCATTTATCTCACGATCGTGATCGCGAACATGGGCGGATTTGTGGACACCATCATGAAAGGCGAGATCCGCGACCGCGTGACGCAGACGATCATCAATAATCCATCGTATCAAAGCATGGAGCCTGAGGTGCGGCAACAATTGATCCAAGACACGATCGCCGCGGAAGAGGAACGCCGCGGACTCAACGTTCCCATTGCCGTCAGAAACGTCCGTTACCTTTCCAACGCGTTGACGTTGAACCTCGGGCGGGCGCATAACATGACCAGCGACTCGGGGTCGAAGCAAGTGCGGCTGATTCTGCTCGAACGACTGCCTGCCACTCTGTTGCTGATGGGCATTTCACAATTGTTCCTGTTTTTTTCCAGCATTCTGCTTGCCCTCAACCTCTCGCGTCATTATGGAAATTTTTGGGACAAACTGGTGGTCACACTGTCTCCCACCTCCGCCGTACCGCCGTGGTTTTACGGCATCTTCCTCATCTTGATCTTTGCCGCGCTATTGAAGGTACTTCCGTTCGGCGGGATGGTGGATTCGCCCCCGCCGTCCAATCCGCTCGATTATTCGTTGAGCCTGCTCAAGCATTTGGCGCTTCCGACGTTATCGCTGGTATTGAGTTCGTTCTTCCTCAGCATTTACAACTACCGCACCTTCTTCCTCATCTATTCCAGCGAAGATTACGTGGACATGGCGAAAGCGAAAGGCTTGCCTTCGCGCGATGTGGAACGGAAATATATCCTGCGTCCCACGCTTCCGAACATCATCACGAACTTTGCGCTTCTTATCATTTCGTTGTGGACCGGCGCGACGATCACAGAAACCGTTTTCCTGTGGCCCGGTTTGGGACGTACGTTATTTCAGGCTATCGGCTTGTACGATATTCCCATCATCGTCGGCTCGACGATCATCTACGCCTACCTGCTTGCCATGACCGTATTTCTGCTGGATTTCATGTACTCGCTCGTTGACCCGCGCGTGAAGGTCGGAGGTTGACGTGAACGCGCTGAAGAACTCGCTGCAAAAACTTTTTTATTACCCGTCCGCCGTGTTTGGGTTGTTTGTTGTCTTTCTGCTTGTGCTGCTGGCGGTCTACGCCATGGTGAAGATTCCGTACGATGAAGCGATCCGTCTATGGCGCGGCGGGGAGGACGTCTGGTATCAAAACCCGAAGTTCGCCGCGCCCGCGTGGATCAATTACTTCTCCGCTGAAAAATACGCCGAATCGTTTGCGGTGAACACCCGCGACGGAAGTCTGAGTAGTGAGTTCACGCCGGGCGCGGAGGGAACGTCTACGCTGATCGCCGGTCACAGTTTCAACTTCGATTATGACACGTATCCTCAAGATATGATCCTGTATTTCACGTCCACCTACGCGGAAAAACAGCCGTTCATATCCCTCGAATGGCTGACCCCCGACGGGCGCACCGTGCGGATTGCGAACATGGCGATCAGCAAGGAATTTACCTATCGTTTTGCACAGGATGAAAGACTCAAAACCCGCCTCAAAACGGACGATATCATCGCCTCGCTCTTTTCGGACCCTGAAACTGGTTCGCTGATGAAGGGAGAATATCAACTACTCATCACCGGCACAACCTTCGAGCCCGGTTCGACGATCGACGCCGAGTTCGTTTTTCACGGGCAGGTCTACGGGCTGGCAGGCACCGATCAGGCTCGCCGCGATCTCATGGTGCCGCTGTTGTGGGGCGCGCCGGTGGCTCTGATGTTCGGCTTGATTGCGTCGCTCGGTTCGTCTGTCCTCACCATGATCATCGCGGCGGTCGGCACGTGGTATGCCGGCTGGGTGGATGAATTGATCCAGCGCATCACCGAGATCAACCTTGTGCTTCCATTCCTCTCCATCCTGATTATGATCGGCACCTTCTACTCGCGCAGTATTTGGGTGATTCTCGGCGCGACGATCGCCCTGAGCATTTTCACCGGAGCGATCAAAAGTTTCCGTTCGATCTTTCTGCAGGTCAAGGAATCCATGTACATTGAAGCGGCGCGTGCTTATGGCGCGAGCGGCTCACGCATCGTGTTTCTCTACCTGATTCCCCGCATGATTCCCTTGTTGATTCCGGGGTTGGTCTCTTCTGTTCCTGCGTTCGTATTCCTCGAAGCCTCGCTCGCCTTGCTGGGATTGGGTGATCCCGTCCTGCCGACGTGGGGCAAGATCATTCAGGATGCCAATTCGAATGGCGCGCTCTATCGCGGGTACTACTATTGGATTCTGGAACCCACCGTGTTGCTGATGATCACCGGTCTCGGCTTTGCCATGCTGGGCTTCGCGCTGGACCGTATCTTCAACCCGAAATTACGCGAGATATGAGCATGGAAACCATTCAAATCAATGGACTGGATGTTTACTACAAAGTCGTTGGTGAAGGTCGCCCGATCATTTTTCTGCACGGGAATCCTGCTGACCATCGTTCCATGATGTCGGCTTTCGAGCCGCTGTTTGCAGAACGCACAGGTTGGCAGAGAATCTACTTCGATCTGCCTGGCATGGGAAAAACCAAAGGCGCGGATTGGATCGAAAGCATGGATCATATGCTCGAAGTCGTTTTAGGCTTGATAGATACATTGATATCTAACAAAAGGTTTCTCGTTGTAGGCGAATCGTACGGAGGGTATATGGCACGAGGCGTTGCTCATTTCAAGCCAGATTTGATTGACGGTATGTTTTTGATTGCGCCATCCGTCAAACCTGGAGCTCCCGACAGGCAGATCCCTGAAAAGCGGATCATCCATGCTGATGTAGATTTCGTGGTGTCTCTTCGGCCAGAGTTGCAGCAAGCATTGGGAGAAGTTGCAACCGTCCACACGCGCGAGATCGGAGCGCGTCTGATGACGGATTATATTTCCGCTATGCAGATGAGCGACCAAGCCTTCTTGCGTCGCGTTCATGAAACCAATTCGTTTTCCTTCGACTTGAACAACCCGCCGCCTCGCTATGAATTTCCCGCGCTGATTATCGCGGGTCGTCAGGACATCATCGTCGGTTATGCCGACCAGATTGAACTGCACAAATTCTTCCCGCGTGGCTCGGTCGTGGTTCTTGACCGCGCAGGTCATGTGACAGAACTCGAACAACCGATCTTGTTCAACGCGCTGACCAATGAATGGCTGGACCGTGTTGAAGAAGCCTTGTCTGTTGAGCCAGATAAAGTGTAATACCATCCTACAACTATTGAGAGAATTATGCAACCATCTCCGACGAAATTACTTCACATCGAAAAACTGAAATTGCATTTCAAGACCCGTTCCGGCGCGGTACAGGCAGTGGATGGCGTAGACTTTGAGTTGGATTCCAATCGCGCGGTAGTGATCCTCGGCGAATCGGGTTGTGGCAAGAGCTCGCTCGCCAAAGCGTTGTTACGACTCTTGCCGCGCAATCTGGAAAAATATGAAGGTCAGGTGTTCCTGTTAGGCGCGGATGTCATGAAGTATGACGATGAGGAATTTCGAAAGAACGTCCGCTGGGTGGGCATCTCGCTCGTGCCGCAAGCCGCGATGAACGCGCTCAATCCGGTCATCCGCGTTGGTGAGCAGGTTGCCGAGCCAGCCATCGTTCATTTGGGCGTAAGCAAAACCGAAGCGATGAGTCTCGTCCACAAGATGTTCCAGCATGTGGGCGTGCCGCTCGATTTTGTGGATCGCTATCCCTTCGAGTTGAGCGGAGGGATGCGCCAACGCGTCGCGCTCGCCATGGCGCTCGTCACCAGCCCCAGCCTGATCCTCCTCGACGAGCCGACCTCCGCACTCGACCTGCTCACACAAGCCAACATCATGAATGTGCTTAAACGCATCAAGCACGAACTCGGCACATCCTTCATCTTGATCACGCACGATATTGCCACTTCCAGCGAACTGGCGGACGAAGTCGCGATCATGTACGCGGGTCAAATCGTGGAGACCGGGCACGCACGCGACTTTTTCCCCGCGCCGCTTCATCCATATTCACAGATGTTGATGGCAAGTGTGCCGCGCCTGCGCAGCGACTCAGACCCGATGTTCATCACGGGTCAGCCTCCGAGTTTGCTGAACCCGCCCAAAGGATGCCGCTTCGCGGCGCGTTGCCCGTATCGTTTCGAGAAATGTTACGAAGAACCTCCGATGTTCGGCAAGAATGGACGCAAGGTCAAGTGTTGGTTGCATAATTGATTTGTCATTGCGAGGGTGTGTTCTCCCGCCCGAAGCAATCGCCGTGACGGAGATTGCTTCGCCACTACGTGGCTTGCAATGACATGGGAGATTGAATGATCACCGACTTACGAGAGGTAATCTTGAGCACACAAAACATCCACGAACCTCAACCTTTATTATCCATCAAGGACTTGCATGTGTGGTATGAATTGCGCCGATTCGGTTTCGGTCACGCGGGCTACGTCAAAGCGGTGGACGGCGTCAGTTTCGATCTGGCGGAAGGGGAAACGGTGGCAGTCGTCGGTGAGAGCGGATGCGGCAAGTCCAGCCTGATGAAAACGATCCTGGGGTTGAACATCCCTACCAGCGGCGATGTCATCTTTGATGGCGTGAATCTCGCATCGTTCAAGGGAAACGACCTGCGCGATTATCGTTTCAAGATCGGTTACGTGCAACAGGACCCGTATGGCGCGTTGCCGCCGTTTATGAGTGTGCAACAAATTCTGGAAGAGCCGCTCATCATCAGCGGGATGAAAAATAAAGACGAGCGATTGGCGCGGATCCAGAGCGTGATGACCGAAGTGAAGTTGCACCCTGTGGAGGATTATCTGCCAAAGTTCCCACACATGTTGAGCGGCGGACAACAACAACGTATCGTGATCGCGCGCGCGATGCTGCGTAACCCGAAGTTGATCGTGGCTGATGAACCTGTTTCGATGCTCGATGCCTCGGTGCGTGTGGAAATCTTGAAACTGATGCGCGCATTGCAAGAGTCGCATGGGCTTTCGGTGATCTACATTACGCACGATCTTTCGACGGTGAAATATTTTTCCGCGCGTATTTTTGTGATGTACGCGGGCAACCTGATCGAGAAAGCCGATACGCGGCGCCTGCTCGAAAACCCGCTCCATCCGTACACACACGCGTTGCTTGCCGCCACTTCCGACCCCGACGCGCGCAACGCGGATTCTTTCAAGGAAGTGCCGCCCGGCGAGCCGCCGAGTTTGGTGAATCCTCCAAAAGGATGCCGCTTCCACCCGCGGTGCGCGAAGATCATCGCGGGGTTGTGCGATGAAAAAGAACCAATGGAATTCGAGCCCGAGCCGAATCACTTTGTGGCTTGCTGGTTGTATCAACCGCAATGAAATCTCCCCGCATCCTTCTCAGCCTGGGCGTGATTCTGTTACTCCTCGGTGTGATCCTACCTTTTTTGATGGTGATCCAGGTGTTGGAGTCCACGTTCTTTATGAACTTTTTTGCATGGGGCGCGTCGGTGACGGGGCTCTCGCTCGGCACCATCGGTTTTGCCCTGTATTCAAAATCAAGGAAGAATTAACGACAAAAAGCGATGCACGAGGCATCGCTTTTTTGAGTCGAAAGTTTTTATTTCAAGGTGCGGATAAAAGCAACCACTTTCCAGATCTGTTCATCCTCCAGGATTCCCCTCCAGGCGATCATGGATGTGCCGGGCTTGCCGTCTGCGACCCGCCAGAAGAGATAATCGTCACCCGCCACGGACTGTAATTCGGCGAGGTCTTTTGGCTTGGGGTCGAGGTTCTGACCCGCATATCCATCCCCTTTTCCCTGCGGTCCGTGGCAGGATTCGCAATATCCCTGAAAGATCAGCGCGCCATCGCTTGCCGCGTCCGTGGTGAAGGGGTTGGTCAACCCGGCATATTCTGTAGGAACGGATTCAAGCGCGCCAGCATCCTGTGACTCGCTGTTGCCTGCGCATGACGTCATCGCGAGTGTGGTGAGTAGGAGAATGATACGAAAATATTTTTTCATAACCGCGATTCCTTTTCGTCAAGCGCCCGGAAGCGGTGGATGAAATATACGCCCAGCCCGAACAACCCGATCGCAGTGGCTTGGTGGAGCAGGGCAATCACGATGTTGACGAAGGATAAGATCGTGAGAATGCCTAACGTGATTTGCAATGCCACCGCCGCCACCAACAGGATCAATCCATTCTTGATCTCGCCGTGATAGTTAAATTTGCGCGCGGTGAAAACCATCCACGCGGCGGCGAACAGTACCAGCCATGCGAGCCAGCGATGGATGAAGACGATGGTCGCTGGCGACTCGAACAGGTTGATGAAGGAACTGAACAGGTTGGGCGGGATAAGTTTACCGAACATGAGGGGCCATGTATCTGAAACATGACCCGCCTTGAGCCCGGCGGTCATGCCGCCGTAGATGATCTGCAGAGTCAGCACAGTGAAATACGTGAGCGCGAGTTTGGAAGGCAAAGACCTTTTTACTTTCCTGCCGGGTTTGTGGAAACCATACGAATGCCCAAGCGCGGTCCATACGGCAAGCCCAAAGAGAATCAATGCGAGCAGGAGGTGGATCGTCAAGTTGAAGTGACTCACCGCCGGGCGGTTCACCAGTCCGCTGGCGACCATGATCCAGCCCGCGAACGCCTGCGAGATGAAGAGCATTCCCATCACGAAGTAGATGCCGAATTCCTTCCACGGGATGGTTTTCTTGAACAGGAAATAGAAAACAGGGATGGCGTACGCAAGACCTGCCAGCCGCGCGATGAAGCGATGGACCCATTCGATCCAGAAAATATATTGGTATTCATCGAGGGTCATATCGAAATTGACCTGTTTAAACTCGGGAGTTCGCTGGTATTTGGCGAATTCCTCCTGCCAGGCTTGCTCTGACAGCGGCGGGATCGTTCCACTGATGGGATTCCATTCCACGATGGAAAGACCCGAGCGGGTGAGACGGACGAATCCGCCGAAGACGATGAGGAACGCCACGATGAAGGCGAAGAAGATCAGCCAGTTCATCACGGCGCGGTTTTGGGTTTGAGGCATGTGTATCCCTTGTATTTGATGTTGCGACGATTATAGCATCGGGGTGTGAGATGCCGATTAAGGAAAGAGCGTCCCGCAGGGTTTTGCGAAGGCCATAGTTTGTGCAACCCAACCTGCGGGACGTTTTGGCGTAAAAAATCCCGCCTCATTCACTGGGCGGGATCGAATCACTGTTGCATTTGGCTCAAAAGTTGACGATATTGCTCCGCATTCGGCGGATTGAGCAGGAGGATCTGGTTGACGACCACCATCGCCTCCTCCTTTTTGCCGACGTTCATCAACGAATCGGCGAGCGAATCGAGTTGTTTGACGGCATCTTCGACCCGCCCGGCTTGTTGATACGCCTGCGCCAGCGCGCGTTTAAGAATCGGGTCGTCGGGGCGGTCGATCATCAGGTCTTCGAGGAAGGGAATCATCTGCGCATCGCGGTTGCCCGACTGCAAATACGAAAGGTAACTTTCGATCTCGGCGTTCGCCTGCGCAGGCTGACCCATTTTGAAGCTGAGATCGATCAGGTTTTTGCGAACAGCCTCATCGTCGGGACGAAGCGTGCGGATCTGTTCGAAGACGCGGATGGCTTGTTTCCAGTCCAGTCGCTGAAGGTCTATATCTGCCATGCGCTGTAAGATGTGAACGTTCCACGTGCGGTCGGCGTTGAATTGTTGCACGACACGCAAGGCGGTGGTGTAGGTCTTGCGCGCCATGTCGAGTTCGGCGAGGCGGTAGTAAATGTCGGCGAGTTCGATGTATTCGCGGATGGCATCGTCCACCTGCCCGCGCGAGACGAGCTGGTCGATCAGTTTTGTGCGCGCAAACATGTCCATCGGCGCGAGTTGCACCACGCGTCGCAGCATTTTGGCAGACTGCACCGTCTCGCCGCGCACGCTATACGCCTGCGCGACCGTCATGAATTTTGCGATGGCTTCCTGCGTATGGTTTTCGCGCACGAGCAGATCGCCCATCAACGTGTGGAGCGGCAAATAGGTGGGGGCGGAGGCGAGCGCGTAATACGCTTCCTCCATGGCGGTGCGGAGTTGCCCGGCGCGCGCCAGTTGATGCACGTGGTTGATCGCTTCGAGCACCGAGCTCGACTGCGCCTGCATGATCACCTCCGCGAGCGGCATGGGCAAGTCGCCTTCGTTCGAGCGCTGCATTTCCTCGCGCGCTTTGTGCAAATGATCGCGCCAGTTCTTGCGCATGAGCATATCGTTGATGTTGTCGCACAAACGCTTGAGCGCTTCCTCGTCCGTGACGGATGCCTGCGCTTCGATGAGCGGCTCGTACATCTGGCGGATCTCGTCTGCTTGTTCGGACGGCGCGACCGCGGAATCTGCGATCTTCAAGGCTTCGAGATATTCGATGGACGCGGGAGCGAGTCGTCCCACCTTTTGGTTGATCTGCCCCATCAGCAGGCGCGCGCCCAGCGCGAAATCGTTGTGCTTGACCGCCTGTTGAAGCTGCCTCAGCGCCGATTCGTGCCGGTCGATCTTCGAGCGGATCAATCCCAAGTTGAAAAACAACGCGGGATGATTGAAACCCGCTTCGAGCGCGTGTTCGAGTTCTTCGGCGGCTTGCGCGTCGTTGCCTTTCGTCTGCAGGTCGATCGCCTGACCGAGATGCAGGACAACCCTTGTCTGTTCGGACTGCTGCATCGAAAGTTGACCGGTGCCGCGCATGAGGGCTTGCAAGCCGCGCCGCTGTTGCACCGCCGCGCCGTCGTCGCTGGAATATTCGAAAAGGATCTCTGCCAGGCGCGTCAGCGCGCTCTGACGCGCTTCGGCGATCGGGTCGAGTCCGGAGTCGGTTTCTTTTTTGCGCGCATCGAGTTGCTTCACCTGCGCCATCGCGATGGGACCCGTCCCGCCTTTGGGGCGCAGGGGTTTGGGGAGCAGTTGTCCCGAACGGAGGATCGTCTGCGCTTGTTTTGCCTCGGCGCTTTCAGGCAGGATCTGCAACGCCCGGTTGACGAGTTCGCTGGTCTTATCCATGTTGCCCGTGCGCTGTACAAGGCTTGCCACGTTGATGTACTGAACGACGGCTTGAGGCTTGTGCCCGAGGCGTTCGTGCGCGAGCGCGAGACGCGAGTGTGCCACCAAATTCTCAGGGTCGAGCGTGGTCACGCGCACCCAATTCTCGATGGCTTTATCCACATCGCGCTGGTTGAGGAAGAGTTCGGCGGCGCGCGTGGCGGCGTCGATGGCTTCCTTGAGATGACCCGTCCGCTCGAGCAGTTGGGCGAGCTTTTCCATCGGCACCGGGTCCTGCGGCGAGATCTGCGCGACGCGTTTGTAGGTTCTCAATGCTTCGTCGAATTCGCCGAGTTGGAACAACGCCAGCCCGAGGCTGTTCAGCGCTTTGGGATTATCGGGCATTTCCTGCAGTGCCTTGCGATACGCCGACGCGGCTTTACTCCACTCCTGATCCCACGCGGCGGAATGTCCCTCGCTCATCGCTTTTTGGAAGATGTCTTCGTTTCCGGGCATGTTGTAATTATAACGTAGGGGCGTGGTTACCCCGCCCCTACAATTGGATTATTTCATATCGTTTTCATTTCACCCCAGTTCGAACCGTAGCGCGCTTCGGTGGAGAGGGGGATATCCAATTCGTACGCGTTCGCCATCGTCTCTTTGACAATCCCGGCGGTTTTTTCCAATTCATCCTTCGGACATTCCAGCACAAGTTCATCGTGCACTTGCAACAACATTTTGCCGTTTAACTTTGCTTTTTTCAACGCGGGCGGAATATTCAGCATGGCGATCTTCATAATGTCCGCCGCGGTGCCTTGGATCGGCGCATTGATGGCTTCGCGTTCTTCGCGGGCTTTCATTTGCGGGTTGGTCTTGCCTTGCAAGGCGGGGAAGTATCTGCGGCGGCCCAGCAGCGTTTCGACATATCCCTGCTGTGCGGCTTGTTTGCGGATGCCGTCCAGATATTTTTTCACACCGGGGAATTTTGCGAAGTACGCTTTGACGAAATTCTCCGCTTCCGCCAATGTCAGGTCGGTGGAACGCGTAAGCCCGAACGCAGACATGCCGTAGATCAGACCGAAGTTGATCGCCTTGGCATGACGGCGCATGTCCTTGGTGACCGCGTCGAGCGCGACGTTGTAAATTGCCGCGGCAGTGGTCGCGTGGATGTCCTCTTCGGCGCGGAAGGCGGCGAGCATGCCTTCATCCTGAGCCATGTGCGCGACGATGCGCAGTTCGATCTGCGAATAATCCACCGAGAGCAGCCAGTTTCCTTTGCCCGCGATGAATCCATTGCGCACCCGGCGTCCCGTCTCGGTGCGAATTGGGATGTTCTGCAAGTTCGGGTTGTTGGAGGAGAGCCGTCCCGTCACCGCGCCGATCTGTGAATACGATGTGTGAACACGATTCGTTTTCGGGTTGATCGCGGCGGGCAGCGCATCCACATACGTTGATTTTATTTTTGAGAGTTCGCGGTGTTCGAGCACCCAGTCCACAACGGGATGTTTGCCGCTCAGTTCATCCAAAACACCCGCCGCCGTGGAGTAATGTCCGCTGGCGGTTTTGTTGCCTCTATCGGGCGGTTCAAGACCAAGCGTTTTGAACAACACATCCGAAAGCTGCTGGGTGGAGTTGATATTGAACGGTTTGCCGACCGCGTCGTAGACTTTCTTTTCGATCTGCGCAAGTCGCTTGGTCAACTCCTTATCCAACTCAGCAAAGAACGGCAGGTCGAGGGAAATGCCCGTCATTTCCATCTCGGCGAGGACGGGCGTGAGCGGCAGGTCGATCTCTGCGAGCAGTTTCTCGCCATTCACACGTTTGAGTTCTTTTTCTTCGAGCGGCGCGAGTCGCAGGGTGGTTTCCGCGTCTGCCACCGCGTAGGGCGCAACGGATTCGACCGCCACGTCTGCCATGCTAATCTGCTTCTTGCCCTTGCCGATCAACTCTTCGATGTGCGTCATCTCTTCGCCGAGTTTGACGAAGGCGAGATTCTTCAAGCCGAGATTGCGCGATGACGGGTCAACGATGAACTCGGCGAGCATCGTATCGAACGTGAGCGGCGAGACCGTCAGCCCGTGCCGCGCAAGGACGATGTAATCGTATTTCGCGTTGTGAGCGATCTTTCCGATGTTCGGATTCGTCATCGGTCCTGCGAGAGCGGCGATCACTTTCTTCAACGGCAGGTTGTTCCCCGCGTTGTGACCGACGGGGATGTAATATCCCTCGCCTTCTTGAATTGCCAGCGAAATGCCGACGATCTCGGCGCGCATTTCCTCGGTCGAAGTTGTTTCTGTGTCGAACGAAATGACCTTTGCCTTGTTCAACGCTTTGACGAGATCGTCCAGTTTTTCTTCGGTGTCAATGATGTTGACGGCGATCTTTGATTCCACCTTGAGCGAAACGACCTGCGGCTCGTTCGCGAACATGGATAACTGTCCGCCCGCTTTGGGCGCGGGAGCGGAAGTCGTTGTTGACGCCGTCTGCCCGGTCAACTTTTCGAGGGTTTTGAGGAGCGAGCGGAATTCCAATTCTCTGAAGAAGGCTTCAATTGCAGGGACGTTCAAGTCATGCGCCTTCGCGTGTTCAAGATCGAGATTGATGCTCAGGTCGGTTTTGATCTGCGCAAGCCTGTAACTGAGATACGCGTTGTCCCTGTTCGCTTCGAGTTTGGTTTTCCAGCGCGGCTCGACCTTGTCAATGTTCTTGTAAATGCCATCGAGAGTTTTGTATTTTTCAAGCAGGGCGATGGCGGTCTTCTCGCCCACGCCCGCCACGCCGGGGATGTTGTCCGATTTGTCGCCGACGAGCGCTTTGTAGTCCACGACTTGCTTGGGCGGCACACCCAATTTTTTGACAACATCTTCATCTTTGATGTACGTCTGGTCGTCGCCTGCGAGGTAGACCGCCGTGCGTTTGTCTACGAGCTGCAGAAGGTCGCGGTCGCCGGTGACGATTTTCACGCCCAGTCCCTGCCCGGCCGCGATGCGCGCGACCGAGCCGAGAACATCATCCGCTTCGTAGCCTTCGAGTTCGAGGCGCGGAATGTTGAACGCATCCACCATGTCGCGGATGCGCGCGATCTGCGGACGCAGGTCGTCGGGCATTTTGTCGCGCGTGCCTTTGTATTCGGGGAAAATCTCATCGCGAAACGTTTTTCCCACGTCGAACGCGACGGCGAGATATTCGGGTCTTTCCTGTTCGAGAATGCGAAGAAGTTCGCGGGCGAATCCGTAGATCCCTGCGGTAGGTTCGCCCTTGGAAGTCTGCCAGCGCTGGCTTCCGCCTCCGCCTGCCGTGAGGGCGAAGTACATTCGGTAGGCGAGCGCGTGTCCGTCAATGAGGTAGAGGGTGGGGGGCATGTTGGTAATTGGTAATTTGAGAATTTGAGAATTAGAGATTAGAGACTTGAGATTGACGATTCGGTTTTGCTCGGTTCTTTTCCGGTACAGGACAATCCCGAAGGGATGGAAGGATTTTACACAAGCGCTTGATCTTCCATCGATTAGAATCATCGACGTGTTAAATCAAAACGCAGAGTGATTATACTCTGCGTTGCAAATGTCATTGCGAGCGAGCCGCTTTTTTGGCGAGCGTGGCAATCTCCAATTGCGAGGGGATTGCTTCGTCGCTTCGCTCCTCGCAATGACATTTGTTATTTCCTCGGGTCCGAATAGCCCTGACGTGTGCGGGTTTGTTTGATGTAATCTTTCACCAGCTGCGGCGGGTGAGGCTGTGTGCCGCCCATGATGAGGTAGCCCGGCGCCCAAAAATCGCCGGAGGGATTTTCACGTTTCAAACGCGGGAATTCCGCGAAGATCATTTCAGACGTCTGCTGGCGCATAATGCGCATGAGATAGCCGGGCGAAGTGGAAGGCGGAACGTTCGTCACCCATTGCATGTATTCCGGGCGCACGGCGAGATATTCCAACCGCCAGCCGAACGCGATGCAGATCTTCGGCAGCCATTCCGAAAGACGATCCGAAACATCGCCGGTGAGGTAGTGCGAACTGAAGCGCGGCACGAGCAAACAAGCGTACGTCAGGTTGTACAAGCCGGGCGAGATCGGTTCGAGCATCACGCGGCTAGCCACCTCAGTGATCGAGTGCGGACGAGTCTCGTCCAATTCGCCGGGCATGGGTTTGCGGATCGGCGTTTCGGGCCGCGGCACAGATTTCGATGGCATGGTCGCGTCGAAATCCTGCACCGCATGTTCGACCGTTTCCTCCAGATTTTGATTCGAGATCAACAATTCGTCCACGCGGATGGCGGGCGAACTCTCGCGGCTGTAATGACTCGAACGCGCGGGCGCGGAGGGACGCGTCCCGATGGCATCCGGCGGCAACGGGTAGACAGCCGAATCGGGGGTGGGAGGCGGAACGTCCGAAAGAATATCCGAAATGGAGGGGATTTCCTCTTCGACGCTTTCATCCACGAACTGGGTCGGCGCTTCATGCAACGCGGACGCCCTTCGATCTAACTCAGGGCGAGGCTGATTCGCCGTGGGAGGCATTTCATCCGCCTCCGATAGCGACAGCGAATCCGCGAGTTTGCCCGCTTGCGAACGGATGGTGCTGAACGGGGTCTCGGCGTCGAAGACGAGCGCAAGGATTACGTCGTCGGCGAGACGCGTGGCGTAGAGCATGTGCTCGGCTTTGGTGGCTTCGAGGCGCACGAAGCGGAGCAGGTCGCTTCCCTTTTGCCCATCCCAGTGACGCGTGACGAGCATCGCCAGTTCATTCGCTGCATTCTGTTCCAGACCGCCGGCGTATGCCCACATCTTGTTTGCGCGGGTGATGAGCGCGGCTTGCGCGGACGATTCGAGGGTGAGGCGCGTGAGGTGCTGCGCGGCTTTGGTCACGTCCTGCAGCCACGGGAGGGCTGGTTCGCCGGCTTGCGCCGGACGCGAAACGGGCTTGGAGAGGGGAGTCGAGTCCTGATTGATCATGGTAACTAATTCCGGTAAATAATACGGTTTGCGCAGGAGAGTCCACGGGCGGAGTTGATCCAGCGCGGGCGGGGTATCGGCATCCGAAAAGAGGATCAGCGGGATGTTCGGTTTGAGCGTGCGCAGGGCGCTTCCGATCTCGGCGATGGCGCTCTCTCCGAGGCTGAGGTCGAGGAAGGCGATCCGGCAATCATGTTCGTCCGCGCGGACGACGGCTTCGCCTTTTCCTTTGACCACGTGGACGCCGAACCCTTCCTGCCCCAACCCCTGAAGCAGTACCCGTGCGAAGTTCAGGTCGCTGGTGACGAGCAGGAGGCTTTTCGCCATAATTTACAGGAGTGTATCACGGCGGGGGCGCGGCGGCAAGCGGGTCTGTGGGGGGAGGCTTACGGTTTTGGAAAGAGGGTAGAGGATTAGAGGAATAGAGGATTGGAGAATTAGTAGAGTAGAGATTAGAGGCTGGAGACTTGTCCTGAGCTTGTCGAAGGATTGGTGATGAGGGTTTCAAGTGTCAGGTGCGGGCGCAGGATGAGACAGGTTCAAGAGGTATAATAAAAGTAAGAGACCAGCGGATGCGAAAAGATACAGCAAACTGGATTGCTCTGACGGATTATGATTTGGAGACCGCCCGGCACATGCTGGTAACCGGGCGATACTTGTACGTTGTCTTTCTATGTCACCTTGCACTGGAGAAGATTCTCAAAGCCCACGTGGCGGAAGTGACGCAGGAACTGCCGATCAAAACTCACGATCTGATTTATCTCGTCAAGAAAAGCGAACTGCAATTGTCACAACCGCATCTCGACTTTATCGGCAAGATCAACACCGCCAGCATTCCCACGCGCTATCCCGACGATCTGCAACGCTCGTTGAAAGAATATACGGAATCAGTCGCCAAAGAGTACCTGACCCAAACCACGGAGATTGTTCAATGGTTAAAGCAACACCCGAACTTAAACGGATAATCGAGCGATACCGCCTGCAATTGATGGAATTGGGGATTCGTCCCGCGCGGATTTTGCTCTACGGCTCGCAGGCGGCAGGAACCGCCCGTGAGGGCAGCGACGTTGATCTCATTGTAATTTCCAACGATTGGGAGAAATACAACCATCGTCAGCGTTTGGAATTGTTGGGGATTGCCGCAGCGCGGATTTTAGAGCCTGTGCAGGCGCAGGGGTTTACTCCCGACGAAATCAAAGCGGAAACGGTGACGCCGTTCTGGGCGCAGGTGATCAACGAACAGTCCATTGTTGTGTGACAACCATTTCGGCAGAAGCCGCTTCTTTAATCATTGGAGGCGGCTTATACTTTGCTCCGTTTTGCGAGAGCCTGTCGCCGAGTCCGTTGTACGCATAGGTGGCTGTCTGCCCGCCGCTGATGGATGTCAGTCTATTGGCGGAATCCCTTCGACAGGCTCAGGGCGGCGCCTGTGAGGTTTCTTCGGTTGTGATGGATTCGACTTTGCCCGTCTCGCCGTCCGCGTTGCGGATGTCATCCCCAACTTCTAGGTCTTCAGCGTTGACCCAGCCTTCGCCCTCTACATAGAAGGGATGCTCGGGGGTAGTTTCCAGCTCTTCGCCATCAATGGTGAGGTGAACAATGACTTCGTCCGTGTGGTGGATGGTGTCCATGACGGGATAGAAGCTGATCGAGTTTGTTTCCTCATCCCATGCCAGAACATAGTCCCCGATTTGGATCTGGCTGATCGGCTTGTCGCCTTCGTCGGTGGCAACTTCCGTGTCCGCGCTGAAACTGTTACAAGCATTCGAAGCGTAGCGCGCCGTGTCGGTAAAGTTGTCAGCAGAATTGATCGCCCGACGTGCATCGCCGATGATATCGAGCTGGCTGATCGCGCGGAAGTAATCGCCTCCACGCCGAAGTGCATTCGCCGCGTCGCCGAAAATGTCCAGTCGGTTGACCGTCTGGATGGCATTGCCAGCGCGGTTGAGCGTGCCGAGGGAAGGCAATCCCGGCATGGCGAGGCTCGCGACATCCAGTGCAAAGGAGACCGGGTCTCCCATCGCGGCGTCCACGAAAAGTGAGCCAAGGTCAATGAACGAATCGGGAGAGGCAAGAATGACCGGCAAGGCAGTGACGATAACCAATCCCGCCACAGCTCCGGCGCCCGTCCACAGGGCAACTTCGCCCCAGTCCACGCAATCCCAGTTGCCGCCGATTGCGCCGTTCGCGCGGTTGAAGGTATCGAGAACCGAGGAGGTTGGGAACGTGGGCGCGAGGGAACCGCCTCCGAAGTCATCCGCACGGCATCGTACGTGTAGTGATAGTAATCACGATTTTGAGATTGAAAATTAATCTGCTCGTATAGCCCATTCAGATAAACTGAAAATAGAATTCAGATTTATGGTTAGACTGGTTCCAGCCTTTAACGCTGAACGTGTTTGATTAATTAGAAGTACAACACCTTCTTCTTCTTTACGTGTTAGCCCATTCCACTTGCAAGAGATTTCAAATGCTCCCTCTGTTTCGACCATATTATCTAAAATGGAAAACTCTATCCAGGCGCCCAGTGTTTCAGGATTCGGATCATCTGAAACATAAAACACCTCTTCTTCATAACCATCTAAGGTTATTTTTTTGCACTTTCGATTTTCGTATATAAAATACATGTCGTGTCGGCCTTGCTCGACTTGCAGAATGAGCTCAGACGATTGAGTTTTGTTTGACTTCATCGAATCATTCCTCCATTCCACCACTGGCCATTTGGGCCCAACTGAATCGATCGGCCGAAATTCGGGCTATCAAACTGATATGAATATTGCCAAATTTCATCCCAAAGCGCCCATCTAACAGGTATATTTTTCATCTCTGCCATTGTCGCTACGGTGTAAGATCGGTTGTTTAATGTGTAGATTTCACCATTATTCATCGTTGCCCAATTTCCCGAGAAATTTTTTCCACTTTTTGTTTGCTTTATTAGAGGATGTATTTGGTCCATCCACGGCTGTTTTTCGAAAACTCTGATCGGATATGGATTATTCTGGTAACTGGAAATTCCATTCTCTAAAGGCATACCATTCGTAAATTCGGCAGAAACTTTGCGTTGAGCCCAAAATACATCGTCAATTGGCAAAGATGATGGACGACCAACCAGGCTCTGATTGTAAGCGATCACATTGTCTAGAATTTGGTTATTTCCACCACCTGTCGAATAATAGTATTGCTCCCAAGTTGAGGTCCAATTTCTCCACTGTCCGGTAGCACTCGGCGGTAGAAATTCGTCTGGAACGCCAACACTAATTCGCAAACCATATCTAACATAATTAATGGCACTCTGTATGCCATAGCCAATACCGCCGAACACTGCACCAAGACCAAAATCACTTAGACATCCTCTGGACGCGCGAAAGAACTGATGATTTGATCACTCTGTCCGCTTAATGCCAATGAGGTCGCTCGGTATGCTTGACCAGCTACTACGTTGCTTAGCCCGCCTGCTGCCATATACCCAATTAGCGTTGACCCTGTATATGGCACTATTGCTGCCCATGCAACGATGCCCACCAATGCTGCAACCGCAGCCGCTCCACCCACAATGGCTACTTCGCCCCAATCCACACAGTCAAAATTCCCGCCATTGCGATGCAATTGAACTGCTAGATCAATAAGTGCCGCTACAGTTGCCGCGCAAAATATGGTATCTACAATTATGCCAGTAAAACAATTACCACTTGGATCGGTATAACGGATGGGATTGTTGATGGCATACGTGTAGGGATTTTGGGATTGGGGGAGATCCGCATACCCCGCGAACGGATCCTGCGTGAAGAAGCGTCCCATGGTCGGCGCGTAGTGACGGGCGCGCAGGTAGACCAGATCGTTCGAGGTGTACTCGCCGGTGTAGCCGTACGCAGTACTCACATTGCCAACTGTTTGCCTGACGACACCAAACGGATCATACGCCGTAGCATAGGTGATTTCGCCGCTGGCATCCGTGAGTTGCCTAACACTGCCCAATGCATCATCGAGGAAGTAATCGGTTACGCCACCTTGAGTCTGGGAGATGATGCCAATGCCATAGTGGTAGGTATTCGTGCCGTCGCTCAAGGCGCGCGTGAGACCACTATTCAGATCCATCGTGAAGGTGGTAGTGTTGCCGTTCACGGTCTCTTGCAGGCGGTCGCCGAATCCGTTATATAGATTTACGATTGTTGATTGTTGATTTACGATTGTCTTCAGCCGATTGGCGGAATCGTAGGTATAGGTGTTTACGCCATCGTTGAGGAGATTGCCGTTGTTGTCCCATGTATAAGCAATGCTATCCACGCTTGTGAGTCTGTTTGCGGCATCGTATACATAACTGGTGGTGAGCGGCACACTGCCGATCAGCGTTTCTTGCGTGAGTCTGTTCCCCACCGCATCGTAGGTATAGTGATAGTAATCTCCCGTCGAGTAGTTGGCTTCGGTGAGGCGGTAGAGGGGATCGTACACATAATCAATGGTGACAGAACCACTTTGCTGATAAGGCGCGGAAACAGGCGCGGGGAGCTTCAGACTCACAGGCGCGAAGTTTGCGGCGAGATCTGAACTGCCCGGCAGTGAATTTGACTGCGGCGGGGTCGCAGTTTGCGTAACAGTCGGAGTGGGAGAAGGTTTGCGCGTTGGAGTAGGCGTCGCTTCAATTTCATCGGAGTGCGTCACTTCATTCTGCTCATCCAATGAGGTTGCGCCTGCTCCGCCCTGCGGCGCGAGCATCATCATTTGCCCTGCCTCCCAGCCCACAGCCGAAAGAATAACATCGTTTTTGTCCTCCACTCCCATCCAAAAAGCGGCGGATGAATACCGCCAATCCTCCGCCTTCCGCACCAACCCTTTCCGACGAGGATTATCATGGATATAGTTCACTTTTTGGATCAGGAATTTTTCAGACAGAATACCTTCCGGGTGGCGGGATGCTTGCCAGAAGCGGCGTTCCCGATCCGTGCCTGCATGTTTTCGAAACTCTTCATTAAAGTTGGAGGGACGATGTTCTGCGCAGAAATCCAAGAGTTGACGACCCGTGAATTTTCGAAAATCGTCCAGGGTGCGTTTGAGTTGGAACGGGTCGAACCCCGCATCGAAGAGGACGGCATGCATGTGAGTTGGCATAATCACGTATGCATTGATTCGAAGCGCTTTGTTGGCATAACAAAAATTCAGGCTGTCTACAACAATTTTGCAGGATGCTTCATCAATGAACACTGGAAGCCACTCGACCACTGTAAAGGTGACGAAATACACTCCTACGCCTGCAACAATGCGATATTTTTCCATGCAGCAAATTCTAAAAACTTATGGAGACCTACGGTCGTTATCGGTCAGGGTCGGAGACCCGACCGAACGAGAAGTTGACGCTAGTTATTCTTCCTGTGGTTCACCAAAGAGGATGACAACAATATGCTGGTTCAACAATTGCGGCACCGGAGAATTTTTTCCCGGCACGATCTGCCCGAGCGAATAACCGCCTGCTATGGGCACATCGGGACCGAGAATATCGCGTATGGAATTCACTTCTGTGCCGGGGTGCGATTTGAGCAACATCTCCCACGCAAGGTCAACGAAGGTTAATGCGAAGACCGGCTTTGCACCCTCGAGCGCTTTCAATGCCTGTTGAGTGGCAGATTGCGCGGCAGCTTCGCACGAGACGCGGCTTCCCACAAGCAGGTAGGCATCCACGCCGTCGCGCACCGGCGCGTTCAAACGGAAACTGCCGTCCGCTTCCACACGGATAGGCGCGCGGATCACCAACTGGTCGCCTTGCTCCACCCCAAGCGGATACAGCCGCGCCAGATGACTCAATGGAGGAAACGCCCAATCGCGCGCGGGATAGCCGAACAACTGCGCGTACGATTCGGACGCAGGTCTGCCATCCAACGTACGAAGCCAGAAACCGCGCGAGCGCGTGATGCGGAACTGGCTTCCGACGGGGTTCCATCCGTGGGCGGCGCCGATTCCGATGCTGAAGTCGCCGCGTAGGAACGCGGCAGTGAGCGCGCCGCTTCCCGTCTGCGGACCAGCCAACTGGTAGGAATGACCCGTGTGCAAATCCCCAGCCGAGAGCGCGCCGGCGAGTGTCATGGGAGACACTTCCGCGATCGTATTGCACAACTGGTCTGCATCGCCGTTGAAGCCGTCGGCAAAAAAGAGCAAAGCGCGGTTGTCCTTGTGTTCTGCGGCGCTCTTGATGATCTTTGCGCCGGTCTCGCGCGCGCTTTGCGCGTAACCCGGCAGCCATTGGGTCTCTGCCTGAAGATCGCCGGCGAACAAAACTACCACAACGGAATTTGGGTGAACGCCATCGGAGGTCAGTCCCACCGGACTGCTGAAACCGATCAGGGGAGTATCGCCCAACAAACCGGAGACGCCGCTCACGACCTCGCGCGGCTGGTATTGATGCGAAGCGATGACGATGCCAAAGCCCGGCGTGACGGGACCCAGCCGGTTCAGCGCCTGATGGGTTGCCTGCAATCCCGCTTCGCGCCCGTTCAGCGCGTGTGCCTGCCCGAATGCCGCATGGAGGGTCATGTTGTGATCTTCCCGAATGGGTTAATGGTTTTACGAAGCGATCTTAACGCGAAAACCGCGAAGGAAACGAAAGGCGCGAATTTGTTTTTAAAGTTCGCGCTAATTCGCGGAATTCGCGGCAGAGGTTTCGGTTTTCCCGTTGAAAACGAGAGGACATTAAATCTCTTCGCGTAATTCGCGTTGAAAATTCCAGACTTTGCAAAAGCCTTGACGCTCATGATTACGAAATTCCTTCCGCGATGGGAACCGTGAAATGGAAAATGGTGCCTTTCCTGTATTCGCTTTCGAACCAGATGCGCCCGCCCTGCATTTCCACGAGACTTTTGGTGATGTTCAAGCCCAAGCCTGTGCCGGGTGATTCACGCGCTTTCATATCGTCGGAACGGAAGAATTTTACGAAGATTTTTGCCTGATCGTCCGTGCTGATGCCGATGCCGTCATCCTGCACCCAAAGATGCACCACACGTTTCGCGCCTTCGGGATCCCAGTGATTCGAGGATGCCGCCGCGCCGATAACGATGTGACCGCCCTCTTGCGTGTATTTGTTCGCGTTGCTCACAAGGTTGGTGAGCACCTGTCCCACGCGCAGGCGGTCTGCCCAAACCTGTGGAAGTTGCTCCGGCAGGTTGACCTCGACGCTTTGGTGTTTTTCCTCCACCTGTCGTTTTGTCGAACGGACGACATCGTCCACCACTTCGCGCAAATCCACCGGGTTGAAATCCAACCGCAAACGTCCGGCTTCGATCTTCGCCTGATCGTTGAGGTCTGAAACCAGCGCCGACATGCGTTCGACGTTCGAACGGATCGTGCCGAGAAAGTTCGTTTGCAATTCGTTGATCTGCCCAACCGTGCCGGAGGCAAGCAGTTCAGAATAACCTTTGATCGAAGTCATTGGGTTCTTGAGTTCGTGCGCCACCAGCGAGACAAATTCGCTCTTGGCGTTGTTCGCTTTTTGCACTTCATCGTAGAGCTGCGCGTTGTAAATGGCAATGGCGGCGTTGTCGCTGAGACGGTTGAGGAAGCCGAGGTTGCCCTGCGAGTCGCTGGTGGATTCGAGCAGGAGCAAACCGATCACCCCGGCTTCGCGGCGGATCGGGACGATGATCTGCGTGTGCGCGTTGGGGAAGATGCCCCGGTTCCCGTTCCCCAGCAGGGAAATCTGACTCGGCTGACCGCGCTGGATCGCCGTTTTGATGGCGGGGAATTGGAGCACGGAGCGCGCGACCGATGCATCTGCCAGCAGGTCTTCGTATCCATCTTGTGCCATGATGCGCAAGTCGTCCTCTTCCAACATGCCGATCAGCCCCGCCTCCGCGCCGGATTGCCGCATCGCCCATTCCAGGGTGATGCGCATGGCGCGGTCCACTTCTAGGCTGGCGTTCAATTCACGCACGATGCGTCCCATGACCGAAAGTTCCTCCACGCGAGCCGAAAGTTCCTGGTCGGTGAGGGCAAGCAGGCGCGCGTTCTCGATGGCGACCGCGGCTTGACCGGCGAATGCGGTCAACAGGTTCTGGTCGTCCATCACGAAGGGAAGGCCGTCTTTGCGGTTGATGACCTCGATGACGCCGAGCACGCGGTCTTTGATCTGCATCGGCACGGCAAGCAGGGAACGCGAGACGAAGCCGGTTTGTTTATCGGCGGCATCGAAGCGCACGGAGGAACGCTGTCCATCGTTTTCGATGACCGGTGCGCGGGTTTGCGCGGCGCGCCCGACGATCCCCGTCCCGGCAGGGACGCGCTGTCCGAGCAGGTTGCCAGCCACCGGTCCGACCGTGACGCGGAATTCCATTTCGCCGGTCTGTTCGTCCATCATGAACAACGTCCCGGCTTCGCAGTTCAAAATGTTGACCGAGTTCTCGAGGATGTATTGAAGCAGCGGCTCCTGTTCGAGCGTGGAGGTAAGTTGCCGCGTGATCTCGTTCAACGTGGTGAGTTGATGCGCGCGTTGTTGGGTTTCCTCCAGCAAGCGCGCTTTCACGATCGCGCCGACGGTTTGGTCGGCAATAGCTTGCAGGAGGTCGAGTTGGGCGCGCGTATACGTGACCGAGGCGTCGCGGCTGCCGACGCTCAACGCGCCGATGGTTTCGGCGCCGGCGTTGAGCGGCACACCCATCCACGCGTAGATGCCCGGTGAGGAGGGTGTGATGTTGCGCGCCTGACATTCGCGGATGTAATCCTGCGTGAGGATGGTGCGTCCTTTGCGGATGATCTCCTGCCCAAGCCCGAAACTCGCTGGGAGCGGTTTGTTCTCGCGGCTGGGAGTGCGTTCGCGGTCGTCCACGCAAAAGCCATAGTAGAAATAGTTTGCGGCTTTGCTATACAACGTGATGTGAAAATGGGTGGAAGGGATGATCTGCGACGCCTGTGCGAAGATCAACTCCAACACATCGTCGAAGGTCAGGGTGATATTCACGCCTTGCGACACGCGCGTCAACGCGTTCATCTCCTGCACGCGGCGTTCGAGGTCGAGCACGGTTTGCACGCGCGAGATGGCAACCGAAGCCTGATCGGCAAGGTTTTCGAGAAAATCGAGGTCGCGGGGAACATACGGGTTGCCGGAGAGCGGCGCGCCCAACGCCATCCAACCGACGGGTTTGTCTTCGCCCGGCAGCGCAACGAATAGACGCGCAGCAAGCAGGGAGATGCGCGCCTCGTCGCTTTTGAAACTGGCGGGCGGGTTGATCGAATCGAGATAGAGCGGAATTTTTTCCTGTTGAAAATACCGAACGAGCGGGCTGTTCGAGCTAAAGCGGATGTCGCTTGTGGGTCTCCCGTTCTCATCCGGTAGCGCTGAGTATTGGTCGTTCAAGGTGTCGTATGTGTAGATGTGAAGTCGATCTGGCACGAGACTGTTGGCGATGTGTTGCCTGAGCGCGCGCCCAATGGAGCTCATATCCAGCGCGCTGGTGAGATCGTGGCTGAAGGTGCGCAGGCGTTCTTCGTAGGCGCGCGAGCCGCGGAAGAACGTGCCATCCACAAAGGCTTGTAGTCGCGTTCGCAATGGGTCGAGGAATACGGCGACGAGGAACACCAACGCCCCGATCAGGAAGGGATTATCCGATGGCATCGCCTCTGCGAAGAGCAATCCCAGCCCGCTGACCATTAATCCATAGACCGCAATGACGAGCCCGGTCAAAATGGAGTAGACGATCCCCTGCCGCAGCCAGTAATCCGTGCGGACGAGGCGGTAGCGCAGGATCACGAATCCGTTGGCGATGGGGAAGGCGATCAGGAATAGAAGCAGGTATGGATTGAACGGCGGGAAAATATCCAGTGATGCAAATAGTAACCAAACTGTGATGGGACCGAATCCGATCAGCGACCCGAACAGGATCGTGCGTGCCTGACTTTTTACAACAGGTGAGTTGGATCGAGATCCCCGAAAGAAGAGAATAGAGAAATAAAATAATGCTGATAAGCCGGTGAAGATATAAATGTATTGCCAGGCGCGGATGTAGTCTGTGGGGCGTTCGAGGTTGAAGAGTGTGCCGAACGCGTTGATCGCAAGGAGTACGGCAACGGCAAATCCGCTATACCTCAGATACGAGCGACCGATCACCGCGCGCGCCTCCTGCGGGAAAACCAGCGCGAGGTCGATCAATGCGCCGCCAGCCAGCGCGACGGCGAACGTCCACAGGTGGGTGAATTGATGTGTGGTGTAAAGGTTGAACAGCGTGCCGATCGCAATTCCCAGTGACGAGGCGAGGACCGAAAAGGCGCGTCCTGCCGGTTCCGTACGGCGGAATCCAAAGATCCATAAGCCAACGAGAATGAATACCGCCCCGATCACTATCGGGAGGATGAAATAGGCAAAACGATCCTCTGCCGGGAAGGCGATCAGTGTAACGTCGGTTGTTTTGAGACCCTCATTGGGGTCGTTGAGAACAAGGGAAACCGTTTGACCCACTTGCAAAGATGCGAGCGCGTTATTTACATCCGCCGCGTTTGAAACCGCTTGTCCGTTTACTGAAATCAACTGGTCGCCGAGCGAGAATCCCTGACGATACAATTCCCAGTTTTCGCCGGGCACGATGGTATCCGAATTGTTGAGCACCAGCGTGTGCTCGAAAAACCCTCCGGGGAACGGCTGGTTCAACCAACCCAACCCGAAGTAAATTGAGAGTCCAAAAACCACCACCGCGACGCCCTGATACAAAAGTACAAGCGTTTGGAGGGTTCTGCTGACGACGGTGTTTACATTTATAGAGGTGTTCATACCGGCTGCTGGTGCGTGTATGAAATTTTACTCCACCTACTCCCCGAATCTATGCTACTTTCATAACAAAGAAGGAAGGCTTGTAAAATCGTCCCGAAGGTTGAAGAACCTTCGGGACGATGCGCCTTAAATATCCAAATTTCTAACCGCCTTCGCGTGGGTTTGGATGAACTTGCGGCGGGGGTCCACCGCGTCGCCCATCAGCATATCGAACGTGCGGTCTGATTCTGCCGCGTCTTCTATGGTAACGAGGAGCAGAGTGCGGTTCTCGGGGTTCATTGTCGTTTCCCACAATTGCGCCGGGTTCATTTCGCCGAGACCTTTGTAGCGCTGGAGGCTTGCCTTCTCACCGACCTCCTTGATGATCTTATCCTTTTCTTTGTCGGTGTAGGCATATTTCACTTGATTCTTGTACGCGATGCGATAGAGGGGAGGTTGCGCAATGTACAAATGTCCATCTTCGATCAACTTCGGCATATAGCGGAAGAAGAAGGTGAGTAACAACGTACGGATGTGACTCCCGTCCACGTCGGCGTCGGTCATGATGATCACGCGTCCATAGCGCAGACCTTCGAGGTCGAAGTTGTCGCCGATGCCGGTACCCAGCGCGGAGATCAACGCCTTGATCTCGTTGCTCGATAGGATTTTATCCAAGCGGGCGCGCTCGGTGTTCATGATTTTGCCGCGCAATGGCAGGATGGCTTGAAAGTGCCGGTCACGCCCCTGTTTGGCTGATCCGCCTGCGGAATCACCTTCTACGATGTAGAGTTCGGTCTTCGACGAGTCGCGTTCGGAGCAGTCCGCGAGTTTGCCGGGCAGGGTCAGCGACTCGAGCGCGGACTTGCGGATGACGAGATCGCGCGCCTTGCGCGCCGCATCACGCGCCCGCGCGGAAGTGAGACACTTGGCAACGATCGCCTTCGCCGCCTGCGGATTCTCCTCGAGGAACGTGCCGAACGCATCACCCACCACCTGCGTGACGTACGTCTGCACTTCGGGGTTCATCAACTTGACCTTGGTCTGCGATTCGAACTGCGGACCCGGATGCTTGACCGAAACGATGGCGGTCAACCCTTCGCGCGTGTCGTCGCCGGAGAAGTTCGGGTCGGAGTCCTTGAGCAAGCCGCTCTTGCGCGCGTAGTCGTTGATCACGCGTGTCAACGAGGAGCGCAGACCGGTCAGGTGTGTGCCTCCATCAATCGTGTTGATCGTGTTGGCAAACGAATACACCGACTCGGTGTACGCATCCGTGTATTGAATTGCCGCTTCAACACCGACACCCTCGATCTCTTTTTCCACATAGACCACCGGGTGAAGGTTCTCGCGGTTGCGATTCAAATATCTGACGAACGAAGTGATGCCGCCCTCGAAGTAGAACGTCATCTCACGGTCGTTGCGCTCGTCCACGAATTTGATGGTCACGCCGCGCGTGACGAACGCCATTTCGCGGAATCGCTGTACGAGGGTATCGAAGCGATAATCAATATCCTCGGTGAAGATCTGTTTATCGAACTTGAATGATTGTTTGGTGCCGCTTTCGTCTTTCCCAGCTTTGCCGATCTGCTTGATCGCGCCTTGCGGCACGCCGCGCTTGTATTCCTGACGCCACAACTTGCCGTCGCGCTTCACCTCGGTAATCATCCATTCGGAGAGCGCGTTCACCGCGCTCACGCCCACGCCGTGCAAACCGCCTGAGACTTTGTATCCGCCGCCGCCGAATTTGCCGCCCGCACCGATGACCGTCATCACCACGTCCACGGTTTCCATCGGTTTGCCCTTCGCATCCTTTTTGGAGGGATGCGGTCCCACCGGGATGCCGCGTCCGTTATCCTCCACGGTCACACTGCTGTCGGAATGTATCGTGATGTTGATCGACGTGCAAAAACCAGCCAGCGCTTCGTCGATGGCGTTATCCACCACTTCATAGACGAGATGATGCAAGGCTTTGATATCTGTACCGCCCACGTACATGCCGGGGCGCTTGCGCACATGCTCGATGCCTTCCAGTGCCTGGATAGACCCTACGTCATATCCTGTGTCTTTTTTCTTTGCCACTACAACCTCCGAAAAATGTTAACCAAATTTCTACGATGAAATAATTACGCTTCTTGGGTCGGTGCGCCTTGTTTCGGTTGCAACTGTGCGAATACGGTTTGCAGCCAGGCATTCATGTCTCGATAATAAACAAAGCTCGCCGCCAACAACGTGGTGCTGATGAATGCATGACCCGAAATGCCGACGAGTCTCATCCACGAGTCGCTTTCCGGTACGCTCCATAAAAAGTTCAAGCCGCGCGTGAGCAGGAAGGCGGTAAAGACGAACAATCCGCTTGTGGGCAACGTGAACCGCGTCAACCACACACTGGAATACAACGAATACAAGGCGTTCTGTTTGCGGGCGAAGATTCCGTGCGGCATGAAGAAGAATGGAACGACCAGCCAATACGAAAGAAGCAGGATCACGAAGAGCAGACCGTTTGCCAGCGTAGCGCTGAACAGCCCCGCCAGACCGACGATCAACATCACGGGTGTCAATACGACCAGCAAACAGATCATCCACACCAGCGAGATGATGATCGTCTGAAAGATCGCCCGCAGGATGCCGATCCCCGCTTCTTCCTTGCCTAATACCGCCACGGAGACCCAGCGGAAGTACATGCTCCCGCCGATCCATCCGATCAGGGTCAACAACCCGGACCAGCCCAGCAAACTCCAGATCGAATCGAGTTGGATAACATCCCGTAAACCGATTGGGTTTAGCAACGCATCGTTTGCCGGTATGGTGAAGGCTTCAAGGCTGGGAATCCCGACCGGGAATGTGCGGGTCCAACTCAGCCAGTTGAATCGGCTGAAACTTTCCACCGAATCGGTAAGTAGTTTCACCTCTTCCGCAGGCAATGGACGCGTCTTGAGTGCATCGAGGAATCCCGCAACCAGAATGGAGTACATCTCGCCCACGCTGAACCTTGCCCCCAACCATAAAAATGAATCGAAAAGGATGGGTAGAAGGATCAGCCAAACGTGCGAGGAGACAACATCGTACCCCGCGCGCAGCGATCCGATGATCCCCGGCGGTGGCGGGATTTTTTCAAGTTTTTCCACATTCATAAGCAATTGATTCTACCATACCGATTTTGTCTTGTCGTGCTTATGAAGCACGGGTTACAATGCACCCATGGACGAGCAACAGCAACTACCCGATACCGACCGCATCGGCGTGCTCACTTCCACAATCCTGCTGGCGCTGGCGCTCACACGCATTGTGCGTTCGCCGGAATTCAACCTCGAATTTCAACTTCCGGGTTTTTTCCTGTCCCTTCCGCTCAATCTCACCACTGTAATGAGCATACTTACTGCGGGTCTCACCGCGACCGGCATGGATTGGTTGTTGCGAGGGCACCCCCATTTGAGCGGCAGACCCACCTTGCAATGGTGGATCTTGCCCACGCTCACAACCTTTGTGGTCAGTGTCACGCTTTCGATCCTTCCAGACGGCGACGCGTGGTGGTCAGGTTTTGCTTTGAGCGGCATTTTTCTGTTGCTGGTGTTCCTCGCAGAATATATCGTGGTGGACCCCGGCGCACGGTACTATGCCGCCGCGCTTGCCGGTCTTACTGCGATCTCGTACACGTTGTTCTTTGTACTCGCCATGGCATTACGCTACGGCGACCTGCGCCTGTTCCTTACGCTTCCCGCATTATTTTTAGCGGCTGGATTTGCGAGCCTGCGCGTTTTGTTTCTACGGTCGAATCGTTGGGAATATGCGTGGTCCGTCGGCATTGCGTTCGTTTGCGTGCAGGTGGCGGCGGGGTTGCATTACTGGCCCCTGTCATCCATCCAATTTGGTTTGATGCTGGTCGGTCCGTTGTATGGGTTGACAAACCTCGCGATCAATTTGAACGAAGACTTGCCCGCTCGACGCGCCATGTTGGAACCGGCCCTCGCCACTGCGTTGTGCTGGGGTCTCGCGATTGTATTCAAATGAGATCAAACAGGATAATGCTCACCGATTCGCAATTGCGTGAGATTCTAGACCATGTTGAACACGCCGTTCCGAACGAAGCCTGCGGACTGCTTGCCGGGCAGAATGAACGCGTGGAGAAAATCTTTCCCGTGCGGAATCAGGCAGAAAGTCCGGTGCGATTCGTGATGGATCCGTATGAGCAACTCAAAGCCCTTCAATGGATGGACGACAACCACCTCGACCTCCTCGGCATCTTCCACTCGCACCCCACCGGACCTGAAACTGCCTCGCCTGTAGATATCGCTGAGGCGGCGTACGAGGTCATCCATGTGATTCTTTCGCGCAACAAAATCGGCTGGAAGGCGCGCGCGTTTTGGTTCGAAAACGACGGGTCGCATGAAGTGCCACTTGAGATTGTTGAATAGACCTCTTGCACACCTTAATCTTGCTCAGCCACAGAGTCCACTAAGACCGTTGAGAAAAACTCATTTTCTTCGTGTTCTCTGCCGTCTCGCACCGTCGTGCTCGCGGGCCGAACGGTGTGGCAAAAATACTTTCGCAAGAGGTCAAATAGAGCAACGTCGAATGTGTTTATGTGTTTTTTACTCTAGACCACTCCCGGAGGATTAGTTATGCAGACCGTGCTGGATATTACCGCAGTAATCATCGGTTATTTGATGGGTTCGATCCCAGTGGGGCTGTTGATCGTGAAAGCCACAACCGGCAAAGACCTGCGTGAAGTGGAAAGCGGGCGCACCGGCGGCACGAACGCGTTTCGTGCGGCGGGGTTCGGGGTTGGGTTCGCCACAGCATTATTGGATGTCATCAAGGCGACTATTGCGGTTTGGATCGCACGCACACTCAGCCCGGATGGGAATGTGATTCATGTGATGGCTGGGCTTGCCGCGATCCTCGGGCATAACTATTCCATCTTTCTTGCCGAACGAGATGAGAAAGGCCGCTTGCGATTACGCGGCGGGGCTGGCGCCATGCCCGCACTCGGTGGGGCGGTGGGTCTGTGGGCGTGGACGTTCCCGTTTGTGTTCGTGGTAGGCGCGCTGGTTTTATTCACGTTGGGGATGGCATCGGTAGCAACCCTCACGGTGGGATTGGCGATCATCGTTCTCTTCGCTCTCCGCGCTTCGATGGACCTCATGCCATGGGTGAATGTGTTCTATGGATTGGTTGCCGAGATAATTTTGATCTGGGCATTACGCCCGAACATTAAAAAGATCTTCGCGGGAACCGAACGCGTGATCAGCATCAGTTTGGCGGGGTGGTTGCGATCACGGAAAGCGAATACTGAAGGGGTGGGGGGAACCGAAGACTCGAAGTGAACCGGGACGATCAGGGCGGCATTCGACCGAAGGAATTCATCTTAATACGTGGAGCGAACCATGACTCAACCCTTGCAAGGAATCCGAATCCTTGACCTCACGCGACTCTTACCAGGTCCATTCATCACGCAATTGCTTGCGGATATGGGCGCTGAGGTGATCAAAGTGGAAACGCCGATCGCAGGCGATTATGCGCGGCTGACTCCTCCCGAAATGGGCTTGGGCGGTTTGTTCGAGATGATCAATCAGGGAAAGAAAAGTATCTCGATCAATTATCGCAATCCGCGCGGGCGGGACGTGTTTCTAAAACTTGTTGCGACAGCAGACGTGATCATCGAAAGTTTTCGCCCCAGCGCCGCGGAGCGCATGAAAATAGATTTTGAAACCTTGCGTGTTATTAAACCGGACCTGATTTATTGCGCGCTGTCGGGGTATGGGCAAAATGGACCGATGAGCAAGCGTGCGGGGCACGACCTGAATTACTCGGCGCTCAGCGGGGCTTTATCGTTGAATGCGCTTGAAGGGGGGGCGCCGCATGTGTATGGTTTAACGGTTGCCGACCTGAGCGGCGCGATGCTGGCGGGCATTTCGATTTTGGGCGCGATCATCGGCAGGCAAGAACGCGGAGAGGGCGCGTTTCTCGATGTGGCATTGCTCGACGGCATCCTTTCGTGGATGATGCCCATGGCAGGCGCGGCATTTTTCAGCGGTATTCCAGTCACCGGCGGTACGCTGCCTTTGCAGGGAGGGTTGGCGTGCTACAACGTGTATGAAACCGCCGATGGGAAATATATTTCATTAGGCGCGCTCGAGCCCGCGTTTTGGGGTGATTTCTGCAAAGTGACCGGTCGGAACGATTTGTTGCCGCGTCAATTCGACCGTGCTATCAAAGATGAAGTGGCGGCGATTTTCAAAGGGCAGACGCTTGCAAATTGGCTTGAGGCATTTTCCGGGAGCGACGGGTGTGTAGAGCCGGTACTTTCATTTGAGGAGGCGCTGGCGCATCCGCAGGTGAGAGCGCGCGGATTTGTACGAATGGATAAAGGCCGCCCGGTCGGACTCAACTCCCCCTTTGCGTATGGAAGCGCCGAGGCGCGTCCTGTGCCGGGATTGGGAGCGCATACACACGAGGTGCTGGGTGAAATCCTCAGCGCGGAGGAACTCGATGAATTGTCACAAAGCGGCGTGATCGGAAAGCGGGCTGCGAACTAGATGCTTTTTTCCGTCAACTCATCTGCTGGAGCAAAGCCTGCAGATTGCGGCGATGAAGCGTTTCTGCCAAGCCTCCAAGATAGACGCGGCTTTTACCGCAATCTTCGATGTTGATCTGCTCGATCAACTCTTCAGCATTCTTCCGTTTGGCGGCAGACTTGACAAATTTGCGGATTGCGGCGAGGTAGTTGAGGTTTTCTCTCACAGCCGCATCGATTTCGCCGCGCAGAATCACGTCGCCGTGCCCTTGCACGATGTTTTCCAATCCCATGCGCCCGATGCGCTTGATCGATGCGGCGATATCGTCGAGATCGCCATCCACGACGTAAGGGAGGGGCATAAAGGAATCCCCGGCGAACAGGATGCGGTCTTCTTCCACAAGAACCGCGATCCCATCGTCGCTATGACCGGGGGTCGTCGAGATAATGAGGTTCTTTTTCCCCACGCGTAACGTGATCTCCCCTTCGGCAAAGGTCATGTGAGGGAGGATGATTTTCACCTGTTTCAATGCGGGGTTTTGTTTCCTTGCCTGTTCGAGCGAAGGGATCCCGCGCTCTTCGAGCAGATCGCGGCAACGCGCGTGGGCAATGACGGTGGCGCCCGGAAAAAAACAGTTCCCCCACGAATGGTCGGCGTGGTAGTGGGTGTTGATCACATAGCGGACCGGCACGTTCAGTTCGTGTTCGATGAATTCACGGATGCTCAGCGTTTCGTCCGGTAATGCCAGTGTATCGATCGCCACTGCCCATTGCGGACCCGCCACCACTCCTGCCGTCACTTGTGCGTACACTTCGCTTTGAAACCAATACACGTTCTCTGAAACTCGTTCTCGGTGCATTCAAACCTCGGAAAAATTTTCTCATAGATAGCACAGTTGGGAGGGAAAATCAAGTCACCTAGACAAATAATCAAATCCCGTCATATGCCAGCGAGCCTCTGTAAGATTCACAAATATCCCGCATCTTTAAGGCATAGTTATTGTAAAAACTTGCAATAAGGAATTTTTATGTCTTGTGCTACGGAATACGTTCCACAACTTCGCTCACTCGGTTACCGCATCACTCCTCAACGCATGGCGATTCTCCATGTTTTGCGCCATTCGGACAAGCATCTATCCCCGCGAGACGTGTATAAAAAAGCCAAGAAGGATTTCCCCCGGCTGACTGAACCCACGGTCTATCGCACTTTAGACTTCCTCGCTAAAAATGGACTCGCGCGTCCTGCTCGGACGGGGAAGGGTCGTCTGCAATACGAACTCGCGCAAACCGATCATCATCACATTGCCTGCCGGGTTTGCGGAAATGAAGTCGAGGTCGACCATCAATTGCTGGAAAATTTATACGGCAGAATGGAGTCGACCAGCGGATACGCGCGGATCGACAGCCACGTCACCTTCTTCGGTGTGTGCCCGAATTGTCAAAAAGCCTAGAAAAGGAAGTTGAAATGCATTACTCACCGGCTCCCCTTCACATCCCAGATGGATTTTTATCCTTGGTCGTTTCATTGATTTGCTGGGTGATCACTTTTGTGACTCTGGCGATAGCTGTCTCGCGCACGAATAAAGCACTCGGCGAAAAACAAGTCCCTCTGATGGGAATCATGGCGGCGTTCATCTTTGCCGCGCAGATGCTGAACTTCCCGGTCGCGGGTGGCACCTCTGGTCATTTATTGGGCGGCGCGCTCGCGGCGATCGTGCTCGGTCCATGGGCAGGGATGCTTGTGATGACTGCGGTCATTGCTGTGCAGGCGTTATTGTTTCAAGACGGCGGCTTGCTTGTGATGGGTGCGAACATCTTGAACATGGGATTGATCACAGCCGCTATTGGATACGGGCTATATCGCGGCGTTTCGAGTTCGAGCCGCAGGATAAAACTTGTGTTTGCGGGAATCGCCGCGTGGCTTTCTGTGATGGCGGGCGCGCTCGCCACTGCACTTCAGCTATGGTTGAGCGGAACGAGCAACCTGCAAACCGTGACGCTCGCCATGCTGGGCGTCCATGCGTTGATCGGGATTGGCGAAGCGTTGATCACTGTCGCTGCGTTGGCGTTCATTTTGCAAACCCGTCCCGATTTGTTGGATGACACCTCCGCCTCGGCGCAAGGCGGACGGGGATGGGTGGTTGCCGGTGTGTTGATCTCTCTCGCGGTTGTTTTGCTTTCACCCCTGGCTTCCATAGATCCTGACGGACTCAACCGCGTAGCAGAAGATTTGGGCTTCCTCGACTCAGCTCGGTCAAATTCAGGACCACTCGCAGGTTATTCAATTCCCTTTTTGGAAAACACGTCTACGGCAAAAATTGTGGCAGGTGTGTTCGGCGCGCTGGTCGTTTTGGGTATTGCGATCGTTGCGGGCCGGTTCCTTCAAAAAAAGTCACGATCCGCCGATCGATCGCCAATCGTCAATCGAAAATCGTAAATCGTAAATTAAAAATCGTTAATCGCCATGCATTCCGACGCGTTCGACCGCTACCATCACGGACACAGTTTCATCCACAGCCTTGACCCTCGCATCAAGGTTGTGGTGACGATCGGGTTCATCCTCTCGAACGCGTTGCTCCCCGACGGCGCATGGACCGCCTTCATCCTGGCTTGGATTTTTATTTTGACAGGAAACGTTTTTTCAGGGCTGGGAGTCGGCTTCACCTTCCGTCGTTCGTTCATCGCTTTGCCGTTCGCGCTCGCCGCGATCACAGTTTTATTTTCCATGCCGGGCACGCCCGTCACATCGTTTCAATTTCTGATGTGGGATTTCACGATCACCGACGCGGGCTTTCTGCGTTTCGTCAGCATCGTCGTTCGCTCGTGGCTGTCGGTGCAGATGGCGATCCTGCTCGTGGCGGTGACGGAGTTCCCGAAGATCGTCCACGCCCTCAGGCATTTGCGTGTGCCGGCGGTGCTTACGGTGATCATTTCGTTTCTTTATCGTTATCTTTTCGTACTGGCAGACGAAGTGATGCGCCTCCTCCGGGCGCGGGAAGCGCGTTCCGCTGCCGCGGCAGGCAAAAGGGGAGGGGGAAGCGTGGCATGGCGGGCGCGTGTCGCAGGTCACATGGCGGGACAGTTGTTTTTACGAAGTTATGAGCGCAGTGACCGCGTCTATAACGCGATGCTTTCGCGCGGGTATAAAGGCGAATTGATGACCATCCATCCGCATCATTTTCACACAAGCGATTGGCTGATCGGTACAGCCTCGATCGTTTGTCTATTGGTGATGCAAGTTGTCGGGAGAATGCCGTGACCGACATTGTTTCTGTGCGAGACTTGCACTTCGCGTATCACGATGGGCATGTGGCGTTGCGCGGCGTTTCATTTAAGTTGTGCAAAGGCGACAAGGTCGCGCTGGTGGGACCGAACGGCGCGGGGAAGTCGACATTGATGCTGCAACTCAACGGGATTTTGACCGGGCGCGGCGAGATCGAGATCGGTGACATGCGCCTCACGCGTGACAATCTGCCGGTCATTCGCGCTATGGTTGGGCTCGTTTTTCAAAACCCCGACGATCAACTTTTTTCACCGACCGTGTTCGAAGATGTGGCTTTCGGTCCGCTTCACATGAGTTTGCCTGAAGATGAAGTTTTCAAGCGCGTGGACGCCGCACTCGAAGCCGTGCGGATGACTTCGTATCGTGAACGTCTGTCGCACCACTTGAGCGTGGGTGAGAAAAAACGGATCGCGATCGCCACCGTGCTTTCGATGAACCCGAGCATTTTGATTCTCGACGAACCCTCCGCTGGACTCGATCCGCGCGCCCGCCGGACGTTGATCAATTTACTGCGCGATCTGCCGATCACGATGCTGGTTTCAACACACGACATGAGGCTGGTCGAGGAACTGTTCCCGCGCACCATCGTGATGGATGAAGGTCTGATCGTGGCGGATGGCGCGACGAAGGATATTCTGGGAGATGAAAAGTTTTTGAATGAGCATGGGTTGGAAAAACCGTAGGGATGGTTGACAAGCAAACAAGCTGAGTCGGGTGAAGGTGTTGCCCGACTCTTTTGTTTGCTATAATTTATTTAACCCAAGTTGCTACCTAGAAGGAGTTGAAGGAAGCAGCTAAGACAAAGAGAGCGACCTTGAGTTCAAAACCACGAGCAGTGACAGCATGAATATGTTTTGGCAACAAGCGTTCGATCAAACTACCCG
>JBFMDB010000017.1:0-82976 GCA_040753755.1 Chloroflexota bacterium
CATTTGGAAACTTGGAAAAAACTCCGCAATCTGTTGCCATTCGGTATACTTCAGGTCGGTCGGGTAGGTTTGGTTGAATTTGGTCATTCTCCAATCTTACTCGACCACTTTTAAAACACTCTCTTAGGGGTGAGGGGGAGTTGAGTACGTTCCTCAATTCCATGCTTCACGCAATATTCTTTGATCACATTCAAAAATGCATCGCCATATTGACTCAACTTCGCCCGCCCTACGCCTGAAATCTTCAGCAAGCTCTCATGTGACTGCGGATAATACGCCGCCATTTCCGTCAGCGTTCTATCGGAGAAAATGACATACGGCGGAACTCCAGCCTCATCCGCCATTTCCTTTCGCTTCTGACGAAGGATCGCAAACAACGCGTGATTGTATTCGACTTCCCGCTTCTTTCCTTTGACGCGGACACGCTCCGCTTCCTGCACAACGCCGAAAATTGGTTCTCTTTTCTTCAACGCCTCCAACGCTTTGGCGGTGAGACTCAGCGTGTGAAATTCACCCTCCTGTTTGAGGTATCCCATCGATAGCAATTGACGCGCGATATGCATCCATTGCTTTTTCGTCAATTCTCCGCCGATGCCGTACGTGGAGAGTTTGTCGTGCTCCCAACGCAGGACCTTCTCGTTTTTCGAGCCGAGCAGAATATCCACGATGTGCGCCGCGCCGAATTTCTCATCCGCGCGTTTGACGCAGGAGAGGAACTTCTGCGCGAAGACCGTGATGTCAGTCAGCGGGGTTGGGGCGGAGGTGCAGTTGTCGCAGTTGGAGCAGTTATCGGCGTCGTATGATTCGCCGAAGTAGTTGAGAAGCGGCTTGCGGCGGCACGTCTGTTCATCCTCGGCGAAACGCACGATCGCATCCAAATGCTGAATCGCAACGCGCTTTTCGCCGCCCTCTTTCTGGTCAATAAAATAGTTGATCTTGGCGACATCCGCATAACTGTAGAGCAAGGTGCAATACGCGGGCAGACCGTCGCGCCCGGCGCGTCCGATCTCCTGATAATAACTTTCAATGCTCTTGGGCAGATCGAAGTGAATGACGAAGCGTACATTGGGCTTGTTGATGCCCATGCCGAATGCGATGGTGGCGACAATGATCTGCGCGTCGTCGCGGATGAACGCCTCCTGATTTCGTTTTCGCTCCGTATCTTCCAGCCCGGCATGATACGGGCGTGCGGAATAATTTTTTGAGGCGAGATATGCGGCGAGTTCGTCTACCTGCTTGCGCGAGAAACAATAGATGATCCCCGATTGATCTTTGTAGCGATCGAGCCGTTCGATCACCTGACCGATCGGCTCGCGTTTGCGAACGACTTCGATGTAGAGATTCTCGCGGTTAAAACTGGCGACGAATTCATTGGTGGTCGAGAACTTGAGCGTATGGCGAATATCCTGCCGCACGCGCGACGTGGCTGTGGCGGTGAGCGCGAGACAAACCGCTCGCGGGTAGCGTTTGCGCACTTCCACTAATTGACGATACTCGGGGCGAAAGTCGTGCCCCCATTCCGAAATGCAGTGCGCCTCGTCGATGGTGAGGCAATCGACCTGAACCGAATCGAGAAGCGAGAGGATGCGTTGTGTGAGGAGCGTTTCAGGCGCGACGTAGAGCAGTTTCACTTCGCCGCGCCGTACGTATTCCATGTTTTCCTGATATTCCTGCGGCGCGAGCGTGCTGTTGATGAACAACGATGGGACACCGAAGGCGCGCAGTTGCTCCACCTGATCTTTCATCAACGAAATGAGCGGCGATACGACTACGGTGAGTCCTTCGAATAATAATGATGGGATTTGATAACACAACGATTTGCCTCCGCCCGTCGGCATGATGGCAAGCGTATCGTGCCGCGCCAAGATGTTTTCGATCACTTCACGTTGCAGCGGACGGAACGAATCGTATCCGAACGTTTGCTTGAGGACGGATGCCGGGGACGCCATGCGCTAAGTATACTCGTGAGAGTTCCAAAAAATTAAATTTCACCCGATCCGAAACCTGATAAGGCGAAGAATTTCGAGAACTATCGAGCGGGATGGTATTCTGCTTTACGCGGTTACAGCTGACTCTTTTGAAGGCGTGTGTCATTGTTGTTCAATGACCACAGACCGGGTGCCCCACCGATACTCTTATTCTGTCTTCATCAAGCCTTCTTGTAATACAAATTTCACCAACGCTGCCCTTGTCCGTAACCCGAGTTTTTCCATTCCCCTCGCCCGATAGGTTTCCACGGTTTTGGCGCTCAGGTTGAGTTGTTCGGCAATTTCCGCGCTGGTATGACCGAGCGCCACCATTTTTAGTACTTCTTGCTCTCGTTCGCTCAGGCTTGCCCAGGTCAGGTCTGTTCTGGATGATTTTGCATCAGGCAGGATGTCTTCCAATAGCACTCTTGTCATGGAAGGATGAACATACATCTCGCCCCGTAGGACTGACCGAATTGCTGAGATCAATTCGGCATCCGCCGCTTTTTTCAGAACATATCCACTTGCCCCATGCTTCAACGCTTGACGTAAATATTGAGAATCATCGTGCATGGTGAGAATCAGGATTTTTGTGGAGGGTACCAACTTTCGCATGGTGGGTAATACATCCATGCCGTCCATGCCGGGCATACTGAGATCGAGCAGGATGAGATCGGGCTGTAATTTTTCTGCCAGTGATAGCGCCTCAGACCCTGTGGATGCCTCCGCCACAACTTCAAATTCGTTTTGCCCTTCGAGCAGCAGCCGTAGACCCGTTCGCAAAACAGCGTGATCGTCTGCAAGGAGAACGCGCGTCGTCATGACCTCACCTCCAGCCCTTCTCCTGCAAGGAGAGAGGCGCGGAGCGGGATTTCGATGAATATGCTGGTTCCGCGCTCAAGCGAAGATTCGATTGTTACTGACCCATGTAGTAATTCAGCCCGCTCGCGCATTCCCAACAAACCGAGATGGCGTTCGCTATGATTTGCCCTGCTATCAAACCCGATGCCATCATCCTCCACGATAGCGCGCACCATGTCGCCATGCCGTTCCACAAGAATGCTGGCGGATTTTGCCTGCGCATGACGGGCGATGTTGGTAAGGGTTTCCTGTATGATGCGGTATATGGCGGTCTCAACATCGCCGGGGAGGCGCTCTCCCAATTGGATCGCAACGTCCACAGGGATCTTATGGCGAGCCTGCCATTCCGATACCAACCTTTCGAGCGCGGCGGAAAGTCCCAAATCATCCAACACACGCGGGCGTAATCGCATGGACAGGTCATGCACTTCATCCAATGTCTTGGATGCCACCTCCCGTAAATCAGCGGCTTTGGAAATGGATGGACATTGGGCGCAGTTAGTTTCCATGACGCGCAAGCCGACTATGAGGGAGGTTAAGTTTTGCGAGGTTGAGTCGTGCAATTCGCGTGCGATCCGGCGGCGTTCGTCCTCTTGTGTAGAAATCACCTTCTCCAACAATTGCCG
Source organism: Chloroflexota bacterium (assembly GCA_040753755.1). GTDB lineage: Bacteria > Chloroflexota > Anaerolineae > Anaerolineales > Villigracilaceae > Defluviilinea. Next base: position 3,455 of record JBFMDB010000017.1, read on the forward strand.
CCTCAAGAACTCCCGCTCCCTGCGGAGTTCGTCGGTACGCGCCAGTTCTTCCGTCATGGCGTTGAAGGCATCGGCAAGATCGCCGATCTCGTCGTTTGCCCAGCGCGGGACACGCGGCGAGAAGCTGCCTTTTGCCACGGCTTGTGTGGCTTGCGCCAGTGAAATGATCGGACGGGTGAGTATCCAGGTCAGAAACACCGCCACCAGCACCCCTGTCATGGAAACCAATACGATGGTTAAGATGAGTTGAGCCGTCAGTGTGGAGACGGCGGCTCGGACGGAAGCATCCGAAAGTCCGACGCGAGCCGCGCCGACTTTTCCATCCAGAATGGGAACAGCCGTATCCCATACCAGTCCCTCGTCGGTCTGAATCAAGGCGGTGTGATGATGTTCGCCAGTTTGCGCTGAATTGAAGGAAATCAGATCAAGCGGAAAGCCGCCCTCAAACGTATGCGCGATGATCTGTCCGCGATTATCGACGATAAAGGCGTAACGGATATTGGGATTGTTGGCGATGGTTTCCTTGAGGAGGTCATGCAAGGCAAGCAGGTCGTTGAGCAGGATCGGGTCGGCGGCGCGGGCGGCAAGGTCGCGCGCGGCGGAGACGCTTTGTTCTTCCAATTGGGCGTTCATGGTTGCAGTCAAGGCATAGCGCGCCTGGATGGTAACTCCCAATCCCATTAGGATGATAAACCCCAGCACGATTCCAAGTATTTTTGTACGGACGCTGACCCCGCCGACAATATCCCAAATGCGCTGGGAGATTCTTTGCATATTCATGGAGTTTCCGGGATGGGGATCATGCCGAGCAGTTTGCGCACGCCGTCGTAAGCCCCGTCGTCAATCAACACAAACCTTTCCACGCCGATGGACGCCAGCGCGTCTTTTGTGTTTGGGTCATTCGACATACCAAGCAGGAGGTTTTGAATATCCGCTTTTACCTGCGGGCGCGTAAGTGGACTGATGACCACCGGAGGGATCCCAAAATCTGGCGAACGATGAATGATGCGAAGTTTATCGGCAAGCGTAGGATCGCGCGCGAGGGCATATTCATAGACGAGCGAGTCCACAGCGGCTCCATCCGCCACGCCGCTTGCCACTGCGCGAATGGCTTCATCGTGGCTGTAAGTGAAGAACGTGCGGGCAAAAAATTCTTCAGGAGTGAAGCCAAGTTCATGCACAAGATAGGTGGGGTACACCCGCCCGCTGAGTGAGATCGGGTCGGTAAATGCAAAGACCTTGCCGCGCATATCTGACATGCTACTTGCTTTACTGGAAGTAGGCACGATCAATACCGAGTTATAAACCGTCTTCCCATTGACCTGCGGAGCGGCAAGCAACTCCATGCCGAAGGTATCGTGACCTTGAATATAAGCGCTGGTGCAGACAAAGGCGATGTCCACTTCGCCGTGTTCGATCAGGTCATTGACTTCGAGATAGGTGCGCCTCTGTACGAGTTCAACGGGACGGTTGAGTTTTGTTTCAAGATAATCCAAAAACGGCGAATAGGATTCGACTGTCCCTTTGGGCGAGATGACCGCCGCCACCGCCACGCGCAACGGGACGGCTTCGTAGCCCTCGGGCGTGGGCAGAGGCTGGAGATCGTTCAAATCCACGTGCCCGGCGATTTCGGTTTGGGGTATGGGAGAGCAGGATACCAACAGTATGACAGAAAACAGAAAGAATAATTTCTTCATGGCGATTCTTTTCTTCTGTGAATGTAGCAAATCGGATAAAAAATGTCCAGTGATGAATATCACCGAACTTTCCTCACCCTGTCCTTTTGCGAAACGGCACTTGGACCTCCGCAGGGAGAGGGGAATCATCCCCCAATTTGGCTCATGCCGCGCCGCGAACCTGCTGGCACGGCGACGAGCATGTCGTGACGTTCGGGCTTTTGCGCGATGGCTTGCTCGAAAAACGATTCCAAAGCCTTTCCGCTTCGCACCGCGTCGCGCAATGAGACTTCATTCGGGATTACCAAGCAGGAACGCAACTTCCCATCCGATGTCAGGCGCAGGCGGTTGCAGTTCTGGCAGAAGTGTTCGCCGAGCGGGGAGATGAATCCAATCGTGCCGAGCGCGCCAGGGATGCGATACGTGCGGGCGGGACCGTTGCCTTGCGGGGAGGTTGCAGGTTCAAGGTTGAAGGTTGAAAGGTGGGCGCGCATTTCGTGGACGGAGACGTAGCGGTCCGCGGGCGCGGGGAAGCCTTCGCCCCAGTCCTGCGCGTTGCCGATGGGCATGACTTCGATGAAGCGCACGTGCCAGGGATTCTCCAGCGTCAGATGCGCGAGGGCGGGCAACTCGTCGGCGTTGAGGCCGCGCACGATAACGGTATTCAGCTTGAGCGGCGCGAGACCCGCACGTTCGGCGGCGGCGATTCCCCTCCAGACGCGGTGGATGTCCCCGCCGCGCGTGATCCGCTTGAATTTGTCAGCGTCCAAAGAATCGAGACTGATATTGACGCGCTTGAGTCCCGCGTCGGCAAGCGGCTGGGCGAGACGCTCCAGCAGCATGGCATTCGTGGTGAGGCTCACTTCTTCGATTTCGGGGATGGAGGCGATGCGGCGCACGATCTCGACGACCTGCGGATGCACGAGAGGCTCGCCGCCCGTCAGACGCACCCGCTTCACTCCGCCCTGTGCGGCTGTTTCAACAACCCGAGCAATTTCCTCCGCTGACAGTTGGTCCGCGCGCGGCTGCCATTGCAGTCCCTCTTTCGGCATGCAGTACACACAGCGCAAATTACAGCGGTCCGTGAGCGAGATGCGGAGGTAGGTGATGGCGCGTCCGAAAGGATCAATGAATTTCATAGGAAATTAAACCAATACGTTCCAACGGCAATGACGAGGATGACTCCCAACGCGCGGCGGACGTTTGCGCCCGAAAACTTGACCGCGCCAAGCCGCCCGCCAATCAACGCGCCGATCCCCCCCACGACCAGCAGCGGGATTCCAAATTCGCCGAGGGAGAATGTTCCGCTGGTGACACGTCCGACCAAACCGCTGATGGAGTTGATGGCGATGAACGCGCCCGCGGAAGCAGCGGCTTGTTTCGAGTTGCCCCAGCCCAAAAGGATGATGAGAGGGGAGAGGAAAATCCCGCCGCCGATACCGATCATTCCAGAGAGCAGGCCGATGACCGCGCCGCTGACGAGCGCCGCCCAAAGCAGGACGGGACGCGGCGTCCAATCCTTTTTATCTGAGATAACGGGGAAGAAGGTCATGCGCAGGGCGAGGTAGGTGAGAACGGCGTAGAGCAGGGTGAAGTAGGTTTGCTCGGTCAGTTTGAAGGTCCCGCCGAGAAACGCGGCAGGGATGGAGGTCAGCAAAAAGGGAATGAGCAGTTTGGAGCGGAAGTGCCCCGCGCGGAAATAATTTGTGAACGAAATCGTCGAGACGAAGATATTCAACACTAACGCCGTGCTGGACATGACGTTGGCGGGGATGCCGAAGAAACTCATCGAGAGCAGGTAGCCCGAGGCGCCGCCAAAGCCTGCGCTGGAGTAGAGAACGGCGACGAGGAAGACGAGGAGGAAGAGGAGGTGGTTGGTCATATATTCGGTGTTTCAGTGTTTCGGTGTTTCGGTGTCTCGGCGGCTCAGCGTTAAGGGGTAGTGATGAGTGGTTCGGCGGCGGGGAGAAATGGTGCGTAGTAGGCTCGCCCCGCGCAGGCGCGGCAAAGGGTGAGACCTTCGTGGTGGATCCCACGCTCATTGATGATCTCCTCCCCGCATACATCACAGTCAGCGCGGACGCCGGGGCGCGAGACGATGGCTTCGATGGGGGTGTTCAGCATGACGGGCGTGACGGTGAACATCTCGTCATCGGGCATGACCTGATAGGCTTGCATCTGTGCGAAGTAATGACGCGGTTCATCAGGAGCATAAGCATAAGCTTTTTGACGAATATTCACCACGGGCGCAACGCGGAGAGCGTAACCTGTTTTCACATCCACAAAGACCGCCGCGACTTTACCGTAATCCTCGACGCGCAGGGTGCGGTGACCGATGCTGCAATTTGTGGCGGCAGTGACGCCATCGGCGAAACAGCCGTCCGTTTCGGTGATGACCAGCAGACGTTTGCTTTCCTGATTTGCGGATAAACCCAAAGCCTTGAGTCCGCATAGTCCCATGCGCACACCGAGGATCTGACGCGGGCAGAGATGGGAGTGGTCGCGTGAGGATCTTTCGAGCAGGGGTTGAATATTCATTCGTTAACTCCAAAACAAAAAGGCTGCCTCGTAGAAAAGAGACAGCCTCAAATGAGTCGAGAGTCGGTCTCCTTTCCAAATCCCGCAGAACGCGGGACGTTGAGGGGGGAAGGCAATGTTTCCATTGCCTCCTGGATCACGAGGGTGATCTGTCCTGTTCCCATGCCATGGTTGGTGTAGGGAAACAGGCTTCGGAGAGATGGCTAAACTATATCGGATTTGCGACGATTCAAACAGTGACTTGTATCACTGATTCTCATCCTGCCCGCCGTTCAAACCTTCCTTGAAGGAACGGATGCCGGAGCCAAGTTCGGAGGCGATCTTGCCGATGCGCCCGACGCCAAACAATAGAATTACAACAACAAGGATGACGATCAATTCGGTTTGTCCAAGGTGAAACATGAAATCTCACTTTCGTTTTGTCAGTGGGGATGAAGCGATCCGCTTCATCCCCACTGATTACTGATAACTGTGTACCAATAACCGACTCTACGCTTTTTCAACCTTGACCAGCGTATCGTAGAACACAGCCGATCCGCCGACGGGATCGAAGAGGCAGGTATTGGTCACGATGGGATCGGTGCGCATGGCGGCGTTGGCGTGGATGCCTTCGTAGCGGCGTTCATCTCCGGCGATGGTCGTTCCGTCGATGGTGATGTCCTGCGCGCCATACGCCCAGTGACCGAAGCCGAGGGCGAACGCGATCACGCCCGGGCGCATGCCTTCGATGACTTTGACCTTGCCGACTATATCACGCTTGTGACCGTTGCCAAAGTCCCATTCGCCTGCAGGGTTGGAGGCGGAACTGATCTTGATCTGGTCGCCGTCTTTCAAGCCGCGCTTGTCTGCGTCGATGCTGTTCATCAACACGAAGTTTTCAGGCAGGAGCGCCTTGAGCCAGTAGTTCCCCTGCGTGCGGCTCTTGGTCTGCATGATCTCGCGGTACGTGATCATCTTGAGATCATAGCCGTCCTTTTCGTCTTCCAGCACGTTGCCATCAAATCCCATGTACGGTTCGACATAACTCGGGATGGGCGAGAGCGCTTTGCCTGTGCCGGCGTGTTTGACTCCTGTGTTCTTTTCAAGATACATGTTCAGGAGTTTGCCGTATTTCGTCCCTGTGGGGATGATGTACGGTTCATCGAACGAGCCGGGGCGCACGCCGTCGCCAGGATAACCTTTTTCGTAGGCTTGGAAGCGGCCGCCGCGGGCAATAACCGTCACCACACGCGACCAAAGCTCACCAGTAATTTTCTGCCAACGTTCAGGATCAAACACCGCCTTCGGAAGATGCGCACGGGACTTGATAAAGAGGTCAATTTCCTCAGGCGTCGCTTCGGGGACCGCGTCCTCCAAATCCTTCTTCTCACCGTAGGCAAGGTTCATCACCATGCGGAGGTAGAAATCGTCAGGGTGAGTGTAATCCACGCCATCGCCGAGTCCGTTCGGGCCGAAATTGGGCAGTTCGAGTTTTTCCGCGAGTGCCATGAGCATGGCTTCGAATTGCAGAGCCATCTCCTGACCGTAGACTTTCACAGTGCCAGTCAGGGGTGCGATGACGGGATTGCGGATGCCCTGCACCTTGAAGGTAATGTTTGGATGCGAGCCGCCGAACTCCCAGCGTTCGAGATATGACACATCGGGGAAGATGTAATCGGCATACATGCTGGTCTCACCGACGATGATGTCGTTGGCGACGAACAGCGGAATTTTTTTCACATCCTGCAGGATCTCGATCCACTTGTGACCGCCGGGGAGCGAGTACACGGGCGAACCCATATACATGAAAGCGGCTTTGATCGGGTACGGATACATATCTCCAGCCGAAGGAATGATCTCTTCATACACATCCGAAGCCAAGGGATACCAATTGCGTTTGGCGGGATAATGCTGGTCTTCGGGCAGGCTGGAGTAGATGGTGGACTCTTCATATTTCGCGTCGTGGCGAATCAGGCTCAAGCCAAACGGGGCGAGCGCACCCGGGTCGGCTTTGCTGAAGAGGAAGGGACCTTCCGCCTTCGCGCCAGAGACGTCATAGGTGCTAGCGTACACCTGACCACCGCGCCAGTCGAAGTTGCCAATGAGCAGGGCAAGGTTGTACCATGAGATTACGTTGTAATATCCATTGGTATGTTGACTGACGCCGCGATGAATATCCACGCAGGCGTTCTTCCCGTGCGAAGTGAACTCGAAGGCTAGGTCTTCCAAATCTTTCACGCGGATGCCGGTGATCTCCGACCATTCTTCGATGGTCTTTTCGTTCGCGGATTCTTTCAGGATTTGCAAACTGCTCTTGACGGTATACTCGCCAATCGCGGCGTTTTCCACAAAAAGTTGACCCGCTGTGACTGGGCGTTCCGCATCGTTCGGGTCGAACAGAACGGGATTCCCATCCGCGTCCAACACGACGAAGGGATCTGTCGCGTATACAACCGGCTCTGTCCCATCGGACGGTGTGGTCACATATGTCACAGCCTTCTTGCCGTCTACTTCCTCTTCCTTTTTTTCCACTAATTTGAGGTCAGAACCGTGCAGGAATTTTCCGGGCGTTCCTTTTTCCTTGTCAATTTTTACGAGCCAACTGGCGTTGCACCAGGTCGGTTCCTTGGCATTGGCGGAGGCGGCTTTGTTTGCCAGCGCGAGATATTTCGCATCGTAGCGTTCGTTGGCAATGATCCATTGGATCAGCGCCAGCGCAATCGCGCCTTCACTGCCAGGTTTGTTGGGAAGCCACTTCCATGCCTTGCCTGCGATCTTGGACAGGCGCGGATCGATCACGGCGAATTTCAACTCGCCCGTTGCAAGACGATCCGTGATGCGCGGCACGCGGTTGGTGGGACCATAGTTGCCCTCAAAGGGTGAAGCGCCGACGAAGATGACGAAATCTGCCGACGCCGTGTCGCCCATCCAATAGGCTTTCGCTCCGCCCGTAAACTTCCCGGTAGCCGCGTCCCACTGATCGGACATGGACTTGCCCGAGAAGTACAGCGATCCCTGACAGACGGTGGTGTGACCGTGGCGGTTGGTCGTGCCAAGCCCCGACCCGAAAAAGCGATGCGCAATGTCGGCGCGCCCGCCCTTCTTGCGTCCCCAGAAGTACAGGATCTGGTTGTTCTTCGGACCAAAATCGGGATGGTCAGGGTCGATCATCTTATCGAGATAATCCTTGAAGTCGGTTTTGAACTGCTCGATGAGAGCGTTCTTCTTCTCCACATCCTTCTCGGCGCGGATCTTGCCGATGGCGGCGTTCATATCCTTCATGACCTGCGCATCGGTGATGGCGCGCAGGGTGCGCAGACCTTCCACTTCGCGGGATTCTTCGCCAGCCACGTTTTTGAAAAGTTTTCCACCTTCGACGATTTCCGTGATGGCTTGGTCAAACGGAATCGTGACCCATTGGTTCTCACCGCGTTTGCCCGCGCGTTTAAGCACCTGCTTTATACGGAAGGGATCATATGCCGCTTGCAGACCAGCCTGCCCCTTTGGGCAGAGCGGTGCATCCATCTTTCCCATGTCTGCGAGCGGGGTTTCGTATGGTAGATGCGGGACGAGGTTCCACGGTGAATACGGATTGCCCTCGATCTTCACCGCTACTCCGTCGAGCAATTTGACTTTGATGCCGCATTGTGTGTTGCACTGCTGGCAGACGGAATACACCTGATTGACAGGGTCGGTCAATTTGTACGCCGAACCGTTAGTGGATTGTGCCAACGCCCTTTGCACTTTGGGCAAGCTTCCGAGGAATGCAGTTGCCGCTCCGCCCGCGCCCGCGATCTTTAGGAAGTCGCGGCGCGAGATTTTACAAGTTGAAGGTTGTTTGGTGTTCATTGCTTCACCTCCGATTCAGATGTGAAGATGTTCAGCCGCTTGAAATCGAAGCCGAGCAGGAGGGCGATGATCGTGCCGCCCACCACACCCGAAACCACGGAAAGTTCCAGCAGGCTGGGAGAGTAATCGAATGAAAGATGAGGTCCCGTGAACGCAGTGGCAAGCCCTTCAAGTTCAGGGATGGTCAGCGCGGGGAAGACGATGTTTGTGCGGGCGATGGCAAAGCCGACCAGCACGAAGACGCCCATCCACCCTGCCCAGGCGCCGTTCCCAGCCAGTTTGGGCTGAGTCAGAACGAGTATGGGGAGAAGTGTCCCAATCCCGATCTGGACGATCCAAAATTGCCAGGAGTATGGTCCGAAGAGAACCGCCTGAACCGCTTCCACATTTTGCGGAACACCCGCATAGATAGATTGGGAGAAGTCGCTCCAAACAAAGTAAGTTTTGATGAGTAAAAGCACAACGACGGCTATGCCAATCACCTTGAGTTGTTCGGGGCGATTCTCGGTCTTCGGCGCAAACCATCCAAGCACGATCATTAACAGGGCGAAGCCAGTTGCCATCGAGAAGATCGGAAATTGCACGGGGAGCAAGCCCACATGCCAATACGCGCGGCTGGCATTGACGCCCAGCAGCGCGCCCACGCCGCCGCTCAGGAAGATGGCGAGGAACAAGCCGAGCGAGAGAACCCATTTTGTAAGTTTGGCTTCGGGATTGTGATAGACCAGCCACATCGTCGCGAGGATGACTGCGATGAAGGAGGTGTAGCCCCAGACCATCTGAGCGAGTAGTGAGAAGGGATTCGGGCTGAGATACACCTTGACGATGCGTTCCATGTGACCGAGGTCCATGCCGATGGTCGCCAGCGCGGCGGGCATGCAGATCAGGGCGCTCCATAAGGCGGCTTTGCCTGTTCCTTTGAACAGTTTGATATTGAAAAGGTATTCCATTGTGGCGAACATATAGGAACCTGTCGCCGCGCCTGCAAAGAACAGATACATCGCGACCCAGAGTCCCCACACCACGTAAGAACCGTAATTCACATCGCGCTCACCCACGAACAAGCGGGTGTAGATTCCCCAGACGCCAGCCAGCAAAGCCAGAACGCCAAATGCGTACGTTAGTTTTTTGGATAACATCTCCGCCTCCTCACACCAGATAGTAAACCTTCGGCTCGGTGCCCAACTCTTCCTTCAAGCGGATGGCGTTCGTCTGCTTGATGAGTTCGGATACCAGGCTGTCGGGATCGTTGGCGTCGCCATACAGCGTGGCGCGCCCGATACAAGTCGTCACACACGCGGGCAATTCACCTTCATGGACGCGATGCAGGCAGAAGTGACACTTGCGCGCATTGCCGATCGGGGACGAGCGATGTCCCTCACGCGCCCACTCTTTGCCGTATTCGAAGTTCGGCGCGCGTTCGTAATCGTCGGCGGTCTCGCGTCCTACAATCGCGCCTTCCAGCACAGGCAGGTCTTCGGTATAGGTGTAACCGAAGTCCGCGGTGCGAGCGCCGTAGGGACAGGCGACGATGCAGGCGCGGCAGCCGATGCACTGTTCATAATCCACGACCACGACGCCTTCCGCGTTTGTGTATGTGGCGGTCACAGGACAAACGGGCACGCAAGGCGGGTTGTCGCATTGCATACAGGGTCGGGGAATGAACTGGCGCGTCACATTGGGATATGTTCCAATCTCACGCTCCATCACGGGGCGATACACAACCCCCGGCGGTAACTTGTTCTCAGCCACACACGCAATCGTACAGGCATGGCAACCCACGCATTTGCGCAGGTCAATTACCATCACCCAGCGGCGATCCTCGGGCGCCTTTTGCAAGGCGCGCTCAAGGTCTTCGTACATGCGGACGAGAACGTCTATCGGTTCTTGAGCCATAGAAAAACCTCCTTGAAAATTGAGTCGGAATCATCGGATAATGCCAGTGTTATTTTCCACCCGAAGCTGAATTTCCCATAGCGGGAAAAGTTGGATGTTTTATTGGAAACTTGTCAGGAAAAACCCCACAATGAATATGACATTCAGGATTTTATATATGAGTAATGTCATGGGTGGATAGAATCAAAAAAGCAGGGATCGTTTGGTTTGATGTGATTACGGTGTGTTTTGTCGAATACTTCACAAAAACCGAGGTTTCGCTCCTTATGTTCGTTTGCGAATTTTTTACCCGTATACCAGATATGTACCCGCTGGTCAGCTCGAATTGATGTCATGAGACATGGGAAGCAAAATATCCACTTCAAGGTGAATGTTATAATTTGGCAACCCATGATCCACCGTCTTCAAGTTCGACTCACCATTCTATTCACAGCGTTCGTTCTGCTTGTACTCGTCTCCGTCGGCGTCACATACTTGGGACTGCAGACCCAGCAACAGGACGCGCTGGTCATAAACCTGGCGGGGCGTCAGCGTATGCTGATCCAGCAGATGACGCGATTGTCGTTTCAATTGCAAGACGGGGATGAATCTGCCTCTGCCGCCTTGAAGGAATCGGAAGAAACCTTTAGTCAGACGTTATCTGCCTTGCGGAATGGGGGAAGCGCTCCTTACCTGACGAACAGCGTGGTCAACCTGCCGACCACGCGTGACCCGCGGTTGCTCGCCGCGTTAGATGAGGTGGGATCAGCCTGGAATCAATACCGCTCCACTTTGGATGCGATCGATGCTTCCGCTGATTCCGCGTCATTACTTGTCACCCTTGAAAAGCAATCCAACGACCTGGTGCAAAAAGCAGATGTGGTGGTGCGTTTATATGAAACAACCTCGACCGCAAAAGTGAATCGTCTGAGGGGCATTCAGGTCACGTTTTTGGCGTTTGCGCTGGCACTGCTTGCAATAGGCGCTTGGATGACGCGTCGCTCGTTGCTCACGCCGCTTCAAGAGTTGAGGTTGGCGGCAAAAAGACTCGGGGAAAATAAACTCGATGCGCCGATACAGGTCGAAGGTCCAGAGGAGATGCGGGCGTTGTCACAAGCGTTCGATGAAATGCGATCTCGTCTGCATACTGCACATGAAGAACTCATCCAATGGAATGCCACGCTCGAAGAACGTGTTGCCCAACGCACACGCGAACTCGAAACTCTGAATGAAGTCAGTCGTGAAATTTCCTCGCGCCTCGATATTCAACACGTGTTGAATTCGGTTACCGAAAAGGCACGTGTGTTATTGGGCGGCGAAGCGGCAGCGTTGTGCCTTGTAGACGAAAGCCAGCATTGGTTGAAACTTCAAACGTTGAGCGGTCCCAAACATGCGGTGGTTGGAAACACGATGCGCGCCGACAATGAATTTTCCGATGCTGTATTGGCTGGTGATGGCGCGCTGATCTGCGGGGTGGGCGCATGCCGCGGTGGTTGCCGTATGTTATCTGATGAATATCGCACAAGCCATCTAGCCGCGCCGCTTCGCATCGGCAGCCGCGTGATCGGTGCGTTGTGTGTCGGCAGTCCCGCACAAAATCAATTCGCTACTGAGTCGGCGGATATGTTGACCAAGCTTGCAAACGTTGCCGTGATTGCGCTGGAGAATGCGCGTTTGTTCGCGCAAGCCGAGCGCGTGGCAACCCTCGAAGAGCGGCGCCGTGTTGCGGCGGAGATGCACGACGGGCTTGGGCAAACACTCAGTTATCTTGGCTTGATGACCGACCAGGTTGTGGAATTTCTTTCGGATGGACAGGATGATGCAGCGCTCGAACGTCTGCATAAGACGCGGGAGACGATTGGCAAAGCCACAAGCGACGTGCGCCGCGCGATCAACAAGTTGATGGATGATTCGCCTGTATCGAAGGATTTATGTACGCGTCTGCATGACACATTGGACGAGGTCGCCTCACAACATGACCTGGAGTCGGTCTGGCGTTCTGACATTGACCCTGCGCCTGATTGCTCTCCGCAGACTGCCGAGCAGATTCACAACATCACGCGTGAAGCGTTGACCAATGCGGCGCGACATGCAAATGCAAAAAAAGTCAGCGTGCAGGTTGGGCAAAACGACGGAAATTATTTTGTGGTGATCGAAGATGATGGACAAGGTTTCGATACATCGCAGCCCGCTCCAGACGGGCATTTTGGTTTGCAGATCATGCAAGCGCGCGCCAAACATATTGGCGGCGGGATCGAAGTTCAATCCGCACCCAGGAATGGGACGCGTATCAAGGTGACATGGCCCGTGAAAAAGGAAGCTGGATGAAACAGACCCGTGTATTACTGGCTGATGATCATGCCCTCTTCCGCGAGGGACTCGCAGGCATCATCAGCGCTCAATCCGATATGCAGGTGGTTGGCGAAGCCAACGATGGCTTGGAAGCCTTCATCAAAGCGCAGGAATTAAAGCCTGATCTGATTCTAATGGATGTGCAAATGCCCGGCATGGATGGCATCGAAGCAGTGAAGCAAATTAAACAGGTATTGCCTGAGACGATCATTGTCATGCTCACTGTGCGCGGCGACGATGATATGCTTTTCGAAGCGCTCAAGAATGGCGCACAAGGTTATTTGCTGAAAGAAATCCGATCCCAGGCATTATTGGAAATGTTGCGCGGAGCTTTGCGTGGTGAAGCCGCCATCTCGCCAAACCTCGCGGGACGTGTCCTGTCGGAATTCCGTCGGTTGAGCAAAGGCGGAATCCACGAGAAGGAAGATGACAGCGGGTTGACCGAACGGGAACAACAAGTATTGGTACAGGCATCCAACGGCGCAACGGATAAGGAAATTGCTGCAAGTTTGAATATCAGTTTGAATACGGTCAAGACCCATATCCGGAATATTTTGTCCAAGTTGCATGTGTCCACGCGGCGCGAGGCGGCGAAGGCGGCGAAGGCGAAAGGGATTTTGTAAGATCAGAAAATCGTAGTTTCAATGGTCATTGCGACCGGAGCAAAAGTAACACAACTTGGTTGGAGATCGCTTCTTCGGGAAGTGCACCCTCCTGACAATCACGGTAGGCGGACCAAAAGAACTAATTCTTTCTGAAAAAGAGTGATTTTCAAATCACTCTTTTTTCATTCCAAAGGCGGGATGGGGGAGGATGGGAGTACAGCTTAGTTTCCGGTATCCTTGAAGCATACTTTGTTCAATTTGTCACATACAGATTATGCCTAACCCTCGCGTTTTGTTGATCAGTTCCCAGCACCTCTTCGGCGAAAGCATGGAGACCATCCTGCGCGCAGAAAAAGAGGTGGAATTGATCGGCCCATGGTCTCTGGGCGATCAAGATATTTGCGAGCGGATGCTTGAGGTAAGTCCTTCTGTGATCGTCATTGCCGACCATGACTTGCAAAGTAAGGTTGCGGCAGAGTTGACAAATGCCATCATCGAACAATATCCAGAGATCTCGGTGATCCGTACCGGGTTGAATAAAAACGTCTTTCGAATCTTTTCCACTCACACAGTTCCTGCCCGGGGCGAGGATTTGCTTGAAGCCATTCGTTCCTGCATTACCCGGACACAGGAAGCAACCGGGAACGAGCGCCTATAAACAACGATCAGGAGTTTGCGAAAGCCATGTTGAAAAATAAAAACGGCAAATTTAAAAAACAAATCCCCCTCTTGTTGGTTATGGTTCTTATGTCATTACTCGTCGGATGCGGTTCCACGCCTGAGGATGTAACACCAGTCGAAACGCCTTCGGCGGAGGCGATCGCTGGGGGAGATGTTGAGAACGGAAGGAAATTGTTCATGGGCTATGCTCACTTCGAACATGAAGGTCCGCCCTGTATGGGATGTCACAGCGTGGGCGAGAATGGAATCCTTGGCGGCGGGGCGCTGGGTCCCAACCTGACTAACATTTCTGCAGAGCGCAGTGATGATGAAATCATCGGTGTGCTGTCGAATACAGGAACGGTCATCTCGCCGGTGATGAAACCCATCTATGAAACGGATCCCTTGACCGCGCAGGAACAAGCCGACCTGTTGGCTTTCATGAAAGCCTCCGTTGGAGAGCCAGAAACAGACAGGGAGTTATTGGTGTTCGGTATCAGCATTCTCGGTACGGTAGGCGCCGCCATCATGTTTGGGTTTATTTACCGTAACCGTTTACGGAGCGTACGCAGGGCGTTGGTGAACAAAGCACAAAAGGAGTTGCTATGAATTGGATCGAAGAGATTTCGAACCCGCAAGCCCGCCAGTGGGAGGAGTTCTACCGCAACCGTTGGCAACATGACCGTGTGGTACGGAGCACACACGGCGTGAACTGTACGGGTAGTTGTTCATGGATGATCTATGTCAAAGACGGTATCGTCACTTGGGAATTGCAGGCGTTGGATTATCCCGTACTCAATAACGGACTGCCGCCCTATGAGCCGCGCGGTTGTCAACGCGGTATCTCTTTCTCGTGGTATCAGTACAGTCCGATCCGTGTGAAGCACCCGTACATGCGCGGCGTGTTGATGGATCTGTGGCGCAGAGCCAAAGAGATACACCAAGATCCTGTCGAAGCGTGGACAGCCGTCATTGAGGATGAAGCGGGGCGTAAGTCTTTCCATCAGGCGCGCGGCAAGGGAGGCTTCCGTCGCACAACATGGGACGAAGTGACGGAGATCGTCGCTGCATCCACGATGTATACGATCAAAAAATATGGCCCCGACCGCATTATCGGTTTCTCGCCGATTCCCGCCATGTCCATGTTGAGTTATGCAGGCGGGAGCCGACTCATGCAATTGCTCGGCGCGGTGAGCATGAGTTTCTACGATTGGTACAGTGACTTGCCGCCCGCCAGCCCTGAGACGTGGGGCGAGCAGACCGATGTGGCGGAAAGCGCCGATTGGTTCAACTCGAAATACATCGTTTCAGTGGGATCGAACATGAGCATGACGCGCACGCCCGATGTGCATTTCGCCGCAGAGGCGCGTCACAACGGGACGAAGCTGGTGGTCTTCGCCCCCGATTTCAACCAGGTTGCCAAGTATGCCGATTGGTGGGTTCCCGTCAACGCGGGGCAGGATGGCGCGTTCTGGATGGCTGTCAATCATGTCATCATGAACGAGTTCCATTATCAGAACCCCACGCCATACTTTCTTGATTACATGAAACGTTATACCGACTCGCCCTTCCTTGTGGAACTCAATGAAGTGGATGGAAAATTTGTTCCTGGCAGAATGGTGCGCGCAGGACAGGTGGAACGCACGAAAGATGTGGAAAACGGCGAATGGAAATTTTTGGTGTGGGACGAACTCAGTAACGCGCCGCGTATGCCGCAGGGCAGTCTCGGATTCCGCTGGCAGAAGCAGAAGGGACAATGGAATCTCGAACCGAAGGACGGTCTGGATGGAAGCGAAATTCAGCCACAACTCACATTCTTCGGTTCGAGCGAAGAGCAGTTGTCTGTTTCGTTCGCTGAGTTTGGCGAAGGCAAAGCCTTCCAGCGCAACGTCCCTATTCGATACATTGAAACCGCCAATGGCATAGTCGCTGTCGCTACCATCTATGATCTGTTGATGGCGCAATATGGCGTGGGGCGCGGACTCGAAGGTGATTACCCCGCCAGTTATGACGATGAAAATCTTTCGTACACGCCTGCCTGGCAGGAACGCTACACGGGCATTGATCGCCAAACCGTGATTCAATTTGCGCGCGAGTGGGCAACGACCGCTGAAAAGACCGAAGGCAAGTGCATGATCATCATCGGCGCGGGCGTCAATCACTGGTATCACAACAACCTCATCTATCGCGCCTGCATTGGCGCGTTGATGTTGACGGGTTGTGTGGGTCGCAACGGCGGCGGATTGAATCATTATGTGGGTCAGGAGAAACTCGCTCCGATAGCGCCGTGGGCTTCGATCGCTTTTGCATTGGATTGGCAGAAGCCGCCGCGCCAAATGAACTCGCCTTCCTTCCATTACATCAACAGCGATCAATGGCGCTACGAACGCACCTATACGGAACCTCAACCTGTTTCTCGACCCGAAGCCGAATCTCACCGTGACATGACTCAAGAGCATACGCTCGATGCGAACATCCGCGCAGTGCGGATGGGATGGCTGCCGTCGTATCCGCAGTTCAACATCAGTTCGCTGGAAATTGTCAGAAAAGCGGAGCAGGCTGGGGCGAAGTCGGATGCGGAGATCAAGCAGTGGATCGTCGATCAATTGAAGAGCGGCGAGTTGAAGTTCGCAGTCCAGGACCCCGATGCTCCCGAGAACTGGCCCCGCTTGTGGTTTATCTGGCGCGGCAATGCGCTCAACGCCAGCGCAAAAGGACAGGAATATTTCTTCAAGCATTATCTCGGCACACATCATCAGATCATTTCGGAAGAAGTGGATAAGGGTCATTTCCATGAAGCGACCTATCGCGATGAAGCGCCCGAAGGGAAGTTCGATCTGGTGGTGGACATCAACTTCCGCATGGATACTTCGGCGTTGTATTCGGATATCGTTTTGCCGACAGCGAGTTGGTATGAGAAGGATGACCTGAACAGCACCGACATGCACTCGTTCATTCATCCGCTTCAGATGGCAGTGCCGCCTTCATGGGAATCGAAAAGCGACTGGGATATTTTCAAAATCCTGGCGGAGAAGTTCAGTGAACTGGCTCCGAAACATTTCCCCGAACCCGTGCGCGACCTGGTTGCGATGCCATTGCAACACGACACGCCCGCCGAGATGGCGCAGGCGCACATCCGTGATTGGGCGAAGGGCGAATGCGAACCCATCCCTGGCGTGACGATGCCGAACTTTATCGTGACCGAACGTGATTATGTCAACTTAGCCAAACGCTTTGTTTCATTGGGACCGAAAGTGGAAAAGGAAGGTTTTGCCGTCCACGGCATTCACATGGAAGTGGGCGACCTGTATCGCGAACTGTTGAAGAGCAAACCGACGGTCACATGGAACGGTCAGACCTATCCATCTTTGACCGTTGCGCGTGATGCCGCCAATGTCATTTTGAATCTCGCTCCTGAAACGAATGGCGAAGTGGCGTATCGCGCCTTCAAGGCGGAAGAGGAGCGCATCGGTTTGAAACTGACCGATTTGGCTGAACCAACCCGCGCCGTGCGAACCGATTTCAAGGATGTCGTGCGACAACCGCGCCGCTTGCTTAATAGTCCCATTTGGACGGGCATCATGACCGACGGACGCCCGTACGCCGCATACACGCTGAACGTGGAACGGCTCGTCCCGTGGCGCACGTTGACAGGACGACAACATTTTTACTTGGATCACGAAGGTTATTTAGCGTACGGCGAAAACCTCCCCACCTACAAGCCGCGCCCCGATCCGTTGGCATTTGGCGACTTGGACAAGAGTCACAGCGAAGGGAAGACCATTCAATTGAATTACCTCACGCCTCATGCCAAGTGGCATATCCACTCGAACTACTTCGATAACGACCGCATGTTGACTCTCTCGCGCGGACTGGAACCGCTCTGGATCAGTGAAAAGGATGCGAAAGAAATCGGTATCGTGGATAACGATTGGGTCGAAGCGTATAACGATCACGGCGTCACGGTGACGCGCGCCATTGTCAGCGCACGCATCCCGCCCGGAATCTGCATCATCTATCACGCGCCTGAGCGCACGGTGAGTGTGCCCAAATCACCGATGCGCGGCAATAAACGCGCAGGCGGACACAACAGTCCCACGCGTGTTCACCTCAAGCCTTCACTTATGGTCGGCGGCTACGGTCAGTTCACTTACAGTTTCAATTACTGGGGTCCGACGGGCGTCAACCGCGACACGTTTATTTTGGTGCGCAAGTTGCCAGGCAAGCCTGAGTTTTAGGAAATATATTCAAACCTGACAGGTTTTACCAGTACCCGTCCAACCGAATAGATTGCAATGGCAAGGTGTACCACTTGTAAAGCTATCGTGGAAACCTGTCAGGTTTTGAAGAAAAGGATAAAACAATATGAAAGTACGCTCACAAGTTTCAATGGTATTTCATCTCGATAAGTGCATCGGCTGTCACACGTGCAGTATTGCCTGTAAAAATATTTGGACCGACCGCGAAGGCGCTGAGTACATGTGGTGGAACAACGTTGAGACAAAACCAGGCGTTGGCTTTCCCACCCAGTGGGAAGACCAGGAAAAATATCACGGCGGCTGGGAACTCAATGACAAGCCGAAGAACCCCGAACTGAAGTTGAAACTGCAAAACCGTTTGCAGACCTTTGGCAATCTGTTCTCCAACCCCGCCATGCCCACGATGGACGATTACTACGAACCGTGGACCTATAAATACGGCGACCTGTTCAATTCTCCGCTCGGCGATGACCAGCCCACGGCGCGTCCCATCTCGCGTATTGACGGCAAACCGATTGATATCGAATCGGGTCCCAACTGGGATGACGACCTTGGCGGCTCCAACATTTACGCGGTCAACGATCCATTGCTCGCTACCATGAGCGCGGAGGAAAAACAGCGTCTCTTTTCCATCGAACAACTCTTCTACTTCTACATGCCGCGCATCTGCAATCACTGTTTGAACGCGGCTTGTGGGGCGGCATGTCCATCGGGCGCCATTTACAAACGCGCCGAAGACGGTGTGGTGCTCATCAATCAGGATAAGTGCCGCGGCTGGCGCATGTGCGTTTCGGCTTGTCCATATAAAAAGACCTACTACAACTGGTCAACGGGCAAATCTGAAAAATGTATCCTGTGCTATCCGCGCCTCGAATCGGGGCAAGCCCCCGCCTGTTTCCACTCCTGTGTCGGACGCATCCGTTATCTGGGCGTTTTGTTGTACGACGCGGAACAGATTCCCGACGCCCTCAAAGTGCCAGACGAACAACTTGTCCAGCGTCAGCGGGAGATGATCCTCGATCCTCACGACCCGAAAGTTGTTGCCGCCGCAAAAGAAAGCGGCATCCCCGACGGTGTGA
The DNA here is from genome assembly GCA_040753755.1 of Chloroflexota bacterium. Taxonomy (GTDB): domain Bacteria; phylum Chloroflexota; class Anaerolineae; order Anaerolineales; family Villigracilaceae; genus Defluviilinea. The sequence goes on from JBFMDB010000017.1 coordinate 22,327, forward strand.
TCACCGCCGCGCAAAACTCGCCTGTCTATCAATATGTCAAGGAATGGGAAATGGCTCTGCCATTGCATCCCGAATACCGCACCTTGCCGATGTTGTTCTACGTCCCGCCGCTCCTGCCCGTCCTCAATGCGACTGGGACAAACGGCACACAGCGCGTCGAAACCGACCTGTTCAGTTCGCTGGAAAATGCCCGTGTGCCCGTCCGTTATATGTCACGCACGTTGGCGGCTGGCAACGACGAACTGGTCATCAAATCCTATCAAAAGATGATCGCTGTCCGCATTTACAAACGCGCCGAAACCGTCGGCGATGTGACAAAAGAAGAAGCCGCCGCCGCCCTCGCCAAAGCAGGCATGACAGCAGAGGAGGCTGAAGCCATTTATCACCTGACATCCGTCCCGAATTATCAGGAGCGGTTCGTCATCCCGCCTTACAGCCGCGAAGGCGATATCGAAGAATTGTACGACCCGCAACAGCGCAAAGCCGAGATGGGCTTTGGCAAACGCCAGGGTCCGCAGAGAGGGTTGTGAGCCATGCCTAAAGATTCAAATTCTTCCTTGTTCGATTTGTTCGCCGCGCTGTTGGAATATCCCTCCACTGAAACGACAGGGCAGGCGCGGGTCTGTTTGGCGCAACTTCAACCCATCCATCCGGAAGCGGCAGAAGCGTTGGAAAAGTTTGTTCGCAGGCTCGACCAATTGTCCCTTGAAAAGATGCGTGAGTTGTACACCATCACCTTCGATATGCAACCCGTCTGCTATCCGTATGTGGGTTATCACTTGTTCGGCGAAAGTTACAAGCGCGGCGCGTTCATGGCGCAATTGAATGAGGCGTACCATGCGTTCGGTTATTCCGCGGGGCAGGAACTTCCCGACCATCTCACAGTGATCCTGCGTTATCTCGGTTTGGATGCGACCAATCGCGCAGGCGAATTCTGTCAGGCGTTATTGAACAGTGGACTGATGCCAGCATTGGAAAAAATGCTCAAGGTATTCGATGACGATTCTGAAAATCCGTACGCCGGGCTTCTCTCTGCCCTTTATCTGTTTCTTGTCCACACCCCTGAAAAGGAATTGACCCATGCTTGAAATCATGCTCTTCGTCGTGTTCCCGTATGTGGCGCTCGCCATCGGGATCGTCGGGACGATCTATCGTTACCTGACCAACCAATATTCCTTTACCAGTCTGTCGTCGCAATTCCTCGAAAATGATTTGCAATTCTGGGGCTCCACACTCTGGCATTACGGCATCATCCCAACCACTCTGATTCATTTGGGAGGATTTTTCCTGCCCAAGCTGATGTTCATCATGCACAGCACACCAGAGACCCTTTACCTCGCTGAATTGGCAGGGAAAGTTCTGGGCATCATGGCATTGGCAGGCGCGGGCATCATGCTTTTTAGGCGTCTGACCGTATCGAAGATCCGTGAGATCACCACGCCCGCAGATTGGATCATCCTGAGCTTGTTGTTCGGGCAGGTCTTCTTCGGTCTCGTGCTTGCTTTTGCCTATCGCTGGGGCGCCACATGGTTCCTGCACACCGCCACACCCTGGATCGGCTCGTTGGCGACTTTCCAACCTGCGCCGCAATACGTCACCGCCCTGCCGCTCGCACACAAAGTCCATTTCTTGACCGGCTTCCTGTTGTTCGCACTTATGCCTTTCAGCAGGCTGGTACATATTGCCGCCTTCCCGCTCTCGTATATGTGGCGGCGCTTCCAACTCGTCATCTGGACGCGGCGCCGAGCCAGTGAGTAACCCTCGCATCACGGAGACAAACAAAAATGAACAATACATGGTTATCAAAATGGGAACCCGAAAACCCTGAATTCTGGAAAGCGACCGGCAGTAAGATTGCCTGGCGCACGCTGTTCATCACCACCATCGGCTTGACCTTTTCCTTCGCCACCTGGTTCATGATGAGCGCGATCGTCGTACGGATTCCGCAAATCGGATTCAAGTTCGACACCATGCAATTATTCTGGCTGGCGGCAATGCCCGGATTGGCAGGCGGGACGCTCCGCATTATCAACATGTTTTTGATACCCATCTACGGCACGCGGCACGTCATCACGTACACGACGATCCTGAAATTGATACCCTGCATTGGCATCGGTCTGGCGGTGATGAATCCGAACACGCCGTTCTGGGTGTTCATGGTTTTGGCATTCACGGCAGGTTTTGGGGGCGGCGACTTTTCCTCCTACATGCCCAGCACGCGCTTTTTCTTCCCGAAGAACATGCAAGGCACTGCCCTCGGCGTACAAGCGGGCATCGGCAACTTCGGGGTCAGCCTCGTACAATTTATCACGCCTTGGGTCATCGGCATCTCGGTGTTCGGCACGTCGCAAACTCTGACAATCGGTGCCACGACCAAATCCGTCTGGCTTCAAAATGCGGCTTTTTGGTATGCCCCTTTTCTGGTCATCGGCGGCGTGATCGCGTGGAATTTCCTGCGAAGCGTTCCCATCAAAGCCTCGTTCAAAGAACAACTGGATATCTTCAAGCTCAAACACACATGGTTCTGCACGATCACCTATGTGATGACCTTCGGTTCTTTCTCAGGGTTGTCTGCCGCGTTCCCCCTGTTGATTAAATCACTCTATGGAACATTTCCCGGCGCACCCGACCCGCTGAAGTATGCATTTCTCGGTCCGCTGGTTGGCTCGCTGGCTCGGATTGTGTTCGGTCCCGTCGCTGATAAATACGGCGGTGCGATACTCACGCATATTACAGGGATCGTCTTGATCATCGGCACGCTGGCAATGGCTTTCCTGGGATTATTTACCCCTACCTCGTTGGATCAATTCAACTTATTCGTGGTCTTCATGTTGATCCTGTTCTTCTTCACGGGCATCGGCAATGCCGCCACATTCAGACAATACCCGATCATCTTCGCCGACTCTCCCCGCCAGAGCGCAGGCGTCATCGGCTGGACGGCGGCTGTCGCAGCATACGGACCGTTCATCTTCTCGACGCTGATCGGTTCTTCCATCACGAACACAGGTTCCCCGCTTCCATTTTTCTACGGCACTGTCGTATTCTTTGTGATCGCCACCGCCATCAACTGGTGGTACTACACCCGCAAAGGTTGTGAGAAGCCTTCGTAACAATGTCATTGTGAGGCGGTAATCCCCCGTTTTATGGGCATTACAACACAACGGGAGATTGCCTCGCCGTCAAAGGACAAAAGCGGCGGCTCGCAACAACATCAATCTATGAAATGTGCAGTCGAGAAATCAACTGTTGAAAGAGACATAAACAAATGACCACAGAAGTTACTGAAACAACAAATCAAAATCATAAAACCAACGTCCTCGTACTTTCCACCATCGGCTTCACCCTCATGTTTGCCGTCTGGCTGATGTTCGGTGTGCTGGGAATCCCCATTCGGAAAGAATTGGGATTAACCGATGTGCAACTCAGCTGGCTCGTTGCCATTGCCATATTGAACGGCTCGTTCTGGCGGTTGCTCTTCGGCATCCTCGCTGACCGTTACGGCGGACGCATTGTCTTCACGCTGTTGGTATTGGCAACCATCGCCCCATCCTACTTGGTGAGTCAAGCGGACACCTACAACGAGTTGATGATCTGGGCATTTTTCGTCGGCATGGCTGGCAATTCCTTTTCCATCGGCATCTCGTGGAACTCGGCATGGTTTCCGCGTGAACAAAAGGGGTTCGCGCTGGGAGTCTTCGGCGCGGGAAATGTTGGGGCATCAGTGACCAAGTTGATCGGTCCGACTTTGATCGCGTTGGTTCCAGCGGCAGGCTTGGCAGGCGGGTTCATCCCCGGCGGCTGGCGGTTCGTCCCTTTTATGTATTGCATCCTGTTAGGCATCACCGCCATCGCCATCTGGATGTTCACACCAAAGCAGGACATCAAGCCCGGTGCAGATCGCCCCATGCTCGAAATGCTCAAGCCGTTGAAATATGTGCGTGTCTGGCGATTCAGTTTGTATTACGTGGTGGTGTTCGGCGCGTACGTTGCGCTCTCGGTCTGGCTCCCGAAATATTATGTGGACGTGTACAACTTGGAACTAAAACACGCCGCGCTGTTAACCGCCTTGTTCATTTTTCCCGCCAGTTTGTTGCGGCCTCTGGGCGGTTATCTTTCAGATAAATTCGGTGCGCGCCGCATGATGTATTGGGTCTTCGGTCTCATGTTGGCGGCTTGCCTTTTCCTTTCATTGCCAAGCGCAAAGATCATTCTTTCCGTACCCACCAGTGTCGATCCCAGCGGACAACGGGAAGCCTTCGCATTTTCGATGAACGCCACATGGTTCACATTTTGGGTCTTCATTGTTGGCGTGTGCATGGGCGTTGGCAAAGCCGCCGTGTACAAATACATCCCAGAATACTTCCCAAAAGATGTTGGCGCAGTCGGCGGATTGGTTGGCATGTTGGGCGCGTTAGGCGGGTTCTTCCTGCCGCCCATGTTCGCAGAATTCTACGAATTAACTTTGATTCCCCAATCCACCTTCTTCCTGATGTTCCTCATCACCGCAGTCAGTTTCGGCTGGTTGCACATCACAGTGATGAGCCTGTTGCAGAAAGCCTCGCCCGCTTTGGAGAATCAACTGGACTTTCAGGATACAGCATCGAACGCTGCCTGAGCAAACTTCAAGAAAGGTAAATGATGAAAAACTCCTTGAAGGATATACCTGCTCTGGATGACCTGCTACGAATCAGCGCGGCACATCACCATAAGATTTGTCCCCGTCAAGTGCTCGGCGTTCGTATCGGACGTTTGGCTGGGCACCTGCTTGAGATCCCTTTGCCTCAATCCGACAAACGCCTCCTCTCCATCTCCGAAACGGACGGCTGTTTCGTGGACGGAGTCTCCGCCGCGACAGGTTGTTACGTCGGCAGGCGCACCCTGCGCATCGAGGATTACGGCAAAACAGCTGTTACATTTATTGACACGCGCACCGAGCAAGCCTTTCGCATTGCACCGCAACGTCACGCCCGCGACTTGGCTTGGGATTACGCCCTGTCCGCACGCAACAAATGGGAGGCGCAACTCATCGGCTACAAGCACATCCCCGACGAATTCTTGTTTCAATGGCAACAAGTGGAATTGACCGCCTCCGTAAAACAGATCGTCGGTCAGGCAGGGAAACGCACATCCTGCGAGATCTGTGGCGAAGAAATCATCAACCAGCGTGAAGTGTTCCGTGAAGGAACGGTCATGTGCAAGTCTTGCGTGGGCGCATCATATTTTCGCTTTGTACCTGATACCGCTACAGCACCCCATGCTGTTTGATACGCCGCCAGGAACCAACGACAATCAAAAAAAAACCTGCATCGACCTCAACCAATTCGCCCGATCCAAACCGAGACAGGGAACCAGAATTCAAAAGCGGTGATCAAAATTCCAGCGTTGAGCAGGGCCTACGTCCACCAGCCAAGCGTTTCACTGCCGCGCGGTTTTTCGACCGAATATTTCGGAAACAGCCAAAAGACCACGCCAAAGATCTGTTGTGTCAGCCAGGCAAAGACAGGCAAATGGATGTATTTGGGAAACAACCCGTTCGTCGTCATGGCAGATGCCAACAGAATGTCAAGCACGAGCATGAGCGCAAGACAGACTATGGCGGTTTTATTGAAAATGTGTGTGAGAGAGTGTTTCTTAAGTCCTGAACGGCTCTCTTTTGTACGCGGATTTCACGGACTGCACGGAGAATTAAAGGTTTTTTTCCGTGAGTTTCAGTGTAATCCGTGCTGCCCGTGACCCAAAAATTGAGTTAAGACACAGTCTCTGAGCCGCTTGGTTGTTTAAGACCCGCTCCCCGGCTATGAATAACCGGGGAGCGGGGCATAATCGTGTATGAGGTAGTAATCGAATACCTGTAAACAAGTATTCCGCAATTTATAGAAATTTATTCTTGTTATGAACCTTCATCCCATATCGTCGTGTCAGGCTGTGGCTTGAAGTGAAATAGGACGGAATTTATACCCGTATACATGATATATACCGCGTTGGGCTAATCCGATTGCAATTGTGAATGCCTATTAAGCGATCATTAGTCAAATTCCCGTCAATGTTGCTCTTCGTTCATGTTTTTACATCCTTTTTACAACTCGATGACGGAAATCACGGGTGGGAGACGCAGGGAGTGATGGGCGACACTCCTGCAATGCGGGTTTCCTATGTAAGATACTCCCAAAAGGAGAATCTTATGAACCGAATCTTTTCCTTCCTCACCATTCTCGTTATCGCCACACTCGCCTGCTCGCTGCCAGCCACAGAAATACCATCAGCCGAAACTCTGCCCACTGAAACAGTCACCCAGCCCGAAGTCCAGAAAGAGGTGGGCGAAGTTGTCCTCTACTTCACCATCGGAATGCACATCGAACCGATGGGCGAAACTGCACAGGGATATGGCAGCGGCAAAGCCGATTATCACACCCCGCAATTCTTCGATAAACATGTGCAGGACATCCTGAAAGTTACACAGATCGTCGAAGCCCATGGCGGACGTATGACCATTCAGGCGCAAAGCCCGTTCACCACGGTGGTGATTGAGTCGGGTAACACCATCCTCACCGACCTCGCCGCCAGCGGACATGAGATCGCCCTCCATTTCCATGAAGATGCACATCTCGGAAAGAACTCCGAAACGCTTTCGGTGCAGCAATGGTGTGACGTAATGAAGGAAGAGATGGCTTACATCACGCAGGCTTCGGGCGTGACGGACATCCGCTATTGGAGCGGCGGCAATTTGTACGTCAATTTGTTTGAAGCCGCCGAGTGTGCCGGTTTGGATGTGAACAGCGATTGGAAGAATCCGCAGATGCAAACCACCGATCTTTCGCTCGTGGGTGTCAACCCCTGGCGACCCGCAGGCGGCACCGATGGCACCGACTTCACACTCTTCACCCAGAACGACCCGAACGGCGCGATCATCTTCCTGCCCGAAGGCGAATATGACAAGACTGATTTTGCTGCCTCGCGTCGCAGTGACGAAGCAGGCGGTGATGAAGCCTACTTTGAATATCTCAAAGAGAGTCTGTATGCCTCGCTCGCAGCCGCACAGCCTGGGCAGGTCAATGTCTTTCACTTCACGGTTCACCCCGGCGAATTTCGCGGCGACAGGCAAGACCCATTCGGCGTCATTGAAAAATTCCTCACCGAAGTTGTTGATCCTCTTGTTGCCAGCGGCGATGTGCAATGGATGACCTTCTCCGAGATGGCGGATGCGTATGCGGAAACAGAACAGTAGACAAGTAAACACGTAAACTGGTAGACACGTAGACAGGTAGACAGGTAGATAGCCATGAAACTATTAATGCACTTGATGCTTTTTCTGACATTTGCCATGATGGCTTGCAATTGGACAGCTACGCCTCTGACTCCGCCCGTGCCTGATTCTGTTCCCCCAGCCGAATCCTCCGCCGACACCTCGCACCTGACACCATACATCTCCTTCATCATCAACGTCCACGACTGGACTCACCCCGACGAAAGCGCGGACATCCTGCTCCAACTCGTGGACCTGTTCGAGCGTTATGGCGTGCGCGGCGATTTCTACTTCACTGCTGAGATCACCCGCGAACTGGCAGAGAAGCATCCCGAAGTGATCGAACGCTTCCGCAACTCAAATATGACCATCAGTTACCACGTCCGCCCGCCGCACCCGCTGTACACCGGATTCGATTCGCGCCTGAAAAATCTAAGTGACGACGAGTTGTATCAAACCCTGCTCGATTATGAGACCTACGCTCTCGACCTCGAGACAGGTGAATTGGACAAATCCCAACCCGGCGGCTACACCTACGTTGCCCATATCTTTGGCAGAAATCCAGTTGTGGCTCCCGCGCCAAACAACGATCCACGCATCAGAGACGCCGCGCAGAGAGTCTATGCCAGCCTCGGCGCACAGATGACTCTGCTGTATCACGAGTCGGGCACAAAGGTCGAACAACCTTTTGAATACACCAATGGCTTGCTTGTGCGTCCCAGCGATTTCAGCATCACACGCACAACATCCATAGATGGCGGCGACAACTTCTGGTGGAATTTTATGTCCAAGCCGAATGCGGCGGAGTACAACCCGACCCAATTTCTGCAAACTCAACTGGCAAAATGGGAAAACCAGAATAACGGGCGCGCGCCGTTCCTCACCGCGCTCATTCACGAAAACAATTTTTACCGCTCCGGCGCAGAAGCGTGGTCGTCCATCTATTTCACAATGGACAAGGGAAAGAAAGACCAACCCCTGCCCGCCCCGTGGAATTTATCTGCACCTGACCCATCCACGTTGCGCGCAGAGAAAGACCAAGCCGCCATCTTTGCAGCCTATGAAGAACTGGTTGCCTACGCTGCTGCGAATCTAACCGTGGTCACTTCGGAAGATATTGTGAAGATGGCGAAGTAATTTAGTGCCGCGAGATTAATCTCGCGCCACCATGAAAGGAAACTCAATTGATAAAAAATAAAGCAGTCACTTTCGCCATTCTCATTGCAACTCTTCTGACGTCATGCAGCGCTGAAGTTGTATCAACGCCTGTCGTTTCCACAGTTTCAGCAGAAGCGATTCTGCCCGCCCCCACAGAAAACACCTCCCCACCGAACATTATTCTGGTCATCGCCGATGATGTGGGGATCGACTCCAGCCCGTGTTATGAAGTCGGCGCGGAGAAACCAAACATGCCAAACCTCGAAGCCTTATGCAAATCTGGCGTTGTTTTCGATAACGTATGGGCAACCCCGGCATGTTCGTCCACGCGAGCCGCGATCCTCACAGGGCAATACGGTCTGCGAACCGGAGTCCTTGCTGCTGGAGAAAGGCTTGAGGATACCGAGTCGATCTTTGATGTTCTCTCAAAGGATGCACCTGTACCATATGCAAATTCGGTCATCGGCAAGTGGCATGTGGGCGGGAAACAGCCCGACCCCAATCACCCGGCAATGCTTGGCGTGAATCACTACGCGGGTTTCCTTTCTTCCGGTTTGAAAGATTATTACGAGTGGGAGATCACAGAAGACGGTGTCCGCTCGCAAGTGAACGGCTACGCCACAACCGTCTTCACCGACAAAGCCCTGGAATGGGTCGAAGCCCAAGATTCGCCCTGGTTCTTGTGGCTGGCATATAACGCGCCGCATGTTCCAAACCACATCCCGCCTGATGGAATGTATACCCAGCAGGGACTGACGGGAACGCCGCGAGATATGCGGCAAAACACCCGTTCGTATTATTTTGCAGCGCTGGAAGCATTGGACTTTGAAATGGGGCGTCTGCTCAATTCCCTGTCGCCTGAAGTCCGCGCCAATACGGTGGTCATCTTCATCGGCGATAACGGGTCGCATGACACCGTCTCACAGGGATTCGATCCTGAAAAGACAAAGTTCACGGTGTATGAAGGCGGCATCCATGTGCCGATGGTCATTGCAGGGGATGGCGTTACGCAGATGGGTACACGCGAAGATGCGCTCGTCAATATCACGGACCTATTTGCCACAATCGCAGAGATGGCGGGCGTCGCCGAAGTCTCCCAGCCCGATAGCGTCAGTTTCATGGATGCGTTGACCAACCCATCCTTTGCAGGGCGAGAATATGCGTATTCTGAATTCCGCTTTGAAGACGGCAGCACAGCCTGGACGGTTCGCAACCTTCAATACAAGTTGATTGAGTATTCCGATGGGCGCAGGGAGTTGTACGATCTGTCCCTTGATCCATTTGAGAGCAATGATCTTCTGGCAGGTGGCATCTCAGAAGAAATGGCTGCCGTCATTTCGGAATTTGAAAACTATAGGAAAGGACTTCAACCATGAAACGACTTTCTTTTTTCATCACGTTTTTGGCGGTCATCTCGCTGGCATGCAATGCGGGGCAGCGTCAACCCACAGCGACGGTCGAGCCCACTGAAACAGCGACCGGTTCCCCCGTCGAGACAGAGGCGGGAACTTCATCCGCTCAATTTGATTCATCCAAACTTGGCACCGTCGAAAAAGACATCACCTATTGCACAGTGAATGGAGTTGCGTTGAAGATGGATATGTATTACCCGTCTGAAAACAATGGTCGATTTCCTGTGACGATGTATGTGCATGGCGGCGGCTGGAGTTCGGGCGATAAGGCGCAGGGTGCAGGGACAATTGAAATCCCTGAATTGCAAAAAGCCGGATTTTTGGTTGTATCGGTCAATTACCGGCTTGCGCCTGAGTATGTTTTTCCCACCATGATCGAAGATGTGAAGTGCGCCGTGCGTTCACTGCGCGCTCATGCGGACGAATACAACCTCGACCCAAATCGCATTGGTGTGTGGGGCGGCAGCGCAGGCGGACATTTGGTAGCTTTGCTCGGCACCACGGATGAAAGTGCGGGCTTCGATGTGGGCGAATATCTTGAGCATTCCAGCCGTGTGCAAGCCGTGGTGGATATGTTCGGTCCTGCGGATCTGACCGTGCAATTTCAGGGCGGCTACGAATCTGCCCGCCGCGTATTCGGCGACTTTGACGCCGCGCTCGCCAGCCCTGTGACGTATACGACTGTGGACGATCCGCCGTTCTTGATGCTGCATGGAGAAAAAGATGCGCTTGTTCCCATTGAGCAATCGGAAATCCTACTGGCGGCATTGCAATCTGTGTGCGTGCCTGCCGAACTTGTGCCCGTCGTCAATGCGGGTCATTCCTTCAAGCCCGATGGCGGACAGATCAGCCCATCACGTAGGGAGATCACCCAGTTGGTTGTCGCGTTTTTTGAGGAGACGTTGAAATGAAAAAGCTGTATTTTTTTCTTGTTTTGCTCGCGCTTATAGGAGTTGCGTGCAATTTCGGCGCCATGCAACCATCTGAAACCTCGTCCCTGACACCTGACACAGGATCACCTGGCACAGGGTCACTTGACACCGAAATACCTTTCTCCTTCTCCCTGCTTGACCTGCAAAACAATCCACTTGATGAGAACGTGGTCAAACTCTTCTCCGTCGCCGTGGACGATGAAAATAACCGCGTGTACGTGGCGGGCATCATGACCCCCGATGTAGCCATCCTCGACGGCGCCACCGAAGAATGGATCGGCATCGTAAAAACAGGCATCACCGAACGCGGCATCAAATACATCTACTTCGACTCGTCCGCGCAGTATTTGTATGTCTTTGAAACCACCTCATCTACGCTTCACCGCGTCAACGTTGCCACTGGTGAAATGGCAGCGCCCGCCAAACTCAACGGCGGATTCGCCAGCGTCGCCTTTGTGGATGAAGTCCACACGCGCTTTTATCTCGCCACAAAAAAAGGACTGACCGCCTTCGACGGAAATACCCTGCAAGAACTTTTTGTCGTGCAAGGCTTGGGCGAAAATTCAGGCACGATGGTTTACGAAGAAGCAAGCGACTCGATTTACATGCTCGCTTCGCAAAACAAAACTGCCCGCTCCATCCTCGTCATCAACGCCGCCAGTGGAAAGGTCACAGACGAAATTCAATACACCACCCAAGCCAACGGACGCGCACGCGCCTTTTATTTCGACGCGCAAGAACGAACCTTCATCGTCGGCTTGGAGCGCACCGTCGTCATGCTCGATATGAACGGCAATGAACTCCGCGCCTTCCCGCTAAAAAATAGCGGCGCTCTCGAAAATATCCTCTACGACCCCGCCACCGACCAAACCTTCGCGCTCTCGGTTGCCCAGCCTGCAAACGGTCAAGTCGCGGGCATCGGCGGGCATGTGGACGTGTACGACAAAAACGGCAGTCTCACCCACAGTTTCGACTTCGGGCGCAAGCCGCACAACATGCACCTCAATTCGGCGAACGGTCACATTTACATCGCCAACGGCGACGCCTCCGTGCTGTGGAGCATTGACACCGCCAATCCCACCCAAGCCAATCCCCTGCGCCTCGGCGATAGCATCGAGCAGATCATTGTCTCTGGTGACGGCAGCACTCTCTACCTCTCCAGCCGCCTCGGTGGAAGTTACATCGCCCGCTATTCTTTAGTGGATGGAAGTGTCGCCTCTTTCTCCGCCGGAACCTGGCCCATCCCTCTGAGGCGAGACTCCGCTGGAGATTTTCTCTTCTCCCTCAATGCCTGGGACAGTACCCTCTCCGTCTATTCGATGACTCAATCTGAGACCTTGCTCGGCACCATCCCGCTCGGAATCCCCGCAGGCTCCACTGACCGCCTGCCCGACCTCGCCATCGACTCAACTCACAAACTCGCCTTCGCCGCCTACCCTGAGTTCGGCACCGTCGCCGTGGTCAATTGGGAAACCATGCAACCCGTCACCACCATCAACATCCCCAACGCAGAGACGGGTGACACGGGCGGCGGACCGGGTCAATTGCAAGTCATCGTCAACGAAAGCGCGAACCGACTCTTCGTCTACGAACCGAAAGCCCGCACGGTTTACGTGTACGATACAGCAAATAACTTCTCCCTGCTCACCAGCGTGGACGTGAAAGCCCAATCCAAATCCATCGGTCAATCCGACGCTGACCTGTTCTTCTTCGACGCACAGTCCAACCGTCTCTTCCTCGGCACAGTGGAGTTAGACAGCACAACGGGTCAACCGAATGGCAACACCCTCCCCGCTGGCAACAAGATATTCGGCATGGACAGTGAAGACAACCTCTACTGGGTTCTCGACTCGCAAAGTAGCGCCATCCTCGCCATTGACCGTATATCACTTGCCATCCGTCACAGCCAACCCATGCCTGAACCTTCCTCCAACCTTGCCACCGCCGCCTACGACCCCGTAAACAAGAAGGTCTTCATTGGCTATCTCATCACCGCAAATTTGTATAGCTTTACGATTGGTCAGATCCCGTAATCTTGTAAGTCGCACTATGTATGGCGTTGCAGGGTTACTAAAAATTTACAATGCCATAATTATTTCATGACCTCTCTTGGGTAAGATAATAGCAGAACTAAATCTATGACAAAGACTCGACTTACTCTCCCCTTGATCACGTTTGCCTTGCTATTTATCCTCGCTTGCCGATTCACCACATTAAACTCGACGCCCGCGCCTGACTCTGTCCCCCCAACCTCTGCCCCCGCTGACTCCGCTCCGCTTTGCCGCGAAATCCTGCCCAGCGAAACGGACTCTGCCCTCACCCAATGGAACGAGCCGCACATCGTCTGCACGCCAGATCAAGCCAACCAACGCGGTGAGCTGTTTGTCTTCCTGCCCGGCACGGGAGCGCTGCCATCGTACTACAGGCAACTCATGCAGACCGCCGCCGAAGCGGGACTGCACGTCATTGACCTGCGCTACCCGAATGACGAAAGCGTCAACATTGACATCTGCCCCACTGACCCCGACGATAACTGTCACAAGTTGGTGCGTCAGGAAACCATGCAAGGCGTGGATGTTTCGCCGCACGTCGCCGTGGACAGCAAAAACTCCATTGAAGCCCGCCTGCAAAGCGCGTTGACTCACCTCGCCGCGCAAGCCCCCGCCGAAGGTTGGGAACAATTCCTGGAAAATGACTTGCCCAGATGGAACGCAATCGTTGTCGCGGGTCACTCCCAGGGCGGCGGACATGCCGTCTATTTTGCCAAGATGCACCCGGTCAAGCGTGTCATCGCCTTCACCTGGGTGGATGTCCGCAAGCGTGAACTCGCTTCGTGGGTCACCAATATGCCCTCCGCCACCCCCGCCGAAAATTACTATCTGCTCTGGCATCATGACGACCAGCCGATTGCTGGCTATCAACCTGAACTGATGACCGCCCTCGGCATGGACAAGTTTGGCGCGCCTGTCATTGTGGAGCAAAGCGCCCCGCCCTACCAAAATACTCATTCCTTGATTGTCATCACCCCGCCTCCTGCCGACCAGATTGCCCACAACACGCCAGTGGTAGATTTTGCCCTCAACTTCGACGCAAACGGCGCGCCGATTTACAAATCCGCCTGGAAATACTTGCTCACCCTCGAAGCGCCAACGACTGCTACCGCGTCCGCTCCAATCCGCAACTCCGTCAAAATGGGTAATTCGCCGCTCGGCTATATCGACCCCGAATTTTATTCCGCGCTCAACCTCGTCACCTTTGCCGACGCGGACATGAACGCCTGGCTCGCCGCGCTCGACCCGCAAACAGGTGGCTTCGTTTCTCCCGATGGCAGGGATATTTTCATCGACAGCGACCTCACCCCCCTGCGCGTTTCTTTCAACGCCCCAGAATTCGGCGTGGACAAAAACGGCTGGGCGTTGTACTTCACCAAAGACGTGAACGGCGTCCCGCAAGTTTTCCGCGCCACCGTCAGCGGCGAAAGTGTCGCCACCGAAAACCTGACCTATGACGACATCACCCGCTTGAGCGTAAATGCAACCAGAAACCCTCTGCTCGAAAACACGCGGCTCTTGTATGCGTATGGTGGTTTCTCGCCCAATGAAGGCAGCATCGGCTGGCTGGATGAATCCGCGCCGCAGACCAGTGAGACCATCGCCGCACCAATTGACCGTGGCGCGCGCTGGATAGACGGCACGACCTCCTTCGCCTTCGTCCGCGATGGGCAAGCCGCGATTTACGACACCGAAACGAAAACCGCACAAACCGTCACTGCCACGCCTGGGGAAAAGACCTACGCCTACGGCTGGCTCGCTCCCGAAACTGGCGGATTATTGATCCTGACCATCGTGGACGATTCGCGCCTCGAAATCTACGCCGACAACGGCTCGCCCACCTGGGACTTAATCGCCACCCTGAGCATCCCCGCCGAATCCGCCTACGGAGTCATCGGTTCCCCCGAAGCCTTCACCGCGAAGGGCAAATCGTATATCACCCTTGTCGTCAAAGAGAGCGCCAACTACGCCCCCGCCGAAGTCTGGGTTTGGGGCATCGAAAGCGGCGCGGAACGCTTCGCCCTGCGCTGTGACGACGGGCAGGGCGAACTCATCCGCTCCGACCCCGAAACGTACATCGCCGCAAACGAAGTCTTTGTCTATTACAACCTCATTCGCGCCCAGACCTTCGAGATGTATCGTTGCGCCACTGGGCTGAAACCCTGAAAATGAGACCTCAAAATGAAACACATATCAGTGTTCTTGACTATTCTCCTCCTTGTCTCTCTCGCCTGCCGATTCAACGCCTCGGACTCTACGCCCGCACCTGTCCCTGTGACCCAGACTCCCGCCGCCGCTGATACTACGCCCTCAACTCCTGTTTCCTATGATTGGTCTGCGCTTGATCAGGCGCTGGAAGATTTCGCGCCAGGCAAAGTGGATGGGTTGACCTTCCTCCTTGCCAAAGATGGGCAGGTGATCTATGAAAAGGCGTTTGGGAATCAAACGATGGACAGTTTCCTGCCGATTGCCTCCTCCACCAAAATGCCTTCGGCGATTGTGATTTTTACACTGGTGGAAGATGGCTTGCTCGACCTGGATGAGCCAGTCGCTACCTATCTCCAGGGACACATCAACTTACCTGCCGACAAAGCCGCCATCACCACCCGCATGTTGCTCAACCACACATCGGGTTTGTTGGGGAATCCAGATTGTCTTGGAAATCGCGGACGTGGAACCCTGCAAGAGTGTGCCCAGGAGATTGCGAACGCGCCGCTTGAATTTAACCCTGGTACGCAGTTCGCCTACGGCGGCGGGAGTTTTCAAGTGGCGGGCTATGTTGCCGAAGTCGTGAGCGGTAAATCGTGGAATGACTTGTTTCAGGAGCGGCTGGCAAAGCCGCTGGGGCTGACGACGTTCACCTACAGCGGCGGCACACTGGGCAGTGACACAAATCCGCGCATTGCGGGCGGCGCTTCATCGGATGTATATGATTACAACAAAATCCTGCAAATGATTTTGAACGATGGTCAATATAACGAGACACAGATTCTTTCCCCACAAACGATTCAAATGATGTCCACGAGCCAAATTTCTGGCTTGCCCCTGTCGCGCAGCCCTGGCGAAGACGATCTCCTGCTCGGTTATAGTTTCGGCTTTTGGGTTTCAGACCCATCCATCCACCCTGGCAGCAACGGTCCCGAGTTGAGCGACCAGGGCGCGTTCGGCTGCACTCCCTGGGTGGACTTCGATCTCGGTTATTCCGCTGTCCTGCTCATCAAAGACCGCACACGCACAGGGACGGAGATTTGGAACGCCATCCGCCCGATCATTATCGAGGAGTTCAAGAAGTGATGAAACGAGTTTACTTGTCCCTTTTGATATTGATGCTGGCGGCGCTGGCTTGCAATTTTGGCGCGCCAGCGGTATCGCCGTCTGTGTTGGAACAGCCCACAGAAACAGCAACCAGCCTCCCCGTCCAGAATGAAGCGGCGGTAACGCCAACCATCGTCAACGATGCGGATTCGGATGTCCTCATCCCGCTTGATTTGAATTCTTCTTTAACGTACAAGGGATTGTCGTTGATGCTGCAAGATAACGGCGCGCCGACGGTAATGCCTGTGGAGGATGTGATTGGCGTGGTCTGTATCGGCATGAGCAACGGCAACCAGGAATGCGGCGATTTTATCAGCAAGTGGGAGCAAGGCGCGTTCGCGGGAGAGATCAATCCGCAGGTGCGGTTTGTGAATTGCGCGGTGGGCGGGCGCGCCATCGAGCATTGGAACAACCCGCAATTCGACGAAAAACTTTGGGATGCCTGTATTCAACGAAAGATTCCTGCGGCGGGACTGCGCCCCGACCAGATCCGCGTGGTGTGGCATAAGGCGGCTTCGATTTTTACCGCCGATGAGAATAGAAATGTTTTGCCCCCTTACCCCGACCCTGCTTCGGATTATTTCAACTTCTACGATTCACTTACAATGTTTGCAGGGCGGGTGTATGAAAAATTCCCCTCAGTGCAGGCGGTGTATGCGACCAGCCGCAGTTATGGCGGCTTCGCATCCAAACCCGAACGCGGCGAGCCGTTGTCTTTTGAGGAGGGGCTGGCGCTTAATCAATGGCTGGCAGATCATCCAACGGTGAACGGCGTATGGTATGGCTGGGGAGCGTATATCTGGGCGCCTGATTGCGCGAGCGGAATGACCAATGCCAGCGGCGTATGCTACGAGCGAAGCGACTATCAGGACGACGGCATTCATCCCGCGCAAGGGGCGCGAGATAAAGTCAGCCAAATGCTGCATGAGCGTTTCAGTCAATTCGAGTGGTACCAGCCGTAAGCAGTGTAAGCGTCGTTCGCTCAAAGGGTTGCCTTATTTCTGCAACAACTCCAACAGCGGACGGTGAAAGTCTTGGATGAGGAGAAACGCCAGTCCAACCAGCGTAAAGATTCCCACGCCCAAAAATTGAAAAATCAAACGCAACCGATGCGTGGATGGATTTTGCATCAGCGCGTTCTGCCAGCGGGCTTGCGAATTTGGAAAAGCGAGCAACAGCCATAACGGAGTGGTAAGTCCCAAGCCGACCAAGCCGAGCGTGAGCGCGCCTTGTAATGGAGACGGTGCAGTGAAACCGCCGTAAAAAAGCGCCAGTCCGATAAACCCGCTGGGCGGCGGGACGAGCGCCATCAGCCAGGGAAGTCCTTGAGACTGCGATGGGAGTGAACAGGCAAATTCTTTCGCGCGCGCCTGACGCAGGGTGGTGTAAAGCAGGTAGCCCGCCGTGATCAACATCAGCGCGCCCCAGGGTTTGCGAATGGACGCGCCGAGCAGGGCGGCGAAAACTCCTACCAAGGACAGCACGGCAATGCGAATGAGCGCCAACGCGATCAGCTTGGCGCGTTCGGTTTGCGTGCTTGCCCAGACCATGCTTCCGCTGCCGCAGGAGGGGTTGAGATTGAACAGGATGCCTGCCAGAAAAGCGAGAGGGTAGATCGAAAGTTCGGTCATGGTTCATGTTCCTGATTATGCTGGAGTTGATACAAGCCCATCATTTTACTTGCGGATGGCGATGAATACAACCGTTTGTAGTCCTTTGCGCGGGTGAATGACGGGCTGAACAGAGAGACCAAATTCTCCTGTCGTCTGTTCAAGCCAGTCGAGTTCCTTTACAGTCAAAATCCCAAGTCCGCGCGCGATGCGTTGCAGAATACTGTTGTCGGTAAGGAGAACCATATCCACGAGAATGAAACACCCTCCTGGAGAGAGGACGCGGGCGATCTCTGCGATGGTCGCAGGGTCAAGAATGAACACGGCGGGAAATGTGCTGATGACGGTATCGAAGGAGACGCCAGTCAACGGCATGGATTGTGTAATGCCCCGTACAAGATTGACACGCAGGTCTTGTTTTGCAATTCGCGCGGACGTAATGCGGTGCATGGCAGGGGAGAGATCCAAACCAAAGACCGCATACCCGCGCCGCGCCAGTTCCGCCAGCAATATGCCTGTGCCGAATCCCACTTCCAACACGCGCACGCCGCGAACATGCGGAAGCGAGAGTTTCCGCCAGCGATCCCATTGACCTAGGCTGACCAGCCAACTGACGGCATCGTAGAGAGGCGAGAGCTCGTAATACAGCAGGTCTTCGATACGAGTGTAGAAGCGGGATAGATATTTCAATGCCTGTTTATCTTTGTCCATCGAATGGCGTAATGATAACAGGGAATTTTTTCACGACGTCCCGAAGGTTCTTCTTGCGCTTGATGTGAAAAGTCAGCCTTCGGGACGTTCTTGTTACGGCTGGTAGATTCTCGTCTCGGGTTTGAACGCCGCCCACGAAAACCAGAAGTGATTGATGGACACAACGGGTACGAGTTGTTTGCCCTTCAATTCTCCCGCAACGGCAAGACCGAAAATGTTCCATTCACTGCCTGTTTGCGCGTCGAGAATTTTTCCGTCTTTGAATTCGAAATCAAGGAGTTGGTCATCCAGTAAGCGTGAGTACGCCACTGCCGAGCCGACTTCACGTCCTTCGGGGATGGCGCTTGTGTCCAATGCGGAGGCAGTGCCTTCCGTCCAGAAGATCACCACATCCTTTCCGCCAACTGTATCATTGATGACGTTCAATTCACTCAACACAGCATACGGATAGGCAACCGCTTCGCCGTTCAGGTCAACGGTCAATACCCGCGCCATCGGCGGGAGTTGATCGGGCGTCGCGCCATCGAACAAGAATGGCGTTTGGTTGATGTCGTCGTATCCGAAATACGGATTCCTGCCATAATTGCGCGGATGCCCTGTGTCACGCGACAACACTTTGCCATCGGGATGTAACTCTTTGAAGTCTGCCCACGAGATCATCGAAGCGGGATAAAACTCCAGTTGCGCGCCCGTGTGTTCACCTGCAATCGCGTCACCTGTGGCTTGCTGCCACCAGGTTTCAGTTTGCCTATCGTACATGATCAGGTTGCTGTAACGCAGTCTGCCCGTTGTGCCGAAATCAAGAACCTGTCCATCGAATGTGCGTTTGAATGCAATCGCCGTATTGCACAGCGGACAGAACGAGACCAGCAACGGTTCACCGCCAACTGTATCGTTGACGATCTCGTGCCACATCAGGATTTGGATGGGGTACGCGCGCGCATCGTCGCCGACCTGGACGAAGACGACGGGTTCGCGGTCATCGAGCCATTCGTCCGCTTCTTTCGTGGACTGGAAGGTGGGCGCGTCAATGGAGGGGATTCCATCCTTGGGCGGACCCCCTGAAAGGATTTCGCTGTATGGCACAGAATGTTTGCTGAAGTCGGTGGTGAACTCGCCTTCGGCGCCGCGTGGGGGCGATTCGACTGGGAGGGAGGTGGAGGTCGGTTGGGGAGAGTCCGCTTCGGGGGTGTCTGATGCGATGGGCGTCGGTTGGGAGGTCGGCGCGCAGGAGGTCAGAATCCATCCAGCCGCGAGAATCCAAATCATCGAATTTCTAAACATGGGCGCTCCTTTACTCGGTTAGAGGAGAATCGCCCGATTTCCCTTACCCATTTTGTGGCGTAATTTGCTTTTTATGAAGGGTAAGACATTTTAGAACGTTGTCCTCTATTCGGGGAGGTAATAACTTTATGGAGAATTCGATTCAAATGTCGTCGTTCAAAACCTGGTTCAAGAAACACGCGCAAAAAATGGGCGCGTTACTATTCTGGGCGCTGTTGATCGCGGGGTATCAATGGTACGCCAATGCAAACGATCTCTCGCCGTTCGGCGCGATCCAGAATCTGTTGACTTTCATGCAAAACGGGATCTGGGGCGTGTTGATTTACATCCTGCTGTATGCCGTCCGCCCGTTGCTTTTGTTCCCCGCGACCGTATTGAGCGTTGCCAGCGGTTTTGTGTTTGGACCGTTCTTCGGCGTGCTGTATACGATCATCGCCAGCAACATCTCATCCACGATTGCGTTTTTCGTGGGTCATTATTTCGGCGAAGACCTGCTCAAAGACGATGGCTCAGATGGACTCATCCAACGCTATGCGCGGCGGATGCGCGAGAACAGTTTCGAGACGGTGATGATCATGCGCTTCATCTTCCTGCCGTATGACGCGGTGAGTTACCTGGCGGGATTTTTGAGAATCCATTATTGGGCGTTTATCCTGGCGACGGCGCTTGGCTCCATCCCAGGGACAATTGCCTTCGTCGGCTTCGGCGCTTCCATCGAGACCTTTGACGGGGCGCTGCCGAAGTTGAATCCCGTCACGTTGGGGTTTTCGGCGGCGATTTTTATTGTGAGCATTGCGCTTTCGAGGATGTTTAAGAAGAGGGAAGCGATCACGCCCTCACCCTGACCCTCTCCCGCAGGGAGAGGGGAACTCCCTTCCCCCTTCGGGGGAAGGGCTGGGGATGAGGGTCTCTGCCGTCAGATTTTAGAACACCACAAAGGAACACACATCATGTCACATCATTTTCATACCATCGTCATCGGCGCGGGGTCGGGCGGGATGACGGTTGCGGTGGGGCTTTCGGGCTTGGGAAAGCAGGTCGCATTCATCGAAGGTAATCATGTCGGCGGCGATTGCACCAACGTGGGCTGTGTGCCGTCGAAGACGTTGATCCATCTGGCGAAGAACTTCAAGCCTGGGATGAATCCCGATGACGCCCTGCGCGAAGTGACTCGCAAGCGCGACGCCCTGCGCGATAAAGAGACCGAAGAAGTGAAGCATTTGCAGAATGTCACTTTTATTGAAGGCTGGGCAAAGTTCACTGCGCCGAAGGAGATCGAAGTGGCGTTGAAAGACGGCTCGACTCGCAAACTCACCGCAGACAATATCGTCATTTCGACGGGCGCGCGTCCGCGCATGATCGAAATTCCTGGCTTGCCCAAAGAGCGGACTTTGACGAATGAGTCGCTGTTCGATCTGACAAACCTGCCGAAGCATTTGGTCATCGTCGGCGCGGGGATCATTGCGCTGGAAATGGCGTTTGCCTTCCAGAAACTCGGTTCGCAGGTGACGATGTTCGCGCTGGATGCGCGCCCGCTGATGACCGCCATCCCCGAAGCGTCGGAGGCGATTCAAAAGGAACTCGACAGGCGGCGAATTTCCACCCACTACAATGCAACCGCGCAGGGATTCGATGAATCCACGCGCACGCTCACCATCAAACAGGGCGATGGTTTCATCACGCTGCATCACGTGGACAAGGTTTTAGTGGCAATCGGTCGGATGCGGAATCTTGACTCGCTCGGACTGGAACAGGCTGGGGTCAGGTGGGATGCGCGGACGGGGGTGCAGGTCAACTCGTTTGGGGAGACGAATGTCAAAGGCGTGTATGCGATTGGGGATGTGACTCCCACGTCCGCTTTTACCCATTCGGCGAACGCGCAGGGACGGCGCGTCGTTCAGCGCATCGCCTTCCCTTATCTGCCGCTCGCAAAGCAGGAACCGTTGTTTCCAAATGCCACCTTCAGCGACCCCGAAGCGGCAATGGTGGGATGGACGCCAGCCGAGATTGCAAAGAAGTATCATCCGCAACTTATCAAGCGCATTCGTGTGGACTTCAAAGACCATACCGATCGCGGCTACACGGACGATGTCGAAAACGGCTTCATCATCGTGGACGCGGTGCGGCTTACAGGTCGGATTTTGCACGCCACGATTGTCGCGCCGCACGCCTCGGAGATGATCTCGTTCTTCACGCTGGCAATCAGCCAGAGGATTTCGTTGTACAAGATTTATCGGCTGGTCTATCCATACCCGACGTTTTCCAGCGGCATTTTGAAAGTCGCTGATTTCTTCATGCGCGAGACCCTGCCGAATCTTGGAAAAGAACTGGCGGCGTATCTGAAATATCGTTTTGCGAAAGTCAATTAACCACAAAGGGTCACAAAGTAGCACGAAGGAAAACCTTTGTGACCCTTCGTGGTGAAAAAATTTTAGGAGAAAAGAAGAAAATGAAACGGATCGTATTTTTGCTCGTTGTATTAACCATGTTGCTGGCGGCTTGCGCTCCCGCGCCTGCATCCCCTCTCCCCTCGGGACAGGAACAGGGTGAGGGCAACCCGCCCGCCGCGACTGACGCGCCAATGATGGATCACAATGACTTCGACATCGAAGATTGGGACAGCGTCCTCGCCGCCGCCAAAGGTCAGACCCTCAACTGGTACATCTGGGGCGGCTCGGACAGCATCAACGCCTTTGTGGATAACTTCTACGGCAAGGCGCTGAAGGAACGCTACGACATCACCCTCAACCGCGTGCCGCTTGCGGATACCGCCGACGCGGTCAATCAAGTGTTGAGCGAGAAACAGGCTGGTAAAGACCCAGGCGCAGTGGACTTGATCTGGATCAACGGCGAGAACTTCTTCACGCTCAAACAAGCCGATATGCTCTACAAGGATTGGGCGCAGCAAATCCCCAACGCCGCGCTGGTCAATTGGGATAACCCCGCCATCAATCTTGACTTCGGTCATCCTGTGGATAATCAGGAAAGTCCCTGGTCTTCGGCGCAATTCCAATTCATCTATGACTCAGCCCGCATGAGCGAAGACGAACTCCCGCGCTCGTATGCCGAACTCAAAGATTGGGCATGCGCTCATCCTGGTCGCTTCACCTACGTTGACCCGACAGGCTCGGGCGGTTTTCTCGGCACGCGCTTTCTCAAAGGCGCGCTCTACGAACTGAGCGGCGGCGCGGAGCAATGGCTCACATTCGATCAAGCCTTGTGGGATCAACATTCGCCCGCGCTCTGGGCGTACCTCAACGAACTCGAACCCTGCCTGTGGCGCGAAGGCGAGACCTACCCGCAGGTCGAATCGGAATTGGTTGCTCTCTTCGCCAACAACGAAGTGGATTTCAGCATGACCAACGATATGTCTGGCGCGGGTCGCTGGATCGCCGACGGTCTCATGCCCGACACCGCCCGCGCCTTCGTCTTCGACGACTACATGATCGGCGATTTCAACTACGTCGCCATTCCGCTCAACGCGCCGAACAAAGCCGCCGCGCTCGTGCTGGCGAATCTTCTGCTCGAACCTGAATTCCAAGCCGCGCAGATTCTTCCTGAAAACGGATTCGGACTCGGCTACGCCATTGACGTGACCCGCGTGACGGACGAAGCGGCTCTTTCCGCGCTCGAAGCGGCTGCCTCCCAATTGGGCGAATCCGCCACCCCAGCCTCCGACCTCGCCAACTCCCTCGTCGGTGACTCGGCGGCGGAATACCAAACCCTGCTCGAACAGGATTGGTTGAAGTTTGTGTTGCAGAAATGAGTTTCAAGTGTCAGGTTCCATGTTTCAGGTGAACATGCAACTGCGCCTCACACTTGAAACATGGAACTTGAAACGTGACACTTGGAACGTGGCACTTCCCGCCCATGCGCGATAAATTTATCTTCTCCCCCTGGCTTTCCCTCGCCCCAGCATTGACTCTCATCCTCGTCCTGCTGGGCGCGAGTCTTTTCTATGCCATCGCGGAGAGTCTCGGATTCATCCGCGTCATCGGTCAAAGCGACATCTCGCTCGCCGCCTACCGCGCCGCGCTCGCCGCCGATTCCGAGTTTTGGGTTTCGCTTGGGTTCTCGCTGTGGATCAGCATCGCCTCCACAGTCATCTCATCGGCGATCGCTCTCGCTCTAGCCGTCTGGCTCTCCTCCCGCAACAACGGCTCCGACACCTTCGCCCTCAACTGGAATCTCGCCTTCCCGCATCTCGTCTTCGCCGCCGCCCTCCTGCTCTTCCTCTCCCAAAGCGGATTGTTCGCGCGCTGGGCGGCTTCGCTCGGTCTCATCGCCACGCCCGACCAATTCCCCGTCCTCGTGCGTGACCGTTACGGCATCGGCATCATTCTCAGTTACATCGGCAAAGAAGTCCCCTTCCTCACACTCATCCTGCTCTCCGTCCTGCGCTCGCAGCCTGTCCGCTATGATGTCGTCGCGGAAAATCTTGGTGCAAGCCGCTGGCAGAGACTCCGCTACGTGACCATTCCACAAGTCCTGCCCGCCCTGCTTGCTGGCGATTTACTGGTGTTCGGATTCATCTTCAGCAGTTACGAAGTCCCTGCCCTGTTGGGAGTCGGCTACCCGCGCGCCCTGCCCGTCCTTGCCCTGCGCTTCTTCCTTGACCCCGACCTGCGTGCCCGTCCCCAAGGCATGGTCATCAGCCTGATCATTACCCTGATCGTAATGGTCGTGGCGGTGGCGAGTCTACGGATTGGAGAGCGGAAGGAAAAGGATGAAGGATGAAGGATGAAAATATTATGTCATTGCGAGGGCGGCGTTCTTCCGCCCAAAGCAATCTCCTCGCAATGACGGAGTAGATGTTGAATGAAACGCATTATCACTTATTCACTCCGTTATATTTTGTATCTTATCCTCATCGCCCCGCTGTTGCTTTTTGCCGCGTATGCTTTTTCGACGCGCTGGTTTTTTCCGCAGCCGTTTCCCGTTGAATGGACAGCGACCACATTTCAACGCGCGATCAACGACTCGAAAACTCTATCCAGCATGGCACAGGGACTATGGATCGCGGTTCTGGTCAGCCTGCTCTCGTTGATCCTTGCCCTGCCCGCCGCGCGTGTGCTGGGATTGCGTCAATTCAAAGGGCGTCAACTGGTCTGGCTGTCCTTCTTCCTGCCGACAGTCATTCCTCCGCTGGCAATCGGCATGGGACTGAACATTTTATTCCTGCGAATCGGTCTGGCAGGGACAATCGCGGGCGTGGTGTTGGCGCACATTATCCCGACGCTTCCATACACCATTTTCACCCTTTCCAGCGCCTTTGCCCGTTTCGATGAAAACTATGAATTTCAGGCATTGGCTTTAGGAGCCAGCCCCTGGCATATTTTTATCAATGTGACCCTGCGTATGATGTCCCCCAGCCTGGTGGTTGCCGCTTTATTCGCGTTTCTCATTTCCTGGAGTCAATATCTTCTCACCCTGTTGATCGGCGGCGGACAAATCATCACCCTGCCCGTCCTGTTATTCTCCGCCGCTTCGGGCGGAAACCCGTCCATGATTGCGGCATTGTCGCTTTTATTTATCGCGCCGCCTGTGCTGGTGATCGCCCTCACCGCCCGCGAGTTGACGCGGCACGGGGAGGAGATTCGAGAACAGTATTAACCCTCACCCTAACCCTCTCCCGAAGGGAGAGGGGACTCCCTTCCCTCTTGGGGGGAAGGACTGGGGATGAGGGAAAGGCAACCCAATGACAACTGTAAACATCACCTCCCTCCACAAAACCTACCCCAACCAGCCCTCACCCGTCTTGAAGGATTTTTCGTTGTCCGTTCAGGATGGCGAGATGGTTGCCCTGCTGGGACCCTCAGGCTCGGGCAAGTCCACGTTGCTGAAACTCATCACGGGCATTGAGCGACCTGACAGCGGCGATATTCAATTCGATGGCGTGTCCATCCTAAACATAAAACCGAACAAGCGCGGCGCGGTGTTGATGTTCCAGAAATCATATCTCTTTCCATTTTTGAGCGTGGAAGACAACATCAGTTTCGGACTCAAAGTGCAGGGCGCATCGCCGCAGACCATTCGTAATGAAGTCAAACGCATGTTGGAATTGATCGGCTTGCCAGGGATCGAGAAGCGAAAGGTCAGTCAACTCTCTGGCGGAGAAGGTCAGCGGGTGGCGTTGGCGCGGGCGCTGGTGACCAACCCGAAACTGCTCCTGCTGGATGAGCCGTTGAGCAGTCTTGATACCGAAGTGCGGATGAACTTGCAGGAAACCATCCGCAACATTCAACGCGAGTTGAGCGTGACCACGATTTTCGTCACACATGATCTGGGTGAAGCAATGGCGATGTCTGATCGCATGGCGTTGTTGTTGAACGGCGAGATCGTCGCGCTGGATAAGCCTGAAGCGCTGTTCCACCGTCCGCGCAGCTTGGCGGCGGCAAGGTTCATGGGCGTATCCACTTTCTTAAGCGGCGACCTTCAAAACGTCCCGAAGGATTCGGCAGGTCAGCCTGTTCAGTTGGTCAATCCTTCGGGACGGTGTAAGGGAAAATTATTTGCGATTCGTCCCGAACATATCCGCGTGCAGAAGGATGGCTGTGAACAATCCGTGCCAGGCGTGGTCAGCGATTGCGTCTTTCGCGGCGAGTACATCGAATATCAGGTGGCGGTGGATGATATGAATGTGCGCGCGCGTATATCCATGCCCGCGCCGATGTTCGCGCATGGGGCACGGGTGTATGTGAAGTTTCCGCGAGAAAATTTATTTGAAGTGACTGACACCGTCCCGAAGGTTTGAACGGCTCAACAGGATTTATCGAGAAAACCTTCGGGACGTTTTATCAAAGGAGCAACCATGAGCAAGGAAAATCGCAAGAGCCAGAAACAAATTCGACAGGAAAAAATCCGCGCGCAAAAAACGCGGCAACAATGGATTGGATACGGCGCGCTGGCGTTGATTATTCTCGCCGCCGTCTTTTGGAATTTTTCGCGCCCCAAAGCCCAGCCGTTGGATGAAGCCCGCCTCGCCGCCAACCCGACCATTGGTTCTGATTCCGCCAAAGTGATCATCACCGAATACGCGGACTTCGGCTGTCCCGCCTGCCGCGCATGGCATAACGCGGGAATTAGGGAACAGGTCATTGCCGCGTATGGCGATCAGGTGCAGTTTGTGTGGAAGGACTTCCCCGTCATCACGGCGCAATCTCCCAAGGCGGCAGAGGCGGGACAGTGCGCGTTCGACCAGGGAAAGTTTTGGGAATATCACGATGTTTTGTTCGAGAACGCCCCCGCGATCGGCGTGAACGATTTGAAAAGTTATGCCGCGCAACTTGGGTTGGATACGGAACAGTTTAACGCCTGTTTGGATAGCGGTCAGAACCGCGCCAAAGTGAATCAAAGCCTGAACGAAGCCCAGCGCGAATACGCCTTCCCTGGCACGCCATCCTTTTTGGTCAATGGCAACAAACTGATTGGACCTCCGACCTTCGAGACGCTGAAATCCATGATAGATGAGATTTTGGCGGGAGGTTGATGCGGCGCAGTTGACCCCAAAAAGGTAAGGATTTCGGCAGGGTTTATCTCTCTTAGGAAGAACGCGGCGCAGCGTTCACATTCACTTTATAGGAGAGAGACATGACAACTGCAAGCGCTTCCATGATGAAAGTCAACCCCCGCAACCTCACACTGGGCGCTATCGGCGGCTTGGCGGGCGGCGTGCCGTTCGGGTTGATGATGGCAAGTATGGGCATGATGCCGATGATCGGAATGCTCATCCGCGTCGAAGACGCCACGGTGGGCTGGGTCGTCCACCTGCTGATAAGCGCGGTGACGGGCGCGTTATACGGTCACTTCGCCCCCGCCTTCTCGAAGACCTGGGGTTCGGCGGCTGTCGCTGGCGTGGTCTACGGCGTGATCTGGTGGGTGTTGGGCGCGCTCATCCTCATGCCCGCCATGCTCGGCATGACCGAGATGATCTTCGTCATCGGGCAGATGCAATGGATGAGCCTGATGGGTCACCTCATTTTCACGGTCATCATGGCGCTGGTGTTCAAGGCGCTGGCGGATCGCGGATAGAGGTCGGCGGTTTGAAAAAACTTCCGAAGCCTTAGGGCTTCGGAAGTTTGCGCTCACTTCAGGCTCTCCTGCAAAAACGCGCCGACCTGCTCCCAGAATTGCGGATGGGTGTGGCAGTCGCTGTGACCTTTTTCGGGGACGATCCACAAACGCGTCTTATCGGGACTGCCAGCGGCGTGCAGCACCCGAGCCTGCTCCAGCGGGACGGTTTCGTCGCGCTCGCCGTGAACGATGAGGAAGTCCGCCTTCGATTTGGGGAGGTTGTTGAGCGGGGCAATGGCGTCGAAGTCCAGCCCATAGCGGCGGCGCATGTATGCCAGCAGAAACGACGCAATAAAGGCTGGCACGCGCCGCTTGCGGAATTCATACTTCATCACCGCCACTGGATGCGAGATCGCGCCCACCGTGACAACGCAGCGGATGCGTTCATCCCAGCCCGCGGCGTTGATGGCGGCTCCTCCGCCGACAGAAAGACCGACAACGCCGATTCCGTTAGAATCGAGTCGGCTGTTTTGCAGATATTCCACAGCCGATAAAACATCCTGCGAAAACGTGCCGACGGTGGGATGCTCGACGGGGGAACTGCTGCCGTGATTGCGGGCGTCGAAAGCCAGCAGGTTATATCCCAACGGCGACAACGCCTGAATGTAAGGCAGGGCGCGCGCCAGATTGCGTCCCCAGCCGTGCAGCAAAATCAATGTGGGCGCGGCGGGCGTGGATGGAATCCACCAGCCGTATAAATGCGCGCCGTCTGTGGCGGGGATTTTCACTTCATCGAACGGCAAGCCATATTTTTCGGGGGTGAGGCGATGCGGCTCAATTTTGTAGGCGTACATGCGGTCAATCAGAGAGTCTAAAAAGAATTTCATGGCTGGCTCCAGCGGGAAGATGTCAGTTCTCCAACCAGTGCAGTATATCGAAGAT
This sequence comes from Chloroflexota bacterium, assembly GCA_040753755.1. Lineage (GTDB taxonomy): Bacteria > Chloroflexota > Anaerolineae > Anaerolineales > Villigracilaceae > Defluviilinea. The sequence goes on from JBFMDB010000017.1 coordinate 50,998, forward strand.
TTTTCCATCCGCCGCAGGGCGGGAGGTCAACTACTCGATTTCCTTCAAGAGTTGTTCCAACTCCTCCAACGCGGCGGACTTGTGCTCAGGCGAATAGATGACCGCCACCATATCGGCAATTCCGCACGCCACGCGCCAGGTTGCCATGAAGTCGTCGCTGACCGCGCCCGATTCGAGATAGCCTTCCAGCACGGCGCGGCGGTCGGCGGGGGCGCGGAAGCGGCGCAGGTCGTTGACAGGGTGACTGAAGTAGGCATCGCCAAAGTCAATGACACCCATCAGTTTGCAGGAAGCGGGGTCAACGAAGACGTGTTCAGGTCCAGGGTTGGAATGAAGCGCCACGATGTTCGTTACATCGGGCAGGGCGCGCATGAGGCGGCGTCCCACTTCATCGGGCGGAAGGTGGAAGTCCCATTTCCCGTCTTCCTTTTGAATCAATTCGCAGACATCGTCGAAGATACTCCCGAAACGCCAGCGCGCATCCACAGGGGATTGGTCGCCGAAGAACAGACCGCTCTGGCGTAACGGTTCCTGCGCAATGGCGTGGATGCGGCGCAGCATCCGCCCCAAATCTTTCAGGGATTCGCGGCGCGTCTCGCCTTCGAGCTTTGCGTTGCGGACGGCAACACCAGACATGCGCGTCATCACCGTGTATTCGAGCAATGGCTCGGGATGTCCGTAACCGATGAAACGCGGCACATTGACTCCTTCCACGCCTTCGAGTTGTTGCAGGAACAATACTTCCTTTTTCAGGCTGGTGCGCGGACGTAACTGCTGAGGGCGCTGGGTCTTTAGGAGCAGGTTATCGTCGAGATAATACGTGCGCGCTTCGCCGCCTGTTTCGTCCACGTAGGTCACGGCTTGGACTTCGGGCGCGTGTTGGCGCGCGAGCGATAAGACTTTTTCATCGCTCAACACTTCATCGGGCGCGTCAGGTTGGACGTAATAATCTTTCATGGAATCTCCTTTGTCCCAGACTTCCGAAGTCTTGAAGACTTCGGAAGTCTTCGGTTTTAGTTGGAATCATTCCGCCAGTCCCAGCCAGCGGATTCGAGTTCGAGCAACGCCGCAAAGCGCCCGCCCTTGCGGATGAGTTCATCGGGCGCGCCCATTTCCAGGATGCGCCCGCGTTCCAGCACAATGACGCGGTCGGCGGCGACGGCGGTGGAGAGACGGTGCGCCACGGTCAGGATGGCGCGGCTGTGTCGGGCGGATTCTTGTTCCAGCGCGCGGCGAAATGCCGCTTCGCTGGCGCTGTCAATCGCGGAGGTGGCTTCGTCGAACAACAACACCTTCGGGTTCCAGACCAACGCCCGCGCCAGCGAAAGCAATTGCCGCTGTCCCGACGAAAGTTGCGCGCCGCCGCTGTTGATTTGGGTTTCGTATCCCTGCGGCAGGGAGCGGATGAAATCGTCCGCGCCTGCGGTGAGGGCGGCATTTGCAACCGCTTCGGGCGGCGCCTGCGAGTCGCTCAACGTCAAATTATCGCGCACCGAACCGCTGAAGAGTTGCACGGCTTGCGGCACCACGCCAATCACGCGGCGGCGTTCGGTCTCTGGCAACTGGCGCGGGTCGAGCCCCGCCACGCGCACCGCGCCCTCCCACGCAGCATAAAGCCCGCCGAGCAAATGCACAATACTGCTTTTGCCCGCGCCCGTGCGCCCGACCAGCGCGACATGTTCCCCCGCGCGGACGTGGAACGAGACATCGCGCAGAACGGGTTGTTCGGGGAAGTAACCAAAAGTCAAATGCTCGACACGGATTCCATCCTGCGCCTCGTTCACGCGACCCGTTTCCTGCTCGGCGGATTCGACGGGCATTTCCAGCACCTGAAAGATTCGCTCCGCCCCCGAAAGCGCGCTTTGCACCGTTTGCCATTCTTCGCCCAGGGCGGTGATGGGGTCAAAGAAGCGTTTGAACAACAGCACGAAGGCGGTCAACGTCCCCAGACTCAGCGACCAGCCTGCCAACGTCCCGCGCGCGCCGCTCCACAGCAACAGGGCAATCGCCGCCGCCATCAACATCTGCATGATAGGCGTATACAGCGACGAATATTTGGCGGCTTCGTTGTAAGCGTCCAGCGTTTGTTTGAGTACGCGGCGGAAACGGGCGATGAACGCGGCGGCGCGGTCGAAGGCGCGGATGACTTCCACGCCGCCGAAGGTCTCCTGCAGGTGTGTGTTCATCGAGCCTACCGCTTCACGATTGCGCCGCTCGGCGTTGCGAATGCGTTTGCGGAAGGTCTCCGTCACCCACCACAGCGGCGGGACAACGCCCAGGGAAACAAGAAACAGCAGCGGGCTGAGAATGAACATCGCAATCGAAACCGTCAGCAGGCGAACCAGGTCGGCGACGAGTCCCGCCACACCCGAAGAAAAGAGCGCGTCGAGCGTATCCACATCGGCAGTGCAGCGGCTGATGATGTCGCCGAGCGGAGTCTGGTCGTAGTAACGAAGCGGAAGCCGTTGCAGGTGGCGGTAGAGCCGCGCGCGCAGTTCCTTCAATGCGTTCTGCGCCGTGAGCGCGGTCAGGTAATTGGAGAGGAACCCCAGCCCCGACACGCCCGCCACCGCCGCCAGATAAGCGAACGCCAGCGCCCACAAGCCGTCGGCGTTGCCCGCGATGAGATGGTCGTCCACCACGCGCCGCATCACCAACGGCGGGACGAGTTCCAGCCCCGCGCCGAGCAGGATGACAACGGCAATCCGCGCCAGCATCCAACGGCGCGGCGACAAAATTTCCAATAGATTTTGGCGCATGGCATTCTTCGGAGATGAAACAGCAACATTCATAGGGCAACCCCGTTGGCAGACGCCGCCCGCGTTTGCGCCCGATAAATGCGCGCATACAAACCATCCGCCGCCATCAACGCATCGTGCGCGCCGTGTTCCACAATTTGACCCTTGTCCAGCACAATGATTTGGTCGGCGAGCGGGAAGGCGGCAAGCCGATGCGAACTGAGAATAATCGTCGCAGACCTTCCAGGTCTCTTGACCAGCGCGGCGATGAGTTGCGCTTCCGTGTCCAAATCCACTGCCGAGAACGGGTCATCCAACAGCAACAGCCCAGGCGAAACCTGCGCCGCCGACAAACTGCGCGCCAGCGCAATCCGTTGGCGCTGCCCGCCCGAAACGCGCACACCCAACTCGCCAATCGGCGTATCGAGTCCGCGCGGGAATGTTTGCAGGTCAGGCTCCAGCGCGGCAACTCGCGCGGCGTCCGCCATCGCATCGTCCGCGGCGGTCATCCCAAAAGAAATGTTCTCACGGATACTGCCCGAAAACAGGTAGGGGTCTTGCGGCAGGTATCCGATCCGTGCGGCGCGTTCAGCGGCGGGGATGTGAGTCAGCGCGCGCCCATCCAACTGGATTTCGCCCTCTTCAAGCGGATACAAGCCCAGGATGGCGCGCAACAGCGCGCTCTTCCCGCCTCCCACTGGACCTGTGACTGCCACGAACGACCCAGGCGGAATCTCCGCCGACACATTTTGCAGGGCGGGCGCCGCCGCGTGTGGATAGCGAAACGTGACCGATTGCAGCCGCACCCCCAACGGACGACCTTCCACTTGCGGGGGCGCGGGCAGGGGCGCATCCACGCCGACCACCCTGCCAGGCATGAACGATGCCAGCGGCGGTTCACCCTGCACGCCAGCGGCGGGCGCGAGCAACGGTTTGAGCCGCGCGTACGCTGCCCCGCCCGATTGAATCGAATTGAACATTTGCGGAATGCGATAGGCGCGGTTGGCAAAGCGCAGGAACAACTCGGTGTACGCCACGAACGCGCCGACCGTCCACGCGCCATCCAGCGCTCTCCTGCCGCCGATGCCCACCACCAGCGCCACGCCCGCAAGCATCAACGTGGAATAAACGGGTTTGAGTCCTTCACGTAAACGGACAACCGAGACATTTGCATCCGCCAACTGCTGCGATTGCGCGTCCACTTGATTCACTGCCGCGCCCGTGCGCCCAAACAACTTCAACACGCGGATTCCCGCCAGTTGTTCCTGCAGCGTAGCGGTCAGCGCGGCGTTCGCTTCGCGCGCCGACGTGGTGCGGGCGCGCGCCCAGCGTCCCACCGCTTGCGCCAACAACATGGCGAACGGCGTCGGCAGTAACGCCAACGCCGAGAGCCGCGCGTCATAGATGAACATGGCAACCACTAGCGAGAGCGAAAACAACAACGTATCCCACGTCTCGATGATGAACTCGCGCACACCCACGCCCAATGTTTCCACATCGCCTGCCATGCGTGACATCAAGTCGCCGATGGGTGTGGCGTGCAGGCGTTCCATGTCCCACCCCAGTGCGCCGCGCAGCGCGTCCGCCCGCAGGTTGGCGCGGATGCGGGCATTGGCGGTCATCAACCACCAGCGTTTGCCCAGGCGCGGAATCTGAGTCGCCAACATTCCGCCCAGAAAGCCCAAAGCCGCCCAGGTCACATCGTCGAGCGACGCCTTTCCCTGCTCGAACGCCAACGCAATGTCAATTGCTTTTCCCAACATCACGGCGGGCAATACCACCATCGTATTCATCAAGATTCCGCAAAGAGAGCCGAGCAGGAGTTCGCCTGCCGTGTGGCGATAGTAGGGACGGAGTTCCCAGAGGTAGGATTTCATGTGTCAGGTGTCAAGTTCCAGGTTTCAAGTTGACATTTCTCATGTCACATCTCGCCGCTGGAGAGGGCGGCATACAAGGCTTCGTAAACGCGAGCGCCGTATTCCAATGCCTGATCATCGTCCCCGCTGATTTGCCTCAGTCCGCGGCAAATCAAATCCAGTCCCGCCGCGGCAGGTTCGACGTTGACTTCCTGGACGATATCCGCTTCGTCAACGATATTTGCAATGCGGCTGAGAATCGGGTCTTTCAGATTGTTTTCTTTTAGCAGTGAATGGAACGTGCAATGTCCGCGTTGGTGGGAGTAGCGCGCGCCTGGGATGTCGAATGGCTCCGCGCCTTTGGGAAAGGTTTTGCTCCCCGCTGGCACGAAAAAAAATTCCGCCTTCGGGTCAATGTGTTTTTTGATGAGCCAGATGCACGCCATCCGATCCACGCCGATGTTTTCCCAGGTGACCCATTTCATTCTGTTCCTCCTCGCAATGCCAGTAATTTCTCGCGCGCCTGCTGTCTCAGCGCGGAATGGAAATAATCGCGGCTGGCGATCTGCTGGTATTCGCGCGAGAGCGCGGCGGGATCGGGATTCTTTTTATCGAGTTTCTGGAGCAAGGCGCTGTAAACGGCGTCCGTCTGTCGGGTAAATTGCGCGACCAGGTCGTCATCCTGCATCCCCAGCGCCAGATTTGCCTTCCACAAATATGACTCGCCGCCGCGTTCCTGAATCTCCGCGCTCAGCCACTGGAACTGCTCGGCGCTGCGCGGCGAATCGGGCAACACCCAGACAGTTTCATTCAATAGAATTGCGCCAAGCCGTTTCAACTTGCGCCAGACGTACACGCGCAGGGCGGAGGGTTGGGCGGGGAGTTTGTAGTGGAGCAGAATCCAATCGGTCATAATGTAACTATTGTTACATTATATCTCGATTCTGAACGGCGCTGGCTGACCGTATTTTTCAGGGGTGAGGCGATGAGGGGGGAATCTAAAAAGACGATTTTGTAAAAATATAATTTCCCTCACCCGCCATCGAACCATGTCGTTGCGAGGGCGCACTTGCTCTTCGCCCGAAGCAATCCCCTTGCTGATACGGAGATTGCTTCGCCGCCAAAGACCAAGAGCGGCGGCTCGCAACGACATGGCGGGAAGTTAATTATTTACAGATCCTTAGATAAACAACCCGCCGATTAGCCTGCGGGTTTCAATGCTACCTCCCTTGCGCTTCCTCCCAAATTTCAGTATCGAACGCGGCGTTCACATCCACATCAGCAGGCAGGGATTCGTATTGGGCGAGCATATCTGCCAGCGCCTGCCATTGTTCAGCGGACTGCCAACCAAAGCCGTTTTCGCTTTGGGCGTCTTTCAACTCGGATTCGAGCATGTATTTCATGTGGGCGGGGTCGGTTTCGGGTCCCGCGTATTTCATCACGATTTCGACAGCTTCATCGGGATGTGCCTCAGCGTAGGCAATGCCTTGAAGCGCGGCAACCAGGAATCGGGTCAGTTCGGAGGCGTGGTTTTGGATGTAGTCTTCGCTGGCGACGTAGGTCAATCCCAGGGTCGGCACGCCGTAATCCGCCGCGTCCCAGAGCGTGATTTCGCTGCCCCAACTGTTGAGCAAATACGGCTCGTTGGATTTGAAGAGCGGGTACACATCCACCTGTCCTTCGGAGAGCACGCGCGGATCGAAGCCGACGTTGACCAGGTTGACCTTGTTCACGTCCGCGCCTGCGGCGGCGAGCAGGGCAAACAGGTCAGGCGGAGGCGTGCCTTTGTAGCCAACGGTCTTGCCTTCCCAATCTTTGGGCGTCTCGATGCCCGAATCTTTCAGCGCGGCGAAGGCTTGCTGTCCCTTCTGCCCGATGAGCGCGATGGACACGACGGGCAAGCCAGGGTCGGCGCGGCGTTGGAGAACGGTGGCGGCGTCCATTGTGGTCACTTGCACGGTTCCAGCCACCAGCAGTTGGACGTGTTCGCCCTTGCCAGGCGAGTGTTCGATGGTCACGTCGAGTCCGTTCTGCTCGAAGAAACCTTTTTCTTTGGCGACGTACGCGCCGACGAAGGGCAGGTTGGCTTGCGGTTTGTAGCCCGCCATGAAGGTCATCGGGATGAGAGCCGCTTCGGTCGGGACTTCGGCGGCTGGTTCTGTTTCGGCAGGCATTTCCGTCGGGACGGCGGTTGGCGCACCTGAGCAGGCGCTTAACAAAAACAGGACGAGTATGAACAACGATAGTGCGGTCTTACGCATGGTACAGTGAAACTCCTTGATGGATTGAAATTGAATAACCGCTGATTGCGGTAAATTCACAAAAGAAAAAAACGTCCCGCGAAGTACCCGCAGGGTGAAAGTTTCTTTTCAAAACCCTTGCCGAATTTCGTAACCTTCGGGACGGTGTTATTTCCAGCGGATGACTTTTTTCTCCAGCCAGACGATGAAGCCATACGCGCCCATGCCCGAAAGGGACAGGACAAAAATGGCGGCGAACATGGGCGGCAGGTTGAGGTTGCTGTACGCCAGCCACATCACGCGCCCCAAGCCGCTAGATGCGCCTGTCCATTCGGCGATGACTGCACCCACCAGCGCCAGCGGAGCGGCAACCCGCAGAGCAGCAAAAAGATAAGGCAGGGCAAGCCAGGCGCGCAAGTGAACAAGGATTTGCCAGTTGGTGGCGCGGTGAACGCGCATGAGATCGAGCATATCCTTTTCGGCGCTTTGAAGTCCCACCAGCACGTTGACCAGTGTTGGGAAAAACGTCAGCAGGGCGGTGATGATGATTTTCGGCAAAACGCCAAATCCCATCCAGATGGTTAGCAGGGGAGCGATTGCCGCCAGCGGCGTGGACTTGACCAGGATCGCAAGCGTCATCACGCCGCGTTCCAGTTGCGGCTTGAGGCTGACCAGCGCGGCGACGAGAATGCCTACCAGCGTGCCGATGGTCAAGCCCGCCAGCGCTTCGCCGAGGGTCACGGATAACGCTTCGAGAAAGTAAAGCGGCTGGGAGAAAAACGTCTGCGCCACGCTGCTGGGCGCGGGCAAAATGTAAACGGGAATTTCCCGCAACCGCACGGCAACTTCCCACACGCCAAAAACGCCCGCCACCATTAAGAAGGCAAAAAAGATTCCACCGTGAGGCGAGTGCGCCGCGTGTTGCGTGTTCCGTGTTGCAGACTGCATAGTTTACCCAATCACCAATTACTAATCACGCAATCCCTTGCCAGCCTCTCAACGTGGAAGGCGTAATTACGAAAGACCGCTCCACCTGCGGGGCGAGAGAAGCGGCAAGGTTTTGTCCCAGGTAGCGGCGGCTGAGACGCGCCAACAGTTTCCCCAATTGCGGGTCAGTGGATTCAAATTCGGGGCGGGCAACGCCCTTGGCAGAAATGCGGCGCAACGGCAGGAAGGGTTCATCCACCGTGAGCGAGACTTGCGGGTTGGCGCTCAAATACTCGCCCCAGCGCGAACCTTTCCACGCCAGCACATGAAAGGCTTCCCCGTCCCACTCGTGCCAGACGGGAACGACATGCGGCGCACCATCGGGACGCACACACGCCAGCCGCGCCGCCCAGGGCGCTTTGAGCAGGGCGTTGAGTTGCGCTTCATTTAATGGCAGGGTCTCGCCCAGTTCGGACTGCGCCTCCGCCCGCCACGGCGAATAACATGGCGCGCCCAGCCGATACGAAAGGCGGGCAGACATCTCACGCAGAAGCGGCAAGGTTTTTTGCGCGATGGATCCGTTCCAACGAAATGCTGGCAGGCTCAAGAGCAGCGCCGCGTTTGGCAAAACCCCGTCACGGCAAATGGGAAGGGCAACATCGAGCGCGTCTCCGCGCGGCGATAAAGAATACCCCTGTTTCTGGATTTCAGCGGAGACGGGAGATTGGAAGACCTGCCCCGCCGCGCTGGATGCAGGCAGGCGCTGTCCCGTCTCAAACACGCTTCGCACCTCACGCGGACCTTCGACCTGTCCCAGCGCCAAAGCCTCTCCCTCGCTGACGGGGACAAACAACACCAGTGTTTCTTCCAAGCCGCAGGATTCCGCTTCATGAAAAAACGCCGAGAGCAAATCGGCGGCAGGCAATGGAGACGAACCTCCCTGCCATGCCAGCAAACGCGGACCCGCGCGATAGCGTCCGCGTTTTTCGGCTTGCTCCACATAGCCGAGCGTTTTGAGCGTGTTCAGCAAAACAAAAAGGGAACTGCGCGAGACGTCCACGCGCGAGAGCAAATCGGGAATATCCGCCCCTTGTGGGTGTTCCAGCAGGATTTCAAGAAGCGATAAGGCGCGTTCTACAGAAGGCGAATCGGTTTCTGATTTCATGTAATCCATTATACTGGATTAAAGTCCAGAAAAATGGATTTAATAACGATAAATTCCAATCGGCACAGGGATTCCCGCAACCATCCACAAAACATCATCGGCGGCGCGTGCCAGTCTTTGATTTGCCCAGCCCAACCCATCCCGATACACGCGCCCCATTTGATACGACGGGACGAGACCCAAACCGACTTCATTCGAGACGATAATCCAATGCTGGCTGGAGTGGCGAATGGCGGCAATCAATTCTTCGATTTCGCGCTGGGCAGCTTGCATAAACGGCGCTTCATGCGCGCGGTCATCTTCGATAAATTGCATAAGCAGGTTGGAAACAAGCAGTGTGACGCAATCCAGCACGACAATTTCCGTTTCAACCCTGCTCACATGAGGCGCAATCTCGCGCGTGATTTCAAGCGTCTTCCAATGCGCGGGGCGTTCCGCCTTGTGCTTTTCAATTCGCACGGACATTTCGTCATCGAACGCCTGCGCGGTGGCAATGAAAGCAACAGGCTTGCCAGATTCTTCGGCGAGCCGCAATGCGTGAGAGGACTTCCCGCTGCGCGCGCCGCCGAGGATGAAGGTTATCTTTCCCATATTATTTTCTCCAGCAATTTCACGTCAAGCGCTTCTTCCACCGCGTCCGCAAGTTTTTCCAGCGACTCTTGAAAACGGGCGGAGTGGGATGATTCCGCGCCGCGCCAGCCCAGTTTTTTCAGCCAGGCATGACGAAAGGAGTCGTTGTGGAATAAGCCGTGCAGATAACAACCCCACACATTGCCATTGGATGAAACGCCTCCATCCTGGACTTGAGCCTGTTCGCCGTTTCGAGAGACAATTTCCAACCATTGGGATTGACTCTGAGTCTCGCCTGCGTGAATTTCATAGCCTTCGATAAACTCGCCTGCAAGAGAAGCGAAGTTCAAGATTCTGGCGCGCGCCTGATATGTGGCTTTCGTTTTGGAAAATGTTGTTGCGATGGGCAGCAGTCCCAGCCCTTCTGAAAAATCATTTTGCGATTCAATGTGAAGCGGGTCATGCAGTTCGCGCCCCAGCATTTGATAGCCGCCGCAAATGCCGACGACTTCGCCGCCTTGTCTTGCAAACTCAATGACAGCATCTGCAAGCCCCGTTTGACGAAGCCAATTCAAATCTGACATTGTGCTTTTCGTGCCTGGGATGATGATGGCATGTGGGGTTCCAAGTTTTTCAACCGAATCCACGTGGCGGATGTGAATATTGGGTTCCGCCCGAAGCGAATCGAAATCGTCGAAGTTGGCGATGCGGGGCAAAGCCAGAACGGCGATATCTGTCTGGGATGTGGAAGCAGGCTTGGCTGAGTCTGAAGCGGTTTCAATGGAGACGGCGTCTTCGTCGGGCAGGGAAAGCCCTCTTAAGTAGGGAATCACTCCCAGCACGGGAATCCCGCTTTTTTGTTCGAGGATTTGAATGCCGTCGTCGAAGAGGGAAAGGTCGCCGCGAAATTTGTTGACGATGAAACCGCGCATGAGTTTTTGTTCTTCAGGGTCAAGAAGCCAATGCGTGCCAAGCAGTTGGGCGAAGATGCCGCCACGATCAATATCGCCGACGAGCAGGACGGGCGATTGGGCATATTGCGCCACTGCCATGTTGACGATGTCGCCGCGTTTGAGGTTGAGTTCGGCAGGACTGCCCGCGCCTTCGATGATGATAAGGTTATATTCGCCGCGCAGACGATTCAGCGCGGCAGTGACGTGTTCCCAAAGAATGGCTTTCTTTTCGTAATATGTTTTCGCTTCGAGCGTATGCCAGGGGCGTCCGTTCAAAATGATTTGCGAGCGAGAATCCGCTTCGGGTTTGATGAGGACGGGGTTCATGTCTGTTGTGGGTTGAATGCCAGCGGCGGCGGCTTGCAATGCCTGGGCGCGCCCAATCTCGCCGCCGTCGGCGCACACAGCGGCATTGTTGGACATGTTCTGCCCTTTGAATGGGGCGACTTTGATTCCGCGCCGCGCATAAATGCGGCAGAGCGCCGTGACGAGCAGGCTCTTGCCTGCGGAGGATGAACTGCCTTGAATCATCAATGTTTTTGCGGTCATTTCGTCTCCAATCGGCGACTCGTAACACGCCCCTTTAACAGGCTCAGGGCAGGCATTAATGTCGCGCTACAGATGGTTGGTATCGTTCAGGGAATTCAGAATCGCTCCCGCAGGGTGACAGGCAATTTCTGAAATCGAAGCGGGGGAAAGAGAAAACTTCCAATAATTAGAGGGAGAAAGCCTGAGGGCGAGGCAAATGAGAACTTGCAAAGAACCGCCGTGCGCCACAAGCACCACGGTATCCTGTTCGTGTTTGGCGAGCAGGGCGCTCATTCCAAAGCCGACGCGCGCCGCAAGTTGCCCCAGGGTTTCTCCATCAGGCGGCGGGATATGCTCAGGGTCGGTTTCCCATTGGGCAAGCAAATCTCGCGCCTCCAATTGGATTTCAGGATACATCAACCCTTCCCACTTGCCAAAGGAAAGTTCGCGCCAGCGCAGATCTGTAGTGACAGGCAGTTGATGAGATACCGCGATGATTTCAGCGGTTTCTTGCGCGCGCGATAAATCGCTGGAATACACCGCGTCGAAATTGAATGAGGTGAGCCGTTCCGCAAGCTGCCCCGCCTGCCTGCGTCCCGTTTCATTGAGCGGCACATCACTATGTCCCTGAAAGCGGTGATTGAGATTCCAATCTGTCTGTCCGTGGCGAATGAGGAGAATTTTCATGGTAAAAAACCCTTGACTGAAAAAGCGGGGGTGGTAAAATAGCGCTTGTCCGTTCAGGGTGCCCCCCTCACCCTGAACGGACATTTTTTATTTTAACCGCGCGGCTTGCAACAGCCGCGCATTTTCTTTATGGCGGCGTGTTGCGATGCGCGCATAAGCGGGCAAGCCAAATGAAGCGCAATCGCGCACAAGAATACCATGCGCCAGAAGGTCTTGCCGAAAGCGCGCGCCGTTTCCGACAGGAAGAAGAAAATAGTGGGTGTGAGATGGGATGGGGCGATAACCGAGTTCTTCCAGCCCAGCGAGAAAAGCCCGCTTCTCTTTATTTAATTTTGCAAGGGTTTCAGATAAATACTGCTCATCCTGCAATGCGGCTAGCCCTGCCGCTTGCGCCAGAGCGTTCACGTTCCATGCGGGGCGCAGGTTGGCGAGCGCGGCAATCGCGGTTTCATCGCCTATCGCATACCCCAGCCGCAGACCCGCAATGGCATAATCCTTCGTCATCGAGCGCAATGTCAAAATATTTTTTCTGGCAAGCGAAATCACGGATTTCATTTCACTCACAAAGGCAAGATAGGCTTCGTCCACAACAAACAAGGTTTTTGGAAACTCATCAGCCCACTCCCCAATGACTTCCTGCGGAATGATTTGCCCCGTCGGGTTATTGGGATTGCAGATGAACACTGCCTGCATTTCCCGTTTATGCAATCGCTTGCGGATTTCTTCGGGATTGGGGACGAATCCGTTTCTTGAGATTGCGCGCCAGCGATGGATATTTGCCCCCATCAAACGCGCGCTTCGCTCATACTCGCCGAAAGTTGGTTCAAGGATCAGGGCATGATCTCCCTTTTGCAGGAACTCGAATGCCGCGAGTTGTATCAACTCTGCCGCGCCGTTGCCGATAAGGATTTGTTCCGTCGAAACATCCAGCCGCTGGGACAACCCGCGTCTCAGGGCAAGGGACTCGCGGTCTGGGTAACGCTCCGCAGGCGTGGAGCGAATCGCTTCCAACACGGAAGGAGAAGCGCCGAAGGGATTGCTGTTGACGCTGAAATCAATTACGTCGTTTGGATGCAGTCCCAGCCGTTCGAGTTCGGCAAAATCGAAAGCGCCGTGTGTGACGGGGTTAACGCGGGTGGGCATATAAACTCCATAACATGAAAACCATTGCTGCGAATATGACAGAGGCATGTAAACAACGACGGGCGCGAAGAAGGTCATTGACGGATGGTTTCGGCAATTCTTTGCCGAGAATGTAATGTCCTGTCTTTTCCAGTTCCACCCCAAGCGCGCCTGCCATGGCGCTCATGGGGACGCCCGCATTGGGGCTGGCTGTCAGGAGCGAATCGCGCCGCATGATTTTCCATGCCGTTCTGAGGCTTCCGCCAGCGAAAGGGGCGGAAAGGATGATAAACAAGCCCGTAATACGCGCGGGGATGAAGTTCAACAAGTCATCGAAGCGGGCGGGGAATTTACCCAGCCATTCGCGCTCCGCGTCACGGTAGCCGAGCATGGAATCAGCGGTATTGGCAAAGCGATAGGCAAATACGGCGGGCAGCCCGCCGATAAGGTAGAAGAATAGGGGCGCGATGATTCCATCTGAGGCGTTTTCGGAGACAGATTCAATTGCGGCGGCAGAGACTTGTGATTCATTCAACTGCGATGTGTCGCGGCTGACCAAATGCCAGGAGAGTAACCGCCGCGCTTCGGACAGGTCTTGTTTTTCCAGCGCAAGTTGCACATCGCGGGCGGCGCGGTTCAGTCCGCGCAGGGAAATGGTCAGGCTGAGGAAAAGCCCACTGGTCAGCCACCCTGCCCAGGCGGGGAGTGAGGCGGCGAAGCGTTCCAAGAGAAGGGCAATGCCGCTTGTGAGTCCAACGCCGATGAGGAGGATGAAGCATCCATAGGCAAATTCAGCGAAGCGGTTTCCATGAGGGCGGAAGCGTTTGAGAAACGAAATCAAATTACCCATCCATGCGGTGGGATGGTAACGATTGGGCGGGTCGCCGAGGAGCAGGTCAAAGAGGAGCGCGAGGAAAATGGACAAGTTATTTTTTCGTGTGAAGTTGTGAAATGGATTGGCGCACGGCGCGCGCGATCAGCCAGCCTGCAAGGGTGGCGGTTCCCGCGTATTGAATCGTATCGCCTTCATTTGCGGCGGCAATGACCATCGAGTCGGTGGATGTGCCTGTGGCGGGATGACCGTCTTGCGCGCGGTATCCTAATTCGGATAATACGGCGGTCTTGGCTTCGGTGGCGGTGATGACGGCGTTGACCAGCGCGGCGCGGCTCAGGCGGGCTTGAAGGAGCAGGATGATGTTGATGGTGCCTGCGGAGTTTGGCAGGAAAGGCGGCGTGACTCCCGCGCAGGCGGCGTTGCTCATGCCCATTGTGACGAGGGCGCCGACGGTTAAACCATGTTCGGTGAGAAAAACAGGCACGGCAGCGCCAACGCTGGCGGCGGTCATCATGCCGATGAAGTTTTCGTGAATGCCTTTTTCACGCGCAAAACGGCGCAGGTCTGCGGCGGGGTTTGCGCCTGCGTAGTTTTTATCCACTTTGAGGTTGAGGATGTGGCGCGTCTTTTGGAAGCCGCCGCCCACCACGCCAGAGGAGAGCGCATTCAGCGGGCGCGGCGAGTACAGGTGGATGTGCGATTCGGTGATGAGGATGGAAATGTCTTTGATCATGTTTTGGATGGGACGATACTACGGCAAACTCAGGGCAGGCTTTCATATCGGGTTTAAGTGCGACATGAATGTCGCGTTACAAAATTTTTGCGGTAAAACAGACAAGGGTCAGCATTTCAACCAAAATGGTCACTGCGCCGTAAATATCGCCTGTGAGACCAGGCAGCAAGCGCATAACATATCCAGCAACGATAAGACCGATCATCGCCGCTCCGAGTATGAAGCCCAGCCCCAGCCAGCCAAATGAGAGCCATGCCGTCATGCCCGTAATCAAGGCGGCAGTTACAATCTCCCGCCATGTGACGTTATTTTTCATGTCAAAGCCAATCCCGTCTTTGCGCGCGTAAGGGAGGAAGAAAATCACGAGCGGCAAAGCCCAGCGTCCCAATGTAGCGGCAAGCAGCAGGGATGGAAGAGCCATTGAAGCATTCATCGAGGAAAGCGCGGCATACTTTGTGAGCAAAACCAAAACACCGCCCGCCACGCCAAACGCGCCCATGCGCGAGTCTTTCATGATTTCAAGCCGCCGTTCGGGAGTCCAGCCGCCGAAGAGACCGTCGCACGAATCCATGAAGCCGTCGAGATGAAAGGCGCGGGTGAGCATGACCCACGCGAACAAGGTCAGCGCGGCGGAGACGGCTTGCGGAAAAAGCAGGCGCGCAATGAAATTTACGCCATAGAGCGCAAAGCCCAGCGCCACGCCCACAAGCGGAAACCAGCCTGCGGCGCGTCCCATCTCTTGCGGCGTGAACATGCGTTTGAGGATGGCAGGGAAGATGGTGAGGAATTGGAAGGCGGCGAGAATTGGGGTCATTGGAGGTTAGTGATTAGAGATTGGAGAATAGTGGGTAGTGAGTGGAAAGTGGAAAGTGATATATGACCATTCAACTACTCAACCATTCGACTACTCGACTACTTGACTAACACCCGCTTCGCCGAACGTCGCCATCTCAGACAGAACCTTGCAGGCGGCTTCTGCCAGCGAAATGCCCAGCGCCGCGCCTGTGCCTTCGCCAAGACGCAAGTCCAAATCGAGCAGGGGTTTTAAGCCAAGCCATTCGAGCATCAGCGCGTGACCGTTCTCCTTTGAACGATGCGCGGAGATCAAATACCCCTTGCATTGTGGCGCGAGCGTTACGGCAATCATCGCCGCCGCAGTGGAAATAAATCCATCCACCATCACGGGGACATGGTTTGCCGCCGCGCCAATCATCACGCCCGCCAGTCCGCCAATTTCAAAGCCGCCTACTTTCGACAATACATCCAAGCCGTCGTTTGCGTCTGGCTTGTTCACATCCAGCCCGCGCGTAATTGCGGAAACTTTTCGCTTCCAGCCTTCGTCGTCCACGCCCGTGCCGCGCCCTGCAATTTTTTCGGGCGGCAGGTTCATCAACGCACAGGCAATCGCCGCCGAAGGCGTGGTATTGCCGATGCCCATATCGCCCGTGCCGAGGATGTCTGCGCCTTTGGAGATTTCGTCCAATGCGACTTCGATTCCATGTTGAATGGATTCCTCCGCCTGTTCGCGCCTCATTGCCCGACCCTGAGCCAGGTTCGCCGTCCCCGAGCCGACTCTGCGCCGAATCAGATTCGCGTCCGCCGTGGGGATGTCTCCTGCCACGCCCATATCCACCACGGTCACTCTCGCGCCGATGTGACGCGCCAGCGCGTTGATCCCCGCGCCGCCTGCGAGGAAGTTCAACACCATCTGCGGCGTCACTTCCTGCGGGTATGCGCTCACACCTTCGGCGACCACGCCGTGATCGCCCGCCATCGTGATGATGACTTTTTCTTGTATCGAGGGAATCGGCTTGCCTGTAATCCCCGCCAGTTGAATGGATAGTTCCTCCAGCCTGCCCAAACTGCCTGCGGGCTTGGTGAGTTGATTCTGCCTCTCTCGCGCCGCGTTCATGGCGGCTTGGTCGAGGGGTTGGATTTGTTTGATGGTTTCGGTGATGGTCATGGTATCTCCTGATGAGTTATGAGTTGCAGGTTGCGTATTGTGATTATCAGTAGATCACGAAAATCCCGCGCAAATTTGGCGTTATACCGCACTCGGTCACAAATTGCGCTTTTTTAGAGGGTGGAAAGCGCAATTTGTGACCGTGGGTATTATAGAGAACGCCAAGTACGCGCTTTCGTGAAGTACTGATCATCAGAACTCAATCCCTGCCTGCGCCTGGATGCCTTGCTGGTAGGGATGTTTTATTTCCAACACGTCCGTCACCAGGTCAGCCGCTTCCAGCAGTTCAGCGGGGGCGTCCCGCCCTGTGATGACAAGGCGCAGGTCGGCGGGTTTGTTGGTCTTCAGCCACACTGCCGCCTCTTGCGCGTCCAGCCAGCCAAAGTGAAAGAGGAAGGTGAACTCGTCCAGCACGAGGACATCATACCCGCCGCTGGTGATTTTCTCCTTGACCGTTTCCCATGCCTGCAAATTGACTTTGCGCGAAGCGTCCCAATCCTTGCTTTCCCACGAACAGCCGTCGCCCAGCGGGACGATTTCGATGTTGAGTTTTTTTGCGGCTCGATATTCTCCATAATCGGCGGCGCCGCTCTTCAAGAATTGGAACATACCCACGCGCATTCCCCGCCCCCAGGCGCGGAGCATCATGCCGAGCGCGGCGGTGGTTTTTCCCTTGCCGTTGCCTGTGTAAATGATGAGTAAGCCTTTTTTCATCTTGTTATCCTGTCATTGCGAGGGCGCGCTTGACATGAGATTGCTTCGTCGCTGTCGCTCCTCGCAATGACATTTAGAACTCAATCCCTGCCTGCGCCTGAATGCCTTGCTGGTAGGGGTGTTTCACTTCTCCCATTTCGCTCACCAAATCGGCGTATTCCACCAACTCGGTAGGGGCGTTGCGTCCTGTGATGATGAGGTGCAAGTCGGCGGGTTTGTTGGCTTGCAGCCAGTGAATGGCTTCGGCGGAGTCTATCCAGCCGAATTGCAGGGGGTAGGTGAATTCGTCCAGCACAATCAGGTCATAATTCGCGCTGGCGATTTTTTCCTGCGCCAGTTCCCAGCCTTTGCGGGCGCGGGCGGTGGTTTCGTCCATGTCTTTGGAGAGCCAGGTGAAGCCATCGCCGCTGATGTGCCATTCGATGCCTAGTTTTTGGGCGGCTTTGATTTCACCCCATTTGCCTGTTTCCGATTTGATGAATTGAATGACGCACACGCGCATTCCCCGCCCCCAGGCGCGGAGCAGAGTCCCAAACGCGGCGGTGGATTTTCCCTTGCCGTTGCCTGTGTTTACAATCAAAAGTCCTTTTTTGCTCATGATGGTTTTTCCTTGTTCGTGCGAAGATTGAGAGAGTCTCTTACGCAATATGCAGCGGATGTTCTTCTAACGTCCGCTTGAGCCACGCCGCCGTTTCCATGATGGAGGGCCCGTCGTGGATGATGTTATGCCCGCGTGTGATGTTTGATTCGATAACGGGAAGCCCCTGCCAGCCGCGCTCGTTTAGCAGGGCTTGCGCGTCTACGGGGTATTCGGGTTCGGTGAATAAGACCATCGCGTCGGGTTTGCGCCGCCAGGTTTCGGAAAGGTCGAGGCGCAGGTAGCCTTGCCGTTCGTTCCCGTAGATGTTTTCGCCGCCCGCCGCTGTGAGGATGTCGTGGATGAAGGTCAGTCCGCCTGGGGCGCGGGGGTGTTTTCCGAACCAGCATTCGGCGTAGATTCTTTTTCGAGGGGCGGGCGAATCAGATTGAAGTCCAAGAAAGAAGCGTTGGATGCGGTCTGCCAGGGCGCGGGCTGAGTCCACTTCATCCATCAAGCCGCCAAGCGTGACGATATTTTCGCAAATTCCGTGCAGGCTGTTGGGCAGAGGCAGGCTGAAAACGGGGAAGCCTTTTTCCGCCAGTTTTCGCCCCACTTCGCGTTGAACGCCAGTGGTCATCAATACCAAATCGGGTTGGAGTTCGGCGAGTTTGGTTTCGTTTATGAAAAGGTAATCGCCGACGATGGGCGCGGTTAGATTTGGGACGTAACGCGGGCAGTAGGACGAAACGCCAACTACTCTTTCGCCATGCCCTGTTTCAAAGATGGTTTCGGTCAGCGATGAGACCAGGCTGATAATGCGCTGCGGGCGTTTGGGAAGCGATACAAAACGCGCAAGCGAATCACAGTAGATGCGTAATTGGTCAGGCATATTGTTCCGCCGTTTCGATGGCTGAGACAAACGGACGCCCATGTATGGGGTGGGGTAACACATGCAGAGGCACATCGTAGGCTGGGACAAGCAGTTTGGATGTGATGGTCTGCTCAGGCGTTCCAATGGCTTGAAGACGTCCTTCAGCAAGCAATGCCACGCGGTCGGCATATTGCGCGGCGAGATTCAAATCGTGCAAGACGATTAATACGGCAAAGCCATCCTTATGCGCCAGGCTGGAAGCCAGGGAAAGGATGTTGAGTTGGTATTTCAAATCAAGGTGCGCAGTGGGTTCGTCCATCAATAACAGCGGCGCAGATTGCGCCAGGGCGCGCGCCATGAGAATGCGCTGGGCTTCGCCGCCCGAAAGTTCGCCCACGCGCCGTTTTGCAAGGTCGAGGGCGTTCACACGTTCCAGCGAGCGCCGCGCAATCTCTTCATCCTTTTGGGAGGGCTGTCCGAGAAAATTCAAATGCGGGGTGCGTCCCATCAACACAGTTTGCCAGACGGTGAATGCGGGTGGCAGCGCAGCCGCCTGCGGAATGACCGCCATGAGGCGGGCGCGTTGAAGCGGAGAAAGGCGCGTCACA
Source organism: Chloroflexota bacterium (assembly GCA_040753755.1). GTDB lineage: Bacteria > Chloroflexota > Anaerolineae > Anaerolineales > Villigracilaceae > Defluviilinea. The sequence continues at coordinate 70,088 of JBFMDB010000017.1, forward strand.
TCCTGACCGTTGACCTGAATCTTGCCGCGTTGGGCAGGGATTACGCCGCTGACTGCCTTGATGAAAGTGGACTTGCCCGTGCCATTGGGTCCGATGAGCGCTAACATTTTGCCGCCTGCCACGTTCAGCGAGATATTCTCCAAAACAACCCGCGCTCCATAGCGAACGGACAAGCCAGTGACCTTGAGCATGTTGTTCCTGCCGTCATCGCGATTGAGGTCGGGTGAAAACGTCTCCATTGGCTCCCAGGCGTTTTCATAAGTTCCAGCATGGAAAGGTTCATGTTCCCGATACATCACCACACTCCTTGATTTTTTGCGCGGCGCAAGACCCATAAAAAGAAGGGCGCGCCTGCCAAAGCGGTAATAATTCCAACAGGGATTTCCTGCGGGGCGAGAACCACCCGCGCCAGCACATCGGAAACCAGCAGGGCGGTCGCGCCGCCCAACACTGAAAGGGGAAGCAACTGCCTGTAATCGGGACCCGCCCAAAGTCGGATGAGATGCGGAACCACCAGTCCGATAAAGCCGATGATGCCAGCAAACGATACGGCGGCGGCGGTGGCAAGCGAAGCGGCAATCAGCAATATGGTTTTGGCGCGCGAGACGTTCAAGCCAAGTTGCTGCGCCTGTTCATCGCCAAACTGAAGCAGGTTGAGGGTATGTCCGTTCAGCAGAATAATGGAAAGCCCGAGGAACAGGTAGGGCAGCATGGCGGCGATGGACATCCAGCCCAGTTGAATGGAGCCGCCCATCAGCCAGCTCATGGCGCGGCGCAGTTCGCCGTCTGAACGAAGCATGAGAAATGAGGTGAGCGAGACGGCGAAGGAGGAAACGGTGACGCCAGCCAGAATCAGCGTGGTGGTGGGGACGACATTCCCCGTGCGCGCCAGCAGGTAGACGATGAAGACCGTGAGCAGCGCGCCCAGAAACGCGGCAAGCGGAACCGCCATCAGCCCCCAGAAGGAGTAGGACCATTTGACGCTCATGGCAATTACCGCGCCCAAGCCCGCCCCCGAAGCCACGCCGATCAGGTATGGATCTGCCAGCGGGTTGCGGAACAATCCTTGATACGCCGCTCCGCTTCCTCCCAATGCCATGCCTGTCAGCGCGATCAATACCGTGCGCGGCAGGCGGATCTTCCACAGGATGGAGTTGGTCAGGTCTGCTCCATGCCCTGTCAGCGCGGCAAGCAATTCAGCAAGCGGAAGAAAGACCGAACCAATTGCCAGGCTGAGGAGCAGGGCGAGTAGAAGAATGAGGAAAGAGGAAAGAAAAGGGATGCGAGACATGGGAGTAAATACGAAAACGAGTAGACAATTAATTTGTATACCTGTCTACTCGTTTCCTTGTCTGATTTCTACTGCGTTACCACTAATTCAGGATGCAAAATCTTCAACAACTCTTCCAAGCCATCCACCAAACGGGGACCAGGTCGGCTGGCGAGATTGTCGTCAAAGGAAAAGATATTTCCTTCCTTGACGGCAGTCAGTTCCGCCCACCCTGCGCGCTCGGCAATGGATTCAATCGTGACGCCCCATTTGGTATCGCCAAGAACAATGAAATCGGGGTCTTGCGCGACGATCTCCTCCAAGCTGATCTGCGCGAACGAATCGGAAAGCACGCCGCCAATGTTGATGCCGCCCGCTTCTGTAATCATCGCATCCATGAACGTGCCAGGTCCCGATGTCCAGGGTTTGGCGGGGTCGGTTCCGTCAATTTCATAGAAGACAGTCGGTTTTTCGGCGACGTCTGCAACTGCCGCCCGCACCGCCTCCACGCGCTGTTGAAGCGCCTCAACCAAATCTGCCGCTTCGCCTTCATGCCCCGTCAACTGACCCATGATGCGCAGGTGTTCGTACATGCCTTCAAAGTCGGTTGGGGTTTCAAAGAAGTACACGGTCACATCCAGGTCTTCCAGCGCCTTGATTTGTTCGGGGCTGTTGATGCCCGCCGCAACCACCAGGTCGGGGTTGAGCGCAAGGATGGCTTCGGTGTTCAAAGTCTGGTAAGTCGAGCCGATGCTTGCCACATTCAGCGCTTCTTCGGGAAAGTCCGAATACTCGTCGCGCCCGACGACTTGTTCTCCTGCGCCAACGGCAAAGAGGACTTCAGTCAACGACGGCGCGAGCGAGACCACGCGCTGGGCGGGGGATTCAAGCGTGACTTCGCGCCCAAGTCCGTCTGTGAGGGTGATGGCTTCGCTGGCGGGCGCTTCGGTTGCGGCTGCCGCTTCGGTCGGGACCTCTGTGGCTGGTTCGGCGGCATTTGGCGCTTCCGTCGGGACGGCGGTTGCGGGCGCGCACGCTCCCAGCATAAGGGCAAGCGCGAGGGTTAGTAATAGAAAGGTCTTGCGAAACATGATGGTAATCTCCAAAGCGTGATGTGGCGCTGTGCGGTAATATGAAAGTTGCCGCACAGCATATTGAATCAAAAGCCCCTGCCAAATTTGGGCAGGGGAGGCGGGAGAGTCAATCCAGGTCAGGACCGTCCTCCACCTCCTTTCCGCGAGAAGTGGGCGAACCGACCAAACAGCGGGCGACCTGACTTATTAGTCTGACAGTCCTTTGGTTGTTGGTCGGGCGGTCTGACTACTCGACTAACAAACGATTTGACTACATGACTACTTCACAGTTGCGGGACAGCGCCAGATTTCCACTGGTCTTCGCCGCTGGCTGATCGTATGAAACTTTGCCAATTGTACTACCGCCCCATTCGTTGGGCAAGAATTTGTCAAAACTTTTTGTTTTGATTTTTTCCAAAAGGGCTAAAAAGGCGAGGGCTCATGTGTAATCCGTGTGCGGACGTTAGAGAACGTCCGCTGCGCGCCGCCGTGGACGCGTAAGAGACGCTCTCTAGCGTCGGGCGCACTTACACTACACATGAGCCAAGGCGAGGACAATTTGAGGATCAAAATGTTTGCCGCTTTGCTCTTTAATAACTGATGTTACGCACCGTCCCGAAGGTTGGAGCGAAAACCGAGGCTGGATTAAACCTTCGGGGCGTTTTGGTCGCTACGGCGCCTGCAACAACGCTTGCGGGGCATCCACGCCGCCGCTCAGAGCGCGCAGGAAAGCGATGATCTGCGCCATTTCAGTTTGCGTCAGCCCCAGCGGTTCCAACTCATTGTGACCGACGGGCGAAACGGGCGGATGGTTGTAATGCGCCAACACGTCTTCCAGCGTTGCGAATTGTCCCGCGTGCATGTAGGGCGCGGTCTCGGCGATATTGCGAAGCGTGGGCGGTTTGAACGCGCCTTCGAGTTGTTCGCCTTCGGATGTGACGAAGCGCAGTTCGGCGCAGTCGTTTTCGCCCGCGTCGCTCCATTGGCTGAGGCAGTTGAATTCATCGGCGAGAACTTTCAATACGCCAGACGCGCGTCCGTCATCGAGTTCCAAGCCCTGCGCGGTGGGAACGCCTGTATTGTGAAAGTCGTTGTTTGTAAACAGCGGACCGTTATGACACTTGATACAGTCCGCCCGCCCGATGAATAAACGCAAGCCCGCAACTTCATCATCGGTGAGCGCGGCTTGCATGGCGCTTTTATCTTCGTTCAACAACGCTTCGACATATTGATCGAAACGCGAAGGCGCGGGCATGATCAGCCGTTCATACGCGGCAATCGCCTTGCCCATATTGACGTACACCTGCGTCACCGCGTCGCGGTCGGTCTGGGTCATCGCGTCCCACGCGGCGCGGGCGGCAGGGTCGTCCACGGGTCCAGCCGAGGCGGGGAAACGCTCAGGGTCGGAGAAATCAGGCAGAGGTCCAAAAAGAGAGGCGTATTCGTCCCGATAAAATTCATCCATCAAATGCGCGTATTGCGTCCGCGTGCCGCCATGCTCCACGGGGCTTTCCATCGGTCCCAACGCCTGCGCCCACTGGCTGTCTTTGCGCCCGTCCCAAAATTGCCAGGGGCTGTATGCCGTGCCAATAATCGTCATCGTTTTACGCGTGGTCGTGCCGACTCCCTCTGCCAGCGGCAAGCCGTCGGTGAACATCAACTCGGGCTGGTGACAGGTGGCGCAGGCGACTTCGCCGTTGGAACTGAAGCGCGTGTCGAAAAATAATTTTTGACCGAACGCCGCCGCCGCAGGATCGTCGGCATAAACATTGGATGGATCGGGAGGCAGCGCGGGCAGACTGCCGATCCACAGCCCGCGCAGGGTGACGATTTCCGCCTCACTCCACGACGGGGAGCGGATCGCTGACCAAAGGGCAATTGCCGCCGCTGTGAGCAGGATTCCGCCAACGATGAGATAGGCGCGTTTCATGTTCGCCTACTCCAGAATGAGATTAAAGGTGACGGTGTCGCTCTGCCCGTTTGCGCTGATGTTGAACTTAACTTCCCACCAGCCGAGCATCTGGAACTTCATGCCTTCCACGAGATAATCGCCGCCGCCCAGGTTTTGCGTCACCTGCGGATTGGTCGGCAAGCCGTGACCGTGCTGGGGCATTCCGCCGTCCACCGTGATTTCGGCGTCATCCACTGGCTGACCGTCGGCAGTTTCGAGGTGGATCGTCCAGGTGTGGATTTGGTTGAGCGGCGGGGGCGTGGATTCGCTCGAATAGGAAACGCGGAACAGTCCCTGGTCGGTGAGGACGGAGGCGGAGGTGTCCAGATCGGACGACGCGACAGGCGCGCTGCCGCCCATCATCATCGGGTGCAGGTAGCGCGGTCCGAGGATGGGCATAAAGTAGATGAAGGCGGCGATCAGGACGATGGTGGTGATGACCGTGGTGGCGATCACCGTGAGGGTTTGCTTTTTCATTTTGTTGAGTTTCCTTTGTCGAGAATTCGCATGATTTTAGTCTGGTATTTTATGAGAACTGTAAAGGGTTTATAAAGAAACGGTAAAGTTACCTGTGAGGCAAACGCGGAGTATCCCTTCGCGCTACGAAATCCTTTTCTTGAACTGCTGAATGAATTTCGGTAAAAACAAATATCCCAGCAAAACGATATTGATCCCCAACTCTACCCGAAGAATTGACTGGCATAGTGCGCCCTGTCCCAATAACTGACGGGACTGTAGAAGCGCGTGTGCCAATCGAAGGGGAAGAAGAGTACGGGACCATCATTATAGTGGGTGAGGATGTCAATTACGGAGTGAACCATACAGCCGAAGACGAGGGACAGCCACCAGTGTCCGCGCGTGTTGGGTTTGTCCACGAAGCGCCAGAGCAGGATGGCATAGATGAGGAGCGCGGTGGGCGAGTGCAGGAAGTTATGCGCGGCTATCCACCAGGGATTGTTGAAATATGCAGGGTGAATGATCTCTTCCATCAGGGCGCTGGTATCCTGCTGGAGAAGGAAACGGTAGTAAACATACGTTCCCCACGACAGCAAGCCGAAGGGAATATCGGGCGTGACCGAACCCCACAGAAAAGCGGATTTGGCGAGTTTGAATTTTGCGCCGAATTTCTTTTCGATGGCGGCGTTGATGACGAGGTGGGTGGGGAGGGTGTTCATGGGTGGGAAGTGAGCAGTGATCAGTTGTTTGGCATCTTCTCAAGAAAGCGGGGGAACGTCCCGAAGGCTTGAGCGATTCAACCAGTTTTTCCCAAGAAACCTTCGGGACGGTGTTCCTCATCCCCGAAAAATTGAGAAGATACGTTGTTTGCGATTAAGTTATATTTTCTTCAACACTGCAAGCAATTCCTCCACCGTCGGTCTGTCGGTTGGATCATGGCTGGGATGGACGAGGCGCAGGATGCCGTTCTGATCCACGATGAAATCGCCGCCGAGTTGGGAGGTGTCGTCGCCGTGCGATTCGTGGAATTTTTGTCCCTGCAACCAGCGGGTGAAATACAACCATAATGTGCGCGGACTGTGTGAGCGCAGTTTCGAGCGTTCGAGCCCGTAGGCTTGGTAGACTGTCCGCTCACGGTCGAGCAGGACGGTGAATGTGCCGCAGACTTCGTTCATCCACTGCTGGAGGGCGGGCAGAGTCCCGAAGGAGATGATGAAGACGCGGGTATCGAGTTTGGCAAATTCGTTCTGGCGTGCGCACAACTGTGCGGCATGTTCGCGGCAGGGTATTCAACCAAGGTGGCGGAGGAAAACAAGCAGAACATTTCCACTTTTGAGGACTTCGCTCAGTGAAATTTGTTCGCCGTCGGCGGAGGGCAGGGTGAAGGTGGGGGCGGGGGAGTTGAGTTTCATTGGGGTAAATAGTAATTGGCAAATGGAGATTTTTAGATAAGGATTCGTTTTGCCCAAATGAGTCGTTGAGCGATGGTGATGAAGACGAGGACGGTGAAGATGATGTAGAGCGTGGTGAGGTATGCGGGGAAGAGGGTGAAGACTCCGTAGGCGATGATGGTTTCAAATCCGCCGATGAGACCTGCGGGCATAACGATTGCCGTCTGCGTGTCGTCTCCGTGTTGGGCGCGTTTTTCGAGGATCGCAGCGAGGTACATCCATGAGGCGGCGTTGATATAAAAGGACGCGAGCATAAAGGCTAAGGCGAGGTAACGCTCATTCGAAGGTGAACCAGCTACCAGTCCGATGGGAAGCGCGGCGTAGGCGACGAAATCGGTCAGGATGTCCACATATCCGCCGAAGTCCGATTGCTTGTTGTGCATTCGCGCCAGCAAGCCGTCGAGTCCATCGAGCGCGCGGTTGAGAATCCATAATGCAAAAGCGGCGGGATAAATTTGACGATAGGCAGACCACGCGGCAAGCAGGGCGACGATGAGGGCGATGAGCGAAATGGCGATGGGAGACGCGCGGCTCAGACGTCGGGCAAGCGGAGCGCCAATTTCATCTTTTATCTTGCGAAGGGGTGTGTCGAACATTACTTGACCTGCCACGAAAGCCGTGCATGAGTTTTGCGTTGTTTTTTGATGCCGCGCTTTGAATATTTCATTTCATCTTTTGCGGCGAGAATTAACAAGTGCAGCATACTTTCATCGCCGAACATGTGATCGCGATAAATGCCGCTGCCCATGAAGCCGACTTTTCGATTGAGCAGATTGAGGCGCAGTTTATTATCGGGCAAATGATTCTTGCCATGCAACAAAGCGCGGATGGTGGTGGGCATCCACGGGAAACCGTCGAAGAGGCGGCGGATTTCGGCGACGGTGCGATCCACGTCCGCTTCATCTTCGGGGTTGACTTTGTCCATGAGCGCGTCGATCTGCTCTTGTATCTCGAAGAACTTGCTAAAGCCGCCGCCCGCCAGTCGATGCGGTTTCATCAACTCAAGATATGTTTCTCGGTTGCCATTGGCGCGGAAGCGGTTGATCACCAGCCGCAGGTATTCAAGGTATGCGCCTTGCAGCCAGACCACAGAATAGACCTGCCATAATTTATAGTTGTGCCAGGATTTGTACGAACTGGCGTTGAGCCTATCGTGCATGTTGATGTAACCGAGTGTCATGGTCTCAAGGTCTTTGAACGCGCTCGCCGAGTAATCGCCAGTCTTTTTGGCTTTTAGAATCAGATCTGCCATCAGAAAGATCTGCGCATGGGTGACGTATAAGCCTTTCGAATACAACGGGTCAATGAAGCCTGCCGCATGAGCGAGCAAGGCGAAACGCTCACCAACGATGTGATGTGCTGAATATTGCAGGCGATCAACGCGCATAAAATCGCGCACGGCGCGGGCATTCTTGAATTGCGCTTCGATGTCTGGGAATTGTTTGATGAATTCACGGAACTCCTGTTCAGGAGTCAGGTCGTCACGCTGGGGATACAGGCGCGGATCAAGTTGCAAGCCGACACTGCATAATGGGTTTGTCGAATCAGGATGATTGTTGAAGGGAATGATCCACAACCAGCCGCCCTTGAAGATGTGATGCAATGTCCCTTCGGATAAGCGATACGGATGATGAAATTCTTCCTGCGAAGGTCCTGCATTGTTGAAACATGGCACGTCGATCATATGGGTAAAGATCGTGCGCGAATGTGAAAGCGCGTCACGATGCCGCCAGCCTGCCTTTTGCGCCAGAATGGATTTCATCCCGCCTGCGTCAATCACATATTCCGATTCGTAGATCACATCTTTTGTAGTGATAATTTCCACGCCATCGTTTTTTACGTTGATGTCTTTTATCAACGTGCCTTGTAAGATCGTCGCGCCATACGATGTCGCCACCGATGTCAAAAAGTAATCCGAGTCCTGGCGCGTGATGTGAATTTCATGCCCATATGGCAAGCGTGGAATCACCGCCTGCAAACTTTTCTCCACGTTCACATGCTGTCCCGCTGTGTGATGCACAAAACTAAAATGCCGCTTCACGCCATGCTGCGTGCCGATATTTTGGTAATAATTTTCCGAACTGTAATATGCCAGTTCGGGAACGTCATAAAACTCCGCCAGCGCGCGCATGGCTTCGGACGTTTCCAGAATCATCGATTCGCCAATCGTAAAGCGCGGGTGTTGTCCGCCCTCGAAGACGATGACAGACAAACCCTGGCGAGCTAAAACGCTCGCCAGGGTCGAACCGCCGATGCCAGAGCCGATGATGGCGACATCATATTTCGTTTGCTCGTTTGCCATAAAGTTATGCTCCCACTGGGACTTTCAACAATCTGTCCATTTTGGATTTGATCAGGGAAATGGGAGCGACCCCAACGAGGGTATCCTGCACCTGCCCGCCTTTGATGAACAGAATGGTCGGGATGCCCTGTACCCCGTATGTATTCGCCCATTGGGGGTTTTCATCTGTATTGACTTTTGCGATGGTCACTTTATCCGCATATTCTCCTGCGAGGTTTTCAAGGACAGGCGCGATCATCCTGCATGGCTGGCACCAGGGCGCCCAAAAATCGACAACCACAGGCGTGGACGATTTCAAGACGGTATTCTCAAATTCCTTGTCGTTAACGTGAATTGGTTTGTTCATGCAATACTCCTTTTTACTTGATAATGAGTGCGACCTATGCGTTTCTCTTACCCACTTGAGCCAGCTTCTTTTTGCATCCTCAAAATAGTGGATACGCTCGACACGGTTGAAATTGATTTTTACAAACCAAAATCAAACCAGAAGAATTGCCCCGCTTGCGCGATCTGCCCAAATATGCCCGTGAATAAAAACAAGCCGACGATTACGAGCAGCGCGCCCATCGCTTTTTCAATATAATGGGTCACTTTGCCATATTTCCTCAGAGTATTGGACACCCACCCGACTCCCAGGGCGGCAATCAAAAATGGGATTGCCAAACCTGCTGAATATGCTGAAAGCAATGAGATACCTTGTGAGATTGAGCCGCCGTTCAAAGACAGCGTTAGGATGGTGCCCAGCACAGGCCCCACACAAGGCGACCAGCCTGCTGAAAAAATAACGCCCATAAATCCAGAGGATAGGTAGCCCCATTTACGGTCGGGCAATTGCTGGATGCGCGTGTCGTATTCAAAAAGCCTGATTCGGAATACGCCAAGCATGTGCAGTCCAAAGATGACGACGACAATGCCGCCAATTTTCGTCAGTGCAAAACGGAAGTCATAGGCAAACCGTCCTATTAACGAGGCGGCTACCCCCAGCGTAACGAATATAATGCTGAAGCCGATCACGAAAGCCAGTCCGTGCGAGAAGGTCAGCCAGCGGTTATTTTCGTTCCCTTCCCCGCCTGTCGCGCGCCCGCCTAAATACCCAATGTAGGCAGGCACAAGCGCAAATACGCAAGGCGAGAGAAAGGACGCCAGCCCCGCGATAAAGGCAAGCCCGATTGAAAGATTTTGAAACTCCATTTGTCACCTCTATGGTTATGAACCTGACGCTAAGAAAGCGCGCCGCGTTACAGATAAAGAGAACAACCTGAGCGGCTCTCTTACCCGACAAAAACCATTCGCCTCAAACCCGACCTCAAACCTGCCTCCGTTATTTTGGCAGAATCAACCCTGAGAGCGGGTGTCGCCTGTGGTTTATAATCCCAAGCATGGACAAACGAACCAACGAAGAATGGGTTGCAGATTTACGCGTGGGCGGGGATCGGCAGGCACAGGCATTGGAGGATTTACGCGCCATCATCTTGCGGGGATTGCCGTATGCCATTGCTGGAAGGATTGCACCCAACAGCCCCCAATCCGAAGCGCTGACAGAGGAAGTCGTTCAAGAAACCCTGATGCGCGTGTTGGAATATCTGGATACTTTTGAAGGGCGCAGTCAATTCATTACCTGGGCGCACAAAATAGCCGTACGCGCCGCGTTGACCGAATTACGTCGTGCGCGCTGGCGCGAAGTGCCCCTGCCAGAAATGGAGGCGAGTGAAGATGTTGACACCTCTTATCGTGAACTGCCTGACGAACAGGCAAGCCCTGAAGAACAGTTATCTCGTGCTGAAATGATGAGTCGGGTCAACCGCATCATCATGGAGGAACTGACCGATAAACAGCGCCAGGCATTGACGGCGATCATGGAGGGCTTCCCGTTGGAGGAAGCCGCGCAGCGATTAGACACGAATCGGAACGCGCTTTATAAGATGCTGCATGATGCCCGCTTGCGGCTTAAGAAGAGACTGGAAAAAGAGGGCTTGACGCCTCAGGAAGCCTTGTCCGTTTTCGAGCAGGCTGGCAAGTAAGAGACTGGGTAGGCATTACTATCCATTTGTAGAAGGAATTAATGAGAATGAAAATTAAGCGGTTCATCCACAGGCTGTTTGGTTCCAAACAACAAAAACCGTCGTTAGGAGGAACTTCGGCGAACCCGTCCGAAAAGATGCAAAAGATAATGGCAATGCTTTCCGCCACGCGCGAGGTTGAATTGACCTGTGACGAGGTATTCGCCCTGCTCGATCAATTTACCGAACTCGCTGCGCAGGGAGCGGACGTCAGGAAGTTGATGCCGCTGGTGCAACATCACCTGGATATGTGTGGTGATTGTCGGGAGGAATACAAGGTACTGGCAAACATTCTCCAGGGCACGGCATAATTATAGTCATTTGAATTGTATAAAAGTCGTTATCCGAAAAGATATGGATGGCGACTTTCACATTTTACAAAAGACAAGTTGTCGGCTTTGAACGTGGGTAAGAGAAATCCGATGATTGCTATCAGGTGGGTATGAATTTACATTTGATTCTCTGAAAGGATTTTTTACATGATTGACTCTCGCTTGACTCCTGAACAGATCACGCTGTACGGAACGGGCTGGTGCCCCGACTGCAAACGCTCCAAGCAATTTTTCGGCGAACAACGTGTCCCCTATCATTATGTGGATATTGACAATGAACCTGAAGCGACAACTTTTGTTGAGAATGTGAACAAAGGATATCGCAGTATCCCAACCATCGTCTTCCCCGATGGAAGCGTGCTGGTCGAGCCATCCAACGCACAGCTTGCAGAAAAACTTGGCATGCAGACACGCGCCAAGCGCGCTTTTTATGATGCCATCATCATCGGCGGCGGACCGACGGGTCTGACTGCGGCGACCTACTTGGCGCGCGAGGGTGTGGAAACGCTCGTGATCGAAAAGGCGGGTCTGGGCGGGCAGGCGGGCATAACCCAAACACTGGATAACTTCCCCGGTTTTGACGAGGGAATCCCTGGCGCGGAATTTGCCGCCCGTTTGACCCGTCAGGCGCAGAAATTCGGCGCGGAGATCCTTCAAGCGCAGGACGTGGTATCCATCGAGCAGGATGGACAGTATCAATGTGTGCATACTGCCGATGGATCAGAGTATGGCGCAAATGCAGTGTTGCTGGCGACAGGCGCACGCTATCGCCGTCTTGGAATCCCTGGTGAGGATGAACTGGTCGGCTCGAATGTCCATTTTTGCGCTACCTGTGACGGAGCCTTCTACAAAGGAAAGAAGGTGTTGGTGGTCGGTGGCGGCAACAGCGGATTTGAGGAGGGTTTGTTCCTAACCAAGTTTGCCAGCCAGGTGGACATTGTCGAATTTCTTCCAGAAGTAAAAGCCAGCAAGACGCTGAGAGATAAAGTGGCGGAGATGCAAAATATGTCTGTGACTGTCAACCATGCTGTCAAGGAATTGCGAGTCAAAAATAGTAAATTGGATGTGGTGCTTGTTGAAGACCGCGCTACGGGCGAGTCAAAGGAATGGCGCTATGACGGCATATTTGTATTTGTGGGATTTTCGCCCAACAGCGATCTGGCAAAAGGCCAGGCGGTAGTTGACCAATGGGGTTCAGTTGTGACCGATCAGACCTTGATGACTTCTGTCCCTGGTCTGTTTGCGGCTGGAGATGTGCGCGCGGGTTCCACCAAGCAGGCGGCATCCGCGGCGGGCGAGGGCGCGACCGTGGCTTTGATGATGAGGCAGTACTTGCAAAAGAATGGTTAGATGCAATTTGATGTATGATGAACGCGCGTGCTGTAGTCTCATCAATTAAATGTGTCGCATACCAATATAACGAGACCAAAATAACATGACATCGAATAAACCTCAATTCGGTTACTTTTTTCTGGCGGATATTTCAGGATTTTCCTCCTATCTTGCGGGCGTTGAATTGGAACATGCCGGCGGCATCCTGCAAAAATTGCTGGAGAGTATTTCTCGGAAAATTGAGCCTGTCTTTCGCGGGCAGGATTTCAATAGACATTATCCGAAATAACAAAACAGCATTATGATGAGTGGATGCTGACCTATGAAGAGCTACAAACAAAACCAAGACAGTTTCCAACCTTTACCAGTCTGACCGTGTCAGGGTTTACTGAACTACTGCCGTTCTTCGAGAAAGCCTATGAGAAAGACATCCTGCTTCACAAACAAAGACAGGGGAAGCACGGAAACGAAAAGCAGGCGGAGGACGTAAAAGTTCACTGGATGGCATCAAGCAGAAACTTCTTTTTGCACTGGTCTAAGTAGTCAGTCGAAATAGATTATAAGACATGATAGACTTTGGGTATGCGAACGGAATATCAACTAAAACCCAAAGAATTAGCCGAAATCGAACAAGCGATCCGGCAAGACAAACGAGCAGAGGT
>JBFMDB010000018.1:0-81632 GCA_040753755.1 Chloroflexota bacterium
CTCAATTTACCGGCTTTCAGTAAGCCCCCGCCTGCCAAACGCCTCTCTTCCTTTTGTTCTCGCGTTAGGTACGTTGGTTTCCATGACATCCGTTTATTGTAAGGCTATTTTCGTTACCCTGAATAAATACCAGAGCAGATTAAATATTTGTACTAAAGCCCAAGAAATGATTGTCGCAGATAAAAAACTGTATATAAAAAATCTCTTATCTTTCGATAAGTCAAATTGAATTTGAGTTGAATCGGATAAATCTTTTTTTGGGGGTCGGAAAGCCAACCCAAACAAAAATATTACAGTTATTCCCAAAACCGCGCGTACAAAAACAGGGTATCGATTTGCAGTTTGGTAAGCAAATAGAACACCAAGAGCAAGTGGAATTGCAAAAAGAAAAAGAAATGTTTGGGCCTCTATCCATTCGATCAAGTTGCGATAAAATTTCATATTTGGAACCTCTCTTAAAATTACTGACTTGAATAAGAAACATTATCCAAACACAAGTCACCGTTAAATGGGGATATGGATTCTCAGTATGTTAGGAGAAGGGAAAGGTGGCGTTCGTGTAGGAGGAGGTGAAATCTGTACAGGAGGATCTGTTGGCGGAAGGATTAATGTTGGTATATCAAGTTCACTCCCAGGTAATTTTGGGATTTCAGGTGTCGAGGTTGGCGAAGCGCCACAATTTGATCGAAGAGGACAGTCTTCAGTTGCGGAAGGTGTTATTATCGTAGATGGTTCCGTAGGCGTAGTAGTAGGGCATGATGAGAGCGACTCTGGTTCGTCGCAACCACCTTTTACAGGCAACGAGGCAAGAATACCTAATGCTGCCAAGATAGACCCTGCACACATCAAAGGGTTATCCCTACATTTATTTCGTAAATATATTAATCCACGCGTCATATCAGAGACCATTTGATTAAAATCATTAACGTTTTTAATGGCTTGCTTATCGACGCGAGGCTGAGTTTCTGCTAAATAAGTGCCTCCTGCGATACCTACAATAATCGCGGTCCCTACGGTTACAGTTAACAAAAGCGCGTCCACCAACCATCCAGGAGGTCCTGCTGGAGCGAGAGCAATACATATTGGTCCGGTTATAGGATCTGCACAATGACCTGTTGGGTCATTATATCGAATCGGGTTATTGAGAACATACCCAAACCTATTCCAACTCTGCGGATTGAACTGGTCAGGAATAATCGTATCCGGTTGCAAGAACCTCATCAACGCGGGCGAATAGAAGCGCGCCTTATAGTCCATGATGCCACCCATACCATCGTCCAGTTTGCGTTGACCGGTGTAGGTGAAGTCGGTTCCTGCAATCGGCGAGTTGGGTATCGCACGCGCTCCGCCAAACGGTAGATACCGTTGCTGGGATGTTAAAGTTCCACTGCTGTTGGTGACTGCAACGGTCGAACCCAAATGGTCGGTCAGCAGGTATTGTAATCCTGACCCGTCATTCATCGCAACCATCATCCCGGCGATGGAGTAATATTTCTTTATCGCAGAGCCAGTCACTTCGTATGCTCCACCCATATAATAGGCGGTCAACACTGCGGTTTGAGGTTGTCCACCTACATAAGGAGTGTATAGCGTTGGGACGCGCGTCCCATCGCCGTCGTAGGCGAATGCCCAATGCGCGCTCAGGTTTCCGGGCGCGGCGCAGGTTCCGCTGGCAAGTTTTTGAACTGTAGAGATTCGATTCTCGGCATTGTAGGTTTGTTTGAAGGTCACTCCATCTTCTACGCGGCAGGTCATATTCCCATTCGCGTCATACGAGTAGGTGTCGGGTGATCCAGTTTCAGGTGTCACGTTTGTGACGGCGTGAGGGATGGTTGTGCTGTATGCGTACGTCCGTGCGAACCAGCCGGCTTGATTGGTCGGCTGTGGGTCGTCCACGCCGGGGTCGGGACGCGTGCCCCGAAGGGGCAGACAACCGCCGAACAAGAGCACAAAATAAGTAAATTTACTTCCAGCCCCTCCAATAATTAGTTATCCATTTATCCTTTACAAGACGAAATCCAATATTTTCGTACGAGTCGTTCAAGCCCCGGCCCGCCTGCCTATTAAGAGCCAAGATTGCGTCGAACCATGGAGAAACCACTCTATAATTAATACTACTTGATTTTAGTAGAGGGCCTTCACCGCCATCAGATATTTTAGTTGTGCTCGTCCATTCATGAACATTTCCACACGTATCCCAAACGCCAAATGGACTAACACCGGAAGGGTAAGAATCCACTGGCCTAACTAATGTTTCCTCCCTATTTGGCATATGCGTCTTTGGGAGACTTTCCGCCGAATCAAAATTCCCTTTATCAATATCCCAATTGTCTCCCCAAGGGTACATTCGACCATCTACTCCTCTAGAAGCCTTTTCCCACTCCGCCTCTGTTGGCAATCGGGCACCAATCCATTGGCAAAACCAATCTGCCACGTGCCAAGAAACCATTGCGGGAATTCTTGAGTAATTTTCGTTGTAGATATTGGAAAAATATAGGTCCTTCAATTTTCCTAAAGGAACTTTTTCCTGAAATTCAATCATCTGTTGATAGGTAATAGGAAATTGTGAAATATAAAACGTATCGAGGTTCGTCTTCGGGAAATACTGAACATCCTTTAATACACGTTCAGCTCGAATTAGAGGGCCATATTTATTGCTTTTTAGCAAATTCAGCTCTTCAGAGGTAAGTTTTGGCGTGCTACTCTTGGGTTTGTTGGTAATGCTATTAATTAAGTTATCAGCAATGTCATCTATTTCCTTATAACCCATCTCGTCGCGAATCTTGTGTTTGATAGTATCTACCTGCACCTTAGATAGACCAAACACAAATTCCCCAGCAGGAATTTCTATCCATTCAATTTTTGATTTCATTATTTTGCCTCAGCCCAATTGTATGGCTTTTGCCATTCTGCTAATTTACGTGTTGCTGATCCATTGCCTGTAAAAGTTAATGAACCATATGGTGTATTAAACATATTATACAAGTTCTTTATATTCCAATTATCTTTTGGAGGTATTCCAAATATTTCTGCAAGCCCATCTTGAACTGGTTTTGGCAGGGAATTACCAAAAGGTGTCCAAAAATCTAAATCTTTCCCTGTGGGTTCTCCGTTGTTTCTCCACCACGGGACTGGGCCTCGGGTCTGCCCCGGCGCCAAGTTAAAAGCGATTGTACGGTTTTCAATTCCCAGGGCCGTTTCAGCATAACCTCCACAAATAGTGATAGAACAATTGTTATCCTGTGCCAACTGATCTAATTTTTGCATCTGTGACAAACTCATTCTAGGTGCATCTACATCATCTAGTTTCGAATAAAGGGTAACTGGACCAGGCGCCAGTACCGCGGGATTGCAATTCCCTTTAGCACACTCGTAAATGTCTGAAACTTCACCAATACCAGGGACTTTTATTGAGAGTGCTGTGACAATTAATGCAACACCCAATTCAACAGACGATTGCCGACTTTCAAGTTCTGAGGGGCTAAGAACATTAGACTGATCCGAGTCGCTTGTTCCATTGAAAATAAAGAAGATGCCCGCTAAAGCTATGACACAAAATACTGCACAATGCCCTGATGGATCGTTGTAAAGGATAGGATTGTTTCGCGCATAACTATAACGGTTAAAGTTCTGTGGGTTACTTGGGTCTGGCAGAACGCTATCCGGCTGCAAGAACCTCATCAGTGCGGGCGAATAGAAGCGCGCCTTGTAGTCCATGATGCCGCCCATGCCATCGTCCAGTTTGCGTTGGCCCGTGTAAGTAAAGTCAGTTCCTGCAATAGGAGAATTAGAGATGGTGCGCGGCGCGCCGAAGGGCAGGTAGCGTTGTTGGCTTGTTAACGTTCCACTGCTGTTTGTGACTGCGACCGTCGAACCTAAGTGGTCGGTGAGGAGGTATTGTAATGCAGTTCCGTCATTGACCGCAACCATCATGCCGGCGATGGAGTAGTATTTCTTGGTTGCGCCATCTTTCACTTCGTATTGTCCGCCCATGAAATAGGATGTGGTCGAGTCGGGCGTTCCGCTCGTGCCGGTGAAGTGGGCAGTGAGCACGCGCACTCCATCCCCGTCCCTTCGCTCCGCTCAGGGCAGGCTCCCGCAAACGACCACGATTCGACGATCGTCCCCGTCGCGCAGTCGCCTGTCCGCTTGGCGATGGAGGAGATGCGATTCTCCTCATTGTAGGCTTGCGAGTAGGTGACGCCGCCCTCGATGCGACAGGTCATATTGCCGTTCGCATCATACGAGTACGTGTCAGGTGATCCCGTTTCAGGTGTCACGCCCGTGACGGCGTGAGGAATGGTTGTGCTGTAGGTGTACGTCCGTGCGAACCAGCCGGCTTGATTCGTGGCTTATTCTATATTTTGATTCTAATATTGTATTCTTTTTCCCATTCCAGTAATTGGAAGGCGATGGCCAAATATTTTGCACATCCCCATGCAATTACACAACCTAATATATAGAGACAGACCCCAAAGCCCACTATTTGCAACCCACCATCTAAAACTCTCGCAAGTACAAGTCCAAGCGCAGTTACTATTGGCGAAAGACGGGAGAGTTGCCTTAATCTTTTTGTTTTATTGAGTTCGGATGTTGGTACATCAAAATGAAGCGGCCTATTAAGATTCCAATAACCTTTGGTTAATTCCAGTCTTCCAGATTTTATGTTATGCGCTAAAGAATCTCGTAGCTGAATTCTCTTTAATTGTATCTGCGACCAAAAACCAAAGATGGTCATAACGAAACCAATTGTTTCCAGCCAACTAAATGGCAGGTTGTTAAGTGATCCGCTAAAAAAGATCAATTTTATTGAGCTATCAAAAACGAGGATTGAATTGATAATTGCCAATACAGCAATTAGCCAATAAAATTGATGCGCTCGATTCAACTTGCGAATCAGCACAAGTGTCAATAAGAAATATGCACACCCGAGAATTGGCCAAAGAATTTCGGGGGCCTTGCCAAGGAAGGAATAAATACCGACCCAAGAAAAAGTTGTCATAATAATGATGCTTTTCAGTACTTGCATCAACTCAGATTCCATTTGATCCAATTGAGAATAGTTTCTAATCATGTGACAATCTCTTCATAATCATCGAGGAACAGGTGTCCCAATGGGTCTAATAATTTGCTCCCAAGGATCAGGAGACTCCTTAACAGGGTCGGGTAGATTTGTCTTAGGGAGTAAATTCTTGAACTTATCTATTTCTTCAGGTAATTCTCCTAACCAATTAATAAATCTTTGTCGATTCCCACCCCTTTCCATTGAATTCTCCCATGCTAAACCCCAAGCAATGTCTCCCGCAAAATTACCTATTAGGGCACCTTCCGGACCTGTCCAAAGTAAGCCTGCAGCAGCGATGTCACCAGAGATCTCTGACGTAATAAAACCTGCACCATCAACTAGCGCATCTCCCACGTACTCGTTCCAATCGCGAATCAAATGCTTGCCTTGATTTACATTTTCGATTTGATTCGGAAGGATCGTCGCTATCGCGCCAATTCCCATGAGAGGTCCAAACAGATCATCGCCTACTGTTCGACCAATAACTCTAATACCAACCTTTAAATCAATTGCCTTGTTGATTATTCCTGGTTTTATGCCATATCCAGCTGGTATGACTACTGGTATATTAGTGGTCAAGCGCTTCGAAATGTTTATAGGGTTTTGTTGAATGTATTGTGCAGTTTCCTTGATAACACCTGCCACAAGCGCAATACAATCCCAAAGCCCTTCACATGGTAGGTGCCCAGTAGGATCACTGTAACGAATAGGGCTATTCAGTGCATACGAATAACGATTCCAACTCTGCGGATTCAAAATACTCGGAATGATCGTATCCGGCTGCAAGAACCTCATCAGTGCGGGCGAATAGAATCTTGCGCGGTAATCCATAATCCCGCCCATGCCGGAATCGAGCAGACGTTGACCGGTGTAGGTGAAGTCCGTGCCGAGAATGGGAGAATTAGGGATCGTGCGTGCCGCGCCGAATACCCCTTCGGGGCACAGGTGGCAGGTATCGCTGTTGGGATGTTAAAGTTCCACTGCTGTTTGTGACTGCCACGGTCGAACATAAGTGATCGGTCAACAGATATTGTAATCCCGTTCCATCGTTCACCGCAACCATCATCCCTGCGATGGAGTATGAAGTATAATCTCCGCTGTGACCGAACGTGAATTCCTGATTTATCTTGACCCTGAAACACGGTTATGCCGATACAGGCACTATCATATCTCAAACGGAAAGGATATCGTGGAATTCCGTATTCAATTGGAAGTTTTCATTGACGAAGAGTGGCTGCCGGCTGTACGATACGACACCGCTCACGGAAAACCTCATCGCGATATACTCCATCCCAACGGAGAGCAAACCAAGGACTGGTTCGAAGGTTATTCGGTGGCAGAAGTGCTGACCATCGGGCAGAAAGATATCATGGAGAACTGGAGCGTGTATCGAGAACGCTTTGTGAAGGAGAAGAAACGATGAACGAATTCTATCGCGCGAAATTCAACGAACTGTTTGCCGAGTTTACGCGCTATCTCATCACACATCCCGATTTTGGCGAGGATATTCCCAAAGGCGCTGAGGTGATCCTGCTCGACCGCGCCGACCCGGGTTACAGCCGTTATGTGCTGGAAAAAGCCCCAAAGGATGGCGTAGTGTTCATTGACGTGGGTAAGCTTGCGCCCATCCGTTCGCGCTTGCGAAAGCCGAAGATCATTTCGCGCCCGCCTGCTGTGATCGCAGGATAAATCAACCTCTGAAGTGTAAAACGGCCTCGCGGACATCACGCCCGAGACCGTTTTCATTTTCCTTCCAACCCATTTTGTCTCCGATAGAAGTATCACCAGCCATTGGCGGTATAATATGCACCGAAATCGAAAGGTTGATCATGACAAGACAATTCAAGATTATTGTTGAAAAACACGCGGATGGTTATGTGGCATACCCGCTGGGAGTCAAGGGGGTCGTTGTGGGTGAGGGTGACACGTACGAAGACGCACTGGCGGATGCAAAATCTGCCCTTGCATTTCACATTGAAACCTTTGGAGCGGAGGTGTTTGATTCAGAGACTCCCGTGCTGGAAGCCTTTATCGCCGAAGCAGGGATCGCCGTCTAAATGGCCAAGTTTCCCGTTGATGCTCCCAAAGCAAGGGTCATCAAAGCCTTTGAGAAGTTAGGGTTTCGACTGGTGCGTGACGGGAATCACATTGCCATGGCTCGTGAAAACGCAGATGGGACGCACACTCCACTGACCATGCCTAATCATCGCACGATCAAGAGTTCCACCTTGCGGACGATTCTTTCCCAAGCAGGGATTTCACGGGATGATTTTTTGAAAGCGTACGAAGGATAATCAAAAACGGTCTCGCGGACATTGCGCCGGAGACCGTTTTCATGTTAGCCCCTCCACTTCGATTGCGGAGCACTCAGTGCAGCACCCCCTCCAAAAATACGAGTTTAGCGTACGTCCGTGCGAACCAGCCGGCTGGATTGCTTGCCTGTGGATCGTCCACGCCGGGCTTGTGCTGAGCCTGTCGAAGCACGGTCAGTGTGCTGACCCTTCGATACGCTTCGCTACTCAGGGCAAGTGTACGAGAAGCGACGCGATTCGAAATCACATTATTCAAGGATGGAAACAAAAATTGGAGGATCTGACGGATTCGCCTGATACCAATATAAACCGTCAATTATTCTGATTTTCAAACATGTATTGCAATCACTCTGAACCACAATGCGTTGCTCGTCTTTCCAGACGTCAGATCCGCTTTGAAAAGCAACAAATCCGCTAAACACTCCAAAAAGGCCAAATTTCTCCATAACAACGTAGTTGTCAAAGATCAACACATTTCGCACATGAACATTGCGGATGGATGCTGGTAACTCACTGCGCGATATCGGATTATTGCAAGGATACCTCTGATAAGAATATCCAATACAGGTTAGAGGTGGGTTTTCATTTTCCAGCAACCTAGCATCACTAAGAACTTGATAAGGATCAGATCCATACACAGAGAGTAACGCGCTGATGTTTTCGAAGAAAGTTTTAGGAATGAAACTGAATATCAGAAGAAATAACGATAAGCCGATAACGATCTTTTCATATTGTCTCTTAACGACCAAATAAAGTGTAAGAAACAGACCGATTAACAAGACGCCGTAGCGGATGAAGGCAATTGCACCAAGTCCAAGCAAGATAAGAGCGTTGTTTGGAACATAATATCCATAAAAAAGGTGTAATAAGGTTTCTAACAGCACCAACGGGATGCTGTATGCAAGCCAAGCATAGCGTCCATGTTTTTTCATAAGTATATTGCCTCACAAACTTGTTTATGCGTCCTATCTTATTGTGTTCATGGAATCAGGAGTCCAAACAAGGTTGTGGTTTCATAGTATTGATATTCAACCGCACCCGTTCCTGCCCAATAAAGCGTATCTAAATTGGGACTACTCCTAATTGACAACTTCCAAGCAATTGCTGATGTATATGCTCCTAACGGTCCCTCGTGAGCGGCAGCTGACCACATCCCTTGCGCAACATAATTGACATCGTTTCTATCAGAACATTTGCCATTTTCAAAGCAAACATTGCCCGTATGAACGCCGCCATTCCAAAACGGGGTATCATACACTGCTCTATGATGGTATGCCTCTGTGTGGAGCGGCACAACAAATGGAACATTGTAGCGAACTGTTTCAGGAGTTCGGATGGTCCAAAAGCCGTCGCCCTCATTGGCTCTCCGATAAATATCGTAGAATAGTGCTAACGTAAACTGGTCCCATTCTTCATCAGTTATTGATATATCTCCATCTGGCAGTAAACCTCCTGTATAAAGGCATTCTATCAAAGTCAATTGACAATTATCATAGTTCGCAGGAGGAATAACAGCATCAGGATCTGGAATATCGGGAACGCCATTATCGTTTGTATCGGTATCGAGGTCATCACCATCTCTTCCGCCACTATTTCCACCTGGGCGGGGTCTGGAATAATAATCGTTTTCTGCAAGTCCGCCGCAGTAGATGTTATCCGGTCCACAGTATTCATGCCCTGTCGGATCAGTGAAAAGTATTGGGTTGTTTATTGTGTACGAATACCGATTGTATGCCTGCGGATTTGCTGGATTCGGAACGATCGAATCAGGTTGTATGAATCTGCCTAGCGAAACACTGTAAAACCTTGCCCGATAATCCATCAACACCGTACCAGAGAGATTACGTTGACCAGTATATGTGAGATCGGTCTGTGTGATGTACGGTGGATTGGTGTCTGTCCTCACCTCCCCAAACGGCAAGTACCTCTGCTGGCTCAACAGCGTCCCATTCTGGTTTGTCACCGCCGAAGTGGACCCGAGATGATCGGTGAGCAGGTATTTCAGAGAACCATCGCTATCTCGCATGATGGTTTGACCTGCGATGCTGTAATACTTCTTCACCGCCGAACCCGTGACCTCATACGCTCCGCCCATATAATACGCAGTTAAAGAATCTTGAGTCACGCCTGTGTAATGAGCCGTGCTGACACGGACTCCGTCGCCGTCATATCCATACAACCATGATTCAGTGACTGTGCCAGCCGAGCAAGTTCCATTCATCACTTCGCCTTCGCTCAGTGCAAGCTTGTGGATCGCAGAAATTCTATTCTCTGCATTATAGTCCTGTTTGAAAGTGACTCCTCCCTCTACACGGCAAGTCATATTCCCGTTCGCGTCATACGAATAGGTGTCAGGTGATCCAGTTTCAGGTGTCACGTTTGTGACGGCGTGAGGTATGGTTGTGCTGTAGGTGTACGTCCGTGTGAACCAGCCTGCCGCGTTCGTGGCGGTTGGGTCGTTCACGCCGGGCTTGTGCTGAGCCTGTCGAAGCACGGTCAGTGTGCCAATATACGAGAACCTACGCGATTCGAAGCTTGTCCTGAGCCTGTCGAAGGATCGTCGAAGTACAGCGTGCCGCTGGTGTTCGCGTCCACGCCCCTTCGACACGCTCAGGGCGGCGCCTGCGCGCCTAATCTCACTTCGGTCAGCGTGCGCGAGCCGTTGTCTATGAAGGTGAGGGATTGTTTTTGCGCGTCGTCAAGCCACAGGGTCAACGATCCGCTATTGGCTAATAACGTTACAAGCAACTACAACGTGAACAATTCGATTTCACGTAAGCGCTCGCCAAATAAACCAACCAAAATCTATGATTTGAATGCCTGCCCAATAAATAATTATCGTCAAGAAAAAACCGAAAGCCAAGAGTTTGAAATCTTTTGGGAAGTCAAGCTCTCGTTCAGCAAAGTCATTTATTATTCTCTTTGGCGACAGAAGAATCAAATACAATAGATACAAAGCAACGAAGCCTAGTATGCCATCAACAGCATATTCGTACTTGTCAACCATAATCCAAGCGAGATACGCACCTAAAGCGCACACAATAGCTGCGAACGAATAGAAAATCTGATTTTTATGTTGCAAAATATATTTGTAGATAACATTCATGGTTTGCCTCTCTGCTTAAATTGGAATCACGATCAGATTTCTGTTTGATGGCACAGGAGTTATGAAAGGAGTCGGGGTAGTCGGCGGAATCGTTGGCGTGGAGGTAGGCGTAGAAGTGGGGGTAGATGTTGAAGTTGACATGGGAATCGAAGTTGAGGTAGATGTAGGCACAGGAGTCGAAGTTGTAGTGACAGCGGGTACGGCTGTAACAGGGCCGAGATCTGGTTCACAAGGCACTGGCACAGCAGCCTCGGGCTGCTCACATGCTCCTTGTTTATAAGCAGTTAGCGCAATTGCTATTGCTGCGATAATCCCAGAAATGCGAATGATGTTGCATAACGGACCCTTACATCCCCTAATAGAGCAAACATATCATCTGCGGTCAAGCGAGAATTTGCTTCAAGCTCCGCTCTTGCTTTTTCTTCTTTAGTTTGTTTCTGTTTCGCAAACTCAGAGACGCTATCTATAGCACTTGACATTGCATTAGCGGCTTGATTTCGCAATCGCTCGCCTTCTGGCGTGTTTATTGTGTAATAAATTGTCAATTCCACGACGGCCAGAACTGCAATGCCGACAATGATTTCACCGCATATTACTACGGCAGGCCCAAAACAATGACCTGTTGGATCATTGTATCGAATCGGATTATTGATTACGTATGAGAAACGATTGAACGATTGCGGACTCGCTAGATTCGGAATAATCGTGTCCGGCTGCAAGAACCTCCCCAGCGCGGGCGAATAGAAGCGCGCTTGCCCCGCTCGCCACGAAGCGGCTCGGGGGTGCTTCGCGATAATCCATGATGGCGCCCATGCCGTCGTCCAGTTTGCGTTGACCGGTGTAGGTGAAATCCGTCCCGAGAATGGGCGAGTTGGGAATTGTGCGCGGCGCACCGAATACCCCTTCGGGGCACAGGTGGCAAGTATCTCTGTTGGGATGTTAAAGTTCCGCTGGCATTGGTGACAGCAACCGTCGAGCCTAAGTGGTCGGTCAGCAAGTATTGTAATCCCGTTCCATCATTGACCGCAACCATCATCCCGGCGATGGAGTAGTCCCTAAAGGGATGCTTCGCGATATTTCTTGGTTGTCCCATCCTTCACTTCGAACTGTCCGCCCATGCCTGCACTGAGCGAAGTCGAAGTGATCGTCCACTCCGGGGACGGTTAAACAAAAACGCCCACATCAACGGAGCTGAGGGCGTTTTTCTAATGCGGAAAGCTCCTCGACCAGGGCTCGAACCTGGAACCTAGCGGTTAACAGCCGCTCGCTCTGCCGATTGAGCTATCGAGGAAGGCGAGCGGGATTATACGTGCAAGGATAGGGGGTGTCAAGAATTTGATGTCACACCTGCACTTGCGCCAAGTGCAAGTGTTGCGAGCCGCGAAGTGGCGAAGCAATCTCCACATATGAGGAGATTGCCACGCCTCCGCTAGTCTCGATACGTGCTTCGCACTACTCGACCAGCGGAGGCTCGCAATGACTTTTAGTATTTCACCGCGCTCAGTTGATGGAGTTTATCGATCCGATGCGTGGCGGTGATCTGACGGACGGTGCCGGTCAGTCCGCGCACGACGAGCGAATCGGTGCTGGCGCCGTCGCCAAAGTACCGCACGCCTTTGAGAAACTCGCCGTCGGTGATTCCCGTCGCGGCGAAGAACACATCCTCCGAGGAAACCAGGTCGTCCATCGTGAGGATCTTTTCAAAGTCATAGCCCGCTTCGCGTCCGCGGCGGAGTTCGTCGTCGTCGCGCGCGTAAAGTTTGCCTTGAATCTCGCCGCCCATCGCGCGCAATGCGCACGCGGCAAGCACGCCTTCGGGGGTGCCGCCCACGCCGAACAACACATCCACGCCGGAATCGGGCCAAGCGGTCATCAACGCCGCGCCCACGTCACCATCGGGAATTTGGCGGATGCGCGCGCCCGCCTTGCGGATCTCGGCGATCATCTCCTTATGGCGGTCGCGGTCGAGGATGATCGTCGTCAGGTCGGTCACATCCTTGTTCTTGGCTTTGGCGATCGCGTGCAGATTTTCCGTGATGGATTTTTCGATATTGATCTTGCCCTTCGCCTCCGGTCCCACCGCGATCTTGTTCATGTACACGAACGGACCGGGATCGAACATCGTCCCGCGCGGCGCGATGGCAACGGTGGCGAGCGAATTCGACCTGCCGAAGGCGAGAGGGCGCGTCCCGTCAATGGGATCAACCGCCACGTCCATGTCCGGACCCGAACCGCTTCCCACCGCCTCGCCGTTGTACAGCATCGGCGCGTTGTCCTTCTCCCCTTCCCCGATGACGATGACCCCTTTCATATCCACCGTTTGGAGGACGGTCCGCATCGCGTTGACGGCGGCTTGGTCCGCCCCCTCTTTATCGCCGCGTCCCATGAAGCGGCCCGCCGCCATCGCCGCGGCTTCGGTGACGCGCACCAGTTCAAGCGCAAGGTTCCTAGTGGGATCGGTTTTCTTGTTCATTCGTCCTCCAGTTCATTTTATTTGTGAGTAGTCGGCGCTCTCTTGCGCCCCTACACGATTCAGAAAATAAAATATCGAATCAGAAAATAGCCGAGCGGCGCGCCCCACAACCACGAGTCGATGCGGTCGAGGAACCCGCCGTGACCGGGGAAAATGTGACTCGAATCCTTCATCCCGCTCTGACGTTTGAACATGCTTTCACCGAGATCGCCGAGCGGCGTCACCGCGCCGATCACCAACCCGAACAACGCGCCTTGCAGCGGCGTGATCAACCCGCCTAGTGGTTGCGGTCCGAGTGTGGAATAGGCGTACGCGAAGAAGGCTCCGACAATCACCGCCGTGAACACCCCGGCGAAATATCCCTCCCAACTTTTCTTCGGGCTGAGACGCGGCGCCATCTTGTGTTTGCCGTATGCCGACCCGATGGAGTATGCGCCGGTGTCGCCCGCCCACACCAACGGCAGGATGAACATCAGCCACCATCCGCCCGCGGGAAGCGCCCGCAGATCGAGTAGATAAGAACCGAGCCAGCCGAGGTATGCAATGCCTGCGGTTGTAATGCAAAAATCCAGCGCGGCTTTATCTCTGCCGCGTTCGAAGGCGAACAAGTGGACGGTCATGGCGACCATAATGGACAGAACCATGACGGGGATCGCCGCATCGGCAAAAAAGAAGCGCGCTGTGGCTGTCAACAGCACGCCTCCGAGGGTGACCCATTCGTGCGGCTCGAACTGAACCGCCCGGTACATACGCACGAATTCCCACGCGCTCCCGGCAAGCACGACCGCGATCAACGCGAAATAAAAAACGCCCCCGTAGACGATCGCGGGCAAGCCGATGACCGCCAGCACGATGGACGTGAGTACGCGCCTAGGCATTGGATGCCTCGTATTCACTTGATGAGACTTTTCCGTAGCGCCTGTCGCGCGTAGCGAAAGTTTCGAGCGCCCGGCGATATTCTTCCTTGTCGAAATCGGGCCAATACGTCGGCGTGACGTACCACTCGGAATACGCCGCCTGCCAGATGAGGAAATTGCTCACCCGCAATTCGCCGGACGTGCGGATGATCAGATCGGGGTCGGGTGTGCCGGCGGTGTAGAGATAACGGCTCACGAGTTCGTCGGTCACTTCTTCGACGGGAATACCATCCTTCATGATGTTCTGAATCGCGTTGACGATCTCATCGCGCCCGCCATAGTTGAACGCCACGTTCAACACGAGGCGGTCGTTGTTCTTCGTCAACTCGATGGCTTCGAGCACTTTTTCCTGCAAATTCGGCGCGAGCCTTTCCAAACGACCGATGTGGCGCAATTGCACGCCCTCTTTATGAAGTTCGGCAAGTTCGCGGTCGATCACATCCTCGAGGATGAACATCAATCCCTGCACCTCTTCGGGAGGGCGTCCCCAGTTCTCGGTGGAGAACGCGTAAATGGTGAGATATTTAACTCCGAACTCCACCGAGGCGCGGATGACGCGGCGCAGGTTCTCGGTGCCGGCTTTGTGCCCCGCCAGACGCGGCAAGCCGCGTGAAAGCGCCCAGCGGCCGTTGCCGTCCATGATCATGGCGACGTGGCGTGGAATCTTATCGGGAGGGATGTTGAGAGGGGATTCTGTCATTGAGAGCACCTGTCATTGCGAGGAGCGAAGCGACGAAGCAATCTCTTGTTAATTGAGCGATTGCCATGTGGGCTGTGGTCTCGATACAGGCGAGAACCTCGCCCGCCCTACTCGACCACCAACTCTCGGCGCAATGACAATTTACACTTCCATGATCTCGGCTTCTTTTGTTTTGCCGTGTGTTGCAACTTCTTCGATGTATTTATCGGTGAGTTTTTGCAGATCGTCCTCGCCGCGCTTCAGGTCATCCTCGGAGATCAGTTTCTCCTTTTCAAAATCGCGCAGGTCGTTGTGCGCGTCGCGGCGGATGTTGCGGACGGCGATGCGCGCCTCCTCGAGGCGATGATGCACGTGCTTCACGAGGTCGCGGCGGCGCTCCTCGTTCAGGGGCGGCAGGTTGAGGTGGATGACCTTGCCGTCGCTGTTGGGGTTCAGCCCCAAGTCGGAGGATTGAATCGCTTTTTCGATCGCCTTTATCGTGGATGCATCGAACGGTTTGATCATGATCGTACGCGGTTCGGGCACACTGATCGAAGCCAGTTGCATCAGCGGCGTCGGCGTCCCATAATATTCGATGGGGAGTTTTTCAACCAACCCCGGGCTTGCACGTCCCGTACGGACGGCCGCCAGGTCATCGTGTAACACTTGAATCGCGCCGCGCATACGGGTTTCGGCGCTGCTAAGAATATCTTTGATCACCACAGCCTCCTGCGGAATTGTGTGTGGGTCTTTTTAGGATATTTGGAATCGGATTTCAATGCCGATACAAGGATACACCAAAATATCAAAATTCGCTATACAACGGGCAACTCACGAGAGGGTTTGAAAAGAATCTGAGAGTCGCAGCGGTGTGTCAGCCATGCACGAGCGTGCCAACCGCTTCGCCTTTCAGCGCGGCGATCAGCGCATGATTGTCCCACAGGTTCACCACCAATATGGGCAGTTTGTTCTCCATACAGAGTGTGATGGCGGTGCTGTCCATCACTTCGAGCCTGCGATTGATGACCTCGATGTAATTCAACTCATCGAACTTCTTCGCATCAGGGTTTTTCTTCGGGTCCGAGTCGTACACCCCGTCCACTTTCGTGGCTTTGATGACCACGTTCGCGTCGATCTCGGTGGCGCGCAACGCGGCGGCGGTATCGGTGGAGAAGAAAGGATTCCCCGTCCCCGCGCCGAAGATGACCACCCGCCTCTTTTCCAAATGACGGATGGCGCGGCGGCGGATGTAGGGTTCGGCGATCTGGCGCATGTCGATCGCGGACATGACGCGCGTGTACACGCCGGCGCGTTCGAGCGCGTCCATCAACGCCATGGCGTTCATCACGGTGGCGAGCATGCCCATGTAATCGGCGGTAGCGCGATCCATGCCGCGTTCGAGACCCTGCTTGCCGCGCCACAGGTTGCCCGCGCCGATGACGATCGCCACTTCCACGCCCATCTCGTGCACTTCCTTGATGCGGCTGGCAATGGACTCGGCTTCGTCAACATCTATGCCAAAGCCAGATTTGCCTCCAAGCGCTTCGCCGCTCAACTTGAGCAGGATCCGTTTGTATTTGAGGTCGCTCATATCTCTCCTTTGGTTATAAAAATGACCAACCATCTGGTTGGTCATTCTGCTTTTAATTGTTCAAGCTCTCGCCCAACTCCCAGCGCTGGAAGCGTCGCACGATCACGTTTTCACCGATGGCAGCGACCGTCTGCAAGATCAACTTTTCGACGGTCATCGATTCGTCGCGGATGTATGCCTGCCGGGAAAGGACGACCTCATCCTTGAATTTTTCGAGCCGCCCCTGCACGATCTTTTCGAGAACGTTATCGGGTTTGCCTTCCTCTTTTGCGCGCGCACGGGCGATCTCCGCTTCGTGCTCGAGCACCTCTGCGGGAATTTCCTCCGCTTTGAGGTAGCGCGGCGCGGATGCGGCGATCTGCAGCGCGAGTTCGTGTGCCAGTTCACGGAATTTATCGGATCGCGCCACAAAATCGGTTTCGCAGTTCACTTCCACCATCACACCCACGCGTCCGCCGCCGTGGGAATACAACTCAACCACGCCTTGCGAGGCTTCACGGTCCGCGCGTTTTGCGGCGGTTGCCATGCCCTTTTCGCGGAGCCAGTCCACAGCCTTTTGAAAGTCGCCGCCCGATTCTTCGAGTGCTTTGCGGCAATCCAGCACGCCGGCGTTGGTGGCGGCGCGCAGTTCCTTGATCATCTCAGTCGTGATTTCCATGGACCCTATTCTCCTGCACTTTCAGAGGGCTGCGCGGCGGCTACGGGAGCCGATTCAGCTTTGGATGCGTCTGGGGCGGCTTCGGGGGTCGATTCAACTTTGGGGGCGTCTGAACCGGCTTCCTCCACCGCGGGTTTACGGGAAGCGCTCATCTTCGCCAGAGTTGCTTCACCGAGCAAGTCGGTGTCACCAAGTTCTTCATCGGTCTCAACGACTTTGGGTGTCTTGCGTGAAGGTCGTTCCGATTTGCCCTTGGTTTCGTCGGCAGGCATCGCCTCGGGTTCATCTTCCTTGCGCATCGACTTGCCTTCCAATACCGCATCGGCAACTTTTGCCACCAGCAACTTGATGGCGCGGATCGCGTCATCGTTCGAGGGGATCACATAGTCGATGTTTTGCGGGTTGCAATTCGTATCCACCAGCGCGACGATGGGGATGCCGAGCAGGTTCGCCTCATGCACCGCCGAATCCTCGCGCCCCACATCGATGATGAAGAGCAGGTCGGGGCGGCGCTTCATGGAGCGGATGCCGGAAAGGCGCGTCGACAAGCGGATGATCTCGCGTTCGATCAACAATCCTTCCTTCTTCGTCAAGCGCGAGAGTTCACCGGTATCGCGCATCTTTTCGAGTCGATCGAATTCCTGAATGCGGTCGTGCATCGTAGACCAGTTCGTGAGGATGCCGCCCATCCAGCGTTCGGTCACGTACGGCATGCCGCAGCGCGCGGCTTCCTCGGCAACAGTTTCCTGCGCCTGTCGCTTCGTGCCGACGAACAGGATTGTCCCGCCGTTGGCGACGGTATCACGGATCACATTGTATGCCTGGCTCAACAGCTTGGAGGTCTGTTGCAGGTCGATGATGTGAATGCCGTTGCGCTCCGTAAAAATATACGGTTTCATGCGCGGGTCCCACTTGTTGGTGCGGTGCCCGAAATGCACACCGCTCTCAAGCAGGGCTTTCATTGAAATGACTGCCATGGTTCTCCTTACATCTCTGCTTATTCGAGCGTAATCGATTGCGCTCAGCAGAAAAAGTTTAGCGGGATTTTCTGACCCGCTCAGGGACGCTCGATGCCCGTCCCAGGCAAGATGTTGCTCCCAATACTTCTGGGAGCGGCGGGATTATAACACAGGATTTTGCCGCAAACCCGCCTCGTTTCGACCATCCCTTCGGTTGTCAACGCAAGCATTTCAAGGCAGGCTTGGTTCACCCTCGTTAAATATTCCATGGCGCCGGAGCGCCATGGAATATTTCCGCAATTCTGGTGGTTGCTTCTTTCCGGAGTTGGTCAATTGATCAAATCTTGATTCACAGCATCCCAAATTTTCCGGGCACGGTTCCGAAGCTGGTCGTTCTCATCCACTTTCTTCGTGGCATACATGACCGTGGTGTGATCACGCCCGCCAAGTATTTCACCGACCTGAGGCAGTGATATTTCGATATATTGCCGTAGGATGTACATCGCTAATTGTCGAGGGGTCGCGAATTTCGCAGATCGATTCTGCCCGATCAGATCTTCGACCTTGACGCCTTCGATCTCGGCAACGGCTTCAAGTATTTTGCTGGGAGGGATCTTCTTCTTTTGCGGAAGCAGGTCAGCCAATGCCATTTCAACGAGACTGGGCGTCAACGAGGTGCCGCTCAAATCGGCAAAAGCAATCACGCGGTTCAACGCGCCTTCCAACTCACGAATATTGGATTGGACTCGACGTGCGATGCTTTCGAGAATCTCATCCGACACCTGCCGCCCCGTCTTTTCGGCTTTCGAGCGAAGGATGGCGAGCCGCGTCTCCAGGTCGGGCGCTTGGATATCCGCCGTGAGTCCCCATTCAAATCGGGAGCGGAGGCGCTCCTCCAGCGTGACCAGCGACTTCGGCGGGCGATCCGACGAGACGATGATCTGCTTGTCCTGTCCGTGCAGGGTGTTGAAAGTGTGGAAGAACTCCTCCTGCGTCGATTCTTTACCGGCAATGAACTGAATGTCGTCGATCAACAGCACGTCTATCGAGCGATATTTCTCACGGAACGCCTGCGTGGTGTGAGTACGGATGGCAGTGATCATGTCGTTGGTGAATTCTTCGGAAGAAACGTACAACACGCTCAGTCCGCGGGCGTGACAGGCATTGCCAATGGCATGCAGCAGGTGAGTTTTGCCGAGCCCTACACCGCCATAAACGAAGAGAGGGTTGTAGGCGCGAGCCGGTTTCTCGGCAACGGCGAGGCAAGCCGCATGGGCAAGCCTGTTACCGGAGCCGACCACGAAGTTCTCAAAGAGGTAACGGGGGTTTAAAGTCGAATTGCGGGCGGTCTGTTCGGATGCCGAAGCAACCTCCACCGGCGCAGGATGCGGCTCGTCGACGTCCGCCTCTTTTTCGTTGCCGTGTACGACAAAACTGACAGCCACGCTTCCATTCAAAATTCCACCGAGCAGGCGGTTGACCGTGCTCGCGAGACGATTTTCGAGCCAATCGCGCGCGTAGGCATTGCGAACCCCGATGGTCAACAATCCATTATGGTACGAAACCGGTCTCGTATCGCGCACCCACGTATCAAACGAGGCGCGCGGCATCTCCATTTGAAGTTGCCCAAGGACGGATTGCCATGCCTGTTCTGCGTTCATTGTTTCTCCTCAACGACCGTGATTGCATAATGCGAAGTTAATCCGCTTCGTCAGCGGCTGGTTTCGAATATATTTTGTTGTGATTCAGAGACTCACAGGGATTGCAAGATGCGATTCGATCTCCACATCCATATCTCAGCGTGTTCTCATTCTAGCATAACTATCGAAAAGTACAACACGAAAAGCCTACGATATATTTAAAACATTTGTTTTTTTAAGGTCACTCAACGTTAAAAAGTTTATCAGCAAATGAAGCCAGTAAAGAGATTTCATAGAACACACGTTTCAGCCATGCGCACTCCACAGAGTTATCCACACCCCCATATATGGGGTCGATTCGAGTATTGTACGGTCGTTGTACGGTTCTGGGCGGGTGTTGTTAAAGAACGCGTGTTGATAACAATTTCACATATGCTGAATGAGACTCAAGAATTTGCGATTCAATGTTAAAGAAAATACGATTCAATTGATTCAAGCCCGCGCGTGACGCGGAACCCATGCCAATATCGTCGTTCCCTCATTGACGCGCGATGAAATTTCGACATCACCCCCCACCGTTTGTACGCGCGTCTGCATGTTGGCAAGCCCATGACCGATGCTCGCATTGACCCGTTCCATATCGAAGCCGACCCCATCATCGTGGATCTCCATCAACGCCCTGTCCTTCGTCTTCCACAGTGCGATTTGTACGTTTTTCGCCTTTGCATGCTTCGCCGCGTTCGCCAATGCCTCCTGACAGATGTGAAAAAGGACAAGTGAATGGGACTCCGGCAGGTCTTTCAGCCACTTTCCCGGGCTAACCAGGCTTACTTCGGCAAATGTATTGGCTTTAAACTCGGAAATCAGGCGCTTAACCCCGCCGATCAAGCCATCATCGCCCATTTGTCGGGGCTTCAGATCCAAAATATACGACCGAAGATCATTGATGACCTGATTCAAACCGTCGATCGCACCCTGAATTCTTCGCCTGGCTTCGATGGAGTCTTCATTTAATAAGAGGAGCACATTTTCAAGAGACAATCCCAACCCATAAATCGATTGGATCACCCCATCATGCAGGTCCATGCCGATGCGATTGCGCTCCTCGAGCACTGCCAGTCGATGCGTATTCTCATGTACGCGGGCGTTTTGGATCGCTGCAGCTGCATACGCCGCCAGCATTTGGATGATCTTTTCATCGTCGGCGGTAAATTCGTCAGCCCCGATCTTTTCCGTCAGATAGATTTGACCCAATTGGCGGTTCGCCGCACGGATCGGCACACCCAAGAAGGATGCCATCGGCGGATGATTGGCGGGAAACCCTACCGATTTGGGGTGATCGCTGATCCGAGGGATGCGCAATGGAACTTCCGCGTTCATCAACTCACGAATCAAACCCTTCCCCACCGGGGGATGGGCAATCCTCTTGATTTCCTCCTGTGTCATGCCCACTGTAATGAACTTCTCCAGTTTACCGTCCTCGCTCAGTACCCCCAGCGCGGCATAATTCGCATCTGCCTGCTCGCACGCAGTTTTCACAATTCGCTCCAGCAAATGCTCCAGCGAAACATCTTTCACCAATTCAAGGCTGGCTTGATGCAGGGCGATCAACCGCTCCTGCAATTGCTCACGGGTCAGCAACATGTGATAAATTATCTCATAATATGATAGATTTTGGCAGACGCAACCCATACAATAAGCCAGAGGCAAACCATGACCAACTCCCGTATCTCCGGATTCTACAACATGCCGCTCGCCGAACGCCGCAAAAAACTGGCGGACGCTGCGGATCTTTCCCAGCCTGAGCTTGCCGCGTGGACCTCCGGCGGACTCACCCCCGAAGCCGCCGACCACATGATCGAAAACGTAGTCGGCTTGCACAGCCTGCCATTGGGAATCGCGCTCAACTTCCAAGTGAATGGACGCGATGTTCTCGTCCCTATGACGCTCGAAGAACCTTCCGTCGTGGCGGGCGCGTCGTTCATGGCAAAACTTGCCCGCGCCGGCGGCGGATTCAACGCCACCACCACAGAACCGCACATGATCGGGCAGATGCAAGTGCTGGATCTCGATAATGTCCACCTTGCCCAGCTTTCGCTGTTGGAGCACAAAGCCGAACTGCTCGCCGAAGCGGATTCGGTTGACCCTGTGCTGAAAAAGTTCGGGGGCGGAGCGCACAATCTGGAAGTCCGTGTAATTTCCGAATCCCCCATCGGACCGTTCCTTGTTGTACATTTAATTTATGATGTGCGCGACGCGATGGGCGCGAACGCGGTCAACACCGCTTGCGAGAGGCTGGCTCCGCACATCGAATCCATCACCGGCGGACGCGTCCACTTGCGAATCCTCTCGAACCTTGCGGATCATCGTCTTGCACGCGCGCGTTGTACGATTCCCGTCAACGAATTGGCGTTCGGCGATTTTTCGGGCGAAAAGGTCCGCGATGGGATCATCGAAGCGTGGGCGTTTGCGGCATCGGACCCTTACCGCGCCGCGACGCACAACAAGGGCATTATGAACGGCGTGGATGCGGTGGTCATCGCCACAGGCAACGACTGGCGCGCCATCGAAGCGGGCGCACACGCGTACGCGGCTCGTTCGGGCAAGTACACTTCATTATCAACGTGGGGCAAAGACAAAGATGGCAATCTCGTCGGCACACTCGAAATGCCGATGGCGGTGGGAATCGTCGGCGGGGCGACCAAGGTGCACCCCGCCGCGCAAGCCGCGGTCAAATTGATGGGCGTGAAGACCGCTTCAGAGTTGGCAGAGATCATCGTCTCGGTGGGACTCGCTCAAAACATGGCGGCGCTCCGCGCCCTCGCCACCGAAGGCATCCAGCGCGGACACATGTCCCTGCACGCGCGGCAGGTCGCCATCGCGGCAGGAGCCGAAGGCGAATTGATCGAAAAGGTCGCCATGCAGATGGTGGCTGAAAAGGTCGTCCGTATCGACCGCGCGGAAGAAATCCTAAAGGCGATGAAATAACCGCTGATGGACAATTCATCTGAATCAAAATTGTTCGGCTTGCCCCGCCCGTTGGCAGGTGGATTGATCGGCGTGCTGATATTTTTGGTCATCCTCCTGCCGTTGAAATATTTAGACTACAGCTCGATACTCCTCTACAGATTGGCTCTGAACCTGGAGTTGCCGGGCAGGCTGACCATCGTCATACTTGCAACTTCGACAAAAATTGACATGCCCGCCAGTCTGTCGAACCTCGTGAGTATCGCCGTATCCGCCATCCCGGCGTGGATCTCTGGCTGGCAGATCGGTTCACGCAATGAGTCAACGAGAAGGAAGGGAATCGTCTTCACCGTCGCATATTTGCTTTTCATTATTGCATTTGGCACATTGCTGACACTTGCTGGAATCTAAAATGAACGACTCTCTCCTATGGCGCGTGCGCGCCTTCGTCTATCAGCGATTTGTGGATACGACCTTCTCACCTTCGGTGGATGAGACCGCGCGATGGTTCGAAATCGAATTCGAAGAGGCTGTTGAACTTTACAGGGAATTACACAACCGCCATGCGTTTTACCTCGATCCAGAAACTTTGACCGTCCGTATGGCTTGGCCCTTCTCGGCGATTCCAACGGACTTCAAAGTTCACGCCAACGGCAAGACCTATTTCGCCAACTGCGCATGGGACATGCTTGGCATCCCCGCCGCACTTCACACAGACGCGGTCATCGAAGCGGTTTGCACAGAGAGTAATAAGCTGGTTCAGTTGGAAATCAAGGATGGACAAGTCGCCAACGTTGTCACCCTGAGCGATAGCGATGGGTCTCTACCACCCACGAGCGAGACTCTTCGGTCGCGGCGAACGCTCCCTCAGAGTGACATGCTTCTCGTCCACTTCCCCCTGCCATTCGCCCGCTGGTATGATGACCTGGTCTTCACTTGAGCGACAATGCTTCTCTTCCAGTCGGAAGAATGGATTAACAAATGGTGCAAACGAAATAATTTCGAACGCGGAGAAGTTCTTACTATTAATCAAGTCTGGGAACTTTCAAAGTTGTGGTATCACAACCGCCTGTCACTGGATTATCATGGACGGAGCGTCGAACAGGTTGCAGAGGTTTTTAGGTTGGCTGGGTTGAAATCGAAGTTTTGGTTTGTGTAACCTCAGACCTGACAGGTCTCACCCGCGCCGACGCCAACCACAACCCACGCGCGGACTCAGGTCACAACCCACCAGCCCCTCGCGGAGACCTGTCAGGTCTTTCAACCAGGCAGGTTTGATGTCAAAGTTTTGGTATGTGTGATATAAGGAAACGATGAAAACTGCAAAGTCGGTTAACGGTGTTACGATACGATTGCCCGATGAACGCTGGGTTCACATCACAGAAGAACACACTGAGATGGCAGGCTATCTCTATGATGTTCTTGAAACTGTTCAAGAACCGTTGGCAGTATTTGAAGGCAATGAAGGCGAATTACTTGCCGCTCGTGAAATTGAAACAAGAAAGTACATTATTGTTGTATATCGGGAAACAAGCGAAGAAGATGGTTTTATCATTACTGCGTTTCTAACAAAGCGTTGGAAACAACTTGAAAGGAGAAAGAAGATATGGCAACCCCCAACCTAGACCGCGTGCTGAACTTTGTCCCACAGGCATTGCAACTTCACCAGAAAAACATCTGGCTTTCGTATGACGAGGAAGCCGATGTGCTGTACTTGAATTTCAAAAAGCCAAGCCATGCGGACGACTCTGAATTGCTGGATAACGATGTGCTCGTTCGTTATGAAGGGGAGGAAGTTGTCGGCATGACGATTATGAACGCGAGCAAGAAAACCAAGAAATAGCCGCGCCTTTCCCCTCTCCCCTCGGGAGAGGGGTAGGGGTGAGATCCAGACAGGTTTGACGTCAAAGTTTTGGTTTGTGCAAAGGCAATGAATGAATCAAATCAACTGGTTTCAAACAATCATTGACATAACCCAGGCGATTATTAGTGGCGTATTTGTTGGCTTGGTCATCTTCCGGCTTGACGAGCGACGCGCAAAACGGGAGCGCCGTCTTTCTGATTTTCGTATTGCATCAAATTGGTTTGGAACCGAGCCAAAGGCAAGTCTTAGGAATTTTGATCTTACCAAGACAAACTTATCAGGACATAAATTTATTAAGGCGAACCTAGAAGAAGCGATTATTTCTTATTCCGATTTGTGGGCTACAAATTTCAGTGAAGCAAATCTTCGTCATACTGATTTTCAAAAGTCTAGACTCATGGGAACTAAATTTGTAAAAGCGACAGCTTTTCGTGCGAACTTCTCAAATGCGGTGATTAGTACAGGAATCGACCCAATTTATGAATATTTACCAGACTTTACCAACGCACACCTAGGAGGGGCTAAATTTACTGGAACATGGTTGAATGGCGTTGTAATGAAAGAAACAGATCTAGGTGGAACTGATTTTAGCAGGGCTACAGTTTTGGATTGCGATTTCACTGGTGCTAACTTAGCGAATTCAAATTGGAAAACAGTTAAACGGGTTGAAAATTGTATTTGGAAAAATGTAATAGTTGATAACTCAGAGAATTTCCCAGATTATTTGTGGAATGAAATCCAAGCTCAAAATCCAAAACTGAAAACCAAGCAGAAGAATTCTAGGAAGAAAATCTAAATGATAACCCCTCACCCTCACACCCCCACCCTTCTCAAACCTGTCAAACCTGTTGGCATCGTTGGCTACGGCGCCTACGTGCCGCGCTACCGCCTGCCCGCCAAGGAAGTCGCGCGCGTGTGGACCGGCGGCAAAAGCGGCCTCCCCATCAAAGAGAAAGCCGTCCCCGGGCTGGACGAAGACGTCATCACCATGTCCATCGAAGCGGCGCGCAACGCGATGAAACGCGCCCAAATTGACCCAACCGAATTGCGGGCGGTCTGGGTCGGGTCGGAATCCCACCCTTATGCGGTGAAACCCACCTCAACGTTGGTCGCCGAAGCGATTGGCGCCGTGCCTAACACGCAAGCCGCCGACTGGGAATTCGCCTGCAAAGCCGGCACCGAAGCGCTCGTCGCTGCGATGGGCTTGGTCGGCTCGGGCATGGGCAAATACGCGATGGCAATCGGCATGGACACGGCGCAGGGCAAGCCCGGCGACGCGCTCGAATACACCGCAGGCGCGGGCGGCGGCGCGTTCATCCTCGGTCCCGCCGAAGAGGCGCTGGCGATCATCAACGCTTCGTATTCGTACGTCACCGATACGCCCGATTTCTGGCGGCGCTCCGATGCGAAGTATCCTGAACACGGCATGCGCTTCACGGGCGAACCCGCCTATTTCAAACACGTCACTGAAGCCGCCACGCATCTCATGGAAGCCAGCGGCACGACCGCCAAAGATTACAAGTGGGCGGTCTTTCATCAGCCCAACACCAAATTCCCGCAGCGCGTGGCGGGTCAACTCGGATTTTCGATGGAGCAGATCGAACCCGGACTGCTCGTCCCTGTGATTGGGAACACATACGCGGGCGCGGCGATGATCGGACTCACCGCTACACTCGACATCGCCCAGCCCGGCGACCGGATCCTCGTCGTCTCTTTCGGAAGTGGGGCTGGTTCCGACGCCTTCGACATCACTGTCACGGACGCTGCTCCGCTCCGCGCCGGTCTCGCCACAAAGACACAAGTTTACGTGAAGCGTCGAACGGAAATTGATTACGCCACGTATGTCCGATTCCGCGGCAAGTTGCAGATGAAGTGAGGAGGACACAGGCACACAAGTGAACATGTACACAGGTAGGAAAGACGCGAGGCGTTTGTGCTTTTTCTCCTGTCTTTTCCACTGGCATATTCTTACGCCCGGCTGGTATTCCTCTATTACGCCTATTACGACATCGGCGTCAACAACTACGCCAACTCCGGCTGGCTGACGTACGTCGTCATGCCAATGATGTTCATCTGGTTCAACGTAGCGGGTTTTGCCGCACAATGGATTGCCCGTCGGCGCGGCATGGACAAACTCAAATCAATGGGCGTCGGCGCGCTGGCAATGATTGGGCTGTTCATCGCATCCTTCCTCTATACCGTGGTGAACTATCTTGATTATCCCAGTCCGAAAGACTACAACCTGTTCGAGTTTTTCGGCTATCTGCTTGGAGTGAAATGAAAAAAAGCATCTTCCTTATGATTTTGTTCGTTACGCTGGCGGCGCTCGCCGCGTGCCTGTCCCCAACAGGGGGCGTCTCCCCAACCACGCCTGCGCCAACAGCCGAAGAATCAACCATCACCGCGCCGCCTGCTGAACCGCCTCTCGAAACGCCAGTTATCCCCACCGACCTCCCGCCGACGCCCGTTCTGCATCCCGAAGACGGCATCCTGCTTGGCGCTATCCGCTGGGATGGCTGGTTTGGCGGCTCGCACTACGTCAAAAACCTGTTCCCCGAAGAGTGGCGCTATCGCCTGCCGTTTTATGCCGCCGTTTCGGAAGACGGACAGGTGCAAATGGCGTCCGACTCGCAGGAGGTCATGGATCAGGAAATCCTGTATGCCGCCGCCAACGGCATTGATTACTGGATTTTCCACATGTACATCCTGCGCGATGAGCAAGGGAATCCCATTGTAGATGAAACAGGGTGGGAAGCGGAGAAAATGAATCTCAGCCGCCAGTATTACCGCTCCAGCCCATACAAACATCTGGTCAAATTCACGCTCATGCTCGGCGTGTTAGGATATGAGGACAGCAACTTCGGCGAATACAACTGGAATTTTCAGGTCGAAGAAGCGGTGACACAGATGCAGGAGCCGTCATATCAAACCGTTTTGGGCGGTCGTCCGCTGGTGTACTTTTTCCTGTGGGGTCAGGATGTGGGCAGAATGTGGGGCAGTTGGGAACAGATGCGGCAAATGCTGGATGGTTTTCGCCAATACGCGCAGGAAAGAGGTTTGCAAAATCCCTACATCGTGGCGATGGTGTTTTCGGCGGAAGAGGGAAGCCGCGCCGTAAACGAACTCGGCGTGGATGCGGTCACGTCCTATGTTAGCTCCATTCCCGGCGGCTACGACAACACTACCGACTACACTTACTATGGCTATGACGCGCTGGCGCAGGCAGACCGCGACTTGTGGGAGAGCTTCCGCGCGGCGGGATTGAAAACCGTCCCCGTCGCCAGCATGGGCTGGGACCCGCGCCCGCATCGGGATGACGTGGCGGGCTACGGCGGCTAT
This sequence comes from Chloroflexota bacterium, assembly GCA_040753755.1. Lineage (GTDB taxonomy): Bacteria > Chloroflexota > Anaerolineae > Anaerolineales > Villigracilaceae > Defluviilinea. Next base: position 27,571 of record JBFMDB010000018.1, read on the forward strand.
ACTTCAGGTCCTGTCGTGGAGCGGGCATCGCCCGAGCAACTTGCGGCACACGTCATGGAAGCGGTGCAATGGATGTGGACATATCCCGACGCCGCTGAGCCGCAGACCGTCATCATCTACGCATGGAACGAACTCTCGGAAGGCGGCTGGCTGGTTCCCACGCTGGAGGAAGGTGACGCGCGTCTGCGCGCGATTGGCGTAGCGCTGAAAAACCGGTAGAGAACCGAATATTTCAACAACACATCAGGATAAACTCATGACAGACATCATCATCGCAGGTATCGGACAAACAGAAGTCGGCGAGCATTGGGACATTGGTCTGCGCGACCTTGCCTTTGCCGCCATTCAGGACGCAGTCAAAGATGCGGGCGGGCTCAAGCCGCAGGCGTTGTTCGTCGGCAACATGCTCGCGCCGAATCTTTCCAATCAGGCGCATCTCGGCGTGCTGATCGCGGATTATGCGGGCTTGCTTGGCATCGAAGCAGTGACCATCGAGGCGGCAGGCGCGTCAGGCGGCGCGGCGTTGCGGCAGGGCTATCTCTCGGTCGCCAGCGGCATGGTAGATGTGGCGCTCGTCGTCGGCGTGGAGAAATTCACCGACAAGGTCGGCGCAGGGGTGGACGCCGCGCTTGCCACAACGGGCGATTCCGATTTCGAAGCCGTGCAAGGCATGACTCCCTCCGCGCAAGCCGCGCTGTTGATGAAGCGATATATGCACGAAAACGAAGTTCCACAAGACGGTTTTGCAGGGTTTGCGTTGACCGCTCATGCGAATGCCGTAGCAAATAAAAATGCCATGTTCCGCAAAGCCATCAAGCCCGAAACATATTCCAAAGCGGAAATGGTCAGCGACCCGCTCAACATGTTCGATATGGCGCCCAATGCAGATGGCGCGGCAGCGCTTGTTCTGACCCGCCGCGAATTATTGCCTAGTAATTTTTCGCACCCCCTGGTGAGAATCGCTGGTTCAGCGGCATCTTCTGACACGCTTGCATTACATGATCGAAAAGATATGTTGTATTTTGATCCCGCGCAAATCTCCGCAGGCAAAGCCATGAAACAGGCGGGCGCGATCCTTGATGCCATTGATCTTTTCGAATACCACGATGTATTCAGCATCTACGCCGCACTGCAACTGGAGGCGGTTGGATTTGCGATCAAGGGCAAAGGCTGGAAACTCGCCGCCGACGGCGAAATCAGCTTGAAGGGCAAAATCCCCTGCGCGACGATGGGCGGGATGAAGGCGCGAGGATTCGCCGGGGGCGCCGCGGGCGTGTATCAGGCTGTGGATGCCGTGACCCAACTTCGGGGTGAGGGCGAAACGAATCAAATCCCGAATGCGAAAACCGCGTTGATCCAGTCGCTGGGCGGACCCGCGTCGACAGCTGTGAGTCACATCCTGCAAAAAATTGATTGACGATAGACGGCAGACCATTGACCGCTGACGACCCTTGCCGATGGCGATTTTTGATTCGGGGGGAGAAGATAATTCAGAAAACAAAGTTAGCCCAAGGGTCAGACGAAGCGTAACTTTTTGTCCCTTCCAATTTTTGGCGAGTCGGGGGTACAATCCAGCCAGTCCAAAATTATATATAATGTACAATCCCAAGGAGCGCGAATGACAGGCTTTACCCCCGGTCGCAGATGGCAACCCGCATACCTCCCCTACCAAAAAGAAACGTTCGGTGAGCGCGCCTTGCGAGTGTTCGAATACAGCGTGAAGGGTCCGCTGTTCGGGTGCCGCATGTGCGGGAATTGTCTGCTGGCAGAGACCGCGCTGATCTGCCCGATGGAATGCCCGAAGGGTTTGCGAAACGGTCCGTGCGGCGGCTCGACCTCCGAGTATTGCTACGTGGAGAAAAACCGCCCGTGCATTTGGTACAAAATTTACGAACGCTCCTTCGAATGGGGGCGCGAAGACCTGTTGCTCGAAGTCCTGCCGCCGCTCGATTGGGAAAAAGTGGGAAAAGATTCGTGGAGCGCGATTTTCAGAAACGCGGGAAGAATAGGGTTCAAAAAAATATTTCTTGGGCTGTTATCCTCGAAAACGCGCGCGGAAACATTGGACGGGATTCTGCGCCCTGTGCGACAGCCCGAATGGTGGCAAGGCGATTCGGATTATCATCCGCCCGCATACACGGAGCCCGCTTCAACCCTGCAGGGACGGCTGGCCGCCGGTGAGTTCGTCGTCACCGCCGAGGTGACGCCTCCCCTCTCCTCCTCGACAGATAAGTTAATCCGCAACATCGAGATGGTGAAGAGTTTGGTAACAGCAGTCAACTTCACAGACAATCAAGGCGCGACGCCGCGCATGTCTTCGTGGGCGTGCAGTCAGGTGGCGATGAATCAGGGAGCGGAGCCTGTTCTGCAAATGTCCGCTCGCAACCGTTCGCGTGGAAGCGTGCAAAGCGAGATCGTCGGCGCGACCGCGTTGGGTGTGCGAAATGTTTTATGCGTGACAGGCGACAGCGCAAAACTCTCGCCCTCTCCGCGCGATCAGATGGACATCAACGATTTGGATGCGATTCAAATGTTGTGGGTTCTACGGCGCATGCGCGACGAAGGAAGATATTTGGATGGGCGCGAGATCAAGAAACCGCCGAAGTTCTTTCTCGGCGCGGCGGCTTCGCCGTTCTCATCCAATGTAAAGTTTCAGGCATTGCGAGAACAGAAGAAGGTCAACGCGGGAGCGCAGTTCTTCCAAACCAATTTGATCTTCGATGTGAACGGCATGGAAAACTGGCTGAACGAACTCGCCAAACGAAATGTGTTGGATAAAGTTTATATTCTGGCTGGCGTCACACCCATCAAGAGTTTGAAGATGGCGCAGAAACTGGCGGATGTTCCCGGAGTGTATTTGCCAAAAGAGATATTGCGCCGCATCGAGATCGCAGACCGGGCAGGCAACGCGCAGGAGGAAGGAATCCAAATCGCGCTGGAGATCATCGGCAAAATACGCGGCTACGAAAAGCAGGGCATTCACGGAATCCATTTGATGCCTGTCGGCTGGGATGAGGTCATTCCAAGGATCGTCGTCGAGTCTGGGTTGGCGCCGAAGCATTTTTTATTTGACAATACAGCAAGGGAGTTGAATCATGCACACAGTCTTGAAAAGTAATTCCAAAACTGTGACCATCGGTCACGACAAGCCGTTTGTCATCATCGGCGAGAAGATCAACCCGACGGGAATCAAGAAACTGGGTCAGGCGCTCGTTGACCAGAACTTCGAGTATGTGCAACATCTGGCAAAGCGACAGGTGGCGTGGGGCGCGGATGTTCTCGATGTAAATGTCGGACATCCGCAAATTGATGAGGCCGCAATCATGCCGAAAGTGGTACAAGCAATCCTCGAAGTGGCGGATGTGCCGATTTGCATTGATTCAAACGAACCGAGGATTCTTGAAGCGGGGTTGAAAGTCACGCCGGGGAAGCCGCTGGTAAATTCGGTCAATGGCGAAGACAAACAACTGGCTACCGTTTTGCCTATTGTGAAAGATCGAGGCGCGGCGGTGATCGGGATGGCGATTGGAAACGAGGGCATCCCGCCCACTGCGGAGGGACGTCTCGCCGCGGCGGGGAAGATCATCGAACACGCGGCGAAGATGGGAATCCCCGCCGAGGACATCATCATTGACCCGCTGGTGATGACGGTCGGTCATAACAGCGAGGCGGGATTGGTGACGTTGAAGTCAATCGAGTTGATAAAGAGAGAGTATGGGGTTAATATGAGTCTGGGAGCGAGCAATGTGTCGTTTGGATTACCTGACCGTCATTCGGTGAATAGCGCGTTTCTTGCGTTGGCGATTCAAACGGGTGTGACCTGTTCCATTACCGACGCGATCAAGTTGGGCAATTCCATCAAAGCAATCGATTTACTCTTAGGGAAAGATCCCAACTCAATCCGATACTTGAAATATTTCCGTGCGATGGAGAAGTTGAGAGCAGAAGAGGCGGCGGTGAAAGTGTAAGGATATATCGGTGGTCGAGTAGCCGAAGGCGTATCGAGACCACCACGCCGTAAGAGAATGTTTGTTTCAAGATTACACTTGATTCCTGTTGGTTTCGATACGACGGCGGGCAAACACCGCTGTCTACTCAACCAACGAGTATGGCTTTGAATTAATTTTCAATTCATTCCCCACTACTTCAACAACATCATTTTCGAACCCAAAGAAACTCCAAAAGGTGACTTGGGGTTGCGTTACCTCCAGCGCCAATGAGAGGGCTGGTTCCTTGTGAGCGTAATACCGTGAACGCCATCCGCGCGTGGAGTTTGGGTCGGCGCGGACGAGAGAGAATTCGCCGTTACCTTCCGCCGCTCCGACTTGAACTTTGTATTTCATTTCACCTAACGACAATAGAACTGAATTATTCCTATGTTCAAAAGGAAAATCATTGAGCAACCAATGAAGTGCGTAATGATGCGAATCTTTGGCGCTGAGGTGGTCAACGACAAGCCAGCGATCATCTTCAAGAGCCATGACCGTTCGTTTGTGGGCTACAGGCTTGTAACCGTCATGTTCGCCCTGCCAAAGATTCTTGTCATGCTTGAGAACAATGCCTTTTGACCAATTCGTCCACGTGAAGCGGCTGACCATGGTCATTTGGTCTTTGCCGTCCACCGTAACCGTGTTGTGAACACTCGTGTGTGCAAGACCATTACGCCAGTGACCTCCTCCGCTGTAGAGGTAGGTTCCCGCGTCGCAGGCGATGTCCTGACCGCGAATCCACAAGTCCACGTGGAGTTGGTCAGCGTGGGAGGGACGGGAGGCAAAGTCTGTGCAGTGGATGAGGGCGTGGGAATTAGAGCTACTGAGGAGGTAGATACCGCCGTGAGGGAAGGACGTTTCTCCCTCATCCCCAGCCCTTCTCCCAATGGGAGAAGGGAGTCGTCCCCCTCTCCTTTCAGGAGAGGGGTTAGGGGTGAGGTCGCTTTTACTGCATACCCAAAAAATATCTTCATCCCATGGACCGGGTTCGAAGAGACGTTCGCCTTTGGTGATGTACCAGCCCAGCTGCAACAGCGGACGGTAGTCGGTGAAATCACAGTTATTCAGCGGCAAGACAAGCGCGCCGTCGTTCGAGCCGTAGACGGGCATTTCGCCAGTTTCGGTGTTGATGAGGTGAGAGAGGTACTCGAGGGAGGATTCGACTCGTTGATAGATGAGACTGGAGACTGGAGTTTGGTTGACTTCTCCCAGTCGAATCATGTAAAGGTAGATATGCAAAGTGAAGCGATGGTAGTTGAGCGAGTACATGGAGTACGTGCCATCAGGGAGAATCTGTTCAGCGGCGGACTGTTCAAGTAATCGTTTGCCTAGTGAAAGATATTTCTCTGCATGTTTGAGTTCAGGGAAGAGCAGACCGACCATCCACAAGCCGAAGGCTTCGCTAATCGTGTGATTGCTTTTTGTGGAAATAGCGTATCCGATGTTTTGGTAGATTCGATCGGCTTGGGCGGCGATGTAAAGAATAAATTGAGATTTTCGCTGAGGAGTGGAAGACGGAGAATTGAAGAATTGTGAGTAGCCGAACGTCCATGCCATGAGGCGGAGGGCAATCTCTTGTCCGTCCATCCAGTTGGGACCTGTGTTGGGAGGGTTGTGCTGTGCCCAATCTTCGATCAGTTTCCAAAAGGCTTCGGGGTATTTTTCATCTTTTGATGCAACATAAGCACGGACGAGGGTGTAGACAAAGGCAAAGCGGTTAGGCTCCCAGATGAATTTGATGTCTGTCTTTGAGTCGTCCGAGATTTGAGACCAATGCTTGTTCATGTCACTCTGAGGAAGCGAAGCGATCGAAGAGTCTTGCTCGTCGTGAGAGAGACCCTTCGCTTCGCTCAGGGTGACATAATCGTGATGCCAGTCAGGAGGAAAGCCTGTTTTTATCCATTTATGGGCAAAGTAGTTTATTTCGCCGTTGAGGAGGCGGTCGGCCTCTTCAACGGCTTTCTGTTTATCCCATGAGATGTTTTCAGGTAATCGCCCTTCGACGACGGGATGAAAAAAGCGTTCATCTCTCCGCTCAGGACGGGAGTTTTTTATGTGGTTTTTATAATCGCCCCACTCACGCATCGGCATTTGGAGGCGGATGAGTCCCGTGCGGAGGCGAATCGCGTAGGCGAGGCGAAACAGCGTCCAACGCGGACCAAGTTCACGGTAGAGCGAAGCGAGTGTTCGGAGTCGAGTCAACATTTGGGGAGGAGGAAAAAGTCCACAGCCACAGAGATCACTGAGGGCGCGGAGTATTTCAAGCGATTAAGATTTGAGCCGTGCGGCATGGCGGGAGAGGACGATCCAAATGAGCGGAAGTCCGATGATAATCAATGGCGGGGCGATGTAACTGCCCGACGACCATTCATACGACAGCGCGCCCGCAAGAAGTGTGAGCATCAGATACAACGTGCTGATCATGTGATGCGGATACCCACCGATGACGAGTCGTTGATAAAGATGTGTGCGATGCGCAGCGAAAACATTTTCACGTTTGACCGCACGGCGGATGAACGTGACGCCTGCATCCATGATGAACGTCCACATCACGAGCGTGCCGAGCATGAGCGCGTCGCCGCCCCGATCGGCAGAGAGCAATGGCAGGACTGCAAAGGTATAACCGAGGAATGTGCTGGCAACGTCACCCATGAAAATTTTTGCAGGGTGCCAGTTGTGACCGAGAAAACCCAAATTGCTCGCGGCGATGGCAAGCGCGATTCCAAAAACAAAGTCGTTGCGCATGTTCGAAGCCAGCATCATCCACCCCAACCCGCCCGCCAGCGCTACACCGCCCGCGATGCCGTCAATGCCATCCATAAAGTTGTAGGCGTTGGTGAGTCCGACGATCCACAAAAACGTGATGACGATTCCGATAATACCCAAATGCAATTCACCGAACAACGGGATGGTGACCGTTTTGAAATATCCCAGCCCATAGATGGAGATCGCCGCGACGAGTCCCTGCACTGCAAAGCGGACGCGCGGCGAAAGCGAATGAACATCGTCACGCCAGCCAAGATAGGCAATGATGACTCCACCAATGAGATAGATCAGCGCGTGATTCCAGCTCGCCTCTCTCGCGGACCATACGCCTGCTCCCGCTACGACGACGACGATCGCCAGCCCGCCCCCACGCGGCGTGGGCATGGAGTGTGAACTCCGTTCGTTCGGATGGTCGAGAATCTGGCGACGCTCGGCGTAACGTCTAATCAAGTAGACGAGGAGGTAGGAGAGGAGGGCTAAACTGGAGAATGTGACAATAGAGAACATTGTGAATGATTTTAACGGAGAATTGGGGAATTGATTTCAATTCAATAGGCCTTTATCTCCTCCCTTGTCCACCCGAAGGTACCCAAAAGGGCATACATAAACCATCGGGCTATTCGTACAAAGTCCGCTCCCCACAGGGTGCTTCGCGAAAGCGGACTCATCTTAGAGGGGTTGTCTTCTTCAATATCTGGTGCTATTCTCCATCTATGTTTACTTTACTATTACGCAAAATTTCCATATTTCTTTCCCGCCAGACTCGGCAAGCGGTAAAAGAGCAAAACAGACGGACGCAAGCCGAAGTATTGTCATCCATTAGGCAAAGGCGTTTTATTACTCCGAAGAACTCGTCCTCGAGTCTCGAATTGTTGCGTGAAGGCCGAAATCGCTAATTGATTCTAACCCCATTAACTCCAACCCTATCCCCTCCTCAAACCCCAGCGGACTAAACCCAAAATCCCTTTGCGCGTCGGCACCGCCCGAAGAGTTTTAAGATTTCCTCTTTTTGTATTTCGCTCGCTTTTCCCGGACCTGTTTGACAGGCATGTTACGACCTTTGGAATAATCGCCTTTTTGATTACTTGCAATATCAGACACCAAAAGCAAGGCTGAAAGTTTCTTTTCCATTCTTTTTGCCTGCTCGCGGTAAAAAGCAATACGCTCGGCATGAGTCTTCCCCGCCAAATGCCTGGCGTGTTCGTCGCGAATTTTGCGAGTCATTTCGATGGTATTAATCTTCTTCGCGTCCATAGGTAGTCACCTCACGAGGGCTGAATATCTGCAAAGGCTTATAACCAAATTCGATGTTGACAGCGTTGAACAAACGGATTTTGTCAAAATGAACGATATGCCTGAAATTCCAACTGACCAACAAGTCCGCTTGTGCAACGGTGGCAAGTCCTATATGCAAACCGTCACCATAGAAATTCGGTGAAAGAATACCGCGTTTTTGATATTCGTCAGCCAATTCCAAGGCGCTTTCTTCTACAGTCAGGGTTTCTGCATTAAGCGACATCAACTCAGCATACACAGTCTGCACATCTTCAGGTGCGTCTGCAATTTCAGCGGCGATGACTTCGGACAGCAACGGTTGAAAGATTCCGTTGCGAAAGTCCGCGACCAAACCATTTGACCACTCAGCAAATTCAGGGTCGAAACAACCGCCGATCACTGATGTGTCAATGTAGATGCGCTGAATCTTCATGCGTCAATTATACATCTCGTGACACTTTTTGGATTTCCAACCCTATCCCCTCCTCAAACGCCAGCGGACTAAACCCAAAATCCGCCTGCGCTTCGGCGTAACTGAAATCCTTGTTCTCGTTCAGTCGCAAGACCTGCTCCGCCTTGATGGGAAATGGAATCCGCAGACGCTCGAAGAGTGCGAGCAGGGAAACTGCAGGTTTCGATGGGACGTGAAGTTTCCACACACGCTTGTTCATCCCTCTGGCAATCGTATCAATGACTTCGTTATATGTCAGCGCATGCCTACCTGCGATGTTGTAACTCTTACCAATTGTCTTATCATTCGATAAACAATTAACCACCGCCTGCGCGACATCGTCCACGTAGATGGGTTGTTGCAAATACTTCCCATCGCCGAAAATGGGAACAATCGGTGAATATTTCATAAATCGAATCAGCCTCCACATATTGCGGTCGCGTGGACTGCCGTAGATCATCGTCGGGCGCAAGATGGTGTATTTCAGTCCGCTGTTTTCGATGACAAGTTCCGCCGCCACGCGGACTTTCTTGCTTTTGGCGTTCAACTGCGTGAAAATGGCAGTTGTGCTGATAAAGATTGCGCGCTTGATCCTTGCGTTTTGTGCCGCGCTGATGATCGAGTCCGCGTGACCGAAGCCAAGCGAGGCAATGTTGACGAGGGCGTCAATCCCTTGCATGGCGGAGGTCAACGATCGAGAGTCGGACACATCGCCCAACGCCCAATCAATATCCAAGCCTGCCAGCGTGGAACGGTCACTGGAGGCGCGATGCAGACAGCGGACTTCGTATCCGTTTTTAAGGAGGAGTGGGACAACGCGCGAGCCAGTGAAACCCGTCGCGCCTGTGACGAAGATTTTCATAATAGATCGTTATGTGTCACCCTGAGCAACAGCGAAGGGTCTCTGAGAGTATCGCAGAGATGCTTCGCTACGCTCAGCATGACACTAATCGGTAACCAACTTTTTCAGTAATTCCAATGTTTCATTCAACTTGTCTCGGCGGTCAAGATTTTTGACCAAATATTCGCGGGCGTTCTGTCCCATTTGCTGAACGCGTTGTGAATCTTTTGACAGTTCCAAAATCGTTTTCGCAAGCAGTTCGTCATCGCCGGGCTGAACAAACACTCCTCCATTCGATGACTCGATCAAATCGCGTGAGACACCGTCAATGACCAGCACGGTCGCACGTCCCGCCGCCATGTAATCGAAAACCTTGTTCGGGTACGTGGTGCGGAACATGGGAATATCCTGCAAGATGGCAAGACACAAATCCGCAGAGGCAATGACGCGCGGCATCTCCTTTTTCGCGCGCACACCGGCAAAAATGACATTCGATAATTTCATCCGTTCCGCTTCGCTTTGCAATCGCGGGCGTTCTTTGCCGTCGCCGAACAGCACAAAACGGATATTGTCTTCGGTGTTCAATCGCTCTGCCGCGCGGAGAATCGTATCAATATCATTGGCTTGTCCCAACGCACCCGCATACAATACAACGAATTTATCCTGCAAGCCCAACTCTGCACGAATGGATGACCCATCCACTCGCGGGTTGAACATATCCACGTCTGTGCCGTACGGGATAAACGTAATCTTATTTTCAGGCACGCCTTTACCGATCATGAACTCTTTGTACGCAGGCGAATTCACCAAGATATGGGTTGCACGCGAATATAAAAAATTTTCCAGCCAACGCGCCAGCGAGATCACCACAGGATTCTTCAACACGCCCATGCTCACACCGAACTCGGGCCACAGGTCGCGTACTTCGAGCAGGAACGGTTTGCGGCGAATCCACGCTACGAACCACGCCGAGACCGCTTGAAAGATCGGCGGCGTGGTGCCCATCATCAACTCCACATCTTTCACTTTCAATGCTGTCCATATCGAACTGAACATAAAACTAAAAAAGGAAAGCACGCGCCAAAAATAACTGCGATGCAACGAAGGGTAGATATACGCGCGCAGGATTCGCACACCCTCCATCACCTGTTCAGCAAATATTCCTTTGCGCACAACCGTCCTTTGACCGGTTTGATAGTTCAAGTCACTGGCGACGATGACGAGTTCATGACCGCGCGTTTGCAAATATTTCGCCATCTCAAAATGGCGGGTATGCCCCGGCTCATCGGGCGAGACGAAGGCTTGATTGATCAACAAGATTTTCATTGGATGCGATTATAAGTTATTTGCCGGGCTAGGAAACCCAACGCCTCAAGCGAAAACAGATTCATCCGGATGGAACTCCATTTAAAACTGAGGCAGAACGTCACGTTATTTGCATTATAATCATCGCATAAGGATTGAGGAGCAAATGCATATAATCCTTATAAACCATTCATCCAATTTCTTAAAGGAGTACATATGAGTTTCTTCTCAAAAATCCTCGGTAAGCTTGGTCTTGGTAAAAAGGAAGAAGACAAGCCCCAATTCGCAGGCATGGCGAAACCCGCCGGTCCCGGCGGAATGCCTCGCCCCGCCATGTCGAAAGATGACGCGCTTCCGGGTAAAGCCGCACCGGCCGCCATGGAAATGGTCGATGTGGTTGCCAAACTCGACGGGCTCGCCAAGTCGAATCCCGCCAAACTAAACTGGAAAACCTCCATCGTCGATCTGCTTAAACTTCTCGACCTCGAATCCAGTTTCGAGGCGCGCAAAGAACTGGCGACTGAACTCGGTTGCCCCGCCGACCTGATGGGCGATTCAGCAAAAATGAACACATGGCTTCATAAGGAAGTGCTTCGGAAGATCGCCGCGAACGGCGGCAACATTCCGCAGGACTTGCTCGACTAGAAAAATTCGAATTCGCAAACAGTGCGGACGATTGCAATCGTCCGCACTGTTTTGTTTAGACGCCTCTTCTCCCGATTGAGGCTGGCTTACCACCGGCGAATCAACCCACCCTTCGGGGTGACGCGCCGCTTATTAATCCGCAGACAATCTTGCAAAGAATCGAGTTTGAGAGTCTTTGAGAGTCCACCCGCGTAGAATCACCCTTGCAGAAAGGAAATCTACGAATGGAAATCCCAAGACATTGGAGACTCAAGAAACAACGCTACGGGCTGGTCGGTGAGGTCTGCCCGCACTGCGATTACAAGATCTTCCCCCCGCGCGATGTATGCCCGAACTGCGGCGATGAAGCCAAAGACCTTTATACCTTCAGCGGCAAGGGCGAAGTGTATTCTTTTACGACCGTGTATGAAGCCCCAGCCGGGTACGACGCCAACGCCCCCTACACGGTCGCCCTCGTCAAACTCGAAGAGGGACCCATGCTCACCGCCCAACTGACCGATGTGGACAACGGCAAAGTGGAAATCGGCATGCCGGTCGAAATGGTGGCTCGCAAAATGAGGAATGACGGCGATGAGCGCGGACTGATCGTTTACGGGTATAAGTTCCGACCTCAAAATTTTGTACCCCAGCAGTAGAGCCTCCGCTCTCAGCATCTTTTCGTAGAATATCGAGAAGATTCAGTCGGATTTGTACAAAAAGATTTCGGTCTATATCGATATCAACACGCTCAACCAAAGTATCAACAACCCGTTTCTTTAGCACAAAAATATCATGTTGCTCCTCAGGCGTCTGGGGAGCAACAAGTTTTAACTCCTCAACGCCGGATCTCAGGTCAGCTAGGAATTCGACCACATTCTCCTCCCAATTATTCAAGGCATTAATATTGATGGTTTCTCCAAGCGTGGCAAGTTCCTGCTTAAGAGTTACCTCCTGAAAGGTAAGCTGGCTTAGCTGATATTCCATGTCATTGGTGGTAAAAGCGCCTTTGCGTGCCTGGGTAATGACCCATTGCCGCTCTGTCAGTACAGCTTCCAACTGATTCTCAATTCTTATCCGGTCCTGCTCCAATGTGCCCTGACTTTCCCTGATTTGATTAACTATCTGTCGCGCCTGACCGAGCAGATAATCAGGTTGGTCCATCGCAGCACAAACCTTTTGCCAAACAATATCCTCCGCCTTTTTGGCGCCGATGTGCCGGGGGCAATTGGGTGAAACCTGGTCCTTATGTGATTGTCCACAATAATAGACTCGAACAGGCGTCTTTCGCCTGATCAACTCACCCTTTCTATTCCTCTTGGACTTGTTGGTTCTTGCACCCCACTTGTAATTGCAATCGCAAAAAAGCTTACCGCCGATCAGGTAATCATATTTGATGCTTCTAATCGGATGTGTCTTTTTGCTCTCCCGTACACGAAGATACCTTTCATACGTTACTGTATCAATAATGGGCTGCACCGGGATCTGGAAGGATTCACCTTTACGAGTTTGAATCTTTATGCCATAGGCATATTCCTTGGCGGCAATCAACACTGCCTGAATACTTGACCTTGCCCATTGCATTCTCCTTGGGATACTGCTGCCCTTTTGAGGTGCGTTTGCCGCAATCAACCGCTTGCGAATTTCCAAAATCGGCACTCCCTCCACATACCAGGCAAATATCTGCCTGACCCAAAATGCTTCATCCTCAACCACTTCGATGGCATCCCCAACCCGCATATAGCCGTAGCGGTCCTGCCCGGTATTTGCCTTGCCTGATTTAAGACGGGCTTTTACACCCATCGTCATGCGTTCTTTCATCCCATCCAGCTCCATTTGTGCAACCCACGCACGAAGCGGAGCAATCTTGGGATCGAAAGTTTCCCTGGCAAGCATGATCTGTATCTTGTGTTCCTGAATGGTCTCCAACACCAGAAGCATGGAACGCATACCCCGGTAAAGACGATCTTCACGCCATGCAAGAATGATGTCAAATTCACCCTTGGATGCGTCTCTCAGCATGGACAACAACCCGGGGCGGTCGGATCGCGTGCCGGATGGTTCCACCAATTTGTTCCGGACACGGTATTTTTCAATATCCCGATACACTCCAACTATCTTCAATCCCTGATCAGCCGCCAATTTTCGACAATCCGCTTCCTGCTCCGCCGGACTCGATTTCTCACCTTGATGTTCAGAGGATGTGCGAACATAAATCACTGCACGTGGTTTCATTGTTATCTCCAGATTACATGCCCTGCATGATCCAATTGGCGCTCACCCGGATATGACCTATCCGCGATTTGAATCCTGTTGTTCTGCCGGCAGGATTTGATCGATTTCCATTTCCGCCCGTCGGCCACTGTCCACCATTGCTGGAACTGCCGCCATTGCCGGTTGTATTCTCCAAAATGCCCAGCAGATGCAGGCGAATCGTCACGGTGAACTGGTGGTCCCGGTCAACGGAAACTTTTTCCACTAGGGTTTCAATAATCTGGCGTTTCAACTCAACAACTCTTCGCTGTTCAGCGGGATCTTCAGGCATGCGATGCAATGCCTGAATACCATCCTTCAAATCAGCAAGATATTGCTGAACCTTTGCCTCCCAATCAACCAGCAATTGAGCATCAACCGCATCCTGGATGGCATTCAGTTGCTTCTTTAGGTCCACCTCTCTTATGGACATATCCATCAAATGTTGATCCATGTCAGTCTCGGAGATAACCCCCTTCCTCGCCTGGGTGATCACCCATTGCCGGCCCACGACCAGGTTGTCCAATTCCTTCTCAATCAGTTCCTTGTCATTCCCGCTTATCAGCGCATCCGTTTTCAACTCATCGACCAGAAGCTTCGCCTGTTCCAGGAGAAGTTCGGGGTGATTGATGGCATTGCAAACCTGCCTCCAGACATTTCGATCCGCCTCCGCGTTTTTTACGTAACGCGGACAATCAGGGGATATAAGTTCGTCGTGCTTGCAAACACAGGTGTAATTACCCCGGATCCTGCCGACTTCCCATTCGCCATCCCATTGATCGCGGGATGATTTCGAGATGCGAATTCCCATCTTGTAACCGCATGGACAGTACAGCAAACCCCGGATCAGAAAATCAATTTTTGGAACCTGTTGCGCCGGGTGGATATAACTCTCCCTCAACTCCATGAATTTTCGATAGGTATCCATATCCAGGATGGGGATAAGCTTCATTTGAAATTGTTCCCCTTCCCGACTCTGGGTTTTGACGCCCCTGGCATAGTCACCGGCGCCATGCAGAATTCCCTTAAGGCTGTTGAAAGACCACGGGATACGACGAATAGCCGTCGTATCCTTTTGAGGGGCATTTGCAGCGATCAAGCGTCTGCGCATCTCGCGCATCGAAACGCCGGCGATATACCAGGCAAATATCTGCTGGACCCATTTTGCCTCCTCCGGAACCACTTCGATCTGTTCCCCCACACGGCGATAGCCATACCGATCCTGACCCGAATTCGCCTTGCCAGCCTTGAGACGCGCCTTCACCCCCATCGTCATGCGTTCCTTGATATTCTCCAGTTCCACCTGGGCGAGCCAGGCTTTCAAGGGAGCCGTTGCCGGATCAAAGGTTTCCAGCGCCAGCATGATGGTCAGGTTGTGTTGTTGGATCGTTTCAAGGATCAACAGCATTGCACGCATGCCGCGATAAAGCCTGTCCTCCCGCCATGCAAGAATGACATCGAACTGATCGTCAGCGGCATCGCGAAGCATTGCCAGCATCGCAGGGCGGTCATAGCGTGTCCCGGAGGGTTCCACCCATTTGTTTTTGACGCGATACCGTTCGATATCGCGATATACATTGACAATCACCAACCCCTGTTGTGCGGCAAACTTCCGGCAATCCGATTCCTGTTCGGCAGGGCTGCATTTTTCGCCCTGTTGTTCGGAAGATGTGCGGACATAAATCACTGCTCTTTTACCCATAGAAAACTCCAAAAAGTTTTGTTATTTGTTTGGTTTCGATACCTGAAGAGATCATGGCTGGCTGGATCCCTTCAGGTCATTCCTGAACTGCTACAGTTGCAACTTGACCAATGCCTCCCGGAAAAGCTGGTCGCCCAACACCTGGGCTTGCTCCTCCTGGGTCAACCCCAATCTGGCAGTGACATCAAAAAGAAGCAGCCCAACTGAGGCGGGAACATTGATCAGGCTGTCCCCTTCCGCAGCCTGCTCCCATTCCTTGCGCAGCACGGAGAGATTTGCGAGAGTTGATGCCCGATCCGGCATTACCACCCGGGCGGCTTTACGAGTCAAAAATTGAACATCCATAGGTTGTCTCCTTGTTTGGGCGTTTCACTTCCCCCAGCCGGAAAGCAAAACGCCCCGATGGAATCCCACCAGGGCGTTTGCAGAGGCTATAATACGAATAGCCCGCCTACCGCTGATATCGGTGGGTTGGGTCAGGGCGTGTATCGTGTTCCAGCACTTTACGCGCCCGTTATTCGGTGCAAATACATTTTACCAGTAAAATGTATTTTTAACAAGCAAACAACGGGTCGTGTAAAAAGGATTTATTTTTTGATCACTTTGGGACCATGCCGCCTATCGTCGGATTTTTCCGCGGTTTTCAGATAGGACAGCAGGGACTTTTTGCTGATTGCCCAGACCGGACCAAATTTATGGGCAACCACCTTCCCCGCTCGAACAATGATACGCAGATATTCGGCATGATAACCGCTCACTTTCGCCGCCTGTTGGATTGTCAGCCATTCGTCATCAGTCATTATTTGCGCTCCAACAGGGAATTATACCTGTCGTTCACAGCGAGGGATACGCCCAGTGTATTAAATTTTCAATCGAGACAAACCATGCAAGCCTCCAATCATTACCATTCGCTATTTATCGCGGTGTACAACAGCCTTCTTTTTTGTTCGTGGTTGACAAACCTGCCGATCCGGTTTTGGATCCACCGGTTCCGTCCTTTCATCCGCAGCCAGCCGGCGCAATCGAACTTTTCGACCATACTCTGCGATTGCCCTGAACATCAGTCGCAGGGCAATGCGATCTGCATCCAGTGGAGGAGTGTTTTCCAAGATCAGCCCTCCTCAATATTCATATTCATTTTCATCATGACAATTCTTCCTCTTCAATCAATGTTGTACTTCCCCACTGTTTTACAAGGCGAGAGTCAAGTTTGAGTTCAGTATGTTTGGTAATTTGATTATGGCATTTCCGATCAACAGCCTAAAACATGAAGCGATTAGCCATTGGAGTATCTATTTCATATAAATCATGTCTTATTTATCGAATTTCAAAAATGAAATTAATTTTTACCTTCTTTGTGGAATTTGCATAAGGTAAAATCTCTTTCCCATGAAACTGTTGTCTCTCATCAGAGCCAAAAAATATGGCTCACCCAAGAAAGTATTCCTACTCGCCCTGCTCAAGATTGCCTTGGTGGGAATATTCCTGCACATCACATGGTCCTATCGAAGTCTTGAAACCGGACTGGGCGCAGCGGTGGCACAAGTTGCCATCATGTATCATGTTGTCCTGTTGATGATATTGATTGCGGCGGGAATTGGTCTCGGTCATTGGATCGACCAGTTGATCCGTTTGAAGAGATCCATTTTCCATCATCCACAAAAAGGAAGCTGGACCGAGGCGTTCATGAATCTATGGGGCTATGAATTGAAGGAAAAAGAAGCGGTGCAAACCCCAACCATCATCCCTGAACCACAAATGATCGAACCCTTCGACCTCTTCAACATGCCCGCCCGGCGCGGTCGCAAACCCACCTTTCCCCTGGAACGCTGGATCCCCATCGCCATGAAATGGGAAAACCGCGACCCGATCCGCGATGCCTTCACCCTTGGTGAATTGATTGCCGAGCTTCTGGGAACGAATTCAGACGGCTCGCCCATTGTCTCCGAACAAACCTACTACAGTGTCTGGAGGCAACGCGCGATGGATGAAATCCGCCGCCGGGCAAAGGCAAAAAGATCCGCCCGTGTACAGGAGCCCGAAAAAGAAATCGCGTAAGGCATGTAATCGCAAGAACAATCCAGGGAGGAAGCAGCAAGGAAAACGCAACCCGAAACAACACAAATTACGGGGAAGTACGTTTCCGATCTCATTTTGATTCCAATGTTCAGGAAACATTCCAGCTTTTCATAATGGCGAATCACGCCCTTCAATCCTTGATGATCTGCACGTTTGAATTTCCATAGAATACCCATAAATCAAACTGGGTAATTCCTTGACTCCCGCCTGATAAAAGAGCCGTCGTTACGGCTCTTTATTTTTTTCACACGAGGTGAACATGGCGAAAGTCATCATCCATCTGCGGGATTACGAACTGACTGCGCTGAACGATCTGGCGCAGCGCGAATACCGCGCTCCCAAGGCTCAGGCAGCCTTGATCATTCGCAGGGAACTGCAAAAACTGGGCATGATCCCGGTTGAAACACCCATTCCAACCCAACCTGACATCCTCAATGTGGATGAAACAATTCAGTCGGAAATGAAAGGAGGGTAAATCATGTTTGCAGGAATTCTTTCCGGTGTGGCCACCTGCCTTGGCCCGATCGCAGTGGGGCTGATCATCTTTCTGCTGGTGATCGCATTTTTCCGCTAACCATATTCCATTCAAGGAAACCGATCTTATGTCAACCAAAGTCATTTGTATTGCCAATCAAAAAGGCGGGGTCGGCAAGACCACAACTGCCGTATCCCTCGCCCACGGTCTGTCTCAAAAAGGCCGGCGCGTATTACTGATCGATCTAGACCCGCAAGGTCAATCCGCCACGGCACTGGGACACAACCCCGAACCCGGCGCGTTTTATCTGCTCACGATGGGAAGCACCCCACAAGAAACCACCTTTGTGCAGTCATGGGTGCGTTTCTCCGGTCGGGAAGGACTATACCTCCTACCCGACAACCAACAGACGATGGCTGCCCAGACCGTGCTCAATGCGCAGGACAAACCCATCTCCGCCATTCGCCAATCGATCCAGCGTTTCTTCAAAGATGGACTGCACTACATCCTCTTCGACACCGCGCCCAGTGTCGGTGGCATCCAGGAACGTGCGGTCGGGGCCTCCGACCTGGTGATCGTGCCGACTGCCACCGAGTTCCTCGCTGCCGACGGCGTCTCGAAGGTGCTGCTCATGATGAGCGTGCTTCAGGAAAAGAAAAACTGGCGCGGAAATCTATTGGGCATCCTGCCGACCTTCTTCGACGAACAAACCCGCGAGAGCAAAGCCACGATGGAAAACCTGAAGGAACGGTTTGATGCAAGTGTTCTGCCGCCCATCCATCGCTCCACACTGTTGCATGAATGTGCCGCCGAAGGCAAGACGATCTTTGAAATGGACGAACTATGTCGCGCTGCAAAGCAGTATCAGGCGCTGACCCAGCATGTGATGAAGTTCTAGGAGTGGATATGACCGGAAGACGCGACCCTTTTGACAAGACCGAAACACCCAGCCCCGTTCAACCACCCAGCCTCTATGACTCGCTGCGTGTGGCAGCGCCGCGCAAGCGCAACCGTCAGTGGGAAAAACAACAACAGAGCCGCAAGGTGGTCTATCGCGGCATCGATCCCAAACTTGCATTGAAGGTCAAGGCAATAGCTGACGACCTGCTGGTTCCCTCAGGTGAGGTGGCATGTGTGGTGCTTGACTACGCCCTGCGTTCCTATGAACGCGGCGATTTCGATCTCCATCCCCGACCCAATCCGGAACGCATGCGCATGACTCTCTTCCCACAAAGCGGCTCCTCACATTCGATCAACAGACCCCAACGCGCTGCCAAACAAAAACGACCGGAAGCCTTGTGGAAGGTCATCACCACCTGGCGCGGTTTCGCGCCCGAACTCAAACAGGAACTGGCGGCGCTGGCATCCGATGATGGCTTGCATGTACCCATCGGGGAATTAATCACAGCCCTGCTGCGCTTTGGTCTGAACGCGTATGAAACCGGATTGTTGGTGCTTGAACCCAAACCGAAATCCACCACATTCACTTTAGCGCACAAAGGCAAATGATGAAGTTCCGCCAAAAAAAACTTTTTCAATGGAATGAGATGAGGAACGCAGGCGGCATGGACAACGTGCCGCCTGCGTCCTGTCCACGCGCCGCCCACATATCCGCCTGCGCTGCCGCCTACGTCGAACGCACAGGAAGGGCTGAGGCGAAAGAAATCCAGTATGAACGATCCAGGAGACCCAGGCTTGTTTTACGAGGAGGTTCGGCATGAGCGATCTTCAACAAGCCTGGAGTTCCGTGCTGGCTCAATTGCAGCTGGACATGCCGCGCGCCTCGTATGAAACCTGGGTGCTCGGCACGCAAGCCCTGGAATTGAAAGACGATGTGCTGCTTGTTTCCACACGCAATGCCTATGCCCGTGACTGGCTGGAGTCTCGTCTGACCAGCACAGTCCAACGATTGCTGGTTGGGATTTTGAATCGTTCTGTCTCTGTGAAGTTCGTTGTTGGCGATGAGTCACAGGCAGAGATGGAAACCGAAGCGGAGGAAACAAACGAACCGGAATTAACCGTCGAGCCGGTGCAGTGGCTGGACTACGACCGCATCGTCCAGCCGCACAAGCAGGTCGTGGTGAAAGGCTACCTGCGAAGACTCGGAATGGAGATCGGACCCAAGGCGGTCTGGTTGTATGTGGGTTTCCATCAAGCGGCATGGCGGGTGCAGGATCAGAACAGTTCATCAGGAAAGCCACTATACAGCCGCGAGGTGATGCGTTTCAGCGCCATGAGCAATGGCGCCTTCTGGCGATTATTGAAA
Source organism: Chloroflexota bacterium (assembly GCA_040753755.1). Classification (GTDB taxonomy): domain Bacteria; phylum Chloroflexota; class Anaerolineae; order Anaerolineales; family Villigracilaceae; genus Defluviilinea. The sequence goes on from JBFMDB010000018.1 coordinate 47,594, forward strand.
CATGCCGGCATTCAGGCACACCTGACCGGGCTTGTGCAACGGGTTGATTCCCAGGATGCGCGCCGTTTCCGGCGCGGACGGGACGGACGCCCGCATCGCGCGCCGATCCGTTACCAGGTCTGCATGACCCCGCGCCTGACACGCGCCGACGCCACTGCGGTCCATCTGCGTTTGAAGGCATTGATCGAAAGACATAACTCCGTCTCCAAGGCCCTGCAGGAAATGCTGGTGGTCGAGGATGTTATGGAACTGCTCGAACCTGTGAATGTAAAACTGCATCATCCGCCCATGAACACGGTGATGGATATGGTGAAGCTGGAAACAGGTGAAAACTTTTCACCTGAAATCGAGCGTCTGGCGCAGGAACTGCATCGCCGGATTATCAACTGCCTGGGCGACATTCACATCCCGCATTACTTCATCACGGAAACCATCCACCGCTTCAACCTGACGCCCGCACAAGCCTGGCTGATCACGGTCGCACGAGATATGGCTTTCATCAATACCCGCACCGGCGAGCGCCGGGATACAGTGACATTCAAGTGCGGATATCAGGAGATGGCGGAGTTGATCGGTTCCAACCGTTACAAGACCGTGCAAGCCTGGCTTCAGCCGCATTGGTCCACGCAACAACGCGGCGGGGATCTCTCCCGTTTTCTGCAGGAAATCGACCTGCCGGATTCAAAGACCTACGCTGACCTGCGCGTGGAGTCCATGCCGCGTGCCTTTCGGGTACTGCTGGATGAACCACTGGACGCAGATGGGAGTAATAAGGTGGACGCAAATGGGAGTCATATGGCAGACGCAGATGGGAGTATTAGCTGGACGCAAATGGGAGCATTAGCAGACGCAAATGGGAGTCATATGGTGGACGCAAATGGGAGTGATTTAAACTCTTTTAAACACCCCTTAAACACTGACAAGAAAAACACTTCCACCACCCAGCACGCGCAAATCGCGAAAGCGGCGGAGGCGGTCGCTCCTGATTTTTGGGAACTCGAACTTCTTCTTCAGCAGAACGATGTGCATCCCAAAGTGCAAAAGGAACTGCTCGAAGTTCAAGCCTCCGTGCATGCCTTTGTCTCGTGGGTGTTGTATGTCGCCAGCCCGCAGAGTGGGAATTTGTCCGATCCCCTGGGTTATGCCATCAGCCGCCTGCGAGAACATCCCCTGCGTGAAGCACGCGGCGTATTCCGGCAATTCGCAGACCTGCCGCCTGCCGAGTTGTTGATGCTGATCGACTCCACCCCCACCCGGGCATACGAACTGCCCACAAAAATTGAACATCCACTCGCACACGCCTGGAAAAAAGCAATGGGTTCCAACAATCCGACGCTTTCAGTCGTGCGGGAAATTCTCTTTGGTGAAGGAGCAAGTGAATAACATGCAACTGCATTTTCTGGTCACCTCCGAACAACGCGCCTCCGGCGCCATGTTCATGGAGTCTTTGAACGAAACCGTACTGGCATTTATCTATCCCACAGATGGGACACGCACATTCCATACCTTTTTCTGTCCGCCGATGCGGATCGTTGCCCTGAGCGCAGAGGGACAGGTGCTATTCGATGAGGTCATCACCAAATGGCGGTGGGTGAAGTTACCTATTTGTCGCTATGTGATCGAGACCGGTCCGAAGGTGGACTATCACCCCTATCTCCACACTGTGTTGTCGGTTGCGCCGGACCTGCCGCAGCTGGGCTCAATGGACCCCAGCCTGCGCATGGATAGTCTGTTGTTTGCATTGCTGGCGGAAGCCGTCGCCGACATCCGCCGCATTCGTGATGCCCATCGCGGTGAGGTGCGCCCCGAAATCCAACGACGCAGGTTCGAAGCCTGGGAACGCGGGCAGATCGTGAGTTCCGCCGGGTTCATCCTGGATTTTTCGCGGGCATGGAATCTGCCGGATGGCGCGGTGAAGTTATCCTACTCCGTCCTGAAAGCCGAGGAGCCTTATCTCGATGAGATCGTGGCAGCCTCCGTTGCTGGCATCCCCTGGCGGCACGAGTTTCCCAATCACTGTATGCGCTGCGGCAAGTCCGCTTCCTGGCGACCAATCCTAACCCCTGCCCCGAATGCGCCGGTGGAAATCTTGTGGCGTTACCAACGACCGGAGAATGCCATCCCGATCTGTCATCACTGCACCGAGACCATGAACCTCCTGCGGGATGAGTCGCTGCAGCTTGATCTGGTCTGGGGACTTTGGGGACCGCGCTTCGAAGCCTTTTGGGGATGGCATCGCGCCAGGAAGAACAACCGTTTACCGAGGGATTGGGACATGTACGCCCATCCGCTTTGGCCGTCAGACTTTGGCGGAGAGAATTGGGAGACCGGCAGCGGTGCGTTGAGATTTGCCGAACCGCGACCGCCGCATCAAGTCATCCGGGATGAGCAACACATGCAAGCCCTGCGCCGTGGGTTGTACAGCAAAAAGTTTCGCGGGCGACAGCCGGGCGAGACCCCCTTGCAAAAGTTATTAGACTTCCGGCTCGAAATTCCACAAGGAGAATCCTGATGACCATACTAGCCTTCCTCGGCGCGCTGAGTTTGAGCGTGCTCGCATTTGAACTGCTGAACGTATTCCAAAATGCCTTCAGTACCTTTGGCGGCAACCGCCTGAGCCACTTCACTTCACAACCCCAAGCCAAACGGCGTTCCACCTGGGAAGCGTTACTGGTGGCAGTCTTGCCTGGTCGCTTCGATCCGGATCAGGCGAAAAATATGGGGGATGTGATCAGCCTCTTGAGACGCGCCGGCTATCCCTACGACACCCCCGGTGAATTCTATGCCGTGGCGATCCGCGATTTCTCGACCTTCCTGCTCGTGGGCGGGATGTTGGCGGGCGCTTTAGCCGCCATGAACATCATTGTTGCCGCGCCGGTGATCGCCATGACCTTTATTCTGCTTGGATTGCGCCGACCGTATGTGCGCTTGAAGACTCTTGCAAAGAAACGCGCCGAGTCGTTGCGCAACAACATGTTGATCGGTCTGTCCGTGTTGAGTTCATTGTTGTCTTCCGGTGTGGGCGTGCAGGAGGCGTTGCGTCGAGCATCCACTGTAGGTGGTCCGTTTTGCAATCTGCTTGGGTTACTTGTGGCGCGCATGGAGGTGGAGGATTTCACCAAAGCCATTGATGTGACACGCGCCCATCTGCCCGATCCGAAGGATGTCGAAGCCAATCTCTTTCTACGCGACATCTATGACTTCTTCGCCAACAATCGTCCAGTCTTGTCCAGTGTGCAGGGTTTGCAGGAATCGGTTCATCGTTCCGTGGTGGAGTCCACCGAGGAACGTGCGGCTCTCGTGCGCCAGCGCGCTGGCTTGTTCGGGGTGATGGCGGTGCTGGGTCTGGTGTTGGCGATCATCGCTCCGTTTATGGGTTCGGGATTGATGTAATGCCGGGTTCACGAACTCCGAACATATATCATCCCTTCTGGCGTTCACTTGCCTATTGGATCTTCGTCACAGCGGCTTTCCTTGCGACTTTTTTCATTGCTCGCAAACTGACTCTATGCTGGACGCTGACCGCCCTGCCAGGCATACCGCCAGCGGAGTGTGCCTTACAAAACCAGCCATCTTCCGATCTGCCAGCGTCTCCCGATTCAGAAACAACAAATAATCTTCCAATCGAAGTATCCGCGCCGGAAATTGAACTGCCCAAATGGGACGGCGCCAGCCGGATCAACATCGCCTTCTTTGGCTTGCGCGGGGACGATGAACAGGGCGAAGGCTGCCCGACCTGCACCGATACGATCATGGTTCTGACCGTGGACCCCGTCACAAAAACTGCCGGCATGTTGTCCATCCCGCGTGATATGTGGGTCAACATTCCCGGCGCAGGATACAGCCGCATCAACACCGCCTGGGCAATTGGCGAGAATGCCAAACTTCCAGGCGGTGGACCACAACTTGCAATGCAGACCGTTTCGCAATTCATTGGGGTTCCGATACATTACTATGTGCAGGTGGATTTTGGGACCTTTGTGTCGTTCATCAATCTGATCGGCGGCATCGATGTGTATGTCGAGGAACGCATGGTGCTTGATCCACTTGGCGCAGGACAGGATCATTTTGTGTTGAAACCGGGAGATTATCGCCACCTGACCGGACCGCGCGCCCTGGCGTATGCACGCTGCCGGCATGAATCACAGGGCTGCTCGGGCGGAGATGTGGGACGCGCCAAACGCCAACAGCAGGTCATCCTTGCGATCCGCGATAAGGTGCTGGAACCGGAATCCTTTGCCACATTGATTACTCAAGCGCCGCAGTTGTATGCAGAATTTTCATCGGGTATCCATACCAACATGCCGCTTGAGGATGCGATCCAACTGGCGGTGTTGGCGAAAGACATTCGGGTGGAGGACATCAAGAGAGGCGTGATCGATACCACGATGGCGATCCCGGCAAACACAACCATCAACGGTGTGCCGGCAAATGTTTTGCGCCCTGTCCCGGATCTTATTCGCATCCTGAGGGATGAAATCTTTGTCCCAGGTGGTCCGCTCAGTCCATTGGCGCAGGGTGATCCGGTGGTGTTGATGCAATCCGACCAGGCGCGGATCAGGATCATCAATAACACCTATACTACTGATCTTGAACAGCGCACAGCCGCATACTTGAATACCCAGGGTATGCAAGTGGTTGAGTTTGGCGCACCGACCGGATATACCAGCCTTACCAAAGTGATCCTGTATTCCTCCAAACTATATGCCTTGCGATATCTAAAGGATCTGTTTGGATTGGAGAGTCCACAGATTGTGATTCAGCCTGATCCGGCTTCCACAGTGGATATTGAGATCCGACTTGGAGAGGATTGGATAGGTAGAGTCCCAAGTGGATATTAACTCATTCATATTGGTCAAGAAAACCAAAACGCTCTGTGCATAAGCCAGAGCGTTTGTGTCAGAAATGGATCCTTTATCTTTTGAATAACCTCAACAAGAGTATGCTCTAAACACACCCCACCCTCTAAAACACCAGAACCTTATCCACCGTGATGGTCCAATCGGTCAGCAAATCCATTGATCCAATTTGGATATTTTCCATGATGGCATCCTGCCCGAGACCTCGGGCTTTTTGACAGGTACCTCAGGTGGCAACCTCTCCTCGACGTACAATCGAACCCAACATACGCTCGATGTTGTAATAGCCCTGGGGAGTATCCTGTCCCTTGATGGCACATTGCACGCCATCACCCATCAGGAAGACACGCACGTTTGTTCCTTCGCGCTTTACCAGGTTCATGGCAAGTCGCAGGGCGTTGTATGGGCGCTCGTTCCCATACGGTCCATCGTTGATGATGAACAAGTAATTTGTGGGCTTTGTATCGGTCATTGTTTGCTCCTGTCATTTCTTGAGATCGTCATCGAAATCATATCATCCGTGACTGGATTTTGAAATTATGAATTCTCCATTGAACAGCCCTACCAGGGACAAGAGCATGACTATTATCGGATCACCTGTTTCATTTTGATGCGATGATGGCATGGAACATGCCCAATCCAAATCGTTTGCTTTCCTGGATTTTCAAACCAGCCGCCTTCACCAGGTCAAGCGGATCTTGATTCCAGCGGCAGCCGGCGTTCTGCTGATAGTGCGGAAGTACATTCCGATCCTGGAAGCTGGCAAGCCAGGGAATGCTGCTATGACCGTGCTCCAGCAGCAGGATCAGTCCATCCTTGCGACAGACACGCTTCATTTCTTGAAGCGCCCGAATGGGATCGGGGAACGTACAGGTGGACAACGCAGATGTGACGGTATCGAAAGCGCCATCCTCAAAATCAAGTTTCTCTGCATTCATGACCTGAGTCTGGATGGTCAGTTTGAGGTCGGCGGCTTTTCGACGCGCCATGCCCAACATTTGTTCGCTAAGATCGACAGCAGTAATTTCACTTGCGGTCGGGAAATAGGGAAAATTCAACCCCGTGCCACAGGCAACATCCAGGATTTTTCCGTTCGCCCTGGACATCAATCGTTTGCGGTGACGCGCCACACCGAGAATGTGTTGGTCGAACCAGAGTTTTTGTTCGTACCCATTGGCGATCTCATCATAGGCAACTTGCAACTGGTCGGGTGTGAGCTTTTCACTGCTGGGGATATATGGTGGTGGACAGGTCTTTCCCGTGCTTTTGATCGTTTTCATGACAGCTCCTTTTTGTTATACTGTATAACAATTGTTTTGGATTGTAACCAAGCCTGTTTGCAAGTCAATTGTGAATCCGACTTCGATATAACAAAAGTTATAAAAGTTCCAAGGATGTAACAGAACTGGAGCACCATGATCAGCAAAACCACCCCCATCAAGTCCGACCCGCGCGTGCGCAGGACTCGCCGTATCCTGCGGGAAGCCCTAATATCCCTGATCCTGGAAAAAGATTTTGCCTCCATATCGATCAGGGAATTAACGGATCGTGCAGACGTGGCGTACATCACCTTCTTCCGGCATTATGAAAGCCTGGACGCTCTGTTGATGGAGGTGTTGGAGGAAGGGCTCGCGGATTTACTGGTTCATATCGAGACACTGGCAAAGCAATCGGACACCGCCCGGCTTGAAACAGAAGGTCGATTGATCTTTGAATACATCCAGAAGAAATCGGATCTCTTCCGGATTTTGTTCAAAAGCCAGAGTGTGGCACGCATCAGGAAAACTGTTCTCAAAAATATCTCAGCGATCTTCCAGAAGTCCTGCGCTCCTCTCCAACATCCCAAAAGCCCGATCCCGGTCAGGATGGCGGGCAATCACATGGCAACCTCCCTGCTGGCATTGATCGAATGGTGGTTGGAAAATAAAATGAGTCCCCCGCCCGTCCAAATGGGGAAAATTTACAAGCGACTGATCATTGATGCGACCGTTGGTGCGGTGATGTCCATATAGGATTTGAAACACGGGGTGAACGCTTCTTAAGCGACACGCCCGAATGACCCCCAAACTTGAATCACTATGATGTCGGCTGGCAGTTCAACTGCCAGCCGATTTTCATTTCAAAAAGGAGATTCCATGTTCACTTTGTTCAAACGCTTCATCCGCGAAGAGGATGGTCAGGACTTTGCCGAATACGCCCTGATCCTGGGCGCCATCGGTGTGGTCGCGATTGCCGTGATCGCCCGCTATCGCAATGAACTGATCGCCGCCTTCGAAGCCGGCATCGAAGCCCTGCGCATGGCGCGAGGCGGATAGAGATGTTCCGCTGGAAGGAAAAGGGGCAGACGATGGCAGAGTTCGCCCTGGTCATGCCGATTCTAATTCTGCTTATGTTCGGCATGACCTTCGCCGCGTTCTATGCCTTCCGATCCGCCGCCACGGACTGGGGTGTGTTCATCACAGGCGTTGCCTCCGGTTCATACAACACACCCGCCACCGAACACGCCCGTGACAATGTTTTATGGCCCGACCTGGCAGACCGCATCCATGCCGGGCAGACCGGTCCGCGTCAGGTGCGCTCATTGATCAGCGTGGAAGACTCGCGCAATTGGATCTTTGGCATCCAGTTGATCGAAGCGCAACGCGCCGAGACCAACTTTCGTCTATGGCGGTTCTATCCCGGTCCACCCCCTGCCGGAGGCCTTGAATGAAAGCCTTGTACCGAAAAGGCGAACGCGGACAAGCCCTAGCAGAGACCGCCTTATTCGCAATACTGGCAGTCATTATGGCATTCGGTCTGCTTGCCTGGATACCAACCCATCGGGCACGCACCGCCGCGACCGCCGCTGCCTATGCCTGTTCACAGTTCCTGTCGCAATCGCCTGACCCGGCGCGCGCCCGGCGCAATGCGGTCAACGTCGCATGGCAGACCCTGAATGCAGATTGGTCTGCGACCGCAGGCGTGCAATATCGGGTGCAGGTCTCGCCGCCCAGTGGACCGGGAGAGCCGGGTCATTGTTTGATTTCGTTTCAAGCGCCAACTTTGTTTGACGGTCTGCTTGGGTTGAGCGAAGGCGGATGGAACAATGAGTGGTTCATCTCGCGCTCGGAGACCTGGAAGGCAAAGTGGCGATGAAGATCAAACTCAAAGAGCGCGGACAATCTGTCGCCTTGTTCGCCATCCTGATGCCCATCATGTCGCTCTTTCTGTTGGGCATCCTCGATTACATGGTGACCAATGCGCGCGTGATGGAGACCGTGGCAGCCGCCGACCTTGCCGCTCATGCTGGCGCGCAGGAAATCACCGTTCTGCCGGATGGGACGATCACTGCAACCACGGCAGGGAATGGAATTGCCGCAGCATACTTCAATTCGCAGCGACCGGGATCCGCGCAGCTCAACTTCGTTTCCTGTGGACGACATCAAGGGCGCCCTGCCTGTTATGTCACTGCTCAAGTTCAATCGGCGGGGTACTTGTTCCCCGCCCGCTGGGTGACCGTGCGCGCCATTGGATATCTGGCGCATGGCGTGACCCGCGAAGATCAATAATTTTTTTGGAGAAGAATGAATTCCCTTTGGAAAACGATCCTGGATGGATTGACCTATAAAGACCTTGCCGGAAAACGGCAACCCCGCATCTACACCATTGTCACCGGGCTGATCCTATTATTGCTGTTCGTGGCTGGAGGGATGGCAGGCTTGAATCGCTATCTATTGATGAGCCGTGTACAAGCCACCCCGGAAGCAGTCACCCTCCCGACACAGACAATGGAACCAGTGGCTACGGAAACCATTGTGACCAGCCCATCGGGTGGCGTTGATTCGTTTGGCTGTCCAACCGATTCGTCGGAGTGGTCCTTTACACCGACCATGATCAGCGAGAATTATCAGATTATCCAGCCTGCCTGTGTCTATCAAGGTTTGGAGAAAAGCATTGCCTGGGCGTTGGCAGTCCGTGAAGGATACAGCCGCGCCGAAGCCACTGAGCTGCTTGGGTTCACAGAGATGCCCATGCGCCAGATGGAAACTGTCACCCTGCCCAGGGATGCAAACGATCTTGTGGATGTACCGGTCAGTTTCATCCCACCCAATCCCGATTTCAAGGAATGGCGTTTGAATGCCAACGGTGAAGCCGCAGTCACGTATGCCTTGCGCGGATGTTTTGAGACATCCTCGGTCAAAGGCAATCGTGTCGAGATCTGGGGCGGTGAATATCCCGTGATCTGTCTGGTGGTGGAGGATGCCGAGAACACTCACATCCTCTATGCGTTGAATGATCACATGTACATATCGCCTGCCACGCCCATGCGTTCCTTTCTGCTCTTTGGATATCTGGGCGATGGGCAGTGGGTCTGGCTGGGCACACAGACGGAACCCAAATTGGAGATCACCGACGCAAAGGAAAATGCCAGCGACCGTCTAACCGTGGCAACCTTGTACGACTCCCAACCCTGGGATGCCAAGTGGCTGAGTAACACTTGGCATCTTGACATGCAACCGCTGCCGGAAAACTGGCAGTCTCTCACGGATGAAAACGAGAAGCAGTATATCCTCTCCGTGTTATCGGGAGCCGCGCCATGAAACGCGCCAGTCTATTTCTTCTGCTGATCGTCCTACTCTCCGTTCAACCTTTATCCGTCCTGGCACAGTCTGCCCCATCCTGTTCCTTTCAACCGGATGGCAGCATCATCTGCACCACAGGTGGAGGAAATGAAGGAGGCGGAGAGGAAGGCGGTGGAAATAACAATAACAACAATAGCGGTGGCGCTTGCACACCCGGCAATCATCTGGCATTCCAAGTCGTTGAATATTATTCGGAAAGCAGTTCCTGCAAGGTGTTTCCCATCCGGGTGGATAACTGCACCGGGCAGGTCCTGCATATCATCGAGCAGCCGGCAGTCATGCCTTGTGAACTGCCCAATACCACACCGCCTCAACATCCCTGTACATCGTTCTCTGTGACGGCTGGCGGTATCACCTGTACCAACAACGGCTGGAACGTAAGTGCGCGTGTTACATTTCCCGAGATCTATCTGGATGTGCGCCCTTATCCTGCGACTCTTGTTCGCTGGCCTACCGTTGTCCGCAATGGTGGTATGCCTGAATCCTCCGGATCAGGTGGTGTGAACTATATTCCCAATGGCGGCGGATCGCCCAGTCATCCACAAGTGGGCGACTGGCAAAATCTACGCCTGATCCTGACCTTGCGACCTGCTGGTCCCATGTTTGTGACTCTGCCTCTAGTTGGAGACCTGATGTTATCCAATGGCGCAAGCCAAACCATTCAATGGGAAGTACCGTCCCATCCGGCTGTGGGAGCGACCACTCTCGCAGGGAGTGTCAGTGGACTGGATGAACTGCCTGGGGACATGCCCCTGTTCGTTGGCAACGGACGCGCTCCGTACAAGTTGTTCTGGGAGTTGCGGTATCAGGAATATGAAGCCATCGAGGGTTGCATTGCCGGTCCGAATGGCAACGGAAATTACAACTGCGGCGGCGGAACCGGACATCGCGGCATCACTGGTTATGAATGGAAAACGCATTCCAGCGGAGGCGAGATTCCCCCGTCTGCTGTAGCAAACCTGCCTGCCGCAAGGATGGCGGATATCAACAACGATGGCACGCCTGACGCCTACTGGGATACCAACCTGACCCTGCGGCGCATGGATGATGCCGGCAGTATCAGCAATCCCCAATATCAGCGTTCGTGGAATTGGGGTGGAATCATTTATTGGGCAGTGCGTGAAGGGCAGGGACAGATCGGATGGCCGGGGCAATAACTCAACTACTGCCCTGTCGATTTCAAGAACCAACCTGCAACACTCGAGAGTTTGTGGACTCCTTCTGGCAAGGGGGCCACAAACTCTTTTGACTCTCCCGGAGAACGGACCTTTGCAGAAGACAGCGAGTCTCACATTTGCCCATCTTCTGTTTCGGAGTATACTTTTTGTCAGATTCAAAGGCTTTGAACTTCCCTACTGTACGAGCAAGTCAATGACGAACATGGTTCCAGAATCCCGTCCTTTTATCCTCATTGTGGAGGACGATCCAGCCATCGGCGCGTTCGTGCAAACTGCGCTGGAACGTGAAAGATTTGAGGTAGAACTGGTGAAAGATGGTGAGGCGGCTATAAAGCGGATTGATTCTTTTTCTCCCAACCTCATTCTTCTGGATTTAATGCTTCCAGGCATAGACGGTCTACAGGTCTGCCAGGCGCTGCGCCGCCGCGCGCAGTATATTCCCATCATCATGCTCACCGCCAAAGACGACGATGTGGATAAGATCGTCGGTCTCGAAATGGGAGCGGACGACTACATCACCAAACCTTTTAAAATTCGGGAACTACTTGCGCGTGTCCGCGCGTTGCTGCGGCTCGTGCAACATTCAAAAAATCCCAGTTCGCGAACGCTGCAATTCGGTTCATTGGAAATCAATGTTGAAAGCCGAACGGTCAGGCGCGAGGGGAATCCTTTGACTCTCACGCCAAAGGAATTTGAACTACTTGCACTGCTGGCTTCCAATCCGCGCCGCGTCTTCGGCAGGGAAACGCTTCTTGAAAAAGTTTGGGGATACGATTACGCCGGGGAAACGCGCACGGTGGATGTTCATATACAGAGATTGCGGCAGAAAATCGAAACGAACCCTGCCGAGCCGCGTTTTTTGGTCACCGTGCGGAATATCGGCTATAAATTTGAATCCGAGGCATAAGGACACAACATGGGCGAAGGAGTCATTGCAAGCGTATCGGTCGGCGGGGTCGTTTTTATTGCGCTGATCCTGCTTGCTTTCGGAGCGGGTTTGGGCTGGTGGATTCGCCGAAGGCAGGAAGCGAAGGACGAACACGCCGATTCACTGTCTCTGCTAAATGCCATTCCACAAGCCGCGCTGATTGTGGATAACGCGGCAAATATCCGCATAAAAAATATACGCGCTTCGCAACTCATGAACGAATCTGGCTGGGAAACGAATCTGCCCAACATGCTGATTGAGGCGGTTGGACGCGTGGGCAGTACAGGATTAACCGAACGGAGAGAAATCGTCACGGGGGAGAAAAAGTTTCAGGTTTTGGCAACCCCGCTTCATGCCACGAAAGAAGCGCAGGTTCTCATCCTCATCGCGGACTCCGCCGATGGGTCCTATCGCGCGGAACTGTATCAACAACTGGTCGGCACCATCGCGCACGAACTGCGCACGCCGCTCACGGCAATCATGGGGCATGTGGAAATCCTGAATAGCTGCGGCATTGACGAGGAAACGCTGTGGCGCAGGTCGCTGGGGTTTGTGGCAGGCGAAACGGACCGCCTGGCGCGGCTGGTTGAGGATTTGCTCAGTCTCTCGCGGCTGGACCGCGTTCCCATGCATCTTCAGCCGATCAATTTGCGTGTGGCGGCGGAGGAGGCGGTTTCGGAGTTGTTCGATTTTGCGGAAAAGAATAACGCTTCGCTCATCCTTCAGGCGGCGGCGGATTTACCCCGCGCGCTGGCAGACCCGGAACGGATTCGGCAGGTGTTTCTTAATTTGATTGACAACGCCATTAAACACGCTTCGAATCATCCCGTGACGATTCGCCTCACTCCGACGGGGGAGGCTGTTTCTGTGGAAGTGAACAATCGCGGCACCCCTATCGCGGAGGAGGATTTGCCGCATCTGTTCGAGCCGTTTTGGCGCGGCAAACAGACAAACGCCAAAGGCACGGGGTTGGGGCTTGCCATCGTGCGCGCGATTCTCGAACAGCATCATTCGTCCATCGGCGTTACGAGCAACGCCGAACATGGCACAACGTTTTATTTTTCCCTGCCGATTGCTTCTGTATAACCAACGTCCCGACGTGATGAGACCCTTCACTTCGTTCAGGGCAAGCCTTCGGGACGTTTTTCCCTCACCCCTACCCCTCTCCCAATGGGAGAGGGGTTATGCTAATGGAAATGTTTACAAAACTGTTACAAATCCGTGCGGAATTTGTGAACTTGATTTTATAAGATGATGTCAACAAACCATTCACAGAGTGTTTCTTAAATCAGACCCTAAAGGTCTTTCCCGCAAACCGAAAGGCCGAATTTGCAGGAAGATCAGGTTTGAACCGCATTTTCGATTGCAAAGAAGACCTTTAGGGTCTCAGCCACATGGAGACGCAAATGAAAATCAAGTTGACCATCGCTTCATTAATTCTTGCGCTTTTGCTCACAGCCTGTGGCGGAGGCAAAGGCGTGTATGGAAAAGTGACGGACGAAGACGCGGGAGAGCCCGTCGCCGGCGCGTCGGTGAAACTCGACTGTACGGATTGCGACTCGGATTTCAGCGCGCAGACCGATGCGGACGGAAATTATGGTTTTCCCGATGCGCCCGCTGGGAACTATCTGCTCACCATCGTTTGGGATAATCCGCCCGAATGCCCTGGCATTGCTCCGTATGAAACGCTCGGTTCAAGCGGCGAGTTTGTAGTGACGTTTGCAGGCTATGGCGGGCTGGGCGGGTTCGGGAACAAGCGCATCATTGCGGTTGCGGAGTTTCAATTGGGAGAGGGGCAGGGTAAAAAGTTAAATCTTGAAATCGCCTGCCCTTAAAATGTTAAATCAACAGAAAGGTTTATTGCTTTTTAGGACGAGTACAAGGAAAACACATTATGCAAAAGATATTACGAATGATTCTTGCGGCAATTCTCGGAGTAATTGGAATATGCGTTTTGATTTGGGTGTTAGGCACAACATCCAGCGGAGCAGGGCAAGCCTCCGCGCGGGGCGAGACGTTTGGCATTGTGCTTGTCATTGTTTTGTTCGTCGCGATTGGCGCGGCAATTTTCAAATATTGGAGAGGCAAGTCATGACATCAACCAGCAAGAACTCAACAGCGCAAGGGAAATCTCGCGGTACATTCCTTGTGGTTGTCACAGTGATTGCCGCGCTTGCAATTCTCGGCTTGCTCCTCAGCCAGATGGATGGAAGAATCGCCATTGTTACCTCAAACGCTTCAACGCCGACAAATACAGAAGTTTCCTCGACGGCAACAATAGCCCCAGTCATTTTCACAGAAACAACTGTCGCTCCGGTCGCGCTCGGTCCGCAAGCCGAACAAGCCCGTGCCTTCGCGGAACCGATTCTGCAAGCCATTGCGAACCGCCCGCCAGACTATGAATATGACTTCAACGAACCAGAGAATGGTTGGATCAGCGGCATGGAAGAAAGCAACACAAGAGGATATGTTGACGGCGAATACTTCGTAACCGTGAAACCGAACGGCGGTACAGGCGCGGGTCCCGGCAAGGATTTCCTCTTCTCCGATTTTGTGGCGGAAGTAGATGCCCGCATTCTGAAAGCGACCAACCCCGGCGGATGGGGATTCATTTTTCGGGAACAACCTTTCCCTCAATCGTTTCGATACCATATTAACTTTAACAGCAGTGGGCTGTCGCTATTTCTGAATACAGGTTCTTACACCGACTTGTTCTATTTACAGGGCGCGCCAGTTCAGCCCGCGCCGGGAACAAATCACTTGCTGGTGATTGCCAAAGGTCCCAACATCGCCATCTATGTCAACGGCGAGCCAGTGACAGTTGTAAGCGATTCGACGCTTCCCAGCGGCATCGTCTCGTTAGGAATTCATGCCGGGGAGCAGGAAACGGAAGTCCGCTTCGATAACTTCAAGATCTGGGACATTACGGATTTGACGACCTCCGATCTCAGCCCACAAGCTGAACAAGCCCGCGCCTTCGCCGAGCCGATTTTGCAAGCGGTTGCCAATCGTCCACCAGACTTTGAGGATGATTTCAGTATCCCAAATAGTCGGTGGTATTGGACAATGTCGAACGACATGGGCGAAACCGTGCTGCGGGGAAATGTTTCAGCGGAGAACCTCATAAACGACGCGCTGACCCTGACTGCACAAGATGGTCTTTATAGCAGCGTTGGGAGTGATAGTTGCCATACCATGACCAATTTTGTGGTGCAGGCAGAACTAATGGATGTTGATGCCGCCAGCGGAGGCGAAATTGCCGCCCACTGGCGCGTCCAACCCAATGCCGATCATTATCGTTTTACGATCTGGCTCAATTTAATTCCGAGTTGGGAGGTTGCCCATTGGGTCGCAGGCATTCGCACTCCCCTGGCGAGCGGAACAGAGAAGTTGAGTGAGCGAGGCGTATCCAATCAGGTATTGATAGTGGCTTACGGTCCGCAATTCGCCATCTATCTCAACGGTTCCCCGCTGACCTACCTTGAAGATGACCAACTCACCGACGGAAAAACAGGTACCTGTAACTTTGGCTTTGGGCCAGGCCCTATGACCATCGCCATTGATAATGTCAAAGCCTGGAACTTGGACAATGTGCCGGGCTTACCGTAGGGTTTGGCGCAGGCAGGACAAAATCAAGGAAATCATGATGAATAGCTTAGTCCGGTCAGCGTTATTTGCATTCGTATTTTTAACACTTTTATTGAGCGGATGTGCTTCCGGTCCTGCGCCAGTGCCGCCTACACTTACTCCTTTGCCAACTGATACTCCCGTACCAACAACTACGCCAACACCCATACCAACTGCTACGCAGACTCCCACACCCGCACCCACGTTATCTCCTGTGTCGTTTTCGCAGAAGGCGGGGCCGCTTTGTGAATCAGCGTTTTCGTCCGATAACGCGACTCTCCAAGAAGTGTCGGCTTCTCTTGTGTATCTGTTTCAGTATGACTATTCAGAAGACAAACAATGGGGCGTCATCAATCATATTTTCCCGCCCGCCGAGGCGGTCACTGAATCCGATGTGAAGACCGTTACTTGTGTCCGTGCCAGTCGCCAGAAAATCTTCAGTTACCAGGACGGAGAGCCGGGTTATCAATTGACCTGGAACATCCGCCTGATCTCATGGCCCGACGGGAACGTCATTGGCGCGAACACCTTTCGCGGCGACCGCCCGCCGGGGATCAAATATGGAAGCGGGGCGGAATACGGCCGCTCTCCCATCGATCAGTTGAATCAATGGATTTATGAACATCTAATAAACAGAACCTTCTTTTACATCGGCGACAGAGTTTCGAAACTCTCATTTTCTCCCGATGGTCGGAAATTGGCGGCAGCGAAGGGATTGCGATTTAATGTTTCTTACGAAGGGTCGAGTTTCGATATGGCAATTACATTATGGGATGTGTCCACAGGCGAAATCCTCCACGTTCTTCATGACCATAAACAAGCGGTCAATTGGCTCCCCATTTCCCCTGATGGCAGGTTGCTTGCCTCCTCTGACTCTGATTGTCATCTTAACCTCTGGAATCTCACATCAGGAGAACTCCTAAAAAGTTTCGATGAGCCGGGTTGTAATTCCGAATTTTCACCGGACGGAAAATACCTTCTGATTGCCGGTGATAGTTCGGGCGTCAAATTGATGGACCCCGTCTCCCTGGAGATCGTCGCTTCAGTCCCGCAAATTGGAGGAATGACCTTTTCACCGGATGGCAGAACCCTGATCTTTTCCAGAGTTGGCGCGACAGTGTTCATCGATATGGAAAGTCTCCAGCCCGTGAAATCCCTTGAGGAGACTGTCTCGGGACCGCTCGCGTTCGATGCCAACGGCAGGCTGTTGGAAATTGCGGGACGCTGGTTGGATCCAATCCAGGTCATTGATTTCGAAACCAAGAACATAATCTCCACGATTTACCCGGAGAATCCGCCAATCACCGTCTCTGAGTTTTCCCCATACGGCTTACTTGCGACCGGTTCTCAATCTGGAACGGTTGCCGTCTGGAATTGGGAAACCGGCGAATTGCTTTGGGAGATACAAGCCAGCCCGTTCGCTGAAATTACGAGCCTTGCGTTCAGTCCAGATGGCTTACTACTGGCGGTGGGCGACAACAGCGGCATTGTCACATTGTGGGATGTATCGGACCTTCATTAGGGTGAAAGGAGTTTATGATGAAAGAGACAAATTGGAGGATTCTCATTGCGATTGGATTAATAATGGTCATGATAGTCGGATGCGCTTCCGCTCCCACCGCCACACCACCACCCACATCCACAAACACACCCATCCCAACCTCCACGCCGGAAAACACTGCCACGCCGGCGCCCACTGCCACCTTCACGCCGATCCCAATTTTGGGAATTGACGAACCAATTATCGTCAATGAGGTCAACGTCCAAGTGCTGGAGGCGAAATGGGAAGAACCGCAGGTCGTCACTGGTTTTCACCTGAAGGAAGGCTATCGCTCGTTAATGATTACTTTCAAACTTCAAAGCGAAACAACGAACAGTCCTGCCGACCTGATTAACGCCATCGAATTCCGCGAAATGCGCGTGGTAGACGATCAGGGTAACGAAAGTCCAGTAGTCTTCTTCAATTTGCCCATTTCATCCCTGACGGGAAGCGAGTATGCGCAGCTGGACCTGTTTTTCGCTGTTCTGGAAAGCACAACCCCAACCGCGATCCGCTTTGTGGATGGACAATTTATTGATCTCGCCTCGTTGCTTTCAGAGTAGCGCCAATGAGCAATGCATGAAGGGCAGGGACAGATCGGCTGGCCGGGGCAATAATCTGTTCATAACAATCGTTCCGGCATAAGCAAAGGCTTGCATGGATCGAGCACTGTTTGTATCGCCCGATCCAGGAGCCTGTAATAACGCTTTGTGTCCAGCTTTCCGGAGTCCAATGCCTCCTCCAATTCCCAGGCATGGACTCCGGTTCCATTTCGGGTAAACAGGAATTCCAGCGATTGACCGGGAGCGAACTGCCTGCCATATGCCTGCAACTGCCGGGCGGCGCGTGCAGCCGGAGATGGAGTCTTGTATGCTTCAATTGTCCGACTTAACTTTTGACGGACAACTAATTCTTCCAATGGAACACGTCCGATTCTGAGTTCTCGTTTTGCACATTCCACCAACGCCATAACATCTGGAATGCGGTTAGCGAATTCATGCGGGGTATTCGCACCTGCCAGAACTTCCAGTGCCTTCAATTGAATCTTTCTCACCCACAGGGTTGTATCCCTTCTACGCAACTCGATGCCACGATATTTGAGCGTGCCATCCTGGAAGGCACCAAAGTATTGGTTGGGCACGGGAACACGCGCATCCTGTTTGGAAGCCAGGAAAGCAACCCACTTGAAAACTCCTTCCAATGCAATGGGAATGCCTGTTTTCTCTTCGATGGCCTTCATAAGTGACATAAATTCTGATGGCTTGTGAACCCCCTCTTGCTGGACGAACAAACAATCCACATACATATGAATGACCGTGAATCCCATATCTTCAGCAACTTCTTTGGCTTGCAGCATCAACTCGCGGCTCGTGGCGGTCACGGCTTCATGGGATTCGATTTTTCCAAAGCGGGCGTTCTTGTATCCCAAATACCCAAAGCACACCACCAACAACCATTTGAGCGCCGCAGCACGGGCCTTGAGGATTCCAACTCTGCAATCGCGCGGCTCGAGATCAGAGAGGATGTTCTTTAGCATTAGGCGTTTTTCCAACAGAGGTCGCAGGGTTTTTGGTATCAATCCCTCTGGCGCATTTTCCAGCCCAACGGTCTCCGGAGAGATATTGTGTTTCACCATGATTGCAGGATACATGGAAGAGAAATCGATCTGTGCCACATTACCGTGTAATCCAATGAGGGGTTGATAGATCAAACCGCCATGATCAGCGCGGATCAATTCAGACAGAGTCTTCGTCCCTTCAACCTGCTGTTTTTGAACAGGAACCATGACTGCGTTGCATAACGCAGTCAGCATCTGCATGGCAGTGATGCCTGCGCCAGGAGATTTACGCGCCATCTCCTGCACACCAATGCCTGTGACACGCGCCTGTTCCATCGCGCCTTCCAGCCCATATTCCCCAAAAGACATGGCATTTTTGCGGTCAATGTGCCAGCGTCCGAACAGATGGGATTGCGCGCCGCGATAAGTGACTTGACCATAGGCAAAATAACTATCGGCTTTGCGCGTCATGATCTGTCTGTTCTCATCACGATTCGGATTCAACTCAATGCCGGTTTCCTCGGACCATGCACCAAGTTGCGGGAACAACCAGGTATCACCGTAATCGGTCAGGATCAGGTCGGGATCAAGTCGCTGCAGGTCGGCTTTCAAGCCGATCAGGAAGGGTCTGGGTGAATCAAGGGACAGACTGTATTCCCTCTGCCTGTATTTCACATGCAATTGTTTGGGTTTCCGGATCGCAGGATTACAGTCCGGTGCAAGAGTCAGAATGCGCAATGGGATGGGAGTCGGATCGATCTCCCAAGGCGAGGACAAAGGCTCGATGGATTGAATCCATTCATCATCAAACCTGACATGGCAGCGCCCCAACAAATAAGTATTTGTCCGGGCAATAAAACGCAGGGTGATGGGAATATCCGCATCATAGTAATCGAGGGAAGGGAATTGCCTTTGTAGTTCCCCGAACATTTTTTGAAGACCGGCTGGATTGGAGGTAGTAACTGCCATTACATCCCGTTCGCCGAGAAAGAGATCGCGACAAATGGTTCGTTCCAATTTAACATCTTTTTCTTTCAGGTATTTCCACGCCTGCCGTAATAAATTGAAGTCCCCCGCTGCATAAAACGTAACGTTAAAGTCCATACGCAGGCGCAGGCGTTTGTCGTCATCGGTCAGGAGCCATAGGGTGATTCCATCCTCCTCCGCGTATACATCCAGGAGCCAGCCAATTACCTCAGCCATATTTCGACACGACTCTGCCAGTCAACCCAGGTTTTTCTTTTTCAGTTCGTCAAGTTCCTGCTGAAGCACCGCGATTTCCTTGGATTGCTCCAATAACATGGCAAGCAAGGCAGTTTCAAAAGGCAATAGAGACTCCGCCTGCCCGATGGCAGCGATGTGCCGACGCGCAGCGGCAAAGAGACCGTCGAATATATACTGATCACTGCGACGCAAGGTACGCCGAAATGCCGAC
Organism: Chloroflexota bacterium; assembly: GCA_040753755.1. Taxonomy (GTDB): domain Bacteria; phylum Chloroflexota; class Anaerolineae; order Anaerolineales; family Villigracilaceae; genus Defluviilinea. The sequence goes on from JBFMDB010000018.1 coordinate 67,341, forward strand.
AGGTTGGCTTCGGTTTCTGTCAGAAGTTGGGTGATGGTGACGAGAGTGCGACCCATATGGTTCGATCAAAAGAGCGACGGTTGGGTGGGTTGGCAGGCGGGCGCTTCCTGGATCATCACTTCATCTGCCTGCGCGCAGACTTGCTCAAGTAGAAAAGCACGTTCCTCCGCCAAAGGCGGTGCAAGAGTCAGGACGACTGGTCCGGAGAGTACAAGACGCTGGATTTGACTGAGACAGGATTTCAATAATCGATCTGCCTCATATATTGATACATGGTCGTCATAGAAAGTGTTCAATAGATCCAGAATCACACAAGGTTGATTACGAGACGAAGTGGAGCACAACAAAGTGTTCATCTCATAGCAGGTAAAGGCGCGCCGGCTGAACAGACGGTTGGCGGCGGTCGAAATATCCACCGTTCTCCTGCGCAGTAATTTAGCAACCTGATACGGACGATACCGGTTACCGCCATCCATGATGGTGACTGCGCCACGCAGACCAAGTTCGGCGATCAAGACCATGCTTTCAGTGCGTGCAGCATCCGATGCGTAGACCACAATCAGCTTGCCGGTTTTGAGAATGGGAAGGATGTCCATGCCGACAGAATACAACCTTCCCTTCTTATAAAACAGCCCCCACCTGGGTGTCAGACGGGGGTGTTTTGGGGGTACTGGATTTGGGGGGAGGGTCGGAGTTTGGGTCTATCTCTGCCGTTCCCACTCGTTGAAATCCCAATGGGCGAACAGAGCACGCAGATCATTGCGCTTGTTAATATTAAACTTGCGGAATACGGACGAGATGCGGTCCTTGACGGTATCCGGAGAAATGTTCAAACGGGCGGCGATCTCACGGTTGGTATACCCCAGGCAGACGAGCGCAGTCACGTCCCGTTCACGGGGTGAGAGGGATTCCCACCTGTCCCACAACCTCTCATTGGCGGTGTATTGTGTCAGACCTGCGGCCAGGATATCGGGGATCAAATCATGTTCAGGACGGCCTTCGTCAGAAGATAGGGTGGAAAGCGTGACCTGCAGGCTTTCACTCGCATCAAAATGGTAGGTTCGAGGACCGGGCGTTGGACGCAAGCCTATCAGGTACAGAAGACGATCCCAGATAGACATACTGTTGGGATAATAACAGAACAAATGTTCTTTGGTCAAGGAAAATTGAAAGCATTACATGATTTTCAGGATACGCCTATCTGGCGTCAATTCCGTTGATTTTGGTGGAAATTGGGGCTATACTCCAGTAAAAAGTGATAGCTGACATAGGTAATTTAGAAATTTCCCACTTTGAAGGCAGGTCATAATAACTTCAATATTCAGCATCCAATTTTTGTTAGTCAATAAGACTTGGGATTAAGATGACCACGAATGAAATAATAACCACCATCATGGCAGGCTTGTCACTAATTATAAGCGGGGTAACAGCTTATCTAACCTTATTCTCAAGATTCAAAAGTTCAATATTGCCCAAACGACGCATTATTCTGACACAAATCACTGGAACGCCCAACCTCATACTGGAATGTGAATTTTACAATGCTGGTGCAAAGCCTGGTTCTATTGAAGACCTAATGATTACAGTTATTCATGATGAAACAGGAAGCGAATTCCAATTTGCACCATATCTCATCAAAAACCAATTTAATATTTTCGCAAAATATCAGATTTCTGACTTCGCTCCATTTTCTGGTATTTCACTAAGTTCAAAGGATCGAAGGGAGCTTTATATAGCCTTCAAACCCCTTCTGCCCCAGTTTTTACCTCCAAAGAGTGGTGTATTTACAATACATACTAGCGCAAAGATAGATGGTGATTCAGAGTGGATCACCTCACCACGGACTTTCTCCTTACGGTTAAATGAAAGTCTTGTTGACAAATGGACTGGTTCATCAGGTGAGGCTTACCAAATCGAGGCAATTGAAATTGGCAAAAGCCGCGAGATGTACTTTGGTCGCCGGAAGAAATAGTGGAGTATTGAAATGGTGTCAAAAAAGGATAACAAACAAAACGATCCTCTGGATGACAATGTAATAGTTACCGGGGGCGGTAATGTTGTTGGCGGTACTAATACTATTGACGTTCGTGGAGAGGTTATTACTATTAACATGCCAGGATATACTGAACCGGCAGACGTTGAAAAACTTCGTTCAGAGTATCTTGAATACGTTATGTTTGCTTATGGCAAACTTGAATTAAATGGCATTCCTGTTTCCGGTGGGTTGTTACCAAGAGTTTCTCTTGAAAGTATTTATGTACAACCGTATGTTCGCCGCGAATTTCCCTCAAGAGCCAGTGTAACCAAGGCATATCCTTGGGGAGAAAATTTCAAAAATGATTTGTCTTTCGAAGAAGCGATAAAGCAGGAAAATAGAATTATCATTTTGGGCAACCCCGGTTCCGGAAAAACGACCATTTTGAAATGGTTAGCTATTCAACTGGCAAGCAAACCTATCGGCCCACTCCCAATTATTGTTTCGCTAAACGCATATTCTGCAGCCCTCGAAAAAGGAGAGCGTAACCTCCAACAATTTCTGTCAGACTATTATGCAGGTGCTGCAAAAGGTGTTGCCAACCTCTCCCCCCTTTTCGATGACGCTCTTTCCCAAGGTAATGCTATTATCCTGCTTGACGGATTAGATGAAGTGCAACCTAAAAATCGCCCTTATCTAGTTTCAAAGATAGAAGCATTTGCTCGTGAAGCAACTGCTCAGAATAATAGAGTTATAGTAACGAGTAGAATTGCAGGCTATGAAGTGTCACCACTAGACATGCAGGACTGGTCATTATTTACCTTGATTGATTTTGATCAATCTTCCACAATGCAATTCCTGACAAAATTATTTACAGCTTTCTCCAAGGCTGCAAATAGCATGCCAGATCATCTTCAATCTGCCCAGATCCTGGTACAAAAATTTATCACTACAATAAACCAGAACCAAACTCTTTCCGGACTTGCTGGTAATCCATTTTTCCTCACAGTGCTTGCATCGCTTTCATGGCAGAAAGGTTCACTGCCATCAAACAGAGCCGAGCTATATGAGCTTTACTTGAGAATATTAATCAACACGTGGAATACCACTCGTTCTCTTGACAACCGCTTAGTTGGACAATCTTTAGACTATATTCAAACTGTTTCAATATTAGGCAAGTTAACTCTCTGGCTCAAGGAGGAGAATCTATCCTCGAGTCTGATTCCAGAGGAGCGCTTGCTGGATTGGTTAACAAATTACTATGCTGGAGAGGAATGGAATAAACCTCGAGGCGAGGCTCGAAAATACGCCAGCGAGTATCTTGACAGTATTCGTCAATACTCAAATATACTTGTCGATCAAGGAAAGGGTTATGTAGGTTTCTTGCATCTTTCCATCGAAGAGCATCTTGCAGGTCGTGGCATAGTACAAGTTGAAACTAAGCAACGTCTTTCCATAATCAAGAAACATATTGATGAGCCAGAATGGAACGATTCGATTCTTGCTGCCATAAGCATTATGAATATCCAAGGATATAAACGAGAAGCAAAAGAAATTCTCAATTCTTTATTAAGTATGGGAGAGTCTGGAATTTTGCTCGCAAAAAAGAGTTTAAATGATCTGGGCGAAGAAAATTTAGGAAAAGAAACTGCCGAAAAAATAAGAAAAGCTTAATTCCCAAAATTAATTTAATGATTGTAGCATTGTTATTAAATCCTCAAGATTGCCATATCGAACAACAGTAATTAAAAATGCAACGCCCAGGGTGAGGGGGGCACCCTGAACGTTGCAGAGATATTTTACCAAATATTTCACTCGATACATAACCACTGTCGCTAATTCCAGCCGGGGACAAAAGCGACACGATCTCCATACCCAATCACATTCCTATTTATCATCAGCAACCAATGACCTGGTTGCTTTTTTATCTTCTGGCAGTAAGCCTGTACGATCTGCGCACCCGGCGCATCCCGAACTGGTCCACCTATCCGTTGATCCTTGCGGGCATGATCGTGCATTTCCCCGGACATATTGATTTGTGGCTGGCATGTTTTCTGCTGCTTTCCGCCTGGGCAAGTGGATGGATGGGCGCCGGGGATGTCAAACTGTGGATGGCAGTTCTCTGGGCGTTACCAGATTCCAATACGCCATCCCTGATCCTGCTGGTGTTCCTTTCCTTCCTGATCACTAGCATCATTCAGTTCCTCTGGAGATTCTTTCAGAAACAATCCCTTACCGGCACAAAATCCCCCGCCGCCTGGCGAACAATTCCATTTCTCCTGATGGTCTGGCATGTACACTGATCTCTTCCTTGCCATGCTCAATCCCAAAAATGCGCGCGGGAATCCCATTCTCTCAGCCATGTTGTATTCCTTCTGCCCTGCGGCTGCACGTTGGTGGCTGACAGGTGCCGACCCAACCCCGCCCTTCGATCCCGTCTGGAAGTCTCTTGAAGATCTATCCACAGGCAAGACCCTAGCGGAATTCCTGATCCAATATGGTTTCGAAAACCTCCTCGATGAAATTCGCTCCAATATCCGCAAGATCGAGGAATACCGCAACCATCATAGTGATCTCCGGTCTCCGGAACTCATGCAGCTCTTTCGGGGCGGGGATATCCCCCTGAGTCGCCGATATGGTTCCCAGAACGCGATCAACAACCTCGGCGGCGACTGGCGTAACTTATTCATCTATGTTCGCACCTGGGCGTTCCTATCCCACGACTGGCGTATCGCCATGCTGATCGGGCGCGACTCTGGCTACACCCTGAAGGCGGAAAAAGTCTGCCTGACCCTTCCGCCTGATGTACGTATGCCTGTTCAGTTCGATACCTGGGTCTGGCAGGTTCAAGTGGGACATGTCTCAGAAACCAGGATCGGTTCACTGCTCTCCAATGGCGAACAGGATCAACTGCGCTTTTCCCTGCTCAACCGTTGCACAACCCTGGGAAACCAGCCCTGGTCCAACACACCAGCCATCTATTCTTTAAATCGGGAAACCGGTGAAGCAAAGCATTTCGATCAACTCCTCGCCAACCGGGATCTGGAAAAAACGGTGGCGTCCCTGTCCAACCTGGCGAAGAAGGGACCGCATCCACCCTTGAATGCCCTGCAGCAACCATCGATCTGTAAACAATGCGGTTATCAGCAGTTGTGTTTTACAAGGAACTATATCTCCCAACACGTCTTGAAGGGTTTATGAAAAAATTCCGATTTCTCATTATCTGCGTAATCTTCATTGCGCTGCTTGCCCTCGGTAATCTGGCGATGGCGGTCACACCGGTTCATGCCTCCAGTGCGAATCTACTTCTAACTCCCACACCCACGGTGACGGTCACCGTCACGCCGACTCCACCCACGGGAGGCGGCGGCAACACCACCACGACCACCATCTCACAGATCTTCAATCATCTGGTCTTTCCCGCCGAAACCATCTCGGAAGCTCTGGCGGGCATCTTCGATAAAGCCGCCGACAAGGAAGTACGCGCCATGAGTGAAGAGGTCGCGCGCTGGACAAGTGTGATCGGCGAGATCGTACAAGCTCCCAGTCAGGGTGATTACAGCACAGTAGCGCAATCCAGTCTGCCGGTTGCGGCAGCATTGGCGCCCGCTTTGTTCCTATTGAGGCTGGCTTTATATCATTGGGGCAGATTGCTCGGTGACGATGACAGCGGATTACGGGTGATCGGAGATTGGGTCACAGCCGGAGTGCTTGCCCTTGCCTCCGGTCCGTTTCTCGATCTCATCGTGCGACTCGGTTGGTGGATGGTCGGGAAGGTGATCGGTGAGACTGGCGCGTTGGCAATCAGTTTCGTCGAGAACACGACAGCAACTTCCATTCTATTGGGATTGGCGAATCAAACCTTCCTTGGCAGTCTGCTGAATATTGGTCTTTCCATTGGTTCATTACTCGCCATCGGCGGAATGTTGTTTGCCTTTGCTTCCGCCAATGCAGTACTGTTCATCCTCGCTGTCCTTGCTCCACCTTTGGCTATCGCCAGTGTTCTTCCTCAAGCAACCTGGTTGCGTTCGTTATGGATGAAGTCGGTTGTATTGATCGCGCTACTTCCCATTGTGGCAGGTGGAGTTTTCAAGGCGGGCATGGCAGCCAGCACCTGGATGGGACAACAGGGCATCCTGTCTGCCATCTTGCGGGTGATTTGGTTATGGGGTGCAACTGGACTATTGCTTTCCTTGGCAGGCATCCTTGGCAAGATGACCATCTCCACCACCGCTGATGCCTTTGGCGGGATGATCAAGGCGGCACAACAGATCGTTTCCATCGGGATGTTGGCTGCCAGTGGTGTGGGAGCGGCGGGAGCTGGTGCGGTTGGCGCGGCAGGAGCTACCTCCAGCGCAGGAGCAGGTGCAGCAGCTGCAACCACAAGCGGACTCACTGGCGCAGAAGCGGCGATGGGTCATTTGAATGCGGCACAGCAGTTGACACAGCAAGCCGGAAACCTGGAAGCGATGGGTCTGCGTGCTCCTGCCGCCTATAACCGTTCCCTGGCACATGGACATGAACTAGCGGCGCGACAGGCGGAGTTGGGTGAACGGATGCAGCGTTTCAATGGCGCTCCTTCAACATCTCCTTCCGATGATTTTGGTTTCTCGCCATTGGTGAATGCCTCGATTCAATCCAGTTTCAATGGATCTCCACAAGAGTTCCAGCAAGGCTTTCAAGCCATGTCCGCAGACATCACTCAACACGGGATGGACCCCAATGTCTTCGCGGCGCAATACCCGCAGGAAACGGCGCAAATGACACGAGCATATCTGGATCATTCGGAGGAAATCATGACAGCACGCGATCCTTTGATGCGGGCATCCGAACTTGGCAACGCCACACGGGTGAAAGAGATATTGACGTTTATGCCGAATAAACAAAGCGAGGATGATCGATCATGACCCTGACGGAAACCTTTGCGTTGGTCTCCTTCTCATTATTTAGTTATGCTGACCTGCGTTATCGCCTGGTGCCAGGGATTGAAGTATTTCTTTTGGGAACGATCCTATTGACACTTCCCATTACTCCCCTTCAGACCGGGATCGTATTGCTGGCATGTCTTTGGGGCATCTTCCGCAATTTATCCGGATGGTTTGCCGTACCCATGTTGTTTTACCCGCCTGTCTGGCCGGTATTGCTTACCGGATATGGATATCGTAAAGGCATCATTGGCAGGGCAGATCTGCTTGCGATCAGTGGACTGGCTTGTCTTTTTCCATTGCCCGCTGTGTTGTTATCCCTGTTCGGTTTGGAAGTTTGGCGCAGATTTTGGGTTCGCAGACAACATGGGGACATCCCGGCCCTGCCAGGTCTGTTGATTGGTTTGATCGCCTATCTTTTATTGCGTTTATTTCTGCAGACTCCATAGCGACACGAGCCGCCATCCCCCATCCTCAATTGAATAATATACCTGCATGCCACGCTCCGGAACCTTGGGCAACCCACAGCCCTACACTCCCTTTGGTGTCTTTGCTGGCCTGTCCTTCTGGGGCGGCGGCTTGACTCTCCTCGCCGCAGCGCCAGGAATTGGCAAGACTTCCTGGCTGCTGCGGATGATCTTCGAGTCTGCCTGCCAACGCATCCCTGCCGCGATTGGCTGTTATGAACACACCCCGGAGGAATTGCGCTTTCGCATGTTCCTGCAAACAGAAGCAATGACCGGTGGACCTCATACGCAACCCTCACAACCCGTTGTGGAAGCAGCATTGGCGCGTGCCAGTGAAGCGGTATTGCTGTCGCTCAACTCACGTGAAGATACTGTGCGCGCCTTGGAAGATATGTTGATCCATGATTATGCCTTTCCCGTCAAAGGACCAGCCCTAATCGCGGTGGATTATCTCAACCGCGTGCCCGTGGTTGGCTTAACCGGCATGATGAACGAGGAAGGTCGCAGTGGTGAAGCGGCAGCGGCTCTGCGTGAGATGGCACGTCATCATGGCTGGGCGATCATTGCGGCTGCTGCCTTGAAATCCGAACGCTTCAACGATGGCGATGATCTGTCTGCGTTATTGGGAGACGAACGCGTCCCGTATGAAGCGGATCGGGTGCTGGTGGTGAATCGCACTGGTGATGTCCGTGAGTGTGGCTGCGCTCCACTGGAAGTCCTGACCCTCAAAGACCGCACCGGACCGGCTCGGCACTGGCCCATGCAGTTCTGGGGTGAACGTTTCTATCCCGCCCTTGAAAATGAATTCCACAAACACGATCCGATGGCATTGTCATGAGTGAAATTTCTGCTTTGTTACTGACCTTCTTGCGTGAAGCCTGGGTCGCTTTGGCGGGAGCATTCATTGCCTTTGCGCTTCTGGCAGGTATTGCCCAGATGCTGCGTGTGAGTTCAGCGTCTGTTCTCGGTGCAAATCTGTGGGTCTGGGAATCCATCTCCGCCCTGATCTCCATCGTTGTGCTTGGTTTATTTGCCTTCCTCGGCATCCCACAAATCGTGAGCGCCCTGCAATCCACTCTGCCTGGCGCTGGTGGCTGTGGACCGATCAGTGAGTTGGGCACGCTTGCATCCGGGTTGATCGGCGGGCTGGCTGCTCTGCGCATGTTGAAGGCAGCCTTCATCACAATGTTCTCTGCCTCCATCGGCGGGGCGTCCTCATTCGCCAATGCGCTGATCGAAAGCGGTGAAGCGCTCTTTGGCATGATCCTCGCCAGTGCTGCCATTCCATTGGCAGCATGGTTCCTTGGTACTTGTTGAAATTTCAAAGGAGAAGATTATCTATGTTCGATCCCATTATGGAACAGATCCTGTCCATCGCCCGTGATGCCTGGGCGTTCATGGCAGGACTCTTAATCGTCGTGGCATTACTCGGCGGCTTGTATTACATCCTGCAAGGCACGGCAGGCATGGCATTCGGTGGCAGCCGCATGACCTCGATGGCAATCATTGGGGTGGTCGGTTTGATCATCATCGTATTATTTGCCTTCCTCTTCCTGCCACAATTGGGCGAGATGCTGAAGAGCTTCCAGCCCAAGCCGCCCTTCTAATTCATTATGTTCAACAACCGCGACCTTGGCATCCTCGGCACCGGGGCACTCCTGGCAGTGCTCTGTTTATTCCTCCCGCTATCCTTCACTGGAAAGGTGGTGATCGGTTTTCTGGTGTTGGTCGGGTTCATGGCGCTTGCGCTTCTGCGCCTTGGACCCGACCGCGTCCCGCCCGAAGTCTGGTTGATGCGCCGCTTTCGATATTCGATGCAGACCCGGCAGTATGTCAACCAACAGGCAGCCTCCCGTAAAACCGAAGGCAATCCACTTACACCCAAACAGAAGACGCAGCAACCTACGATGGAGCCTGAACGTCCTGCTCCGTCCTATCCACCGCAGATGCCGCAAGCAACCATGCGACCCATTGACCTCGCATGGAACGAAGTCGGAGTCTATCTGTTGTTGACCGTCCTGCTGGGAGTCGTAGGCATTTACTTCACCGTCTGGCTTGCGAATGGTGGCGCGCAGGAACTCGCATTCTGGTTTACCTGGAGATAACATGATCACATTGATTTCAATCATTGGCGCATTGGCGCTGGCAGCCATCCCGATTGCCTTTGGTTGGCGGCGCACCGTGGATGAAGCGGGCATGGCGCGTGCGATGGGCATTGCCCAACCGAAGAAGAAATTCGATCCGGAAAAGTTCGCTCGACAGACCGGAACTGGACTGGCGTTCAATCAGATCGCATATGGCTTTCTGGCATGGGTTGGTGGTGGCTTGGCAGGCGGCATGTTCCTCGGACTCTTCCCTGCGATCCTGTTTTCGATTGCCGGTGGTTTGTTATATGCGGGCACACTTTCCGATAAACGTCAGGAATTCCGCTTGAAGCAAGCCAAGGATATTTTGCGAGGCTTGGGAGTCGTGGAGACTCTGCTCTCACAAGGCAAGCCCTTGGGAGATGCGCTCGATGATGCCGCGCAAGCAGTGGGTCCCGATGGCAGGATGGTGTTAGGTGACCTTGTAGTACGACTCCGAACCGCCCCTGCCGATGAAGCGGCGCTAGCCGTTCGTGAATGGACAACTGCTTGGGACAATCCTGCCGTGGACATCGTTGCTACATCGCTACTCGCTTCCATCGAAGGACGCATCGAGATCGGTCCACTGGTGGCATCCTTGCGAAAGACTCTTGGAACAGTGGTGGAAGTGCTATCGCGTGCGCGTGCCGCTGCAAAGGGTGTGGAATGGCAGGCGCGTTTTCTCGCGCTCTTTCCACCGGCAGTGTTGGTGTTGATCGCCATCACGACTCCCGAGGTTGGGAAGTTGTATTCTGGTAATCCGCTTTTTCTATCTCCTGTCATCCTCGGTTCAGGTGTGTCCTACTGGCTCTCGATGCGCATGATCCGTAATGGATTGTCCATTGAAGCCTCGATGGGCTTGCAAGCCGGACAGCAGGGCGAGATCCGTCTGGATCGTTTGGGACGTGTACTGTAATGAAAGGCTTCTTCCGATTTTCCATTGCCTTGATGACCGCCCCGTTATTATGCGGGGCGGCTTTGGTGGTGGGCTATGTCATGCTGGTGGTTCTGACCATTCCCCAACTCCCATCATGGGCGCAATCTGGTGTCGAACAATGGCTGTTCGATATTCCCCAGTATGCGGAGACCAGTGACAACGGTTCGTATGGCAATTCGCTTCCATCCGGAATGAGCGCTGTTCCCTTCGATGGCTATGTTGGACCGGGTTCAGAGATATATGGTTTGCCATTGGTCGGTCCCATTCCACATTGGAGTGATTGGTATGACAAGCCTCTGCTTGGTTGTGTCTTTCAGGACCCGCATTACCAGACTCATACTGGGGCGGATTTTCCCGTAAACGAAGGCACACCCATTCATACAACAATCGCAGGCAAAGTTGTGTGGGCGGGTTCAAACGGACCCTGGGGTAATCTGGTGGTGGTGGAAAACAATGGCTATCAGGTGTGGCTGGCGCACCTAAGCAATGTCCAGGTGATGGAAGGACAGATCCTGAACTACGGCGATGTAGTGGGATTGAGCGGCAACACCGGCAATAGCACCGGCGCACATTTACATTACGGCATCCGCCAGAAGACGGGCGAACAAAGCGCTGTCTGGCTGAACCCTCAAAACTATTTTACGGCTGATGAGTACCTCAACATTGGATGTTCGGATTAACCCATGACCGTTCGACTGGGTGATGTAACCTTCTCCGATTGGATCAGCCTGAATTATGAGGGCAGTTATACCGACACCTTCATATTTGATATAGACGCCTTGAATGGATTACCACCATTTGACTTTCATCCCCTCCTGCAGCGCCTGGTTGCCGAGTTGGATAAAAAAAGACCCGGCGCATCGCTTTGGATCCGTGTAACATCTCCCGGGGAATGGTATCTGATGGAGGTCAAACGCTCCATGACAGACGGGTTTTCCGTTCCATATGTTGTCACTTCTACGGACAAGACTCCGGATTATCACAGTTTCTCTTTTGGTCCAAGATTATTTTCTTCTTCACTCCCTCGTCCTCCCAAGGTGGACGATGAGTTCTCCCATTTCTCTCGCGAAGAGTTGAAGTGTCTCCAGGTTCTGACCAGAAACCGGAAAGGAAGTCTGGAGGAAATCGCTTCTCTGGCGGGTCTTCCTGAAACAACAACCCTTGATGTTTTGCGAGGGCTTCAAAAGAAAAAAAAGGTGATATTCAAACTTGGCGAGGTGTTTCAAAAAGACAAGTCGAAGCCAAAGAAAATGGATCCGTACTGGATGTGGCATCCGACTCGCAAAGGAGTGTCCGCTGCCTTGCGCAGTTGGGGGGCGTCAAAAGAATTGGATTTTAGCGGCGTGAAGGAACTGAACCCGCGCTTAATCGGGACGCCACACAGGACGAATTCCCGCAGGTGGCTGGCATGGCTGCGATTCGCCTATCCGCTCGCTGAAATATGGACGGGATGGACCGAAGTGCAGCTTCCTGAAATATCTGTGCGCCCTGATGCACTTGCCTGGGGGCGAATTCAGGGTTTCGAGACCTTGTTCTGGTTGGAGGTTGGAGATGGACATAAAAAAAGAAATGATATAAAGAGAATAACCAGAATACGGCTGGCATCCGCACTAGAATTCTGCCAACAGACAGGCATCCGCCTTGTGTACGCCCAGATAAGCCCAAAGTGGGTACAGAAGGCAGTTGGCATGGCGCTCGGTCCATTGCCACCGGATATAGCGGCGGTGATGACAAGTACACGCAGATTTGGGAAATTGTCGACTGTGGAGTGGGGGCAAAGAACATTTTTGTGATAACCCTAACGCGTTTTATCCCTTAATCCTAGTCAGCCAAAATATCCTAATTGTCATTGTATAATTGTTGTCTCAAAGTGTAAGCCTTCTGCAAGAAGTTTCCTGGCAATTTGACAATACAATTATCTACTTCAAGGATCTAAGGTGGCAAAAATATACCCAGAACACTTACCAGAGAGTGTAAAAAGTGATCCCAAGAGACAAGCAGAAAGAAAGGTTTTCGATACGCTCTCGAAATTGGGTTCACTCTTTGTCGTTTTTTACAGTGTCGCTTGGCAAGCACGAAGAGATGGCTATTCCCGCGATGGAGAAGCGGATTTTGTTATAGCGCATCCCGATTATGGTGTGCTAGTTCTAGAAGTAAAGGGCGGCGGCGTTGCATATGATGCCACTACAGGGCAATGGACAACCACAGATCGATATGGAGAAGCCTTTGTTATTGATCCTGTGGAACAGGCGCGAAAAAGCCATTACACCTTGTTAGATAAATTCAAGGATTTACCAGAGTGGGATAGTAGCCGCTTCTTGACGATTGGGCACGCAGTCTGTTTCCCAGATGTAGTAATTGGCAACAAACCTTTGAAATTGGATTTGCCGCGTGAAATTATTGTTGACCATGATGATCTACAAAAGATTGACGAAACCATTCTACGTGTATTTGAGCAATGGGCGGATAAAAATAAGCGGGCGCCTTTGGGCAGGGATCGTCTGGCAATTGTCGAGTCTTTGTTAGCACGGTCTTTCAAGATGACAACTCCTTTAGGTGTGGAGTTGGATAGGGAAGATAAAAAACTGATTGATCTGACCGAAAGGCAATTCATATTGCTGAACTTTCTTGCTTCGCGCCGTAGGGCTTTGATTGCAGGGTGTGCGGGCTCGGGAAAAACTATGCTGGCTGTCGAAAAGGCACGCCAACTTCACGAACAGGGATTCAATCTCCTTCTTACCTGTTTTAATACAGCGCTGGCAGATGACCTGGCTCAGCGATTACCAGAAATAAGCGTTTTACACTTTCATGGATTGTGCAAGGAATTGGCGGGGCAAGCAGGCTTTACCATCCAATCTGCGAAAAACGAACAGGAGTACAACGAGGTTGTGCTGCCTGATATGCTGATGAAAGCCGTGGACGAGACGGGACCGATGTTCGATGCCATTATTGTGGATGAAGGTCAGGACTTCAAGGAAACTTACTGGATTGCGCTTGCGAGCCTATTGAAAGAGAAGGAAGGCATTTTCTATATCTTCTATGACGATAACCAAAATTTGTATGGTGGAACTGCTTCGTTGAAAGGTATTGTTGACGAAGAGCCGTTTTTACTGCCTGAGAATTGCCGAAACACAAAATCAATCCATAAAGTGGTAAATGCTTTTTACAGTGGTCGTTCTCGAATTACTTGTAATGGCCCCGAAGGCAGAACGCCTGAACTACATACTTGTCGAGACTCGGCAGAAATGGTCAAAGGTATACAGAGTGTTCTGAATAAACTGATCAATGAAGAACACGTGCCAATAGAGGATGTTGTGATTTTGACTCCCCACGCACAAGAGCGAAGTATGCTGAAAGCAGGATCAAAACTCGGCAATTTTATCCTGACCTCCAACCCGCCCCAGCGCAGGAATGAAATTCAGGCGACAACCATCCACCGCTTCAAAGGTTTGGAGCGTAAGGTGGTAATTCTCGCCGAAATAGACAGCAAATTCATGTACAATCCAGAGATACTTATGTATGTGGGGAGTTCACGTGCTCGAACGCACTTATTGTTTTTTGTTGATCAGAACGCACCTATCGAAATAAAATCTCAAATCGAAGCAGCTTGTAAACCAACCCGACAAATTTAGGAAGTAGACAATGAAGTATCGAGATTTAATCCAGTTCGAGCCAGTCATTGATGTGATCCAACTTCGCCAGGCGGATGAGAAAAAACGTGCCGAGAAGTTGGTCTCGACTGTTTCGTTTCAGAACCTGTGAGACAGATTAGGGGAAAAAGCTAAGGTGGGATTTCCGGTCATAATAGGACGAAGGAGTCTGAAATGACCGAAGAGAATATTCAATCAGTAGAATCAACGGTACG
>JBFMDB010000019.1:0-77383 GCA_040753755.1 Chloroflexota bacterium
TGATTTTCGGTCTTTACGAGTTCGCTGGGCCAAGAAGTCCTGCAACTGGTTAGCCCTTATTTACTTTGCTTGCACACTGATCCTCTGGCGAATGTGCTCGCATGCCTAATTTACGGATAGAGACTAAGAAATTCGAGGAATGTTGCATATTCCTGACGCGTCTTTTCCAATTTCTCCAAATGGAGAATGGCATTGTTGTGATCGCGCAAGATGCTCGCCATGCGGCCCACGATGACCGCCATGAAAAACAGCAGGGCGTTTCCGATGATATACCCTACGCCTTCGGTCAATTCGCTTAGCGGATGGTTCAATACAAGCAGGGCGGCGATGTCGGTGGCGATCGAAATGAGGACCGTGAGTATCCCCCCGGCGACTCCGAAGTACCAACTGCCCAATACAACCGGGAAAAGGGCAAGTGAGGTAATGACCGTTCCATAGGAATGGTGAAAATGGAAAAAAACCCCCATGTACATGACAAACGCAAGGCTGATGATGACGTAGCGGAGCGTTTTGTTGGGCGGTGCGAGGAGGTTTGGAATACGCATCCCGTTTACCTTTAAGTTCCGATTGTATTCTTTACCCGTAAAAAAAAGATTACAACTTTAGAATACTTCGTTCAGAAGCCTCGTGAACGATCGGACCGACTGCCGCCGCGCGTCACCCGTCCACATGGTTGGGGTTGGCGATATACTGCCACCAATTATGGTGGATGCCGTTACTGCGTCCGGAGGTCTTGGGGAAGTGCATCATCCACCATTTGTGATGTTCGCGGATATCGCCGTTGCCCCATTCCTCCGCGGTCACCTCGCGTGAGATTCCCTTAAAATTTGGAAAGTTGTACAACCAGTCGTCACATTCGCTCAGCACAACGGAGGGGTTGTTCCAATCGTAATCACGGACGCTGTTCGGCGCGAAATGGACGTTGCCCAGCGCGGCTTTCCCCGGGGCGATCTGGTCGTACCGTGTAAAGCGATTCCACAAGTGATCGTCGCCGGAGAGGTGCTCAAAGGTTTTTTCCATGATCGATTCGGCGCGGTGCCCTATGTTTTCGAGCATCTCGCCCACGCCGCGTTCGTACGAAAAGCCCATCACAACGAAACGACGTTTTGCCGCATCGGTGTTTTTGAGCGGGGGAGCGTTGCACCAGAACGCACCCGGTCCGCCCATGATGGATTCGTAAAATCCCGCGTGCGGGAAGTTGAAGACCCACACTTCGTCAATTTCGTTTTTTGCCACGCGTTGCAGGATGTTGAATCGCTTGAGGATGGCGTGATAGTCCGCTTCCTGCGGCATGTAGGGAAGTGTCACTCCTCGTAGTACGTCGAGGTAGGTCTTCGCGTCGTACACATATCCATTCACTTTGGCGGGGAAGGCGTCCACATCGATGCGCTGGACGATCTGGTATCGCACGAGTCCGCCGCTGACTTGCAGGATATCGGACATGAATCCCATGGCGAGGTCTTCGACCTTATGCCAATGCATGAACTCAGAAAGTTTCCTGCCGGTATCTTTGTCCACCACCGGGTCGTAGACGATGACGAGGGTTTTGAGGATCGTCTGCAGGGGCGGCTCGTTTGAAGAGTCTGAAACAGCTGTCCTTTGTGATGGAGGCGTTTTTTTTCGTCGAAAGAGGGAGAGGAGGTTCATGTCGAAGATAGAGTTATTGCGTACACACGGAAACAGGTAGATAAAGGAACACGTGTCTACTTATCTGCGAGTCTGTTTGTGTACCTGTCTACCGTGTCTTCACGGGAGATTCGTCGCGAAGTAAACTTGATTCCCGATGGCAATATACAACACGTAATTCGGGCTGACGGTCATTGCGCCCGCAGGACCGGTCTGGAACGGATTGGCTTTGCCCGCATTGCCGGTAAGTTGATTTTGAAGCTCGAGCGAACGCGGCGTAAAACGGAAAACTTTTCGATCTTCCGAATCCAACAAAAGCAGCACGGAGTTCGGCGCCGCGGTGAGCGACATTTGCGTGAAGTGGGCTTGCGCGAAGATATTGATATCTTGATGCGCGGGGAAGGGATCGAGGAAGTTGAGTGGATCGAGACATCGCGTGGGTGTTTCGGCGATGCGGCTGAACGTGCAAGTGGAAACATGCCCATCCGCGTGAAGAAGATAGAGGTCATCTCCGCTCACCGCGAGGTCTATGGCAGTGTCAATCGTGTCGGGGATCTGGTTGCCGAAATAAAAATAAGGCGTGTCTACGAATGTGCTTTCCTGACCAACATAGACCCAAACGGAACGGGCGGTTGCATCCAACACGTACAAGTTGCCGCCGTCCAGTGCGAAGGCGGTGATGCGTCCCCAGTTTGTGTTCGGAAGCGACGGGAGCGGAAGGGCTTGCGGCACTTGACCGGGCGCGCAGTACAAAAGATTCCCGTCGGCATCGATGCCGAGCACGGTCGCGCCCGCGAGATTGACTTTTGGCAATGCCAGCAGGTCTACCAATGTGCCAACCTGATATCCCGCGTAGGTGCCCGGTTTGCAATTGAAGGTGGTATCGAGGTCGAGACTGCGGCCCGTGAATGTGGCGTGCAGGATCTGACCGCGTTCGGCGTCGAGCATGTACAGGTCGCTTTCGCTTGCCGCCATGCGGCTGATCTGCACATCTCCGCCGAGTCCGTTGGTGAATGCGGGGACGAATTCAAGCCGCAGAACTCCCATGAGCGAATCGAGGTTCGTCTGCGCCATCTGTTGCAGTTGATCCGATTGCTCGGTCTCACCGTATGCCTCCGCCTGCGCCAATAACTCGAGCGATCGTTCCCACGCGTCGCGTTGACGGGCTGGTTCGGTCTCGCTCATGGCGCGCGCCACTTCGCTCTGCGCCTGTCGATAGAACTCATCATATTGCACGCTTTGACCGAAACGCAAATAGACCACGACAGCGATCGTCCCAACAAGGATCGGGATGATGAGCGAAATGAAGACCAGCGCGTACGTAGGCATGAAGAACATCGGCTGTTGACCCGCTTCAGCCGCCGGGGATTCTGTGCCGGGCAACAAGCGCGGGATGAACCGCTGGAGGAAAGCGCGCAGGCTTTCGTTCACGCGCCGCCCGGATTGGATCCCGCCGACCATCACCTTTGCCATCTGACGCGTTGCGATCCGGTGCGCGTCGGGCTTGTCTGCTTTTGGGGTTGCAGGCGCAAGAATCTGGGATTCTTCCTCGAGAGAGTCTGGTACCGCTTCTTCAATGATCTCTTCCACTTCCTCCAGTTCGGGTTCAGCAGATGACTTTGCCCGCGGAATGGATGGTGGGAAACTGCGCGGGGTGGAGGGAGCTTGTGTAATTGCCGGGCTTGACTCTTCTTGAAGAGGCGGGGTCAACTCGTCCGGTTGCGGCGGAATCGCGTATGCTGAAGGCTGAAGCATGTGCGCGGCAAAATCTGCCATTTCATCGAGTTTTTCCTCGGTGATGGGAGGGGGAGAGGAAGAATCGGGCGTCTGGAGACTAATGACTGGAGACTGAGTTTCTTCGATGGGAAAGTCTTCTTGTTCAACTTGTTCCTCGAGAACATCGTCTTTTTGCGGCTCAAATGTTTCGAGTGGAGGAGTCGCTTGAAGCGTTGAATCAACCTCATCCTGAGTTGGATCGATGGGTTCGCTTGGAGTCGGACGCGACGCGTTGACGTCCACATGCAAGATCGTAATCGCGCCTCGTCCAAGTTGAGGCTGGATGAGCGCGGCGTGCAGATCGCCTTTGGTAAAGGTCAACTTGCGATAACTCGCATCGAGGGAGGCAGGCGGGCGTTCACTCAGGAGGTCGGCTTCCCAATCGGTTGGGAATCGTCCGCACAACACGAGCAGGTCGTTGGAGTGCAACTCCACTTGCGAAAGATAGGTTTGGATGTTCTGGCTCGAACCCAAACCCTTACCCGAAAGCGCAGGATCGTGGATGTGACGCGACTGTCCTTCGCCGACCCAAACCGCATGCACCGGTCCGCTCAGGAGCAGTGTGCATTGCGCCTGCCGCACCGAAGCAAGGACGAGCATGGCTAACGCATATTGCCCGCGCCCGCTGGTGGAAAGATTCCGTCCGAGC
The DNA here is from genome assembly GCA_040753755.1 of Chloroflexota bacterium. Lineage (GTDB taxonomy): Bacteria > Chloroflexota > Anaerolineae > Anaerolineales > Villigracilaceae > Defluviilinea. Next base: position 4,052 of record JBFMDB010000019.1, read on the forward strand.
AATGTGGTGTTGAGGTTTTCCGCGGTTTTACGCAATGCGCTGGTGAGCGAGCCCGGTGATTGATAAAAAACATTTGCCGCGTCATGATTGATATTGGCGAGTTCGGCATCGGACAACGCTGCGTTGCCCGAAAGCATGAGGTACATGATCAGGCTGTCTTTATCGCGCCCGCGCGCGGCTTTGCGCGAAGGCGTGAGCGCGAGCAAACCCGGCAGGTTGGCAGAGTCTTGTCCGTTAATTCGGTGGATGGGGAGGATGTTGAGGTCGAATGTTGTCACGGCGTAAGAATGTTCGGAACCTGGCTATCATTATACTGGTAAAATTTATCAGAGGCGTAGGGGCACAGCGGAACGATTACAGGGCGTTACTCCTTGTCTTTCCGCTGCGCCCCTACAATTTTGCCTACACCCGCTATAACATGATATTCACACTCCACAAAGATTTTTCCGAGATCGACCCGGCTTCATGGAATGCGCTCGTCGAGCAGAGTGTCGCCGATACGCCGTTCTCGCGTTATGAATACCTCAGCCGCTGGTGGAAGTCCCTCGGTGGCGGAGAATGGAAACAGGCAGAATTGATTCTGGTCTCTGCGGCGGAGAACAATCAACTTGTCGGAATCGCACCGCTTTTCATCGCGGACTACGATGGTCAACGCGCCCTGATGTTGGTCGGGAGCATCGAAATTTCGGATTATCTGGATTTGATCGTCCGCGAACCGGACCTGCCGCGCTTTCTTTCCGGCTTGTTGGATTTTCTCGCATCCTCCCTCGGGGAGGGTTGGTCTGCCCTAGATTGGTACAACCTGCCGGATAATTCTCGCACCCTAGCCGCGCTCAATGCGGAATCGGCAACACGCGGCTGGTCGTATCACGAGGAAATCTATCGTCCCACTCCGCGCATTGCGTTGAACGGTTCGTTTGAAGATTATCTCGCAAGCATCGAAAAGAAGCAGCGGCACGAGATCCGCCGCAAAATGCGCAGAGCCGCCGAAAGCGGACGAGTCAATTTTTACATTGTAGATAAAAACGCAAATATCGAACCCGAACTGGAATCGTTCTTTCATCTGATGGCTCAAGACCCCAATAAAGCGAACTTTCTGCACCCAGCCATGCGCGAACACATGACCGCCGTCCTGCGCGCCGCGCATGAAGGAGGTTATCTCTGGCTCGCCTTCCTCGAAGTGGACGGCGTCAAAGCCGCGGCAACCCTGTGCTTCGATTACAGGAACAAACTCTGGGGATACAATTCCGGTGTCAGTTTCGATTTCAAGGATTTATCCCCGGGCTGGGTGATCATGGGCTACGACATTCAGTGGTGCTGCGAAAACGGACGCTATGAATTCGACTTCATGCGAGGGGATGAGGAATATAAATATCGAATGGGCGGCGTGAATCGGTTTGTGATGAGGGCGAGGGCAGTAAAGTAATTTATAAGGTTTTTGATCGAAATAAATCCTGTATCACGAATCCGCACAATGCGAGCCCGAGCAAAACGAAGGGCATTTGCCATGCCATGGGGAAAAGGAAGGTGTGAATGTAAGAAGTGGCTTTGAAGATGACGTACCATGATAGCGGCGCAAGAATGGAAAACCACGTTGCAACAACCAGTGCAACTCCCGCAGTTGAGGAATTTGCGTGCAGTCTTGCTCTGTACCAGTAAAGGTACAAAAGAGTGAACACTGCAAATACAACGATCAAATGCCAATACGAAACGTTTACATTTCCAAAAGATAACGCTTCCGTGTTCAAATATTTCCCCAGCACTTCCATGTGACTTGCCCTCAGACTCTCGGCATACTCGCCGCGGTACTCATCGGGGTTGCCCGCCGCGCGACGGTTGAACGTGTCGGTGACGTAATAGAGTCCGCTCTTGAGGCTTCCATCCGCCGCGGCGATCTGCAGGATGAGCACGCCCAGCCCGCTGATGGTTGCCAGCGCAAGAGTCATACCCAGAACCGTTGCTCGTCGTACCAGTATTTTCCATTCCCACTTGTCTCGAACCGCAAAATAGACGAACGGTACAGTTGCCATCACCAGCGCGGCGGTGATGATCTCGAACCCGGTGAACAGGATCTTGATGAGTGCTGAAACGAAAAGGACGGAATAAATCTTGAACGCGGGGTACTTGTTCTTTTTTGAAGCATCCTCCAGCAAAAACATTCCACAAACGAATGGCAGGTAAAACGCCCACAAGTTCCAATAGAGACTGCCTGCCGGGAGGATCATCCACTCGGAGATAGTGGAAAAGAGCAGGGTCAAAACCGCCGCAAGCCATCCAAATTCTACAGCGATCCCCGCGGCGATTAGAGCAACGACAATCGACGAGCCAAGCGCGACTGAGCCCCTGAAAATTTCGAGATTCGTGGATGCAGGAAAATTCGTAAGGCGATCAAACAAGCCGAAAACAATTCCCTGAAACCCCGGGTGCGATTTGTACACCAGATAGAATTGAATCGGCTCGCCCGTCTCATATAATTGATATTGTCGGTTTGCGATCTCCGCGCCGAAAGCCCAGCCGTCCTCCGCATCGAGGAGCCCGAGCAGACCACCCGCAGAAATTAACCCATCCTGTTGCGATTTCGCCAGTCGTGCAACGACCACGCGTTCGGAGGTTGTCTGCCAGCCGCGGTAATTGTGTTCACGGACCAGCCCCCAATGATCTCCGTTGAAACTGGGGAAGAGGAGGAAAACTGCGGCGATTAGAAAGAAAACGAAGCTACGAATTTTCCTGGACATGGATCTTCTTTTTGTGAATCACCCACCTCCGCTCACGCCTCCCGCAATTCCGCCCTCGGTGAGCCTGCGCAAATCGCTCAGCGCAGACTCGATTTCCTCGGGTTTCACAGGGCGGTCTTCATCGCGGTGTTTCAAGGAGCCAGCCCTAGCTTTTTCGATTGCCAATTCTTTGATCGAAGCATTCAACGACATTGCCTCTTTTACCAACGCCGCGCCTTGCGAATATCCGATCACGGGGTTTAACGCCGTCACGATGATCGCGTTCTTTGCCAGCCAGCCTTCCGCTTTTTCGCGGTTGGCGGTCACGCCTTTCACCGCGCGCTCGGTGAACGCGTTGACCGATCCGATGACCACTTGCATCATTTCAAATAGATTATGCGCGAGGATGGGCATCATCACATTCAATTCGAGTTGACCTGCCTGCGCCGCCATCGCCACGGTGGTGTCGCATCCGATCACGTGGAACATGGCTTGATCGAGCATCTCAGCCAGCACAGGATTCACTTTGCCGGGCATGATGGAAGAACCCGGTTGAACGGCAGGCAATCTGATTTCGTCGAAACCGGTTGACGGTCCAGAAGAGAGGAGGCGGAAATCGTTGGCGATGCGGATCAGCGTCAATGCGAGGGTCCGCAGTGACGCGGAGAAATCCGCCGCGTCTGCCATCGATTGCATGGACTCAAATAAATTATCGGATGTCCGTAACTCGAGCCCGGTGATCTCGGATAATTTTTTCACCATGCGCGTGTGATACTCGGGATGTGCGTTCAACCCGGAGCCGACGGCTGTGCCGCCGATCCCCAGCCTTCGCAACCCCTCCGCGGACCGGCGTACCCGTTCCGCGTCGCGCTCGACCGCTTTGGCGTACGCACCGAATTCCTGACCGAGCCGCACAGGGACGGCATCCTGCAAGTGTGTGCGTCCCGACTTGACCACATCGTCGAACTCCTTTGCTTTCGCCTCCAGAGCGGACTGTAAGTTTTTAAGCGCAGTCAACAATTCATCCACGCGCCACAACGCGCCGAGACGGATCGAAGTGGGGATCGTATCGTTCGTAGATTGCGCCATGTTGACGTGGTCGTTCGGGTGCACATAATATTTCCCAAGTTCGCCGCCTAAAATTTGCGTAGCGCGATTCGCGATCACTTCATTCGCATTCATGTTGTGACTCGTCCCCGCGCCTGCCTGAAACGGCTCGACGACGAATTGCGCATCCCATTTGCCATCCATCACTTCGGCGGCGGCTTGTGCGACCGCCTCTGCCAACTGCTTCGCAGTGAATTTTTCGCCATCCACTTCGCGGTCGTTGAATAATCCCAGCTCATAATTGACCAACGCCGCCGCGCGCTTGACGGCCGCGATCGACCAGATAAACGCGCGCCATGGGCGCAAGCCTGTAATAGGGAAGTTCTCCACCGCGCGCTGGGTTTGCACGCCGTACAGGGCGCCGGCTGGTACGTTCAACTCGCCGAGCGAGTCTTTTTCTTTGCGAAAATCTTTTGAGTTCATACGGACTCCGAAAATGTTGTTTTTTTCTATTTTACTCCCTTCTTCACGTACCACCAGACTGTCGATTTCTATTCTGTTAGAATTATCTCGGCAAAGGATAACTGTGAATCAATTGCTCGATCTTTTCTGGATATTTCTAAAAGTAAACCTGCTCAGCACATCGGGACCCGCTTCCGTCGGTTTGTTATATCAGGAAGTCGTTGGTAACCTCGTAACCGAGGGACAGTTCGTACAAGCGGTGGGGTTGTCGTCCGTTTTGCCGGGCAGCGACGCGCTTCAATTGGCGATGTACATCGGCTATGCCGTGGCAGGCATCCCCGGCGGGTTGGTCGCGTTGTTTGCATCCATTTTGCCGCCCACGGTCATCATCCTTGGTGTGACGATGATCCTGCATCGTCTGCGGCGCGAAGCGTGGCTCAGTAATTTCATCGAAGGACTCACTCCGGCAATTTCCGTGTTAATGCTGTTCGTGGCGTGGAAGATTTTTCAAAAGGGCGGTTCTACCGGATGGGAAGGCTGGGCGATAGGCATCGTTAGCCTTGTTGCCATGTTCCTCGACGCGCCTGCGCGCATCGTGGTGATTCTCGCCGGTCTGGCAGGGATCTTTTTTCTTAAATGAACGAAACTAAGATCACTGTCTGGTTTCGATTGCTGTGGATGTTTTTGAAGGTCAACATCCTTTCGCCGTCAGGTCCTGCATCGGTGGGGTTCTTGTACGAAGAAGCCGTCGGCAAGATCATGAGCGAGGAACGGTTCGTCGAGGCGGTCGGTTTTTCGAATGTCCTGCCCGGCAGTGAAGCGTTGAAACTTGCCATGTTCGTCGGCTTTTCGGCGGGCGGAATTCCCGGTGTGCTCGCTGCATTGGTAGGCGCGATCCTTCCGCCTACCGTGTTGATGTTGATCGTTGCCGCGCTTCTCCAGCGATTTCAACAAGAGGAATGGCTTTCTGGTTTTGTTGCGGGCATGAGTCCTGCGGTTGCCGCGTTGATCGTGGTGGTGGCGTGGGAATTGTTCCGCGCCGGTTCACGGAAAAGAATTGACCGCCGCGTAATTCTGATCGCTGCGCTCAGCGCAGTCGCATTTTGGTTCGAGATTCCATCGCCGTTTGTGTTGCTCGGTGCGGGTATGTTCGGCGTTATCCTGTTTGGCAGGCGAGGCTTCAAATGAAATCTGAATTTCTTATCGTAACCAACGGCTTCAAAGGGACCTGGTCTGCCATCGAGTATGGTGCGGCGCTCGCTCAGTACATGCGGATGAAAACCACGCTTCTCGGTGTGACGGAGGAACTGAACCCCGCCGCGATAGACGACCACCACCCGTTGGAGGATATCTTTGCACAAGCGGTTGAACTCTTTCAAAAACTGGGGGTTGAATACAGCCTCGAGATTCGCAACGGCGTGGCGGAGAGAATTATCCCTGAGGTTGCCAATCAGCAGGATTTCATCACGGTGGTCAGCCCGCTAGGCAGACCGCAGTTCAAACGCTGGTTGACCGGTCGCTCCATTCATTTGTTGATGGAACAGATTCGCAATCCGATTTTGTACGTCCCTCAAACGCGGTTGCCGTTGAAAAAATTATTGATCACGGTGGGCGGGTTGGGATATGAGAAAGCCGCAGAAAATATTGCGGTACAAGTCGCGCGCGCGAGCGATGCGGAGGTGACGATTCTGTATGTCGTTCCGCCCACGGAGCTGAATTATCCAAGCACACGCAATGTGCAGGAACACATCAACGACCTTGCAGACACAGACACCCTGCCCGGTCGCAGTTTGCGGAAGGCGATGGAGATCGCGCAAGAGGCTGGTTTGAAAGCGAAAGCGAAAGCGCGGCAGGGTCACATTGTGGAGGAGATTCTGGCTGAGATTCAAGAAGGAGATTACGACTTGGTGTGCATGGGTTCGTCATACAGTGCACACGCGTTACGTCAGTATTATGCGCCGAACATCACCGCCGAAGTTGCCGAGTCTGTGCATTGCCCGGTGTTGACCGCGCGGCACAATCCCGCGTCGTAGAGCGAGATAGTGTCTCGCTCTACAGCCCCGGCGTATATTTCTTTTCCCACTCCGCGATTGCCGCGCGTAGTGCAGATTTGATCTCGATGTCGGGGACATCTTCCACGCCAAAATATTTGTCAAAGCCAACATGGACGATTACGCCGCCTTCAGGCGACTGTGAGAGGAACACGCGGCGTTGTTCGAGCGGTGTGCCGGCGATGCGTGCCTGCAAGATGCTGTCAATCTGACCAACGATGCTGTTGGCGGGCGCGGAAGGTCGGTCTTCTTTTTCAGTTGAGGATTCGGTCACTGTCATGGGTCGAATCGGTGGAAGGGTTGAAGCCGCTGGCTGAGGGGGAGCAGACACAGGTTGGGGAGGAAGCGGGGGAGTCGTCATCATTGGCGCGTTTGCTGTTTCTTCTTTCAGCCATGGACGAGTCAACATGACCACTTCCATCAATCGTTTACGTTGGTCGGGTGATAGAGCAGAAGTGTCCACGCGCGCGCCGTCGAGGTCGAGTGTTATATTCCCGTTTTCGTTTTTGATTCGCAACAAACCGGGGTCATCTACTTTGACCGGCGGCGCAGGAGGAGTTTTCAATTTCTCCTGTTCCTCTTCGCGCTTGCGCCTTTTGTAGCCATTGCCTCGTCCTTCATAAAAGCCGATCGTGTAAAAGACAAGGATGGCGATGATCCACCCGGCGATTGACCAATTGATTTCCATGACTTATTTTAACCTCTGACACCTCGGACAATAATGCGTGCCGCGCTGACTAACCGTGATCCGTTTGATCTTCGTGCCGCAATTCAGGCACGGTTTGCCTGCGCGGTCGTAGGCTCGAAAATAATTTTGGAATTCTCCGCCGCGATAGACCCAGTCGATGGATGCGCCGTTGCGGCGGATGCCTTCTTTCAGCACGGTTTGGATCGCATCGTGCAACGCTTCAGCCTGCCTTGCCGTCACCGAACTTGACTCGCGCAGTGGATGAAGTTTAGCAATGTTCAACGCTTCATCGGTGTAGATGTTGCCGAGTCCGGCGAGGAAGGTCTGATCGAGCAACAAGGGTTTGAGCTGACGCTGTTTGTTATGCAAGGCGCTGTGAAGCCAGTGCGGAGTGAAGTCTTTGCTGAGGGGTTCGGGTCCGAGAACGCTGAAGATTTCAGCGGGGTCTGCCACGAGCCACACGCGCCCGAACTTGCGCGTATCGTTGAATGTCAGCGACTTGTTGCCGGATAATTTTATTATAAGCCGGTCATGTTTTTCCGGCTCATTTGTACTGCCTTTAATATGCAGGTCCCCGCTCATGCGCAAATGGATGAGCAGGTGGAAAGAGGAAAGACGAAAGATCAAATATTTCGCGCGCCTGCCCACGTCGAGGATTTTCTGCCCCTGAATTTGCTCCTTGAATTTTTTCGGCGAGGGCGCGGCGAGCGTGCGCGACCAGCGCAGATCGGCAGAGAGTATTTTTCTGCCGACAAGGTCTGGTCTTAGTTTTCGCGCGATGGATTCAACTTCGGGGAGTTCGGGCATATTCGGTATCGGGTATCAAGTGTCACGTTCCAAGTGTGCGTACGTGATACTCGACACTTGGAACCTGGCACCGCGTTTATTCGTTGAACATCTCTCCCACGCTCCGCCCTTCGTGCGCCCGGCGGATGACCTCCCCGAGCATGGGAGCAATCGAAAGGACGGTGATGCGGCCCTTGAGCGGCTTCATTTTTTTCGGCGAGATGGGAACCGTGTCTGTGGTGACGATGTGTTTGATCGGCAGTTTTGCCAGCCGTTTCGCCGCGTCTTCCGAAAAGATCGGATGGATGAACGCGAGATAAATATTCCGCGCGCCGTTCTTTTTCACCACACCCACCGCCTGTTCGATGGATCCGCCGGTCAACACTTCATCGTCCACGATCAACACATCGCGCCCTCTGACGCTGCCGATCAGCGTTAAGGCTTTGGCTTTGGAGTCGTTGGCAGTACGTCTCTTTTCAATGAAAGCGATGGGCGCATTCAAGTCGTGGGCGTAGTTGCGTCCCTTTTTGGCAAAGCCGAGGTCGGTGGCGACAACGACGAGTTTGTTCATCTGCGCGCGCATGTTCTTGTTGATGTAATCAGTGACCATGTGCGAGGCGGTCAGCACATCACCGGGGATGGAGAAGAATCCCTGAATTTGACCGGCGTGCGGGTCGAACGTCATGTAACGATCCGCCCCGGCGCTTTCGATCATGTCGCACACAAGGCGCGCGGTGATCGGCACGCGCGGCTGGTCTTTCTTATCCGATCGTCCGTAACACAAATAAGGGACCACCGCTGTGATGCGCGCCGCTGAATCCAACCGGATGGTTTGGATCATGATGAGCAATTCCATCAGGTTGTAATGCACCGGCGAAGCCGTGGTCTGGATCACGTACACATCCTGCCCGCGCGCGCTGCTTTTCAACTTGACGAAGATGTTTTCGTTGGGGAACTGAATCACCTCGCGCGGACTGAGTTGCTGATTTAGATAATTGGCGATCTTCTGCGAGAGATCGGGCGAACCCGTCCCCGTGTAGAGTTTGATCTCGCCGTACATTTTGATCTCATGGTGCGAATGTTGCATTCTCTCTCCTCATCCCCCGGCATGGGGGGTTCTTCCATTTAACAACTTCTTGACCGCATCGTGCGGCGCAAGGTTTCGGCTCATCACCTGCTCGAGAATCTCTTCGTAATTTTCCCTGCGGACTTCCTCCATGAATCGACTCATCAACGCATCCTGTAGAACCGCTTCCAATTCGGACCCCAGCCTGCTTCGCTCACGTTTTGCCCAATCCCCAGTCGTGCGGAGATGCGCGGCGTGCTTCGCAATGGATTCAGCCACTTCTGCAATGCCCGTTCCATCTGTTGCAACGGTTTTGTTGATCGGTGGAATCCAGATAACATCATTCATATTCGGCGCTCCTATTGTCATGCTCTGCCCGTGATGGCGGTAGACGCGCGGGGTAGGGTGAGCAAGCTCAAGCGTGGAACGAAGCGCACGTTCCGTGTGTTCCACACCGGGGCGATCCGCTTTGTTGATGACCAGCACATCCGCGATTTCCAAAATCCCCGCTTTGATGGCTTGGATCTCATCGCCGAGACCGGGCGCTTCGACCACGACGGTCGTGTGCGCGAGGCGTGCAACGTCCACTTCGCTTTGCCCCGCGCCGACCGTTTCGATGATGATGATATCGTAACCCGCCGCGTCGAAGATTTGGGTGAACGCCGCGGTGGTCTGTGCGATGCCACCTACCGAGCCGCGCGATGCCATCGAGCGGATGAACACGCCGTCGTCACCGGAAAGATCGCGCATGCGCACACGGTCGCCCAGCACCGCGCCACCCGTGAACGGACTCGACGGGTCTACGGCGACGATCGCAACTTTCTTCTGATCCGTTTTGCGATAATGCAATGCGAGTTGATTCACCAACGATGATTTTCCCGTCCCCGGCGCGCCGGTGACGCCGATGAGATGTGCACGACCCGTGTGAGGAAACAACTCGCTCAGCGCGGCGCGTCCTTCCGGCGAATCGTTCTCCACCTGAGTCAGCACCCGCGCCAATGCGAGGCGGTTGCCTTCAAGAATTGAATCGGTCGAATTCGTAGAATTCATGCCTGCCGTTAAAACATTTCCTGTTGAACAATCGTTCGCGGATTGATGATTTTCAGATTGTTCAGGATACTGGTTTTGATTGGACGTTTGTCATCCCAGAAAATTAGTGCGGACAAAAATCTCTGCACATCTTCTGAATGCAGAAAATCGAAGACTTCTTTAGCTTCTTCATAACCCTCAAAACTCAAAAAGTAAACCGTATCGTCAAAAACAGCAGGCTTGTTCCGTATTTGTCCAACGAATTGGAAATTCAGATTCTTATATAAACTGCAAATTGCAATTTTCCATGGGGCAAAGGTGTAAGAACCCACACCGAAGATGGAAAAACGCGGATTCTTTTGGTAAATTTTGCTCTTGCGATTATCCAGGTATTTTGAGTGAGTTTCCAGATATGCCCATGTTTTGGGAGCGAACATTCTGATGGGTTTGGTTTCTTCTCCTACAGATTTTTGTGTGACAAGCACGAATCGGCCGGTTTCGGAAACTCTGCCATTTGCCACATCAGAGCCTTTGATCAGAGGGTAGAGAAGTTCGTGTTCAATCTCTACACGTTCACCCAAGCCATTGAAAAATTCTCCGTCTTTTTCTGTTAATTCCATAATCTCAGAGCAGTCATGTTTGATTCCTGACCGCCATTTTGCGCTGGAATTGCCCATTAAGAAATCCAGCGTTTCGAATGTGTCCAAGTCCTTGATTGTCAACCCATGACGATGACCAACTCGATATTCTATTTCACCGGAGAGGGAATCGTATACGTCATAATCATGATTGTGCATGGATGGGTCGAAGCGGCAATATAGCAGACACGCGTCCACCGCCGCGCCGAAATATTTCATGGCGTCAATGCGATAGATTGCGGAGGATGACATACCCTTCTTTGATTTGTGGAGATGGCTCAGGAATTTTCTGGCGACAGATGTTTTGGCAAGCATTGCCATATGCCCTTTGCGAAGATGAAACCATTCTGAAACTTTGATAAGCATGAATTCAGAAATATCAAAGTTACTTTTGCCGGTCATGGCATCCAAACCGCTAAGGTTTTGAAAATTTGTTTTCTGCGGCAGGTTCGATCCGCCGATTGCGCCTTGAGTTGCATTCGTAACCCAGGGGAAATTTCCCAAAACCAGAATTTCTCCGCTGACAGACCCCAGTAAATTTTCCCAATCGAACTTGAAAAAATCGCCTTCCCGAATCTCTATGTTGTTTGGATGCGGAAAAGATTTTGCTTTGTTTCGTAACTCCACTAAATACTCGGAATTAATTTCAACACCAATAAGTCTTGCTGCTGGTGGAAATATGGAAGCGGCAGACTCTAGAAATGTTCCTAACCCACAAGTCGGCTCAACGATGACGTCTGGTACGACACCAAGTTTCACCAATTTTTGGCAAACTTCATCTGCCAACGCTTTTGGTGTTTGAAAATCACCATATTCGACCTTCTTTTTTTCAATAGCGGTGTTCATGACTCTGCCCGATAGACCAAAATCACGCCATCTTCCAAACCGGCTCGTTCGATCACTCTTGAATACTGCAACCGCCATTGCAAAGCATTTGAGATTGTCAGAAAGCCTATCTTTGGCGGGTTGGTTAGAACCTCATCTGCAAGTTTTCTCGCTTCTTCTTCTTCCAATACGGGTAGGTTTTTGTCGAACATAAAAGCCATTAGATCATCTCTGTTACCTTCATTCTCTAAAATTTTTATCAAGCCTTTCGTCATCTGAAAATCAGATGTTCTCTCTGCATTTACGAAAAGCGTATGCAGAATATTCAATGTGGAGGTTCTGGTTTTTGCATTATCCGTCTTTTCGTATACAAAAATCAAGAGCGAATAACCCAAGCCATATATTTTTTGTCGCGCAGATTTGAAAGGACAAGATGATTGTGGCTGTGTAATGCTGGTTACTTTCATATCCACCTGCAACTCAGGAAAATCTATCCCGCTCGCAGAACTGCCCGCCTCAAAATTGTATTTTGTTCTTAGATAATTCCTGAACTTATGCTCCAGATACGTGCCAACTGCCTTGCCGTCTGTGATCCCATAAAGACTTTTTTCCCTGTGGCGCGTTTCAGCGCGTGAAAAAAGTTGCGCCTCTTTTTTCAGGATTTCTATCGTCAATTTGGGCATTGTTACTTCACCGCCTCACGAATATCCTTGATGATGTCCTCCGTAGAAGCGCCGGGACCGTAAATGCCTGTGATGCCCATCTCCTTCAAGCGCGGCATGTCCTCATCAGGGACGATGCCTCCGATGAAGACCTTCACCTTGTCTTGCCCGTTGGCTTTGAGCAATTCCACGATGCGCGGTGCGAGCGCCATATGCGCACCTGAAAGGATGGAAAGACCAACCACATCCACATCCTCCTGCAGGGCGGCTTCGGCGATCATCTCCGGGGTCTGGCGCAAACCGGTGTAAATGACTTCCATGCCCGCGTCACGCAAGGCACGCGCCACTACCTTCGCGCCGCGGTCATGCCCATCGAGCCCGGGTTTGGCTACTAACACACGGATCCTTCGTCCTTGCACCGGACTTGTTTTTTTATCGGTCATGCTACCTCCGCGAGGGTTGATGCGATGATTATACTATGGTGATCGATGGATAAAAAATATACGAAATATCGCCTTCGATTCGCAATGTCTTTGAAATTTACTGACCTCGTTCCACAGTTTTGCCACGAATGAAATATGCTATACTCTGTTCATGCAATCGAACATGGCTTGGTCGCAGTGGGCAGAATCACTCAGAAGACTCAAATTGGATGGGCTTGCACTCTGGTTGCTCGAAGCGGGCGCGCCGATCACGGCGCTGGGCGCACAGGTGATGTATGCAGCTCAGCCCTTCGTGGGCGGAAAAGACTCAACAGCCACCGCACACATGCTCGAAAACGATGAAGAAATGCAAGAATTTGCGCGCCTGTTGCGAGGCGAGGGATCGTTATGACAACACCCGAATTTATCGGATTGGGTGTATTGATCGTCACAGCACTTTTGCTTCTTGCCTTTACCGCATGGAGGCGCAGGGCATCGGGCATTTTGCGCCGTATCGATGCATACGATCGGCTCAACCGCGAAGTGGGGCTTGCCGTTGAAAATGGAACACGTTTGCATATTTCACTTGGACGCGGCAACCTGTTCACGGCGCGCGGCGGCTCGGCATTGGCTGGACTTGCCATGTTGCGCCGCATCGCGGAACGCACTTCGGTCAGCGACCGCCCTCCGATCGTTACTTCGGGTGACGCGTCGTTGACCATTCTCTCACAAGACACTTCACAATCCGGTTACCGCGCGGCGGGAGCAGAGGAAGGATTCCGCGTCACGGCCGGACGTTTGACCGGACTCTCACCTTTTGCCTACGCCGCCGGGACACTCTCCATCGCGCGCGATGATAACGTCTCTGCACATGTGTTGATCGGCGACCTCGGCGCGGAGTCCGGTTTGATCACCGATGCCGCTGAGCGGCAGAACGCCAGCCTGATCGCGGCGAGCGATAACCTCTCCGCGCAGGCGGTCTTTTATGCTTCTGCGCAAGACCCGTTGGTCGGCGAAGAGTTGTTTGCCGCCGGCGCGTACACCGGCGCCGGCGCATCTCACGAAGCGAGCCTCAATGTACAGGATGTCTTGCGCTGGATCGTCATCGTTGTCATCCTCATCGGCGCGGCATTCACGGTTCTCGGGTTTGGTTTTTGATGCGAGTCTTCACCGCGGCATTCGCCATCGCCATTGGTTTGATCATACTGCTGGGATTTTTCTTTCCGATCCCATTGTTGATGCAGTTGCGCCTCATCCTCACCGATTGGGCAGTGGTCATCGGCGCCATCGCAATTCTGGTGGGAATTTTCAATTTGGTCTCCGTACACATGGAAAAGATTCGCCTGCGCCAAAAAGGGAGTTCGTACGGCGTGATCCTCGTTCTGGCTCTCATCGGCACATTTATCTTTGGTGTAGCGTTCGGCGTCGAATCTCCGTTCATGCAATTGGCTGTGGACGCGGTGATCGTCCCGGTCGAAGCCGCACTCATGGCGATCCTTGCCATCACATTAGTGTACGCCAGCATCCGCCTGCTTCGCCAAAGACAGGACCTAACCACCGTGCTCTTTCTGGCGGTCGCGGTACTCCTTTTGGCGGCGGTCATGCCCAAGCCGTTCGATAACTCGGCAATCGATCAATTCATCGTTTATCTTACCGGAATGTTCTCGCGCGGCGGCGCGCGCGGCTTGTTGATCGGAATCGCACTTGGAACCTTGTTGACCGGTTTGCGCGTGTTGTTCGGCGTTGACCGTCCGTATGGGGGTAACTAGACATGGCTGACCTTCGATGTCCGACATGCGGCAAGAATAACCCGGACTTTTTGGATAACTGTCAATTCTGCCAGTCACCGCTCCGGTCCGAATCAACCTTGCATACAGGTGAAAGCCCGGTCAAGAAAAACACCGGCGAGTTGGAACCCATTTTGCCGCAATGGCTCAAGGATGTCCGTCGGCAGGGGCGAGAGTCGGCGGCGAGAGATGCCGAAGAGGAAGCCGCCAAGCCGAAAGTCCAGAAAAATGAACCGCCCGATCTTCTCGCGGGATTGGCGTCACAAGCGCGCGGCGATGATGAAGAAGTGCCCAGCTGGCTCGCGAGTATAAATCCGATCACCAAGCCTTCACCAGCCAGCTCATCCACTCCGGAGCCGGAACCCGAGACGGATTTCTTTGCGCAGTTCAAAGATAGTGGAATGCCTTCCGCCGAACCCAAAACTAGCGAACCAGTCCAAGAGGAAATGCCCTCGTGGATGCCTGAACCGACCGCTCCGCCACCTGCAGAAGAAAAAGACGAACTCTCTGAATGGTTTGCCAAAGCCTCTGCAGAACCGTCCACTCCGGTTGAAATGGAATCGGAACTACCGGAATGGACAAGCCCCACAGAAGCGCCATCTTACGCTTTTAAAGAACCGTCGCCTCAACCCAAAGCCGAGGAGGATTTGAGCTGGCTGCATTCTCTCGAAGATTCTTCGAAAGCGGAAGCACAACCGCCGGCTCAACAGGAAACATCCCATTCTCAAGCTGAATTGGGCTGGTTGAACGATCTCGGTGATGCAACATCCGATGTTCCGCCGGGGCGCCCCGCCACCGATGAACCGCCGAGTTGGGTGAGGGCGATGGGTGGTGTAGAGACGAGCGCGCCGGTTCCGCCGGTGGAGCCTAAAAAAGAATCAAGCCGGATGAGCCCGCCAGTTCAGGAATCTGCGCCGGCAGGAGAACAGCCTGCCGAGTCGAATCCGGTCTGGTTGCAAGGTTCGGAAGGAAAGCAAGGGGATGAAACATCCTCTGAAAAGGTTTCGCCGTTCACACGGCGGACGGGTCCGTTGCGCGATTTGATCGATGACGATTTCATGCCGGATTGGTTGAAGACCGCAACCGAAGAACCTTCGATGCCGGCGCCCGGCGCGCTATCGGAGTGGTTTCGTGAAACGGACCTTACGCCTCAATCCACACCTCAATCTGATTCAGACGCCTCAAAAGGATCCGCGCCCGCAGGCTCCGAGGTCGACTCGTTATTTTCCGTGGATGTGCCGGATTGGCTCGCAAGTTCTGAATCTGATTCAGCAGATGCATCATTGAAGCCTGCTGAATTTCCAGCGAGTGATTCGCTTGCGCCGGTTGATCTGCCTTCGTGGGTGCAAGCGATGCGTCCGGTGGAATCGGCGCTCGACCTACCGCAAGGACGCGAAACAGAATACACAGAAAGCGCCGGTCCGCTCGCCGGGTTGGAGGGGGTGATTCCCGTTGCGCCCATCGGTTCCTCGCGCAGACCGAAAGCCGTATCGCTGAAATTGCAAGCCACCGATGAACAACATGCCGGCGCCGCGCTGTTGGAAAAAATACTCGCAAGCGAAACCACGCCGCGCCCGATCGTTGCACAAACCAACATTGCGTCCCAACGCGCGTTACGCTGGGCGTTATCGGGCTTTTTCCTCATTGTGCTTTCTGCAATGGCATACCTGCGAACGGTCTCCATGCCCATCCCTGCCACGCTCCCAGTGGAGGTCAGGTCGGCATCGAGCGCTATTGCACGCCTTCCACAAAACTCAACGGTGTTGGTGGTAATAGATTACGAGCCTGCGCTTGCTTCAGAGTTGGAGGTGGTGAGCGGACCCATGCTCGATCAACTGGTGTTGACGACCCGCGCACGTATGGATTTTGTTTCAACATCGCCGAACGGAACAGCATTGGTGCGCCGGCTGTTGACGAATACCGGCATCAGCGTGCCTGCTCCGAACGGACTCGATTACAAAGCCGGGGAGAATTACGTCAATTTGGGTTACTTGCCCGGCGGTTATACCGGCGTGCGCGAATTCCTCGACTCTCCAACAACGCTGTTCCCTCAAGCCGGTGTCGCCGCTTTCAGAGAGTACGCGGCGGTGTTCGTTTTGACCGATCATGCAGAATCGGGCCGCGTGTGGGTCGAGCAGTTGTACGCGCGCAACCGGGCGGATACGACATTTTTCTCGGTTCAGCCGGTGTTGTTCGCCACCAGTGCGCAGGCAGGACCGATGCTGCAGCCTTATTATTCATCCCAGCAGATCACGGGTATGGTGAACGGATTGTCCGATGCGGCGCGATACGAATTCGTCAACAATAGCCGACCCGGCATCGCGCGCCGATACTGGGATGCGTTCGGGGTCGGATTGTTGATGGCGACAGCGGCGATCGTGCTTGGCAGTTTGTGGAGTCTCGTTGCCGGGCTTCAAGCGCGCCGTCGTGGGGGGGTGGGGTAATGTTGTCGATTGAATTTTTCTCCGCGCTCGGCGGGTTGATCCTCACGTTGATGGTCTTTAGTTATTTGATCAACGATAACCCGCTCTTTCGCATTGCTGTGTATTTGTTCATCGGTGTCGCCTCCGGCTATGCCGCAACCGTGGTTTGGCAATATGTGTTGCTTCCGAAACTGGTGATCGTCCTGCAAAGCACGGATCCAAACGTGTGGTTGCTGACGGTCATTCCGCTCCTCTTGGGTTTCACATTGCTGGCGAAACTCTTCCCCAAACTTTCATGGCTCGGTAATTTTGCCATGGCGGTGCTCGTGGGTGTCGGCGCAGCGACCGCGCTCGGCGGGGCGGTGCTTGGCACGTTGATTCCTCAGGTCGGCGCGGCGATCGACGCGCTGGATTATCGTTCTGCAACAGAAGGGGCGTTCGCGAAACTGATCGAAGGAACGGTCATGCTGGTTGGCACGGTATTCACGCTTGGATATTTTCAATTCACCGCAAGCCGCGCGCCGGACGGAACCCCCAAACGGAACGCCGTGTTCGAAGGCATTGCCTGGGTCGGACGTCTTTTCATCGCCGTAACGTTCGGGGTACTCTTTGCCGGGGTTTACATGGCGGCTCTGACCGCCATGATCGAACGATTAACTTCCATGATCAATTTCATTCGTCAATTGGTTGGTTTCTAACACATGCCTACTTCGCTTGTCCAAAACGAATCCATTCTTGCCATTGATGTCGGCGCGGCAGTGACGCGCGCCGCGTTCTTCGACGTGGTCGAAGGGGAGTATCGTTTTGTCGCGGCGGGGCAGGCTCCCACGACGGCAGAAGCGCCGTTCAAAGACGTCGGCATCGGTGTGCGCGAGGCGATCCGAAATCTGCAATCCATTCTTGGCACAACCCTGCTCGGACCGCAGGACAATAACCTGATCGCGCCTTCGCAGGCGGACGGCTCCGGCGTGGATGCGGTGGTCGCCACCATGTCGGCAGGACCATCGGTGAAAACAGTGGTGGCTGGATTGCTCCCGGATGTTTCGCTTCACAGCGTGCGACGTTTGGCTGAATCGACCTACAGCCGCGTGGTCGACTCGCTCGACCTATCCGATCGCAGGAAACCCGAACAGCAATTGGACAGCATTGTGCGGACGAGACCCGACCTCGTCATTCTCGCCGGCGGCACGGACGGCGGCGCGTCGCGCTCGATATTGAAAATGCTCGAAGCGGTGGGGCTGGCTTGCTATTTGATGCCGGAAGAAAAACGCCCGATGGTGTTGTACGCGGGCAATCGAAAACTGGCGAACGATGTGCAGGAATTGCTCGGCGGGCACGCGGGAAAACTCCAGATCAGTTATAACATCCGCCCGTCGCTCGAGACGGAAGATCTCGAACCAGCCAGCCACGAACTCGCCGGGCTGGTGATGAAACTTCGCCAGCGGCAGATCAAAGGTGTGGATGAATTGAATTTGTGGACTGCTGGCAATCTCCTGCCCACCGCGTACGCCGAAGGGCGGATGATCCGCTTCCTGAGCAAATTGTACGAATCGAATCGCGGCTTGCTCAGCGTGAACCTGGGCGCGTCTGCGGCGACGATCGCCGCCGGGTTCAACGGCGATCTGACCCTCGGCGTGTATCCGCAATTTGGGTTGGGCGAAAACCTCGGCGGGATTCTGCAACACACCGAGATCGAACAGATCATGCGTTGGATGCCGCTCGATATTTCCTCGAATTCATTGCGCGAATACTTATTCCAAAAATCGTTGTATCCTTCCGCCATCCCTGCCACACCGGAGGAACATGCCATCCTGCAGGCGGTTGCGCGGCAGGCATTGTATCTGGCAGTGCGAACCGCGCAAAAGGGATTCCCTGCCGGTGCAAGACCCGCACAGGCAGACCTGATGCCCAAACTGGATCTGATCCTCGCGGGCGGCGGCGCGGTCGCGGAAAGCGCGTCGTTGGGACAAAGTTTGTTGTTATTGCTCGATGCGATTCAACCGGTGGGCATCACACCGTTCCTGCTCGATCAGAATAATTTGTTGGCGCTGATCGGCGCGGCGGCTACGCGTCACCACTATCTGCCGGTGCAGGTGATCGAATCGGGTGCGTTCATCGGGATGGGAACGGTCGTTTCGGTGGTTGCCTCTGCCAATGTGGGGGATCAGGTCTTGCGCGCCAAATTGACGTATGAAGATGGAACCGAAGCGCGCGCGGATGTGAAGTTTGGCGGGTTGGAGATCATCCCCCTCCCGAGCGGGCAGACCGCGCGCCTGACGTTGGCTCCGCTTCGCCGCGCCGATGCAGGCTTGGGTCCGGGAAGAAGCGGTACTCTCACGGTCAACGGCGGTGCATTGGGAATCGTACTCGATGCGCGCGGCCGCCCGTTGAGTCTGCCGGCAGATGCTGTGCGCAGGCGTGAACTGATGAAACGCTGGTCGTACGCGGTGGGAGGTTGATCGAATGCTCGCGCCTGTCTATCACGTTTTGCCGCTTGCCACGATCACGCGTGAACGCAAGTTGCCGGTTGCCGGGAAGGTGAGCGCGCACATGAACCAACGCGTCAGCGCGACCGACGTGGTCGCCGAAGCGAATTTTGCGCGCGAGCATGTGTTGATCGATGTGGCGCGTACCTTCAATGTGACGACGCGTGTCGCAGACCGTATGATCAAAGTGAATCAAAATGACCGTGTCACGCAGGGCGCGCTCGTTGCAGATGCGGGCGGGCTCATCCCGCGTACGATCCGCGCGCCGCGTGCCGGGCGCGTGATGATCGTCGGCGGCGGGCAGATCCTCATGGAGGTGGGCGATGCGCGCATCGAATTGCGCGCCGGGTTGCCCGGCGTGGTCACGCAGGTGATTCCCGAACGCGGCGTGGTGATCCGCACCGCAGGCGCGTTGATACAGGGTGTATGGGGCAACGGGCGCATCGACAGCGGCTTGATGACCAGCCTGATCGAAAAGCAAGACGATTTGCTGACCGCAGACCGCCTCGATGTGAGCCTGCGCGGCTCGGTGATCCTTGGCGGGCACGTGCGCGATGCCGACACGCTGCGCGCGGCGGCAGAGTTGCCGGTGCGCGGGCTCATCCTTTCCAGTTTGTACTCTCCCCTGATTCAAACCGCGTATCAAATGAGATTTCCGATCCTCGTCCTCGACGGGTTCGGCGCGCTGCCCATGAACTCTGCCGCCTTCAAATTATTGACCACGAACAACAAACGCGAAGCGACGGTGAACGCTGAACACTTTGATCGTTACAGCGGCAACCGTCCTGAGGTGATCATCCCATTGCCGGTTTCCTCGGAACCAGCCGAACCGGATGACTTTTACAACTTTGGAGCGGGTCAGACCGTGCGTATGCGCCGCCCGCCGCACGCGGGCATGATCGGCACGATTGCAACTTTGCGCCCGGGACTCACCCCGCTGCCCAGCGGATTGCGCGCCCCCGCGGCGGATGTGAAACTCGAGAACGGCGAGACGGTGGTTGCGCCTTTGGCAAATCTTGAAGTTGTGGGATAATTGCGCGAAGAAGGAACCTTGGTTCGTACGCGCAGGTCCCGGATAAAGGAGAATGAACGATGGCAAACTTCAACGACGATGTAACATTTGAAGATTCAAATCCCCCGGAGGAATCGAGCAATCGCACGTTCCTGTTCGCGGCGGGCGGTTTGGGACTCCTTGTTTTGCTCGCCCTGCTTTGTCTCGGCGCGTACGTGATCTTCTCGATGAATAACAACCAGACCGCTGAACAAACCGCCATCGCGCAAGCCACACAACAAGCCGCGACGATCCAAGCCGGTTTGACTCAGACTGCCGTAGCGCAAGCGCTCACCGCCACCTCCGGCGTGACCGCCACGCTTCCTCCCACGAATACGCCTGTGGTCGCCCAAGTCAGCGTGACCGTTTCCCCGACGGTGAACCCCGCCACCGCCACCGTGGGCGCGGCGTTCACACAGATCGCCGTCTCCACACAGACGATCATCCCCACTTCCACCGCCTTGCCCAACACCGGCTTCGCCGACGAAGTGGGAATCCCCGGTATGTTCCTCGCCTCGCTCGCGCTCGTGGTTGTGATCTTCCTTGTGAGAAGGCTGCGTGCCGCGCCGGTGCGATAAAAGTTTTTTACTCACTCGAAGAAACGACCCTAAAGGTTGCTCCAATCTGTAGGGTCGTTGTATTTTTAAACTCGCCTTACGCAGTCACAACTCCGAAGGAGTGAAATGATTATAGATTTACAACGCATGGGCAAGTCAACCCCGAAGGGGTGTCATAGTTTTCGTGAATCATGTCATCCCTTCGGGATTTGAGGGTGGTTTGGGCTATTTTCTATAATCCTACCATCCCTTCGGGATTGAAAGTGCGTAACATGAGTTTTAAACTTCCTTCAACCGCTTATTCTTGGTACAACGGTTGCGGTTGGAACTTCTGAACCCTCATCCCGGTTGCAACTTCGCCTACGTATATCGCTTTGTCCAAGCCGAGCGCGATCGCGTGGGGCCAGACAAATTGTCCGAGGTCCGAACCGTAGGAACCGAAGGAGGAGAGGATCTGTCCCTCCGCATCCAATTTCAAAATGCGGGCGCGGTCGGGGAAGAATGTCTTTTGATCGCCGCCATCCACAAGAAAGATATTTCCAGATTCGTCAAACCTCACAGCCCAGGGTCTGCCGAGTGATTCACCATTCCATTGCGTGATGAATTGACCCTCCGAATCGAAGATCTGCAATCGCGCATTCCCTCGGTCGGCAACATAGACTCGACCGAGCGCGTCGACCGCGATGCTGTGCGGCACGTCGAATTGCCCGGGCTCGTTGCCGAAAGTCCCCCAACTCGTGAGATACGTTCCATCGGCTGAGAATTTGATCACGCGGCTGTTGCCATAACCATCGCTGACGTAAAACGACCCATCTTTTGCAACTGCCACATCCGTTGGCATGTTGAAATGAGTCGCATCGTTGCCTGCCGCGCCGCGTTCGCCGAGCGTCATGAGTAAATTCCCATCACGATCAAACTTGAAGATTTGATGCAAGCCAACGTCCGTCAGCCAGATGTTGTCTTCATGATCGATCGTTAATCCATGAGGCAACACGAACCTATTTTCTCCCCACCGATCCTTCAGGTTTCCCGTTTCCGCATCCAGGACGAAGATGGTAGGGGATGCGATACGATCCATCCCGAGTTCTTCGCCCTCCCAGAGTCTGTCAGCGCGATGAAAGATGTACACATCCCCTCGTGAGTCAACACCGATGCCTGAAACCTGCCCGATGGTTGTACCCTCAGGCAGTTGGGGCCAGTTGGAAACCGCGCGATACACCTCGCCGCTCGGCGGAGGGGTTGCAATATATTTTGCAACCATCCACGCCGCGCTGGAGGCGATTGCAAGAAAAAGGAGGCTAACAACTATTCGCCGGTGACGATGCATTTTTTATATTGACTTACACCACACTCTTCGCCACCTGCTCGCCGTAGCCGAGCAAGGACTTCACCATGGCCTGCGTCCGCCCTTCGGCGTAGACTCGCAGAACAGGTTCCGTGCCAGAGGGGCGGATCAACAGCCACGAGTCATCGGACATGATGTATTTGACGCCATCGCGTTGACTCACCTCCGCGACCTTCCCGCCTCCGATCTCTGCCGGAGCCTGCTCGGTGAGCAATTCGGTCATCTCCTTTTTGGCGACGGGACGGCTGAGGCGTAAGTCCGTGCGTTCGTAAAAGGCAGGACCGACATCCGAGAGCAAATCTTCCACCATGCCTTGCAAAGTCTTCCCTGATTGGGCGATCATCTCCACGAGCAACAATCCCATGATGGGACCGTCCCCCTCGGGGATGTGTCCCTTGAACGAGATGCCGCCCGATTCTTCGCCGCCGATGAGCACATCTTCCTGCATCATGTAATCCGCGATGTGATTGAAACCGACGGGCGTTTCATACAACTTCAAGCCATAGCGTTTTGCAAGGCGGTCGATCATGCGGGTTGTAGAAACGGTGCGGACAACTGCCCCGCTCCAACCGCGATTTTCCACAAGATATTTCAAAGATAAAGCCATGATCTTATGCGGGTCAACGAATGTGCCGCGCTCGTCCATCGCACCGATGCGGTCTGCGTCGCCGTCGGTGACAACGCCGAACGTACCCATCCCCGCGCTGATGGCGGAGGCGAGCGCGCCGAGATTTTTCGCGATCGGCTCCGGGTGGACGCCTCCAAAGCCGGGGTTCATCTCGCCCCGAATTTCCACAATCTCGCAACCTGTTCCCTGTAGAAAGGATTTGATGACACCGCGTCCCGAACCGAACATGGCGTCCACCACAAATCGCTGTGGATTGTCGGCGATGGCATCTGTGTTGATTAACGTGCGCAGGTGATCGAAATATGCGGGCAGCGGGTTGAATTTTTGAATCAAACCTGCCTGCCGCGCTTTTTTGAAATCCATCAGGTTGGGTCCGCGCGCCTGTTGTTCGTTGTCGTTGATGTACACTTCCACGCGGCGGCATTGTTCGGGCAGGGCAGAGCCGCCGAACGCTCCCTTGAGTTTGACCCCGTTGTAGCGCGGCGCGTTGTGCGAAGCGGTGATCATCACGCCTGCGATGGCGCCTTGATGTTTCACCGCGTATGAAATTGCGGGCGTCGGCGAATCGGATTGGGCGAGCAGGACGGTGAATCCGTTGGCGGCGAGCACGCGCGCAACTTCCCCGGCGAAACGATCCGAAAGAAAGCGCGTGTCGAATCCGACAACGATCTTTTTCGGGTCGGGCGCGTCCTTTCCGTTGCCGGTCTTATCCCAATGTTCTGAGTCAACCGCGTCCGCGATGGCTTGCGCGACGATTCGCAAATTGTCGAACGTGAACGAGTCGGAGATCACGGCTCTCCAGCCGTCGGTTCCAAAGTGAATGGGCATGAGGGTTCCTAATATTGAATTTTGTTGTTCGCGGTAGGGGCGGGGTCCCCCCGCCCAATTCGGGGCGAGAGAACCTCGCCCCTCCAAAAGATTAAGGTGGTGAGGTGACTTCCGGTGTGGGCGAGGGTTGCCAATCGGCGATGGGCGTGGCAGTGACGAGCACGCCTTGGATCATCCAACCCTCCACGCGCACGTCGTTGACGATGGCGAACACATGCACCCAGATCACGCCGTTGACCTCCTGAAAATCATTGGGGATGATGGTGACGGTCGCGCCGTTGCCCAAGGTTGCGAGGACTTTGCCGCCCGGATTTTCTCGAATGAATGCCCCGCCTCCTTCCGCTGCGCGAATTTGCGCGATGATGGGCGTGGGTTCGGCTGTGACAGTTGATGTCGGCGTTTCAGTGGGTGGAAGTGATGATGGTTGCGTCGGCCGCGGCGTGCGCGATGGGGTCTGCGTCGGCACGCCAATGAACACAGTCGCGGGCGCGGTCGCTGACGGCGCCGCACTGGGAGCAAGCGCGAGGGTGGAAGTCGCTGCCGCAGTTGAGGCAGGCGGAGGCGCGGCAAGACCCGTGCGTATCTTGATCCAATCATCAAGATTAGTGAGGAATACCATCCCAGTGATAATGACGATCAATGAAACGGCAGTCAGGGTTATGCCGCTGAAGTTGATGGGATAGAACCGCAAGAAAAAAAGCGTGAGGATGGCGAAGAAAGTTCCCCACGCAAAATGTGCGATGAAGACGAGCAAGCCTTGGGGCCAGATCTCGCTGACGCCGCTTCCCAACCCGAAACCCGCCGCGCACAATGGAAGGAAAAATTCATACGCCACGAGCGCGCTCGGCAGATACGGGCGTTCCTCCGACCGCACGAAGGAAATGGTGAGTACGATCGCGCCGATGGTGAGGGTGAGAAAATCGGGCCACCACAAACGGCTGTGAATGAAGGCTTCGTTGAAGTTGAGCGGACCGAACACGCGCGAGGCAAAGCCCGCCAGCAAACCGCTGAGGAAAATGATGAATGAACTTAGCAGGAGCGCGGCAAAGGTCTGCAGGAAGAATCGAGTCGACCCGGCGATGGTTGCGAGCGACAACCCGACCCACGGCGTAAGCACCGGCGCGACGAGGATGCCGAAGATGAGCAATGCCTGCGAGTTGACAAAATATCCCGCGCCGAGGATCACACCGGCAACGAGCGCGAAGACGAACAATTCGTAGGAGGGGAAGGCGCGGCGTGCAAGATGCTCGAACAGCGCGGACCTACCCGCCTCATCGGTGGGGAAGTAGGCGCGCCGCAGTGCGCGCCGCCTGCGCGCGCGGGCAGGGACGAATTCCTGTTCGGGTCCGGGCTGTAACGGAGGTTCGGGGTGTTCCATGGATTTCAATTATACAGGGATAGAACGTTGGATGGAGGATGCATATGAATCCATCGGTTTCGCATTATTGACACGACTATTTCATCGTGTATAATTTCGTCCGCACCAGCGGCTCCGTAGCTCAATGGTAGAGCAGTTGACTCTTAATCAATTGGTTGAGGGTTCGAATCCCCCCGGAGTCACAGATAAAGAACGAGAGCCTCCCGAAACGGGAGGCTCTTCGTGTTTAATTTTGAAGCGCTGGACAGTTACTTTTCCATTGTTACACTGATCAGCACTGCGCGCACGAGACGGCGATACTTGTACGTTTTGTTCGACTCGTTATACGTATCGCACGTTACCAGCGTCAGCCATGATTTTTCCTCGTGTTTGAGCATCGAGGCAACGTTCGAGGGTGCGATGAGTGAACTTTCACGGATCTCGTAAATGAACACCTGACCGAAGGCATGGATCTTTACCTGATCGCCGTATTTCAAATCTTTGAGATTGGTGAATGGACCGGGTTTGTTGAACGCGTCCCAGACGTGACCGGTGATCACGGAGTTTCCACTCCAGGTCGGGAAGGCGGAACCGTTCAACCAGCCGGCGTCGCGATTCAGCCACGTTACGTCCCAGCCGTCTTTCGTCTGAGGTACGCCCACGATCTTCATCTTCACGCCGAGCCTCGGTATCTCTAGCCATAAGGTGGTGGCGGTGTACATCCCTTCCGCGGGTTGCAATGGAAGCGAGGTCACTTCTCCCTGTGGGAAGCCGGTCGCGGGAATGGCGCTCGCGCGCGTGCTCCCGCCGCCTGAACCGCCGCCCGGTGCAACCACAACGGTGAAATCGATAAGCGTGTCAGCCGCCCCATCGTTTAGTTCATTGCCAGCGAGGTCTTGAACCGATGTCGTTCCGCAGACGTAGAGCCGGTACGAACCGACGGGGAGAGCGACTCCGCCATTGATATCGAGCGTTGCAACAAACGGACCGCCTCCTCCGCCGTTGGAGTAGGCTGCGCCATCGATCGCGATCGTTACATCATCCGGCGCCACTCCCAAAAGGCACGAAACGGTATCGAAGGCGGTATTTACACCCGCCTCCACGAGCAGATAGTTCGCGGTGTTCGCCGCGCCACCCGCCCCGAGGTTTTGCACATCCTCGTTATACGTAACGGTCAATTGAGTTGGACCGGGAACCGAAGAACCGGTTGCAGGAACCGACGCGGTTACAACAGGTCCGCCATTATCCACAATGAACGTAGCGGAGGGTCCTGCCGCTGGACTGGTGTTCAGTCCGTCGGTGGCGACGCCCGCCGCAATCGAAATGCCGATCGTTCCGCTCCCGGTGATAGCGCTGATCGTCACCGTTGGGTTGGCAGTCGCCCCATTCGTCACTGAGACGGTGCCCGTCGCGGTGCCGGTGGTATTAAGCGTAACATTGGCGGGAAGCAGGTTTTGAGATGTTGAACCGGTGATCGTGATGGGGAAATCAACAGGACCGGTTGTTGTACTTGCAACACTCGGCGCGCCGATCGTGACAAGAGGTCCGGTGTTATCAACATCGTATGTTTCGTCGGTCGCGGGTTCTGCGGTGGGAAGTGCATTACTGGCGAGATCGATGATATCCTGCCCGACTGCTACATCCAAACCGACCGTGCCGTTGAATCCTGCCAAATCGCCGCCGGAGACGGTGATATCGTACACGCTGGCGGATACAGTCGCTACGCCTGTGACCGTGGCGGTCGTTCCGCCATTGACGCTGAAATCGCCAGCGGATACGTTTGTCACATCTTCATCGAATGTGGCGCGGAAGACCAATGTATCTGCATTAGTTGGGCTGGTTGCCGGGGTTTGACGTGTGAACGAGATCAAGGTTGGAGGTGTGATGTCGGTAAATTCAAAAGAGCCGATATCACAGGTTCCGGCTGCTGGTTGCGGGCGCGTCAAACCGTTTTGCGATTGGTTGTTCACGAACGCATTTGCGCAAACCGCGTTACTACCGGTGTCGATTGCGGGGCTTCCCGAATTGAGCGGGAAGTATGCCGGGCTGCCGGTCAAGCCTCCGAGGTTTGGATTAGCGGTATTGGCAATACCGCAGCCTCCGCCGTTGAAATCGATGTTATTGCCGCCATCTGTGATCGCTGAACCGCCGCAGTTGTTTGCCGCACCACCGGCGGTGCCGTTGGCTACGATGGTATTTGCCAGCGTGAACGATCCCGAAGCGTTGTTTCGATAAATGGAACCACCTGAGGCTGTGCCAAGACCGGTCACAGTTGTGCTGTTTCCCGAGAAGGTTACGTTATACAGGGTAAGGGTAGGGTCCGGTGCGCCTACATCATCCTGAAAAATCGCGCCACCCTGTGCAACATCTCCGGCCGCGCCTGCAACTGTTTCGGTGGCGGTGTTCCCTGAAAATGTTGAATTCGCTATGACGACATTCGTCCCTTCATTATAGATCGCGCCGCCTCTGGAGGTATTTGCACGCGAGGTGGTGTTCCCGCTAAACGTACTGAGGGTTACGGTTGTAGTATCGGCTGTTTCATTGATAAATATTGCGCCGCCACCGACACCGGCCGGCGTATTGATCGCATTCGACGTGTTATTTGAGAAAGTTGTATTACTGATCGAGGTATTATCCGCATCGATACGGATCGCACCGGCGATATCACTACCGGTATTTCCACTGAAGGTAGCGCCAGTGATGGTGGTCGTGCCTCCGATCAGATACATCGCCCCCCCGTCATCGGTGGACGAATTGTTGGTAAATGTGGTCCCGCTGATGGACACGATGCCCGAATTGACGAATATCGCTCCGCCATCACTTCCGGCCGTTGTAACGTTGGCTGTGAAAGCTCCGCCTGTAATCGTCGTCGAGCCATCCACATACATACCGCCACCATTCGTTGATGCTGAGCCATTCGTTATTGTTATATTATTCAAGGTGAGTGTCGCGCCGGGTCTTACATCAAGGATACGGTCGATATCATTGGCGTCAATCGTCGCGGTGCCGGCACCGCTGGTGTTGATCGTTAACCCGCTTGCGTCGGTTACATCCAAATCGCCTGTGGCAGATACGTTCTCGCCTGTCCCAGCGATACTGAGCACATAGGTCAAACCGCTGGTCAATGTGACAATATCCGCCCCGGCGGTTGCATTTGCCGCGACGATTGCCTCGCGCAGGGAGCAGTCTGCATCGCAAGCGCCATCGTTTGTATCTGTGGTTTTGGTAACAGTAAAAGTTGCCGCATACACGCGCTGTGGGGCAGCAAATTGCGACAAGAGAACGACTGTGAGCGTGACGAGTAGGGCGATGGATTTATATTTCTGTTTCATGGTTCGCCTCGAACTTCCTTGACGGGTTTCAAGGGAATTATTTTCCCAGTGGCGGCGATGAGGATCGGGAAAACAATGCCTTCCTTGCTTCTAGATTTTTACGCTTTCCCATTATAATAGACTTTGCTCTTCCGTAAGGATTTTCCTACACAGGACGAGTCTCTGTTCAAAATGTAACACGCCATTGTTGGCGAACGATTTCTTGTCGATCTGGATTATCAAGTGGCTCCATTATGGTATGCAATGCGAAGCAAGCCCAATAAAGAAGACTTCCTCGCCCGTCAGTTCGAGTCTCATAACATTAAGGTCTTCTACCCGCGCCTGCGCGTTTCGCCGGTGAATCCGCGCGCGCGTAAAACCCGCCCGTATTTTCCCGGTTACCTGTTCGCACAAGTGGACTTGGAACTTACGAGCGCGTCCACTCTGCAGTGGATGGCTGGAGCCGCCAACCTCGTCAGTTTCGGCGGGGAGCCGGCGCCTGTACCTGAGGCTCTCATTTCCGCTCTTCAAAAGCGCGTGGAGGAGATCAACGCGTCGAACAAACCCGGGGTCGATAATCTCAGGCGCGGCGAACCTGTGGTGATTCAAGCAGGTCCGTTTGCAGGGTATGAGGCGATTTTTGATGCAAGAATTTCAGGCCAGGAACGCGTACGTGTACTGTTGAATTTCCTGCAAAAGAGACAGGTGGTTGTCGAGTTGGACGAACAACAAGTCAGGCGTACGAAGCGTTCCTGAAAGTCGGGGAAAACTTACCCATGGCGGGTATTCACCGATGACCGCCAGAGTAACTTTTTTATGATCAGGTCGTCATGCAACAGCCGTCGGAAGAGCAGGTTGCCCCGTGCCTATTTTTGAAAATTAACGGGATCTGACCTGCGTGCGCGGCATGTATTTATTCCTCATTCAATGCAATCATAGGAGTTTTGGAATGTTGACCGCAGGTCCAAATATGGAGAAACTTCATCGAGTTGCGCTCGGTAAGAAAATCGGCAGGGTAAATTCTTTAATTCCCAGACACGTCCAATGGTGGATATACCGGATCGCATTGATTCTTACCGATTTCATTATGGTCAACATCGCATTTGAACTTGCATATTTTTTACGGTTCGAGATCGCCGCATTCACCTTCTTTGACCAAACGGTCGACGTATCGCTGGAGTACTACCGGACATTTGTCGCTTTTTCATCCGCTATGTGGCTGGTGATATTTTCCGTCAATGGGTTGTACTCGAAACAGAATTTGCTGGGCGGAACCCGCGAGTATTCGACCGTATTTCGATCATCTACCGTAGGCTTTATGTTGATCGTGATCGCCGGCTTCCTGCAAGCCTCGTTGTTGATCGCGCGCGGTTGGTTGTTGATGGCGTGGGTATTCACATTTGTATTCGCCTCCGTGGGTCGCTTCATCCTTCGGCGGTGTATCTACTATCTCAGACGCCAGGGATTTTTCCTTACCCCAGCAGTGATCGTCGGCGCGAACCAGGAAGGTCGCTGGCTTGCCGAGCAACTGCAAAAATGGGAAACGTCTGGCTTGCACATCGTCGGTTTTGTAGATAAAAAGGTTGCTGTCACAACTCCGTTGTACAATAACCTTGTCAATCTCGGCGCGGTTGACCAGCTGGGCGAGATCATCGAGCAATTCAATGTTGGCGAAGTGATCCTTGCCTCGAGCGCGATCTCCACCCGCGATTACCTCCTTGATATTTTCAAGAAATACGGCGTTTCCGATAAAGTGAACCTGAGGATGTCCTCCGGGTTGTACGAAGTGATCACCACCGGCATGACCGTGGACGAATTCGCTTATGTTCCGTTGGTGCAGGTCCACAAGGTACGTTTGACCGGGACCGACATCGTTCTCAAGACCCTGCTGGACTATATGATCACCTGCCTCGTGTTGATCGTGATTCTGGTACCGATGTTGATTATCGCCTTGTTGATCAAATTGACCTCGCCGGGTCCAGTGCTTCACAGGCGCCGTGTAATGGGATTGAACGGACGACAGTTCGATGCGTTAAAATTCCGTACCATGGTCGTGAACGGCGATGATGTGTTGAAACAGCACCCCGAACTTCAAGAGGAATTGGCTAGGAACCATAAGTTGAAGTATGATCCCCGCATTACGAAGATCGGCGGATTCCTGCGCAAGTTCAGCCTGGATGAATTACCTCAGCTGTTTAATGTGCTGAAGCGCGAGATGTCTCTCGTCGGTCCTCGGATGATCTCGCCGGAAGAAGTTGCCATGTACAAGCAGTTCGACATGAATCTGCTCACCGTCAACCCCGGCATGACCGGGTTGTGGCAGGTGAGCGGCCGCTCCGATGTATCGTACGATGAACGCGTTCGGTTGGATATGTATTACATCCGTAACTGGAGCATCTGGCTCGATCTGCAACTACTATTTCAGACGATTCCCGTGGTTTTCATGGGTCGCGGCGCGTACTAAAAAATCACCAAAAGGACGGTTTACATGCCAAAAATACTTGTTACGGGTGGGGCTGGTTTCATTGGGTCTCATGTTGTCGATGTGTTTCTTGAAAACGGATTCGAAGTCGTTGTTCTCGACGATCTTTCTACGGGGCGCGCTTCTAACCTCAACCCGTCGGCGAAGTTTTACAAGATGGATATCCGCGACCCCAAAGTGCGCGAGATCTTCGAAGCGGAACGCCCCGACTTCGTCAGCCACCACGCGGCTCAGATGGATGTGCGCCGTTCGGTGGCTCAGCCGCTATTCGACGCCGACGTCAATATCCTCGGCTCGATCAACCTGATCGAAGCCGCTAAAGAGTTCGGGGTGAAGCGCTTCATTTACATTTCGACCGGCGGCGCGGTCTATGGAGAACCGGAATACGTTCCCTGTGACGAAGCGCACCCCATCAACCCGATCTGTCAGTACGGCGCGAGCAAACATACGGTGGAACATTATCTGTTCATGTACCACGTCAACTATGGACTGAAGTACACTGTATTAAGGTACCCGAACGTGTTCGGCCCGCGGCAGGATCCGCATGGCGAGGCGGGTGTGGTTGCCATCTTCACCGGCAGGATGATGGCAGGCGAACCGGTGGTCATCTATGGCGATGGCGAACAGACGCGTGATTTCGTCTATGTGAGCGATTGCGCCCGCGCCAACTATCTCGCGGCGACCGTTGAACATCAACCCGGCATTTACAATATCGGCTGGGGCTTGCCTACTTCGGTGAACCAAATTTTTACGGCGTTGGCAAAAGCCACCGGGTACGCACTGCCTGCCGGGTATGGGCCTGCCAAGGTCGGCGAGACGCGTCACATATATCTTGAGGCGTCGAAAGCGCGAAAGGACCTCGGTTGGTCTGCTACGGTAAGTCTCGATGAAGGTATGAGAAAGACCGTCGAATATTTCAAAATAGCGGAGCGCGCCGCTTGATTATTGTCCAAACCCCCTTGCGAATCAGTTTCTTTGGCGGAGGCACCGACTTTCCATCCTTTTATATGGAGGAAGGCGGATGTGTCCTGAGTTCTGCCATAGACAAGTACATCTTCGTCACGGTGAAGAAGCGGTTCGATAAAAAACTCCGTATCGGTTATACACAAACCGAAATGGTGGATCGCGTTGACGAGATTCACCATGAATTGATTCGGGAGGCATTGCGAGTTACTGGAGTATCTCAAGGGCTCGAAGTGACGACGATGGGTGACATCCCGTCGGAAGGTTCCGGGCTCGGATCGTCCAGCACGGTGACGGTCGGCGCCTTGCAAGCCTTATACACCTATTTGGGAGAGATCGTTTCAAAGGAAAGGCTCGCACGGGAAGCCTGCGATATCGAGATCGGTAAACTTGAAAAGCCGATCGGCATTCAAGACCAATACATTGCGGCGTACGGAAACCTGCGTTTTTTCGAGTTTTGCCCGGATGGGACGGTTCAGGTTGAGAAACTGGAATTACAGGCGGACCTGCGCTACGAACTCAACGACCGCTTTCTACTCTTCTTCACGGGCATCAGCCGCCGCGCTGATTCCGTCCTGTCGGAACAGAAGAGTAACATCAAAGACCGTTTGACCGTCCTGAGAGAAATTAAGCAAATCGCCTACCAAGCGAAATCGGAATTGCTGAATGGGAATCTCGATGCGTTTGGCTCTCTGTTTCACCAAACGTGGGAGTTGAAAAAAAGAATGGCTGGGCAGATCAGCAACGGAACGATCGATGAGATCTACAACGCAGCGCGAAAAGCCGGCGCGATCGGAGGCAAGATCACAGGCGCCGGCGGCGGCGGTTTTATCCTGTTATGTGCGCCGCATGAAAAACATTTGGCGATCCGACGAGCTTTGAACGGGTTGCAGGAATTACCCTTCCAGTTCGAATCGGATGGCAGCAAGGTGATCTTCAATTATCGAAGGTGACCCTAACGGAAAGGATGACATGATGGACCAGATACGCTCTTATATCGCAACGCACCGGGAGACGGTTGATCGTCTTCCCCTTGAACGCATCGCTCAAGTTGTAGACGCGTTACAGACCGCCCGCTTGACCGGCAGGCAGGTTTTTATCATGGGCAACGGAGGCTCGGCTTCGACCGCCAGTCATTTTGTCTGCGATCTTGCCAAGAATACCCGCCTGCCGAATCTCCCTCATTTCCGCGTGATCGGCTTGACGGATAACATGGCGATCTTCTCTGCGTATGCCAACGATGAAGGCTATGAAAATGTTTTCGCGGCTCAACTGGCAAATTTGGTCGAAGCGGACGATGTTGTCATCGCCATTTCCGCCAGCGGTAACTCCACAAATGTCATCAAGGCGGTCGAAGAAGCCCGCAGGCACAACGCGATGGCCGTTGGTTTCACCGGTTTCGACGGTGGCCGTCTTGCTTCACTGGTTGATATTCATGTTCATGTGGATAGTCATATCATCGAACATGTCGAGGATATCCACCTGATGCTCGAACATATGATCGTGAAAGCACTCAAGGATTCATCGGACGAAGTTATTGTATTTCCCGACCATGCCGATGAACCCGCCGCGGAGGTTTTACGTAACGGCTGAGCGCGTCAGTGCGAACCGTTCGCAAGGATGATCAGTGCGGCATGCGCCAAATCGGTGGCGACGAAAAATGAATCGAGATTACCGGGATGAGATTGACTTAATTGATTCTGACCTCGACCGGTACGAACGAGGATCGTTCCGCGTACACCGACTGCCTGCCCTGCCAGGATATCGCTCCAGGCATCTCCGACCAACCACGAACGGCTGAAATCAAGGCGTAGCTCGTTTGCGGCTTGCAAAAGCATGCCCGGCTTGGGCTTGCGGCAATCGCACTCATCCTCCGGTTGATGAGGACAAAGGTAGACCCCGTCCACCCGTCCGCCGTTTTCCCGAATCAGTTCAACCAGTCGCTGATTGAGTTCGTGCGCGGTCTGCAAGGCGAGTATCCCTCGCCCGACGGCAGATTGGTTCGTTACGATAACGATTTTGTAACCGGCATTTTGTATACTTATCAATGAGGAATACGTCTTGGGATAGACCGCGACCTGAGACCATTCACGGACGTAGTCAGCGCGGTTCTCGATGAGGACGCCGTCGCGGTCCAGAAAAACGGCAGGAAACATGCTTTCATTATATACTACGTGCTGTTTCCGCCCGTCAATCCGAACACTTCTGAAACTCGCATTCATGTCGAGAGGGCGGAGCACGCCACAAATCGACCATCGAAGAGCATGCTCGCAAACATCCGCTTGTATCTGAGCCGTCAGGCATCCTCCGTTACCCGCTATTTCTATGAACAGTTTTTCATCGTGATGTTCGGGTGGATCCCAACCATTGTTGGGATCGCGATTCGCAGTCTGCTGTATAAGTTGATCCTGAAAATGGACGGCTTTGCTGCGATCGAGAACAATGTGCGGATGCGCTTTGCGAATTTCATCAAATTGGGACACGGTTCGTATCTGGACCACGGGACGTATTTGCACGCCTGCCCCAACGGAATCGAAATCGGACGCGGCACCATCGTAATGCACGGCGCCGTTTTACACGTGTACAACTTCCGTGGGATGCCCCACTCCGGAATCAAAATTGGATGTGACAGCCTTGTCGGGGAGTACTCCATCATCCGCGGGCAGGGTGGTGTAGAGATCGGCGACCGGGTTTACACCTCGCCGTTCACGCAAATCATCGCTGTGAACCACGTCTTTGATGATCCAAATCGTCCGTTCGTGGAACAAGGCATCACAGCCGAAGGGATCGTCATCGAAGATGACGTTTGGCTTGGCGCCGGCTCGATCATCACAGACGGAGTGCGCGTGGGCAAGGGCGCGATCGTCGCCGCCGGCGCGGTCGTCACCCAGGATGTGCCGCCGCATACAGTGGTCGGAGGCGTGCCTGCGAAACCCATCCGAACGATCGATGGAAGCGCTGTAAACCCTGAACGGCGAATTTACCACTTGTAGTCGAGAGGAAGTGCATGACGATCTTATCGGTAGTCATACCAGCATACAATGAAGAAGACGGGATCACCGAGATCGCGAAACGCGTGCTCGCGGTGAAACCTGCGTTGAAGAAAGTGGGTGTAAAACAATTGGAACTGCTGGTCGTGGATGATGGCTCGCGCGACCGAACCGGCGAGGTTGCCTCCAAGATCAAAGGTGTAACTTTGATTCGTCACCCCAAGAACAAAGGTTACGGTGCGGCATTGAAGACCGGCTTCTCGAAGGCGAAGGGCGAATTGATCGGGTTTTTAGACGCCGATGGAACGTACCCGCCGGAGTATTTTCCAAAACTCTGCCAGACGGCGATGAACGGGCACGACCTCGTCATCGGCTCGCGCATGGCTGGGGAGGCGAGTCAGATGCCCCTGGTCCGACGCGTGGGCAATTTCATCTTTGCGACACTGCTGACCATCCTGGGCAGGCATCGAGTCACCGACAGCGCGAGCGGGATGCGCGTCTTCAAGCGAGAAATTTTGGAGCATATTTATCCATTACCCGATGGTCTGAATCTAACCCCGGTCATGAGCACACGCGCGTTGCACGAGGGGATCAAAATCGAAGAAGTGCCGATCCCTTACAGTGAACGGGTGGGCAGGTCGAAGTTGAGCGCGATTCGCGATGGGCGCATTTTTCTCCAAAGCATGGTGTGGACGGCGATGTCCTACAATCCCGTGCGCATTCTTGGGTTGATCGGTTTGGCGGCATTGGGAATTTCGGGTTTGGTTGCGCTCGGTCTCATCATCGCACGTTTGAATGGAGTGACCACTCTTAATTCGGTAAGTGTCGCGGCTTTATTCCTCGGCATGATCTCGGCTGTGGCGGGCATCAACATTTTTGCACTTGGCATCACATTCAATTACCTCGTTGCACTTTTTTACAAAAAACCGATCAAGCAGGGACTGTTCGGTAAACCAATATTCAAAAATCCGCTCGATCAACATTTTGGCTGGATGGGCATAATTGCAATGCTGTTGGGTCTCGGCGTCGGTGTTGCGAGCCTTGTGTTGGGTCTGCGCGGTTGGGAGATCGAACGATTGTGGTTTTATTTGCTTGGTTGTGCGATGATCTTTTTGGCTGGGATACAACTGGTTGTGTATTGGCTGTTGCTTCGCATTCTCGAAGAGCTCAGCCAGCGCGAGGCGCTCACAAAACAGGATATGGGCAGATAGGCAGAGAGAAGGAGTATTGAAATGGAAAATAAAGAACAAGACCTCAAGTCTGTGAACCTTGGCGCGCGGAACATTCCGAAATTACGCACGGCGGATTTCCCCAACGCGGACGCGATCGTCCATGAAGGATTGCTTACCGCTTCGCGCTCCCCCGAGGCTGTTGACATTATGCTTGTGAATCCTCCCACCCCCGACGGTGGGTTATGGATCCGCACACAGCATCGCGTCGGTCGGCGCACGCGCGAGAACATGGTATGGCCCCAGGTTTCGCTCGCGCAGATGGCGGCATTGTTGCATCCCGTCTACAAAGTTAAAGTGGTGGATTGCAACGCTGAACGCATGGGCTGGCCCGAATTCACTCAATTACTCGACAAGTACCAGCCGAAATATTATTTGACGCAAATGACCGCGCCAACGCTCGAAAACGATATTTACGGTTGTTTCCTGGCGCACGCGCGCGGGGCGAAGACCATCGCCTTCGGCACGCACATCACACCCATCCCCGTCGAAACGATGCGCCCGTATCCCAGCCTTGATTTTGCCCTTGTCGGCGAACCCGATCTCACCATCCGCGATCTGCTCGACCACCTCGAAGGCAAGATCGATCAACGGTCGCCGGAGATCGTGAAGATGTTCAATAAACACGACCCGATGTATAAGCCCTCTCTCAATGGCGATGGAAGCGTCAACATGCACGGCATCAAGGGCATCGCATGGCGCAAAGGCGATGAGATCGTCCTGAACTTCCCGCGCTCGTTCATCGCGGATCTGGATGATATGCCCGTCCCGATGCATGAACTCCTGCCGTTGCAGACCTATCGTATGCCGCTCATCAAAGGTCCCTTCACCTTCATCGTTACCAGCCGCGGCTGCCCAGCAGGATGCACGTACTGCATCAAGCATGTGAGTTATCAATATGCCACCCGCCTGCGCTCACCGAAACTCATCATGGAGGAGTTGTGGTACCTCAAAAAGCTGGGCATCAACAACATCCACATGTACGCCGACCTGTTCACGGTGAGCCGTGATCAAGTCGTCGAGCTTTGCAAAATGATGATCGACGAAAAGATCGGCATCAAGTGGACGTGCAACAGCCGCGTCGATTATGTGGACGAGGAGATGCTGATGTTAATGGGTAAGGCAGGTTGCCGACTCATCTCATGGGGCATCGAAAGCGGGAACGAGCAGATCCTCAAACATGCGCGTAAGGGAGCCTACCCCGATAAAGCCGAACGCGCACTTCGCTGGGCAAAGAAAGCCGGCATCATGAACTGGGGCTACTTCATCATCGGTTTGCCCGGTGAGACAGAGGCGACCATCCGCGATACCATCAATTTCTCGAAGAAACTTCCACTCGACATTGCATTATTCCATGTCGCCGCACCGTATCCCGGAACGCCATTCTTCTTCGAGGTTGTCAAGAATAAATGGTTCCGCCCCGGCACACGCTGGGAGCAAGTGGATATGGACAAAGGCACCGTACTCGATTACCCGAACATGCCTGCGGAAAAATTGTTGTACTGGCAGAAGCGCGCCTTCCGCGAATGGGCATTCCGCCCGGGTCCCGCCATTACCTACCTCAAAATGTTGATGTACGATTGGTCAACGATGAAGACCGCGCTCAATGTTGGCTTGCAACACCTCTTCTGGGCATCATCAGACGAAGGTGCACCAGTGGGTGGGGCGGGGTAGTCGAACGCTTTCTTCGCAGAAAAATGAATGTGGCCTCGTGGCGCGCGACAGTAAAAGACCCTGCGTTTGCCCTTGCTGAACTTTCGATCGTAGTTGTGAGCGGAGTGGCTTTGTGCCTCGCTCCTCAAATAGGCGCCTGGGCGATCGTCGTAGCGCTGATCCCTTGTGGCTTCAGGTTTTCGGTAGGCGAAGGATTGTTCCGACGTACGCAACTTGACGCGCTCCTCGCTACGTACTTGCTGTTTGCTGCCATAGGATCCTGGACGGCATACGATGCAAGTGGTGCACTGCATAAGTTTCTTGCCATTGTCGCAGGCGTGATTCTCTATTATGTTCTATCCTCCCAGCCGCGGCGCAACAGGATCTGGGTTGCGGGATTATTTTTCAGCGGCGGTATCGTTGCGGCATTGTATTTCTTTCTAACCTATGATTTCATTACCTATCCCCGCAAGATCGAACTTGTCAACCAGATCGGTCGGCTGATCGTGTTAGCCCGACCCGAATTGGGATGGAGAGCGATTCACCCAAACTACATTGCCGGTATTTCCGCGATCGCGTCACTATTTGGATTTTATTTACTCTTGCACCCAGAAAAGAAATTGAGACCTTTTTCCCTAACCACCCGATTGATATCGTTAGGATTGCTGATTCTCCTCTCAACAATAGTAATGGCAACCTCGCGCGGAGTTTTGATGGCAATTGCCGTCTTGGTTTTGGTATGGTTATTGTGGATAGGTGTCAAGTTCAGCGCATCGAAGTTCAACCCTATAAAAGTTTCACTATTTCCTGCCGTCGTTATGACTTTTCTGGCTGCGGTGGTTTTCTTTTTATATGCGGGACCTGCAAGGTCGGGAGAGAGTGTTTCAGGGTCGAATTATTTTGGTAACGGCAGTCGCGCTGAATTATTCGAGCGGAGCCTGTATCTGGTACCAGAATTTCCCGTCATTGGGGCAGGATTGGAATCGTTTCCCGGACTATATTCCCACTATCTTTTGGGCATTCCAAACTATAATGTTCCTAATTCGCACAACCTGTTCCTGGATGTGTTCATCGAACTTGGAATGGTCGGCGGCATTGCCTTCTTGTTGATGTATTTGTTGAGCATTTGGCGTATTTCACAATCCATTACGATTGCCAACACACTGGATGACAAGCTGCTCCATTGGGTCGTGTTTGGTGCCCTGATTCTCGCTTTCGTGCATGGAATTGTGGACGATTATCTCTTTCAAGGTAGCGGCGCGATTCTTTCGGTCGCTTTGCTTGGTGTCCTTCCCGGTTCATCGAGACAGACATCAATTTATCAAGGCGCGATCCATCGGAACGGCACGGACATGATTCTGTTGGTTGTTGCTGGCGTTGCGATGCTTGCTTTGATTCTGATCTATCACAACGCCATTCGATCCGTCTGGTTTTCGAACTTCGGCGCGGTGCAGATGGCGAAAGTCGAGTTGGCGGGTTTTCCCACCAACCAGTGGGCAGAAGCGGACATCGTCGAAAAATTACAGGATGCAGAAACCTCGTTTCTTGCCTCGGTGGAGGCTGATCCCTCCAATCGAACGGCGAATCACCGCCTCGGCCTGATATCGATGCTGCGGAGAGACTTCACCTCGGGTTGCGCTTATTTGGAAGCCGCCCGCAAACAATCCCCCGATCACAGGGGTATTGTCAAATCGTTGGGGTATTGTTATGTATGGCTTGGTGAAAATGGAAAAGCGAGACCCTACCTTACGCAGATTCCCGAGGCTCGCAGTGAGTTGGATATCTTTGTTTGGTGGTGGGGAACACAGGGAAGAAATGATTTGGCTGAGAAAGCAACTCTTGCTCTGGACCTGCTCGGGTATTCAAAATAAACTTGATCTTACTGGCGATATGATTATGAAACTAACGAAACGATTAATACATGCCTTAATAGTTTTTGTGCTGTTGTATGGAATTCTTGGCGCACCAGTTTCGCACAGCTATGCACAGTCAAACAGCGATTGGTCAGTGCCGGTGAATGTATCCAACTCCGGTTCAGCGATCAATCCGATCCTTGTGAGAGATTTCAAGGGAACGCTGCATGCAATTTGGGAAAACAGTATCGACGGTTATAAATACAGCCAGAGCGCTGATGAGGGAAGTACGTGGACACCACCCCAAACTGTGGATTTTCCATTTCTGCCGAGCGATCCCCCCGTCGGCTCTGCCAAGACGGAGTCTGCGCTGGAGGCTGTCATTGATGTCCCACCGCCCGTCTTCCTCGCTGATCCATCCGGTTCAATTCACATGTTCTGGATCGATGAGGAATCAAGTCTTTTTTACGGGCAGGCAACCCCGCAGGATCTGGCAAACCCGAACCGGTGGAAATTGAACACTCGGCTCGTTCGAGATGTTTTAAATTTTGATGTTAAATTGGACTCGCGCGGCATTCTGCATGCGACTTTCATCAGTAATGTTGCCGATACGGCCTTTCCTGTGGGGATATATTATCTGCACTCCAATATCGGCGGTGGATTTTGGACCAAACCAGCAAAATTATATGAAACCGATTATTTCCGGTCTGTGTCGTTAAATGACTCCTTTGTTCGAATCGCAGTAGCTGATTACCAGGAGGAAGTGCAGGTCTATGTCACTTGGGATGTGCGAGCCTTAAAACGCGTTTTCATGACGAAATCCACAGATTCCGGATCGAGTTGGGATGCGGTTCAGCAGGTTAAAGGTCCTGAAGATACCAAGGGTCTGACACCATTCAATCTAAATGTTTCTTCATTTGAAGACGATATTTTGCTGGTCTGGCAGGTGGGCGAACTCGGCTCGAGCAAATGCACCGTGTATAGCCAGTGGTCTGAAGATCATGGGCAAACTTGGAGTGAAGTAGTAGCTGTGCTGGGTGGCAGTTCTGAGTGTCCTGTGACCTCTACGTTAACTGCACGGAGTGATGGTTACATGCTGGCGGCTTTGACAGGTCAGGTGAATTCAGTAATGGTGGCATGGAATGGCAAGCAATGGAGCGCGCCTCAAGCGCAAACTCAACTTCCTGCTTTTACAGATCCATTGACATTTGACCCTGTTTTGCTGGGCTGTCGTTATGATCTTGTTTTGGAAGATCGGCTGTATGTGATCGGATGTGAGCAAACCGGAGGAATTGGGGGTGACATATGGTACCTTTCCCGGCTATTGGAGCCCGTTGAAAGGTGGTTTACCCCTTCCTCCCTGTGGGCAGAACCGGAAATCCTTCCGAGCAACTCAGAAGAACCGATTAATATATCCGATTTTGCTTCTGCACCAGATGCTAATGGATATATTCATGCAGTATGGGTTCAATCTGCTATGGAAGGGGAGGGTGACTCATCGAAAAGTATTTTATACGCCAGATGGAACGGCACCCAGTGGTCAAAACCTGTTACCGTGATATCTTTTTCGGGTGAGTTTCCCGCTCAACTCTCCCTCGAGGTAGACTCACTGGAGCGTCTGCTCCTTTCCTGGATCGATAAGGGAACGGGCGATCTTCTTTTTAGTTGGGCTAAATTGGAAAAAGCAAGTTCTGTATCCGAGTGGGCGATACCAAAGGTTTTACCATCAGCCTCGCAGATAAATACGAGCCCCGATATCCTCACGGATGGATCCGGCAGGATTGTTTCTATTTACGCCGTGCCGGTCAATGAGAATAGGGGTATTTACATTGTTCAATCAACCGATAACGGTATCACATGGTCATTACCCAGCCAGGTTTTCGATGCCGTATCCGCTGGATGGGAAAAGGTTGAACAACCTAGAATCTGTCTTAGCGGTGATGGTGTATTGCATGCGAGTTTTGTACGAGGCACCGAGCGCTTTGGTCAATCTGTTGGTCTGTATTATTCGCGGTCGGTAGACGGGGGCGCATCCTGGAGTGATGCGCAGGTATTGTCTGAAGAGGCAATTCAATGGCAACGGGTTGTTTGTAACACCGATCAAACCGTTCATGTGCTCTGGCAGGCATACGATGGATTGGTATTTGCAAATCTATCGCTGTTGTCACAGGATAGCGGGGTGACGTGGGGATCTCCGAATAATATTACTGGAGTAAATACAAGCGGCTCATATGTCACTGTGGCAGCCGATGGGCAAGGCGTATTACATTTCATCCAATTAACCAGAACGACCGAAGAACGATTAGCCAATCAAGAAGATGTTATCCTGCGTGACATTCGATGGGATGGATTGAATTGGAAACCCGAAACGGAAAAGTCGTTTGCAGTAATTGGACAAGAGATCAATTACAACTTATCAGCTGAGATTACATCTACAGGTTTTTTGGGTGTATTCCTTCTGACTGGATATGCCAATCCCACGTCGGAAACGCGGGATCAGATTTATATATTCAGCCGATCCTTAGGTGAGCAGGTCACTGGTGTCCAGTCGGTGGCTCCCTTACTCCCCACTCCCGCTACAAGCGTGGATGAAGAGAATATTCTACCTCCAACAGCCTTGCCCACTACGGATGTCGAACGTGTAAACGCCAGTACTTCATCCAATACTGCTTTCCTAAAGAATCTTGTTGGTGTTTCTCTAATCGCTGTTATCATTATTTCACTGCTACTAGTCTTTAGGCGTAGATCCGTAAAGAAATGATGACCCCTCGGAAATTAATCGTTGTACTTGGGGCTTTTTTGGTTCCACTGATATCTGCAGCGGGTGGTATTCAGGCACAAGCCAGTACTGTGACTGGTTGGGCTCCGGATGCCCGCGTCCCTGGTTATCTTGACGATACATACACACCCTTCTTATTGGCGGACCAGACTGGCGTGGTACATGCATTTGCGAGCCAATCTGTTTCCGGTGTTAAAGATAAAGCAATTGTATATCGTCAATGGTCGCTTGAGGGAGGCTGGACTCGGCCAGTTGATATCCTAATTGCACCTAACGGCGACGCGACTCTATTAGGCGTACATTTGGATGTTAATGGGGTGATGCATATAATTTTTGAAGGACCAACGGGGATTGGTAGTGGCATCTATTATTCAAAGGCTGACGCCGTAGTTGCAGACCTTGCCGCTTCTTGGACGCCCCCGTTACTCGTCGGAGGGGGTTCATACAG
The DNA here is from genome assembly GCA_040753755.1 of Chloroflexota bacterium. Classification (GTDB taxonomy): domain Bacteria; phylum Chloroflexota; class Anaerolineae; order Anaerolineales; family Villigracilaceae; genus Defluviilinea. Next base: position 46,612 of record JBFMDB010000019.1, read on the forward strand.
ATTGAACTCAACCTCTAACTCGGCTGCGATCACGGGCGACGAGCAGGGTAATCTTGTAATTATTTACAGCGGTAACAAGGATGGTCCCGGTGTGTATTATTTAACTTCACCGGATGCCGGTGAAAACTGGTCTGAACCATCCGCAATCTATTTGACCTATGATTACGATTTGGTGCCAAATACACTGCGGTTAGCTATGGGACCGAACCGCCAAGTGCGCGCAGCTTGGAGTGTGGTAAATACCTCGGCTATCGATCAAGTGCTATATTTCGCAAACTACAGTATGCCGGATTTAAGGTGGAGTACGCCTCTTAATCTAGATAGTCGAATCGAGCTTCCGGAGTATTGGGGACCCTCATACCCGGCATTAGTAGATAACGGAAAAGATATTATCATCCTTTATAATGGAGGCAATCCGTACGCCGGGCAGTATGTTGGGCAAGGCCGCCCAGTTATGCGATCAATGGTTTCGAATGACGGTGGACTTTCATGGACTGGTCCCGGTAATCCCTTCCCTCTTCTCAACGGAAGGAGCGGAGAACATGCCCTGGCAACCGACAGTTTAAGAGGGGTTCACGGGTTGTTTGTTATGCGAATCGATACCGGCTTAAGTGGATCTAATCCAATAGGTGGTATTTGGCATAGCAGATACTTTGATGGGTTATGGGGCGTTCCTGATCGGATCGTGACGTCCGTTGCTCCTCATGATGTGAGGGCAGTGGTTGTTCAGGGTAATGTTTTGTTGGTCCTTTGGCGGGAAGATCCTGGTGACGGAATGAGCGGCATCTGGTTTTCCTATTCTATTCTCGATGTGCCCGAAGTGGCAATTATACCATTACCTTTGCAATCCGCATCGACTGGAATTTCGACCAACGCGGATCCTACTCTGCCTCAATCCCAAAATCCACCATCTGCATCACCAGTTAACAACAATGAGGTGATCCTTTCTGCGCCGTCCATGCAGAAGAGCAATCCGGCACTTTCCATTTTTGCTGGAGCATTGCCAGCCATAATTCTGCTGTTTGGGCTGTTTGCAGCGTATCGCTTATTGAAGAGGTAAAAGACGAATACTTGCCTCTTGTGGGGTTAATCGAATAATAATAAATTTACCGTCAGATACCCCGAAGTAAAAAAAACCTTGTTCGAATCCAGTCGTTTTAAGCTTTAATTACGATGGCAATCACGAAGTTTGTCTGGAATGTATTACTTCTTAAACCAAACACGCTGTTCTTCCAAGCCTCAAAAAAACCTGAATTCTGTTAGTGATTGATTTGAGTGGTCTTGTTGAAGGAGATTATTGAAATTGGGCGTACTGTAATTGGCAAATCATACAAGCCCACCGACCTGAACGACAGTTCACTTGAGTTAGAAAATTCGATTTTTAAAGGAGTAAGAATTTGTTATCAGATTATATTAATGAGTTATATCGGTATCGCGAACTTGTGCTGGTCTGGGGTCTTAGGGAAGTCCGCGTTCGCTATAAACAATCACTCTTAGGAGTTATGTGGGCGATATTACAGCCGTTAGTGATGATGATTGTTTTTACCCTCGTTTTTTCGCGCTTCGCCAAAGTTCCTACCGATGGAATTCCATACCCATTGTTTTCGTACACAGCGCTATTGCCTTGGACGTTACTAGCAACTGCAATTTCTTTTGGTGTGCCAAGTCTGGTGAACAATCTCAACTTAGTCGTCAAAACATACTTCCCGCGAGAGATCTTGCCGATTGGTGCTGTTGGTGCGAGCTTTTTTGACTTCATGGTGGCATCCTCAGTTTTTGCGGTTCTATTACTTTATTATCGCATTGAACTCACCTGGATGACACTTTGGCTGCCTCTCGTACTCATACTTCAACTGGTCTTGATTTTGGGGATTGCGTTTGCGGGCTCAGCGCTGCTCGTCCTGTATCGTGACCTTCGATTCATTGTTCCGCTCGGTTTGCAGATCTGGTTATATCTAACACCTGTTATTTATCCGATCACGATCATCCCTGAACAATACCTAACCCTATATATGCTGAATCCCATGGCTGGAATAATTACTGCATATCGTCAAATTATTCTATTTGGCCAGCAACCCAATTTGATGTATTTGGGAATCGCTGGCTTGGAAGCCATTTTGATTTTCCTCTTTGGCTACATGATGTTTAAGAAATTAGAAATTTCGTTTGCAGATATCATTTAGGAGAAGTATTGTGAATCCCATTATCCAATGTGATCGCGTTTCCAAACGATACAGATTAGGTGCCGGTATTACCAGCTTCCGGGAAGCAATTACCGGTGGAGTGAAACAACAGTTGCGTTCATTCACTAAGGCTGTGGATGAATCAAGAGAACTATGGGCTTTGGAAGATGTAAGTTTTACATTAAATAAAGGCGACTCCCTTGGATTGATTGGCCCGAATGGAGCGGGGAAAACAACAATCCTCAAAATGCTGGCGAAAATTACTCATCCGACTTCCGGTGTTGTCAATATCAAAGGTCGTGTTGCCGCTTTGATAGAATTAGGAGCGGGGTTTCATCCTGATCTCACTGGTCGGGAAAATGTCTTTTTAAACGGGGCAATTTTAGGCCTGTCTAACCGAGAGATTTCCCGCTCTTTTGATCGAATTGTGGACTTCTCCGGACTAGAAAAATTTATCGACACACCAGTAAAGCGATATTCCTCCGGTATGTACGTGCGATTGGGGTTTTCCGTGGCGGCACACATCGAGCCGGATGTACTATTAGTAGATGAGGTGCTGGCAGTGGGAGATGCCCAATTTCGCCAAAAATGCGCGGGAAGGATAGCAGAACTAAGGAAATTGGGAACAACGATCGTATTCGTTGCACATAATTTATACCTGGTGAAAAGTGTCTGTGATTCGGCGATCTATATGAACCATGGTCGGATACAAGCATACGGAGATACAATCCATACGATAAGCGCTTATGAAAGCTGGATGTTTCAGAACCCAATTACAAAGGCCGGGGGGTTGCTTGACGAGCAGGGACCTAACGACTCAGCCTCCGTAACTTTTACAAATGTCGAGATTCGTTCGCTCAATGGCGAGGATGGAAAGAAATTCCGCTATGATGACGCCATCGAAATTCGCGTCCATTATGAAGCGAAGCAGCCGATTCACCAGCCCAACCTGGTATTGCGGATCGCGCGTTCAGATGGCACAACATGTTTCATGATTCGTACGAACGACTACGGAAAGCATTTAGAAGATCTCAGCGGAAATGGGGTGATCTCAGTTGCGGTCGACCCGCTACAACTTGCCAGCGGTGCTTATGCAATTGAAGCTAAGCTGATGATGTCGTCAATCGATGGCGTCCCATTGGCATTGAAGCATTCTCCTTGGTTTGAAGTGGAAGGCTTGAGTTTGGGGTATGAAGAAGCGAGTGGTGTGTATGTGCCTAATTTAAAGTGGGCTCGATTAGAAAATTAATAGGCATTAGCTATTTATATAAATGAGAATTCATGACCGACATTTCAACGGATAAAAAATTACGAATTGCGTATTTGTTTCAAAATATCGGTACAGATTTTTCAAAATCTTATGCCGCCCAACTTCATATCTTGCATACATTGCGAGGGTTGCAGGAAAGAGGTCATTTCGCATCGCTAATGGCGTTATACCCGAAGAAGCGGGTTATATACACTGACAACATTGATGCTGTTGTTGGCAATCGACTTGGCGAGGAACATTTCGCGAGAACAAGAAAGCGGGAAGGGAGATTCCTAAGACTTTTCGAAAGTGGCGTCCGAAGACTCCAAAGTTCGTTACGATTACCGTACTTATCACTTTTCGATGACTATCGCATGTTTAACGCTGCTCGCGATAACCTCAACGATATCCAATTGATCCATGAGCGGTATAACGGTATCGCCGTTGGAGGTGCATTAGCCAGCAAGAAATTGGGTGTCCCGTTCATTCTTGAGGTAAATGCAGATTTTTTTGATCAAAGCAAGGCGCAAGGTAGACCGATTAGAGGGCTGCAACGAGAAATTTTCAGAATGAAAACCAGGTATTGTTTTGAGCGCGCAGATAAAATTATTTGTGTATCGGAGCAACTGAGAATACATATGATAGAAAAATGGAACTTGACTCCAGGAAAGACCGTTACTCTGGAATGCGCAGCTGACGTGGCTGCATTTGGCCGCCATTTTGATACGAAAAAAGTTCGACAGAAATTTAACCTCAACACGGAACCCATAATCATTTGGATAGGGGGGTTTTACAGATGGCACGACCTCGATCTCCTGCTTGAAAGTTTTATAAAAGTTGTGAATCGCCTCCCTCAAACCAAGTTGATTCTTGTCGGGGACGGTCAGAATCGCGTGCATTTTGAGCAAAGAGTTAAGGCAGTTGGGCTTGAACGATCTGTGATTATGGTTGGTTTGATTGAGCATGAGAAGATTCCTGAAATACTTTCGGTTGCGGATGTGGCTGTTGCACCAATTCCCGCACTCTCGGCACAAGATGGAGGAACAGGAGTCCCTTTAAAGCTATTCGAATATATGGCTGCTGGAAAAGCAATTGTCACAACTAACGTTTACCAGTCTGCTTCGGTGATTCAAAATGGATTTACTGGTGTATTAGTCGAGCCAGGTAATGTTGAAGGCTTCGCGGAGTCGATCATCAAGATATTGGTAGACGATGATGAGCGAAAACGGTTGGCTCGTAACGCCCGTCAGAGAGCGGTTGAACAACACTCGTGGAACAAATATTCGGAGCTCCTCGAAAATATATATTATGATGTGTTACGAGAAAAGTTAAAAACTGCCTAGCTCAAAATGCTGCTGTGCGTGTCTGCAGGATTGTTCGTTTTCAGCATTGCCCGTACAAATACATTTCTTGATCTTTCATTTATAAGATACGTTAATGCGATTATTGGTTATTACAAATTACTATCCTCCACTTGAAATGGGAGGCTGGCCCCAATTGACCTTCGATGTTGTTGCCCAGCTCAAAGATAGAGGTCACAAGGTATTGGTAATGACCAGCCGGCACCAAAGAGAACGAATCACTTCTCCAGAAGATGGGGTACAAAGGGTTTTCCATCTTCAAAGCCCGGATCGTGATTTTTACCACCCGCATTATGCTCTATTGGAACGCTGGCATGAATTTGAAAATCAGCGCTTCCTGAAGCAGTCAATATTTGATTTCTTGCCAGATTTCATATTCATACACGGGTTGTGGAATATGTCGCGAAGGGTAGCGTTGGATGCAGAGCGATACCTTCCAACGAAAGTTGTCTATTATATTGCCAGTCTCTGGCCGATTGAGATGGATGCACATATCTCTTATTGGAGCACTCCAACGAGACGAACGTGGATGCGCCTTCCTAAAAAGGCAATAAGTTTTTTTGTTCAAAAGGCTTTACTTTCAGGTTCCGCTAGCCGAACGCCAAGGTTCGATCGTGTTTTGTGTGTCAGCAAATATATCCAGAATCGCATGATCGACCAAGTTGGAGTTTCTCCTCAACACACTGACGTAATTTACAATGGAGTAGATACCAAGGTATTTTCACCTCAGGCAATCCACCGTGCCGATGGCGGGCATCTTAAGATGATTTACGCAGGTGGTTTTTGGGAACATAAAGGAGTACTTTCTGCGCTGGATGCCATCGATCACTTGATCAACAGACTTGGTATTCGAAATATACATCTGTCTCTGGTGGGAGCCGGACATCCTGAATACGTCGCACATATGAAAAGACGGATCCGCCAAACACAGATTGAAAGCTACGTGTCATTCAGAGAGCGCGTTCCCCGAGAGAGAATGCCGGAGTTATTGAGATCATATGATGTTTTGGTGTTCCCCTCCACAGGACCTGAAGCCTTACCTCGTATAGTGCAGGAAGCAATGGCTTGTGGCTTGTTGGTGATCGGTAGCACTGCGGGAGGAACACCTGAAATTCTTCATGATGGCGTAAATGGATTGTCGTTCGAGGCAGGGGACTCAAAAATGCTCGCGGAAAAAATCGCTTTAGCGGCATCCGATCCCCGCCTACGCAAGCGATTAGCATCAGCTGCTCGCGGTACCGTGGAGGAACAATTCTCCATCGAGATCATGGTAAATAAAGTGGAAGAGTATTTTGCTTCACTTATGGTGTAAATATTATTCTCTTGTTTTGATCCGATAAAGAGTATTGGATAATATCCTTTGCGAATTCTTTTCTTGTCCAATTTTTATCCTCCTCATCATATTGGCGGACAGGAACTCTCCTGTCAGCGAGTTGTAGAAGGCTTGTTGAAAAGAGGGCACGAGACCATGGTCTTAACAAGCAGGTATAAATCCATGAAATCGAACATTCAAGCAAAGAACGTGTTACGGTCCCTTTACTTGGAGATGGACCTGAACCCTTGGCTTCACAGCGTAAATTTTTTTCTTTTTCGAGCATATCGAGAGAGATACAATTTGAATGTGTTGAGGGAAGTCATTCGAGACTTCAAACCACACATCATTTTCATCTGGGGGATGTGGAATATGAACCGTTCATTGGCGGTATCTGCTGAAGTATATTGTCCGGGCAGGGTGTTATATCGTTTTGCCGATTTTTGGCCCACGCTTCCGAGCCAACATCAAGAGTATTGGTTAGCGCGGGGTAGGCATTGGTTTTCCCGCCTGCCCAAGCGGGCGATCGGGGTGCTTGCGCTGAAGTTACTGGCTCGTGATATGCCTTCGTCTTTGCCAACGTTTGAGCACGCGTATTGTGTTAGTTGGGCGACGCGACAAACCCTGATTGAGTCTGGGATTCCTATAAGGCATGCGAAAATAATACATAGCGGGATCGATATCCAGTCGTTTACGTATGGTCGTTCGGCAGCTCGGGATAATGCTGGAAATAAGAAAATCTCTATTCTCTTCGTAGGAAGACTTGCTCCTGAAAAAGGGATAGAAACGACGATAAAGGCGATTCGGATATTGGTTCATGAATTAGGATATAACGAGTTATCGGTCAATGTTGCTGGTGCTGGATCGAAAGAATATGAGAACATCTTGAAACGTATGACCATTCAATTTGGGTTGTCCGATAAGATACGTTTTCTTGGACGTGTGCCTTCAGAAGAGACATCCTCCTTATATCAGGAAGCGGATATATTGCTCGTACCTTCGGAATGGGAGGAGCCACTCTCCCGTGTTCTTCTGGAAGGTATGGCTAGCGGGCTTGCGGTCATATCCACTCCATTTGGAGGTACAAACGAGGTAATCATCGATGAAGAAAATGGTCTCCTGTTTACCCCTGGAGATTCCTGGGACCTTGCTAGAGAAATCGAAAGGTTAATTTTGGATCCTGAGTTGCGCCACCGCATTGCTCAGAAAGCAAGAGACACTATCACAAAGAACTTCTCGGAGTCAAAAATGTTGGATCAAATCGAGAAGTGGTTGTTCGATATTGCGGGATTGAACGAAAGACCTGATACCCAAACAATCAAACGAGATGCAATGAAATGAATGTTAATTTGAAAATCCTCTCCCACCATTGGAAGTTGTCCATTAATAAACAATGGGTGCAATTCGGGATTATTACTTTGATCGTATTAACCAGCACGATAATTTCGTACTGGGGAACACAGCGCCTGTTCGTTTTATTGCTGGCGTTGCTGGGTGGAGCGACAATCCTTTTGCTGCTTATAAGGCAGATTAGGATCGGATTCGTTTTCCTGTTGCTTGCCAGTATGTTTGTTCCATTTTCAGGCCCGGGCGGGGTGAATGCAACAATTTTCGTAATCGCGCTTATGTTGGTCTTGTGGTTATTGAATATGGTCGTGGTTGAAAGACAGTTTAACATAATAAAATCCCGGATCGTATTACCCACAGTGTTATTCATCCTTGTTTCGATTCTTGCATTTGGGATGGGGCAGATTCCCTGGCTTCAATTTGCGAATCAGGCTCCATTAGATGCGCAACTGGGAGGCTTTGCCGTATTTGCGCTTTCACTGGGGTTTATGCTGGCAACCGCGCATTTGATACAGAATACCAAATGGTTGGAAATCATTGTTTGGGGTTTCATCGGATTAAGCATGCCGCTTGTTCTGATCAGGGCATTCGATTTACCGATAGGTCAATTTTATCGTCAAGGATTTACAGCGCAAAGCATGTTGTGGACCTGGCTCGTGGCTCTGATGATCGGTCAATTGCTCTTTAACGGTACATTGAGCCGGCGGTTCAGGTGGCTATTATTGATCGGACTTCTCTTAACGTTCTATGTAGCAATGGTGAAACAGAATGATTGGAAATCGGGCTGGGTGCCGGCGGCGCTCGTTGTGGTTATTGCCGTAGGATTGAAATATATAAAGGTGGTGCGCTTTGCAATACCGTTTATGCTGATCGGGGCAATATCGCTGGTGCAGTACTTAATCGCCTCAGATCAGTATAGCTGGGATACGCGTGTGGATGCCTGGCGGATCGTCTTGGAGATTAGTAAGATCAGCCCAATCTTGGGGCTTGGTTTTGCAAATTATTACTGGTATGTTCCCCTATTTCGGATTCGCGGTTTTTACGTGCAATTTAGTTCTCACAATCAATACGTTGATATTATCGCCCAAACAGGTGTTTTGGGGTTGCTCTGTTGTGTGTGGTTATTTTTCGAGATCGGGCGACTTGCATGGTATTTAATGGAGCATCTTCCCGAAGGGTTCGACAAGGCATATTCTTACGGAACTTTTTTTGGACTCATAGGCTGTATCATGGCGGGGTTCTTGGCGGACTGGTTGCTACCCTTCGTCTATAACATTGGGCTGGACGGTTTTCGTGCTAGCATCCTGCCCTGGGTGTTTTTTGGGGGTTTGATCGCTATTGAAAAAATTCACCTTGCCAATAAATCAAGGATTATTAAGGATCAACTCTGAACGATTAACGGTTCGAAAGATTATTCTGCTTCCGCGAATTGTTCGGGCTAATTGTTGATCGCTGTGCTCTTGCCAGTTGGGATTTACGGCAGACCCGGAATTTCGAATCGTTAGAACATAAGTGTATGAACCCAAAAGTATTATTGGTTGAGACGGGTCATTCGCCATTGGTGAATGACAAGGACGGTTGGTGGACCGATGTGTTGGATTATCAAATCTATGAGACAGTGCCCACTTGGTGGCGCAGGATAGAAGAATTTTTACGCCTCGACATCGTGCTGGCGCTGCGCGCCCGGCGAATCGCACATCAGTACGATGTAGTGTGGGCAAATTCGGAGAGGGCGGGAATCGTCCTTGCCGGAATCAACAAACCTCTTGTGGTGCTGGTGCATCACATGGCATCAAGGAAGAAGAAGCTGGTGTTGCGTTTGGCGGGCATTGCCCGAAAGTGGACTGCCATAGGATATTTGACCAACGCGGATCGTGATTTTATGGTTTCCTATTACGGGGTTTCCGATGCTCGCTTCATCAAAGTCGTTTGTCAGGATTTAGCCCAGTTTACGCCTCCCGAACCGGTCTTTGACGGACCAATTCTGAGTTTAGGTGCATCGAAGCGAGATTATGTTACTTTGGTCGAATCCTTGATGGAGCTTCCCAACTATGTAACGGAGATCTATGCTGGTAGTCGATTTGAAGGTTTCTACCCACAAAGCGCGGTCAGAACCTTGCCAGATTGGGTGAGATTTTACGACCCGATACCCAGTCAGGAAACACCTGCCTTGTATGCACGAGCAAGATTTGTAGTATTGCCGTTAAAGAACACCACTCAATTCAGTGCTGGTATGACCAGCGCGCTCGAAGCCAGCGCGGCAGGGAAGGCGGTGATTGCAACTAACCTGCCCGGAATGTCATCGTATATACAAGATGGCGTAACGGGTATCCTCGTTCCTCCCCACGATCATGCGGCGATGCGGGATGCCATTCATAAACTTTGGACCCAGCCTGAATTGGCTCATCAAATGGGAGTGGCTGGGCGGAAATATATTGAAGCGGAATTTAATCCGCTGATCGTCAATGACAAAATCAGGAAGTTTTTGGCTGATGTTTACGCTGAATCTCAACAATTTCGTTGATGCGTTGTTTCATTTTTTTAAAACATTTATTGAGGAAAAACACACATGGAAGAATTGATCGGTCTGATCCCCGCGGCGGGGAAGGGCGTTCGGCTGGGTCTGCCGTATCCGAAAGAGTTGTACCCGGTCATACGGAACAATCATTACAAACCCATTTCCCAGTTTGTTGTTGACAATTTAACGAATGCAGGTTTGAAACATATTGTATTCGTCGTGAATGAGACCAAGCACCAGTTGATGGGGTATTTCGGAAGCGGCCAACGCTTCGGATGCGACATTAGTTATGTGGTACAGGAAGTGGTGGAAGGGAAAACAAAATCAACTTCACCCGGCCTGGCGCACGCGTTGGATTCAGCCTATCACCTCATCAAAGGTAAGACCGTTTTCTTCGGCATGGCAGATACGTTGATGCAGCCCAACGATATATTCAAACGCGTCTACCAAGCCGCCGCGCCTGACGATGACGTGTTGTTCGGGATGTTCACAACGGAGCGGCCCGAAAAATTCGGTATGGTGAAAATGGACCGGGATTCCCGCGTCCTTGCGATCGTGGATAAGCCCAAACAAACCGATCTGACAGAAATGTGGGGCTGTATCGTTTGGCGCCCGACATTCACCGAGTATTTGCATGAATGCGTTTTCGAACAGGGCATTTCTGACTTTGCAAAAATTATGAACGACGCGATCGCCAAAGGCATGAAGTTCAGGGGCGTTCATATGAAGGACGGCGCGTACATCGATCTTGGAACCTACGAGGAGATCGCTGACCTCGATAGAAAGTATCGGGAGGAGTAAAAGCATGTTGGAAACGGCGACCAAGCCTGAAGTCCGAAAAAGAAGCGAAACGTCCGTTGTGGATATGTCCATTGTGCTGGTATGTTGGAATAATAAGGCGTATCTCGATCCGTGCTTGAAATCCCTGTTTGAAGGCGGGTTGAGAAGTTCGTTCGATGTCGTTGTAGTGGATAATGGATCGACGGATGGAAGTCAGCAAATGCTGGCGGAGAAATATCCGCAGGTTAAGTTGATCCAGAACACGGGCAATGTAGGGTTGGGCAAAGCAAGCAATCAGGGAATCGAAGCGACGACTGGACGTTATGTTCTACTGTTGAACAACGATACACTGGTGAACGGACCCGCGCTCGATGTGCTTGTGGAATTCTTGGACGGGCATCCCGAAGCGGGCGCGGCGGCAGGGAAATTATTGAACCCCGATGGCTCGTTCCAATCGGGATATGCACCGTTCTCCACCCTGCTCGAGGAGTTTTTAATTGCCACACACATTGGCGAGTTGTTATGGACGGGCTATCCATCGCACGGCGATTCGAATGAGATCAGAGCCACAGGTTGGATGAGTTCGGCGTGTTTATTGGTGCGCCGCGCCGCGCTCGACAGGATCGGTTTGCTCGATGAAAGTTATTTTATCTACGGCGACGAGGCGGATTTGCAATATCGGCTGAACAAGGCAGGTTGGAAGGTGTATTTCCTCCCGAATTCCTCGATCGTTCACTTCGGCGGGCGGAGCATGGATCGCTGGAAGCGGCGCAAAATGGTCTACCGCGGCAAGATGATGTTCTATCAAAAGAATTATGGTTTTGTAAGCACTTTATTGTTGCGCACGTTGTTCTTTGTTATGAGTCTGTTGAAACTGCTGGTGTGGTGTATCGGATTTTTTCTGCCAAACCGCAACGCTCAGGCGAAGAAGGAATTGCGTTCAAATCTGGACGTTTTGGCATTGTGCGTCAATCTGAAATAATAACTGGTCAAGTTGCCGAGCCTCCTGCCACAGAGTACAGCGAGTGATGGGATTTCCCGCAGCCTGCTTGCGCTCTGTGGCAAGATTTTATTTACCCCATGAGAATCCTTTTTCTCTCGCGGTGGTTTCCCCACCCGCCCAGCAATGGTTCCAAATTACGCATCTACAATTTGATCAAGGGTTTGAGCAAGAATCACGAAGTGACCTTGCTAAGTTTTACGGAATCGATCGTAGACACTGCGGAAATGAAAAAATTCTGCCCGGAAGTAAAGGTTGTTCCGTGGACGGATTTTGACCCAACACGTTGGAAGGCGCGCCTGGGAATCTTCCGCCTTGAGCCGCGTTCCATTGTGGATACATTTTCGAGTGAAATGGCTGAGGCGATCACAGAAACGCTTCGCGCGGATAAATACGACCTTGTTATCGCCTCACAATTGCAGATGGCTGCCTATGGTCCCCGCTTCCGGCACATCCCCTCAATTTTCGAAGAGTTCGAGATCGGATTATTTCATGACCGGGCATTTTCTTCCGACGGGACAAAATTACGCCTCCGGTACGCGCTGACATGGTTCAAACTTCGTTTGTACCTTTCCCGGATCTTGAATACATTCCGGGCATGTACCGTGGCTTCCAAGCGGGAGGCTGAATTGCTTCAAGCGAACTTCCCGGCATATCGGAAGCCGATCTCAGTAATTCCCAATGGCGTGGATTTAGATGAGTACCGGAATTTCGCACCCCCCAAAAAAGACAATACTTTGGTCTTTACCGGCTCATTCCGCTATCGTGCAAATTACGAAGCCATGCTTTGGTTTGTCGAAAAAGTATTTCCCCTGATCCTCCAACACCTCCCGGATACCCGGTTGTTCATCACAGGGGATCATCAAAACCTGCCGCTGCCATCGCAAAAAAATATAACCTTAACCGGACACGTGGATAACCTAAAAACACTTGTCGCATCTGCGAATGTGAGCATCGCACCCCTCTTGAGCGGGGGAGGAACCCGCCTCAAAATACTCGAAGCGATGGCGTTAGGGACACCTGTCGTAGCCACTTCAAAAGGCGCGGAGGGGCTGGAGGTGATAGCCGGTGAGCATCTGCTTTTGGCGGATACTCCCGCCGACTTCGCCGAGTGTGTGATTCGATTATTAGCCGATGGTCAGTCCAATCGCGGGTTGGCGAAAAACGCGTTTCAACTGGTACAAGAGAAATACAACTGGGATACAATGATTCTCGACTATCTTCGCTTGATCGAGATTGTAGCGAGGTGAGTTGAGGTTAAATCCATCATGAATATACTCTTCCTCACCCAGATCGTGCCATACCCTCCCGACGCGGGACCGCGCGTTAAAACCTGGCATGTGCTCAGATCCCTGGCGTTGCAAGGACATTCTGTAACCTTGGTTTCATTCGTCCGTCCAGAAGAGGTATCGCACCTGCCTGCACTGGATAGCGTTTGCGACGCAGTTCATACCGTGCCGATCCACCGCTCACGCGTGACGGATGTCTGGTACATGATCCGCAGTTTTTTCACTTCCCGGCCCTTCCTCGTGGAACGTGATGATCTGCCTGCAATGCATGCAAAAGTGGGCAAGTTAGTGAGAGAAAACGAGTTCGACTTTATTCACGCAGACCAGTTGACCATGGTGCAATTCGCCTTGCGCGGCGCGGCGGCGAAAAACAAAAAGCCGAAAGTTATCTTCGATGCTCACAATGCTGTTTGGTCCATCGTGGAGCGGATGCGCGAGAATGCGCGCTGGTTTTTGAAACCCATTCTTGCCATAGAAGCGAAACGCGTCAAACGCTACGAAGGCGAATTGTTGAAACAGGTGGATCACGTGCTTGCCGTCACGGATATCGATCGGTCTGGTTTGGAAGAAGCCTTGTTTGTTTCAAAAATAAAGCTTGTCGAGAAAACGGCTCCGATCACCGTAGTGCCGATTGCAACCGATACCGGGCAATTGCAACCGATCCGGCGGAAGCCCGGTTCGAAGAATATTGTTACACTTGGGACATTGCATTACCCGCCCAACGCGGACGGAATCCGCTGGTTCTTCACAGAAGTTTTTCCGTTGATCCGTCAGCGCGTCGATGACGCGACGCTGACGATCATCGGTAAGAATCCGCCGCAGGATTTTCTCGACCTTGCCGCGAAATCTCCAGCGGCAGTGAAAGTGACGGGGTATGTCCCCGAACTTGCGCCATATTTGGAACAAAGCGCGTTGATGGTCGTTCCCGTCCGTACGGGCGGAGGGATGCGGGTGCGAATCCTTGAAGCGTTCGCGTATGCCATGCCCGTCGTCACTACCACGATCGGACTCGAAGGTATCCATGCCGAACCCGAGCGCGATGTACTGGTTGCAGACACAGCAACTGATTTTGCAAATCGTGTCGTTGAACTTCTTGAAGACGTGGGCTTGCAGGAAAAACTATCCACCAACGGACGGCGTTTAGCCGAAACGAAATACGATTGGCAGGTTGTACTCTCCGCCATGAATACAGTATATGAAACCTCTTATGGGGCATAGCCGCCTATGGAAGCGTGTAGTTGAACGACCCCTGCCATTGATACTGGCAGTATCTGTTTTGCTGCGCGTTGGCGTGGCGTTCGCAATGGGGAATACCGTCGTCGAACTTCCGGGTGTATTCGATCAGATCTCGTATCACAAACTTGCTTTGCGCGTCCTCGACGGTTATGGGTTTTCCTTCGGCGAATTGTGGTGGCCCATCACGCCCGCCGACGCGCCTACGGCGCATTGGAGTTTTCTTTATACCCTCTATCTTGTATTGGCATATTCCGTTTTTGGTCCGAATCCGATCGTGGCGCGTGTTTTACAAGCCCTCATCGTCGGCATCCTGCACCCCTACATTGCCTACCGCATCGGTGAAAAAGTATTCACGGGAGCCGTCGGTCTTACTGCCGCAGGTATCACCGCAGTCTACGTATATTTTTTCTACTACGGCGCGGCACTGATGACCGAACCTTTCTACATTACAGCCATTCTCTTTACCCTGTATTTCGCGATTCAACTTGCGGAAAGCACAGACAGAAAACGCGATGCCCAACTCGGTCTTGGGCTCGGTGTTTCCATAGGGATTACTGTGATCCTTCGACAGGTTTTCCTGCTTTTCATTCCTTTCCTCTTCCTGTGGATGTGGGTCGTCCGCTTCAAATCAAACCGCAAGTTGACTTTGCTTCCGACGGCAGTATCTCTGGCTGTGATCGTTTCGTTCATCGTTCCGATCACGCTGTATAACTATTCCCGTTTTGGGAGTTTTGTCCTGCTCAACACCAATTCGGGTTATGCCTTTTTCTGGGGCAACAATCCGATTTATGGATCCAAGTTCATTCCAATACTTCCAACGAAAACATACCAAGAAATGATCCCCCAAGAAGTTCGTCATCTCGACGAAGCGGCTCTCGATAGGGAACTACTGAGGCGCGGCATCCAATTCGTTCTGGACGATCCGATGCGGTATGTCCAGTTATCCTTGAGTCGCATCCCGCCATATTTCATGTTTTGGTATTCATCCGAGTCGTCCACTTTAAGTAACATCTCGCGCATCGGCAGTTTTGGTGTCTTTTTGCCATTCATGCTCTATGGTTTGTATTTGGGGGTAAAGCAAAATCGAAACAACTTGTTCGCAACCCCCGTCGGCCTCCTCATCCTTTTTGCCGTTGTCTACTCGGGTGTGCATATCCTAACTTGGACTCTGATCCGCTATCGCCTGCCTGTGGACGCGGTCTTGATCCCGTTTGCGGCGCTTGCGGTTGTTGAGATCGCGCAACGTATATTTAAAGTGAAATCGTTCCACTCAATAGAATTACAGAGGGAAGCATGAAGGTCATTTCCATCGTCGGGGCGCGCCCCGAATTCATTCAGGCGACGCCTGTGAGCCGCGCCTTGCGAAAAGCGCATCGTGAGATCCTCGTGCATACGGGTCAGCACTACGATTACAAAATGTCGCAAACTTTCTTCGATGAGTTGGGCATCCCTGTGCCTGATTACAATCTCGAGGTGGGATCCGGGTCGCATGCGGGGCAGACAGCCGAAATCTTGGTCCGATTCGAGGAAGTCCTCCAAAAAGAAAATCCCGATATCGTCATCGTGCGCGGCGACACGAATTCCACGCTGGCAGGCGCGCTTGTTGCGAGCAAACTTCACGTCCCCGTCGTCCACATCGAAGCGGGTGAGCGAAGTTATGATCGCCGGATGCCTGAAGAGATCAATCGTTTGGTTGCGGACCATTTATCGTCTGCATTCTTTTGTGTCAGTCAAACTGCAGTGAACCAACTTGCAGGTGAAGGCATCAATGAAAATGTTTTTTGGGTTGGAGATGTGATGCTGGACGCGAATCTCGCCAACCGACCGTTTGCGCGGCGAAAATCTACGGTTCTTTCCACGCTTGGGCTTGCTCCCGGTTCCTTCGGCTTGGTCACCGTCCACCGCGCTGCAAATACAGACGATCCCGTGCGGTTGGCGAACATTGTCACAGCGTTGAACCGGGTTGGCGAGACTGTTGTTTTCCCCGTGCATCCGCGCACGCGTACCGCGCTGGAAAAACTCGCCGTGCAATTTGCGGGGAATGTCCGCGTGATCGAACCCGTTGGTTACTACGATATGATGATGCTCGAGGAGAATGCGCGTATCATTGCTACTGACTCTGGTGGTGTGCAGCGCGAAGCATATTTTATGAAGAAGCCCTGCCTCACGTTACGCGACGAAACCGAATGGACGGAAACCGTACACGCAGGCTGGAATAAACTCGTCGGTGTGGATGTGGACTCGATCGTTCACGAGTGGAAGAATTTCACACCGCCAGCGAATCAGCCTCCCATCTTTGGCGATGGAACCGCCGGTGAAAGAATCGCGGAGATCCTCGGGCGCATCACAGTATCCGTTCATCCAGAAGCGGTCCGAAATCTGGTAAAAGGTTGATCGAGTGAAAGAGAGAACACAACAGCACATCGGAATCGTCGGCGGGGGAATCATGGGAATCAGCCTCGGATATTTCCTGTCGCGCCGGGGCGTGAAAGTGACCATCTACGAAGCCTCGCCTGTGTTGGGCGGGTTGGCGGGTCCGATCGTTCTGGAAGACGGCACAAGTGTGGATCGTTTTTATCATGCCATCCTGTCCAGCGACCGCCATCTCGGTGAGCTTTGCAAAGAATTGGGCATTGCCGACCAATTGCGTTTCAAGGAAACAAAGACCGGTTTCTATTACAAAGGCCAGATCCATCCGATGAACAACATGGTGGAATTTTTTCGATTTCCACCTCTCGGTTGGATCGACCGATTCCGCCTCGGGTTGACCGTGCTCGCCGCGCAGTTCATCAAGGATTGGCGCAGACTCGAAGCCGTCAGTGTGCAGGACTGGTTGTTGAAGTGGAGCGGGAAAGGCACGTATCAAAACATTTGGCGACCCATGTTGAAAGCAAAATTCGACGGCGGCTTCGACAATACACCAGCCACGTACATGTGGTCGCGGTTGGTGCGCATGAAGTCGACGCGCGAAGGCGCAAACCAAAAAGAAATGGCGGGTCATCTCGTCGGCGGTTATATCACGCTGATCAAAGCGATGACTGAAAAGATTCTTGCGGCTGGTGGTGAGGTCCTGCTCAAAACCCCGGTCAAAGAGATTGTGATCGAAGATCGTAATGCTACCGGTATCCGCTTGGCGAGTGGGGAAGTGGCGAAGTTCGACAAGGTGATCTGTACACTACAGACACCGATCTTTCAGAGGTTGATTCCCACCGCCGACCAGAAATATCACGACTTTCTTAACCGTACAGACTATCTCGGTATCATCGCGCCGTTGTTGGTATTGGATCGTCCGCTCAGCGGCAATTGGACTTTGAACATCACCGACGACCGCTTCCCTTTCACAGGTGTGATTGAAACAACAGCGTACATCGACCCCAAATATGTGGGGGGCTACCATTTGGTGTACCTGCCCAAGTACACCGCGCCCGGTAGTGCATGGCAACAGAAATCCGATGACGAGATCAAGAGCATCTGGCTGGAGAACCTGCAAGAAATGTTCCCCGGTTTCGACATGGCATCCGTCCGCTATTTTCTTATTCACCGGGAGCGTTATGTGGAACCGCTCCACAAACTCAACGAGACCGATTCGATTCCCGACGTGAAAACGCCGATTCAGAATCTGTATCTCGCGACGACCGCCCAAATCTACCCTGCGCTGACCAATGGCGAGTCAGTTTCCCGTCACGCGCGTGAAGCGGCTGAAATCGTCATGAAGGAAAACGAATGAGTTCAAAGGCCGTGATCGTAGTCTCGGGCTTGCCTCGCTCCGGCACGTCCATGATGATGAAAATGCTGGAAGCCGGCGGGAAGACCGTTCTGACCGACAATCTGCGCGAAGCGGACGCGAATAACCCAAAAGGGTATTACGAATTCGAGCGCGTCAAGCAAATGAAAAACGGCGACCTCGCGTGGCTCCCTGATGCGGTGGGCAAAGTGGTCAAGATCGTGACAGGGTTAATCACCTATCTCCCTCCCGATTATCATTACAAGGTCATCTTCATGCAACGCGACCTCAACGAAGTGCTGTCTTCGCAAAAGAAGATGCTCGGACGATTGGGCAAAGGCGACGACAACATCCCCGACGACAAGATGGCTAAGACGTATGAAGATCATGTCAAACAAGTAAAAGCGTGGCTGGTGCGGCAAGCCAATATCGAAGTGCTGTACGTGAACTACAACACGATGATCGCCGAAGCAACTGAGTCTCTAGAGAAAGTGAACACCTTCCTCGGAGGAGGCATGGATGTGAAAAAGATGGCTTCCGTGGTGGATCGTGAGCTGTATCGAGAAAGAAAGCAAGTCAACGCGAATCAGTAGAAATTCTCACCCTTGCGAATCTCTGGAAGTGCGACTATGGTGATATTCAAATCGTATCCGTGGTGGGTTCAATGCACCTCGTTGTGGTTATGTGTTTTCGTTTTCTTAAACCTCGCCGGTCTCGTTGGGGCGAGGTTTCTTGACCACGATCATGCTCATCACGCCTGTGAACCAAACCACGTGCCCGTGGACGAAGTGCCCGGTATTTGGCGGCGCTGGGACGCTTGTTACTATCTTGGGTTAGCAGGCGGGGGGTACGTTGAGAGACCGGGAAGCGCTGGTTTTTTTCCCTTATATCCGCTGTTCATTGGTTTTATCCATCGGCTCAGCGGTGCGACTCTTGAGTTTTCTGCTTTCGTTGTTTCCAGCACCGCATCTTTACTTTCGGTCTTGGTCTTTTATAAACTCGGCCGCACCATAAAGGACGACCATACTTTTGCCATGCGAAGCGTTCTGGCGCTACTGATCTTTCCCACATCCTTTTATTTTTTTGCGATCTACGCCGAATCTTTATATCTCCTCTTTGCGCTCCTTGGGACTTACTTGATTTTACGAAAAAACTCATCCCTCATCGGCGGCGGACTTGCCCTAGGCGTATCGTCCATTGCAAGGCCTGTGGGTTGGCTGATCGATATCGTCATGCTGGGCGAATTCGTGCGGAAGCGACGATTCGATGTGAAGGGCGTTCTGGCTCTGGGTTTAGGCTTGGTCTTTTCCATTTTGGGGATGATCCTTTTTGTGTACTATTTATATCTGGTGCTTGGCACCTTTACGGCGATCCCCGAAGCCCAATCGCATTGGCCCCGCCAGTGGCAACTCCCATGGATCACGTACCTGGAAGGGTTGAAGACGTTAGCGACCACCTCGCTTCTGCGGCATGACTGGTTTTTATACGCGATGAATGCCCTCGACCTGTTCTCAACGAGTTGCGCCCTAGTCATCATCTTGATTTCTTTCAGATGGGCACAACGCATGGAGTTTCCGTGGAGTCTTTCAGCCTATTCGCTCGTTACTTTGCTGTTTTTCCTGAGTTCACAGAATGAACTGCCGGTTCCACTTTGGGGAATGACCCGTTGGGTGGGCTCGCTTTTTCCGATGTACTTCGTGCTGGGAAATTTGTTCAAGAACCAGAAGGTACAGGCGTTGTATTTTGTTGGATCCGCCATGGTCTTGATCTTCTTTACCATCTGGTGGACGAGCGGCCGTTGGATAGGATAACGGAAATCCCAATGAATATCACGGAAGATCGAAAGGAAGAATGATCTGATGGATTTTACGGGCCGACGGCGCCTCTCCCGCCGGGATTTCTTGAAATTGGCTGGGGCTACGGCAGTCGCAGTGCCGACCGTGGTTGGTTTGAACTTGCTCTATAACAGCCGGGGGGATCTGCCGGGCAGGGACGATCCGGGTGAAATCGCTCAAATTCCGCATTCAGGAGCGCCAGGGAATCAGCCGATCCTCGTTGTCCAAAATGACACCGGAGAAAGTCCCTTTGGCGCATACCTTGGTGAAATCCTGTTAGCGGAGGGGATCCTTTCATTCACGCTGGAGAAATTATCCGAGTTGGATTTTGGCAGCCTGTCTGAGCGTGATGTCGTCATCTTATCCTCAGGTACGTTAAATCAAGAACAGGCAGATAAATTCTCGCGTTATGTTTTCAATGGCGGGGGGCTGATCGTGATGTCTCCCGAACCTGCCCTCCTTTCGGTGTTGGGCTTGAAAGATGAACAGATGAACGCCGACCAGAATTATGTTGTAACCGATAGCGACCATCCGCTTACTCTCGGGATCGACTCGGCGTCCATGCAATTTCACGGGACCGCCAAAAATTTCCTGTTGGATAGCGCCGAAGCGATCGCCTGGTTTTGTGACAAATCTGGGAATGTAAAATATTTCCCGGCTGTAAGCCTCAACCAATACGGCGAGGGATGGGCTTGTGCCTGGATGTATGACCTTGCGGATAGCGTGGTCTTGACCCGTCAGGGCAACCCGGCGTGGGCTAATCAGGAGCGGGACGGATTCGATAGCATTCGGGCGAGCGACATGTTCTACGGATGGATCGATCTCGATCGCATCGAAACTCCGCAAGCCGATGAACAACAGCGTCTGTTGGTTAATGCGATCCATTTCCTCAGCCAGAAAAAGAGACCACTGCCCCGCGTATGGTATTTCCCTAACCGGAGTAAAAGTATGTTCATCGCCACCAGCGATGCGCATCAAAACCCCGGCTGGGCGATGGAAAGAGTTATCGAACACGTGGAAAAATTTGGCGGATTTATTTCCATTTATAGCTTGCCTCCTTTTTACACCGTTCCGTATCGGGCGGCGCAGAAAGTGCGATGGTGGCTGGAAGATCTTTCCCTCATGGATGAAGCGTATTTTCCATCTTTGGCGCGAGTCGCGGACTGGCGGGCGCGCGGTCATGAATTTGGCATCCACCCGTTGATCGAGGATGGATTCGTCGAGAGTTGGGAAATCAGTTGGGAACGCTTTACCGGGATCGGCTATGGACCGGTGTCGCCCACTACGCGAGTCCACAGGATTTTATGGGATGGATGGATGGAATCCGCTAAATTGCAGGCGGGTTATGGTTTTCGGATGAACTTCGATTACTACCATGTGGGTAACGGCTTTCGAAAAGAGAATGGCGATTGGGTGTATGGGCACTTTACCGGAAGTGGGTTACCGATGAAATTCGTGGACGAGAATGGCAGGATCATCAATCTCTACCAGCAACTGACCCAACTGGCGGATGATCATCTCTTGAACCTGCATTGGGGCGGCTCAGTCAAACTTCCCGCTGACGAAGCTGTGCAAGTTTCAAAGTCCATGCTCGATCGCAGTTTGAACGGAGGATACGCCGCGATCAGCGCCATTTTTCATACGGATCCGTTTTCCGCTGGGGAGGTTTGGGCGAACGAAGAAGCAAGGTGGATGGACGGCACGTTGAAATACGCGATGGATAACAACGTCCCCATCTGGTCCGGTGAAATGTGGTTGGATTTTGTCGAAGCGCGTCATGATTCTTCGATCGAAAATATCACATGGATACCGGGCGAGAACCGTTTGAGTTTTATGCTCACCGTCCCTGCATATCGAACCGGGACTATGAGCATCTTGTTGCCTCTTGAACATTCGTCAGCCCGACTTTCAGGAGTGGAAATTAATGGGAAAACCGTCGCGTTCGTGGAACACTCGGTTGGCGCACAACGATATGCATGGTTTGACGTGTTGATGGGAGAGAACGCCATTACGGCGTACTATCGAGAATGAAGGTTTCCGTCATCGTCCCTTGCTTCAATGAAGCGGATAATATTCATAAACTCGAACAGGAGTTTTTCCCGGTCGTGGAGGGTCTGGTTGGCGCTCGACTATTGGATAACCTTGTGATTGAAGATGTGGAGGTTGTTTTTGTGGATGATGGCAGTCAGGATTCCACGTTCGCGGCATTGCAATCGGCTTTCGCCGGGCGAGCCCAAAAGCATCTCACCTTGAAATTCGAAAAACACGCTGTAAATCGCGGTCTCGGTGCGGCAATCCGTACCGGTTTTCGCGCATCGGAAGGGGATATTCTCGTCACGACCGACAGCGACGGCACTTATAAGTTTTCCACAATACCCACATTGATCTCATCCATGAACAACGGAGCGGATGTGATCACAGCCTCTCCGTATCATCCACAAGGGAAGGTGGTCGGCGTTCCTGCGTTTCGAGTTTTCCTCAGCCGCGGATCGTCTCTTTTGTATCGAATCTTGCTCCAATGGAATATTTACACGTATACGGCTTTATTTCGCGGCTATCGCCGCGAGGTCATCGAACAGATATCTTTCCAAGCGGACGATTATCTCGCCGGAACCGAGTTGATGGTGAAAGCCATGTTGAAGGGATACACGGTCGCTGAGTTTCCCGCAGAACTGCATAGACGTGTTTTTGGCATTTCCAAAGCCCGGCTTCTGCAAACCATACTTTCTCATCTTCGTTTTCAAGCCGGATTATTGCTTCATCGACTCCGCCTCCGCTCGTTGTTTGCTTGAAAAAAACCGGATCGCGAGTGGGCGCCAACCATGCGAATTGCCTATTTTGTCCCTTATGTTCCCAGCTTAATTCGGGTAAGACCCTATCACCTGTTGTTGCAATTGACGAAACAGGGGATCGAGGTCGTGTTATTCACCGTCGCGGCGAACGACCGTGAACTCGCGCAGGCTGTCGCGTTGAGATCGAAGTTAGCGGATGTGGCAGTTCATAAGCAACCTCTTTTGCGCTCGATGATGAACTGTTTGGTTGCTCTGCCGACGAAAACCCCGCTTCAATCTGTATTTAGCTGGAATCCGCACCTGCAAGCTGACTTTACCCGCCGTGCGGGGCGCGAGGAATTCGATCTGGTGCATGTGGAACACTTGCGCGGGTCGAAATATGGATTGCTGATTAATGCCATGTTTCCCGGTATGCCCATTGTGTGGGACAGCGTGGATTGCATCAGCCATTTGTTTGCTCAAACCTCCCGACGCAGCCGGAGCCTTGGCGGCAAATTGGTTTCGCTCCTTGAATTGAAAAGGACACAGCAGGCGGAAGGGCGCGCTGTCAGCTTATTCGATCACATATTGATCACTTCTCGAACGGACAAGGACGCTTTAGTGAGTTTAGCCCCAAACGGAAAAGACCCGTCTCCTGTCACCATCCTGCCGAATGGCGTGGACCTCGAGTATTTCCGGCGCGATACAAGTCAGCCGAGGGAGGCAGAAACAATCGTATTTACTGGAAAGATGAGTTATCACGCAAACATCTCGATGGTGGATTATCTCATTACAGAAATCATGCCAAAGGTGTGGGCAAAGCGACCTGCGGCTAGAGTGATCATTGTCGGAAAAGACCCGCCTAAAAAGGTCAGGGAATTTGCAAAAAATCCGCTCATTCAGATCACCGGCACCGTGGAGGACATCCGACCTTATCTTTGGACAGCGACGCTAGCAGTTGTTCCACTGGTGTATGGAGCCGGGATTCAAAATAAGATCCTTGAAGGTATGGCGAGCGGGACGCCGATCGTTACCACTTCGGCGGCATTTTCCAACCTGCAAGGTACACCGGGCGTCGATGCGCTGATCGCCGACACCCCGGAAGATTTTGCAGAGGCAATACTCCGTCTGATCGAAAATCAGGGTTTGCGATTGGCGGTGGGGGAGGCCGGTTTAAAGTATGTACATGTTTTTCACGATTGGAAACAGATGGCATCTCGATTGAAAGGTATTTATCAAGAAGTCATTACGCACAAGCGAAGCAGATCTGGAACGACAAGCGACAGACGCATCTAACATTCGTGTAGCAAGGGAGAAAATTGCTCGAACGGCGTGGATGGAGTAACCTTTGGGACGCGGAAGCGTCATGGTTGGCGAGGAGCAAAGGGCAAATGCTGCCCGTTGTTTTTCCATTCTCTACCTTGAATTCAATTCATTTCAAGATTTTTCGGATAAAATAACACCATGGATCCTAATCCGTATTTTCGACCGCTCATCAAGTGGTGGAGGTTGCTGGCAGTAACGGGGGTATTGGCAGTCATCTCAAGTTCGATCTCAACCGCTTTTCAGCCGGATGAGTACGTTTCACGCACAACTTTGATGACGGGAAGCACCATCTTGAATCCCAACCCCGATTTTGGACAGATCCAAATTGCCCAAACTCTTGCCACGTTCTATGCCGATATGGCAAAGCGTGAACCGATACAAGCCGCAACGATGGAAGCGCTTGGCATTAACTGGCTTCCAGCCTACGATGCAAGAGCGGTTCCCAACACACAACTCATCGAAATATTGGTTACCGATACAGACCCACAACGGGCGCAGATCATCGCCAGTGAACTTGCGAACCAGTTGATCTTGAAAAGCCCGGCGGAGAGCCAGTCTGAGACGGGGCTGCGGCAGGATTTCATCACGGAGCAACTTTCGAGGCTCGAGGTTCAGATTCAGGAAACCGAGACGCAGATCGCAGAATTGCAGGAGATACTCTCGGAACTAAATAGCATCAGCCAGATCGCACAAACCGAACAGGAAATTAGCAGTCTGACAACCAAACTTGTCAGTTTGCGTGACAATTACGCCACACTCCTTGCAAATTCACAGCAAGGCGCATTGAATACGCTGACCGTGGTCGAACCGGCAAGCCTGCCCACGCGACCCTCCGGCAGTAACAAACTGCTGATCGTTGCACTCGCCGGGGTGATCGGGTTGCTGCTGGGCGCGGGCGCCGCGTACCTTCTTGAGTTCATGGACCGCACCATCAAGACCACCGCCGATGTAGAGCGTGTATTCAATTTGCCGGTCATCGGTTATCTGGCGACCATTGCCGAGAACGGCAACAACGCTACCTACGTTGTGAACCACCCCAATTCACTGATCGCCGAAAATTTTCGTTTGTTGCACTCCAATTTGGAATTTTTCCAGGCGTATAACTCCGCTAGGACAATTCTCGTTACGAGCCCGACACAAGGGAACGGCAAAACCACGGTCGCTGTCAATCTTGCATTGACCATTGCGGCAAGCGATCAAAAGGTGGCTGTGGTGGATGCCGACCTGCGCCGCCCTGCCATTCATAAGGCATTGAAGATCTCCCAAAGCCCCGGGCTGGCGGATATCATCCATAGCAAGGTCAGTGCTAAGGAAGTCGTTCGCCCGGTAAAAGGGAAGAAGATCGATGTGGTTGCCGCGGGCAACATCCCGCCGAGCGTGACCGAAGTCGTTGGGTCCAAAAGGATCGCCGCCATTCTGAGCGACCTGCGGGAAGATTACGATGCGATCATTGTAGACGCTCCACCGCTGGTCATCTCTGATTCGTACACGCTGGCATCCAAGGTGGATGGAATCGTACTGGTGTTGGAACCCGGCCTGACGCGCGACGATCAGGCAAAGGTGATCAAGGAACAATTGAGTCGGGCAGGCGCGAGGGTGATCGGGATTGTGTTCAACAAGGTCTCCGACATCAGCGCGAAGAGTTACGGCGACACCAAATACCTGTCGATGTATTCGCCGCAACACTATAACGATTATGTCGCAAACACTCCTGCGGTGGACGATGCGAACACCGGCTCGAGAAAACTTTTAGCATTCTTCGAGCACGGCGAAGTGCCGGAGGATGTGAAAGATTCGCTTGAAACCGCCTTCGATAAGTTTCAGGAACAGAGAAAGTCTTTGTTCGACCGGTTCCGCAAGCCGCCGAAGAAATGATCCGATACGCCGAACGAGCCCTCACACCCGTGAGGGCTTTTTGTTGAAAGGCTGTATACTCTCGGAGGAAGCGGTGGGCGGCGGCATCTCTTGCCGGAATGCCGGGGCAGTTTTCCCGTCGAGCGGGAGGCGGGGTTTAATCCTGCTAAAAAGTCTGCAACTTTTCGTTGATTCCGCCGTATGGATGAGTGCGAGGAGCATAGGTGACGGATGAACTTGCCTGGGTGATCCAGGCTCAACAAGGCAGTGACGAGGCGTTTACCAAACTCGTCGAAGAACACCAGACACATGTGTATAACCTGTGTTATCGGATGTTGGGCGAGCCGGAATCTGCGGAGGACGCCGCGCAAGAAACTTTCCTGCGCGCCTACCAGAACCTGCACCGCTACGATCAGAGTCGTTCGTTCGCCACGTGGCTGCTCTCGATCGGCGCGCATTACTGCATCGACCGCCTGCGCCGCAGAAAACTATCGGTCTTTTCGATGGACGAGGAGCGGGAGGATGGAACGGTCTTTGAGTTCCCGGACCCCGCTTCACCCGACCCCGAAGTTGAATCGACCAAACGCGAGGATCGCGACCGCCTCCATCTCCTGTTGAAGAATCTCGACGAGACCGATCGCGCGGCTGTGATCATGCGCTACTGGTATGACTATTCCGAGATCGAGATCGCGCAATCGTTGAAGTTGACCGTCAGCGCGGTCAAAAGCCGCCTGCATCGCGCACGCCGCGCGCTGGCAGGCATGTGGGGGGAGGAGGAATCCCCCCGCGTTCGAACCGAAAGGAGACGCCATGAATCACCAGCCTTTTGAAGAGTGGCTGTTGAGCCATACTCAACTCGACCCCGGGCAGAAGCGCGCACTTGAAACGCATGTGCGCACATGCCCGCATTGCACCGCGCTCTTGAAGACCGAAAAGGTGTTGCGCGACCTGCGCATGGCTTCCCCGGCAAACGGGTTCGTCGCTCGTTTCGAAACGAGGTTATCGGCTTACAAAGCCGCTGAGCGCAAGCGCCGACTTTTGGGTTGGATCTTCTTCGTGCTAAGCGGCATGACCTTGTTGCTCTGGGCGGCATCGCCCGTTCTCTCCGGGTTTCTGACCTCGCCTGCGAGTTGGATCGCCGCGCTGGTGGAGTGGGGCTTATTCTTGATAACAACCCTGATCGCTTCCATGCAAGCCGGCGCGGTCATCCTGGATGTGCTGGGAGGTCTCCTGCCGCCCTTCGCGTGGATGGTGTTGGTCTCCGGCGCGGCGGGAATCAGCCTGCTTTGGTCTATTTCGATATGGCGGTTCGTTCGAGTACCGCAAGGAGTTTAACTACCATGAAAAATATATTTCGTTTCTTTTCGCTCCTGCTCATCGTGGCGCTTGCCTTGATCCCTTCTGGCGCGGTGTTCGCGCAGGGAGGCGATCCCGGCGAGGGCAAGGTGATTTTCGGGAGCAACTTTACGCTGGAGAGCGACGAAACCTTCAACGGCGACCTCGTTGTCTTTGGCGGGAATGTGACTGTGGAGGAAGATGCACTGCTCAACGGAAATCTCGTCGTCTTTGGCGGGACCGTTTCAAGCGATGGAACCGTGAATGGCGATGTTGTGATCGTCGGCGGGCAGGTGAGCCTCGCTGAACACGCGGTAGTCGCCGGTGATGTCGTCACGGTCGGCGGTCAGTTGGACCGCGCCGAAGGCGCGCAGATCGAAGGCGAAGTGGTGAATAACGTTCAGCCGGAGATCCAGTTCCCCGATGGGAATGTGCCGCCGCGAGTCGAAGTTCCCACACCCGCGTTCGATTGGGGATTCAGCGTGATCTCGGGAATCTTCCAGACCGTCTTCACCGCCATCCTTGCCGCCGCGTTCGCCATGCTGTTGGCGTTGTTCTGGAAACCCCAAATGGAACGCGCCGGCGATGCGCTTGTTGCACAACCGGTGATGGTCGGCGCGATCGGACTTCTGGCGATCTTTCTCGGCGCGATCCTGTTCCTGACGGTCATTCCGCCCGTTGTTGTTGGGTTTGCCTTCCTGTTCGGCATCGTTGCTTTGGGTGCTGAGGTCGGAGACCGGTTCACGCGGGCGATCAACCAAACGTGGCCCCCCGTGCTGACCGCCGGCTTTGGAACGTTCATGGTGGTATTGGTCGGAGGCGCGTTCGGGGTCATCCCCTGCGTTGGGTGGCTGGCGCAATTCCTGCTTGCGCTGGTGGGGATCGGCGCGGCGATCGTCACGTGGTTTGGGATTCGTGTGGGGCAAGCCCCGCCAATCCAGCCGCCGCCGGCGTCCTAATCGTAAAATCCCGCATGATATAATTTTTCCGCCCCGAGATGAAATTCCGGGGCGGAATGATTTATATGGAGGTTGTATGGCATTACGTGAAATTCAAGTACCCGATACGATCGTGCACGACACGCCGCCGCCGTTGGTCGAAGTTGCCGGAACGAATCGCGACATGGGACGCCAGATCGGCGAAGCGCGGCGCGAACAGGTACAGCACAGCGTCGAGAACGCGCGCGCGCTGATCGCACAATCGTATTCCACGCTGGAACTTACGTGGGAGGGCGCGCAGATCCAGTCCAAAAAATACCTGCCGTTTTCCGAGGAGCGCTACCCGCAATACGTGGATGAGATGCGCGGCATCGCGGAAGGCGCGAACGTGGGATTCGATGAAATCGTTGCGCTGAACGCGATGGAAGCCGTGACGATGGACGCGCTCCACCTGACGCGTTGCACGAGTTTCGCCGTCAACGAAGAGCGCACAGCGGACGGACACGTGCTCGCGGCGCACAACGAAGACTGGGTCCCCGAGGATGAGAACGATGTATACGTGATCTCTGCCAAGCCAAAGGATGAACCCCCGTTTCTTGCCATGACGTACGGCGGCCTCCTCCCCAATGTGGGATTCAACGCCTACGGCATCGCCCAGTTGATCGACTCGGTCTACCCGAACGATTCGCGCATCGGCATTCCGCGGCTGGTGGTGTCGCGCGCGGTGCTGGCTTCGCGGCGCATCTCAGGCGCCATCGGGCGGATGCTCATCTCGCATCGCGCGGCTGGATACAATCACCTGCTCGTCCACGAAAGCGGAGAGATGTATTCCGTGGAAGTCTCTGCGAAACGCTTCGATATCCTGCACGGCACAGACGGGTACATGGTTCACACGAATCACTACCTCTCGCAAACGATGAAGGAGATCGAGAAAGACCCCGAAGAGCTGATCTCGTCGCGTGTGCGTTACTTCCGTGCGAATCGGTTGTTGCGTGAGAACTCCACACACACCATCAAATCATTGCAAACTATTCAAAAGGATCACGTAAATTTACCCAACTCGATCTGCAATCACAACATCGTCGGCATCGACCCGTTGGACCGTGAAAGCACGATCACTGCCCTCGTCATTGACCTGACCGCGCGCGAGATGCACATCGCCTGGGGAAACCCGTGCCAGAACGCGTATCACACGTATCATTTGGATGGGTGAGTGAAAGCAGTTATCAGTAATTTAGTCAACAGTAATCAGTGACTGACGGAAAATTCACAATTCATCTACGATGGCGATGGGAATCTCGTCAAGAAGATCGATCCTGATAACAGTCGGACAATTTACCCTTCGACTGGGCTCAGGGCTGGCGCGGGTGGACTCTATGAAGGTCTCGACAGGCTCGACACGACGGTGGACAAGAACTCCGGCGGCACAGTCACCAAAACCACCGTGTACTATCCTGTTGGCGGCGCGATGAGAGTCAATGGTACACTCTACTACGTGCTGAAAGATCATCTTGGTTCAGCGAGTGTAGTGACCGATAACTCAGGGAATGTAGTGGGTGATCAACGATACTACCCCTTCGGTGAGACGCGTCTCAGCGCAGGTTCAATGTATACCGATAAACTCTTCACAGGTCAACGAGAAATGACTGGCTTGGGAATTTATCACTACGGCGCGCGATTCTACTCACCGAAGTTAGGACGCTTCCTCAGCGCGGACAGCCTTGTGCCGAACATGGCGAATCCGCAGGCCCTCAATCGCTACTCGTACGTGTTCAATCGTCCTTTACGATACGTTGATCCCAGCGGCAATATTCCCATTGATTGTTGGAACGATCCCAGTTATTGCTCGAATACCACCACGTTGCCTACTTCTCCTTATTCGTCTAATAGACCGAATCTACCGGGTAACGGTGGAGGTGGCGGGGGAAGTAGTGGAGGCAGAGGTGGAGGTGGTGGTGGAAAACAATATGATGTTACAGAATTTACCGTTCTCGAAATGCAAGCGATGGGAGAAGAAATAGAAACACTCCTGCCGTTATATACCGAGGAAGGAGGAGCTCAATTCATATACGGCTGGATGTTGGGAACATTCAATCCATACGGTCCGAAAAATATTAAAGTTGCCCTGAATAGGAAATTGGGCGACGGCGTTATCTTGTGTGGCTCTAACGATGTCTGCCGTTGGGTAGACTACTCGACGCCTGGCAATATTCTCTTTGGCTATTCTGCGGAAGCCGCGGGCATCCCCAAAGGATTCTACTATTGGGTGGGCGGTTTGCAACAACCGGTGGACGATGCTTTCGGCCCCAATCCGGTAAATTGGGGCTGGTGCACGATAAGTTATTGTGACGATCCAGCGGATTTCGCAGCAGTTCAGTTTGGAGCCAGCCTTTACACATCTGGAGATAATATTACTGTTCAAGAGTTTCAGTCAGCCCTAACGGCAGATATTCTTGACACATTCCAATCTCCACCGCCCGGATTTACTCAACCGTTTCCGCCCGTTTCACAGGAAAATCAATATGTCCCAGGCGATTTTGACTATCCACCGGATTAAGAGTCGACGATGGTTCAAACTGTTAGTCATACTATTCAGGGTAACGAAAATAGCCTTACAATAAACGGATGTCATGGAAACCAACGTACCTAACGCGAGAACAAAAGGAAGAGAGGCGTTTGGCAGGCGGGGGCTTACTGAAAGCCGGTAAATTGAG
>JBFMDB010000020.1:0-70720 GCA_040753755.1 Chloroflexota bacterium
GCCCGTTTTACAGGTTTAGGTAGCAAAGGTTCTACCACTGCCCATTGTTCATCTGTAAGTTCCATCGGCTCGCTCCCATTTCGGATTTGAGCGCCAGTTTACCATTTTTGAGATAACTTCTAGTATCTTTTTCGAGAATATTGTAAATTCAATACAATACATTTTGGGCTTTACGATTTCATCAATGCCGGGCCATTTCGCCCATATACCTACGGATACAATATGAACCATAGAAAAGTAAACCAATTCAATCTGTTATTTATAGTTCTGTTAGTAGTGACCGCCTGCGCTTCCAAGCCCACTACTACCGCAATAAGTACTGAATGTATTGGGTCTTTCCAAGACTTTGCATATACTATTCCAGAAAATGGTTTGCCGTATTTAACATCTGAAACACTCCCGCCTGAGCCATGGCAATTTGAAGAAGTCTTGCCCTCATCAAACACAAACGGGTCACCTTTGATTTCTGCTGTTGCAACGACTCGGTCGATAGATGGCTATGTTGAGATTTGGATTAACAGACAACCGTATGGCAGTACATATGAAATAGTAGACGCAGAGAATTATCAATATCTAATTTATCGAGACGATACAAATAAATGGGATGTAGTTTCTGCGCAAGTTGAAGATAGTGGGGTGTTTGTGGACAAGCTTTTTGTAGACCGGGATGGTTCGATTTGGGGTCGGAACGTTTGGGATGATTCCTCAGCTATAACGTCGAAGCCGATTCTGAGCAGATACAATGACAAGACAAAGAAATTCGTTTTCGACAATAGCGTTCAAAACATACCTGCTTTATGGAAAGATTCAGATCCGAGCACAGTTGATATTCCTTTTTGGACCGATGTTTTACTGGATGCAGATGGGGAATTTTGGCTCTTCGCTCACACAGACGCCATATACAATTACAATCCAGATACGCAAGCAGTCAAGCGTTACGTTGAAATTACTGATTTTCGTATAAAACAAGTTGTGCTTGCGCCTAATGGCACAATTTATTTTCGCAGGTATGATGACTACAACACAGCCTTCTCTCTACAAGAGGGTCAATTGTTCCAATTCCTACCGGAAACAAAGAAAATCGAATCTCTAGACATCCCTAGCAAACGTTGGCCAAGTTTTGGAAACATATTGGTTGATCGTCAGGGGCGGCTTTGGCTTGATACGGTTGGATGGCGAGAGCCAGATGGAACATGGAATATGATTTATCCTAATCCATGGCTTTATTTCTGGAAAATGGAGTGGGAAGAAGATTATCGATGGGCGACTCCTCATGTCATACTAGAAAACTCGGATGGGCGTATTTGGTATGAAGCAGAAAAGGGAATGGCTTGGCTTGACCCCACCACTATGCAAGGATGCTGGTTTACGACCCATCAATCCAGCCTCGTGGAAGATTCTGATCGCAACCTGTGGATGATCGCTGATGGCAGGTTGTACAAATTGCCATTGAATCCATAGTCCGGCACGCGCCAAATCGAACGGCACAGTGGAAGTGTACAAGAACGGAAGCCTGCTCGCCACTCGCGATGTGACCGCCTGGGCGCCCTACACGGGCGGCGGTTTGATCGGCTTGTGGTACTCCAACGTGAACAGCGCCATCGTGGACGACTTCGGCGGCGGGAACGTGGTCTCGGGTCCGACTGCTACTCCAACTGTTACGTCAACTCCAACGCGCACTCCCACCGTGACGCAAACCCCAACCGTTACGCACACGCCAACTAACACGCCGCTTGCCACCAACACGCCAACTCGCACACCGACAGTGACTCATACTCCAACTTTCACGCAGACGCCCACCAGAACGAACACACCGACCAACACGCCGCTTGCTACAAATACACCTACTCGCACGCCGACTGTCACTGCCACCCCCACGCGTACGCCTACTTCCACAGTCACTCATACCCCCACGCGCACACCCACAAAGACGAATACTCCAACAATCACTCCCACTCCATCAAACCCCTCCTTCACCAGCGCGGACTTCCTCTACGATGGAGATGGGAAACGGGTAAAATCCGTGATGAACCCTTCGAGGGGCTCAGGGCAAGCATGAGCAATGGATCAACGACAACCTACTTCCCTTCGGCTTCGCTCAGGGCAGACGTGGGCAGTCACTATGAGGTGATGGATGAAGTTTAGAAGATCGGCGATTGATCAATGACGATCGTACACGTATTATCCCCCGCGGCGATACACGTCTGCTCTTCCACGTTGAAGATCTTTCCCCCGCTCAGCCAATACAACGCCTCCTGCAATAACCCCACCGCAAGGTGACAGACCGGCTCGTGCGCGTGCCGCTCCCAGCACAACGGACAACGCTCGATGTGCCAGAGCAGTTTCTTTCCTTCCTCTTCGATGCGCACGCGCTGATCGGTAAACTTATTGAACAACTCCGCAAACGCGCGTGCGCCGGCGTTCAACTTGGCAGGGAGCGGCAAAAGACGGAAGGCGGTTTCGGTGAGTCCCATTTGCGTGCCGTACTGGCGGACGCCGTAATTAAAACACGCGCGGCCGATGCGAGTCGCCAGCCCGCGTCCGCCATGCGGACCGTACACCTGCTCGAGAGTCCCGCCAAGCGCGCCAACGGTCGAAAAGGGAAAGCCGAGTTTCGTATCGTCCGATGGATAATTCTCGATCAATGATTGCTGGGACGCCAGTTTAAGTACCGCGTTCACGCCATTGCGCCCCATCACCTCTTCCATGGACATTAAGATGATTCGCCCCATCTGGTTCGGATAATAAAAAGTTTCGCTCATCAATACCTACAACGTCACAGACGGAGTGGGAGCGGCGAGGGTTGCCGCGGCGGCTTTTCGAGGGCGAGTCCGTTCGTCGCGGTCGAGGAACGCCTTGAGTTTTTCGGAGAATTGAAGCGGCTCCTCCAACATGGGGAAATGCCCCGCCAGCGGAAACCGCTCGATGTGCGCATGAGGGATTCCCTGTTGCATGGGCTGCCACTGCTTCGGATGGACGATGATATCGCGGTCGCCGTAAATTCCCATGGCGGGGATGCGCACCTGATCCAGCATGGGGCGCAGGTCCGTCCGCCGAAGCGAAGCGATCGAAAGGAGGAATGATTCGACGGTCGTCCGCGAAAGGTCGCGATCCATCATCGCGGGGAAGCGTTCGTCGCGGCAGATAAATGGAGAAGCGACGCGCACGCCAAATCGAAACACGCCCATCATGTTGAAGAGCATGAACGCGATCGGTTTATATCCTGCCAGCTTCAACGGGAACGCCAGCGACGAGCCGATGATCGGCGAACCGACCACGACCACCTTGCTCACGCGTTCGGGATAGCGAATCGCGACCGAGAGACTCACCGTCCCGCCCATGCTGTGACCGACAAGCGGCGCGCGCGAGATGCCCAACTGCTCCATGAACTGGTTGACGAGGCTGACGAAATCTTGAATGGCGTATGTTTCGCGCTTTTTGCCCGATTCGCCGAACCCCCAAAAATCCAGCGCATAAGTTCGATAATACTTGCCGAGGTATGCCATGGTCTCCTGCCACAACCCCCATGAACCGAGCCAGCCATGCAGAAGAATGACCGGTTTTCCGCGGCCGTACACTTCGTAATGAACGATGCCTTGATCAGTGGTTATGGAAGACACAGCTACTCAACGAACAACTTGATATGGTATTTCTATTTCAGTTCGCTCAAAACGCTGTTGAGCAATTCGACAAGGATGGTCTTGACCTTTTCCTTGTCGGTGGCGATGCAGGGAAGTAATTTCACTTTGCTATCCAGCCGCAGGGCATGACGCATATCCTCGAGATCCCAAGCATCTTCCATATCCTGTTTATTCGCCGCGACCACGTAAGGAGTCGGCGCGTACGCACGGAACGTTTCAAGGATCGAACGCGCTTCGCGGAAGGTCTCGGGGCGGGTGCTATCCACCATCACAATGAAGCCCAACATGCCTTCCGAGAGGATCTCCCACATAAAATCGAATCGCTTTTGACCGGGCGTGCCGAACAGATAAAGAACGAGATCGTCGTTCACGGTGATGCGGCCGAAATCCATGGCAACCGTGGTCGCCTCTTTCACGGCGCGTTCCGCCGCGCTCGTAATCTTGCGCTCCGTCGAGACCACATCGATTTCGCTGACCGACTGGATGAACTCCGTCTTGCCTGCGCTGAAGGGTCCTGTGACAACCATTTTTACCGTTTGCATAAGAATAAATCCTTCCGCCGATTCGACTAGAGCGAGCGAATGCGCCCAATTAATTTATTGACCAATGATTTCTGTTCCTCTTTATCCTGCGTGGGGAACATCTTCGGGCTTTGCGGCACCACCATGCCTTCGGGGCGCACGATCTCCACCAGCCCGGCTTGGAGTAATCCATACACGATGCGCCGCACTTCGAGATCGTTCATTTTATTCGTCAGGGCGATCTGCTTCATCGAGTTCTTCGGGTTGATGTACGAAACGACGCGCCATTCTTCCACGCTGAGGTTCACGTTCTTCAACGGGCGGTCGGTGAACTTCAACGCCATATCGAGGCTGGGTATTTCGTCCTGCAACTGCTCCCACTCGCGCAATTGCCGCGAACCTTCGATGATGATGTTCTCAAGGTCGAGCCGCACATTGATGCGGTCGTCGGGAGGCAGCATTTCATTTTCAAAACGGAAAAAGCCTTCGACCCACGTGAACAAGCGGCGGATGGCTTCGGTGAAATACGATTGGAGATTTGCGAGGATCTCCTCCTGTGTGAGATAACCCGCATTGATCAGCAGCAAGCCGAGTTCTTTATCGCTGATCCTGCCGGCGCGTTCGACGATGGCGCGGTATTGATTAACCGTTAATTTATTGGCTTTGTGCAACACTGCCGCAAGACTGCCGTCGTCCTGCCCGACGCGCGCATAAGCAAGCTTGCCCTCCCGAAATGAAACATGCGCCTGCTCGCCCGGCCCATCCACCACCAGTGTGCCGGTCTTTCGCGCAAGGTTAATTAAGTTGAGAAGTTGCGTGATCGTGAAATCGCGCAGATTGCCGCGCAAAGCCATAGTTGCCTCAATAAAATCTCCCACCGGGGAGATTGAGGGATTATACATGCAAGGATAGGGAGCGTCAAACCAACCTCGCACCTGATAAGTATTTGGAAGGTTATCGGCATCGCGTGATACACTTGCGAAAACCGACAACGGAGGTCGTTCATGCGGAATAAATTTCTCACGCTTCTTTTCACGGTCAGCCTGCTCTTCCCCACCCCTGCGTTCGCGGCTCCTCAAGCGGATGTGACCGATAACGAAGTCATCTTCGATTTCCCCAACACCGCCACCTTTCGCGCACGCATCACAAGCGGTGCCGAGATCCAATCCGTTGTGCTGGAGTATGGAAACGAACAGCAGACCTGTGGAGAAGTGATCGCCAAAGCATTCCCGCTTTTTACACCGGGCACCACCGTAGACGCAGAATGGACTTGGGAAATGCGCCAGAGCGGGTCGCTTCCACCCGGTGCGAAACTTTGGTGGCGCTGGCGCGTGACAGATGCGAACGGAGTTGAAACCGTCAGCGAAACGAAATCTGCTGTCTGGCTGGATGATGTCCACGATTGGAAAACGCTCAACGAAGGGCTGATCAACTTCCACTGGTATCGAGGCGACGAATCCTTCGCGCGCGATCTCCTCAACGCCGCGCAGAACGGACTGGAATTCAACGAGACCGAGTCCGGTCTCGTCGCAGAATCACCGATCGACATTTACATTTACGGTGATACAAATGATCTCCGCGACGCCGTGCTCTACGAACCCTCATGGACCGGTGGGCAGGCATTCCCGGACCAGGACATTGTCATCCTCGGCATTTCTCAAAACGACCTTGAATGGGGACGCGATTCGATCGTGCACGAACTCACTCATGTGCTCGTCGGTCACCTTACGTTTACGTGTTTGGGCGATGTCCCAACCTGGCTGAATGAAGGGCTTGCCGTGTATAGCGAGGGAGAACTCGACCCCTCCTCGCAAGCACAATTGGAGGATGCAATTCAAAACGACACATTGTTGAGCGTTCGATCTCTCAGCGCCGGCTTCTCCGAGGTGCCCGACAAAGCCTATCTATCGTACAGCCAATCGTACAGCATCGTGAAATTCCTGATCGAATCCTACGGGCAAAAGGACATGACCTCGCTCCTCACTTCCCTGCGAGATGGCTTGACCGTTGACGAAGCATTGATTCAAACCTACGGGTTCGATGTGGAAGGACTCGAGGATGAATGGCGCGCCGCCATCGGCGCACAGCCGCGGACGGTTTCCGCGCAACCCACCGCGCAACCCACTCCGACGCATGTGCCAACGATCGTTCCGATTTCTGGAAATCAATTCAGAGGGATTCAGTCCACGCCGATTCCGACATCGTCATTCAACACCCAGTCCGCGCCCGAAGGACCCACCCGCACAGGACCGCCCCTTTCATTAACACTGGCTCTGTTGTGTTTCTGTATCCTGTTCCTGCTGGTGATCGGCGTTGTCGTCCTCGGCTTCATCGTCCGCCGAGGTAATCGAAATACAGGAGGACAAAATGGATAAGAATCTTCGTGGTGCGGGATGGCATCCCGCACACTTACGAAATGGCGCGATATCACACCGTACTCGAAGGGTTGCCCGCCCCACGATTTCAAATCTTGGGGTATTGTCAAGATCAGTATTGCTCCTGATTTGTATTGCCGCGCTCACCCTCCTCGCACCGAATCAAGCCTCCGCGTGGCAAACGGATATTCCCTTGGATCAAGCCTTGGTGCTGGCAGGCGGGGAATCCACGAACCCGCGCGATTACGATCCCGCAACGACGTATAGTTCAGGTGACAAACTCGTTTACAGTGGACTCGTCTCCTTCGACCCGAATTTGAATCTCACACCCGATCTCGCCGAGCGCTGGGAAGTGAACGCGGATGGAACGGTGTACACGTTTTATCTGCGCGCCAACGCGAAATTTCACAATGGGCGCGCGGTCACCGCGCAGGATGTCATCTACTCGTGGGAGCGCGCCGCCAGCCCCGAACTCGCCTCGGACACGGTGTTGACATATCTGGGCGACATCGTCGGCGTGCGCGAAGTGAACGCGGGGCAGGCGAGCACCATTGCAGGACTAACCGCATTGGACGATCACACGCTGCAAGTTACGATCGACGCGCCCAAGCCATACTTCCTGTTGAAACTCACCTACCCCACAGCCTTCATCGTTGACCGCGAGAACGTCGAAAGCGGCGAAGACTGGTACCGCGCCCCGAACGGAACGGGTCCCTTCAAACTGCGCGAATGGAGACGGTTCGAGGTCATGGTCTACGAAGCCAATGCGGATTTTTATCTCGGCGCGCCAAGCATCCCATACATCGTATTTCAACTCTACTCCGGCGACAGCCAGCGCATGTATGAAACCGGCGATGTGGACATCACCGGCGTTTATTCGGTAGACCGCTTCACCGACCCCACCGAACCGCTTCACAGTGAATTACTCACCGGCGTTTCACTTTGCACCGGCTACGTCAACTTCGACTCTACGCGCCCGCCGTTCGACGACGTCAATGTCCGCAAAGCGTTCAGCATGGCATTCGACCGGCAAAAATATGTTGATGTGGTGTTGGATGGTCACGATCTCCCGGCAAACGGTTTGTATCCGCCCGCGTTGCCCGGGTTCAATCTCGCGCTCAAAGGCTTGCCATACGATCCCGCGCAAGCACGTCAATTGCTCGCCGAGTCGACTTACGGTGGACCCGCCGGCTTGCCGCCGATCGTCTTCACCGATTACGGCATCGGCAGTTATGTTGGCGGAAGTGTTGCCGCCATGGCGGAAATGTGGGAACAGAATCTTGGCGTAACGATCACCGTCGAAAACATCGAGCCGAACTATTATCTCGAACAGGTCTATTCAGGAAATCACGGTCAACTGTTCAGCGGCGGCTGGTGCGCGGATTACCCCGACCCCGAAAATTTTGCCGATGTGCTCTTCCACAGCGGCTCACCGCAAAACAACGGCGGCTACTCGAATCCCGAACTCGACGCGTTGCTCGAAGCCGCGCGCGTCGAGCGCGATGTTGCAAAGCGGATCGCCATGTATCAACAAGCCGAGCAGATCATCGTGGATGACGCCGCGGCATTGTTCACCGCGCACTCGCTTTCATATCAACTCGTCAAGCCGTATGTGAACGGCTACGTCTTCACACCGATCGATATTCCGATCGAGCGATATATGTGGCTGGAAGGAAAATGACCCACCGCCTCCGCCCTTCGGGCACCTCCCCCCACTTTCCGACAACCTTCAGTCGGGAAATGGGGGAGGCTGGGTGGGGGTCACGGTCTGGCTTCCACTGCAAACTCAACTCGACCGATTTGTCCTCCCACACTTGATACCAAAAACTGAAACGGCAGACTCCCACCGGGCGGAAGCCCCGCGTTGGATTCCCACCGGCGGACCCCGACCACGCGTCCTGCCCCGTCGTAGACAGTCGCCGCCACCCACACCTGACTCGCCGTAGCCGTTTGACCCTGCGACAAGACCAACCCGTTCACCTGCGCGCTGTACCCATCTGAGTCAATTTGAACGAGCGTGTTGTTGATCGCTGCAGGGATATATCTCGTATCGTCCGGCAGTAACCGGATCGCGGTAAGGATCTGCACCTGCGGCTTCGCATCGAATGGAACATCGGGCGGAAAGAAAACCGCAAAAGGCAGGGATGTATCCGGAGGCAAAATATTCAACGGGAGAAATGCGGTCTGCGTGGCGATGGTTGCATTGTTCGAGTCGACCAATGTCACTTGCGCGCTGACGTTTTCGATCAGGTCAGGGAAATCGTTGTGAACCAGCACGAAACACCACATGCCCTTGTCCAAGGTCGGATAACATTCGATTTGTTCGACAGAGAACGGCGCCGGCGTGGGAGTCGGTTCACCGGATGGATTATTCGGGTTGCTGGGGATGTTGAGCGTTTGTCCCACGGACATGGCGTTTGCGGACACTTGAGGATTCGCGGCTTGCAGGTCATCGAGCGACACGTTGAATCGCTCCGCGATCTCGCTCATCGTGTCGCCTTCCTGCACGGTGTAGGTGAAAGGCGTCGGGCTGGGCAGGGGCGTAGTCGGCGCGATCAAGCCGCCCGGAGTCGGAAGCGGGGCTGGTGTCGAAGTCAAAAATGGAGTGAGGGGAATCGGCAATGGCGTCGAATCCGTTTGGGGAGAAGAACAGGAAATCAAAAGAAGGAAAGAGGAAAGCGCCGCCCTGAGTGAAATCGAAGGGAGAGGTCGATGCATGGGGAGATTATAATGTAGAGAAATTGTTCATCCCACAGTTCAACGGCGGGATGAACGCCAATGGAGAACACAATGAACTATCGTCATTTAGGTCGCACGGGGATTCGCGTGAGCGAACTCTCGTTTGGGTCGTGGATCACCTTCAAGAATCAAGTGAATGTAGACGCCGCGGTGGAGTTAATGGCGGCGGCATACGACGCGGGCGTGAACTTTTTCGATAACGCCGAGTCGTACGCTAACGGCAAATCGGAAGAGGTCATGGGTGCGGCGTTGAGGCGTTTGAAGTGGCGACGAGGCAGTTATCTTGTCACCACCAAACTCTA
Source organism: Chloroflexota bacterium (assembly GCA_040753755.1). Classification (GTDB taxonomy): domain Bacteria; phylum Chloroflexota; class Anaerolineae; order Anaerolineales; family Villigracilaceae; genus Defluviilinea. Next base: position 9,579 of record JBFMDB010000020.1, read on the forward strand.
TTGGGGGTTGCATAATAACGTGAACGAAAAGAACACCTTGAACCGCAAACGGTTGATCGAGGGCATTAACGGGTCGCTGGCGCGCCTGCAACTCGATTACGTGGATGTGATCTACTGCCACCGCCCCGACAAAACCACGCCCATTGAAGAAACGGTGTGGGCGATGCACAATATCATCGAACAGGGCAAGGCAATGTATTGGGGTACTTCCGAGTGGAGCGCAGACGAGATCGTGGCTGCGCTCTTCATAGCGGAAAAGCATCATTTGCACAAGCCGATCACCGAACAGACAGAGTACAACCTGTTCGAGCGCGAAAAGATCGAGAAAGGGTATTCTCGCCTGTTTCACGAGTACGGTTATGGCACAACTACCTTCAGCCCCCTTGCCATGGGTATGCTAACAGGGAAATACTTGAAAGGTGTACCGAAGGAAAGCCGCGGCGGAATAAATTCGTATTTTCGCAAAACCCTTACGGATAGGGCTATGCTAACCAAGGTTCGCGGGCTGCAACCCATCGCGAAGAGTTTGGGCTGCACCCTTTCACAACTCGCGATCGCGTGGTGTTTGAGAAACCCGAATGTGAGCACCGTCATTTTGGGGGCGAGCAAGGTGGAGCAACTGCACGAAAACCTTGGAGCCGACAAGTTCGTCCGCAAACTGACCCCCAACGTGCTGGAAAAAATCGACAAGGTGTTCGGCGTCGAGAAAGACGATGACGATTAAATCTTCCCAGAGGACGATCTAAAGCGCAAATGATAAATTCAGAGAAATCTTATGACATTCATCAGCCTTATTTCTCAGACCTTGTTAATCTCAACATGTACAATGAATGCGGATAACTATGTCAGGTTTCGGAGACTACGACTTGGAGATACCCAATGAAACTCAATAAATTCGTCATCGGCGGTCTGCTCATTCTCGGCGCAGTGGTTTTTTTGATCGCGAACGCCACTACCGGCTCTGCCCAATATTTCATGACAGTGGATGAACTCATGGCAAAAGGTCCCGAAGTGGTGGATAAGAACCTGCGCGTTTCGGGCGCGGTGATCGGAGACACGATCCAATACGACCCGTCTACGCTCACCCTGACCTTCGAGGTGGCGCACGTCCCAGCGGAGCAAGCCGAACTCGAGGATGAAGGCGGGCTAGCCGAAGCCCTGCACGAAGCAGTGATCGACCCCTCCCGCGCGCGCATGACCGTCGTTTACGTCGGCGTGAAGCCAGACCTCTTGCGGCACGAAGCGCAAGCCATCGTTACTGGCTCGCTCGGTCCAGACGGCAACTTCTACGCGGAGGAACTACTATTGAAGTGCCCCACCCGTTACGAAGAAGCCGTGCCGGAACAGGCTGGAAGTTAAACGAATGAATCCTCACAGGTCTGATAGACCTGTGAGGTTTAGTTGGAAGAGGAGATTCGATGATCGCAAACCTCGGGCTTGGGATTCTACTTATCACATTTTTCGTCACAGTCTACAGCGCCATTACCGCTTCGTTTTCAAACCCGAAGATCTTCGCGCGTTTGTTCCGCGGCATCCCCACAGCAAGCGCACAACGTTGGGCAAACGACCTCGAAAAACTGGATACACCGCAACGAGCCGCCTCGATGGTGGAAAGCGCCCGCCGCGCCATGTTGCTCACTTTTCCCCTGCTTACACTCGCATCAGGATTGTTGATCTATCTCCTCGTCAATGAACACTATGAAGTACAGTTCGTCTACGAAGTGACCAGCCGCTCGATGCCCACGTATCTCAAGGTCACGGCATGGTGGGGCGGACAAGCCGGTTCGCTGTTGTTTTGGTCGTGGTTGATGTCGGCGTTCGCATCGTTGGTCACCCTGCGCAAGTGGGATCGCGACCGCGAATTTCTGCCGTGGGTCATTTTTGTTTCGTGCTTCACCCTCGCGTTCTTCGTCGGGATGACCGCTTTCTTTGAGAATCCGTTCAGGGTGTTTTACCAGACCCCCACCGGGGTCGAAGCGTATTTATTCCAACCCGCGAACAGCGTGTTGTTCACGCCGGAAGATGGGCAGGGACTCAATCCGTTGTTGCGACATCCCGGCATGATCATCCATCCGCCGATGCTGTATCTCGGATTCGTTTCATTCGTCATTCCGTTTGCGTTCGCCATAGCCGCGTTGGTCACCGGTCGAACAGACGACCGCTGGATCCGCCTCACGCGCCGGTGGGCGTTGTGGGCTTGGTTGTTCCTCACGTTTGGCCTCGTGCTCGGAGGGCGCTGGGCATACGATGTGCTTGGCTGGGGCGGTTACTGGGGCTGGGACCCGGTGGAGATCGCGGCGTTCATGCCGTGGTTGACCGGCACCGCCTTCCTTCATTCGGTGATGATTCAAGAGAAGCGCGGCATGTTGAAACACTGGAACATGCTGTTGATCATCCTGACGTATGACCTCGTGATCTTCGGCACGTTCCTGACCCGTTCGGGTGTGCTTTCATCGGTGCACGCGTTCGCTCAAAGTGCGATCGGTCCGCTGTTTTTCACCTACATAGCCATCACGCTAATCGCTTCTGTGGCGTTGGTGATCTATCGCTGGGGGAGTTTGAAAGCGGAAACCGAAATGCATTCCCTGCTCTCGCGCGAGGCGTTATTCCTCTTCAATAATTTATTGTTCATGAGCATACTCGTCGTATGCTTTTGGGGCGTTATCTACCCGCTGACTTCCGAACTGTTCACCGGCGCAAAAGTGACGGTGGGTCCCGCGTTCTACGAGCGCGCCAACGGACCATTGTTCGCAGCGCTGTTGTTCCTGATGGGTATTGCGCCGCTCTCCGCGTGGGGACATTCAACACTGCAGACGCTCGGCCGCGCGGCGTGGAAGCCAACCGTGCTTGCAATTCTCATCACAGCGGCTTTGTACCTCTTCTACACACAAAATCCTTACGCGCTCATCGGTTTTTCGCTTGTCGCATTTGTCATTCTCATCACTTTGTATGAATATTGGCGCGGCGCGCGCGCGCGGCAGAAAAGCCATAGCGAAAATATTTTCACTGCGTTGTGGAATCTCACCGGGCGCGACCGCCGCCGCTACGGCGGATACATCGTTCATCTCAGCATCACGCTCATGGCGATCGGCATCCTCGGCATCGAACTCTTCCAAATGGAGACACAGGGAACACTCGAAATTAACCAGTCCGCCAGCATCGGCGGTTATGATGTGGTCTATCAGGACATTGCCCGCTTCATAGGTCCCGACGGGCGCGAGGTGACGCGCGCCGTGGTCGGCATCTACCAAAATGGACAGTACCTCGGCGAACTGTATCCTCGCATTGACTATTATTGGGACGCGCAGCAGTCCATGACCATTCCCGGTCAACGCGCCACGATGAAAGACGACCTGTACATCCTGCTCGTAAACTGGGAGCCTGCCTCCGCCACCGGCGCAACGTTCAAGATCTACGTCAACCCGCTGGTCAACTGGCTGTGGATGGGAAGCCTGCTCTTCCTACTCGGCATCGTCATCGCGGCGTGGCCCGATAAAGACCCGGAGCGCGTCGCGGTAAGGTCGGGCAAGCCGGTGCGCGAAGTGAGCGCGGCGGATTAGCGAGTAATTGGTAAGAGGTTAGTGGAATGTTGAGAATTGGAGAATTGAGACTGGAGACTGAGGAGCGAAGGAACGAGTTGAAAATGAAAAGGAAGATTTTGACAACCCCACAAAAAATAACGGGTCACCGATTATTTTTGGTAATTCTCTTTGCCTCTCTTCTTGCTCTCGCGCTGTTTTCCGTTGTCTCCGCCCAAGGCACAACACCCACCGACGATGAGGTGAACAGGATCGCGAAGAAGTTATATTGCCCCGTTTGCGAAAACGTTCCGCTGGACGTGTGTCCCACCGAGGCGTGCCGGCAGTGGCGGGAACAGATCCGCGAAATGTTGAGCGAGGGCAGGACCGAGGAGGAGATCATTGATTATTTCGCGGTGACCTACGGCGAACGCGCGGCGGGCGACCCGCGCGATAAAGTGAAGGCCTATCTAATACCTGTGGTTGCGATCCTTTTGGGCACGGCAATGCTCGTCCGCGCGCTGCAGATGTGGAAGAAGCCGAAGGCGGCTGAGGCAGTCACCCCGGCGCGTGAAGCGAAGCCCATCGTTCCTCGTGATGAATACGTTACACGAATCGAAGAAGAGTTGAAAAAAAGAAGTTGATTGACCTCAACCCTGACCCCTCTCCTAAAGGAGAGGGGAGCTAGGCGGAGAAAAATGACCGAAACAACATCCCCGCGCCGCGCAGTCCCGTTGTGGATACAAATTACTGTCTGGGCTTTTCTCGTTGGCTTGCTTGCCATCGTCGCCATGGGACTTAGCCGCGCACAACAAGGCACGGTCCAACCCGGACAAAGGATCGACGATTTCACGTTGACTTTTTACAGCGGCTACGAATGGGACGGAAGAAGCGAGATCAAGCTGAGCGATTTGCGCGGCAAAATAGTGGTGATCAATTTTTGGGCGTCGTGGTGCAAGCCGTGCGAGCAGGAAGCCGCGGAGCTGCAACAAGCATGGACGGAGTACGAACCCACAGGCGAAGTCGTCTTCCTCGGCATTGATTACGTGGACACAGAAACCGACGCGCGCGTGTATTTGAAAAAGTTCGGCATCACGTTCCCGAACGGTCCCGATCTTGCCACGAAGATCTCTCAATACTTTCGCATCAAAGGCGTTCCGGAAACATATTTTGTAGATAAGGACGGCGTTCTGCGTTATGTGCAGGTGGGTCCGTTCGTGAGCATCGAACAGATCCGCGCGCAGATCGACCCGTTGCTGAAATAGAGGGCGAATGGACATCGTGGCTATTTTCCTGACACTCGCAGTTCTCATCCTCGTCGGGGCATATTTATATGCGCCGTTCCTGCGCGGCTATGGGAAGAGCGTTACTGCGGAGGAGCGCGAACTTTCGTCATTGCTTGCCGAGCGCGAACGCGTGCTCAGTTCGCTGCAGGAATTGGATTTCGATTTCAAACTCGGGAAAATCCCCGAAGGCGAATACCCGGATCAACGGATGGGTCTTCTGCAAAAAGGCGCGGATATTTTGCGAAAGATAGATGCCTTGAGCACGGAGCATCCCCGCGAGGCGGCACGGACCGGGGCAAAGAAACTCACCGACGCCCAGATCGAATCGATGATCTCGAAACGGCGCGCGGAGCGCAAAGGCAAGTTCGACGGTTTTTGCCCAAAGTGCGGCAAGCCCGTGATGACAACCGATCGGTTCTGTCCATCGTGCGGGAAGGCGTTGAAATGATTTGCGATTTGCGAATGACGATGTGCAAATGAGGCTAACACTCTGATGGTTCTTCGAATCACCTTTATCACCGCTCTTGTTCTTCTCCTTTCAGCGTGCAACATGACACTTGCCGAGGATATTACGCCGCCTCCCAACTACGTCCCGCCGACACCGGTGCCGACATTGGTCTTGTATCCATCGAAGGCGCCGAACGTGGCGAACGGCGCAGCCATCTATTTCGAAAAGTGTGCGGCTTGCCACGGGTCAACCGGATTAGGCGACGGCGAACAGGGGATTCAACTCAATGTCACGGTGCGCGCGTTTGGACTTCCCGAGATCGCACGCCCAGCCTCGCCTGTGCAGTATTACACGATGGTCATGCGCGGTAACATCGAACGCTTCATGCCGCCGTTCGCCAGCCTCACCGACCAGGAGCGCTGGGATGTGACCGCCTTTGTGTTGACGCTGCACACCACGCCCGAACAAATCGAGCGCGGCAAGGACCTCTTCGAACAAAATTGCGCGAACTGTTCCGCTGATTATTTCAAGAATCAACAGGTCATGTCCACGCTGACCGCGGTGGAATTGGCGCGCATCGTGAAGCAAGGCAATGACCAAGTCCCTGCGTTTGGGGCGGACTTCAACGACGAGGATTTGTGGGCTGCCGCCGCGTACTTGCGGACTCTCTCTTTCGACACTGCGCCTCTCGCCACGCCCGAGCCTGTCGCGGCAGCGGCGACACCCGCGTCCCCTGAGGCGACGCCGGTGGACGCGAGCCCGGTCACCCCTGCGGCTGAACCGCAACCGGGGTTTGGAAACGTCCGAGGTTCGATTGAAAATAATACAGGGCAGAGTCTGCCATCGAATCTAAGCGTCACATTGACCGGTTTCGATCACGACGTCAACGATCCGAGCGCGGGTCCCGTGGAAGTTTTTTCAGCGGACGCGGCGGTCAATTCGGACGGCTCGTATTCATTCGATAATATCGAAATGCCTGTCAACCGAATCTTCGTTGCGCGTGTCGCCTTCGAAGGCATCACGCTGCAATCCGAGTTTGCCATCGTGGAAGAAGGCGCGCAGGTGATCGAAATCCCTGCATTGGCGTTGTATGGAATCACGGAGGATACCTCCGGTCTCGTGATGGACGGCATGCAAGTGATCTTCGAATACGGAACAGAAACGGTCGCGGTGTACAATCTTTATTCGTTCCGCAACCCTACGGATGAGATCGTTGTCGTGCCGCAGGATGCAAGCGGCGAGATTCCTTTCGTTAAATTCCCGGAAGGTTCGTTCAATTTTGGTTTTGAGCCGACACAAGACAGCGAGTCGTTCATCCCGACCGAAAACGGGTTCGCCATCCCGCCGAGCGACAAGGCATACGGGTTGGTCGCGTTTTCCTCTTTGAATTTGAGCGAAACGGTGAAGTTTTCACAAGAGTTCACCATGCCTGTTCCATCGATCAATATTTTCACACCTGTCGGAGTGGAAATTAAGGACTCGCGGATCGTTGACCTCGGCGTACAGACGATCCAGGGCTTCGAATATCAAATTTACGAATCGAATGCGGTCGATGCAAGTGAATCGCTTCAATTCACGTTGTCCGGCACTCCATCGGAAGGGACGACAGCAACAACCGCAGGCACGAACACAGGGTTGCTGATCGGAGCCGCGGCACTGGGGCTGGTGCTCGTCGGAGCGGGTTTGTGGACGTACCGACAGGAGAGACGCGACGGTGAAAGCGAAGCAGAGCGCGCTGACGAATTCGAATCGACAGAAGAGGTGATGGACGCCATCATCGCGCTCGACGATTTGCACGGCAGGAAGAAGATCGGAGAGAAGGCGTATCAAAAGCGGCGTGCAGAGTTGAAGGAAATTTTGAAAAACGAGATTCGAGATTAACGATAGAGACCGGAGACTGGAGATTAAAGAACTGGAGGACGAGGCTCCAGTCTCTAATCTTGAGCGACCCATGATCACAACAAGAAAATTAGTAAAACGATTTGGCCTCAAGACGGTTTTACGCGGCGTGGACTTCGACGTGCAACCCGGCGAATTCGTCGCGCTCCTCGGTCCGAACGGCGCGGGGAAAACAACATTCCTGCGAATCCTTTCTTCCCTTTCGCGTCCATCGCTAGGCGAGGTCAACATCGCCGGATTTAAACTCCCCGGCGAAGCCGCGCAAGTCCGCGCTAGGCTGGGCGTGGTTTCCCATCTTCCTTTGTTGTATGGCGACCTGACAGCCGAAGAAAACCTCCGCTTCTACGCGCGCATGTATGGAATCACCGATTACGAATTGCGTATCACTGAAGTTCTCGAAATGGTCGGGCTTGAACACCGCCGCCGCGACCTCGTCCGCACGTATTCGCGCGGCATGCAACAGCGACTCGCCATCGGGCGCGCCGTGCTCCACGACCCGCAGATCATGCTCTTCGACGAGCCGTACACCGGGTTGGATCAGGACGCGTCGTCCATGCTGGATGTCGTTCTCAAAACCGTCGCCGCACAGGGACGCACTGTGGTGATGACCTCTCACGATCTCGCCCGCGCGGAAGAACTCGCCACGCGCTTTGACATCCTTTCACGCGGAATCATCGCGGCGTCAGCCACGCGGAGGCAGTTGAAGAAAACCAACCTGCTATCGTTTTATAAACAGGCATTGGCGGGATGAGATGGTGAAAAGAAGCGGTCGGCGGACAACAGTCAGCGCTCAGCCGAGCGGCAGTTTTGTCAAAGCCATTGGCGCGATCGTGTGGAAGGATCTCCGCGCCGAGTTCCGCTCGTGGGAATTGGTCTCGGCAATGCTGGTCTTTTCCCTGCTCGTCATCTTGATCTTCAACTTCGCGCTCGAACTGGATGTGAAAACGCGCCAATCGGTGACGGCGGGTGTGCTGTGGTCAACGTTCGCGTTTGCCGGTACGCTTGGACTTAACCGCTCGATGTCGATCGAAAAAGATCGCGGCTGTTTGGACGGACTCCTGCTCGCGCCGGTGGATCGCTCGGTAATTTATTTCGGAAAGTTCATCAGCAACCTCGCCTTCATGCTGATCGTGGAAGCCATCGTCCTGCCAGTGTACAGCATTCTCTACAACACAAATTTATTTCAGCCCGGTTTGATGCTGGTTATCCTGCTCGGTTCGATCGGTTACACGGCGGTCGGCACGTTGCTCGCCGCCATGTCCATGCAGACGCGCACGCGCGATATCCTCCTGCCGATCCTGCTGTTCCCGGTCGCGTTTGCCGTTTTGCTTGCCGCGGTCAAAGCCAGCGGCGGGTTCCTCGACGGCGCAGAATTTTCCGAGATCGCTTTTCCGATCAACCTGTTGATCACGTACGATGTTGTCTTCATCGCGACGTCGTTTATGGTGTTCGATACGATTGTGGAAGAATAAAATCAGAGTTTGAGAAAGGAGACTGGATCATGCCTGTCAGATCGGCAAGTCTCCAGTCTTAAGTCTCCATCACCAAAGGAGTTCACATGAATCAAAAGCCTCTAACCCTCAAGATCTTAGACGTGATTTCCCTCCTCTTGTTGTTGACCGCCGCATACCTCGCCGTCTTTGTCGCGCCGACCGAACGCGTGATGGGCGATGTCCAACGCGTGTTTTACTTCCATATCGGCACTGCGTGGGTGGCGCTCGTCGGTTTCGTCTTCACCGCAGGCTTGAGCGTGGTCTACCTCGTCACGAAAGACCTAAAGTGGGACCGCATTCAGGTCGCGGCGATCGAAGTCAGCGTGGTGTTCTTTCTCATCACCATCATCCTTGGTTCCATTTGGGCGCGTCCCGCGTGGAACACGTGGTGGACGTGGGACCCGCGCCTCACCACCGCAGCCGTCACTGAATTGATCTACATCGCCTACTTCATGCTCCGCCAAGGTATCGACGACCCCAACAAACGCGCCCGCTTCGGCGCGGTCTACGCGCTTATCGGCGGATTGAGCGCGCCGATCACGTTCTTTGCCATCCGTCTCTTCCGCACCATCCACCCGGTCGTTATCGCCGGCTCGAATGCCGCCGCTGAAGGCAACTTCAGCATGAGCGACGATATGCTCCAAGCATTCTTCTTCGCACTGTTCGCGTTCACCGTCATCTTCATTGACCTGTTCTGGAACCGCATCCGCCTCGGCGAAGCGCAGGAAAAGGTCGAAGAGATGAAACTGAAAGCGGCTTATTGATCTATCGAGCAACGTGCATAAACCTCTACCACAAAGAAAAACCGAAAAGTTCACAAAGCCCCCGTGAACTCTGTGGCTAACAAAGGAGACTCGCCATGTTATTTCAAGAATCCACGCCCGACACTTCCGGTTACATGATCGCCGGTTACGCCCTCACCTTTTTCATCCTTGCGGTGTATGTCGCCAGCCTGTACGTCCGCAACCGCAACCTCAAGCAGGATTTGGACATGCTCGAGGAAATGGAAAAACCCGTCAAAAGCCCAGCCGAAAATCGCAAGAAGAAAAGTACGAAAGCCGGTACGAAAAAGGGCAATAAACGGTAACAAATTGGTAGCCCAAGTAAAAAGGAGTCCGCTATAATGTAGGCGGACTTTTAATAATGAAGATGCGCGGGAATTTGGCTCGATGGGAATTGTGGTTGACGATGCTCAGCCTGCTGGCTATTCTCGCGGGCACCGGCTTCGCTTCTGTCGGACGGGAAACCGGCGCGCCGATGGGCAACCCGACCGGCCCCGACAGATACTCCGTTACAAGAATCGAATACACCAAATACACATGGTGGATGGCGCGCTGGAAAACAAACCAACTCATCTGCGTGATCGAAGTGGACCATGAAGGCTTGCCCACTCCTGCCGATGTGTTTGCAAATTGCACGCAGGACGACTACGAAGATTGGATCGAGCAAAAACCCTGCCGGGAATTCGACGTCAGCCTGTGCAAGGGCAACTACCTCGTACTGATAAGCAGTGAGCCCGCCCAAAAGGAAATCTCAACCAAGCTGCCTCCACCCAGCGTACAGGTCACGCTGGAGAATTGCAACCCCGTTCCCACCTCATCCACAAATATCTGTGAACTCGAACCCATCTTGGTTTTAACGGGCATCGAACCGCTTGCCGATTATCGCATCACACAAATCGAAGGGCTCTACGAGGGTCAATCTTTCACGTGCGATGCGCGTTGCCGATTGAGGCTCCCAACGACCGGCGAAGAGGGCGCAACCTTGCAATTCTGGGCGTATTCGAGTTATGGCGATAGCAGTGACATGTTCAACGCGCTGGTACGCGTCGCACCGACGGACGCGGGGAACCCCGATCAATCCTTCTGGTATGTGGACGTGCTGTCCAGTCAGTGGGCAGGCGTACCCGTTGCGAGTTGCGTGCAGACGTGGGGAACACTGCCGCCGATCGGTGGTCCGCCGGAATGGTTGAGCACGCCCACGCAGAGCGAATCCCTCGGCACCGACGTGCCATATAATTATCTTGCCGCGAATCTAATTCGCAAGGGCGTGGTGGATGCAAGTTCCTGCCCGAGTGACGGCTTGCTCCCGGACAATACCGCCTCCACGTGCGGAATGCAAGCCGCGCGCGATGCGGTTACGCAATGGCAGAACCAGTTCGATTCGATCATTTTGAACGTAGCGAAAGATACCGGCGTACCGGCGAACCTGTTGAAGAATCTTTTTGCGAAAGAGAGCCAATTCTGGCCCGGCACAGGTTTGAAGAACGACGTAGGCTTGGGACAACTGACCGAACAGGGAGCCGACACCACGTTGCTTTGGAACCCGCCGTTCTTCAATCAGTTCTGCCCGCTCGTGATGGATTCTGAATTATGCGGCGGTGGATATGTCGGTCTCGATGAAGAACAACAGGCATATGCGCGCGTTTCGCTCATCCGTGCGGTGAACGCGGTCTGCGAAGATTGCCCGCTTGGGATAGACCTCGAACGCGCAAATTTCAGCATCGGCGTGTTCGCTCACACCCTGCTCGCAAATTGCGAACAGGCGGGGCAACTGGTAAATAACATCACGGGGCAAACCGCGGGAACTGTTGCAACGTATGAAAACTTGTGGAAATTCTCGTTAGTAAACTATCACGCGGGTCCGGGCTGTTTGGGCACTGCTCTGGATACGGCGTTCATCGAAAAATTGGATCTCAACTGGGATAACGTCTCTTCGAGACTTTCGGCAAGCTGCGCCGGTGCGGAAAAATACGTCGACGATATCAGTGAGTAAGTCCCGTTCCGCTTAAACCCATCGCGGAGGCAGTTGCTTCCGCGTTTTGATTTGTGCTACACTAGACCCCGTCCCTACCTTGCCCAAATTCATAGGATTTGGGGAAGATGCCGAAGGCAGGAGGGGCAAGGAGTTGCCATGCTCACAGTCATCGAAAAAATCATCTTTGTGATATTCATGGTCGTTTCCGTGCTGTTGACCTATCGAGGAGCCCGTCGGATCGTCAGCCAGATCGCCAGCGGGCACGGAAAGCCGGATTGGACTCTCATCTGGAAACGCATCGGCGATCTCATCCTCAAGGTCGGGTTGTTCCAACCCGTTTTTCGCTTCAGGCTCGGACCGAGCATTTTGCATGCCTTTATCGGATGGGGACTCTACATCTTCCTCATGGTCGATCTTTCGGAACTGCTCTACGGATTGACAGGATTCCGTTTGCTTAATCAGGGCGGGATAATCGGCGACATTTATCGTCTCATGGCGGATATCATCAGCACAGCCCTCCTTATAGGCATCCTCGGGCTTGTGATCCGCCGCTTCATCCTTCGACCGAAAAATCTATCCACTCGAGAATCAACTTTGCTCCACCCCGCCGCCCGCGCCGGCATTCGCAGGGACTCGGCAATCGTCGCCTTGTTCATAATCACGCACAACACCGCGCGCCTGTTGGGCGAATCGTTTTTCGTTGCAGAGCATGGATTCGACGTGTGGCAACCGGTCATTTCGAGGGTCGCAGGCTTATGGTCCGGCTGGGATGCAGGCGCTCTCCTCCTCGGTGAACGCATCATGTTCTGGCTCTCCCTCGGCGCAGTGGTTGCGTTCCTTCCCTACTTCCCGTATTCAAAACACATCCACTTGTTCTTCGCCCCGTTAAATTTTGCTTTGAAACCCGAACGGAAGTCCATCGGACAGTTGAGTTATATCAACCTCGACGATCAATCCATCGAGCAGTTTGGCGCGGCGAAGATGAAGGACCTCGGCTGGGAACAGATCATGGATAGTTACGCGTGCATCCAATGCTTTCGCTGCCAGGAGGTCTGCCCCGCATACAATACGGGCAAGTTGTTATCGCCCGCCGCGTTGGAGATCAACAAGCGTTATCACTTGAACCACGGAGGCGCGACGGACGTACCGATGTTGAATTTGATCTCCGAGGAAGCGGTGTGGGCGTGCACCAGCTGCGGAGCCTGCGTGGACATCTGTCCCGTCGGCAATGAACCGATGCGAGACATCCTCGACATCCGCAGAAATCTTTCGATGATGGAAAGTCAGTTCCCGAAGCAACTCGAAAACGCGTTCAAAGGCATGGAGCGGAATCAAAATCCGTGGAACGTGTCCCAATCCGAGCGCATGAAATGGGCGGAGGGGTTGAATGTGCCGACCATCGAGCAAAACCCTGAACCCGAAATCTTGTGGTGGGTCGGTTGCGCTCCCGCAACGGATGCACGCGCGCAAAAAACAGCCCAAGCCTTCGCCAAAATTTTGAACGCGGCGGGCGTCAACTTTGCCGTGCTCGGACGAAACGAATCCTGCACAGGCGATTCCGCGCGGCGCGCGGGGCGTGAGGATATTTTCTTCGCGATGGCATCGCAAAATGTGGAAATCCTCAATGAGGTAAAACCCAAACGAATCATCACCACCTGCCCGCATTGTTTGCACACCATCAAAAATGAATATCCTGCCTTCGGCGGAAATTATGAAGTGGTGCATCACACGCAATTTATCAATGAACTGGTCGGCGCGGGGAAGATTCAGTTATCAGTGAACAGTGAGCAATTTACGGTCACCTTCCATGACCCGTGTTATTTGGGAAGGCACAACAAGATCACGGACGCGCCGCGCGAGGCGTTGAAATCCACAGGCGCGTTGACCATCGAAATGCCGCGCAACTCTGCCAATTCGTTTTGTTGCGGCGCGGGTGGCGCGCAAATGTGGAAGGAAGAAGAGCAGGGTTCGGCACGCGTGAACGCAACGAGATTCGCGGAGGCGAAATCCACGGGCGCGAACACCCTCGCGGTGGGGTGTCCGTTCTGCCTGTCCATGATGACCGATGCATCGAAAGCCGACGGCGGAGAGATTCAAGTGAAAGATGTGGCGGAATTAGTTGTTGAACGGCTCAATAAACCTGTATAAAATAATTAAACCGATCATGTTCACTTGCCAGAACAAAGGCGATCATTTATTTGCAGAGGTCAGCGGATTCTATTCACGGGACTTGTTGATTTCTGCGACGCACAAGGTAGCCGATCATTGCCGAACAGAAAACCTGAACAAAGCAATAGTGGATCTGAGAAATATGACGGGGAATCCCAGCATCCTCGACCGATACAAGATCGGGGTTGAAATCGCCAACGTCTGGGGACCAAGGATCAAAGTTGCCGTGGTTGCAAAGGCAGAAGCGATCAATAAAATGGGAGAAAATACCGCTGTCAACCGCGGGGCGAACATCATGGTCACAGCCGATTTCGCTCATGCCCTGGAATGGCTAGGGATCAAAAACTCACCATAGGAACATTCCCATGTTGAACTTGAACACCAAATTCGGACGCGTTGCAAAGGAACAATTGAAGCGCGAATACTTCGTCTGGTTGACGACGGTAGACGCGACAGGCACGCCCCAACCCAGACCTGTTTGGTTCATCTGGGAAAAAGATTCGTTCCTCATTTTCAGTCAGGCGAAGGCGCACAAACTGAAACACATCCAAACGAACCCGCAAGTTTCGTTGCACTTCAATTCAGCCGACAAAAAAGGCGAAAAGCGATTGATCGTTTTCACCGGACCGGCAATGGTCGAAAGGAACGCCGCGCCCGCGCATAAAGTCCGCGCATACTTGAAAAAGTACAATGAGGGGATCGCCAGGTTGGGTGCAACTCCCGAGCAGTTCGCGCGTGAATATTCAGTTGCCATCCGAATTACCCCCTCCAAGTTGCGCGGTTGGGAGTAAAATACCCCACCATCAAACAGGAGGCTGGCATGAAAGACACGGTAAAAACACTACACCCCGAAAAGAAACAGGGAGTGAAGATCAGCAAGGAAAAATACGACCTTATTCGCAAAGCAATTATGAGTGAACTGCGCACCAATAAAGAAATGACCTTTATGAAACTCTCCCGCGCGGTGGAAAAAGAAGTGCGCGGCAAATTCGACGGCTCGGTGATGTGGTACGTCACGACCGTCAAACTCGACCTCGAAGCGCGCGGCGAAGTGAAGCGCGTGCCCAATTCACGACCTCAACTCGTACGTCTGGCAAAATAGGAACCTTCATGGCGGACACCACTACATTCGACATTACTGCCGCACACAAATATTTCTCGGTTGAAAATTTCAACAAAACCTGGGAATTCATAGCAAAAGGCGAACGCACCGACGAGGAAAATCTGGCGATGCTGCACACCGCCGTCGCGTCGCTGTGGCATTGGTCCCAACGCGAGGATAGGTCTGCGAAAAATTTATCGGTGGGATATTGGCAGGTTTCGCGCGTGTATAACCTGATCAAACAACCCAACCTCGCGCGGACGTACGGCCTCCAATCGTTGAAATACGCGGCCAGCCTCGATTCTTTTTACAAAGGGTACGCGTATGAAACTCTTGCGCGCGCAGAAATGCAAAGCGGCAACCGCGTGGTCATGCGGCACTATCTCGAAAAGGCATACGAAATGCTGAGCTTGATAATGGATGAAGAGGACAAACGGCTTTTGATGAAAGATTTGGAGTCGATACGCTGATCGTCATTATGGACTTTTCGACAAATCATCGAGGAAAAATCCCTGCATGAAATCTCGAAACATATTCTTCGCACTCGCCGCCACATTGCTGGCGGCTTGTTCTGTGAATCTCGCAGAACCCACACCGACGCTGACCTCGTTCGAACAGTTGGGACAATCGATCTATACGCTGCGTTGCGCGCAATGTCATGTACTCGTTCCCGACACGATCGTGATCGGACCGTCGCTGGCGGGCATCGCCACCCGCGCCGGATCACGCGTCCCGGGGTTTGATGCGCAGGCGTATATCGAGGAATCCATCCTCTCGCCGAAGGCATATCTCGTGGAAGGTTTCCCCGACACAATGCCGACCAACTTCAGCAAGGAATTAACCAGCGAGGAGTTTCAAGCCGTCGTCGCGTTTTTGATGACATTGAAATGACCCTCACCCTACCCCTCTCCCATGGGGAGAGGGGACTTTCGGAGATTCTATGAAAACGTGGATAAAACGCATCTTTCTGACATTGGGTCTGCTCGCCCTCCTCGGCATTCTCTACGCCGCATTCGCGCCCCTGCCCTTCGACGAACTGCCGGCACAGGAAAATTGGGGCGCTGGGGCGAGTAGTGTGCTCCCCGCCTACAGCGGATTGCAACGCGAGTTCCCCGCGCTCAACGGTGAAACCAGTCCTGAAAAAGCCGAACTGGGTCGTTTGTTGTTCTTTGATCCCATCCTTTCGAAAAACCGGGATATGGCTTGCGCGACATGTCATAACCCCAGTTTGGGATTCAGCGACGGCTTACAGACTGCAAATGGCTCAGATGGCACATTCCTCCCGCGCAACACCCCAACGCTTTGGAACGTGGGCTATTCCACAAAACTCTTCTGGGATGGGCGCGCCCAATCGCTCGAGGAGCAAATGTCCGTGCCGCTTCATGCGGAAAATGAAATGGCGGGAGACGATGCCGAGACCATCGCACGGTTGAAAGCAATTCCAGAATATGTGGAACTTTTCGGTACAGCCTTTGGAGGCGATTCGATCACCATTGAAAATATGCAATCCGCGATCGCGTCCTTCGAACGGACTTTGATTTCCAATAACAGTCCTTTCGACAGATATGCGGCAGGTCAATTCGACGCGCTGACTGCGCAACAACGCCGCGGCTTGAACTTGTTCCGGTCGGCGGCGACGCGTTGTTTTGAATGTCACGCTGCGCCCACCTTCGGCTCGGACGATTTCTTCGTGACAGGCGTCCCTGATCTGGAGGGGTCGCCTCACGATGCCGGGCGTGCCGCGGTCGTCAGTGACGGCAAGGATGGCGCGTTCAAGGCTCCCACATTACGCAACATCGCTTTAACGGGTCCCTACATGCACAACGGTGCGTTCGCCACGCTCGAAGAGGTGCTCTGGTTCTATGAAAACGGAGGAGGCAGTCAATACGGTTTGGAAGTGGACCGTCACATCATTCCCATCCAGTTGAGTTCGCAGGAACGCGAAGACCTTATCTCATTCCTCTACGCACTGACGGATGAAAGCGCGATGCCGGAGGTACCGAAGTCGGTGCCGTCGGGTCTGCCGGTGGTGGAACAATACCCCAACCTTGCACGCGAAGTCGCGGAGCAGTTGAACGTCGAGGTGACTGGATCAGGCGTCCCTGCGCATGAACCGAAGGTCGTTCGGGTGGGACCGAACGAGACCATCCAACAAGCCGTTGACCGTTCCGGTCCGGGCGACACCATCGAAGTTCCATACGGTGTATATCACGAGTCGGTCGTGCTCGATTGGAGCGATGTCAAATTGATCGGCATCCCGAATGAAGACGGCGAATGGCCCGTGATCGACGGTGAAAGCGCCCGCTCGGACGGAGTCATTGCATCGGGCAACAATTTCGAGATGGCGTTTTTCTCGGTAAAGAATTACACATCGAACGGCGTGCTGGTGGAAGGCGCGACCGGGGTACACCTCCACGATATGTACATCGAGAACACCGGCGTGTATGGCGTGTACCCTGTGCGATGCACGGATGTGTTGATCGAGCGCATCGAAGCCACGCTGATGAACGATGCGGCGATCTATGCGGGCAAATCGGAGGATGTGATCATCCGCGACACGTTGACGTACGGCAACGTGATCGGCATCGAACTGGAAAACACCGTGACGGGTGAAGTCTACAACAATGTGGCGCACGACAACACCGTCGGAATATTCATTGACCTGTTACCCCAGTTGCCATCGAAGGTATCGTTGTACACGAAAGTGTATGACAATCTTGTGGAAAACAATAACGGCGAAAATTTTGGCACGCCGGGCACCGCCGTTGCGCTCATCCCGCCCGGGACGGGAATCCTCATCCTCGCCGCAGACGAGGTGGAGATCTACAACAATACCATTCGCGGCAACAAGACGGGCGGGCTGGCTGTGTTCAATTTGGGAATCGGATTCGACGCCAACGAGATCGATGTGGGTCCGAACCCTGAACACGTGTATGCGCACGACAATATTTACGAAAACAACGGCTACGATGCCGACCCGTTCGTGAAGAATATGCTCGGCAAAGGCTTCGACATCATCTGGGACACGAACGGTGCGGATAATTATTTCGACGAGGAGGCGTCTTCGTCGTTTCCTCCCATCCTGCCGAAGACCTCGTGGCCCCAGCCGCTGTACAACCTGTATTGGAGATTTTTCAATTTTATAGTTGGGTTGGCGGGGTGAACAAAAGCAGAGGAGTAGAGAGTAGAGGTTAGAGACTGGAGACTGGGCTGAGAGGCTCAGTCTCTTTTTGTTTATAATGCTAGCAGGAGAAACACCATGAATCGCCTTATTGCTGTCAACACAACAAAAGATATCTTCCCTGCTTATCGCGGTTCGCCTGTGGGTCTGTTGCTTGAATACCACAACCTGAATCACAAGTACGAATCGTACACGCAGGCACAACTGCTCGTCGGCATGTGCATGGATAACCGAAAGCATTTACATATCCCCGATAACTTTGCCTATATCATCCGCGCGGGAGGGGCGAATTTGCGCTACAGCGAGTTCAAAGTTTCATACGCGGTTGCCGTAGGAGGCGTGAAGAGCATCGCGTTGATCGGTCACAACCAGTGCGGGATGGTCAACCTCGCCGCACGCAAAGACGTATTCATCAAAGGTTTGATCGAGAACGCAGGCTGGGATGAGGATCGCGCGCAAGAACACTTCATGCAATTTGCCCCGCTGTTCGAGATCGGGGACGAAGTGGATTTTGTAATCAGTGAAGCGCAACGGCTGCGATTGAGGTATCCAAAAGTTCAAGTCGCGCCGTTGCTGTACAAAGTGGAGGATAATTTGTTGTATCAGGTGAAGGAATGAACGTACAATCTACGCCGTCGCCTTCAACGCCGAGCGAATCATCAAAAATTCTGTGATATTTTCCGCCGTGATCAACCCGACGAATTGACCGGCATGCATGACCGGCAATGTTTTCGCTCCCGATTCCTGCAACAACATGAGGGCTGATTCGACCATGTCGTGCGAATCCACGCTGGGAAGGTCGCGCCGCATCACTTCAATCACCGGCGCGCTTTGTCCCTCGCGAGAGAGCGCGGCAATGAACGCGTCGCGCTCGAGGATGCCCATCACAACGCCGTTCGCATCTACTACGGGAAAATCATGCTGCGAACCGGCAAGTACCAGCCCGACAACTCGCGCAAGCGTATCTTGAGGCGACAGTGTTTTGAAATCGGTGAGCATCGCCCGCGTAACGGGAATTCCACTGAAAGAGTTTTTCATCTGCACCATGCTGGCTTCCTGCGATGCGCCGATCCACACGAAGAAGGCGATGAACAAAAGCGAGGCATTGCCGAACAAACCGATGAACCCGAACAGAAATGCCACACCCTGACCAATGTTCGCCGCGATCTGCGTCGCGCGGACGTATTCCATGCGCATGGCGAGGATGGCGCGCAGGACACGTCCGCCGTCCATGGGGAAAGCGGGGATGAGATTGAAAAGCACGAGGGTGATGTTGACCACCATCAACCGCATGAGAAAAGAGCCGGAAGCGATGGTCATGCCGGTGAGGGGCGCCAGGGTGCTCGTCAGCACGAGAATCGCAAAGAGTCCCGCGGCGATGACCACATTGACGGCGGGACCCATCAGCGCGACCCACAGTTCTTCGATGGGTTTATCCGGCAGGCGCTCCAGCCGCGCCACGCCTCCGATCGGATAGAGTGTGATGTCGCGTGTCTTGATCCCATATTTGCGCGCGGTCAACGCGTGACCATACTCATGCAAAACGACGCACAAAAATAACGCAAGAATGAACAAGATTCCATTGACCACTTCGGCGAGACTGCGATGTTCAAGCCAATGACTGTACCCCACCCAGCCGATCAACAAAAGAAACGTGGCATGGACGTAAACATCGATGCCGAGAAATTTTCCTAATTTCCACTGCCATTTCATTTTCTCGTCTCCAAATTTCATAAGACCTCACAGGTTTAAGAAACCTGCGAGGTCTTTTTTCACTTGATGATCCCCAACTTCTTCCCTGCTTCGCCGATGACATCCATCGCGCGTTCGATCTCGCTCGGTTCATGCGCCGCAGTGACGGTTGCCCGAAGCCTCGCCAGCCCTTCCGGCACGGCGGGTGAAACGACCGGCAGGACGAACACATCGTTGTGCTGGGCTTCGCGCGTCATGGCAAATGCCATTTCATCGGTTCCGCACAACACCGGGACGATCGCCGTCTCGGTCAGCATCGTATCAAAGCCCATGCTTTTGAGTCCACCGATGAATTGTTTGGTGTTCTGATTGAGTCGTTCGATACGCCACGGTTCATCGAGGATGACCTTGAAGGCTTCGTTCGCGGCGGCGGCTTGCGCGGGCGGTAACGCGGCAGAGAAGATATATGCGCGGCTTGCATGTCGCAGGTAGGTGATGATGTCCTGGTTCGCGGCAACGTAGCCGCCCACCGAGGGGATGGTTTTGCTCAGTGTGCCCATTTTGATGTCGATGCCGCCGTATAAATTGAAGTGTTCCTCGATGCCGGTGCCTTTCTCGCCTAAAACCCCAACCGAGTGCGCTTCGTCGATCATCAACCACGCATTGTATTTTTTGCATAATTCAACGGTTTTCGGCAGATCGATGATATCGCCGTCCATGCTGAAAACCGAATCGGCGATGACCAGTTTAGCAACATCCGTCGGCGCGTTCTTTAGCAAGCCTTCGAGATGCTCCATGTCGTTGTGACGGAAGCGGCGGAACTCCGCGCCGGACATCAAACAGCCGTCCACGATGGAGGCGTGGTTCAATTTATCCGAAAATACGTAATCGCCGCGCCCCATCAGGGTCGAAACAACCGTGAGGTTGGTGGCATAACCCGATGAGTATGTAACAGCGGCTTCGGCGTGTTTGAAGTTTGCAATCGTTTCTTCCAGTTCGGTGTGGAGGGTAAGTGTACCGGCAAGCGACCGCACTCCGTTCGTGCCTGTGCCGAACTGGTCCACCGCCTTTTTGGCGGCTTCATTGATCCGCGGATGATTGACCAAGCCTAAATAACTGTATGAAGCGTACATGCCCATCTCACGTCCCCGCACGCGCACCTTCATGCCCGGCAAAATTTCCTCCACAGGCTGGTTATAAAAATAAAGGTCGTTCGCCTTCACATGAGCGACACGTTCGGTGATCGCCTTAACGCGGCGAGTTACAGCATCATCAGTGTTGTGCAAATCCATGAGGAGTCCTCCGAAAAAGAATGCCGCAAGTGTACCAGAGACTTTGAAGTTTTAAAAACCTCCGAAATCCGGTTTCACAGGTTTCCCGCTTTGCGCAGACTCGAGGAACGCGCGGATGACCGCCACGTTGGCGCGGCTGTCGTTCAGCGAAATGAGCGAATCCTTGCCGAGCAGAATGGCGTCTGCCATATCTTCCACCTCGCCGAGATACAACTCCTGCCCTTTAATCGTGATGGTTTCCGTGTTTTCAGCGCGAGTCAAATATATCTTCTCATTGATGCCGGGCTTGAACGGGCGCGGGATGTTCAACGTCCCTTCACTGCCGACGATCTCCATAAATGCGCGAAACGGGACGACAAAACTCGAATCGAACTGCGCAAGGACTCCGCCATCGAACCGCATCTGCCCGACGAACGTTTCGTCGATTCCCGTCGGACCTTCGACCTGCCACCCAAACACTTCAAGCGGATTCTCCCCGACGACCATTCGGGCGTAACCGATGGGATAACAACCCACATCCCAGATACTTCCGCCGCCCCAATCGGGATTCAACCTCACATCCCCTTCGCGGGATAAGGCAAAACTGAACGCACCGCGAATCAGTTTCAACGCGCCGAGCGAACCGCTCTTCACGATCTCCTGCACCTTCAACGTTTGCGGATGATGGCGATACATGAACGCCTCGGCGACGACCCGTCCGTTTTTGTTCGCGGCATATTTGATGGCGTCCACTTCATCCACACCGAGGGCGAGCGGTTTTTCACACAGCACGTGCTTGCCCGCCTCCACAGCCTTGATCGTCCATTCGGAGTGTAAGTGGTTCGGCAACGGGTTGTAGATCACGTCAATGTCGGGGTCGGCGAGCAGGGACTCGTATGAACCGTATGCCCGCGGGATTTTTTGTTCTCTGGCATACGCGTCCGCCGTTTCTTGAGAGCGGGACGCGACCGCCAGCAGTTCATTCCGCTTTGAAACTTGAAGCGGGGCAATCAGCGCGCGATTGATGCGCGCCGTGGAGAGCAACCCCCAGTTGAGTATTTTGGACATACCGAATCGCCTCTTGTTGAAAACTATCCCGAAGGGATGCTAGGATCCTAGATATTCGTGCATCATACACCAAATCCCGAAGGCGGTGCGTTGAGCTTGTCGAAACGGATGACATAGGATAAACCATGACACCCCTTCGGGGTTCAATAAATTTTCTGCAAGCCATAAAAATTCCATCCCTTCGATATTGAATCAGCGCTGGCAGAATTTACACCCGCGTCTCTCCGCTTCGACAATCGCTTGGTCGCTCGACCAGAAGAAGTTGTTCTTCCCGATAACATCCACCAGTCCGCCGCGCTTCAGCATGTTGTAGGCATTGTCGTGCATGCCAGCAAACATGAGCGTACCTCCCTGTTGGTGAAGCCGTTCATGCAGACGATGAATCGCTTCGATGCCCGCCGTGTCAACCAGCGAGACCCCGCGCATGGAGAGAATCAGCGCGTGCGTGTCTTTCAGGTTTTGGAACGCTTCATTGAATTGACCCGTCGCCGCAAAGAACAGCGGACCTGTGAGAAACGCCACGCGGACGTGCTGGCATTTACCTGCGGTTTCGATGCCCTTTTGTTTGAGCCGCTGAATATCCACATCCTGCACTTCGATGTCAATGCTGGCGATTTTGTTGAGGAAGACCGCGCCCGCGAGAAACGAACCAATCAGGATGGCTTGAGTCAGGTCAAGGACGATGGTTGCCAGCATGGTGATCGTGAAAGCGATCATGTCGGTTTTGAAACGTTTGCCGAAGATGAATTTGATCGCTTCCCATTCGTTCATGCGGACGGCGGTCACCATCAACACGCCCGCCAACGCCGCCAAAGGGATACGTCCCATGAACGGCGCGAGCAGGAACATCGACAGCAACAATCCCACCGCGTGGACGATGCTCACGAGACGGGTCTGTCCGCCCGATTTGATTCCCACGCTGGAGCGCGCGATCGCCGCCGTGGCGGGGACGCCGCCGAAGAACGGGATGATCATGTTGCCCACGCCCTGCGCGATCAGTTCTTGATTCGCCTGCATGCGGATGCCCGTCATGTTTGAGCCGACTGCGCCAGCTAACAACGATTCCACTGCGCCAAGCGCGGTGATGGTCAAAATGGGAGCAATGAAGTCGGGGAGATTCGCCCACGGGATGTTGGAGAGCGAAAGACGAGATTGGAGAATTAAAGATTGGGGGATGGCTCCGATGACGGGGGCGGACCAGTTCAAAGTCCAGTTGAGAAGCGTGGCGAGGATGATGCCGAGGAGCGAGGCGGGGAAGCGCGCCGTCCATTTTTTCGGCATGAACAGCATTGTCGCAATGACGACGAGTCCGAGAATCAGAGACTGGAGACTGGGCGCGAATCCGCCTTGAAAATATCCGATCAGTTTTTGCGCGGCGGTTTCGGTGGCGGGAGTTTTGATGCCGAGGAAGTTGTCAATTTGACCGATGAAGATGATGAGGGCGATGCCCGAGGTGAAGCCGCTGATGACGGCGGAGGGAATGAAGGCGATGAAGCGGCCGAGCCGCAGGAGACCGATGAGAAGCAGAAGCGCGCCTGAGAATAAACCTGCGACCCAGATGCCTTCGAGTCCGTAACGCCCCACGAGCACGATCAGCACCGCGGACATCGCGCCTGTGGGTCCGCTGATCTGGAACGGAGCGCCCGTGAGCGCGCCCATGATAAAGCCCGCGAGGATGGCAGTGACCAGCCCTGCCGCGGCGGACGCGCCCGAAGCGACACCGAACGCCAGCGCGAGCGGAAGCGCCACCGCGGCAACGGTGAGACCTGCGAGCAGATCCTGTTGAAATTTGGCGAGCGAATAGCCAGTGAACTCGTCCTTGTACAGGCGAGTGAGTGAGCGACGTGGCATAAATTGTTCTCCGAAAATAGTAATTTCACAAAGGCTCAGTGCTCCCCCAAGGCGTCCTTTGTGTTAGTGGCGGGATTGTATCATAAAGAAAATCTATTACGAATCAAAGATTTTATTCAAAAGATTTTCTAATTCTTCTTGCAACACTTCAGTCTTCCGAATCTCTTCAGAATTAATTTCTTGAATTCTGGCAAATATCCATTTATGAAAGTCAAGTATTTTGTTGTAATAACTATCGATCAGAGACTCTAAATCAACATCCTCGTTTCTTCCCTTCAAGAACGTCTTTCCTTTTGCCCAACCGTCCCAAGAATTAAGCATGTTTCTGTTCAAAACAAATTGCCCCGTAAGTTCATTGGTCCTTAGTTGCATTTTTCCTCTTGCAAACGGCAAACGGTGGTGTTGGGAGTAATTCCGCAAATCCTCTATAAACCTGCACTCATCATCTTTTGCCAGTTTTTCTTTTTTTACTTCATATTCTTTAGCAAAGTCTGTATGCTGATACCAAATTGGAACGGAATTTCTCGTCACAGAAACGAGACTCGTTGCTGACGCAAGAAAATTCAACAGCAAGCGAGTTAACTCGTTCAAGGTCAACATGAAACCTGCGCGGTTTTTTTGATCCCACAACTTAAGTAAGCTTTCTGTGTTTTTGAAATTGGAAAGATATTTCTTCCAATGTTTGTAATTAATATCAAACGCATAAAAATTATCACTTAGCAACTCAAGTTCGTTTTGAACTCGGAAACCAGCAGACGCTCTGATTTCGCGAACCAATATTTCTGTTCTATCCACTTAGACTCTCCTTACCATACAGGAAACGCACGTTTTTCTCTAAAACACAATCCCACAATCGTATTCCACAAGATTTTCCGTTTGCACATCGAGAATTGTGTGCGGGAAGGAACGATTGATCGTGTAGGTCAGGCGATAGAATCCGCCCCATTTGGTGAACGTGATAATTTCAACCACAGCCGAGTCGTCGGTTAGTTTGACGAGCGGTTCGATGTCCGTCAATGTGCGGGCTTGCAATTGTTGTGAAGCATCGAAGGGAGCGCCGAAACTCCCGTCGTTGATGTCTGCGATGATCTCATTGACCGCTTTTTTGTCGCACACGATCTCCGTGTCGTTGTAGTTGGCGTGCCAGTCGAGGTAAAACTGCCGCGCCATGATGTCCAGCGCGACGAATTCGAAATATCCCTGCTCGGTGTCATCAATCAAAATGTGGTCGAGATAACTCGAAATCTCCGTGTCAGCCGGTAAATCCTCGGTTGAGGCATAGGCGGGCTGGTCCGCGGGACGGGCATATAAAATCGGGAACGAGCCGAGACTGTCCAATTGATAGACGTAATCCAGCGCGTAACCATCCTCCATGGAAATGTGAGCGAACGCGTTGAAATAGTCGTTGACGTCAAACTCGCCACCCTGTTTGACTCCCGTCTCGAGCAGGGATTGCGGAACCGCTCCGGGCTGGACGGCGCGAAACGCTTGCACCGCGTCCGTGCAGGCGGAGATGATCGTCCCTTCGCGATTCGAGGGAGTCAACAATTGACATGCAATCGAAAATAGAAATGCCGCAAGCACGAGAAGGATCGTTTGTTTTTTCATCGCGGCTCCAATTACTGCAACCAGTCAAATAAATATTTCACATCGTGTTCGATCTCGAATTTCTTGAGAAAGTCCATGTATTCATCTTTGAAAGTCTGTTTAGCGTGATGCTGTTCTTGATTCAAAATGTAGTTGTACACATCCCCGATATGCGAATGACTGTATGAGAACGCTCCATATCCCTCTTGCCAGTTGAACCTGCCTTTGATCCATTTGTGGTCGTTGATGAAATTCGACGAATTGTTCTTCACGTCGCGAACCAAATCAGATAATGCCATTGCAGGCTTCAAACCAACGAACGCGTGCACATGGTCTTCCACGCCGTTGACGATGATCGGCTTCTGCCCTTTGTTCTTGATGATCCCCGCCATGTATTTGAACACTTCCTGCCGCCATTCTTTTTGGAGGAGGTTCTGGCGTCCCTGCACGGCGAACACAACCTGTATGTAAATTTGGGAATATGTGCCTGCCATATGCGCCTCCAAAGATTGGTATTTATGTCATCCCTTCGGGATTTATTTGATACCACATCCAATTCTAGAATCTTGTCACCCCTTCGGGGTTATCTTTTTGTCAAGTCAATCCCGGAGGGATGGAATGATTATAGGATCAAGATTTTATTATCCCAAACCCGGAAGGGGTGATATATGTTTTGAACCCTTCGGGGTTTTTATGTGCAAGCAATCTCAAAGAAGCGATTTTGCTTCATACCATGCCATCCCGTCAAAGTTCTGCATCCAATCAATCCCGAAGGGATGAAATTTTTATAGACTGTGATTTCATTTTCACGAACCCCGAAGGGGTGTCATAGTTCTAAATCTTCGGGATTTTACTTCGCCAGCTTTTTCAATTCCTCTTCGCCGATGATCTTCACGCCCAACGATTTTGCTTTATCGAACTTCGAGCCGGGGTTTTCGCCCAACACCAAATAACTCGTCTTCTTGCTGACGCTGTCGGTCACCTTGCCGCCGTGCGATTCGATGAACGCCTTGGCGTCGTCTCGTGAAAAGGTGGGCAATGTCCCGGTCACGACGAACGTCAACCCTTCGAACACATCGGACACAGTACGCTGTGTCCCTACGCCGCCTTGGGGCCACATCCCCACATTCTTCAATTTCTTCAACACCTTCTGGTTGAACGGACGCGAGAACCAATCCACGATTCCCTCCGCGGTGTTCGGACCGACTCCCTCGATCTGCAGCAAATCGTCGGCTTTGGCTTTGGAGAGCGCATCGAGATCGGGGAAGGCTGCCGCCAAATCCCCAGCCATCACATCGCCCACGCCGTGGATGCCCAACGCGGCGATCAAGCGACTCAGTGGCTGGCTTCGTGACGCTTCAATCGCGGACAACAAATTCTCCGCGATCTTGCCGGGCGGTTCCTTGTCCGTTTTTCGATCTTTCTTCGTGACGGCGTCGAGGATATCTTCGCGCGTCAACCTGTAAATATCCGCTACATCCTTCACCTTGCCCGCCTCGATCAACTTTTCGACGATCTTCGAGCCAAGCCCGTTGATGTCCATTGCGCCGCGCGAGACGAAATGCTCGATGTTCCGCACCAACTGCGCGGGGCACGCGGCATTGACGCAATACCACGCCACCTCGCCCTCGATGTGCTCCACCGGCTGACCGCACGACGGACAGGTTGCGATCGGCTTGTATTTTTTCTCCTTGCCCGTGCGCGCGTCCACGACGGGACCGATGACGTACGGAATCACCTCCCCCGCGCGCTTCACCAACACCCGGTCGCCGATGCGGATGTCTTTCTCCGCGATGTAATCGAAGTTATGCAGTGTGGCGCGCTCGACGATCACGCCGCCGATCTCGACGGGTTCGAGCACGGCATTCGGAATCAACACACCCGTCCGCCCGACCGTGACGCGAATGTCGAGTAGTTTCGTCGTCACCTCGCGCGCGGGGAACTTGAACGCGATCGCGCCGCGCGGGTCCTTGCCCACAAAGCCCAGTTCCGCCGCCAGAGTCAGGTCGTCAATTTTGATGACCATGCCGTCCGTTTCATAGGGCAGGTCGTCGCGTTTTTTCTCCCACGATTCGGTGTAGGCAATCGCTTTTTCAAAATTGTCAAATCGCTTCGCAATATCTGTAACGGGGAAACCCAGCGCTCTGAGATATTCCAAGATCTCCCATTGAAAAGTGGGAACCTTTCCACCCTCCGAATGGACGATCTGATACAACAAAATCGTGAGTGGACGCGACGCCGTCAATTCAGGGTCGAGTTGACGCAACGAACCCGCCGCTGTGTTGCGCGGGTTTTGATATGTCTTTTCGCCTGCTTCTTCCAGTTTACGATTCAATTCTTCAAACTCTTTGACAGGCATGAACGCTTCACCGCGAATCACCAAATACTTCGGCGGCTTCGGTCCCTTTGCATCCACTGGAATTTTCAGAGGAATGGATCGGATCGTCCTCAAATTTTGCGTGATGTCCTCCCCCACTTCGCCATCACCACGCGTGGCACCTTGCACAAAAACACCATCGCGATAATGCAGAACAACGGACAAGCCGTCAATTTTTGGCTCAACGACAAACTTCGCTTTCTCAACTCGATCATCAATCTTTTTGATTCGCTCCAGCCACGCGCGTGCGTCGTCTGCGCCGAACGCGTTGGCGAGCGAGAGGATCGGCGCGGGGTGGCGGACCTTTTCAAAACGGTCGGCAGGCTTGGCTCCCGCGCGACGCGTCGGCGAATCGTCCGTCACCCAGTCGGGATGTTCGGCTTCGATCCGCTTGAGTTCGTTCAGCAGTTTGTCGAATTCCGCGTCGCTGATGAGGGGCGAATCCAGCACGTGATAGCGGTGATTATGAAAATGGATCTGTTGTTTGAGTTCTTCGTAACGGGATTGGGTAGCCATATTTGAATTATACTTCGCTCATGCCTTCACGCATCGGTCTCTTCGGCGGGACATTTGATCCGCCTCATCTCGGACATTTGATTCTCGCTTCCGAAGCGCAATCGCAATTGGAATTGGACCGCCTGCTGTGGGTGCTTACGCCCGAACCGCCGCACAAACAGGATCAGCCGATCACACCGATAGAACATCGCCTTGCGATGGTGGGACTTGCGATTGCCGATAATCCGTCGTTTGAACTCTCACGTATCGAGTTGGACCGCCCCGGTCCGCATTACACACTGGATACGATCAAACTGATCGCACAACAAAATCCAGAAGCAGAGATCATCCCGATCATCGGCGGAGATTCGCTGCGCGACCTTCCCACGTGGCACAAGCCGAAAGAATTGTTGTACGCCTGTCACTGGGTGGGCGTGATGCGCCGCCCGCACGAGGAGCCCAGTTTGGACGAACTCGAACGCGAGCTGCCCGGCATCCGCGCCAAAGTCCATTACGTGGACGCGCCGCTGCTCGAGATCGCATCGCGCGAAATACGGAGCCGAATTGCCGAAGGGCGGTCTGTGAGATATTATCTTCCCGCATCCGTCTACGACTACATCGAACGACATCATCTCTATCAACAATGAAATGTCATTGCGAGGAGCGACCAACGGGAGCGACGAAGCAATCCCGTGTAACATCCTAACAATTGTTTGAAGGCAACCGCTAGATTGCTTCGTCGTCGCTTCGCTCCTCCTCGCAATGACACATGAGACAATATGTCCCTCCTCCTCAACTCCCTCTTCTCAACCGTTGCGTTGAGCCATCTCATGGTGGACGTGTTCAACAGCGCGCGCCCCGTCCTGCTCACCTATCTCGGCTTAAGCGAAACGAACATCGCGGTCATCTCGACGATCTACATTTGGGCATCCGCGCTCACACAGCCGTTTTTCGGATGGATGTCCGACCGCGTCGGTCCGCGCTGGCTGGCGGCGGGCGGCGTATTGTGGATGACGATCTTTTTCACCGGCGCGGTCTATGTGACCGGGATCGGCGGACTCGTCTGCCTCATCATCGCCGCGCTCGGTTCATCCGCCTTTCATCCTGTTGCCACCGTGCAAGCGACTCTACAGGGACGCAGTCACCTCGCGGGCCGCGAAACCACCGCCGCGGGACTCTTCTTCACAGCGGGGCAGATCGGCCATTTCATCGGACCGATTCTCACGGGTTTGATCCTCGCGCGATTGGGTTTGCACTGGCTCGTGATCCTTTCCGTTGTTTCGATCCCCATCGGCATCTCGCTCGCGTATCAACTGAGGCATAACGTTCCGCACCCCAGACCCAAACAAGACGATGGCAGAATCCGTTTGCAGGCGGGCATCGGATTCATCCTCCTGCTCGCGGCGGTCGCGACCTTGCAATCGTGGGCGCAATCGAACATGATCGCCTTCGTTCCGAAATACATCAAAGATTTGGGGCAGAGCGCCGTGACCTACGGCAACATCGCGGGCTTGTTTATGGGCGGCTCCGCGTTGGGCAACGTCATCGGTGGTCATCTCGGAGACAAATACACAAAACGCAAAGTCGCTGCGACGGCGTTGTTCTTCGCGGCGTTCCCCATTTTTGTTATCAGCCAAATCGGATGGTCGCCTTGGCTGTACGTGTTGATTCCGCTTTCGGGCGCGTGCACGGGCGCAGTGCACAGCATCATGGTGGTGCTGGCACAACGCGCCATCTCAGGCGGCATGGCTCTTGCCTCAGGACTAATCCTCGGCTTTATCTTCTCCGCGGGCGCGCTGGGGTTGCTGATCACGGGTCCGCTGGCAGAAAATTACGGCTTCCCCACCGTGCTAATGATGACGACAGGCTTGGTCTTGCTGGCAAGTCCGCTGGCGTGGAGGTTGAGGGAATGATTATCGTTGTATAATCAAGTTGCGAGGTGAAATATGACAATCGCAGAGATTTTGGAAAAACTCGTCTCAATGCTCGAAGACCTTGAAGACGCCGAAGAGATGAAGCAGGCAAAGATGGTTCAGGAAGAAACAGTCTCCTGGAAATTGGCAAAATTGGAGTTGCAATTATGAACGCCTTAGCACAAACCGCCCTCAAATATGATGTTGAAGTCGCCGAAAACGGGCAAGTCGAATTGACCGTTCCGTTCCCTGCTGGCGCGCATGTGACTGTTTTCGTTGTGGAAGCAGGGGAATCGTTTGGCGATTTGCTCGGCGCGTCGGAAAGCAGTCTCGCATTTTGGGACAACCCATACGACGATGAGGATTGGAACAATGCCTGAACAAGGGGATATTCTGCTGGTTCCAATTCCATTCACCGACCTTTCCTCCCAAAAGCGGCGACCTGTTATCGTTATTTCCAACAATGCCTACAACAAGAAGACAACGGATCTTGTCGTTGCGGCAATGACCTCCAATCCTGCGGAGGCTGATTATAGTTTCACCATTACGTCAGATGATTTAGAAAAAGGGACACTCAACCACCCCGGCAAAGTGCGCGTGGATAAAATTTACACAATTTCAACATCCATAGTTGTTAAAACATTTGGGCGTGTGAACGAAAATGTGCTGGAGAAGATTCGCGAATAATTACAGGCCTTAACGGCAAAGAAATCAAAATAACAACGCAACAATCGCTCCCGCTGGCGTGGAGGTTGAGGGAGAAGAAGGCAGAAGAGGTTCAGGTATAATTTGCCTTGAACATAACTCTTGACGAGGAGATTATCCATGCCGCTGTATGAAGTTTCCCTCTCACGAACTTACGTTATAAAAGTCAAAGCGAATTCAGCGCGAGATGCGGCTGTTTTGTCTGAGTTTTTCTTGGGTCATAAAGACGATTCAACAACAGAGGAAAAGAAAAACTTTGGGTTTGAAGTCAAAGAAATAGGTTTGATGACCAATGATGTGCTGGAAGTAAACAAGGTTGAGAATTAATGTCTGAGGTTCAAGCAAAGCTACTACTTGGAGATTGCAGAGAAGTCCTCAAAACATTGAAGGATAACTCTGTTGATTTGATTTTCACCTCGCCTCCGTATGCCGACAGCCGCGCAAACACCTACGGTGGGGTGAAGCCTGATAAATATGTTGAATGGTTCTTGCCCATTTCAAAGGAATTGTTGCGCGTTTTAAAGCCGACGGGAACTTTTGTTTTGAATATCAAGGAAAAAGTGGTCAATGGAGAACGGCATACTTACGTTATTGAATTAATTCTTGAAATGAGAAAACAGGGTTGGCTGTGGACCGAAGAATTCATCTGGCACAAAAAGAATTCCTACCCGGGAAAGTGGCCCAATCGTTTCCGCGATTCGTGGGAGAGATTGTTGCAGTTCAACAAAACGCACAAATTCCACATGTATCAGGAAGAAGTTATGGTTCCGATGGGCGATTGGGCGGAGCGAAGACTCAAAAACCTGAGCGAAACGGACAAAGTGCGCGATCCGTCCAAAGCAGGCAGCGGGTTTGGAAAACGCATTGCAAATTGGATAGGACGCGAGAAAGCATACCCCTCCAATGTTTTACACCTTGCCACCGAAACAAAAAACAGAAACCACAGCGCGGTTTTCCCAGAGGATTTGCCCGAATGGTTTATCAAGTTATTCACCAAACAACGAGATTGGGTTCTCGATCCATTCATGGGTTCGGGGACTACAGCCAGAGTCGCTCAAAGGATGGGTCGAAACGCCATAGGCATAGAAATTTTGCCTGAGTATTTCAATCTTGCCGAGAAGGATGTTAAGCCTATACAACCTTTACCTGCCACCCAATTGGCGCTCATGGAGAAAAGAGGGAAATATGCAGCCGCTAAATCTAAATGATGTAGTCAAATATGTGGAAGAAAACATCGGCGATTTTCACAAACGCAAAGCGGACAATTTACGAAAACTCAAACTGGAACAGGTATTGAAGAGAAAGAATCCGTATCTGTTCAAGGCAAAGAATGTAGCTAGAGGTCAAAATCTGGTTGAGGCGTTATTAAGCGCTCACCTTTCATCGCAGGAAGAGGCAATTTTCGGTGAGTTCCTCGAAGGCTTGGCATTGTTTGTGTGCAATAAAGTTTACGGCGGGAGAAAATCGTCTGCAGAGGGAATAGACTTGGAGTTTGAGCGCGATGGTAATATTTACATCGTCTCAATCAAATCTGGTCCAAATTGGGGAAACAGCAGTCAAATCAAAAGAATGAGGGATAATTTCAAACAAGCCAAGCGGATCCTTCAAGCAGGTTACAAGAACGCAAACATAGTTGCAGTCAATGGTTGTTGCTCAGGAAAAGATAATCAGCCAAACAAAGGCGATTACTTCAAACTTTGCGGGCAAGAGTTTTGGGAATTTATTTCAGGGAACGACCGTTTGTACATTGACATCGTTGAGCCGCTTGGGTACAAAGCAAAAGAAAGAAATGATGAGTTCGCAAGGGAGTATTCAAACATCGTCAATGTATTCACGCGGGAAATTCTGAATGAGTTTTGCTTTGAAGATGGGTCAATCAATTGGGAAAGACTCGTTGCATTTAACTCAGCAAAAAATCAAAAATCATAAACGCCTCTGGCGAATTCTTCAACGCCAAGACCGCATCCTCAGCGGTCTTTTCTTTATCTGCCCTTCAACCGCCAAACACCTCTGTAACCTCCAGCCTCCCAAAATTTCCTGTACACAAAATTATATATAATTTATAATCTGCCCACCCACTTCCTGAAGGAGGCAGATGGCTAGCCGTTCCACAATCGTTGAAGAAAACGAGTTCATCCAGAAACGCCCGCTCAAAGAGGATATCTTCGACGTTCTGCACGACAAGATCGTCTCGGGCAAGTACAAGCCCGGCGAATGGTTGAGGCAGGACGAGATCGCCACGCAGCTCGGCGTGAGCATGACCCCCGTCCGTGAGGGACTCGATCTGCTCGTGGCGGCGGGGCTGGCGGAACGCGTGCCGTACCGCGGCGTCCGCGTGCGCGAGATCGTGATGAAAGACGTCGTCGAGGCGTATGGCTTGCGGCTCGTCCTCGAAGTGGTGATTGCTCAAGAGGCGGCGAAAAACATAACACCGGAGCAGGTTGCCAATCTGGAAAGAACGATTGTCGAAATGAAGAAACACGACTCGTTGAAGGAAATGTCTGTAGCGCGGAAGTTAAGTCGCGAATTCCACGCCGCCATTGCCGGCATCACGAAGAACGAGTTGTTGATCAAGTTGTACGGTATTGTCTCGAACGCTTTCCCCGATTGGATTCTTTACGAAGCCATCTTCCGCAAACCCGAAATCCTTGCGGGCAGTATGAGCGATATGCATGACGAGCACGTCTTGATCGTGAACGCGCTCAAGCTACGTGACGGGTTGAAAGCCGCGCTGCACTCGGTAGAGCATGTGATGGAGTCGGGCAAGTGGCTGGAGAAATATTTAGAACCGCCCGTGCCTGCCGAGTCATTGCGTGAAAAAGAGGAACAGGTTTTGTCGTTGTTGAGGAAATAATATTTCATGTGGTGGTCGAGTGCGCCGAAGACGCGTATCGAGACCACATAACCAGGCTATTGATGTTTATTGTTGGTTTCGATACGCCCCGCGAAAAAGATGCGGGCTACTCAACCAACGAATCCTATTGAAATCATACAAGGAGATTAATTCATGTCGGACGAACTTTATAAACAAATGGCACAGAGCATCATCGAAGGCGAAAAAGAAATCGCGATCGAACTTGCAAAAAAATCCATTGAACTGAACATGCACCCGCTCGACACGATCACAAAAGGATTCGTCGTCGGCGTCAATTACATCGGCGACCAGTTCGGCGCGGGCGAAGCCTTCCTGCCTGAACTGGTGATGGCAGGCGAAGCGATGAAAGCCGCCGTTGCCGTGCTGGAACCTGAATTGCTGAAACTCGGTGAAGCCCGCGAAGTGATGGGGCGTGTGGTACTTGCCACCGTCGAAGGCGACATCCACGAGATCGGCAAAACGCTCGTCGGTACGATGCTTTCCGCTTCCGGGTTTGAAGTCACCGACTTGGGCGTGGACCAGCCTGCCGAAAAGATCATCGGCAAGGCGCTGGAGATCGACGCGCAAATTATCGGCATGAGCGCGTTGTTGACAACGACGATGATTCGCCAAAAGGAAGTTATCGAGGAATTGGATAAAGAAGGTCTGCGACCTCGCATCAAGGTCATGGTCGGCGGCGCGCCGATCACCAAAGATTGGGCGGAGAAGATCAAAGCCGACGGCACTTCTGAGGATGCAGTCGGTGCGGTGCAATTGGCGAAGAAACTTCTTGGCAAAGAGTAAGTTCTTTTCCGCAGGTTACGCCAACACTTGCGCCTGGCGCAAGTGCAGGTGTTGCGCAGATAAAAATCTGTGAGATCTGGGAAATCTGCGGATTTTTTCGGAGGTTCTCATGCAACCGAAACTCATCCTCCTCACCGATGACATCATCGAACGCATCCTCGATGAAGCCCATCAACTCCTGTTAAAACCGGGCGTCAAAGTCAACAACGATGAAGCGCGCGATTTGCTCGCCGGCGCCGGCGCAAAAGTGGACGCGGAAACGAACGTGGTTCACATCCCGGAGCAGATCGTCCGCCAAGCGCTCGCATCGGCGCCGCGCGAGTTTTATCTGTACGACGCCGACGGCAACCCGGCGGTCAAATATGGAGGCGACGCCGTCCACTTCGACCCGGGCTCCTCGGGAATTGCCATGCTCAACCCGGAGACGCTCGAGCATGAAACCACGGAAACCCTTCACCTTCTCAAACTGATCAAGGTCGCGGAACAACTTCCGCAATACGACGCGCAGTCCACGGCGGTGATCTGCCACGACGTGCCGCAGCAGATTCAGGATTCGTACCGGCTGTATCTTGCCCTGCTGTATTCAAAAAAACCGATCGTCACCGGAGCGTTCACGAACAAAACCGTCGCCGAAATGATCAACATGCTCGCGCTGGTGGCGGGCAGTCACGACGCCGCGCGCGAAAAGCTGCGCGCGATTTTCGACGTGTGTCCCGCCCCTCCGCTCATTTGGAGCAACTTCGCTTGCGGCAACCTGATCGCGCTCGCCCGCGCCGGCATCCCCGCCGAAATTGTTTCGGTTCCTCTCGCGGGCGCGGCGGCGCCGGTCACCCTGCTCGGCGCGGTCACACAGCACACCGCGGAATGTCTCGCGGGCATCACGATTCATCAACTTGCCAAACCCGGCTCGCCTGTCGTTTGGGGCGGCGCGGCGTGCATCTTCGACATGAAAAAAGGCGCCACTCCGATGGGCGCGGTCGAAACAGCCATGCTTGATTGTTCGTACGCGCAAGTTGCAAAATCCCTGAGGATGCCCACACACGCCTACCTCGGCGCGACCGATTCAAAACTTGTCGATGCGCAAGCGGGACTCGAAAGCGGCATCACCGCCATGGTCGGCGCGCTCAGCGGCATCAACATGATCTCCGGCTCCGGCATGTTGGATTTCCTCTCGTGCCATTCCGCAGAAAAACTCGTCATTGATGCGGAAGGCATTGCCATGGCGAAGCGCATGATCGAAGGCGTGAAACTTCACACTGAAACACTTGCCACTGGCTTCTACGACGAGGACATCAACTTCAAAGGCGGTGATTTCCTCAAGCAGAGGATCACCATGCAACTCTTTCGGAAAGAACAACACTTGCCCAGCAACGTCATTGACCGCGACTCGATGCGCAATTGGAAGGAAGCAGGCTCATTGGACGCGTTCGAACGCGCGAAAGTGATCGTGAACCAACTGCTCGCTTCCTACACCAAGCCGACGCTTGATGAGGCTAAAGAGAAAGCGCTCCACGCCTTTATGCTCGACCTCGCCCGCAAGGCTGGGATGGAGACACTGCCTTCGCTGGAGTACGTAGACAAGGAAACAAGTACACACGTAAACATGTAATCGTGTTCTCACTTGTTTATGTGTGTACCTGTCTACGTGTGTACCTTCACCCATGCTCAACCTCGCCGACCTCCTCCGCGTCCCGCACGTTGACTCCCTCTTCGACATTTCTCCCGACAACTCCAAAATCGCCTTCGCGTGGAATAAAACCGGCGAATGGCAAATTTATGAAACACGACTCCCTTCTCCCTCAGGGAGAAGGGCTGGGGATGAGGGTGAAGTCCAACTCACTACAGGCATCGGGGGAAAGTTCAACCCGCGCTACTCCCCTGATGGAAAAAAACTTGCGTATGCATTAGATACAGATGGCAGTGAAAGTTATCACCTCATCGTCTACGATTTTGAATCGCAACAACACACTAACTTAACCCCAAACATCTCTCACGCCCTGCAACCCAACTTCTGTTGGTCGCCCGACGGAAATCAACTCGCGTTCCTCAGCAGCGAGCGCGGACATTTCAGCGCGTACGTGATGGCAGCCGCTGGCAGCGAATCGGAATTGATTCTCGATACAGGTCACCCCGCCTGGCAAGTGGAATGGTCGCCCGACGGAAAACACATCGCGGTCTGCTGCGAAATGCACGGACAGGATTATGGAATTTTCATCGTTGAATTTGAAACAAAGATTATCACCGAACTAAACCTCAACGCCCACGCGCCGCAATGGTCGCCCGACGGGAAAAAACTCGCGTTTCATTCCGACATCAACGATTGGTTTGGTATTGGGTTGTATGATTTAGTGTCAAAAAAAATCGCGTGGCGGACAAATAGCGAGGGAGATTCGCAATTTCCAATTTTTGTTTCAAACATAGATGCCGTGTATCGGATTGCCTACGCGCAGAGCAAAGGCGCGGTTAATTGGATTGAGATTCTTGGCGAGGAGGGCGGCAGAAAAAAGTATCAGGTTGGAAAAGGCATCCACAGCAGAATCAGACTCACGTCCGATACGAAGCGGCTGGTGACGACGTTCAGCAGTCCGAGTCAACCATCTGATTTGTGGATGATAAATGTCGAGTCAGGCGAAGCGATCCAGTTGACGAATTCGATGCCCGAAGAAATATCGCGCGACGAATTCGTCATGCCCGAAGAAATTTTTTATGAGGGCATGGACGGCGTGCAAATCCCCGCGTTGTTGTTTCGCCCAAAGCAGTTGCCCGCCCCCGCCGTAGTGATGATTCACGGCGGACCGAACTGGCATTATTCGATGGAATGGAATCCTGTGATGGCATATTTGGCGAGCGGCGGGTATGTGATGCTCGCGCCGAATTATCGCGGCTCGACCGGGTACGGGCGCGCATGGCAATATGCGGCGCGCTTCGACATGGGCGGCATGGATACGCGCGATGTGGCGGCGGGAGCGCGCTATTTGATTCGCGAAGGGCTTGCGCTGAAAAACAAAATCGCAGTGACGGGACGGAGCCACGGCGGATATTTGACAATGACCTCCTTGACTCAATTCCCCGAGTTGTGGTGCGCGGGTTCGGCGGTCGTG
The DNA here is from genome assembly GCA_040753755.1 of Chloroflexota bacterium. Lineage (GTDB taxonomy): Bacteria > Chloroflexota > Anaerolineae > Anaerolineales > Villigracilaceae > Defluviilinea. Next base: position 47,150 of record JBFMDB010000020.1, read on the forward strand.
CCGTTCATGAACTGGTTCAAGTCGCACGACGATTCGCGCGAAGATCTGCAGCATTGGAACATCGAAAACATGGGCGACCCGAAGGAGAATTACGAACGCTGGTATAACGCCTCTCCGTATTTCTTTTTGGATCGAATCAACGCGCCCGTGCAATTGATCTGCGGAGGCAACGACCCGCGCTGTCCCGCATCGGATTCGATTGATGCGCGTGATAAACTTGTCGAACTTGGAAAAGTTATAGAGTTCTTGTTGTACGAAGATGAAGGGCACGCGTTTTTGAAGATCGAGAATGTGTTGGATGCGGAGACGAAGCGCGTGGAGTTTATAGTCAAGTATGTAGACACGTAGACAAGTACACACGTGTTTCCTTGTTTACGTGTTTACCTGTCTACCTGTGTACCTTCCCTCAAGGAGAATCATGGAACCGCTGAAGTTTTTATCCGACGAAGACGTCAAAGCCATGCACGAAGCGACCATGCGCATCATGGAAGAGATCGGCGTCATCTGGACGCACAAACCCAGCCTCGCCATTCTCACCGACGCGGGATGCACGATCAAAGATAATCGCGTTTGTTTTCCCCCCGATCTCGTGATGGAAAGCGCGGCGAAGGCTAACAAACGTCCCGTGATCAAAGGGCGAAACGGCACGGAGAATCAGATCGGCTCAGGCAATTTGTATTTCCACAATCTCGGCGGCGCGCGCGATGTGTTCGATGCGCGCACAGGCACACATCACGCCGCCACGGTCGAAGATTGCGTCAACGCGGTGCGCCTGCTCGACGCGCTCCCCAACTGCAACAACGTCACGCCGTTCTTCACACCGCCCGATGTGCCGAACGAGATGATGGCATTGCATATGTTCCGTCACGCGCTCTCGAACACAGCGAAACCCGTGCAGGGTCCCGGCATACAATTTGGACACGAGGTCAAATATGCGGTCGAGATGGCGGCAGTCATCGGCACGCCCCCTCATCAACTCACACTTTCTCTTTCCCCCGTCAGCCCGCTCACCATGCACGATGTCGCCGCACAAGCCATCATGGACATGGCGGAGGCGGGCGTTGTCCATGCCAATCTCCCCGCGCCCACCGGCGGCGCGACCTCGCCGATGACCATCACGGGCAGTCTCGTGCAGCAAAGCGCGGAGACTCTCGCGCCTCTTGTGCTGGCGCAGCTCATCAACCCGGGCTGCGGGGTCATCTATTGCGGACGACTCGGGATGCTGGAGCCGCGCACGGGGTTGATCTGGGGCGGCGTCGAACTCGGCATCTCCTCCGCCGCCACGGTTCAACTCGGACATTTCTACGGGTTCGCCGTCAACGTGTACGGATTCTCCACCAATGCCCACACCCTCGACGCGCAAAACGCCTTCGAGCGCGGACTCAACGCCTCGCTCCCCGCCCTCGCTGGCGCCGACGAACTCTCAGGCATCGGCGAAATGGAAGCGGGCGTGATGGGCTCGTTCGCGCAAATGGTGTTGGACAACGAATTGGCAAAAAGTGTGCATCGTCAACGCCAAGGCTTATCCGCGGATGTGGATCATCTCGCGGTGGAGATCATCGGCAATGTGATGGACTCGAACCGTAATTACCTCGCCAACAAACACACGCTCAAACATTTGCGAGCCGGCGAAATGGCGCTGACCAAACTCGCCGAACGAAATTCGTGGGATACTTGGGAGGAAAAAATGGGACGCAAACAAATGGCGGACTACGCCATCGACGAAGCGGAGCGCATCCTGCGCGAACACGTCCCGACTCCTCTTGAACCGCAGCAGGAAGCGGAATTGGATCGCATCCTCGCCGCAGCGGAGAAGGAAACGGTAAAGCCAAAGAGGTAGAAAGGGAGAGACGTACACAGGTAAACACGTAGACACGGAAACACGTGTGTACTTGACTACGTGTCTACCTGTCTACGTGTCTACTTGTCTACGTGTCTACGTTTCCATCCCAAATATTTATTCGCGTACCAACAAGGAGTTACACCTCATGCTTAAACAATCACATGCAATATCCGAAGAACTCATCGAATGGCGGCGCGATTTCCACATGCACCCCGAGATCGGCTTCGAACTGCACCGCACGTCGAAGATCGTGGCGGACGAGTTGGAAAAGATGGGGTACCGGGTCAAACGAAATGTCGGGAAGACCGGCGTGGTCGCCGAGATCGGCGCCGGCGGCAAGATGGTCGCCATCCGCGCGGACATGGACGCGCTTCCCATCTTTGAAATGAACGAGGTGGAATACAAATCCCAAAACGAAGGTGCGATGCACGCCTGCGGACACGACTCACATACCGCGATGGCGCTCGGCGCGGCGTTGTTGTTATCCAAAGAGAAATTACCGGGGCGCGTGCGCTTTTTGTTCCAACCCTGCGAAGAAACCGTGGACGAGGAAGGCAAAAGCGGCGCGCAGCGCATGTCGGAAGAAGGAGCGATGGAGGGCGTGGATTTTGTCATTGCCCAGCATGTGGACCCGACCAAGCCCGTTGGCACGATCGGCATCAATGCCGGACCAAGTTCAGGCGGGGTCGATTCGTGGCACGCGGTCATCAAAGGCAAGGGCGGCCACGGCGCGCATCCCGATAAAACAGTTGATCCTTTTTACTTGATGGCGCATGTCATCATTGCCTTGAACGCCATCATCTCGCGTCGTATCAATCCGTTCGAGCCTGCCGTGGTAAGCGTCGGTTCGATTCAAGGCGGATTCACAGAAAATGTGATTCCCGAAACTGTGAAAATCAGCGGCACCTTGCGCTACACAAATGAAGCCGTGCATCAACAAATTCACACGGAGATCGAGCGCGCCTTCGACATCGTCAAAGCGTTGGGCGGCGACTATGAGATCCGTTACGATTTCGGCGGACCGCCGATGGTCAACGATAAGTTTGTTTCGGAGATGATCGAGAAAGCCGGCAAGGACCTGCTCGGCGTGGAAAATGTCGGTGAAATACAGAAAACCCTCGGTGCGGAGGATTTCGGCGAATTCATGAAGCACGCGCCCGGCGCAATGTACACACTGGGCACGCAAAAAGCAGGCCACGAAGGCTACCTGCTCCATCATCCCAAATTCGACCTCGACGAACGCGCTTTGCCCATCGGCACAGCCTTGCTGGCAGAGACGGCGAAAAGGTTCTTAAATCAGTAGTCCATCACCGAAAACAACACGCGGCTCAGTCGCCGCGTGTTGTTCATTTACTTCCCCACAGATCGTGAAATCTGATATAAAATACGAAGTGGGAGTTTAACAAGGGGTAGAATGTCACCTTATCTCAACATAACCTTCTGTTGCGCGTCGTATCTCTTACTGGCAGTGTTGTTATCCATGTTTGCAGGGTACGCGTATCTTGTCAACTTAAAACGTCCCGCCGATGATCCTCAGAGAAAGAAATATCATTTCAGCGGAATATTTGTCATGCCGTTTTTCTGGCCCCTTTTGGTGGCTTGTTGGATTTTGATCACAATCCTTAAAGCGCTTCATTTCGGACTGTTCCTCGTTTTATTCACCCTCGCAATGGTTTTCGTCCGCAAGCCTTTCTGGCTTGTATGGCTTGACAAACTCGCATCAAAAATCGGCGGGATGTTGTTGGACGCCAACTCGGTTCTTATTGAATTTACATTTGGAAAATCCCCAACGAGTTATTGATCGATGACGGATTACTGCAACTCCTGCGTAGGCGCGCGGTACGGTATCATCATCAACAACCCAATGGCAATGACGACCTGCCCGATCAACACGCCGGTCGCCTGCCACGGACCGAAATACGGCACCATCGGCAGAGGTTGTGTGCCCAAGCCGAAAATATCCGCCATGCCGGTGAAGACAGCGATGACATAGCCCGTGCTGACGAGCCGCGAGCCGATATCCGCGAGGATACTGCGCTGTCCTTTGCCCCACAACGCCAGCAGACCTACATAGCCGCCCGCACAGATCATCGCGAGACCGATGAGGAAAACGGAAATTTGGATGAAGCCGACCACCGGGCTTCTGTCCACATTGAACCAGTTGGGTTTAGCGCCAACGACAAAAATAAAAAGACCGATGGATACCACGATCAGGCTGAATCGAATCCGCAGGTAGGAAATGCGAAAGCCGGGTTCTGTGTTCATCATGCGGGTAAATTCTTTCTAAGAAATCTCAACCAGTTGCCGCCGAGGATGTTCGCCGCGTCGGACTCGGTGTAGCCGCGTTCGATCAATTTTGTTCCGAGAATTTGCATATCGCCGATTGAGTCGATTCCCATCGGGATGGATTGCAAGCCAAACCCCCCGTCGAAGTCTGTGCCGATACCTGCATGAAGCGAATTGCCGGCGATCTGGCAAACATGGTCGATGTGCGCGATATACGCGTCCAGTGAAACCTCTTCGCGGCGGCTTCCCGTTTTGCGCGACCAGCCCACTTTGAGAAAATTGTTATAAGGTATCAGCCCGATCACGCTTTCGCGTTCGATCAGCAATTCAACGACACGGTCTGGCACATGGCGGTTTGACTCAGCCCCTTTCATGAGCGCGGCACAATTCGAGTGACTCGCCATCACGGCTCCTTCGTAGCGATCAAGTGACTCGAGCGCGGCGGCTTCGTCCATGTGGCTGATATCGAGGATAAAGTTCAAGTCTGCCATTGCGGAGATCAATTCACGCCCCTCATCGGTGAGCGGACCGGGTTCGTTCGTCCCGCCGCAGTAGCGAGTCCCCATCCACGCCGGACCGATCATGCGCAAGCCCATCTCCCACCATTCGGGGAGTTCTCTTTCGGAACGAATCCCCTCCGCGCCTTCCATCAACATCACCATGCCAACCGGGTGACCTTCGTTTTCCTGCGCGGGCTGGGACCAATGCTGAACGATCGAATCCAGTTCTCCCGTCGAGGTAACGAGGCGGAATTTGTCGTTGTGCGAATCCGTCCACCTGCGATACGCGTTGAACTGATCGCGATAGAGTTTGCGCGCCGTGTCGAAATCGGGATACCACAGCGTGTCCCACAGTTCTTTTTTGCGCGCCGGCGCGGCGAAGAGAGTCGAAAACACGACGGCGACATTGCCGCGCTGATATTCATCCCAGCCGAGAAGCGAATCGCCGTTACGTTCGGGGATGAGTGTGTTCGCTTCAAGGCGGCGCGTTTCGGCGAGCGGACGCGTGTAATCGCGTTTGAAGGTGAGCATGTTCCAGGCGATGTCTTGATGCGAGTCGATGATCAAATGCATGGCATGAAAAAACGCCCCGCTGTGGCGGGACGTTTGCTATTTCCCTTCGGCATCTTCCGCCGGTGGCTCGAACGGCGAGTCGCCGGTTGGGTCTTCGTCCTCTGCGTTGAATTCGGCGGCGAGAAGTTTGAAGTCCTTGTCGGCAAACGCGGCGGAGTCCACTTTTCGCAGGCTCAGACCGATGCGATGCTGGTCGGGGTCGATGCGGATCACGCGCAGGCTTTTGACATCGCCTTCTTTGAGCACTTCCTTGGGATGCTCGACGCGATGGTCGGCAAGTTCCGAAATGTGGATGAGACCTTCCACATCGTCGTCGAGGCGGGCGAACGCTCCGAACTTCGTCAGGCGCGTGATCTTCCCTTCCACGAGTTGACCGACGCTGTATTTTTCGATGCGCGAGCGCCACGGGTCGTCTTGCAACGCGCGGACGGAAAGCCCGATGCGCTTCTTTTCACGGTCAACGTTGATGACCTTTACTTTGACTTCCTGCCCCACTTCAAGAACCTCGCGCGGATGTTCGATATGATCCCACGAAAGTTCGGAGAGATGCACGAGCCCGTCCGCGCCGTTGATGTTGATGAACGCGCCGAAATTGGCTAGGCTGGTAACACGCCCAGTGTACACCTGACCCTCTACCAACTCGTCGATGACGCGCTCCTTCACCGACTGCCGCGATTCGGTCGTGGCTGCGCGTTCGGAGAGGATGAGGCGGCGTCGTTCGCGGTCCACTTCGATGACCCGCACAGAGATTGGTTGCCCGACCATTTTCTGGTATTTTTGTTCCGGCGTATCGCCGGTCATTTGACTGCGGCGCACTGCGCCGATCTGCGATGAGGGGACGAAGCCGCGCAACCCTTCGACAGCGACGATCAGCCCGCCCTTATTGAAACCGACGATCTTGCTCTCGACTACGACGCTCTCGGTGACGAGTTTTTCCACATCGTCCCATGAAATCTGTTCCTGCGCGCGTTTCATCGAAAGGACGACATTGCCATTCGCGTCCTCGGGATTGATAACATACACGTGCACTTCCTGACCCACCTGCAACGCTTCGATCTCCTTCGCAGTGAGTTGATCCAGTTCGCGGCCAGAAACCACACCCTCCGATTTCGCGCCGATGCTGATGAGGATCTGGCTGGGGCTGACGCTCGCGATCGTACCTTTGCGAATCTCGCCAGCCTGAGGCAAATCTACGCTCAGTTCTTGTTCTTTCAGCAACGACTCCATCGTTTGGTTGTTGGCGTTATTGGGTTCTCCCTGCTGATTGTGCTCACTCCCTTGGGAAGGCAGGGCTTGGTTCTGATCTGTCACTAGATGCTCCGGGTGGATAAAATGTAAACGGGATTATACAGGTGAATGGACAACTTGACAACCCAACATGCTTCGTTGAAAGAACACCTCCTCGCAATGACGGGACACAGGTTATAATCACGCTTCGGAGTCACACGAATGCCACCTATTTTTCCATTCACAGCCATTGTAGGACAGGAGCGCATGAGGCGCGCCCTCATTTTGAACGCGGTTGATACGCGTATCGGCGGCGTACTCATTCGCGGCGAACGCGGCACAGCAAAATCCACCGCCGCGCGCTCGCTTGCCGCACTTCTGCCCAAAGTCAAAGTAATCGATGATTGCCGATTCGGATGCGATCCCGATCGACCCAATAACTGGTGCACCGAATGTAAGGAACGCTTCGCCGGGAACAAGGCAGTCCCTTCGCACACGCGTACCACACCGTTCGTCAACTTGCCGGTCTCCGCCACCGAAGACCGCGTGGTCGGCACGCTCGACATCGAGCAAGCCATTCAGAAGGGCGAACGTCACTTCGAGCCGGGTGTGCTCGCCGGAGCGAATCGCGGTCTGCTGTACATCGACGAAGTGAACCTGCTCGACGACCACGTGGTGGATGTATTGCTGGACTCCGCCGCGATGGGCACCAACATGGTCGAACGTGAAGGGATTTCGTTCTCCCACCCGGCACGCTTCATTCTCGTCGGGACGATGAATCCGGAGGAAGGGGAGCTTCGTCCGCAACTTTTAGATCGCTTCGCCCTCTCCGTAGACATCGTCGGCATCCGTGACGCGCGTGATCGCGTAACGATCATGGAGCGCAACCTCGGCTTCGAACAGGATGCAGAGTCCTTCCGCCAACAATGGATGCCGAAAGAAGAAGAGCTTTCCATGCAGATCGCCAAAGCGCGCGAACTTGTCGGAGAGGTGAAGCACACCAGCCGCGACCTGCTGTCCATTGCGGCGTTGACCGCTTCTCTCAACGTGGACGGTCACCGAGCAGATCTGGTCATCCTGAAAGCCGCGCGCGCCCAAGCCGCGTTCGAAGGTCGGACGAAGATCAACGACCACGATATCGCGCTTGCCGCCGAACTGGCGCTCCCCCACCGCATCAAACGGACTCCTTTCCAACAAGCCGAGATGACGACCGAGCAATTGCAGGAGCGCATCGAACAGCTGGCGGGTCAATCCGTGCCGGAAGAGTCGGATGAGAATCAGTCCGAGTCTCAACAGAATAAATCCGAGGAAAAAAAAACTTAAAGCTCGAAGATGAGCGCGAGGAGGGTCCGCAGGAGGGCAAACCCGAACCGATGCCGCAGGATGTGTTCGCGAACACATCCGCGAATTGGTGGGAAGGCGGGCAGAAGGTAAAAGCGGGTGAAAAATTTCAACCTCGCAGATTAAACACGCCGCTCGATAAACTCACCCGGAAACAGGCGGGCAGGCGGTCGCTGACCAAGACCGATCGCAAGCACGGACGTTATATCAAAGCGCGTCCTGCCGGTGAAAAGAAAGACGACATCGCCTTCGATGCGACCTTCCGCGCGGCGGCTCCTTTCCAAAAGAAACGCGAGGAAAAAAGAAAACGACTCGCCTTTGCCATCGAAAAAGGCGACCTGCAAAGAAAAATTCGCGTCAAGCGCGTGGCGAATCTGGTTTTGTTTTTGGTGGATGCTTCGTGGTCTATGGCAGTGGCTGAACGCATGAACGCGACAAAAGGCGCGATCCTTTCACTGCTCACGGACGCATATCAACGGCGTGACCGCGTGGGTTTGATCGTCTTCCAAAAAGACCGCGCGACCCTTGTGTTGCCCCCAACCAATTCAGTTCAACTCGCCCAGCGCGCGCTGATGGATATTCCCGTCGGCGGGAAGACTCCGCTTTCGGCGGGCTTATTCCTCGCCGCGGATGTGTTGCGGCAGGAGAAACTTCATCATCCTGATGTCGAGCCGTTGTTGATCGTGTTGACCGACGGCGCGGGAAACGTCTCCATTGGCGCCTTGCCGCCGCAGGAAGAATCTTATAAGTTTGCAGAATTGATCGCGAACGAAAAGATCAAATGCGTGGTCATCAACATGGAACATGCGGCTTTCGATCAAGGGCTCGCGCAACAACTGGCGAATCACCTCAAAGCGCCATGCTACGCGCTGAGCGAGTTAAAAGCGGAGAATTTGTATCACGCCGTGAAAGATGAAATGGCAAAGCCGATGAAGAAGTGAAACAAGCAAAACGCCGAGGCAATCAACCCGGCGTTTTGTTCGTACTCCCTCCTCCCTTCAACATTTCCTCCACGAGCAGCGTGGGCAGCGGCTTCTCACCTTTCCCTTGCTGGTAACGATGCTTAATTATCGGTGACCGTTATCGGATCAGAAGTGCCGATCAAGCGATCCTCTTCACCTGCATAGATCTCGAGAAAGTATTCACCTTGCGGCATGGTCTCGCCATTGTTAGGCAGGTACGTAGAAAAGTATCCCTCGGTTTCCTTTTCCCAAACGAACGGGTATTCAAGGAACACCGAACCGTCCAAATACCATACTTCGCGCACCTGTTCGCCGCGGGTCATACCGGAATATTCGAAACCCACAGCAATACAAATGGCTGAACTGGAATAAGATCTCACAAACTCATCATCGATCCATTCACAGGTATCCGATTTACTTTTCGACGTATCCAACCAGACAAAATCGAATGCCGCTTCGTTTCCGGATCCGGCGGCTGTCACCTGACCCGGTTGAGGATACGGGCTGACGTATTCCGTGCCAAACCGGACGGACTCGATCAAGGGCTTGGCAAAATTGACAGGGCGAAGGAAGTTGATGGCATTCCCGTTCGGAACGCAGGTATCAAATTCCCCGTCTCCGTTCGTATCCGTCTGATCGCAATCCCCAAGACCCGATGTAGGAACACCAACGATCTCGCCATTGTCGTTGGCAGCCAGCCCGCCCGAGTTGCCATGCGCAATGTTGGCATCGGTCTTGATCCATGCGCGTTCGCCGGGCGGATCATCCGTGATGAAGCCCGCCACGCTCCCCTCCGTATACGTAATCGTATCGAAGCCAACTCCGGGAAAACCATAAACATTCAAGCGGTCACCGATGCGTATATTGTCGGAGTTGCCAAGGGGCACAAAAGGCAGATTTAAATCCGATGGGTTAATGGAATTCCCATCTAAAGTGGAAACAATCTGTAAAACCGCCAGGTCAAGCGCACCGTCCACTGCCATAACCCTGGCGACGTAAGAAAGCACCGGAGGTCGATCTTCTGTTTGTATGACGGCAATCGTCAGGCGGTCGGGTTCGCCGGGATCGCCCCGCGATGCCGGGCTTGCGACATGAGCATTGGTCAGGATCAAGCCATTTGCACTGATGATCGTGCCGGAACCGGAGCCAATCGCGACGAACGAATCACCTTCCTGAATTTCCTTCATAACCCGTACGGTCGACATCAACAAGCGGGTGTGATCGAGTCCGCTGCCAGTTGAAGGGGTGGGAAGTGTGGTGTTTCTGCCGCTTGGCAGATTACAGGATAGGGCCGTCAGTATCAGAACACAAATGGCGTTCCAAATTCTTTTCATGGACATTGCCTCCATTCTCTTCTCCATCCAATATTCGGCTGAAATAAAAATCGGTGTTCAGATTTTACGTTTCGACAATTGCATACAGACCCTAGTGACATCGGAGGCAACTGTGCCATTATTACTTCAGATTATAACGGCAGAAAAGCCCTGAGTCTTTTCCCAGATCAAAAATTGAATTGGAAGAAGTAAATCTATTTTCCTTTCAGCATCTCCTCCACCAGCGACGCGGGGACCTGCACGGCAACCACCTCTCCGCGCACCGTCACGATGCCGTTTGCGAGGATCCACTCTTCGATGACGACTTTGCGTCCGCTGTGATGTTTCACTTTTCCGCGCACCTCGAGTTCGATTCCAAGTGGCGTGGGTTTGTGATAATCCACGTGCAGTGACGCAGTGAGGAAGCGCGTGTTGGGTTCGGAATTTGGGTCCGCTTCTTTCGCGGCGCGGTACGCCACGCCGGCGGCTGTCCCTGTGCCGTGGCAATCGATCAGCGAGGCGAGCAATCCGCCGTAGACGTAGCCGGGGATCGCGATGTGATACGGTTTGGGCATGAAATGGCACACGGATTCATCGCCATCCCAGTAACTTTTGATGTGATGTCCGTGTTCGTTGAGTGTGCCGCATCCGTAGCAATGGGCGTACGATTCGGGGTAATATTCTTGGAAGGATTTTTGAGTCATTATTTTTTTCCTTGGTGTCATTGCGAGGAGGGCTTTAATCCGATTTGACAATCTCCCTCAACGTTGGCGGAGATTGTTTCGCCTTTGACTCGCATTGACGGTAGATTATGGGGTTCCGGTACCAGCCGTCCCTGTGGGAAGAGGCGGAGCCGGGGTTCGAGTCACTGCCGGGGAGGGAGAGATCGTCGGCGATAGGGTTGGGACGCGCGTGGGCGAGTCGCCCTGCAAAATGAATTGGCCGACCACTTTCCATTCTAGACCGACGAAGATTTGCACTTCATAATTACCGGGTAAAAATTCTTCGGGCGGCGCCTCCCATTCGGTGAAACCGTATCCGCCGGTCTCGCCGTCCCATGGTATCGTTTCGTAATGAACGAGTTCGCCATCACGATACCAAAGCGCAGACCATTGTGAGCCGGGCACCATCTCGGCGTACGTGAACACCCCGCAGATGTACCGGGTCGGATTCTGGAATACAGCCGCGGCTTCGAACTCGAGAAAGTTCGAACAATTCCGGGTGAATTGAAGTTGGCTGAATGCGGCATTCGGATTCGGTGTGACGACACTTTCGAATAATGCTTCGATCGCCAACGGGATGAACGGCGTAGTGGTGAACGGCGGCGTGTCGGTGATTGCAGGTGTGAATGTGATCGTGGGCGTGGAGGTGATCGTCGGTGACAGTGTGATGGTGGGAACGGTCGTGAGGGTAGGAGTCAACGTGGATGTGGGCGACGGCGGAAAATAGCGGTACGCGATCGGCTCGCCAAAGATCGACAACCATATCGCGAACGACAACAGAAGGATCGCGACAAACAACGTGAACCACCCGCCTCGTACGCGTTGACGCTTGATCCGGTAAAAGGTGAGCTTTCTCGCCGCTTGAAGCGCGCGGATACCAGAACGAAGGATCCACAGCGCGCCGAGGAGAGATAAAACCACTGCGGCGATGATGCCCGCACGAATATCCATGCGAAAGATTATAGCAGGGGAAAAGAAAAGAGGTACACAAGTACTCAGGTAAGCAAGTATTTACGTGTTTGCGTGTTTGCGTGTTTACGTGTCTACTTGACTACCCGTCTACGCGTTTTCTGTCCACGTGCTTCCATGTGTGCTTTACGGAGCCGGCGTAACCGTCACCGCATTCCTCACAATGCGCGGCTCGACCCACAGCGCGCGGTCGCGAGAGGCGTCACCGAGCGACAGAACCGTGAAAACAAATCGCACATCCTGCCCGGCGAGCGGACTCAGGTCGAGGTCAACGACGAAATAATTCCTATCGTATTGCTCGCCGAACGCCCAGAAATCGCGTACGATCCCATCCGCGAGTTGATAGTCGATGCGGAACAACACACCGCATGAGACAGCGCCCGCTTCACAGTTGACGATGGCTTGCAGGCGATCTCCGTTTTGCACCGTGAATGACGGATACACCGCGCGGATATAGCCATTCGAAATATTTTGCGGCATGGTCAATAGACTGGGTCGCGGCAGGGTGGTGCCATCTTCGAGGCGTGAGGTCGTCTGTTTCAAAACAAAGCCGTTGCGGTCGTTATTCACGCCCGGGCAATCGCGGGTCCCGGCATCGTTGAACCACTGGGCGGAACAGGCGTTGGCAACAAAATCGTAGACCAACCCACTTACCGCGGGGGCGCGTACACGGATGGAAACCCAGAACGGTTGATTCGCCGTGGAGGATGTGCCGAAAACCTCGCCGCGCTCGTTACGAATCTGCCAGTTACTGCGGTACTCGCCGGCGATGATCGGTGCGGTGAAATTCATGGGGATGTCCACGGTCTGACCGGGCGCTACGGTTGTTGGGAGAGGCAAGAAATTTTGCCCGCCCATTTGCGTTCCGCTGACGAACACGATTCGATAATTCGTCGTCCATGTGCAGGTGCCGCTGTTCCTCAACCGCCAGACTTTCGTAAAGTTTGAACCCGGCGCAAACGTGGAATTATCCGGCACGGTGACGTCTCTCACGAACTCGATACGGTCACAACCGCGATTTGGGGTTGACGTGCGCGTCTGGAAGGGAGTCCGCGTAGGAGTCAAGGTCTTCGTGGGTGTAATCGTCGGTGTACGCGACGGAGTCCGCGAGGGTGTGATGCTCGGAGTGAAGGTCCGCGTCGGCGTGAGGGTGGGAGTCAATGTTCGGGTGGGCGTACGCGTCACGGTCACGGTACTTGTGGGTGTGCGCGTCGGAGTGCGTGACGGGGTAAGGGTGAAGGTAGGTGTTCGCGAAGGCGTAACCGTAGCGGTCGGCGTATTGCTCGGTGTTTGAGTCGCAGTGCTTGACGGAGTGTAGGTTGATGTCGGCGTTCTCGTCGGCGTACGCGACGGGGTAAACGTTGACGCCGGCGTGTTACTTGGCGTTACGGTAAATGTCGACGTGCTCGAAGGCGTCACCGTTGATGTATTTGTCGGCATGCGCGTTGCGGTAGAAGTATGTGTTGGAGTGAACGAGGGTGTGAAAGTAATCGTCGGTGTATCGCTCGGAGTGAATGTCAACGTAAACGTGGGTAACGGGGTCCGCGTGGCGGTGGCGGTGGCGGTGGATGTGACGGTCGAGGATGGTGTTACTGAAACGGTTGGTGTACGTGTGGATGTGCGTGATGGCGTCAATGTGAAAGTTGGTGTCGGTGTCGCAGTGGTCAACGGTGTTCGAGTCGGCGTGCGTGAAGGCGTTACCGAAGCAGTGACTGTTTTGGTCGGAGTGCTTGAAGGGATGGGGGTCAACGTCGGTGTGCTGGAAGGAGTCGATGTCAGTGTTGACGTCGAGGTCGCGGTCGGGGTAATCGTTTTCGTAGGTGTAGTTGTGGAGGTGGGACGCGGAGTGGATGACGCGGTCGGCGTGAAAGTTTTAGTGGATGTAGACGACGGTGTGAGCGTTGCCGTCGGTGTGGCGGTGACCGAAGCTGTCGCGGTCGAGGTGTAGGTCGCAGTGGGTGTTCGCGTCGCTGTAGGGGTCGAAGTGGCGGATGGAGTCGAGGTCAGCGTGGCAGTTGCACTGGGCGTGAGACTCGGGGTTAGAGTCAATGTTGGAGTTTGCGTGATCGTTGGCGTCTGCGACGGTGTCGCGCTCGGCGTGTAGGTCGGGTCGAGACAGACAGGGGTTGAATCGCCGCGTGCCAGTGGTTCGCGCGTATCGCCGTATTCGTCGTAGATCTTGACGAATTGCACTTCGGGGAATTGCTTGAGGTTCGCCATCAGCGGGAGCGAGATGTTATACAGCGTGCCGTTCGATTGACATGCGCCTGCGAGATAGACATGCGCAATGCCGTCGGCATATTCGACGCGGCTATAGCCGTTGAAACCGTTCACAACAAGCGCCAGCCCTTGATTGCGCTCCACGTCGCCGGGACCTTTGAAGAATTCATCGAGCACCGCCCCGATCAAATTCTTTCCGGACGGGACAAAGCGCGTGACCGGCACTTCATACGGAAGTTGCCCGCCGATCAGGCGGTTGTTATCGGTAAAGTAAATATTCACCTGCACGAACAAAGGCGTGCGCGTTGCTGTGGGGGTTCTTGTAACTGTCGGCGTGGGCGTGCGCGATGGTGTTTGTGTCACGGTCGGCGTTGCGGACGGAGTGTGAGTGGACGTGGGCGTCAACGTCGGTGTACGCGACGGCGTCGCTGTGAATGTGGGTGACGGCGTAAATGTTGAAGTTGCCGTTCGCGACGGCGTGACGGATGGTGTGATCGTCGGCCGTGGTGTACGCGACGGCGTCGATGTGGAGGTGGGGACCGGTGTTCGTGTCGCCGTCTGTGAAGGCAGAGCGGTAGCGGTGGAGGTCGCGCTAGGCGTGAATGTTTTCGTCGGGGTCAGGGTGCTCGTTGATGTGGGTTGGGGTGTGTTCGTGAAAGTTTGCGTCGACGTTGGGCGCGGGGTACGCGAGGGAGTCTGTGTTGCGGTTGGACGCGGCGTGTTTGTCGAGGTCGACGATGGCATAACAGTCGGCGTGAAAGTCAACGTCGGTATCGGTGTTTGTGTCGCAGTAACAGTTACTGTCGAAGTCAATGTTTTCGTAGGGGTGGATGTGATCGTCGGTGTTCGCGTCACGGTGTTCGTCGGTTGGCGCGTGGCGGTTGGGCGCGGTGTATCGCTCGGCTTCACGGTCGACGTGGGAATCGGGGTTCGCGTCGGGGTGAATGTCTTCGTAACCGTTGGAGTCGGTGAGATCGTTGGCGTCAGGCTTGGGGTCTGAGTCTTCGTATTCGTTGCGGTTGGCAAAGGTGTACGCGTTGTTGTAGCTGTAGGCGTTGGCACCGGCGTCCGTGTGGAGGTGGTTGTCGGCGTGATGCTGGGCGTGAAAGTTTTTGTCGGCGTTTGCGTGTTTGTCGCAGTCGGGCGCGGAGTATTCGTGGAGGTTGAAGTGGCGGTTGGTTGTAGCGTCCGTGTTGGTGTGCGCGATGGAGTAATCGAAGCCGTTTGAGTCGCGCTCGCGGTCATCGTGACGGTCGGCGTATGGCTTGAGGTCGGGGTTAGTGTGCTTGTCGCGGTGGGCGGCGGTGTATTTGTGGAGGTCGATGTTAATGTCAAACTGGGAGTAAATGTAAGCGTGGGAGTGAAACTCGCCGTTGGCGAAGATGTGTTCGTTGGAATCCGCGTAACCGTGGCAGTTGGCAAGGGCGTTCGCGTTTGAGTCGAGGTCGATGTTGGGCGCGGAGTGCGAGTCGGTGTGGATGTTGGCGTCAGACTGGGAGTGAAGGTCAATGTCGGTGTGAAGGTGCGTGTCGCAGTGAACGTCACGGTTGGAGTGAACGTGTTCGTTGGTGTGAGTGTGATCGTCGGCGTTTTTGTGACGGTGCTCGTCGGTTGACGCGTGTCCGTCGGGCGCGGTGTATTGCTCGGTCTCACGGTCGAGGTGGGGATCGGGGTCCGCGTGGGGGTGAATGTCCGTGTGACGGTAGGCGTCAGGGTGACCGTCGGTGTGAGGCTCGCGGTGGGGGTCGATGAAGTTGTCGGCGTGAACGTGATCGTGGATGTCGGTCTCGGCGTATTGGTAAACGTTAAAGTGAACGTCGGGCGCAGGGTACTGCTGGGACGCACAGTTGCCGTGGGGACACGCGTTTGAGTCGGTGTGGGTGTTGTGGAGGCAGTTACCGTGCGCGATGCCGTCGGAGGCGAGGTCTGCGTCGCCGTTACCGAAGGAGTAAGGGAGGCGGTACCGGATGGAGTGACAGAAGCAGTTTGCGATGGCGTTGCCGAAACGTTCGGCGTTGGGCTGGATGGGGAAAGCAAGACCGGTGTAGAAGTTTCCGCAGGAGGCAGAGTTGCTGTGGATTCGGGTATGCGCGTCGCTGTGGGAATCGCGGTTGCGGCCGGCGGGTTGAGTTGATTCGCAACGGCCGGACCGAACATCGCGGACGCGGCAGAAAAGGAGAACAAAACGAAAGCCACCACAAGCCATTGCCAGCCGGAACGCATGCGCGCCTGGCGTGTGCGATAAAAGACCATGGTGCGCGCGAGTTGGATGGAACGAATCCCCGCACGCGCCGCGAGCAACGCTCCCAATGCAAATATCGAAACGAGAATGATGATAACGGTGCCCGCGCTCATAAGCTCAAAGATTATAACGCCTGTTATTTGTATTTTTGTGGTTAAATAGCCGCATGAAAGAACTCGTCTTCCTCAAACTCGGCGGCTCCTTAATTACCGACAAGACAAAACCATACACGCCATTGCTGGATGTGATGGACGACCTCGCATTGCAGATCAAGACGGCGCTTCAGACCCACCCCGACCTGCGCGTGCTCATCGGACACGGTGCCGGCTCCTTCGGCCACGTGCCGGCGAGCGAATACAAAACCCGCGATGGACTGCCTCCGCGCGCCACGCCACTGGTCTATCGCCGGCGAGACGATACGCAGAACAATTACTGGAAGGGATTTGCCGAGGTGTGGTATCAGGCATCCACGTTAAATCGATTCGTGATGGAGGCGCTCCACAAAGCGGACCTGCGCGCGCTATCCCTCCCGCCCTCCTCCAGCGTCATATCAAGCAACGGACATGTCTCGGTTTGGGACACAACTCCGATCCGTATGGCGCTCGCCGCGGATATCGTCCCGGTCATCTTCGGCGACACCGTCTTCGATGAAGTGCGCGGAGGGACGATCCTTTCCACCGAGGACCTATTCATGTATCTCACCGACGCGTTGCACCCGGATCGAATCCTGCTCGCAGGACTCGAAGCCGCCGTGTGGGAGGATTTCCCCGCGCGCACGCGCAAGGTGGAAAAAATAACACCGGCATCGTTTAGCGAGATCAGAGCGGGAGTCGGCAAGTCCACCGCGGCGGATGTGACCGGCGGGATGGAATCCAAAGTGAAACAGATGCTCGAACTCGTGGAGAAACACCCGAACCTCACCGTGCAGATCTTCTCCAGCGACGAGCCGGGAAATTTGGTCCGCGCGCTGGGAGGGGAAACGCTGGGGACGGTGATATCCGTCGGTTGAGCAAGGCTTCTCCCTATTCGACCGCCGGGGGGAAACCAACAATGACACCTCTCCCCAAAGCCTGTGACATCCCACCATTGCCAAAAACGGGAAAAGTTTTGATAATTGGATAGAATTCATCCAATAGGAGCAAACACATGGCAAAGAAACCCGTTCGGGGAAAGAAATCCGCTTCCGCACGAAAGGCATCAAAAAAAGTTTTAAAGAAGACAACCACTACATTTACGCCGACCAAACTCAAACTCGTGCGGCCCGTCCCGTCCGATATCGAGATCGCGCAGGCGGCAAAGATCAAGCCGATCCTGCAGGTGGCGAAAGAACTGGGAATCCGCGAGGACGAACTGGAGTTGTACGGACCGTACAAAGCCAAGATCAAACTCGAAATCCTAGAACGTTTGAAGAACAAGCCCAACGGCAAATATATTGACGTGACCGCCATCACGCCGACGCCGCTCGGCGAAGGCAAGACCACAACCACTGTGGGCTTAAGTCAGGCGCTCGGCGCGCACCTCGGCAGGAAAGTCATCACCGCGATCCGCCAGCCCTCGCAGGGACCGACGTTCGGCATCAAGGGCGGCGCGGCGGGCGGCGGATATTCGCAGATCATTCCGATGGAGGATTTCAACCTGCATCTCACCGGCGACATCCACGCCATCACCGCCGCGCACAACCTCGTCGCGGCGGCGCTCGATGCGCGCGTGATGCACGAGAAACAACAAGATGACGAGAAGATGTTCAATGCGCTGTGTCCCGTAGATAAACAGGGCAACCGCAAATTCTCGCCGTCCATGCTGCGCCGCCTGAAGAAACTCGGCATCAACAAAACAAATCCCAACGACCTCACACCCGAAGAACGCACTCGCTTTGCGCGGCTCGACATCGACGAATCCACAATCACGTGGCGGCGAGTGATAGACATCAACGATAGATTCCTGCGGGAGATTCAAGTGGGCTTGGGCAAAGACGAAGCGGGATTCGAACACCGCTCCGGCTACGACATTACGGTCGCTTCGGAAATTATGGCGGTTCTCGCGCTGACGACCAGCCTCGAAGACATGCGTGACCGCTTCGGAAAAATGGTCGTCGCGACGAACAAGCGCGGCGAAGCCGTCACAGTGGAAGACCTCGGTGTGGCAGGCGCGGTCACCGTGTTGATGAAGGATGCGATCAAACCGAACCTGATGCAAACCCTCGAAGGGACCGCCGCCATGGTGCACGCCGGTCCGTTCGCCAACATCGCCCACGGGCAGTCCTCCATCGTCGCGGACAAGATCGCCCTCAAACTCGTCGGCAAGGACGGTTTCGTCGTCACCGAATCCGGCTTTGGCGCGGACATCGGCATGGAAAAGTTCTTCAACATCAAGTGCCGCTACTCCGGTTTGATCCCCCACGTGGTGGTGATGGTCGCCACCGTCCGCGCGCTCAAGATGCACGGCGGCGGACCGAAAGTGGTGGCAGGCAAACCGCTCGCGGTTGAGTACACCGATGAAAATTTGGACCTGCTCAAAGCAGGTCTCGCGAACCTTGAACGGCACATTCAGAACGCGCGCAAGTTTGGAGTGAATGTAGTGGTCGCAGTCAACTCCTTCGCAACGGATTCGCCCGCAGAAGTAGAACTGATCCGCAAAGCCGCGTTGGAGTTCGGCGCCATGGACGCGGTCGTGTCCACGCACTGGGCGGACGGCGGCAAAGGCGCGAAGAAACTGGCGGAGGCCGTGGTGAAAGCCGCAGAGAAGCCGAGCAACTTCAAATTCCTGTATGATGCGAATCGTCCGATCAAGGAAAAGATCGAGACCATCGCCACACAGATCTACCGCGCCGACGGCGTGGATTACACGCCCGAAGCCGATGCACAGATCGAACGCTACACACGGCTGGGGTTTGGCGATTTGCCCATCTGCATGGCGAAGACGCATCTATCTTTCACGACCGACGCGGCGAAGAAAGGCGCGCCGACGGGATTCCGAATCACGGTGCGAGAAGTCCGCGCGAGCGTGGGCGCGGGATTCCTGTATCCCATACTTGGCGATATGCGCACGATGCCGGGCTTGCCAACGCGCCCGGTGTTCTACGATGTGGATTTGGATCTGAAGACCGGGAAGGTGGTGGGGTTGTTCTAACTCGATATGTCAATGCGAGCGAAACGAAGCAATCTCCTGTTTGGGTTAGGGAGACCCTTCGCTATCGCTTAGGGTGACATAACTAAAACGGAACAACAAGCCGATCGTCCCGCAGTGCAACTACGGGACGATCTTTATTTTGCTGTCACCCGGTAGATCTCCCCTTCCTCGATCTTGAGGATTAACTCCAAGTCTGCGATCTCCGCCAGCAACTTCGGCGGGACCGCGTGGCGGTAGATGCTGTTCGGCAGAATCCAAATGAGGTAGCCGGGTTTGTCGTGGGGCCAACCCGCGTAGATCTGTTCGATCTCGATCAAATCCATGGTGAACGAGCGCGGCGTGACCGGCGACTCGCGGCGCGTGAAGAACCACACGCCGTCGGTGTAGTTGCTGTACAGCGTGGCTGACGGCTCATCGCGCGCGATCTGCTGCATGGCTTTGATGATCGGGTTTTCATGAAAGGCGCGGTTGTTGTACACGTTGTAACCGCTCGCCTCACCCGTCTCCAGCGACGCGGAAACGTATTTCACCATGCTCCAGCCGGGATACACGGCAAGCCACATCAGAAAAATCGCCGTAAAAGATCTCCTCACAACGGATCGATTCCACTTCAAATGAGGGAGAACGAGCGAATCGAACGCGACAAGCAGCATCACAAGCGCCGGCGAAAGCAAGCCGACATAATAACGATCCGAGAACAGGTCAACGTGGTCTTCGGTGGTGACGGAATACATCAAGCCGAGGATCGTCCAGACGAAGAACACCCACGCGACAAGCGGAAAGGGTTGCATCATCGTCCGCGCCCAATTTCTCCAATTCTCGAATTTATTGAGCAACGCTACGACTGCAAGTGAGATTCCCACCACAACCCACGGAAAATCAAAGAGCGGTTGCAGGGCTGGATGATACGGCGCGAACCAGTGCAATATCTTCGCCAGTGACAATCGCAGGTTTTCCATTGGGTCAACGATGGAACCCGTCACGCCCCAGAACGAGCCGTATTGACCGAGGTTGTGAAACCAAATCCACGCGGCGATGGGAAGCAAGGACAAAACGCCGAAAACGACTCCTTCGCGGATGCCGCGCCAGATGTCCCTGCGATTGGCATACAGGATGAAACAGCCTCCCGCGGCGACGAGACTCGCCCCAAGATATCGTTGAAGCGGCGCGAGAGCCGACATGGCGATCATCCACCACAGCGCGCGGCGCGAGGGGGTTTGCACATAGTCCGCGCTTGCGAGCAGGAAGATCATCGAAAAGGTGACGAACAGCGGTTCGGAGGAAATATTCGCGTGGATGCGCAGCGCCATATCGGATGAGACGACAAACAAGCCGCCGAGATATTGATACAGCGGTCTATCGGGGAAGGCATAATAAACCAGCGCGCCGTGCAGAAAAATATTCACGGCGAAGGCGATGATATTGAGCCAGCCGCCGGCGAAAAGCACATCGAGACCCGTAAGCCGACTCACGCCTGCGATCGCCAGCGGATACAGCGGGGGCCACCACAACAACGGACGCCCGGTGTGGTCGACGAAGCCTTTGCCGTTCAAAAGATTTTCGGCAATGGACAGATACTTTGTCCCGTCCGCCGAAACGCCGGGACCGTAATTCGAGGTGACCAGCGCGGCGATGAATACGCCGAACAGTGAGAGGGCGGCGAGAAACCAAAAGTACCGTCGTTCCATTGAATAATTCACCTTTTCATTATAATTGACCCCATGAGCACGCGGCATCGTCTCACCATCGAGCAAGCGCTTGGATTGATGCGCACGGGGAAGTTAACAGCCGCCAAACTGGCGGAAGATTGTTTGAAACGGATCGAGAAACTCAACCCTACATTGAACGCCTTCATCACGGTGAACGACCGGCAACCGGTCTCCGGCGATCAGCCCGATGCGACCACATTGCCGGTCTTCGCCTCGGCGCTGCATGGAATTCCCATCGCGGTGAAAGACCTGTTCGATACGGCGGGAACGCAGACCACTGCAGGCTCGAAATTCCTGATCAACAACATTCCCGAAGCGGACGCGTTCGTGATCGAAAAATTAAAACAGGCAGGCGCGTTCATCGTCGGCAAGACGAACACGCATGAGATCGCGCTCGGCGTGACCGGGGATAATCCGCATTTCGGCACGGCGCGCAACCCGTGGGATACGACGCGCATCCCCGGCGGATCGTCGAGCGGATCGGCGATCGCCGTTTCGACCGGCATGGCATTCGCCGCGCTCGGCACCGACACGGGCGGTTCGATCCGCATCCCCGCCTCGCTGTGCGGAGTTGTCGGATTCAAACCCACGTACGGGCGGGTCAGTTTGCGCGGCGTATTCCCCCTCTCGTGGAATCTCGACCACGTCGGACCGATCACCGCCTGCGTGCGCGACGCTGCGTTATTGTTGCAAATCATCTCGATCTATGACCCGCTCGGCCCCTCATCCATCAAAATGTTGAGCGGCGATTATCTCGGTCATCTGGTGGATGACATGGAAGGCAGAAGGATCGCTTTCGCGGTCGGTGAGTATGTCGAATCGTCTGGTGCAGAAGTGGTAAAAGCCGTGCGCGAAGCCGCCAAAGTATTCGAGGGCATGGAGTGCAAGATCACGGACGTGAACATGGATTGGCTGCGCGATGCGGCAATCGCCAACAAGGTTATGACCCAAGCCGACGGCGCGGCAGTGCATCGCGACCGCTTGAAGGAACACCCCGATTGGTTCGGTGAAGATGTGCGCCGCAGGTTGCAAGCCGGCGCGCAGACAACTTCCACGGAGTATGCGCTGGCGAGGCGGACACAGGCTGAGGTCCGCAAACGATTCGAGGCGTTCTTCGAGTCGTACGATTTCTTGATACTCCCCACCACGCCGATTCCCGCGCCGACAATACAGGGTCACGATGCCGTCGAGCAAGCCGCGCGGTTGACGCGTTTCACCGCGCCGTTCAACCTCGCGGGTCTGCCTGCGCTTTCCCTCCCGTGCGGATTCACCGCCAGCGGATTGCCCATCGGTTTGCAGATCGTCGCGCGCGCGTGGGGCGACGCGAAAACACTGAACGCCGGCTACGCCTTCGAGCAAGCGACCGAGTGGCACACGCGGATACCCTCCCTCTAAGAGACTATTTCTTTCGTACACGGATTTCTCGGACAAACACGGGGTATTCAAAGATTTTTTCCCGTCAATTTCCGTTCGATCCGCATTGTCCGTGTCCTAAAAAGAAGTTGAGAAACACTCTTTACGTTTCATGCTGAGCACAGCGAATCATCTCCCGCGCTTTTTCGCGCATCACATTCCCTTTTGAGTCCAATAACTTAATTGGCAAGCCCGAGCCAGCCAGGATTCGCATTCGCTGCCGACGATCGGTTCCAACACGCTTTGCACCGCGCGGCTAAGCAAACGTTGATACCGGGGCAGGTTCACCGTCCGCGCGTCGAAGTCCGTCACGGCGTCCCATGCGCGGGCGCGCGGCGATCCCCGCGTGTAGATCAGTCGAACCGTCTGCCCGAGGCGAAGCGATTTCCCTGCGCGCTCCAGATCCTGCAAGGCGCTGAAAGCCGGCACAGGCGCGCGGTAGTCCTCCCTGTTTTTGCCGACCGTTTGGCGAACGACCAACTTTTCAGGCGGCACAAGACCGGAGCGCAAATCGTTTTGCTTCTTGTGGATCACTTCTTGAATTTCAGGTAAATAATCTTTCAACGCCGCGCGGTTCGGGGCTTTGGCAAGCAATTCCAAAATTTCCGTCTGCACATCCCGAATAAAGGCGGGCGTATCGTGGCGGCGCGTTTCGATGCCGCGCGTTTTGATCTCACCGTTCTGGAACACGCCAAAATAACGGTTCGGCACAGCGACTTTTTTATTCCGGCGCGAAGGCAGGAACGCCACCCATTTGTACACGCCTTCCAGCGCGATCATCAAGTCTGTGCGTTTTTCGACCTCGGCAAGCAGCGGTTGAAAATCTTCTTTTTTGTTGCAACCCGGTTTTTGCACCCACATGCCGTCCACGTAAATATGCAACACGCGGAAGCCCATTTCTTCAGCGGCTTCTTTGGCGCGCAGCATCACTTCACGCCCGTAGGCAGTGACGGCTTCATGCGCTTCGATCCGCCCGAAGCGCGCATTTTTGTATCCTATTCAGGGTAACCGAAGTTGCCTAACAGAAAGGCCAGCGGCATGAAAGAAGCTGAGGATCAAGTCAGGTCTGCGGCGCAGGCGAGCAAAGCCAAGGTTTAGCATGACACGAATAGCCTCTTTTGT
>JBFMDB010000021.1:0-70336 GCA_040753755.1 Chloroflexota bacterium
GCCCATTTGGAAACTTGGAAAAAACTCCGCAATCTGTTGCCATTCGGTATACTTCAGGTCGGTCGGGTAGGTTTGGTTGAATTTGGTCATTCTCCAATCTTACTCGACCACTTTTAAAACACTCTCTAAGGCTTAATCCATATACAATGGCATCGGCTAGCATGTCCAAACTATCTGCCACTAATCCCATCGAGCCAGAAATAAATCCAAACAACACTTCTAAAACAAAAAAGGAAAAGTTGATACGCAAAACTGTCCACAGCAAACTTTTCTGCATGGAACTATCGTCTACAATTTCACTGGTGGGTTCGGTTTTAAGTAGCCGCGAGTTGAGATTGAGTTCACCAATGGCTTTCTCAATCGTGTCCAATTTTCCTTCGTGATAAATAGTAAGCCTGCGGGCAGATAAATCAAAATCAAGCCTGCGAATAGCTTTCACATTATCAAGTTTCATTCGTACCAAATTCTCTTCGGCGGCACAATCCATTTGGATAATTTCGAATAATGATTTATCCATGTTTATCTCCACTCGTGTTATTCATTTATAAACCGTGATATGTTTTTCGCGGTAGCCCAGCAACCTCAATGCATTTGCAACAACGATCAAAGTGCTGCCTTCGTGGAAAATCACAGCAATACCAATGCTCACAATTCCTGTCAGGGAAGTGATGATAAGGAATGCGATCACGCCGAGCGAGATGAACAAGTTTTGTATGATGATATTGCGAGTGGCGCGCCCCAACCCAACGGCAAAGGGAAGTTTGGAAAGGTCATCGCCCATCAGAGCTACATCGGCGGTTTCGAGCGCGACATCTGTTCCCGCGCCGCCCATTGCGATTCCTACGGTGGCGTTGGCGAGCGCGGGCGCGTCGTTGACGCCGTCGCCGATCATGGCGACTTGACCGTATTCGTTTACGAGTTCGCGGATGATGGTGAGTTTATCTTCGGGCATGAGGTCGGCGCGAAATTCTGTCAGACCGATCTCGCTTGCAATCGCGGAAGCGGAACGCGCGTTGTCGCCTGTCAGCATAATCGTGTGTGCAACGCCCGATTTTTTGAGCGCGTTCATCGTCGGCGCGGCTTCGTGGCGCAATGTGTCTGCCAATGCGATCAAGCCTGCCAACGTTTTATCCACCGCGATCCACATCAAAGTTTTTCCTTGTTGTTGAAGTGACTCGGCGCGAGAAATAGATTCAGATGAAAGCGTCACGCCCGCTTCGTTCATCAACTTTTGATTGCCGATCCAAATTGTTTTGCCATTAGATACTGCACGTAGACCGCGTCCCGTCAGCGACTCGACATCGTCCATTGGCGAGGCAGGCAGACCCCGCGTCTGAGCCGAGTGGACGACTGCCTGCGCCAGCGGATGTGCGGACCTTGATTCCGCACCCGCCGCGATGGATAGTAAATCCGCTTCTTTCCATGCCGACGACTGAATCACCACCACATCTGTCACCTCAGGCTGACCGTGTGTCACGGTTCCAGTTTTATCGAAGGCGATGGCTTTGAGCAAACCGAGATTTTCAAGATGCGCACCGCCTTTGACTAGCACGCCGTTTCGCGCCGCTTGCGCAACGCCCGCGAGAATTGCGGCAGGCGTGCCAAGCGCGAGGGCGCACGGCGACGCGGCGACGAGCAGGGTCATCGCGCGTAAAAATGATTCGCGGAATGGAAAACCGAAGAGAGGCGGAAGGACAATGACGAGCGCGGTGAGGATGAGGACGGCTGGAACAAACACGCGCTCAAATTTTTCGACAGTTTGTTGCGTGGGAGATTTTTGGGCTTGCGCTTCCTCGACCATTTTCATCACGCGCGCGAGCGTGGAATCTTTTGCGAGGCGCGTCACTTTCACTTCGAGCGCGCCTTCGCCGTTCACTGTGCTGGCAAAGACTTGATCGCCAACTGTTTTATCAACGGGAAGCGATTCGCCTGTGACGGAGGATTGGTCAATGCCAGAATCTCCGTCAAGGATGATTCCGTCTACGGGGATGCGCACGCCAGGGCGGACGATGACCACATCGTTGAGTTGCAACGATTCGACGGGGGACTCCTGTTCTTTTCCATCGCGGCGGACTAGCGCAGTCTTCGGCGCGAGGTCAGCCAATGCACGGACGGCGCGGCGCGCGCGATCTAACGCGCGTTCTTCCAGTGCGTGACCGAGGCTGAAGAGGAAAAGCAACAATGCGCCTTCGGCAAACTCGCCGAGAAACGCCGCGCCGATGGCGGCAACGACCATGAGTCCGTCTGTGTCTAGCCGTCGTTCGCGCAGCGCGTGCCATGCGTGACGCGAGACATCCCATCCGCCTAAAACATATGCGATAGCGAAGAGTCCGATGCTGATGAGTGTGGGAAATCCGAAAAACATTTCGCCAAGCCAGCCGATCAACAGAAACAAGCCTGAGAGGAGGCTGAATAGCAATTCTCTATTCTCTTGTAACTTTGCCTGAAATTCATTGAGCGGAATTTGATACCCCAACGAACGGACTCGTTTTTCGATGGCGCCGCGCGTGATCTTGTGGTTGTCATACTCGATCCACATCTTTTCGGTGGGGTAGTTGACATTGACCGACAGCACGCCGTTCATGCGCCCAACACTGTGTTCGATGACCAGACTGCAATCGGAGCAATCCATGTTTTCGATGGGAATGGACTCGTGATGATAGCGATTGACGATCTGCGCGCCTGCACGTTCGGCAAGGCGTTTTACATCGGAAAGCGTCAAGAGGTTGGGGTCGTAGTGAAGGCAGAGGTCAACGGGTGATTTGTCGCGCTCCACGTGGGCGCGAATGATTCCTTTTTTGTCTTGAAGCGCCGCTTCGAGCCGCACGAGACATTGATCCTTCTCGTTTTCAACACCTGGGAGTAATAACGGGATGTCGATGTCTATTGTTTGTTCCATGCAATGATTCCTTTTGTTTTGGTTAAAAATAAATTCTTGACGCAGTGCGACTGCATCAAAAATGGTTTTCTGTCTTTGCTTTACAACCAACGGCGGACTTGTTTTTGATAAGCAAGGTAAGATTCACCGTGCCTTCGAGTTAGAAAATTCCTCTTCGAGCCGTACTTGAATTTGGGTAAGCAGTTCACCGACGATGAGAACGATAAAGGTGAGCGCGTTGGGAATGATGAGAAATAAACCCAACAGCATAATGCGCATCCCGAGAAAAATGGGGTTGCGGGATATTTTGAATAATCCAATTTGTACCAAGTCTGTTCTCACATCTTCGTCAATGCCGATGCGCCATGACTTTTTCATGTGATTCTGGGCGATCAACACCCAAGCCAGCGCAAATAACAGCAAGACAAACCCGGCGGCGATTAGAAAGTTGCTTACAGGAAGTGTCATTGGCAGGAGAAATGAATATGCGTTGGGGAATAGCGCGACGATTGTTGCAACAAAGGAAGCCAACATCACGAGCCGAAAATTCTTGCCGATGTAGTCGTGTGCCGAGTCGGATGAGCCGAGCTTGTAGGGATTTGTCCCTGTGGCTTTCCAAGTTCGGTAGGTTGGCAGGATCATCGCAAACCCGAAAAATAAAATATAGTAGGCGACCAGAAAGTATTTTGAGAAAGCTTCCATTTGATTATCCGTGTTGTACATGCTCCAAACCCATGCGATATAGTTTTTCAACGTGATCGTCGTCGAGGCGATAGAACACCTGCCTGCCTGCTTTGCGGGCGCGCACAAAACGCATCTGCCGCAGTCCGCGCAGTTGATGCGACACGGCGGATTCAGTCATGTTCAGTTTTTCCGCAAGCGCGCCGACGCCCATCTCTCCATCGAGGAGCAGGGAGATGATCCGCACGCGGCTGGCGTCACTGAGGGCGCTAAATAATTCGGCGAGTTGAATGGCTTTAAGTTCTGAAAGTTTCATTTTATTGAATATATGAACAACTGCTCATATATTACTTTATAAAAAACGACCTGTCAATGGTCGCTTTTATAAACGTCCCGCAGGTTTTACCAAGACGCAGTGCATTCAATCGAACCTGCAGGACGGGTTGTTGCATAAGTTAATTATTCGGCGCGCCAGCGTTGATCCAATCCCCGATGATTTGAATTTGTGCAGGAGTGAGTTTCGGTCCGCGCTTGGGCATTTCGCCGCTGGAGATTTTTTCTACGAGCAAGCTGTCTTTCGCATTACCCGCAACGATGACGGGTCCGTTTTGTGAACCTGCCATGAGACTTTCGTACGTGTCCATGTGCAGGTTTTTGCTGGTGTATTCGCCCATGTGACAACTACTACATCGGTTTTGAAGGATCGGAAAAACATCGTTGACGAAACTGACCTCGGGTTGTGCGGCGGAATTCGTGGAGCCGCTTAGTAAGATAGCATAGGCAGATACAAGAAATGCCGCGAGGATTGGGATAATGAGTTGTTTTTTCATTCGTTACTCTGTTAGAAAAATTTGGGCAATATACGACCCGTGCGCTTCATGTACTCGCGATATTCATTATTGAATTGCTCGATCAGCCGTTTTTCTTCCTCAGGCACGCGAACCGCGATGACCGATACGATGATGGCGATCCCGCAGAAACCGATGAACCAATTCGAGGTCAGGAGAAGAGCCGAGATTTGCATCATCAGAAACGCGAGGTAAATCGGATGCCGCAGTTTTGCATACGGTCCCTCTGTGACGAGAGCGGGAACTTTCAATAAACGAAGCGCTGGGTCAAAGTCTTCGCCGAGTTTCTCGCTCAAGGTTTTATGACTTATGGCATTGAGTATCACTGAAAGCAGTCCGAGTCCAAGCCCAGCCCAACGCGCCAACAGAGGGAGTGCAAGAGCCGACCACTCCATGTATTTCGGTGCGAACGTCCAAACAAGGACACCGATGTAAAACGGAATGCCGAACATTTGGCGAATCTTCAGCAGAAGTGGAATTTCGTGTTCATGGTGTAATTTCAGGAGCGCGGCAGCATCTTCCCTGCGCGCCTTCGCCTTCTTTGTGTATGCAGTCATCACAAAAGCAAAGCCAAAGAAAATGACGAAGAATGAAATTCTAAAAAAGATTTCCAGTGCCATCGAATAGTTCATTTCAGGGTTGCTAAAATAGTTTTGGCAAAAAGCGACCCTTGCGTTTCATATACTCACGATACTCGTCGCCAAATTTTTCAATCAAGTTTGCCTCTTCCTTCGGCGTGCGAATTGCCACAGCGACAAACGCGAGGATGCCGAACAAGGCAATAAACCAGTTATCCGCCATCATGCCGAACGCTATAAACAAAGAAGAGCCAAATGTATATAGCGGGTGACGGATGT
Organism: Chloroflexota bacterium; assembly: GCA_040753755.1. GTDB lineage: Bacteria > Chloroflexota > Anaerolineae > Anaerolineales > Villigracilaceae > Defluviilinea. The sequence goes on from JBFMDB010000021.1 coordinate 5,265, forward strand.
ACTTGTAAATCCCATGCGTTACAAGTTTGTGTTCTTTGCGCGTTCCGCTGGTGGGGGAGATACCGCTGCCAATACTGCTAAACAGCCAGTAAATTCCACATACGCCGACCAAGCCGAATCCAACGCCGAGCCAGCGCGCCCATTCGTGTAAACCAATTTTTGACCATGCCATCCAATTTGGATTAATCAAATATACAAATGGACTCAGCCAAAGAATCAGCCCGCCAATTACAAGCATAAACATCATAGGCTTGCCATCTACTTTGCGAGAGATTTTCTCGCCAGTTTCTTTATCTGCCTTGATGCGGAAGTAAAACGAAATGCTCATGCTCGTTAGTAGAATCACTGCGGCTAAAATACGGAAAATGTTTTCGTTCATTTTTTATTACCTTTCATTTTTTCTGTTAATTCCAAATATTTGTCGTACGGCTCGGCGGTTAAGCCGTTAATTCCATGTTTCGGGAAATAGACGGCATGTAAATAAACTTGCCCGGTGGTCATCAAAGCGATCATCCCCCAGAAGGCCTGTCTGCCAAATAAAATGCCAATGATCGAAAGCACTCCAACTACAACAAAGAGTTTGACGATCCTCCTTTGCGTGGGTACGTGCTTTTCAAAATTGTTGAATATAAGAAAATAAGCAAGGCTGGCAATCGTTAAGACGATGAGAATTTCCGTCAAACTAACGGCAGGTAATGATGGGAATAGGATCGAGTTGCCCTTCATCGTGATTTGCTTTGTTCCACGAAGATCCTGCTTGTAATGTTCAACCCAAGCACGGATGTTTTACGCCCAACCTTGATGGTCAGATTGTGATCGTATGGTGAATATTCCTTCACTTCGATCTGCGCGCCGGGTGTGATGCCAAGAGAATCAAGATGGCGAAGCAATTCATTGTCTGCGGCTTTGACGCACTGGATCCTGCCGGTTTGAGCGGGTCGAAGTGCGGAGAGCGGGGTCGAATCTTCCAGCGGCATCCTAAGGTCGGCGGTGGGGATCAACTCTCCATGGGGGTCGCGAAGCGGATGTCCCATTGCCGCGGCGATGCGTCGCTCAAAATCTTCCGAGATCACGTGTTCGAGTCGTTCCGCTTCTTCATGCACCTCAGCCCACGAATAACCGAGCGTTTGCACAAGCCACGCCTCAAGCAATCGGTGATGACGAATCACTTCGAGCGCGGCTTTTCTCCCCTCTTTGGTTAGCGTCACGCCCTGATGTTTTTGATATTCAACGAGCGCGGGCTTTGCTGATGCAAGTTTCTGCACCATGCCCGTTACAGACGCAGGCTTGATCTTGAGTCTCTCTGCAAGCGCGTTCGTGCTGGCAGGTGTGCCGCGGTCGGTCAATTCGTAAATATGTTTCAGGTAATCCTGGATCGAGATCGTTAGGGTTTGTTCCATTATCCATTCCAAAGCGCGATCGTTGTGCTGGCGAAGAACGCCATGTACGCGATATTGAAGCCCGCGCCTTCCGCCGCGTCGCGAATGAATTGCGGCAGGATGCGTTTGACGACCAGCCACGCAATCGTCATCGTGAACGGGCTGACCCAAGCCATCCAAACAGGGAAGGCGGTTTTCCCTGATACAACCAATATCGAAAACAGGATGGACGCGATGATAATGAAAATTAAGACAGGCGCGTAACTGATAATCAAAACTTTTTTATGACGTTCGATCATTTCGACGATTACCGCCTGCGACTCTTCGCCGACATTGTTCAACGCCTGGATATATTCACCCATGTAATAAAACGTGCCGTGGACGAACGCGCCGACGACAGATGCGCTTCCGAACAAGCCGACAGTTGCCAGCACAGCGGACGCGTCCGCGCCGCCCAAACCTTGATACACCTGCCAGAAGCCTATGAGGACCAAGGGCGTCGCGAACACTCCCAGTAACGCTCCCCAGATCATTCGGTTCGATGACAGCACGACCATCTTTTCGGCATCTGAAAGCAGTTTGGCGAATGGCTTGAGTTTGGGATAGTCATCCAGATTCACTTTGCTTGCGAGTAGAAGTACATCACCGATCGCGTACAGGAGCGCACCGATGAATGCGAGGATGCCCGTGATCCGGAGAGGGAGGATGAGGCTTTCCATGCTTATTTGATCAAAAGCCCGGTCACCCAAAGCAACATCATGCCCGTCAGCACGCCGCTGAACACGGTCATTGGCATGGCTTCACGCTGGGTGTCTTTTTGGATCAGTTTGGCGATTTCGTAAATGACTTGGAAGATCGCGCCCGCGCCCACGGCAAGGAACAACACAGCCAAAAATGGAGATGGAGCATACCCACCGATCCATGCGCCAAGGATGGCAGGCGCGCCGCCGATCAAACCCATGATCGCGAGCTTTCCAATTGTTGGCTTATCGCGCAGCACAGGTGCGATGATGCCAAGCCCTTCAGTGATGTTTTGAATGATAAAACCTACTACGAGGAATGTTCCCAGGGCGATCTCGCCGACGTTGTACGCCGCGCCGATGGCAAGCCCCTCACCGAGGTTGTGGAACCCGATCCCCACCGCGATGATGAACGCGACAGATAATCGCCGTTGTGATTCATCGCCTGATGTGTTCGTCTGGCTCTTCGAAATTGCATCCAACAAAAGGAATGTCGCAACTGCGCCTATGCCGATCAAGCCGACGCCTTGGAAAGAGGCAGGTACCTCATTGGCAAACTCTAAGGCTTCGGCAAGAGTGTCTACGCCGAGAAAGATGAGTAAACCGGCCGTAGCCGCCATAAGGAAGGTCATCGTGCGGCGACCGAGGGTCCGCAAGGCAGGGAACCAGAAAATGCCGAGGAAGACGGGAATTACGCCGACGTATAAGCCGATGAGCGTGAAACCCCAGAAGGTCGCCGTGTCCGGTTTTGGTGTTTCGAAGGCAACAGGGATGTCCACGCCGAATACGATCGCGTTGGTCGTGAAGACGCTAACTCCATATGCTTCCGCGTATGACCACGGATAAGGGATGTGAATTACAGCCCGCCCGAGACGTGGAATGGTTGTATCCGGTGTGACGGTGAATGGCATAATGGCTTCGTTCACGCCGACTTGAGCAATGGTGATCGCTTCAGGTCCAGTATTGCGGACGTAAAGTTCGATCAAGTCACGTTCGAGGTGGTAACGTTCGATGTCGAGATTCTCAACAGGCGCGGCGGCTTCGAGATCCAATCCGCCGCCGGTGGAGAGGAAGAGCGCGATCACTCCGGCGAGGAGAATGACGGGGAGCAGGAGCAGGACGAAGGTCCGAACGGTGAAGCGGGAGGTTTGGGTGTTTTGAGTCATGTCAACCTCTACTCTGTCACTTCGAACATGCCGTTCCAGCCGAGTTCTGCAAATTCTGTCACATGCGCGTGGAACATGTACATGCCGGGGTATTTGTAACTGAACTCGAGGATGCCTCGCTGCGCCTGCCCTTGAATGATCGTATCGGTAAATTCAGCAGGCGTAAGGCTGGTGCCGGTGGGATAGTAGTGAAAAAAATTCGCGTGTAAATGGAACGAGTTGATGAGATCGAACTCGAGGATGTTTACGAGATAGATCCGAATTGTTTCGCCGACTTTGATCTGGATCGGATGATTCTGATAATGGAACGGAATCGCGTTGACCGCGTAAAAATCATTGGCGTCGTCGAAATCCACATCGAAGCCGCTCATCACCATAACCATTTCGCGGTCAACGCGTGGACGCCCGCCTTGGGGGTCGACAATGAATGTGCCGTAGAGTCCTTTTGCGATGTGCCGCGCAAGCGGGAAGACGTGGCAATGATACAGGTGGAGTCCGAACGGCTCCGCATCAAACTCGTACGTGAAGCTGTCTCCCGGTTCGACGTATCCTCCCGGCCCCGAACCGGGCACGCCGTCCATCGCGCCGGAGTGGAAGCCGTGGAAATGCATCGAGTGAGGATGATTGCTCCCGTTGCTAAAATGGATTCGAATGCGATCGCCTTCGGTGGCGCGGAGTGTGGGACCGGGAATGCGGCCGTTATAAACCCATGCGGGATACAGAATGCCCGGAACAATCTCGACATCTTTATTATGTGCGACGATTTTGTATTCGCGCAACGTCTGTCCGTTGGGCAGGGTGGAGACTTCGCCGTAGTCGAAGTCGGTCAGAATATCGTCGGGGTTGAAGCCGTTCGCTTCGTGATCCACTTCGCCAACGACATTTGGCAGGTTTAGTTCGGGGTCTCCGTGTTGCATCGCGGGTGCGGCGAAGACTTTCTGTTTATTTATAGGAGTATGGTCGTGCCCAGCCCGGCTAAGAGCTTTGACTCCCGCTGCTCCAAGGATGGTGAGCCCGCCTGCTTTGAGGAAATCCCTTCGTGTAAATTTAGCGCTCATAGAATTCTCCGGTGTTTTAGGCTAAAGTAAAATTTAGGTATGCCTAAATTTTAGGGGAGGAGATATATTCTGTCAAGGGCAGATTTTAGTCAATTACACGCTATACTGTTTAGCGTTGCGTCAATTGGAGGTAACCGTGATGTCCCTGCGTTCCGAGATCACCGAACAACCCGAGCGGATTGACCGTTTGCTATCATCACAAAGAAAGCAAGTTGAACGGATTGCCTCCGCCATTCGAAAGCGCAATGTGCAATACGTGTTTCTTGCCGCACGTGGGACGTCGGATAACGCGGGCAGGTATGCCAATTACCTGCTCGGCGCAATGAACGGACTGCCGCTTGCGCTGGCAACGCCATCGTTATTCACGTATTACAACCGCCCGCCAAAATTGAAGAATGCTTTGGTGATCGGCGTTTCGCAGTCAGGCGCATCACCTGATATTGTCGCTGTATTGGAGGAAGGGAAGAGGCAGGGATGCCCCACGCTTTCGATCACGAACGACTCGAATTCGCCGCTTGCGCAAACCTCTGATTTTGTGTTGAATATTCAGGCAGGCGCGGAAAAAGCGATTGCCGCGACGAAGACCTATACTACGGAATTGATGACAATTGCTATGTTATCAGCCGCGTTGAATGGGAGAAATCGGCAATGGGAGGAATTGAAACAAGTTGCGGGTTGGATGAAATCTGCTATGAAGCAGAATGAGTTTATTTCTCAAGCTGTTCAACGCTACCGTTACATTGACCAGACCGTCGTGCTGGGGCGCGGGTTCAATTACGCAACCGCCTTTGAATGGGCTTTGAAGTTGAAAGAATTGTCATACATTATCGCCGAGCCATATTCTTCTGCCGACTTCGCTCATGGACCAATTGCGATGGTGGAAAGGGGCTATCCTGTTTTGGCCGTCGCGCCGAAGGGGAAAGTATTCAAGTCCATGTTGGAAATGTTGAAGCGGCTGAAGAATGAAATTTCAGCAGAGTTGGTTGTGATTTCAAACAACAAGCGCGCTTTGTCTCTTGCGCAGGTTCCGTTGTCTATTCCCGCCGAAGTGCCAGAGTGGCTTTCGCCGCTGGTGAGCATTCTGCCAGCCCAATTATTTGCCTATTACCTAACTCTGGCGAAAGGATACGATACAGAAACGCCGCGTTCGATCAATAAAGTGACAAAGACGAAATAAAAAGACCTGTTGTGCCATGCTGAGGGATTTTCGTTGCCCCGAAGCATCGCTGTCGTTGCGATCGAGACCTTTCGGTCGCTGGGAAATGCTCCCTCAGGGTGACAAACGACTATTTTCTCGGTCTCATCCACCTGCCGCCCATCACTAACGACAAGACAACGAACGCAATCGCGATCCACGAGAAGGCGGTTTGATCGGTGGACAGTCCGATGACGAGAAAGGCAAGACCGAGAACAAGAAAAACAGATGATGAGTTTTTGCGATTCATGGGCGGAATTATACTTTCTTGTGCGATCGGTGAGCCTTAATAAATTTGTTTTCGCATGGAAAGTTGTGCGATAATGAATCAAATCCTTCAAGAGGTGATTCATGCGAGTCTGCATTCTCTCCGACGAAATGATCGAAGATTTCAACCCCACTCAATTCATGGAAGGCTATGATTGGGAATTCGTCACCATGAAGAAGCCTGTCATGGAAACATTGCGCGCGCTCGAAGCGCGCAAAGAGTTCGACGTGTACATAAACTTGTGCGAGGGGTATGAAAAAGATGACCTCGGCGAGCACGGATACGAAGGCATAGAAGTCGTCAGGGCGTTGGAGGAGTTGAATCTTCCATTCACAGGCGCGGACTCAACATTCTTCGACCCCACTCGCGAGCAGATGCAAGCCGCGGCGGACGCGCACGGGGTTGGGTTTGCCAAAGGGTACCGCGTCAACTCGCCCGGCGAAGCGAAGCGTCTGGTCGAGTCGCTGCGCTATCCGATCATGGTCAAGCATCCGCAAAGTTATGGAAGTACGGGGATGATCAAAGAGTCGCGCTGCGATTCGCTGGAAGAAGTTTTAACTCAAGTGGAGCGCGTGTGCGGCGAATACGGCGCGGCGCGCATGGAAGAATTTATCGTCGGCAGGGAATTCAACGTTTTGATCGTGGATAACCCCGATGATCTTAATCAGCCGATCGCGTACCCGCCGACGGAATTGATGTTTCCGCCCGGCGAGGAATTTTGGCATACGGTTGTGAAGTGGGACACGTCGCTTCCGTTCAACTTTTCGCGTGTGACCGACCCCGAGTTGATTCCGCGCCTGCAGGATATCGGCGTGCGGATGTACAAGGCGATCGGCGCGGTGAGTTACGGGCGCTGCGACGTGCGGATGAACGAACGCGGGGAGCTGTTCATTCTTGAGATCAATCCGAACCCGGCGATCATGCTTCGCCCCGAAGAGTTCGGTCCCGCGGATTATATGATTTTGTACGACCCGGGCGGATACAAAGTTTTCTTCGACCGCATATTCCGCGTGGCGAAACTGCGCCGGCAATTGCGCGCGGCGGCGCGTTGAGGCTGTATGCGCATCTGTCTGCTGACCGATGAGGTCATCGAAGAGTTCAACCCGTCCATTTATTTGAAAAATTACGATTGGGAGTACGTGACCGTCGCTCCACCGATCGGAGAATTCATCAGCGAATTATCGCGTTCGCGCCAATACGATGTGTATTTGAATATCTATGAGGGGCATGATGAGATCGACAATTCAGGATTGCGATTTGTGCAGGCGCTTGAAATATTGAATCTCCCGTTCACAGGCGCGGAGTCGAAGTTCTATCGCTGCACGCGCGAGGAGATGCAGGCGGCGGCGGAGGCGAATCGCATCCGTTTTGCGCGCGGCTTTCACGCCGAATCGAGCGATGATTTGAAGCGGGCGGATGATCTGTCCTATCCGTTGATCGTGAAGCATCCGAACAGTTTTGCGAGCATGGGGTTGACGAAAGAATCGCGTGTGACGAATCTCGACGAATTGAAAATCCAGTTTGAGCGGATGTTGCAGGAGTACGGCTCAGCCCGCGTGGAGGAATTCATCGAGGGGCGGGAGTTGTCCTGTCTGGTGGTCGAGAACGCGGACGACCCGACAGCCCCGTTTGCGTATTCGCCGGCGGAGGTGTTGTTCCCCGAAGGCGAAACGTTTCTGCACGAAGCCGCCAAATGGTATAGCTGGGATGTCCACGTAGTTCCGCTGCGGGATGAAGTCCTCGCCGCCCGGATTCAAGACGTTTCGCGTAAATTCTTCCTCGCGATGGAAGGGAACGGGTACGCGCGTATTGACTTACGCGTGAGACCGAACGGCGAGATTGTGATCATCGAAATCAACCCGAATTGTGGGATTTTGTATTACGGACCCGACGACCGCAGTCACGCCGACCTGCCGATCTCGTGGGACGCGGCGGGTCACGATGGATTTCTGGATCGAATCTTTCGCGCCGCGATCAAGCGGCAGGCGATGAGAACGAAAGCTTAATCGGGGGTGTTGGTTACTTTACTTGCGCTTCCAAAAATTCCAACACGGCTTTGGCGTCATCGCCGCCTGCTTTTGCATGAGCGATCAAAGGAATGCCGTGAGGACCCGCTATGTTGATTGATTCGGGATAGGCGGCCAGCGCGGCTTTTACCACATCGAGGTTACCGAGCATTGCCGCGGCAAAGATGTCGAGCCGCGCGCCGTTCTCCAATAAAAAGTTGGCGACCCCTTTTGCGCCCATGTGTGCCGCGGCGCCGAGGGCGGTTTCAAAATCGCCGCCGCCCCAATCCCACGTCGCGTTGACGAGGGCTGGCTCTTGTGCAAGCAGTTCCTTTACGCGATTCAAGTCGCCGTGCGCAACGCCGACAAATTCCTGAACAAGTTTGGCTTCAAGTGTGGGCTTTGCGTCCAAGAGCGCCTCCTATTTCATTCGTTTTACTTCGGCGTATTTTGTGGTTGCAGGGTCAAAGAGATCGGTCTCTTTCCCTTTGAGTGTGAGATCGAAAAATGACAACAAATAATCATTCACGATGGTTGTAACCAGTTTCCCGTTGATCGGACCTTTCAGACCCAGCTGCGGGGCGAGGGGCGAAAGCAGGGGCAGGTCGCTGAAATCGTAATGCGCGCTGCCTTCAATCGCGATCACGCCAAGCGGCTGTTCGATCTTCGGGTAAAACCGATTGAACAATTCGTTGTTGCGGCTGTCCGTATTGTCTGCCCATGTTTGGCTGAACATGAAGAACGACGGCTGCGCGGCTCCGCTGGCGATCACTTCATACGAAACGGGGCGCATGAACGGGTCCAAGCCGAGAAGCGCGCTGCAGCGCGGATCGGCGCCGCAGAATTGAATCGCCGCGCCGCCCCCGGTGGAATGACCGTAGACGCCGACTAAATTCAAATCCAGTTTTCCAAAAAACGGGCTGGAGGCATTTTCGTTTTCTGCCTTCAGAAAATCGAGCGTATACCCCAAATCGCCCGCCCATTGATGGACCAATTTTTGCGCGGTCGTTTCGTACTCGTCAACAGGCGTTTCATCGGGAGGCAGCGCGTCGGGATTGTTCAACGCCACATCGCCGTTTGGGAAGACCGTAACCACCGCGCCGTACGTGTGCTGCACGCCGACTACGACGTATCCGTGACTGGCGAGTTCAAGCGCCTGCCCGGTGTTCTGCGCGTTGAATCCGTTCCAGCCGTGTGAAAATAGAATCACTGGAAATGGTTCTGTCGACACAGCAGGCTGCGACTCTTTGAATGCCGGGATATTTACCAACGCAAGATGGTCAAGGAAAAATGAAGGCATGCCGATATGGCTGGCAATCGCGGGCGCGTAGATCATCGCCTCGCTCATCCACGGCGCGCGCTCGGAGGATGAATCCGCTTCGGACGGGTACCAGACCTGAATCATGAACCGGCGCGGTTCGTCTTTCCCGGAGTAGATTTCGCGGCGCGCGTCGTCAATCAATTCGTAGATGCGCGTACCCACATCGTAGGGTCCGCCCGGGTCGGCGATGCTCGGAACCGGCAAAAGGGCGGGGATCGCCGTCGAGAGGGCGAGCAAAAGAAAGATTGAAATAGAAGCGGCGGTTTTTATCTCCACAGCGAAGAAGGCGAGCCCGGCAAGGAGAATCGTCAGCGTGTACAGAGGAATCATCTGCCAGCGGTAGCCCTCGACCAACAAATGAATCAGAATGACGACGAGCGCGGCGGCGGGCAAAAAACGAATCGACGCGGGCCGCGGAACGCGCCAGAGCAGGTGGATGATAAGGATGATGGGAGTGAGGATTTCGAGGAGTCTCATTGCACGATTGTACATGAATTGGCGCGGAGCCGCGCGCTCTATTTTTTCGCACGATTCGCAGAAATGCCGATAGCAGGCGTTTATTTTATACTGCCACTCCCATCACGGCGACGAAGTGTGCCGCGGCGGCGAGCAGCACGAAGATGTGCCACATTTCATGAAAACCGAACACACCAGGTTTGAAGTCGAAAATTTTCGTGATGTACACAACCGCGCCAAGTGAGTAGAGAATGCCGCCCGTGATCAGCCAGCCGATGACCCTGCCGGGCAGCAACTCGAACATTTGCCCCGCCGCGGCGAGCGCGAGCCAGCCCATCACCAAATAGATTCCTGCATTTAGCCAGCGCGGCGCGCGGATGTAAAAAACCTTCACGACGATCCCGGTGATGGCGAGCGACCAAATAATGGTCAACATGCCCCACTTCCAAAAGCCTTCAAAGGCGTTCACGCAAAACGGCGTGTACGTCCCGGCGATGAGCAGGTAAATGGCGGCATGATCCACTTTGCGGAAGATTTCCAGCGCGCGGTCCTTCACGCGCACCATGTGATAGGTGGCGCTTGCGGAAAACATGACGATCAGGCTCACCCCGTAAATTGCCAGTGAGATGACTTTTGCAGGCGTGTCCCGCCCGACGATGAGAAGCGCGATCAACCCCCCCAACGCGAGCAGCGCGCCCGCCCAATGCGTCAGGCTGTTCACGGGTTCACGTAATTTTTTCAACATAATTTCTCCTTGCTGACACAATCAACAATCGGCTCGATTGCAAATCGCGGATCAGAATTTCGGTTTCAAAATTTGCTTTCACAAACGGTTCAGATAATTTCTTTTTGACGATCTCCTCCGCTTCGGAGGGGGACTCGCCGGTGAACTTGTACAGCCAGTCGAGGAATCGATTCTTGGGGTACGCAACGGGCAGGACAATCAGCCTGCCTCCTGGTCGGAGGCATCGCCGCGCTTCTGACAATGTGCACGGGTCGAAGATGTATTCCGAGGGAAACGTTGAGACGATGGAATCGAACGCTTCGTTCGGGAATGGGAGGCGCTGCGCCAGCCCGCGCGTGAGTCGCGCTCCGCCGTTTGTGTTTCGCCGCGCGAGACGCCCCATCTGGGGCGATTCGTCAATTCCTACAGCGAGCCAGCCGTCCCTGCGGAGGAGGCGTTGCAGATGTCCCGGTCCGTGCCCGAATTCGAGGATTCGCGTTCCCTCGATAAGCGGGAGAACTTCCCGAATCCAATCCCTCCAGCGGTTGAACGAAACCGCCGCGGCGACGATATCGTAAGTGAAAGCGAATTGATGGTAAAGAAGTTTGAAAAAAAGTGTGAGGAACGCTTTCATAATCAAACGAGGGCTTGGTGCACCAAGCCCTCGTCTCGTTGTTTCGTCGAACCTTACGCAGCGGCTTCTTCGCCTTCTGATTTCTTCGGCTTGCGAAGCGACTCGACGGCGGCTTTGCCGCGCTCGCGAACATCGCTGTAGACGGCTTGTCCGCGTTCGCGCAGTTGGCGGGCGAGCTCGTCGGCGCGGGCGCGTGCTTCGGCGGCGGCGGCTTCGGCGCGGGCAAGCGCTTCTTCCGCGGTGTGCGAGGCGCGGTCGCGCAGTTCAATGGATTTGTCCTTGATCAACGCGCGGGTCTCTTCACCGGATTGAGGAGCAAAGAGCAGGGCAACGACTGCGCCGGTGAGCCCACCGACGATGAAGCCTACGAGAAAGGCTCCGAACTCATCACGATCAGACATGGTAACCTCCTTGGGGTTAGTGGTTGTGGTTGTGAGTCCTCACGAGTCTCTCAGACCCGTGAGGTCTTTTATCGACTATTTTTTCTTGAGTCCCATCAATTCTAACATACGGTTCAAGCCGGCGAGGTAGCCGTTTAGTTTGACGACCGGTTCGACAACATTCTCACCGAGAAATTCCGCCGTGCCGCGCAGGTTGTTGACCGTATCGCTGGTGGCTTTGAGGATGGGGCGCACCTCGTTCTGCAGAAGGTTGATCAGGCTGGCGAGTTGGACGATCAACACGATGAGCGCAACGCCAATGACGAGGGACTCCAGCGCGACTACAATGATGAAAACGTCGCGAATTCTGTCGGTGGGAGTGGCAGGCTGAAGCAGGAAATAGATCGCTATGCCCAGCAAAGCGAGCAGGACGACCGCACCGGCAATGACAGCCGCCATCAGTCGCTTCATTTGCTTTTCCTGTTCGATCTGTTCAGGAGTGCGCTGTGTAGGTTCGGGGTTTGGAGACGGTGTTGTCATAATCCGATTATAGCATTGTTAATTTGTATCGTCCCGCAGGATTCGCGTTCGATTGTGAGTGATTTGCATCCGACCTGCGGGACGTCCGTTACATTTCAAGTAGTTTCATCTCGCGCCGAACCGTTTCGACCCATCCGTCGCGAATGGGGCGGGGGTTAAAACCGAGTTCGCGATGCGCTTTGCCAATGTCCGAAAGGTAGGATAAGCCGGCGATGGTAATCAATCCTTCCGAGGTGAACGTGTCTGGCAACCAATGGTCGAAGGGGCGTGAAAATTTTGCCATGAACAACAATATTTCATCGGGCAGTATCATCGGCATCTTTGCGCCTGAGACCTCTGCGGCGACGCGGTACAGATCAACCACAGAGCTTCTTTCGCCGGAAATGATATACGCCTCGCCGGTTCGTCCTTTTTCCATCATCGCTAGGTGCGCTTGGGCGGAATCCTCCACGTGCGCCCAATGCATCACCGATTTCGCCGGGATCGCCGGGAGTCTCCCTTTCAGGAAGTCTATCAGGCTTGCTCGAACAGCGCTGGTGTCGTTCGGTCCGTAGATCATCCCCGGCATGGCAATAACGAGCGGCAGTCCCTGCTCGATGAACTTTTCTGCAATTCTGTGCGCTTCGCCTTTTGTTCTTTCGTAGGTTGTTCGGTATGTGCCTGAAAAACGGTAGGTTTCGTTTACGGTTTTTCCACGCGTATTTGAAAAGACGGCGCAAGTGCTGGTGTACACGCCTTTGGGGATTTTCAACTCCTGCATCAATTCCAGAACGTTTTTTGTGCCAATTACATTGGCGGCGTGCGCCTCGCCTTTGGTTCGCTCGACAAGTTTATACCAGCCTGCGACATGGAAAACGCCGTCCACACCGGTCATTGCCTCGCGCATGGATTCTTTATCGGTCACGTCTCCCTTGTACAGGTTAACGCCGAGCTCCTCCAACCATTGCGCTTTTTTGGGGTCGCGCACCACAACACGCACATCATGCCCCGCTTTGGTGAGTTGCCGAACGATCTCGCCGCCGAGGAAACCGGTCCCGCCGGTGATGAAATAATTCATGGAATGTCTCCGCGATGCGAATCTGTATCTTGCGGCTATTGTAGCCGACCTTGACATACACGGCTACGTCCGCTATCATAGAGCAAACCGACCGTTCGGTAGGGAGCAGCGATGACGCGAAACGAACTCATTGAAACCGCCGCACAGGTCTTTCGCCAGAAAGGTTATCACGGCGCGTCCATGGAAGATATCGCCGCCGCCGTAAACTTACGAAAGGCGAGCCTGTATCATCATTTTTCCTCCAAACAGGAGATTTTGCTTGAAATTCTCGACCGCGCACTGCAACTGCTTCTCGAAAAAATTTCCACCATCGCTGATCAAAACATTTCCGCCGACAAAAAACTGCGGCTGATGATCCGCCAGTACCTGCAAATCCTTGCTGAGAACGTGGACCTCGCCGCGGTGTTGCTGTTTGAGCACCGCGCCCTCGAGCGCAGGCAGCATGCGCGGCACGTTCCCAACCGCGATAAATTCGAATCGCTTTGGAAAGATGTCATCACAGAGGGGGTGAGCAAGAAGATCTTCAAATGCGACGATCCGCCAATGGCTGTCCGCGCGCTGCTGGGACAGATGAACTGGACGATCACTTGGTACCGCGACGACGGCGAAAAGTCCATCGAAGAGATCGCCGATGACTATTCCAGCCTCCTGTTGAACGGTTTGTTGAAATGAGCGCATCCTTCGCCGTATTTGAATCCGCGGGCGGCGCAACAATCTTTCGCCTGCCGATTCAAGCCTTTCCGAATTTTTGGGCGTACGTTTATGTCGTTCAGCGCGGTAAAAATACAATTCTCATTGACGCCGGCTCGGGGACAGAAACTTCACACGAAGATTTATTGAACGGACTCAAACGGGCAAATCTTTCTCCCTCCGACCTGACGCACATCCTTTTGACCCACGCGCACATTGACCATTACGGCGGTCTGACCAAACTCAAGCCTCTTACTAACGCGAAGATCGGATGCCACGAACTGGATGCGCAGACCGTCGCGCATCACGATGCGAAACTCGCGTTAATGAGTAAGCGCCTCGCTTCTTTCCTAGCCGAAACTGGTCTGGCTGAAGAGACGCGTGATTCGCTCCTCAGCGTTTATCGCTTCACAAAAAGCCTATACCAATCCGTTCCCGTTGATTTCATGTATGAATCACAAAACATGCAGGTCGGTCCGTTTGAGATGATCCATTTGCCGGGGCATTGCGCGGGTCACGTGGCGATTCGCTTGGACGACTCGGTCTTCTGCGGCGACATGGTCGTGGAGGGCGTCACGCCGCATTTGTATCCTGAAACGATCGGCGCATATAACGGACTTGCTCATTATCTTGACTCGCTCGAACGATTTCAGCGTTGGGCGGACGGCGCGCGCCTGATTCTCAACGGACACGATGATGTTATCACCAACCTCCCTGAGCGAATTGACGCGACGCACAAGAATCTTATCCGCCGTATGAGCAAAGCGATTGAAGAACTTGCCAAACCCATGACAATCGCCGAAGTCTGCGACGCCGTCTATGGCAAGACAGAAGGATACAACCAATTGCTCGTTATCGAAAAAACGGGGGCGTATGTCGAGTATTTTTATGAACGCGGCATGATTGAAATTGTCAATGCCGATGAAGTTGAACAAGGGCTGCCTGCGCGATATAGGCGATTGTATGGTGAGAGTGAAATGCGAGAAGAATTAAGAAGAAAGATAAACGCGGAAACGTGTGTACAGGTAGACACGTAAACAAGTAGACACGTAGACAAGTAGACAAGTAGACACGTAAACACGTATGTACCTGTTTACCTGTGTACACCGAAAGGAAACCCATGTACTCGTTTGACCCAACTGAAGAACAACAAATGCTTATTGATGCGGTGAAGAAATTTGCCGTCAATGACCTGCGTCCTGCCGCGCATGAAGCGGAGGAAAGCAGAGAACTCCCGAAGAAACTCATCCACAAGGGCTGGGAACTTGGCTTACTGCAAGCCTCCATCCCCGAATCTTATGGCGGCTTCGGCGGGCGGAGCGCGGTCACAGGCGCGCTGGCGCTTGAAGAGATGGCGTTCGGCGACCTGGCGGGGACGCTGGCGGTTACGACTCCCAGCCTGTTTGCAACTCCGATTTTGCTGGCAGGCAATGAGGAGCAGAAGAAGACATATCTGCCGAAGATCGTCGAGGGCGGGTGGAGTCCGTACACCGCTGCGATGATCGAGTATGCGTTTGACTTCGACCCGAATAATTTGAAAACCAGCGCAACGCTTCAAGGCGGGAATTATGTTCTCAACGGCGAGAAGGCGTTTGTCCCGTTTGCGAGGGAGGCGGAGTCTATTCTCGTGTACGCGGACCTCGGCGGGCAGAGTCAAGCTTTCATCGTCGGGAAAGAGGCGGCGGGATTAATCGTCAGCGAGGAACGGGAGAAGCTGATGAGTCTCAACGCGCTGCCGATGTATCGAGTCAAATTAGATAATGTCAAAGTCCCCGTTGCGAATCGACTCGGCGGCGCGGCTGGTCACAATTTTGACATCCTGCTCGCTTCGATGCGCGTCGCCAACGCCGCGGCTGCGGTCGGTGTGGCGAATGCCGCATTCGAATATTCAAAGAACTATGCCAAAGAACGTGAAGCCTTTGGTGTGAAGATCGCGCAGAAACAAGCCATCGCCTTCATGCTCGCCGAAATGCGGACCGAGATCGAAGCGATGCGGTTGCTTACGTGGGAAGCCGCGTGGAAGTTGGATCATGGACGCGAGGACGCGAGCAACGAAGCCTATCTCGCCTCCACCGGCGCGGCGGACATGGCGATGATGGTCACGGACCGCGCGGTGCAGATTTTGGGCGGACACGGCTACATCCGCGATCATCCCGTCGAGATGTGGATGCGCAACGGAAGAGGTTTTGCGACGTTTACGGGTTTAGCAATCGTCTAAAACTACTTTCCACTTTCCACTCACCAATTTGGAAAGTAGAAAGTGGATACTGGAGGAACACATGTCTATCGAATTTGAATCGCCTAAACCGATCACGCAAACGCAGTTCGTGTTGAAGACTGTCGCCGAGGAAATGATGCGCCCGAAGTCGCGTTACTTTGATGAACATGAACACGAGATCCCATGGGACTACATCGAGTTCATGCACTCCGCGATGAAGGCAATGGGCGGCAATTCGCTTGCCCCGCGCGAGAACGGCAATGGCAATGCAAAAGATTCTGAAAAAGAAAAACGACCGCCCATCGGCTATCAATTGATCGCGGCCCAATTGGAGGCGCTGTCGTGGGGCGACGTGGGGATGTATCACTGCCTGCCCGGCGGCGGATTAGGCGCCGCGGCGGTTCATGCTGCAGGGACGCCTGAACAGCGGGCGAAATTTTTATCGCGCTTCAACGGCGACAAACCCACCTTCGCGGCGATGTGCATCACCGAGGCGGGCGCGGGTTCGGATAATTCCGCCATCCGCACGCGCGCCGTGCTGGACGAAAAGACCAACGAATGGGTGCTCAACGGCGAGAAGATCTTCGTCACAGGCGGCGATAAATCTTTTACCGAATATGAAAAACTCGGCAGAGGCTTTATCGTCGTGTGGGCGTCCATTGATCCCTCGGCGGGGCGGGCGGGGATGCGCGCGTTTGTCGTGGAGGGCGGCACGCCCGGCGTGAAGGTCACGAAATTGGAAAAGAAGATGGGCATCCGCGTCAGCGACACGGCGGCGATCTCGCTGGTGGACGCGCGCGTGCCTTTCGAGAATATTCTCGGCAGTCCTACCGTGGAGACGAACACCGCAGGCTTTAAAAAAGCGATGGCAACCTTCGATGCGACGAGACCGCTGGTCGCCGCGACAGGCGTCGGCGTGGCGCGAGCCGCTTTGGAATTTCTGAAGGAGAAGCTTGCCGAGAACGGAGTGCAGATCCGCTATGGTCTCCCGCGCCAGAAGTTGACCTCCATCGAGCGCGATGTGATTGACATGGACATCATGCTCAAATCCGCGTGGTTGATGGTGATCAAAGCGACGTGGATGGCGGATAACAAAAAGCCGAACGCGCTGGAGGCTTCGATGAGTAAGGTGAAAGCGGGCGATGTGTGTACGAAAATCACGCAGAAAGTGGTCGAGATTTTAGGTCCGCTTGGATACAGCCGCGAATTTCTCGCCGAGAAATGGTTCCGCGACGCGAAGATCACCGATATTTACGAGGGGACGGGGCAAATTAATCGGCTGGTCGTTGCGCGGCAGATTTTAGGCTATTCAGGTTCGGAATTAAGATAACACGTAGGGGCGGCGTCCTGCCGCCCTGGGCGGGAAGACCCCGCTCCTACGGAGAAAAATTATGAATTATCAAATTCACAAAGCAGTTGTCGTCGGCGCGGGGACGATGGGCGCGGCGATTGCGGCGCATTTGGCAAACGCGGGCGTGCCAGTGACGCTGCTTGATATCCCGTCGAAGGATGGCGATAAGAATAAGATCGTCAAAGAAGGTTGGGAGCGCTGCCTGCAAGCCAAACCCGCGAATTTGATGTCTGATGAGTTGAAGACGTTCGTCAAGTTGGGGAATCTCGAAGATGATTTCAGCGCGGTGGGAGAGGCGGATTGGATTGTCGAAGCGATTGTTGAGGATTTGAGAATTAAGAGGGAACTAATGGCTCGCATTGACGAAGTCCGCAAGCCGAACGCCATTGTGTCCACGAACACGTCGGGCATTCCCGTGCACGATATTGCCGAAGGACGCTCGAAGGAGTTCAAGAAGCATTTTCTCGGGACGCACTTCTTCAACCCGCCGAGATATTTGAAATTGCTGGAAGTCATCCCGACGAAAGATACCGCGAAAGAAATTGTCGAATTCATTTCATGGTTTGGCGAATATCGGCTTGGCAAAGGGATCGTGCTGTGCAAGGACACGCCGAACTTCATCGGCAACCGCGTGTTCTTTGGAATGAGCACGTTTGCGATGAATTTCATTCTCGAAAACGATTACACGGTGGATGAAGTGGACGCGCTGACGGGTCCGCTCATGGGACGCCCGAAGACGGCGACATTCCGTTTGGCGGATTTGGTGGGGCTGGATGTGTGGGAACACGTCGGGCGGAATTTGGGTCCCGCGATTCCGCATGACAAGCTGGGTCAGCAGTATTTGGCGGCGGAAAAGCCGAAGCGGTTATTGCAGGCGTTGATCGAACGCAAATGGCTCGGCAATAAAACCAAAATCGGATTCTACAAAGAAGTTCGCAATGCGGAAGGCAAGAAGGAATTTTGGCCGCTGGATTTGAAGTCTCTCGAACACGTTCCACCGACAAAGCCGCGCTTTGACTCGGTCAAAGCGGCGAAAGATGTCGAAGGGTTGGGGGACAGGTTGAAAGTCATGCTCGAAGCGGACGATAAAGCGGCGAATCTCGTCAAAGCGTTGACGTATCAGGGCTTTCAGTACGCATCATCCATCATCCCCGAAGTGGCGGATACCGTGAAGGCGATTGACGATGCCGTCCGCTGGGGCTTCATGCACGAGGCGGGTCCGTTCGAGATGTGGGACATGCTCGGAGTGCGGGAGACAGCCAAAAGGATGAAAGAGGCGGGTTATCCCCCCGCCAAGTGGGTGAATGAAATGTTGAAGAGCGGCGTCGAGTCGTTTTATCAGTACAAGCGTAGCAGTCCTGCGGACAAAAACGGCGAGAAGGTCGGCGTGTATGACGCGGTGAAAGGCAAGTATGCAAAATTGAAGAAGCCCGACGGCGCGGTGATGTTGAAGGGCTTGAAAGTGATCGCCGCGAACGCGGGCGCAACGCTGCGCGACATGGGCGACGGCGTGGCGTGTCTGGAATTTCACACCAAGATGAACTCGCTCGACGACGACATCATGAGCATGGCTGTGGAGGCGATGCAACGACTCGAAACTGATTTTGACGGGCTGGTGATCGGCAACGAGGCGGAGAATTTCAGCGCGGGCGCGAATTTGTTTATGATGGTGGTCGGCGCGCAGCAAGGCATGTGGGATATGCTCGACGGCGCGGTGCGCAAACTGCAGGATATGAACATGCGCATGCGTTATTCGCCGAAGCCGATTGTCGTCGCGCCTGCAGGACTCACGCTCGGGGGCGGTTGCGAGATCACGATGCATGCCTCGCGTGTAGTCGCCGCGGCGGAAACGTATATCGGGTTGGTTGAGCTTGGCGTGGGTCTCATCCCTGCGGGGGCTGGCACGAAGGAAATGCTGCGGCGTATCGTCAACCCCGTGATGCGAATCGAAAACGCCGAGCCGCTCCCCGCGTTGCAAAAGGCATTCCTGCAAATGGGACAGGCGAAAGTTGCAACAAGCGCGGAGGAAGCGCGCGGCATGAATATTTTGAATCCGCAAGACCGAATCGTGATGAATCGCAGTCATCTGCTTGCGGAAGCGAAGAAAGAAGTTCTGCACATGGTCGCCGCGGGATACAAACCGCCCGCGCCCGAGCTCATCTACGCCGCGGGTCGCGATGCGCTTGCGGCGCTCCGCATCGGCGCGTGGATGTTCAAGGAAGGTCAATACATCACAGAATACGATCATCACGTGGCGGACAAACTCGCTTACGTGATGTGCGGCGGCGAACTCACGCGCGGTCAATGGGTGAGCGAGCAGTACATTCTCGATCTCGAACGCGAAGCGATTTTATCTTTGTTTGGCGAAGAGAAGACGCAGGCGCGCATGTGGAGTATTTTGCAAACGGGTAAACCTTTAAGAAACTAGAGACTTGAGATTAGAGACTAGGCACAGTCTCCAGTCTCCAATCTCGCAAGGAGAAGTTATGAAAGAAGCTGTAATTGTTAGTGCCGTACGGACTCCCGTGGGCAAAGCCAAACGCGGAGGACTTGCCACGGTTCGTCCCGACGAGATGTCTGCCGCGGCCATCCAAGCCTTGCTCAAGCGGACGCCGAATCTCAACCCCGCCCAGATCGAGGACGTGGTCATCGGCTGTGCCTTCCCCGAAGGCGAGCAGGGACTCAACATGGCGCGCATGATCGCCTTGCGTGCGGGTTTGCCAGACTCTGTCCCCGCCGAGACCATCAATCGTTACTGCTCTTCGGGTGTGCAGTCCATTGCGCATGTGGCGTATGCGATTCAATCGGGTCAAATCGAAATAGGCATCGCGGGCGGCGCCGAATCGATGACCATGATTCCGATGACAGGATTCAAGTTCTCGCCGAACCCACATTTTGCGCAAGACTTGCCGCATTACTACACCAACATGGGGCTCACTGCCGAGAATGTCGCGGTCAAATACAGCATCAGCCGTGAAGATCAGGATGAGTTCGCCTTGAAGAGTCATCAAAAGGCGGCGCAGGCTGTCAACTCTGGATTGTTCGACCCTGAACTTGTGCCGCTTGATGTCGAAGTTGTCGAGTTGAACGGCGGCGAAAAACCTGTAAAGAAGTATTTCACCGTCAAGCGCGATGAAGGTCCGCGCGCGGATACGAATATGGAGGCGCTCGCCAAACTCAAACCCGCGTTCAAGGAAGGCGGCACAGTGACCGCTGGCAACTCGTCGCAAATGTCCGACGGCGCGGCGGCGGTGATGATGATGTCGGCTGATAAGGCAAACGACCTTGGGCTCAAGCCGATGGTACGATTCGTTTCGTTTGCGGTTGGAGGCGTTCCGCCGGAGTTGATGGGAATCGGTCCTGTTGTAGCGATACCGAAGGCGTTGAAGCTTGCAGGGTTGACCTTGAACGATATTGATCTGATCGAGTTGAACGAAGCCTTTGCCGCGCAGTCGCTGGCGGTGATTCGGACGCTCGAAATTGACGAGAGCAAAGTCAACGTCAACGGCGGCGCGATCGCGTTGGGTCATCCGCTGGGATGCACCGGCTCGAAACTGACCACCCAACTCATCTACGAAATGGGCCGCCGTAAATCAAAATATGGAATGGTGACGATGTGCATCGGCGGCGGCATGGGCGCGGCGGCGGTGTTTGAAAACCTGCAATGACAAGCGGTTCGCCGGCGCCAATTACAAATCGCCAATTACTCCGAAGTACTTTGTAATTGGTAATTCACACAACAGGAGACTAAACAATGCCCCTCACAGTATCACAACTTATGGAGAAAATGCCCGGCGCGTTCATTCCCGAAAAAGCGCAGGGCGTGAACGCGGTCATACACTTCAAGTTCACAGGCGCGGAAGCGGGCGAATGGACCGCGAAGATCGCGGACGGCAAAGTGGAGGTCAAGCAGGGTGCCCCCAGCGGTGCGGCGACCATGACCCTAACCGCCGATTCGGGCGATTACGTCAAACTCTTCACGGGCGAACTGGACGCCATGCAAGCCTTCATGCAGGGCAAGCTCAAACTGGGCGGCGACTTGAACCTCGCGATGAAGATGATGCAAATGTTCAAGATCAAATAATAATAAATAAGCGCTCCCGAAAATGGGGCGCTTATTGTATCTCTGCGATGGCGCTGATATTTTCATTGGCGAAGTTGAAATATTTAAAGAAGCTTAACATCCCCACGTTGGCAAGAATGCTTGCGAGCAAAACCCATTTCTTTTTGTTGCCCTCCGTAGACTCAAGTCCGATCCCTGCAAAATAATCAACGGTGATCGTGACGAAGAGGATGAGGATGTACTGCGGGATGAACGCCATATAGAAATAACAACTTGCCGCCAGCAACAAACCCCAACGAAAGCGATGCGGGAGGAGAAAGTATACAGTTGTTACTACAGGGAAAAATATTAGAAAATGTAACGAGTTGAAGAACATTGAACGAAAACTTTATTTCATATTCAGTTAAATGAGCCTCTTACATGAATAACGAGAGCACCGACCACAACGCGGAGGCGGTCAGGCACATGGTGAGTATCGCAAAAATGGTCGTGATGATCCCCGCGGCGCGCGAGCGGATCCACCCTGAAAGACCGATACCGCCGAGAAACACAAAGATCGCGGTGACCAGCACTAAGAACCCACCGACGCTGAGGTTGTCCAATTCCGAACGCACCTCGTTCAATTCGGCGGTTGCGGCAAACGACATCACGGAGACGATCAGTGAGTAGGTGAACAGCACGGTCGATATCGAAAATACAATGATGCACGCGGTGACAAGTTTGCTCTTGTTCTCAGCGACGAGGAATTGGATCACGGCTGTCAAGCCGAAACCAGCCAGCAAACCAGCCAATGTTGCGAACGCGCCTGCCTCTGCTAGATAATTTTCTACGGTCATGTGTTTTCCTCACGAAATGAATTGTCAGAACGACCTGATCGTCTTGAACGGGGATTATAACGGTTCACCCGCTGGGACGGTTGATCTAGTTTATCCGCGCGTTTCCTCGGGTGGTTTGACCGCGCGAAACTCGCGGAATAACAACAAATCGTAGACGATCTTCAATCCTCCCGCTAAAAAGAAAGGAAGGCTTAATAACACTGGGATGCTGAAAAAGAAACCCGTGAGAAGCGGTGAAACGGACGCGCCGACCGAGCGGGCAATGGCAGTGACGCCTGAGGCGGCGGAGCGCTCGTCGGGGGCGACAACCGCCATCGTGTACGATTGACGCGTAGGCACGTCCATCTGTGAGATGCTGAAACGGAGGAGAAGGAGTCCGATGGCGAGAGGGAGTGTCGGCATCAGCGGAATCAGAATCAACAGAATGTTGGAGGGGATGTGTGTGAAGACCATCGTGTTGATCAACCCAAATTTATTCGCAAGCCGGATCGCGAGCAACGCTGAAATGCCTGCGAGGATGTTCGCGCCGAAGAAGATACTTCCGAGCGTGCCTGCGTCCACCTCGAAGCGCACGAAGAACCAATAGGCAAACATGCTTTGGACGAGTAAGCCGCCCGCGAAGGCGTCGAGCGCGAACAACGCAGAGAGCTTGAAAACAACGCCGCGCGAACGATGCAAGCCGAGCACGCGTTTCGATGAATCAGTGTTAGGCGGGACTTCGATGGCTGAGGAAAGGTTGAGGAACAACACGAGCAAAATAAATCCGCCGAGCGCGTAACCCATCAAGACAAATCGATAGGATTCGAGCGACGACCAGCCGCTCAGTTGCCGGGATTGGGCGAGCCATCCGCCAGCCAGCGCGCCTGTGGCGGTCGCGAACGAACCGACGAGGTTGTACCATGCAAAAATTTGAGTGCGTTTTTCATTCGAGATCAATTGTGTGAGGCTAGCCTGCTCCACCGACAAGAACGGTCCGATCTCATTCCCGCTTGGGCTGATGACACCGATGATCGCTGCGATCATCAATAATAGATAGTTCTGCGTCAACACGAAGCCCAAGCCTGCCCCTGCCATGAGGATCGCGCCGAAGAGCAGGGTCTTTTTTCGCCCCCATCGGTCGGCGGAGGTGGTGAGCCACAGTGAAATCACCGCGTCGCCGATCAGGGTGAGCGTAAATAGTAAACCGATCTGCGTTTCTGTAAAGCCTGTTTCAGCGAGATACAATGCCAGAATGACGGAGAGAAAGCCGTAACAAAACAGACGGATGATGCGCGTGGAGAAGAGGAGGGGGATGTCCATAGATTGTTTAGGGGCGGAGTCTCCTCGCCCGATTTTTTCATGCTACCAACAGGGCGAGAGGACCTCGCCCCTACAAATTCGCAACCTCCAACCGACACCACGCGTACAACGCATCATAGACCTCGAATTGATGTTCGAGATTTTCCAAATCATCTGGGAAGCGCAGGCTGTATCCCGTAGCTATTGCCTCCAGTCCGCGCGCCAGCGGATCGGTGTCAATATCCTCTGCAACATCCGCCGCGTGGACGATCTTCGCAAGACGCAACAAACCGGGTTCCTTCAATCCGTATTTCAAAATAATCGACTCGAACGAACAGCGGCCTTCGTGATGCCCAAGTTCTACGCCGGGCGCGTCGAAGGGGATGGCATTTTGTTCATTCGCAACTTTTTCGATCTGGTTGGCTGGGACGAACAAAAATTCCGCTTCATTATCGATGAAACGGGTGATCAGCCATGGACACGCGACGCGGTCCACGTGGACGTGTGAGCGGGTGATCCATTTCATGCTGGGCTCCTTTTCTGCTATTGTAGGGGGCACGGCGAATCATTGATGGGCATTGACGGTTTATCGTCCTGCCGTGCCTCTACACGATGTTTTGTATCAACCGATGTATTCTTTCCACAATCGCATCCCGCGCCTTTTCATAATCCCCACTCACCGGCGGAACACCATCCCACTGCTCGATGACGGCGCTGCTTTGATATTTCTCAGGCAATTCGCAATATGCGACGACGTATTGAGCAGACTCTACCTCCGTAACCGACAACTCCTGTGGGACGGATTCGGTGGGCGTAAGACCATCAGTCTGCAAGCCAGTTATAGTTTTTGGTGATAATGCTTTGTCGGGATTTGTGCCGCGCGCGATGGCGCGGATGGCAAGTTTTTTTTCACCAGCCAACTTGTTGAAATATGAAGCGGCGATCACGCTCTTTGCCGCACCGTGTTCACAGACGAAGAGAATTGTATTCATAAAAACAACTTCCGAAGCGTTGACCGATGCAAGTAAAACGCGATGAAGGTCATCACAAGCCCGACGAGCAACAAGAATGGTGGATCGAGGATGAGTCCTGAGATCAGCCCTGCGATCAAAACGTAGATGTGTGTGATGGCAGGCACCCAAAACGTCAAAGCAGGGACGGGTTGTGTGTTCAAGCGCGGGCGCATCGCGAGAATCCATGCGAGGGCGGCGAGGAGCAAGCCAAACACAACCACTGGATGAAGCGTCCACGAGATGACAAACGTGATGAGCGCATTCGTCCCAAGCACGCCGAGCAGACCGATGATGAGGGCGGCGAGAGGCGCGACCCACGTGCGAATCAAATCTCCCCGTCGGGCGAAGATGCGATATCCCATCGAGAAGAAAAAGATGACCCAGAACCACGCCCAAAAGTTGGCGTAGGGCACGCCGAAGTACTGGAAGTCCAAGCCCTGACCCCAATCCCAAAACCCAAAGCGGATCGCGACCGCGTCGAGCGAGAGGTCGATATTGAGGGCGAGCAGGGCATCGAGCGCGGGACGAGCAAAATAGGGCAGGTTGCTCGCGTCGGAGAATTCCATCACGCTGTAAAGGATGCATCCCCACGCGATGCCAATGCCGAGAGGGACATCGAAAATCATGATCAGGAAATCGCCATACTCGTACGCTTGCAGTTGATAAATGGTGGCGATTTCGAGAAGTACGCCGAAGAGGATGCCCGCGAACAAGCGCACAAGGTTCGCCCTGCCGTGCTTCCACGCGTGCGGGAGGCAGATGGCGAGTTGGAGGAAGAGCGTGAGCTCGTAGAGGACGAAGTAGGCGTTGGGAGTATTGTTCATTTCGCTTGATTATACACAGCCAAGCCGAATTGCAAGTTTCGGTTTAACACGATATGATTTCTCGTGTGACTAAGATGGACGAAACGAAAGAATCGCAAGCAAACTTGTTGTGCAAATCATGCGGACTGTGTTGCACGGGGCATTTATTCATTTGGGCAAAACTGAGACCCTCCGAATTAGACCCTGCCGAGTCGCTGGGACTGAACGTCTTTCGGTCGAATCCCAACGAGCGCGGATTTAGTCAACCATGCCCGCTTTGGAATGGGCAGTGTACGGTTTATGACTCACCCCATTACCCACACGTTTGTCGCAGTTATAAATGTAAATTGCTCAAGGAAGTGATCGCTGAAAATGCATCTCTGCCCAATGCGCTGACGGTCATTGAGCAGGCAAAGGAAATGATTCGTGAAGTTGAGTCGCTTTTGCCCGCTTCGGGGGAGACCAATTTTCGCCAGCGGTTGGTGACGGAACTGGAAGAAACAGGCGGATTGGCTACCACTGATGCAGAGTTTCGGTTGAAAGCGGAGGCTTTGTTGGATTTTTACGAAAAGATTTTTGGGGTGGATGATTTGGTGGAAAAGGCTGATGAAATTTTAGATTAAAACTCAGGTTGCCTGTAAATACGCGTTGAGTCTTGACGTGATTCTTTTTCGGCGTTCAGTTAAAAACTCTTTGTATTTGTCGATATCAAGTAATTCTGACTCCGTAGGAATACATTGTGCATTAAAGGCGTCATAGCCTGATTTCTCAATTATAGGAGGAAAATATACCAACGGAGACTTATCCCTAATTGCGCGGTTTGTTTTACCTCCAATAAAAGCTAGGTTGGAAATATCATCGGCTTCGCGGGAAGTGTATGAATTCTTCAAGAGTGCTTTAGGGAAGATATGATGGAATTGTAATTTATGCTGAGTGCCCGAATGATCCAATGCGATAAGTATATTGGATCGCCAATCTTTCGCGCTAGATGCACGAAAAGCCAAAAACATGGTCTTAAATAACGCACTACGTTGATTTCTCCCCTCCAACTCATCTGGCGAAATATCGAGTCGTCCTACTTGGCTTCGTAGGCGGTCAATTAGCATATCAACACCGCCTCCATCACGCAAGGCGGCAATATCTTGATCTAAAAGCGTTTCGCTAGAACCTCTTGAAAATCTACCTTTCGCATTTGCTACCAGTGCCCAATAGCGTAGGCGTGCAGATTCTTCAGCTGTAATGTTGTAATCGCGCTTGTAACCAAAGTACGCCAAAGCAACAATCAAGAATGGGGATGACAAAAGGACGGGGTCGTAAATTCCCGCATTGTTTTTTAGAAAATTTATCGCAAACTCCATCCCCTCACAACTCACCTTCCAAGCTGATTTCAATTGCTCAATTGTTAAACTTCCTACAATCATAAATCTTGATTGGCCAGTTGCAAATACGACCATATTTCTGAGATGAAGGCCTAAATCAAGATCGAAGCCATCTTTTGTGCATTTAGATTGGAAAGCTTGAAATGTAGCGAGGGAAGTTCTCCATTTTGCTGTAATCTGGGCAAGAGCAAGATCGGAGCTCCGAAGTTTTGCGCCAAGAGAATTGACCCTGACAAATATCTCTGTAACTTCATCATAAGACATACTTCGCTCCAAAACATCCATTCGGTAAATATAATTACGAATGCTACGCAAACGAGCAAGCCTCTGGCTATACTTTGTGTATAGTGGATCGCTGATCTTCTCAATTCCTGCTCTGGATAAGAATGGAGCATCCTCGTTTGTTTTAAAAACATCCGTGACCTTAACCCAATGCGGTAATGTTTCTATCTTTCTGGTCGCTACAAGAAAGGTCATTTTGTCGAAGCGGCGCTGTAACTCATCGATAGAGGCGTCAACGTCAATATCATCATCGACATCATCTTCTTCACCATTACCGTCAGCGTCTTCATTTACCTCCGTCACCATTGCCAATTGGTCAGGATGTTCGAGGTTGAAAAGAATTTCAATAGGTCTTTTTCGTCCTCGCACCTTTACTGGTTCGCCGCGTATAACCGCGGACAACGACGTCAAGCGTTGTTGTCCGTCAAGCAATAAGCGTGTGCTCTGATAAGGATTTAATTGTTGGGCGATTGCAAAATCCTGTTGTGGTACTTTTTCGTCAGTATCCCATAACAAAATTACCCCAGACGGGTAGCCGCGATATAGTGAGTCTAATAGATCTCTCACTCGTGTTGATCGCCAAACATAGCGGCGTTGCATTTCTGGCAACCTGAGTTCTCCACGTTCAATCATACCTACAAGTTCTTCAACAGACGCTTCTGCTTTTGCCATGATCAAATTCCTTTCTCAGAGACTTCTGGACTCATTGTACCTGTTATTACATCCCCAACCAACTTCCCGCTTCCCTCGGCAAATTGGATGCAGGTCCCTGCCGCGCGGTGCATGCGGGAAGTGATTCCAAGAACAGCCTGCCATATTGCTTGGTCAACATACGGCGGCTCACAATCACTGTTTCCACGGATTAAGTATTTCCACATCTGTCCCCGCAAAATCTGTTTCGTTACGTGTAACGAGAATCAGTCCTCTGCTCAGTGCGGTGGCGGCGATCAGCGAGTCAACGGCAGGCATTTTTTGCCCATTTGATTCCAGTTTCGCATTTAACTGTCCCCATCGGATGAGAATATTCACGTCAAGTTCGATCAAATTCTCTTGAAAGCGAATGAGTAATTCGTTTTCCAACCAGTCGGTTAATTCCTGTTTGCGCTTTGAGCTTGGCAGTTTCTCGATGCCTTTGGTGATCTCTCCAATGGTGATGACGCTCAGAAAAACGCCGTCCGGGTCAACCAAATCGATCCATTCCAATACTCGAGCATTGGGTTGTTTCGCGACCAATTCGGAAATGACGCACGTATCGAGAAGGTACTTCATAATTTTGCATCCTCACGCGGGAGGCTTTTATCGCGTTTTAGATTCAAGTCAACTTTTGTGAGTGGGGAAGCGCGAAAAAATTCGGAGAGCTTTGCCTGAGACTTTTTCATCTGTGTGTATTCTTTGTACGACATGATGATGACCGTCTTTTCGCCCCGACGCGTGATGAGTTGAGGTCCGTGCTTTAAAGCACGCTCGATGACTTCGCTCAGTTTATTTTTTGCGTCTTGTAATTGCCAGATTGTATTCATGGGATGCTCCTGTCTAGTCTGTCTAGATTATAGACCCGGCGCCTTTGGATGTCAATTGGCATTTACGATCACATCCCCAACCAACTCCCCGCTTCCCTCGGCAAATTGTATGCGGGTCCCTGCCTTGCGGTGCAAGGGGGTAATGACTCCAAGAACAATCTTCCGTATTGCTTGGTCAACACGCGGCGATCCAAAATGGCAACGACGCCGCGATCAGATTGGGTGCGGATGAGGCGACCGAATCCCTGACGGAATTTCAATATCGCTTCAGGCAAATAATATTGATTGAACGAGTCTTCGTACATTTCGGAGCGCGCCGCGATCAATGGGTCGGTGGGGACATCGAAGGGAAGTTTGGTGATGACCACGACCGAAAGTGAATCGCCCGGCACATCCACGCCTTCCCAGAAGGATTTGGTTCCCAACAACACCGCGCGTTCGGTCGCTTTGAACGATTCAAGCAACGCGTTCGGCGATGCGCCGTCTCCCTGTTCGTACACGTAAATATCTTCACGCGCCAGCGGACCGGTGATGGCTTGCGCGGTCTTCTTCAACGCAGAGTAGGAGGTGAACAGCACGAGCATTCGTCCGCCTGTGGCTTTGGCGGTGGCGATGAGGGTCTTGTAGAGCGTCTGCTCGTAGCCGTTTTGATTCGGTTCAGGGATGTCGTTCGCGATGTATAGCAGTGCCGCGCTTTCGTAATCGTACGGCGAGCCGAGTTGCATCTCGTCCGCTTCGTCCGCGCCGAGGGTGTTTCGCAAATACTGAAATTCTCCGTGCGCGGTGAGGGTCGCCGAAGTGAGGATCACGGATCGTTTCTCGTGCCACAGGTATTTTTCGACCATCGGCGCTACGCTCAACGGCGCAGTGTTCAACGACAGACGATTTTGATTCGGTTGCACTTCGATCCAATACACCATGCCATTCACTGGTTTGCTGATCATGCCTGTGATGTTCGCTTCGGCTTCGGTGAGCCTGCGGACGACGTTGCTGATATCGCCCATCACGTCTTCGAGGTTGTCATGCCCTTCGGCGTATAACTCCGCTGCGGCTTTGTAAATACTCGCCAACTCGGTGAGCAAATTTCGCAACGTCTCGCCGGTTGCGTCCCAAGCCATTTCCACTTCGTCCCAAAACGGAAGTGTGCGAGTCGCAGGTAACACGCGCGCCTGCCACGCGTAATTGGATTGTTGCTGTCCCTCGCGCTGCAAGCGCGCGAACTCGCTCAGCACATTGAAGAACTCGCGGTTCATCTGCTCGATGCGAAACGCCATGTCGGTGGCGTGGCTGACCTTTTTCTGAAGCAACCCTAAATCGGAGGGGCGAAGCGCATTGTTCGTCTCGCCGAGCAATCGCCCAAGGACGCCCGCGTTCGATCCGCCAACCTCCTTCATCATGCGGTCCATGTCGAACTGGTTCAATCGAAACGACAGCGCGTTCGTCGTCGCCGACTCCAAATGATGACCCTCGTCGATGATGAGATGCGAATATTCGGGCAGGACCTTGCTTCCGGTCGCGACATCCGACAGCAACAATGCGTGATTGACGACCAGCACGTGCGCGGATTGCGACGCGGTCTTTGCGCGGTGGAACGGACACGCGCCGCCCGTGCGCTTGATGCACGTTTCGGTCGTGCACGCATCATCCTCCGCCGACATTCGATTCCAGGCATCCCGTTCGGTCGGTCCCGTGAGGTTGATTTCGCTTCGATCTCCGCTTTGATTGTTTAACTGCCACACCAACACCTTCGCCAGCACGCGCATCTCATCTGTGTTGCGTGGAAAAGAATGGCGCATGTTCTCCACTTTGCGCGGGCAAAGATAATTCGAGCGTCCTTTCAACACCGAAAAACGAAAATCGAGATTCAATGCCTGACTCAAATTCGGCAGGTCGCGCTGGATGAGTTGGTCCTGCAAGTTGATCGTGTTCGTTGATACGACCACGCGTGTATTATTTTGCAGTGAGAACAACGCGGCAGGTACGAGATAGGCAAAACTTTTACCGACGCCTGTTCCCGCCTCCACCATCAAATGACTTCCATACGAAAGTGCGTCGGCTACCGAACGCATCATTGCTACTTGTTCGGGTCTTTGCTCGAAGGATTCAAAATATTGAGAGAACGGTCCGCCGTACTCCAGCACCGCCGCGACTTCCTCGGTGTTGAGTGGTGTCGGCGTCTCGGGATTGTCCAACGGCGGGAATTTCGAGTCGTCAAACCGAGCCGTCTGATCCTTTTTCTTCGGAGTTTTCTTTGCCTTGATCCCCTCTTTCGCTTGCGATCCCAACACTTGTTGGAAGACCCAGCGCGCATCCCATTCCAAGGGTTCGCTGAGGCGCACCATTTCGTCCACCAATTCGCGCGGTAGTTCGCGCGCCAGCTCGAATAATTTATTGAATGCCGCCATTGTCACTTTCGCATCGTCGAGCGCGCGGTGGGTGGCGGGTAAAAGTATTCCTAGCTGTTTGCCGAGCGAACCTAAGTTATATCTACTTGCCGTTGGCATCAGCACCGCGGCAAGTTCGTACGTGTCGATCACTTCATTGTAGTGAAGGATGCCTGCCTGTTTTTGGAGGAACCCCAGATCAAAGCGGATGTTGTGACCCACCACAGGCGCGTCGCCGACGAACGCTTCCAAGTCGTGGATGATGTCGCGCAGTTTCGGCGCGTTGCGCGTCTCCGCGTCGCTGATACCCGTCAGCCCGGTGATAAATTCTGGGATGTGCCTGCCCGGATTGATTACCGAGGTCCACTCATCCTCCACGCGATGGCCTTTGAACTTGACCGCGCCGATCTCGATGATCGCATCGCGTTCGTCGCTTAATCCCGTTGTTTCGATGTCAATGGCTACGATTGAATTCATAGAACAAGTGTATCATAAATCATGTAGGGACACGATATATCGTGTCCCTACGGGATCAACTGATACACGACCCATTCCCCAAACTGCGCCACCTCTTCATAGTTGTCACCGAGGTATGCCACACCGTCTCGAACAATCTGCGAACGTCTTTGCAAAGGTTCATACAGGTTATCGGTCAGCGACGGTCTGCCGCGCGTGTCTATGATCAGAACGGGTTGGTTTGCCAGCATGTCGTTGAAATATTCTTCGAACATAGTGCGCCGCCCCAACAGTTGCAATGGATACTGATACACATACCGAGTTGGTGCTTCTCGTCGAGTCATGAAATTGACGGCGCTCTCCGCGCCGATGATGAGGACGGTGTCGCCCTCATTTGTGTTTTGCTTGATGTATTCGATCACAGGCGTAGTTTCGTTGAGTCCCATAACCGAGACATACGACGGATAATTTCTGATTTGGTTGACTTGTAACAGCAAGGTCACAGCAAGGAGGAGTGCAGGGATGATTGCTTTTACCCGCTCGATCTTTTCACCAAGCAGATTTGGGATTGTAAAAGCAATTGAGCCAATAAGAACCCCTGCAACGGGGAGTAATGTCAAATAATAGTGAATAATGGATCGACCAGAGGTGGTGATCAGCAAAACTTCGATCGGCAAGCCTATGAAAGCCAGCCACACTAGCGGATTGAAATCCGCGTTCCGGAGTTTCCAAAGGTATGCAAAAGCCGCGAGCCATGAAGCGACGAGCAGATAAAGAATGCCTCCGTTCGTCAGCAACAGGAATCCTTTTGTGAAAACCGGGATGAGACTTCGAATCCCTTCGTGTTTGTTGATATAGGTGAAATTGTAGAGGTATGCCTGCTCCCAAAAATCGGTCAACGCGTTCTGGCTTGCAAAGTAAACGACGATCACAACGGTGGGGAGGAGAAAACCCGCGAGGAATGTCAGACCGTCGCGCCATGGAAAATCCCGCTGGCGGAGGCGGGTGAAGGCGAGGATCAGCGCGAAGGCGATCCATAAACCGATGGTCGTCTGCTTGAAGTTGAAGGCGAGTCCCGCTGTGAGTCCCAGCCAAAAGGTGGAACGAAGCGGGAAGTCCATCCGTTGTGCGCGCACGAAGAGATGAAGGCACAAGGCTTGGAAGGCCAGCGCATATTCCTCCGTCACATTTCCCTGCTCGAGGAGTGTAACGAGTCCCGAAGTCAGGATAACAACAGCGGTGATTGCGGCGAGGTTGCCAAATTCACCCGCGCAGAGTTTGTAGAGGGTGAAGATCGCGAAAAATAAAAAGAGGCATTGCAGAATCCAAACACCCCACATCGTATCGGGTGTGATCGTCAGACCGAGCGCGTCTACCACATAAATGAGCGGCGGTTTGTGATCCCACACATCCTTGTACGGAATATCCCCGTTCAGCCAACGCCAACCGACATACAGAAACACACCTGAATCGCGCGACGGCAGGGTCGTGTTATTCGGGTTGTTGGGATACAACGCGATGAGTGTGCCGATGAGGGAGATTAGGTTCGCCCAGATATTTTTAATCGCCCCTTTTGTAATTTCGTTATTCGACCGCGTCATTGTTCGATGGCTGATTTGATCTTGTCCGCAAGACTTGCTGGCAACTTTACTTGTTTTGCCCTCTTGCGCATGAAATCTTTGAGTTGTTTCAATTTCATCGCGGGCAAAGGGGCATCCTCGGTTTGAATTACGATGTTTTCGTTGGTGAAAACCAGCGCGGCATGCACTTCGGGAATTTCGTGTCCCTCGAAATTTTTCGCCAACAGTGTATTGACCGAACGGATCTCGTTCTCCGCTTCGAGATCAGGGCGGCCGATCCCTTCCTGCCCAAAGATGGTCATGTACGCCTGCAAGAAGCCTCCGCCGCTGACTCGCCAGCGATTCTTTGAATATGAAATCACACCGCGTTGACGGTAGGGCAAAAGGATCCAAATTCCAGCGGGACCCACGAGTAAATGTGATGCAGGCGTCATGAAATGATAGATCGTGAAATCGCCCGGCAAGCCTTTGAGCGCTGCATCGAGCTTTTCGTCGACGCGTGGGTAACCGCCATAACGGTTCACCAAGTACAAGCCGACCTGAACGAGGATGAATCCAATAATGAAGGAGGCAAGTATCAAATAGAAAGACTGGAGGTCATCGGTTGACACATTCCCGATATTTACGTAGAAGCCTCCCAGAAGGATGATGACTGCGAGAGCCATCGCCCAACCGCCGATCCTGCTATTTCGTTTGATAAGTTTGTCGTTTCTGATGGTTTTCATGTTGTAAAGTTTTAATTCTTCAAACTTTCCTCAATCGCGTTCTTCATCGCATCCAACACTTTCGACTCAGCCGCTTCCTTCGCCACGCGGATGGCGTTTTTGATCGCGAGTGCATCCGATCTCCCATGCCCGATAAAAACCAACCCGTTCACGCCAAGCAGGGGAGCCGCGCCTTCCTCGGAGGGGTCGAGCAACTTGCGGACTTTGCCCATCGCGGGTCGAATCAACGCGCCGCCCAGCATCGCCAGCGGACCGCCGCCTTTGATCGACTCACGAATCTTTTCGATGAGCAATTTGGCTACCGCCTCGGTTGATTTCAATAACACGTTGCCGGTGAATCCGTCGGTCACTGCCACGTCCGCGTGACCGCCGAAGACCTCCTTGCCTTCCACGTTGCCGATGAAATTCAAGTTTGCGCGTTCCAGCAACGGGTATGCCGCTCTGACCAGTTCACTTCCCTTGCCTGCTTCTTCGCCGTTCGAGATGAGACCCACCCGCGGTTTATTCACACCACGCACGCGTTCCGCGTACACACTGCCCATAATCCCAAATTGCAACAGATTCTCCGGTTTGCAGTCGGGGTTCGCGCCAATGTCGAGGATGATGACGTAGCCGTTCGCGGTTGGAAAAGGCGGCGCGAGTGCAGGACGATCAACGCCTCTGATCCTGCCTAATCGAAACAACGCGGTGACCATCGCCGCGCCGGTGTTACCCGCCGTCACGAACGCGTCCGCTTCGCCGTTTTTGACGAGATCGTAACCAACCGCCATGGAGTTTTGTGCATCCTTGTGACGCGCTTTCATTACGAGGTCTTCGCCTTTATCGCGCATTGTCAACATCTCGGGTGCGTGTACAACTCGAATGGGCAAACTCTCCGCGTTGTTCGCGTCGAGCAATGGTTGAATTTTGGAAGCGTCGCCGGTCAAGATGACCTCCACTCCATACTCACGCGCCGCCAACACTGCGCCTTCCACATCCGGCGTCGGGTAATTGTCGCTCCCCATGGCGTCTACAACGATTCGTGTCATGTTATCTCCGATAGAGTGACGACTTAAGCCGTCACTACGAGTGTTGCTTGACAAGCAAAGTAAGCCGATTATAATACGCCGTGCTTTGCGCTGGTGCTGGAATTGGCAGACAGGCATGGTTGAGGGCCATGTGTCGCAAGACGTGGAGGTTCAAGTCCTCTCCAGCGCACCTCTCAGAGAAAATCCCCGAAGTGTCGGGGATTTTTTATTGAGGGGCGTTCATCCCGCAGTTGAACTGCGGGATGAACAAGTTGAGCAGTGGAATGAAAGGATCCTTCAAGTGACGATCAAACTGCAACACGTGACCGCGCCTTCGGCTTTTGCCAATTCATCCAAAGCCACAGATTTGATTCTGTATCCATGCGATTCGAGCTTCGCGGAGGTTTTTGGAAATGCTGTTGGATAAACAAGCATGCCGTTGATCGGCAGACAATTCGCGCCAAACGGCTCGGCGGGATCGATGTCGATCAAGTTGTATCCCTCAAAATTTTCGACATCCACCCAGTTTCGGTTGATCAGCAGGGATTCGTCGTCCACACGGGTCACCGCGGATTTGAGATGCAGTACATCGTGAACTTCCACACCTTGAATTTCATACCCAAATCTTCCGAGTAATTCATTCATCTGGATTATCGATTCCGGATTGCTTCTCGTTGACATCCCAACGAAAATATTTTTACCGACGACGAGCACATCGCCTCCATCCACGGTGGCGGGGGATTCAATTTTGACAATTTCGCGGTAAGGGGCAAGCGCGCGCGCGATGGACTCGGTCTCAGGTTTGCGCGAATCAGCCCCGGGTCGAGCGAGAAGCGCCACTTCGGGGAGGACGACCGCCGCATCTTCGACGAAGACCGAATCGGGCAGGTCTGCTTCCGCGGGCAGTTCCAAAACGGCGCATCCGAGTTCTTTGAGCGCGTGCACATATCCGTGATGTTGGGTTTGAGCGGTTTGCACATCGATCGGCGAGCGTTCGATGTGTGTGATCTCGCACTCGTTGAAGCGCGGACTGACATCGCGTGTGATGGCGAGGAGCAAATTATCTTCCCCCGGTACGATACCGTTCGATCAACGCCTTGGTGCGCGCGTCCTTTGGTTTGCTGAACAATGCAGACGGTTTGGCGTCTTCGATGATCTCGCCATCTGCCATCACGAGCACGCGGTCTGCCACTTCGCGCGCAAAACCCATCTCATGTGTGACGACAAGCATGGTCATGCCGTCTTTGGCGACCTTTTTCATCACGTTCAGCACTTCGCCGATCAATTCGGGGTCGAGCGCTGAGGTGGGCTCGTCGAACAACATCACTTTGGGTTGCATCGTGAGCGCGCGGGCGATGGCAACTCGTTGTTTCTGCCCGCCGCTAAGCCTCATCGGGTATTCGTCTTTTTTGAACAACATCCCCACACTATCGAGATTTTCCTCCGCGAGCGCAATGGCTTCCGCGCGTTCCATCCCTTTGACAGTGATCGGCGCTTCGATAACATTTTCGACCACGCTCATATGCGGGAACAGGTTGAATTCCTGAAACACCATACCGGTCTTGAGCCGCACATCATGAACCAGTTGGCGATGTTCTTTGCCTCGTCCGTGGCTGTGGACTACGATTCCATCCACTTCGATACTTCCATCCGACGGCTCTTCGAGAAAATTGATGCAGCGGAGCAGAGTGCTTTTTCCTGAACCGCTTCTGCCGATCAGACAGACCACCTCGCGCGGCTGGACATCGAGCGAGATGTTTTTCAGCACATGAAGCCGCCCGAAATATTTATCGAGGTTCGAAACCCGAACGATGGGCGCCATGTCAGCGATCCCCTCGGGCAAGGCGCGCTTCGAGCCGAGTCTGGAAAAAGGTGAGGATGAGCGTCATCACCCAATAAAACACTGCCGCCATGAGCAGGGCTTCGAGGTTGTTGAATTGTGCGCGTCCGACGCGGGTGGCGCGCCACATCACTTCGTGAACGAACCCGGTTGCGGCGACAAGTGCGGAATCCTTCGTCATCGAGATGAAGTCGTTACCCATCGGCGGGATGGCGAAGCGCAATGCCTGCGGCAGAACGATCCGACTCATGGTCTGGAGCGGGGTCATGCCGAGCGCGGTCGCGGCTTCGCGTTGGCCTTTTCCGACCGATGAGAGTGCGGCGCGGAAAGTCTCGCTCATGTAAGCACCATAATTCAATCCGAGCGCGAGTACGCCAGCGAAAATCCCGCTGAGGACTATTCCCAACTGAGGGAGCGCCAGGAAAAAGAAAAATATCTGCAGATAAAGCGGAGTGCCGCGGATCAATGAAACATAGAACGTGCTGATCGCAAAGATCGGCGGAAATGTGGAAAGTCGTCCGAGTGCGGCCAGCAGGGCAAGCACCATCGCCAGTGAGATCGAAAGCACGGAAACAAGCAGGGTTTCACCCAACCCCGAGCCGATGAAAGCGAAATTTTCCCGCATGAATTCGGTATCGAGTTGTATCGTCTCGAACCCCAGTATCGAATTCCCGCTGAAAAGGTATATAAGGACGAGGAGTAACCCTCCCCAAGTGGCACCAACGCCCATGCGGAACTGGTTTAGCTTCCTCTGTTGCGCCTCAACCAAGAGGTCGGCTTGCGATTTTTTCGGTGTTGTTGTGCTTTCCATCAGGTGTTCCGCTTGAAATGATACTTCAACCACTCTGGCAAGTTGTGGTTTGACATGAACCTGACATCCGAAAACGAAAGGGAAGCGGCGTGAATGCCGCTTCCCTTTGAAACCGGGCGTTTAGTTTGGAGCCTGCGTCAGGTCCAGTTCGAACCATTTCAGAGAAAGTTCTGAGAGGGTGCCGTCTTCGTGCATTTGGGTGAAGATGCGGTTGACCTCTGCAAGCAGGGTATCGGTGGGTAAGCTGGACGATTTATCCAACGCGGCGGCGAGGTCTTCTGAGAACACAGCAGAGCCAAGCTTGACGACCGGGAAGCCTTCCGCGATGTTCGCATCAACCACCGTTTCGGACGTTACATAACCGACGAAATCTTCGCGGCCTGCGGCGATGGATTGGGCACATTCCTGATCGGTTTCAAGCGGAACAACCGTCACATTCGGCGCTTCGGCATAGATGGATGATTCAGGCAAGCCTAGACCAGCCATATCATGATTGAGCCACGACTCATACGTAGTAGCTGTCCCTGCACAGAGCGCTTGCCCTTCGAGGTCGCCGAGGGCTGAGAATCCCGAATCCGCGCGGACCGCAACAACCGCCGGGGTGTAATAATACGGCACGCTGAAGTCGAGCACTTCCTGGCGAGTTGTGGTGACCGTCATGGAACCCACGCTGATATCCCACTTGTCAGCCCAGGAACCGGCGGTGATCGTATCCCATGAAGGGGTGGCGAAGCAGGTTTCCACACCGAGTCCGTCACCGATGGCGATAGCCACGTCCACATCAAAGCCCTGCATTTCAGCGGTGGTCAATGCATCTGAAGGGCATTTGGTATCGTCGGGGCGTGAGCCTTCCGTGTTCAGGAACGATTGAGGTGCGTAATTCGGGTCTGTAGAAACGAGGATGTAGCCGCGCGCCTGGATCGCGCCCAGCAAATCATCCGCCTGTGTGCCCCCTCCGCCACATGCAGTCAGCATGAGTGCGGCGACGATCGCGATAACGAGCACTGTGTAAAGGTTCTTCATGTTCTCCTCCGAGAGAATAAAGAATGGGATTGAGATGAACCGTTCATCTCGTTCGCTCAAGGATAGACCATTTTTTGCAATTCGGCAAGTGGCGCGAGGCTGTATTTTCAAATGGTACAATTGCCGTCATCAACCTTGGAGGCAGGTATGCCCGCGATCTTTCCGAGCGAAGAATGGCTGAAAGCGTTGGAAGAAAAGCTCAACTCCGATGAGCGCTACCGGAATATAGCCCGGAACTGGGAGGGCGATCTTTTCTTCTTCATCGAACCGGACGGCAATCTCAAGGAACGGTTGACGTTTTATCTCGACCTCTGGCATGGTGCTTGTCGGAAGATAGAATATAACCCTGCTCCCGAATCGCACCCAAAACCCACCTTCATCCTCACGGCAAACTACAAGAACATCACCGCGATCCTCACCGGCGCATTGAACCCCATGACCGCGATGATGACCTCCAAACTTAAAGTGAACGGCAGTTTGGGATATATGATGCGTAACGTACCCACTGTGCTGGATTTTGTCCGTGTCGCGCAGTCGGTAACCACAGAAATACTATGAAGCGCTGGTTGCCGTCCCCGGCGACCGCCAACGCAAAAGACGGCGTTGGGAGCGATGCTGAACATGCAACCCATTCTCAAAATAGATCTCACCACCGGTAAAACTGAAGAATACGAAATTCCCAAAGATTGGGAAACGAATTTTCTGGGCGGCGCTTCACTCGCCGCTCGGATTTTGTATTCGACTTTGACGCGTGAATTGGATCCACTTTCAGCGGACGCGCCTCTACTTTTCATGACGGGTCCGATGACGGGGACATCTGGTCCAACAACGGGACGTTTCGTCGTCAGCGGGAAGAGTCCCGCCACCGGCTTGTGGGCGGAATCAAACATCGGCGGACACTGGGGACCCGAACTACGCGCGGCAGGTTACGATGGGTTATGGATCACAGGTAAGGCTGAAGCGCCGGTCTACCTTTGGATAAACCAGAATCAACTCGAACTCCGAAACGCGGCGCAATTATGGGGGATGAACACATATCACACACAAGATAAAGTCAAAGAAGAACTTGCAGAAAAATCTGCACGGATCTGTGTGATCGGTCCTGCAGGTGAAAGACAAGTCCTCTTCGCTTCGATCATGTGCGACCACGGGCGAATGGCAGGGCGGACCGGATTGGGAGCGGTGATGGGGTCGAAGAATCTCAAAGCAATCGCCGTGCGCGGCGTGAACGAAATTCCAGTGTTTGACCTGGTCCGCTACAAGGCATTGCGATCCGCGTCGAATCGAAAATTGAAAGAAGACAACGAAGCAAGGGTGTTGAGAGATGTCGGCACGAGCGGCGCGGCAAACTACGCTGAATACCTCGGATCGATGCCTGCGAAATATTACACGAGGGGTTCATTTCCGGCTGTCGATAATGTCTCTGGTGCAAAGATGACCGAGACCATTTTGATCGGGCGAAGCGCCTGCCAGGGATGCGTGATCGCCTGCGGACGGGTGGTGAAACTGCCGAAGGATGCGACCAAGCGTAAAGGTCCCGAACATGAGACGATGGTCGGCTTCGGCGCGAACTTATTGAACGACAATCTTGAATCCATCGTGGATTTGGGCGAGCTCTGCGACCGTTACGGCATGGACACGATCAGCGCGAGCAACACCATTGGGTTGGCGTTTCATTTGTACGAAAAGGGAATTATCACAAAAGAAGATACCGGCGGCATTGAGTTGACATGGGGCGATGTGGATGCCATCGAACGGCTCGTGCGGTTGACCGGTTCGCGCGAAGGCATCGGAGATCTGCTGGCGCTTGGCTCAAAACGTTTTGCCGCGCGCTTCGGCGTCGAAGAAGAAGCGGTGCAGGTGAACGGACTGGAAGTCGCGTATCACGATCCGCGCGGGGTATCGGGCATGGCGCTTTCCTACGCGACCAGTCCGCGCGGGGCGTGTCACAACCAGTCCGATTACTTTTTTGTGGATTGGGGGCATACGAACGAACGAATCGGCATTGAGTTTTTCTCTCGTCACGCTCAAGCCGAGAAAGCCGCCAACGTCGCGCGGCATCAGAATTGGCGCACGGTGGATAACGCGATCGTGATGTGCATCTTTGCGAATGTCGAACCGCAGGAAAAAGTTGAGCTTATCAACGCCGCCTGCGGCTTGGACTGGACCGTGGACGACATGATGAAATTCGGCGAGCGGTCATGGAATCTCAAGCGCGCCATTAACAACCTCATGGGATTGACTGTGGAAAACGATACGCTTCCCAAAGCTCTGCTGACCCCGTTCCCTGACGGCGGTTCGGAAGGATTTGTGCCGGATTTGCAGGGGATGCTGTATGCCTACTATGCCGCGCGCGGGTGGGATGTGAAAACCGGCAAGCCGACACGCGATAAGTTGATGGAGTTGGATCTGGAAGATGTGGCGACGAACTTATGGGGGTGATTTGATTTTTGTTAGAGCGGGGGGATTAACTTCAGGTTTCATATTTCCTTTGCAGTACAATCCATGCACATCTCGGAGATAACCATGAAACTTGTCACCGTCTCACAAATGCAAGCCATAGAAAAAGAAGCCGACGCGAAGGGCTTGACCCACGACCAAATGATGCAAAACGCCGGTCAAGGATTGGCTGAAGTTATCGCCGATCTTTTCGTTGACGACGACCAACTCGAAGTCGTTGGGCTGGTCGGTCCCGGTAACAACGGCGGGGATACCCTCGTTGCGTTGACCGCGCTGGCAAACCAAGGCTGGAAGGCAGGCGCGTTCCTCGTCAAGCGCAAACGAGACGACCTCGTCAAACAGTTTACCGAGACAGGCGGGGAAATCCTGTCAGGCGACGATGCATTCGGTCAACTTGCCGAATCCCTTGAAACCGCTGATGTTCTGCTCGATGGCATACTCGGCACAGGGATCAAATTGCCGCTGAAAAAGGAAGTGGTTGAACTGCTTTCCGAAGTCAATGATTTGATTGATAGCCTCGATGAACCTCCTCTCGTGATTGCAGTGGATTGTCCATCGGGCGTGGACTGCGATTCCGGCGAAGCCGCGGACGAGACCATCCATGCGGATCTGACGGTCACAATGGCGGCGGTCAAACAGGGTTTGTTGAAATTGCCCGCCTTCGAATATGTCGGCGATCTCAAAGTGGTGGATATTGGATTGC
The DNA here is from genome assembly GCA_040753755.1 of Chloroflexota bacterium. Lineage (GTDB taxonomy): Bacteria > Chloroflexota > Anaerolineae > Anaerolineales > Villigracilaceae > Defluviilinea. The sequence continues at coordinate 46,611 of JBFMDB010000021.1, forward strand.
CTTCCGATTTGACTGCTCTCAGGGATTTGAAAACCGAAGTGGCGGATGAGGATTCGATCTCCGCGCTTCTGCCGGAGCGTCCGCTCGATTCGCACAAAGGGACGTTTGGTACCGCCCTCATCGCGGCGGGGTCCGTCAACTATACCGGAGCAGTTGTCCTAGCGGGAGAAGCGGCATACCGAGCAGGCGCGGGACTCGTTCAACTCGCGATTCCAGCGTCCATTCACGCGGCGGTCGCGGGTCAACTGCCCGAAGCGACATGGGTTTTACTCCCGCATTTCACTGGTGTGATCTCAGCCAGCGCGGCTGAAGTGTTGGCGAAAAATTTCGAGCGTGCCTCATCGTTGCTCATCGGTCCCGGGTTCGGTACGGAAAGCACAACCAAGGAATTTATCGAGGATCTTCTGGCTGGAAAAACGGCTCCTAAAAAACCGGCGATCGGTTTTGTTCATGGAGAAAGCGATTCGAAAGACGGGACAAACCCGTTGCCTCCCATGATCGTTGACGCGGACGGTTTGCGGCTGCTCGCTCAGATCAAAGATTGGCACACGAAACTACCCAATACCGCTGTTCTTATGCCGCATCCCGGCGAAATGTCCGTATTGACCGGGTTATCGAAAGAGGAAATTCAAGAAGATCGGCAAGCAGTTGCTGGCAGGTTTGCAAAAGAATGGGGGCATGTCGTTGTTTTGAAAGGCGCGTTCACCGTGATCGCGTCACCCGATGGACGAACGAATGTCATTCCGGTCGCTTCGCCTGCGTTAGCCCGCGCCGGAACCGGCGATGTGCTGGCGGGTTTGATTGCCGGGTTGCGCGCCCAGCGACTCGACGCGTACGATGCGGCGGTCGCCGGTGCGTGGATTCACGCGCAAGCCGGTCTGTACGCAGCAGACGACCTCGGCACGACTGCGTCAGTAATGGCGAGTGATGTGTTGAATTCGATCTCGGATGTGTTGAGCGATTTGGAGTAGAAATATTGCGTACTGCGTGTTACGTAACCGATGCTAGCCTATCCCCGATCAGGGGCTAGCCTTTCAGAAAATTAGTTACCGTCCACGAATCAACGAATTTGCGCGCCACTATTCGCGCATTCGTGGTCCTATCCGTGGATGGTTGATTACGCAAAAAGACTCCCCATGGCGGAGAGTCTTTTTTGTCAATTACAAATTACGTAGCACGCAACACGTAGTACGTGTTACTCGCTGCTCATGAACGCTTCGAGATTCTCTTTGCTGATGCGATACGCCTTGCCAACCTTCTTGGCTTTCAGGCTCTTGTCCTTGATCGCTTCGAGAATATCTGCTTCAGTGACCTTCATGAACTGCGCCGCTTCTGCCGGGGTCATCACATCGGGCATCTTCGCGCCGCCACCGCCGGGTGCCCCGCTTTGGAAGCCGCCCTGCAACGCCTGACCCATCAAATTGCCGATGCCCATGCCCGCGCCGATTCCGGCTGTGAGACCGGCGCCGCCGCCTTCGTTCTGTGCGGCGTCGCGCATCGCGTCTGCGGCTTGCAGTTGGGTGTAGGTCGCCATATCGAGCATGCCCATGTCGCGCAACTCCTGCGCCGACTTGCTCGATGGTTTCAAATTGCCGATGTAGAAACTCTTGAGCGTCATGCCGAGCGCTTCAAAATCATCTTGTGCCTTTGCGCGAACCCCTGCGCCGATTTCTTCCGTGAGCCCGATCAGGTCCACAACGCTTTTTGCCGCTGTGGTTTCGCCAAGCACATCCTGCAACTTGGAGAGCAAAACGGTTTTCAATCGTTCTTCAATGTCGGAGGTGCGGTACGCGCCTTGTGCGCCGACGATTTGAGTGACGAACTGTTGCGGGTCCTTCACCTGAAACGAGTATGTTCCAAAGCCTTGCAACAGCGCGACGCCCAGTCCCATGCCGGGGTTGCGAACAATGATCGGTTGCGGCGTGCCCCACTTCTCGTTGGCGAATTCCTTGAGCGAAACAAAATAGACTTCGGCGGGGAAGGGGGTTCGGTCGTTGAATGCCTTGCCGATGAAGTCGATAATCTTCGGAATGTTCGCGGTCGCAATCGTGTGCCGCCCTGCCTTGAAAACATCCAGCGCGTTGCCGTCGCGGAAGAATACCGCCGCCTGCGACTCGCGCACGATCACCTGCGAACCGATGCGATAATCGCCGATGCCCGTCTCGGGAAAGCGATGGACGATCTCGTCTCTCATCTCGCTCGGGTATTCGATAACGTCAAAAATTCTAGCCATGTTTCTCTCCTTTTGAAGAACGTTGTTTTAATTATAGTCCATTTCTTCTACGAAGAAAGACCCTAAAGGTCTCAAACCCTTTAGGGGTCCGTCAATCTTTCATTTGCCTACCCGTGCCCTTGTCACGCACCATCAAAATCTCCGCCATGATGCTGACGGCGATCTCCTCCGGCGTTTCGGCGTTCAACTCAATTCCCATCGGCGAGTGGACGCGCGCGATCGATTCGTCGGACACTCCTTTTTCTTTCAAGGCTTTGACGGTGGTGAGCCATCTTCGTTTGGACCCGATGACGCCGATGTACGCCGCGCCCGAATTAAGCAGGGGAGGCAAGCCCGCCGCGTCGATTCCGGATCCACGGCTGGTCACCACGAGGAAGGTCTGGCGCGTAATTTTGAATTGATTCGCCAACTCCGCCATCGGGACGGGATAGTACGCGTCCGCGCCCGGCACCGACTCGGGATTGCAAAACTCCTCGCGGTCATCGCTGACCGCGACGCGGAACCCCAGCCACTTCGCCAAATGGACAACTGCCTTGCCCACATGCCCGCCGCCGATGACGACGATCGTCGCGGGGGGATTGATCGGTTCCACAAACACCTCCATAGTTCCGCCGCACACGCCGGGATCGCCGCGTGACGGGTCTGCCATTGTGTACGTTAAATTCAGTGCCTCGCCTGTTTTCAGCGATTCAAGCGCGGCGTTGATGACCCGACTCTCCAACTCCCCGCCGCCGACCGTCCCGATGAATTTTCCATCCGGGTACACGAGCATTTTGCTCCCCACGTGACGCGGCGTCGAGCCTTCGCTTTTGGTCACTATGCACAGCGCGGCGGATTCGTTATTTTTTTCGAGGTCAATGAGGGCTTGGTAAATCGTGTTTGACATTTATTATGGAAAACTCCGAAGATATCGATACATCTTTCACCAACCCCGAGGGGTGTCATAGATATTGCGCATGCCATCCCTACGGGATTCTGGCTGGGGTTTACCGCAGGTCTTTTCGGGTTCGATAATTGCTTGATACACAGACCGCATCTCATTATATTTCAAGTGGATCGGAATCGGTTTTGCCTTTGATCCTGGCGCTTTCCATCGATTCGGTTGAAAGGAATTAAATAGAATCCGGAAAATGCGCCTGTGGGTCGTAAATCTCGTACGCGTGGGGGTTCTTCATCCGTTTGTGACGGTATAAATTTTCGTCAGCCCGCCGCAGGATCGCGTTGAACGATTCGCCGCGTTCCGACGTTGCGATGCCAAAACTCAGACTGCACCCGGCGGCTTTTAGTCGCGAATTATCGTTGAGTCTTTCCATGCGGTTTTGAATGGATTCACCATTAACACCCGAAGCGTTCAGGCAGACCAGAATGAATTCATCCCCACCCCAGCGCCCGACCATATCGTGCGTGCGCAGATTGCTCCGCAGCAGACCGGCAACCTCGTTTAAGAATCGATCGCCCTGCTCGTGACCAAAGGTGTCGTTGATGTTCTTGAAATGATCGATATCGATCATGATCACTGCATATTGAAACTTGTTCGCCTCATAGTACTTTAGAACCTCGTTGATCTTTCTGCGGTTGAAGATGCCGGTGAGCGGATCTGTGTAGGCGAGTTCGGAGATCAGGGCTGCGCGAATTTCCCCGCGGTGGATGACATCCTTGAGGAGGACAATAACATACAAAATGAACATGTAAATCACGTTCGCCGCAAGGATCTCAAAAAGCACTTGAAAATTTTCCAATAAGAAGGGACTGCTCCTCGTCAAATAGAGAAACGAGCCGCCAATTGCCGACACGATCGCCGTGAATGAAAGCGAAAGACGCAGCGCAGTGGTTTTCGAAAATACCATGAACGAGGTAATGTGTATCATCGGCAACCAGAGCAGAAATTTTTGGATGGTAAAAATACCTGTTGACAGGCTTCCGTACGACGTGTTGAGCAGGAAAAGAACCATGTAAAGGTAAGTCGTAGCATAGATCCCTGTCTCGAACGTCTTCATGTATGCAACGCCTCGCCGACGGAAAAATATAAGGGAAGCAAGGCAAAAGATCGAAACCAGCGGGAGAAAAATGCTGTTCACCACATTCGTGTTTGGAGATTTATAGTCTAACAACCAGATCACGTATGGAATGGTTCCGCCCAAATACAGAATCTTTTGATAAATCCGAAGCTTGATATCGTTCACGGAAGAGTTGGGATCATCCATGCTTTGTAAACTCATTTTCCTTCTCCAGCCCGCTGGCGGCAGGAAAGAATTCAAAGCAACTTGGCGCTTCGATACCCGCTATTGTACTTTTGTTTGGGGAGATGAAAAGGGAGGGATTACCCCTCTTCGGGTGGCAAATGTCCTCCCGTGCTCCGCAAGAATTATCGCTCCAGCAACCCCAACACCACAGGCAGCAACTGTTTCTTTCTTGAAACCACGCCTTGCGCGTCGCGCGTGCCGTCAGCGAGCGGGGGATAGGGTAAATCATCCAAAACTGGAGGCGCCTTGGAGGAGGTGATGAGTCGGCTGGAGCCGCGCACGATGTCGGTGATGAGGAGCATGGCGAAATCAAGCCCGCGTTTGTCTTTGAGGTCATCGAGCGCTTTGGTGAGTGGATCGAGGTGTTCGGCGAGCTGCATGAGGTCGGTTACTTCGGCTTGGGCGATGGCGAGTTTGAATCCGCCCGCTTCGTATTGTTTGATATCGGTGTTGACGATCTCGTTCGGGTCGCGGTTGGAGAGGCCCGCTCCGGCAGAGAGCAGTGCTTTTCCGAACGATTCGACCGTCTCGCCCTTGAGCGGACTCCCGCCCACGAATGCCCAGCGCGATAACCGTTCAGCCGCTTCCTTGTCGCGCGGCGTGGTGGTGGGGGAGGTCAGGATGAGCGTATCAGATAAAAGTCCCGCGAGAAGCGCACCGGCGAGATTGGGCGGCATGGAGAGTCCGGCTTCGGCAGTCATCTCAGAAACAAGGGTCGAAGTTGACCCCACGATATCCACGGTGAATCGAATCGGCGTGTGGGTATGAGGGTTGCCGAGGCGGTGATGATCCAGAATTTCGAGCAATTCGGCTTCTTCGAGTGCAGCGATCGCCTGCCGAGGTTCGTTATGATCCACAAGAATGATCTTCAGACGAGGCGGGTTGAGCAGGTCGCGCTGGCGGGCAATTCCCAGATACAAACCGTTCTCGTCCACGACCCAATGTTCATCGTGTTCGTCGCGCAGGATGCGGCTGAGAAAATCGCGGATGTGCGCGTTGGCGGGGAATTTCGCTACGTGCGTATCCGCCGCATCCCGGCACGGCGCCGACATCATCTCGCGTACAGTGGTGTCGCCGGGTTGTGGACCAAGCGTCTGTGTAAAATATTTGAACAGGCTCAACCCGTTGATGAGACCGTACGGTTTTCCGTCTTCATCAACAACCGGCGCGATGCCGCCGGTCTTGCTGGCGAGTGTCCAAGCCGCGCCGAGTTGCGAATCGGGTCGGATGCTGTCGAGCCGCTGCATGACGGAATCGAAGCGCGGCGACGCGTCGGTGAGCAGAACGGGAGGGTCGAGTTTCAATTGTTTGAGGAGCCATGCCGATTGCGGATTCAACGCGCCTGCGCGCGCCGCGACCGCTTCAGCGCCATCGCGTTCGCGGAGGAGCCATGCGTAGCCCATCGCCGATGCTATGGAGTCAGTGTCCGGGTTGACGTGTCCGATGACGAAGATTTTATTTACCATGCGTTTATTGTACTTGCAACATCGTTATTGCGCCTTCATCGCCCGCCACACGCGCTCGGGCGTGGCGGGAATTTCATCGACGTTCACGCCGATGGCGTCTAGGATGGCGTTGCCAACAGCGGGGGCAACCCCGTCCATGGGGATCTCGGCGACGGCTTTGACCCCGAACGGATGGCTCGGCTCGAAAGTCTCGACGAAGATGGTCTCAAGTCCGGGCATTTCGTCCGCGCGGAAGATATGATAGCGGTCGAGGTCGCGCTCGATGGCGCTGCCTGTTTTGTCGTAGCGCATCTCTTCACAGACCGCGTAGCCCAGCGCTTGCGTCATGCCGCCTTCGATCTGACCTGAGGCGGTGAGCGGATTCACGATCACGCCCGAGTCCACCGCCATGACGAGTTTGTCCACAGTGACCGCGCCGGTTTCCGTATCCACGGTGACTTCGGCGAATTGCGCGGCGAACGGCGGCGGGGAGACCGGCGATACGTAACTTCCCACGCCCATGATCTGCTCCTGCTTATCTTTATGAAGCGAGTGCAGCGCGATCTCGGCGAGCGACACGCTTCGCCCATCGGGCGCGATCGCCTGACGGTTTGCGAGTTGAATCTTCGGCGCATCGGATTCGGGGAGTCCCAGCATCATCGCCGCGCGGACCCTGATGCGTTCTGCCACCACGTTCGCGGCTTTCACTGCCGCCGCGCCGGAGATGTAGGTTGTTGAAGACGCGTACGCGCCTTTGTCGAACGGCGTGAAGTCGGTATCCGAGGAGTAGCAGATCATATCTTCGAGCGGAACGCCCAACACCTCCGCCGCCATTTGCGCGAGGACGGTATCCGAGCCTGTGCCGAGATCGGTTGCGCCGACGAGCATGTTGAACGAGCCGTCGTCGTTCATCTTGATGGACGCGCCGCCCATGTCCAAATATGGGATCGCAGTCCCTTGCATGACCATGGCGATGCCAATCCCTTTGCGTTTGTGGTGCGGAACGCCGTTTCGCCGCCACGAATCGTTTCCATATTTATCGTCCCACGCAATCGCGGCTCTGCCTTGCGCCACGCACGTTTCCAAGCCGACGGTTTGAATGATCTCAGGGCGCGGCTCGCGTCCTTCATTCCATGCCGTTGAAAACGGATGATATTCCCCGGGGCGGATCGTGTTCTTTAAACGGAAGTCAATCGGGTCGAGATTCAACGCGCGGGTGATCTTTTCCATGTGACGCTCGACGGGCCAATAGCCCTGCGGGACGCCGTAACCGCGGAACGCGCCGGCGGGCGGCGTGTTGGTGTACACCACATCAGCATAAAATTGGATGTTCGGAGATTTTCGATATTCGCCGTCGCCGACATACAACGCCATCGCCTTGTGACCGGTGTTGCCGGTGACGGTGAGCGCGTGACAGCCGTACGCGCCGGTGTCGGATAACGCGTACATCGCGTTGGCGGTGATCGTCCCGTCCCGCTTCACGCCGGTTTTCATCTTGACCCGCATGGGGTGGCGCGACCGCGCCGCGATAAATTCTTCTTCTCGCGTGTACTCGTAAATGACGGGACGCTTCGTTGCAATGGTGAGATGCGCCGGCACATCTTCCATCAACACTTCCTGTTTGCCGCCGAATCCGCCGCCGATGCGCGGCTTGACCACGCGGATCCGCTTCACGGGTAAATTCAGCACCGGCGCGAGCATCCTCCGCACGTGGAACGGCACTTGCGTTGACGTGCGAATCACCAACCGATCGTCCTCATCCCAATAGGTGATGCACACATGCGGTTCAATCGAAACCTGCTGGACTTTCGGCACTTCGTATTCGGCTTCAAAGATGTGGTCGGCTTCTTTGAAGCCTTTTTCCACGTCGCCGATGTCAATGCGGATGTGCGCGGCGAGGTTCTTCTCGGGGTTCGAATCCGCGAAGTTGACGTACTCAGGCTCGTCGTGGATCCGAACCGCATCGGGCTTCATCGCTTCGCGTGAATCGAGGATGGCTGGGAGGATCTCGTACTCCACGTCAATGAGGCTCAACGCTTTTTCGGCGATCTCGGGCGTCTCCGCCGCGACGAAGGCGACGCGGTCGCCGACAAAACGCACTTTGTGGTCGAGCGAAAACGTATCCAGCGGACCGGGGATCGGGTCGGACTGCCCGGCGGTAGAATACACCACGCGCGGAATATCCTGCCACGTCAGCACCGCCGCGACGCCTTTGAGTTCCTTGGCTTTACTTGTGTCGATCCTTTTGATTCGCGCATGCGCATGCGGCGAATGTAATACTTTTGCGTGCAGCATACCGCGCATGTCCATGTCCGCGGCGAAGGCGGGCTTGCCTTGCACGAGTTTGACGGCATCCACTTTTTTTTCCGGCTTGCCGACGGTCTGCCACGTTTGCGATTCGGGGGTGACGACAACTTTCGGGCGCGTCATCACGCCGGTCAGTTGCGGTGAATCAAAACCCGACGGTGAATCTGTGCGCGGCGCCCCGAAGTCCCAGTTGATCGTGTCAATCGGGAACGGCTCATCGCCGCGCATCACCGCCGCGGCTTTCAACACGGCTTGCACCGGTTTGAGATAGCCCGTGCAGCGGCATAACACGCCGCTGATCGCCTCGCGCACTTGTTCTTCGCTTGGGTTTAGATTCCTTTCAAGCAACGCATTCGCGGCGAGGATTTGCGCGGGCGTGCAGAATCCGCATTGGATCGCGCCTGACTCGACAAATGCCTGTTGTAACGGATTCAATCCGCCCGTTTTCTTCCATCCTTGTTCAGGATGTTCACCCAGCGCTTCGATCGTGACAACGTTATGCCCCTCCGCTTGCGCGGCGAACATGGACCCTGCGTTAATGGGCTTGCCGTCAAGCAGAACCGTGTCCGCGCCGCTGAGTCCGTCTTCATCACCGAACTTGACGCCGTAGTATCCAAGCCGTCGAACGACGGAAAGCAAAGTTTCAGATGGGGCGCATTCGATCTCGTGTTTGTTCGAGTTGATGGTGAGGGTGATGTTCATAATTACTCCTCGTTGGCAGGTTGGAACGTTGAAACGTTCGAACGTGTAACCGTTCAACGGTTTCTGAATTTGTTGCGCAGTTCATCGATCACAATTTTATTCCCATTTTTATCTTTGAAGAACCACACATCCCAGCCGTTGACGGGCGCGCCGTTCAACAGGGATTTTGCCACAAAATGAATCGAGCCGGTGACATCACCACATTTGATATGCCCTGTGGAGAGAATTTTTGCTTTTTTCCCGTTTTTGGCAAAATAAAGAAACTGCCCGGGACTCAAGAGTCCGTTTTCGAGCAACGCCCCAAACGGGATTCGTGTTTGCCTGCGTTTTTCCGCCAGTATCAAGACCTCTGCCGGGGAGGACAGAACCTCGTCGATGCGTTTCTGCGCGACCCTGATGTATTTCTTGTCGCGTTCGATGCCGATCCAGTTACGGCCAAGTTTCTTCGCGACCGCGCCAGTTGTCCCGGAGCCGAAGAAGGGATCGAGAATCAAATCTCCCGTGTGTGAAGAAGCGAGAAGAATCCGATAGAGAAGGGATTCGGGCTTTTGAGTCGAGTGGGCTTTCGTCCCGTTGTTGTGTTTGACGCGTTGTTTACCGGTTGCCAGCGGAAGTTCCCAATGCCGCCAGTCGGAGCGCATTTGCAGTCCGCCTTCGCGGCTATCTTCGTTCAAGGCTTTCATTGCGTGATGATTGAAGGTGTACTGCGCGCCTTTTTTCTTCTGCGCCCAGATCATAGTTTCGTGCGCATTGGTGAGGCGGACACCGCGGAAGTTCGGCATGGGGTTGTTTTTGATCCAGATCACATCGTTGAGAATCCAAAAGCCCAGGTCTTGCATGATCGCGCCGATGCGATAGATGTTGTGATAGGAGCCGATGACCCAGATCGTGCCGGTGTCTTTCAAAACCCGTTGGCTGGCGCTCAGCCACTTGCGCGTGAATTCATCATAGGCTTTGAAATTCTCGAATTGATCCCAACCATCGTTCACTGCGTCCACTTTTGTTTGGTTGGGACGGTATAACTCGGTGCGCAATTGCAGATTGTACGGCGGGTCGGCAAAGATCACATCCACCGAGTTTGCGGGGAGGAACTTGAGGACTTCGATACAGTCGCCGTGGAGGATCTGGTTGAGTGGGAGTGTCATGTCAGCCAGCTTTGTTCGATTTGTTTGGCTTGTTCTGCAAAGTAATTCTTCACGTCATCCCAAGCCACAGGTTTTAGCAGGCGCGGCTCGGGATCGCGCTCCGCGCTCTCGAAATAGATCAATCGTTTTGTAACCTGCACTTCAAAGTCGCGTACAGACGGGTATTTTTTCGGCGCAAGATCAAACAGGCGTCTCAGAGGGATATTTTGCGCTATGAAATACAAATCGTAAAAGTCTTTGCGATTCGCCCTTGAAAGCAAGGCATCCATTTTCATCAAGGCTATATCTTCGATGGAGGCAAGACGGAGCGATTCTTCCTGCACCAGCGAGTTTAACAGGGCATATCCGTATCCATAAAATCCAACCCGAACATTTTTTACGACAAAAACCAGATTTCCCCATGACGTGTCTGACAATTCAGGTTTCAATGCGGATAGCGAATCTTCGAGGCTGACGCGTGAGGAAGGAATATCATCGGTCGGTGAAAAGAAATCGAGGTCCACCGATCGCCGATGTCCGAGTTGAAGTGAAAGTGCTGTGCCGCCGGCAAGATAAAACCTAGATCCGATCTGGCTGTTGAAGAATTCACGCAGAATCACGCGCATATCGCCGGTGACAGTGTCCCAAAACAGCGCAGTCATTGTTCCACGCCCAAGACGAAGTTCCAAAAGTTGAGATGCGGTTGGGGGAGCCGTTCAGCGCCGAAGCGAGCGAGCCAGGTAACAATCTGCTTCTGCGTATACACCGTGAACAACCATTTGATCTCGGCGCGGTTTCCAAATTGCAGGACGCGCTCGATGATGGTGTGCGAGTCTTTTTCAGGTACGAGTTTGGTAATATCGTATTCCTGAAAGAACGGCGCGAGGGATCGAGGAATCGACGTCATACGGTATGCGTGAATTATACCTGCGGCGGATTCCAAAAGGGAAGATGTTCTCTGTCCGTATGGTGAATGAACAACCCTTGATCGATTCAGTTAACGGTAAGGGGAATGAAGCGGATTCTTAATTTGCCCGCGGAGCTAACGACCGGTGCAGTTCGGTTTCCGCCTGTTCTGCGGTGATGGACAGGCTGAAACTCCACTCGCCAATGAGAATCTTGCGAACGCTCTTGATCAACGCCTGGTCGTGGTCGCTCCAGGCGCGCCCCTTATGGAACGCGGTCAGGTCGCGCAGAAGTTTGCACCACGAACTTGCACTGCCCTCCTTCAACCGGGTATGCAATTGCTCGTTGCGCTGGCGGTAATCGTCAGGCAAAGCCTCCGCGGGTTCAGAGAGGGTGGTGATGATCTTGCGAAACTCTGCGGCGTTGCTCGGCGCACGCAGACGGCTTTTGATGTTCTTGTCCACCGGCACCCAGATGGTCAGGTCGGATGCCTGCACAACGTAATACGTGGTTTGGGTATCGTTCATCGTTCGTTCTTCGATGCCCAATACCTGCCCAAGGCCGTGCACGCAATGCACGACCCATTCGCCGGTTCCGTATTCCATGGTAACTCTCCTTGATCTTGATACAGGGAAGAAAAAACACCAGCCTCTCAAAAGGACCGGTGTGATGCCCGTCGTTTCTGGGTGTGAGAGGATTATATCATCGAAAGAGGGGATTGCCTCGTGTGAAATGGATGAGCATAGGCTAGCGAGATCTTATGTGAATAGCATGCTCGCTTTGTTCCGATGTGTGCCAGTATTTCACGATTTGCTCTTCGCGAATCCATTCGAACTTCCCGTCTGAAACTTTGACCTGACAGCCCGCCGGATATTGATAGGTCGGAACGAAGATGAGCGTTGGTTCTGTGATGTTCGAGTCGTGGCGGAAGGTGAAGGTGAAAATTTTCCTGCGGATGTCGAACGAGAGGCGCAGCGGTTCGCCCGCCGCGGCGAGCGGATACGGTCTCACGACGGCTTGGAGGGCGCGTCCGCCGGAGTTGACATCGTCCGGGTTGGTCTGCTGGTCGCGGCTGAAAATGGACAAGTCTTCATCGTTCCACAGATCGCCGCGCTCGTTGGTGTTGTCTGCTGTGTAGTTCCACAATGTCACGTTGAGCAGATTCGCTTCGACGGCTTGGAAGATGCGGTCGTACGCTTTGACCTGCGCGGAGAAATCGCCGGTGCGGAAAGCGCGTTTGTGGTTGAGGTCGTAGGAGATGCCGGTCTCGCCGAGGAGGGTCGGTACATTTCCCATCCGCTGCGACGCGTGTTCTTTCGGTTTTCTCAACTGCCCGGCAAACGATCTCTTGATCGCCCACGGACCGAAGATCAGTCTCCGCCTGGCTTGATCCACGTTGACCCACGCCGTGTAAAATTTCAACGCAAGCGTGATGGGGTCGTACCAGTGCGGCGCGTAGACGATGTTCGGCGCGTCGTTCGAGCCCCAATCGGGACCCGGGTTGCGGAAGCCTTTTTCCACGAAGATGAGCGCTTCGGGCTGAACCGCGCGAATCGCCTTGGCGAAGCGGTTGTTGAACGGGACGTAATAATCGCGGTTGAAATCAACGGTGCGACCATCCACTTGCGAGAAGTGATTCGGTTTCAACAGCCGCGGCTTGCCCTGCGAATCGAAATCCCACACGCCCTCGGCGCGCCACACGTCGCGGTCTGCGTTTTCCCACGCGAGCAGGCGGTTCGGGTTGACGACTCCCTTGCCGACGGGGATCGGTCCGAAGATGCCCTCTTCCCACGAATGCAATTCGAGGGGAACGCCCGCGCCCAGCTGCATGGACTCGAACGGAGTCGGTATCACGCCTTTGTTGATGAGTGTGTAGCGTTTGTTCAAGTCGGACATGCCGATGTAGCCCTCGGCTGGCTCGTTCATCGAATCGAAGCCGATCACGTTGGGCAAGCCCTTCAACGTTTTGGCGACCTGTACGATAGAGTTGATGTAATGCCGTTGGAGAAATTCCTGCGCGGGTTCGCCCTCGATGTGCGCCCGCGGGGCGAAATCGTTCCCGCCGAAGAAGAGGGTGAACATCGTCGCCGCGGCGAGTTTGGTGGCGTTGCTCGACCAGATCATTTGCGGAAGCGGATCGCCGTGCAGTTGATGCACGAATGCCGCGCCGGTCTCTTGGAAGTGACGCATGTCCATGCCGACCGATTCAAACGTCCACCCCGGCGCGCCGTCGCCGCCGGAGAAACGACTCCACACGTCTTGATGCGGATCAATGAAGAGGCGAATCCCATGCTCGGCGGCTCTTTCCACCACGGCGCGCAGATAGTCGAGATATTCCAAATCGTATCGCCCGGGTCCGGCGTGTTCGATCGCCTCCCACGTGACGAGGAAGCGCAGGAAGTTGAATCCCCAGCTTTTCAAACGCGTGAAATGCTCGTCGGCTTCGGCAAGCGGAAAGGGACGGTTCACGAACGAGACGTTGCGATGCTCGAAGAATCCTGCGCGGATGTACGTGGCGCCGTCGGGCTGGTACGGCACTTTGCTGCTGCCGCCCAGATTGACGCCGCGCAGCATGAGCGCGCGCCCGTGTTCGTCTTTGAAGTGTGATTCGTGGATGTGCAAGGGAGTTGACCCTAACCGATGCTCAACGGCGGTTTGGTGCCCGGCGGGATGGGGGAGACATAGTTCGCGGCGGCGCGCTTGCGTTTGAATTCGTTCTTCGCTTTGTCGAGCAGGGACTTGTTCTGCATGAACTCGAGCGCGCTGACCGCCATCACTTTGCCGGCGTACAACATGCCGCGTTGACCGATGCCCATCTTGCCCTGCGCGACGATTTGCCACGAGTGACCGGGCGAGCCTAGCGCCCAGCACGCGGTGAGGACCTGTCCGGTGGGGCAGACCCACGACACGTCACCGACATCTGTGGACCCGGGTTGAATCGTCTCAGAGCGGAAGGGCGGGAGGATGTCCTCGAACAGCACAGTATCCTTGAGCGCGGCGACCGCTTGCGAATCCAATCCGTAGAGGTAGGCACTGGTCTCGAGACTCTCGGGCGGAATGGACTTGGAGAGTTCGCGCGCGAATTCCTGTTCCTCTTCGGTGAACTGCGGCGCGCCGACCTCGTGCAGTTTCGATTGCAACACGTCGTTGACCGTATCGTTGATCAGCATGTTCGACATGCCGGAGATCACCTGAATCTCCACCTCGGTGCCGGTCATGAGCGCGGCGCCTTGCGCGATGTTCTTGACGCGGGCGAACAATGCGTCGAGCTGGTCGGTGCGCGGCGCGCGGACGCTGTAGAGCGACTCGGCAAAATCGGGAACCACGTTGGGCGCGACGCCTCCGCCGTTGATCGTCACGTAATGGACGCGCGCATCGGGAATCATGTGCTCGCGCAAATAGTTGACTCCTACGTTCATCAACTCGACCGCGTCGAGCGCGCTGCGCCCGTTGAACGGGTCCATGGCGGCGTGCGCGGTCTTGCCGCGGAACTTGAACGTGACGCGATAGTTGGCAAGGAAGTTGGTGTATTGCGTGGTATTGAACGTGTCGGGGTGCCACGTCAGGCAGACGTCGGTATCGGCGAACACGCCGGCGTTCGCCATGAAGGCTTTGCCCGCGCCGCCTTCCTCGGCGGGACAGCCGAAATATTTGATCGTGCCGGTTGCTTCACCCGAATCGAGCGCCTGTTTGACCGCCATCACGGAGGCGAGACCAGCCACACCGAGCAGGTTGTGACCGCACCCGTGACCCGCCGCGCCGTTTTCCAGTGGTTTGCGATACGGCACACAATCTTGACTCAGACCGGGCAGTGCATCGAACTCGCCAAGGATTCCAATAACGGGACCTTTGCCCTTGCTGTAACTCGCGACGAACGCGGTCGGTATACCCGCCACGCCGCGTTCAAGGGTGAAGCCCGCTTCTTCGAGCGCGTCTTCGAGGGTCTTGGAGGAACGCACCTCCTTGTAGCCCAATTCGGCATAACCCCAGATCTCATCGCTGAGACTGATGAACATGTTGCGGTTGTCTTCGATCCATTCGGGGATATTCATGGGAGGCTCCTCTTGAGTTTCATGTTTCAAGTTTCAAGTGTCAGGTTTCAGGTGTCAAGTTTCAGGTGTCACGTTTCAGGTGTCAAGTTTCAGGTGTAGATTTAATTTAGACATCGAACGTTTGGAGAATATCTTTCAACGCCAGCAGTTCATCTTTTGAGAGTGTGACGCCCTTGCCCATCTTGCTGTGATCGGACGACCAATCGCGGAGATCATATTTCGGTTCGCGGTCGTTCCAACTGATCAGGTTGAGTTCCTTGCTCCAGCCGCTCGCGGACGTGGATAACACGGCTATGTTCTTCACGATCTCGTATTTGACGTCGGACATGCTTATGCTCCTCGTGTGGTTGACTTGCTCGTTTGTCGGCGGAAGATTCTACCCCTCCAACCTCCCCTGAAGGGGAGGCTCTTTAAACTATCGCCAGCGATCTGAAGGATGCCAATTGGCAGATAATTCTTTGTGTGAAAACCCTTCCCCCCTTGGGGGGAAGGTGCCCCTGCGTAGCGGGGCGGAAGGGGGTCGCTCTCCGGGTTTATTCTAGATCTCGTATTTGCCCACAGGGTGCTGCGCGAATCTCGGACATGGTTGCGCTCCTCGTGTGGTTGACTTGCTCGTTACTCGGCGGAAGATTCTACCCCTCCAACCTCCCCTGAAGGGGAGGCTATTTAAACTATTGCCAGCAATCTGAAAGATGCCAATTAGCAGAAAACTCTTTGTGTGAAAACCCTTCCCCCCTTGGGGGGAAGGTGCCCGATAGGGCGGAAGCGGGTCATTAACCTCCGCAATCTTGACCTCATCCCCAACGTGATGAATGACATTGACTTCGTTTCTACCTGCCATCATTTTACAAGTCTTTTTGCAGCTTCTTTGAATTGCATAATTTTTGCTCCATATCAACCTATCCATACATCACGAAACTTTTCTCTAAATTCGTCTATAGTTTCTTCAAAACGATTGAAGCCTTCATTTCTCATTAGTCTTGCAAATCCAATGCTTTTTTCTGTCCCTGATACGGCAGACCAATAGTATTGCATCATTCCAAAAGCGTCTCGTTGCTCCATGCGAACAATAGTGAGACGCACGCCTTGTTTGAGCTTATTGGACGCGACAGGTGAATTAAGAACTGGATCAAACACCTTCTCATGAAGAAACTGCATAATCTCTTCTTCTCTTGTCATGCTACAGCCTCCATTAACAAATTATCACGGCAAAGGCGACAGACCAAGCTCTTTGAGAAACTCATTGTGCTTTTTCTTGGCGTCTGCAATTTTCCCTTCCAGTTCTTGTAGTTGACTATGCACAGCGCCGAGGTCTATTTCTTCGTCTTCAGTAGCCGTGCTGACGTAACGGGAAATATTCAGGTTGTAACCGTTCTTATCGATCTCTTCCATCGAGACGCGGCGGGAGTAACGGCTTGCTTCGGTGCGATTCTGGTAGGTTTCGAGAATCTTCTGAATGTGTTCGGGCAGTAGTTGATTTTGACGCTTGCCCTTCTCGAAGTGTTCGCTGGCATTGATGAATAACACATCGTCATACTTCTTGCACTTTTTCAGTACCAATATACAAACAGGGATGCCCGTGGAGTAGAACAAGTTGGCGGGCAGACCGATGACGGTATCAATATGGTTGTCTTTCAACAACTTGGTGCGGACGCGTTCTTCCGCGCCGCCTCGAAATAAAACGCCGTGCGGCAGGATGATCGCCATGGTGCCTTCCTGCGCGAGGAAGTGAAAGCCGTGCAGGAGGAAGGCAAAATCAGCAGCGGACCTGGGCGCGAGTCCGTAATTCTTGAAGCGGACATCATCACCGAGCGCGTCGGTGGGTTCCCAGCGGTAACTAAAAGGCGGGTTGGCAACCACCGCATCAAAAACAGGCTTTTTGAGGGGATTGGCTTCGCGGAGGAATTCCCACTCGTTGAGCAGGGTATCGCCGTGGAAGATCTCGAACTCGGAATCTTTCACGCCGTGCAGAAGCATGTTCATGCGCGCCAGGTTGTAGGTGGTGATGTTCTTTTCCTGCCCGTAGATTTTGCCAATGCCGTTGACGCCGAGTCGCTTGCGGACGTTGAGCAGAAGCGAGCCAGAGCCGCAGGCGAAATCCAAAACCGATTTGAGGCGTGGTTTGGGTCCCGTACTTGGTTCCTGACTATCTAAAATAACAATGCCAGAAAGCACGCTTGAAATTTGCTGGGGAGTATAGAACTCGCCCGCTTTTTTGCCAGAGCCCGCCGCGAACTGACCAATGAGATATTCGTAGGCGTCGCCGAGAGTATCGCTATCGGTGGCGAAGTCTCGTAGACCTTCGGCGATCTTGGTGACGACCGTGCAGAGTTTGGTATTGCGATCGGTATGCTTTTTGCCGAGTTTGTCGGAGTTGAGATTGATCTCGGAGAACAGACCATCAAAGGTGCTGGAGAAGGATTCGTTTTCGATATGTTTGAAGCCAGCCTGCAGGGTCTCCAATAAGCTTTTATTGTGGGTGCGAGCCATTTCGACGATACTGCCCCACAGGTAAGGCGGCTTGATGACGTAATGCACTTTGAGGCGCATTTGTTTCTCGAAGGCTGGCACATCCTGAGGGTTGCGCTCGTACCAAAGTTGCAGCGGTGTGACGAGCGGAACTTGCTCCGCATCTTCTTCCTCTTCATCCTTTTTCTTTGGCTTCTTTTTTTGCATCTGCGCCAAAGCCTGCGCCCGCGCGGATTCGACTTCGCTGTCGCTGGGATATTCCTTCCCCAATTCCTTCTTGCATGCAGATTCATAATTATCTGAAAGGTAGCGCAAGAAGAGGAAGGACAGCATGTAATCGCGGAAGTCATCCGCGTTCATCGCGCCACGCAGTTGATCTGCAATTCCCCATAGGGTGGCGCCGAGTTGTTTTTGTTGTTCGTTGGTCATTTATGCTTCCTCGATTTCTTGAGGGAATAATTCGGGGTTGAAGGCGTAACGGTTCATAAAATCGGTAAGGATTTTTTTGAAATACGCCTTGTTCTCTTCCAACATTTCCTGTGGCTCATAGAGCGAGTAATTTCCATGACTCAGGATATTGATAAGCCGTGCGTAGACAACGCCATCGGGATCGTCCGCCTCTTGTTTGAGGCAATCGGAGAACTGACTAAACCCATGAAAGCTGGCTGTCTTTTCAAGAATGCTGCGCAGAATATTGAAATGATAGGTATAAAGTTTGCCAGTTCTTTCCGCCTCATAAAGTTCTTTCAGCATGGCAACATGATGAAAGAATGGCGTGGATTGCGTACTCCGCAACTCATACCCATTTGCCTCTTTTGTCTGCGAAAGAAAATAGGGCTTTGCTTTCGAGTCTTTTTTCCTTTCGGCATGTAACTGGTTATAAACAACATTGAAAAACAGAGCGTGATGAGATGAAATAACAGCGCGAATATCGGCGTTACTTTTTTCAAGCAACTGCACCAGATTACTCGCTACAGCAATGGCGTTATTGTCATCGAGCGAAGAAATTGGGTCGTCGACATAAATATATTTAACCCAACTGTATGCCGTTGCCCCGTCCACCACCAACTGGACAATGGCAAGAAAAAAGCACCAAATAAAGATGTTCTCTTCGCCGCGTGAAACCTTGATGTTTTCAATTGTTTCGCCTTGAGACTGGCGCGAGAAAGTAACCGCCCACTCTTTGTAATCAATTCTAAAATCGAGATCTGCATATCGTTGCAGGAAGGGACGAATGCGATTCTCCATCTCTAATTCTTCAATTCCCGCAAAGAAGCGAGATGATGAATTAATTTTTAGCACACGTTCACTATCTTCTTCCAGATCGTTGTCCCAGGTGAACAGGTCTTCGGTGAAGGCATTGAAATAGAGTGTGTCTCTTTGATCGCCTTGTTTGCCCGCGTTTTTGAAAGCCATTGAGAGACGGGTCTTGCCTGTGCCGTTGTAGGCATACAGCAAAACATACTTCTTAGTTTTAAGATCCTGGCGCAAATGTTCAACGAGATTATCAAGATTGGCGAAGGGATTCACGCTCACTCCTGCACCTCATTCATGGACGGAAACAACCCCTGCATCAGCCCCTTCTTATGGACTTTGAGCGCCGCCAACACCTCCCCTTGCGCGGAAATTTGTTCATCGATGGCACTCAGCAATTCCGCAATTCTTTGTTGTTCAGGTAATGACGGCAAGATAATTTTCAAAGACTTGATAATCTGCAAATTCAATCCGCCTCGTCCTTCGCCTCCTGCGGAAATTCTTCGCAATTCATCATATCTATTGTCTAAGTTATGATAAAGAAAGTCACTGTAATAAACTTGCTCATTTGGAAATATTGCAGCAATTGATTGATTGGTACATACCTCAATCATATTCATCGCAACTGTGCCGCGAGTTTTACCTTGACCAGCAAGACCAATCAAAACACAGTGACTTGGAATTATCTTTGTGCTTGAATTTTGTAATCCTTTTTCGGTGATTCTGCCTTGCACTTCATAAACTCTTTTATAGTTCAATTCACCTGAGTTCATCCATCTGATATTGCCATTCCAATACTCTTTTTTTGAAGTGTTAGGTGTTCCGCCAGCGGTAATGTTTTCTGAAATTTGTCCAATGGTCTTCTCCTCCCACTCCCCAGCGGACTGGAACTCAGGGAAGCGCAATCTCGGCACGGACTCGCCATCGGCGGGGAAGAGATTCTGCAGAAGCCCTTTTTTATAGGCTTGCAACGCCTCCACTTTTTGGCTTTGGGCGGCGATCAGGTCATCGAGCGCAGTCAGGCAGTCCGCTATTTTTTGCTGTTCGACAGTTGAAGGAACTGACACCGTGAGTTTCAGAAAGTCGTTTTTATTTAATACCCGATTTCTTCCCGCACCTCCAGGAGAAATAACGCCAAGATTGTAAATAAAACGCTTGTCCAGAATTACATATTGAAAGAATTCGGGAATTGCAACATCTCTGTTGAATGTGTATGTTGGGAAGCGATGAGAGACAAGCGCACCAGAGTCGCCTTGCTTCACAATCGCAATTGCGCCTTCCCAAGCAAAAGTGATATTGACTATTAAGTCGTCACTTTGCACTTCATAAAGATATTCCATCGCGTTCTTTTCTGGCGATTCGAGAGGCTTTAGAAAAGTGCCTTTTCCATGACTTCTTATGCCCAAGCCAGTGTAAGGATTTTCAGGCTTTTCTACTTGGCGAACAACTGGCGAGACGGCATCTTCCAATGGCGTTTTTTTCCACGCTGGCGAATTTTGAAATTCAGGAAAGCGCAACTTGGGTAAAAGATTATTCACGGAATCCATCTTATTGCTCATACGCGCTCAATCCCGAAATCTCGCGCCCACCCGCCAATTTCTTCAAGAGCGGAATCAAGTCGGTCATCAATTCACCTTCCTTGGGGGCGCGTTCACGCCAGTTCAAATTCAGCGGGGCAAGCAGGTCGGTCAGCGCTTGGCTGTCAAAGACCAGCCGTTCGATGATCTCCTCCACAAAGGCGCTCAGGGCGTTATGTTCCAATCCAAACTTGGCGGCAATCTCCGCCAGTCGGCGGGCGTTCTTCTGCGCTTTGAAAGCGGCATAGCCCGCATGGATTTCCTCCACACTGCGCCCGCGTCCCAATCGAAGGCTGTTGATGTATTCGGAAAAGTCCTCGCGCTCGTCTATAAACTTGGCGTCCGAAGCGATCAGCGCAATTAATTGTTCTTTGGTCATGCTTTGTTTGCTGGGCTTCGCCGCGTCCGCTTTGGCAAGCAGTTTCATGATGTAATCGTAATCAATCGTCACCGAAGCAAACAACACAAACCCAAAATCGAGTTGTCCCAGTTGCGGGTCCTCCTTCTCTTTGTCCTGCCGTTCTTTCAGGCGCGCGGCGGTTTCGAGATACGCCGCGCGGAAGGCTTGCAACTGCTCTGGCGGTAAGACCTGCTCCACCTCCGCCGCGTGTTCAGCGGTCAGGTCGGTGTACTGCTCCAATTGCGACTTATATTTTTGCACTTCTTTGAAGCGTTCGATGAACCCGCCGCGCGCGTGGTCGCCTTTCAGGTTTGGCACATCCTGCGGCACGCACGCCAACCCGTTCGACTGCATGAACAAGTCCAGTTTTTTGACGGCTTCTTTCAGTTTGCCGATGACGACGGGCGCAGAATCCACCAGCCAGATTTCTTTGGATCGTTCGATGGTCTCGCCAGAAAAGAGTTGGATCGCTTCATCCACCGCCCCAGCCTGTCCCCGAAAATCGAGAATATTCCCCGCTGGTTTAGAGTCGTTCAAAATGCGGTTGGTGCGCGAAAACGCCTGAATCAAGCCGTGCTGTTTCAGGTTCTTATCCACATACAGCGTGTTCAGGTATTTGGAATCGAAGCCCGTCAAGAGCATATCCACCACGATCACCAAGTCCACGCGCTCGGCATGAGGCAATTGAAATTCCTGGTCTTTGATTCGCTTTTGCACATCCTGATAATACAAATCGAAGAATGCAAGGCTGTGATTCGTGCCGTAGCGGGCGTTATAGTCCGCCATGATTTCTTTGAGCGCGGATTTCTTCCCGTCAGGGTCTACGGCGTTATCGGCTTTTTCCTGCGGCAAATCTTCCTGCAGTTGCCGCACATCCGAATCCCCATCGGCGGGCGGCGAAAATACACAAGCGATATTCAGCGGCTGGAAGGTTTCATCTTCCACCCGCTTCTTTTCCTGCATCTGTTTGAAAAGTTTGTGATACTCAATCGCATCGTTGATCGAAGCAGTCGCCAACAGCGCGTTGAATTTGCGCCCAGCCGTAACTGAATCGTGCTTGTCCAAAATCGCTGTGATGACGGCTTGCTTGGTCAGTGCCTCGCCCGCTTTCGGGATATGCTCGCCTTCGGGCTTGAAGTAATCCACATGAAAACGCAACACCGTATCATCTTCGATGGCGTTGGTGATGGTGTAGGCATGTAACTGCGTTTGGAACAAGTCCGCTGTAGTTTTGTAGGAAGCCTGCGTCCCCTCCACCTGGGTATACGTCGCGTTTTCTTTGAAGATCGGCGTGCCTGTAAATCCGAACAACTGCGCCTTCGGAAAGAATTCCTTGATCGCCTTATGGTTATCGCCAAACTGTGAGCGGTGGCACTCATCGAATATAAAGACCATGCGTTTATCGCGCAGCGGCTGCAATTGCTCTTTATAATTTGGTTTGTTGTTTTTCTTCTCTTTGCTTTCTTTGCTGCTATTGTCTAACGCTAATCCGAGTTTCTGGATGGTGGTAACAATTACTTTATCGGCATAATCGTCTGAAAGCAGGCGCTTCACCAGTGCGGCGGTATTGGTATTTTGTTCCACACAACCCGCCTGAAACTTATTGAACTCTTCACGGGTCTGGCGGTCGAGGTCTTTGCGATCCACCACGAACAGCACTTTTTCAACATCAGGGTTATCCTTCAACAACGTGGACGCCTTGAAGGAAGTCAACGTTTTGCCGCTGCCCGTCGTATGCCAGATGTAGCCATTGCCGCTGTTGTCGTGAATGCAATCCACAATCGCTTTCACGGCGTAAATCTGGTACGGGCGCATCATCAATAACTTTTGTTCGGTTTCGATCAAGACCATGTAACGGCTGATCATCTCGCCCAAAACGCACTTGGCAAGGAACTTCTCCGCAAACTCATCCAGCAGGGTGATTTTTTTATTGTTCTCGTCTGCAAAGTGATAAAAAGGCAAGAAGCGTTCTTCCGCGTTGAAAACAAAATGCTTGTTATTGTTGTTGGCAAAGTACAGCGTGTCCGTGCGGTTGCTCACGATAAACAATTGCATAAAGCACAATAGCGTGTTGGTATAGCCGTTGCCAGGGTCGGTCTTGTACTCCACGATCTGCTGCATGGCGCGGCGCGGGCTGAATTTGTAATCTTTCAACTCGATCTGCACCACAGGCACGCCATTGATCAGCAGAATCACATCGTAGCGGTGATAACTATTGGCGGTATTGATCCGCAACTGGTTCACCACCTCAAAAGTGTTCTTGCACCAATCCTTGATATTGACCAGCGTAAAAGTCAGCGGCGTACCGTCATCGCGGGTAAAGTTGTGCTTCTCGCGCAGGTTGCGCGAGGCTTCAAATACGTCTCTTGTAACCATCTGCTCCAGCAGGCGCATAAATTCCCCATCCGTCAACGTCACGCGGTTTAACGCCTCAAACTTCTCGCGGAAGTTTTTCTCCAGCGCCGCGCGGTCTCGAATATCTGGGCGATAGATATATTTCAAGTCGCTCAGCGCCTCACCCTCCGCGCGGTCGCGGCTGTCGGCGCGATAAACGGGTTTCAGTTCGCCCAGCTTTTTGATCAGGTCTTGTTCGATTTGCTGTTCAGTCATTGGCGTGATTCACGAAATATCTTACATCCTTGTGGTAAATTGCAACGAAGAAGAAAAAACATGTTTAATCTGCATCTCAGACCACTAGATAGCTCTGCATCTTCGAAATCCTTCTGCTATATCTGGTCAGTTATATCATCATCTCAGTTTTATCAAGCAGCTAGCTACAACTCCAATTCAATGACGAGTTTCGCACGGTTTCAAACCTTTTTTGATTTTGCCAATTACTTTGGGGGCTTTTTTCCTTATCTAACGCTCCAGTGTATTAACTTTAATCCTAGAAGTTATCTCAAAAATGGTAAACTGGCGCTCAAATCCGAAATGGGAGCGAGCCGATGGAACTTACAGATGAACAATGGGCAGTGGTAGAACCTTTGCTACCTAAACCTGTAAAACGGGCGGAC
>JBFMDB010000022.1:0-68415 GCA_040753755.1 Chloroflexota bacterium
GGTCGTTACCGCCGTTTGGCTCGCGACTACGAGCACACCACATTGTCCAGCGAAAGTATGGTGTATATCGCCAGCACGCGACGTATGTTAAGAATGCTTGCAACATGACTTTTAAAACGCTTTCTAACTCCTCTCCCTCAGGGAGAGGGGAATCGATCGGTGAGCGCACGCGGCTGGTCGCCGAAGCGTTTAACGACGGCGCGACGATTCAAACGTTGGTGGAGCGTCATCAAGTGACAAAGGGAACGATTCTCGAACACCTGACAAAATTTGTGATGGCGGGCAACAAACTTCACAACGGCAATGATCTGCAGGCAGCAACATCCGCTGCGCCTGAACAACAACAAGCCGCCTTCGCCGCATTCGATGAATTGGGTACGATGTACCTCAAGCCGGTGTACGACAAAATGAACGGCGCGCTGAATTATGATGAGTTGAAGATTTTGCGGTTGTTGTATCTGGCTGTCAAGTCGTGAAATCCCCGTAACACGCCGCGCCTTGCCGAGAGGGAAGCGGCTATCGCATCAATTTCTGTATCCGAGGTTGATTCAGAAACGAATCATGCAATCCGATCTCGCGCAGCGACTCTGCCATTTGTTTTGCGATCTTGCGCGCTTTTTCGAGATTCCCTTTTGCTTTCTCGTCCAACCCCAATTTCGTTTCGACCTCTGCAAGATCGATCGAGATCGACAACACGTGGAGGATTGCTCCCTGCTGTTCTGCCAGCGACCCAGCCTCCATCAGGATGCGATGCGCCTCATCGAGGCGATTCATGCCGATCAATGCGAGTCCCTTCCATCGCAAGGCTTCGGGGACATCCACGCGGGTCAACGGAGTGACTTCATCCAGTAAAGCTTCGACGAGGTTCAACGCGTCGCCATACTTCCCTTTTGCAACCGCAAGCTCGATATTTGCCAGGCACAGAAAAATGGTGAAACGCGCATAGGGGATCGAAATCGGCTCGAGGATTTCGTCACCCCTGGTTTTTTCGGCTGATTCAATATCCCCTTGAAGCAGGTGCATTCGCACTTTTACGGCTTGCGGAAACGTCACCCACGCAGGTTGATGCAGTTGCGCCTGCTGGATGGAGAAGTCAATTATCTCAAATCCCTTTTCGTACGCGCCACAAAAAGTGTAAATCCATGCCGTTTCACATCTCATGGTATTGATGGCGATCATGCCCGACTGATCTCCAAACAACGAGGCTTTTTCGGCGAACTGTACGCCTTGCCCCAACCGCCCGGATTGAAAATAAACGAACGCAATGAGCATGCTTTCGTATGCCTGACCCCACAGGTTATTGATCTCTTCGTTGATTCGCAACGCCTGATAACTGCATTTCAACGCCTCTTCATACTTCCCCTCGTTGAAATATGCCTCCGACTCTGAGCCGAGGCTGTCTGCCAGCATCACACGATTCTCCATAGACCGCCAAAGTTCACGCGCCTCGCGGATGACCGCATGAGCCTTTTCGAATTCGCCCCGGCAAGTATGGAGACGGCACAGATCGTTCAACACAAAAGCCAGGTTCTCGCGGTTATCCCCTGCGCGCGCCAGTTCGAGCGCGGCGGTGCCATACTGAAGGGCTTGATCGAGCCGTTTGGAAAACAAATACCTCAACATGAGATTCCAATTGAGGCGGGATTGCGCGGAGATGTCGCCAATTTCCTGTGAAATCTCCAGAGCTTGAATCAACGTTTTTTCGCTGAGTTCAGGATTATGCACATTCGTAAAGGTGGAATGGACCGTCGCTTTTGCCATCAGCGCGGAGAGTTCCATCGAGCGGTCTTTGTGTTCTCTGGCATAAGTCAGCATCTCATCATAATTCGCCAACGCTTGGTGATACTGTGCGCTCTGTTCGAGAACCGATCCAAGCTGCGTATGCAAGCGGGAAATGTTTTCGAGCCCGGCATGTGTCCGTTTGGCAACTTCCACGGCACGGCGAAAGTGGGTCGCGGCTTCGACGTTGGCATACAACCGCGCGGACTTTTCACCCGCGATGATGTCATATTTCAACGAGCGCGCATCGTTCGCGGAATAAAAATGATACGCAAGCAGCGGGGCGAATTCTTCGATGCGCTGTGCATGAAGTTCTTCGAGCGTCTCGCCGATCTGTTTATGCAGTTCCGCCCGCTTCTTGAGCAGGATCGATTCGTAGGCGGCTTCCTGAATCAACACGTGACGGAACATGTACTCGTCTCGTGCGGGTTCGATCATGCTCGCCTCTTGCAAATACCGGATCTGCGAATCGAAACCGCCGTTCAGGTGGGTGAGACGTTTCAAGACGCGCAGGTCGAACGCGCGTCCGATCACCGATGCGTTCTGCAAAACGTGTTTGGAGGTTTCGGGCAAGCGGTCGATGCGCGCGCTCAACACGCCGCGCAAGGTATTCGGCAGTGAGAGCTTCGCCTCGCCGCTGACGACCACCCAATGACCATTCTCGCGGATGATCTGTGTTGCTTCTATGAGCGAACGGATCAATTCCTCGACAAAGAACGGGTTTCCCTGCGCCTTTTCAACGATCAGGTCGCGGATGTTCTTCGGCATATCCTTCATGCCCAGCAGGTTTGCCAGCATCAGGTCGGTTTGTTCGGCTTGCAATGGCTCGAGCGAAATCGTTGAATACTTTTTGCCAACCTTCTGCTGGATCTTTTCCATGGTATCCCAGCCCGGAACGGTCTTATCGGGTCGTGACATGCAAATGAACAGGATGGGTTGCGACTCGGTCAAATCTGCCGTGCTGAACAGTAAATATAACGACGCCTCGTCCGCCCAATGCAGGTCGTCGAAGACGAGCACAAGCGGATTCTCCGCGGCAAGTCCGCATAGGTAACCGCGCAGGGCATCCACCACTCGTTGAATGAGCGCTTCACCTTGAACGCCCGCGACCACTTGCAAACTTTCTTCACTTTCGACGGCGAGCAGGGCTTCTAAAAATGGAATATCGCCACCGGGCAATCGGCAGCAATCGCATTCGAAACGCAATTTCTTGCGGACCTCGGCGGGTGAATCCGCTTCGTGCGCGCCGATGGCTCCTCGAATCACCTGCCGCCACGGGAAGTAACTGATCGAGCGCGCGTACGATAGCGCGTCGCCACTGAGCCACCGGAATCCTTGAGCTTCATGAGATTTCCTCAACTCGGCGACCAAAGTGGATTTTCCCAGCCCTGCCTCGCCAAGTACCGTGACGAATGATCCAGCACCGTCCTTCAAATTTTTCAATCTCGATTTCAGCGAACTTAAATGCGAGTCTCTCCCCACCAATTGAGTCGTCACTCCCTCCAAGCCGCGCAACTGTCCGACTTTTTCCTTCGCACGAAGGACGCGGTACGTTTTGATGGGAGCAGATTTTCCTTTGACTTCCACTTCGCCCAACGGCTCAACTTCAAAGAACGGCGCAACCAACTTGTACGTTTCTTCTGAGATTTGAATCGTCCCCGCAGCGGCAGTCTGTTCCATGCGGGCGGCGAGGTTGATCGCGTCGCCAATGGCGGTATATTCCATGCGCAGGTCTGAGCCGATCTCGCCGACAACGACCAAGCCGGTATTAATTCCCACACGCAGACCAAATTCCAGTCCGTGCTTGAGGCGGATCTCGTCCGCGTAGGATTTGATCCCCTGTTGAATCTCCAGCGCCGCGAGCACCGCGCGCTGGGGATCATCTTCATGCGTGATCGGCGCGCCGAAGAACGCGAGGATGGCGTCGCCCATCAAGCGCGGCACGAGCCCTTCATAATTATAGATCGGGCGAATCATGAACTCGAACACGCCGTTCATGATGTCGGTCCAAATTTCGGGATCCACTTTTTCGGCGGCGGCGGTGGAGCCTTTCACGTCGCAGAATAACATGGTGATGACGCGCCGCTCACCCACCATCGTGTTGCGCGATCGCGCGGCTTCAAGTTTTGTAACAAGTTCTTGCGGAAGATAACGAGAAAGATTGAAATGAGGTTTCTCCCCCGCGCCTTCGGATGCTAAAGGCGTTCCGCAATTCATGCAAAATTTTGCAACATCAGGATTCGCGGTTTGGCAAGTTGGGCAATTCATCGTAACAAACTTGTTTTGATTCTAGCACATCGCGCTATTGACCTCACACCCATTCTCCCGTACAATCCCCACTCGAAAATTATATATAATTTCTAGCTGT
This sequence comes from Chloroflexota bacterium, assembly GCA_040753755.1. GTDB lineage: Bacteria > Chloroflexota > Anaerolineae > Anaerolineales > Villigracilaceae > Defluviilinea. Next base: position 4,148 of record JBFMDB010000022.1, read on the forward strand.
CATCGCGAGGAGGGTCGTAGACCCGATGGAGCAATCTCCATCAACGAGTTAGAGATCGCTTCGCACTTCGGGCTCGCAATGACATGAAAGGTGACCATGGCAAGGTATCGCATCATGTATTGGAAACACATCCCACAATCTATCACCGTCGAAGGCGACGGTCGTACGATCAAGAAACAACTTTCAGACCGAATCCAAAACAAGATCGACGCGTACGCGATGGCGGAGGGACTCACGTCGACATCGGACTACGCCGCACAATACAAGCGCGGGGATTGGATCGAACGCGACGGCGCGCCCGAAGATGTGGCAGATGCGCTTCTTTCACAACTTGAGGCTGAGTTCGCCAAAATCGAGATACCCCAACGGGCGAGAGAATCGGCATGATGACGATGGACGATAGACCATAGACAACGGTCTATCGTCCACGGTCTATCGTCTTATGAAGAAACACACAATTATCCTCCAACCCTCCGGAAGACGCGGACAAGTGGACGAAGGCGTCTCCGTCCGTTCTGCCGCGCGTGAACTGGGCGTGGAGATCGAATCCATTTGCGCAGAGAACGCCACCTGCGGCAAGTGCATGGTGTTGGTCGAGGAAGGGCGCTTCGAGAAATACAACATCGACTCGAAACAAGCAAACCTCTCCCCTGTTGGAACAGAAGAGCGCGCCTACCTCGAACGCCGACCAAAGTTATTAAAAGAAAAAGGCTGGGAGATCGGACAAGTTCGTTTATCGTGCCAGAGCAAAATTTTAGGCGATGTGTTGATCAATGTCCCTGAGGAAAGCCGCGGCAACAAACAGATCGTCCGCAAGAGCGCCAGCAATCGCCCGATAGAGATCAAGCCTGCCATTCGCAAATATCTCGTGACGATGAGTCCGCCAAATCTGGAACGCCCCATCGCGGACTGGGAACGCCTCGCCAAGGGACTCGAAACTTCGATGCGGCTCGTCCACGGCAGCGACGCGGCGCTTCCGCGCTGGTACGACTTGAACATTGATTATCAATGCTTGCGAACGCTATCGAAAACTTTGCGCGAAGCGAAATGGAGCGTGACCGTCTCCGTGTGGCAGGATAAGGAAGTGATCTCTGTTCAGGCGGGGTATCACGAAGAAAGCTACGGCGCGGCGGTGGATATCGGTTCCACGACTGTGGCTCTTTACCTGTGTAATTTGAGAACTGGAGAATTATTGGCGGCGGAATCCGAGATGAATCCGCAGATCGTGTACGGCGAAGATGTGATGTCTCGTATTCAGTATGCGATCGAACACCCCGACGGCTTGGAGAAATTGCACAAGGCGATCATTTCGACGTTGAACAAACTGCTCAAGCAAGCCGCACACACGGCAATGATAAAGACCAGCGAAATTCTGGAAATGGTGCTGGTCGGCAATTCCACGATGCATCACGTGCTGTTGAATCTCCATCCAAAAGATCTGGGACTTGCTCCGTTCGTGCCTGCGATTCACAAATCGGTTGATATAAAAGCGCGCGAACTGGGCTTGCACATTAACCCATCGGGCAATATCCATGTACTGCCGACAATCGCATCCTTCGTCGGCGCGGATACCAGCGCGATGATCCTTGCCGAAGAGCCGCACAAGCAGGATGAAAACTGGCTGTTGATTGACGTTGGCACGAATGCGGAACTTGTGCTCGGCAATCGCAAACGGCTGGTTTGCACGTCCACGCCGACGGGTCCCGCGCTCGAAGGCGCGCACGTGGAATACGGCATGCGCGCCGCGCCCGGCGCGATGGAACGCGTCCACATTGACGAAGTGACTCTCGAACCGAAGTACAAAGTCATCGGCGTGGAAGGCTGGAACACGGATCACGCCGAGTTCAAAGGTCAGGTCAAAGGGATTTGCGGCTCTGCCATCATTGACGCCGTCGCGGAATTGTTCCGGGCGGGGATTGTCGATTCGAGGGGCAAATTCAAAAAGAATTTAGAGTCGAGGCGTGTGCGGGAGGGCGAGTCGGGCTGGGAGTATGTGATCGCTTGGGCGGAGGAGACCTCCATCGGACGAGACATCCCCATCACACAACAGGATGTGAGACAGATACAATTGGCGAAAGCCGCGTTGTTCACCGCCGCGCGCACGCTGCTGAAGCGTTTTGGTTTGCAAGACCCCGATAAGGTAATTTTGGCGGGCGGCTTCGGAAGTTTTATTGATAAGGAAAAAGCGATGTTGATCGGGTTGATCCCCGATTGCGAGTTGGAGAATGTGTACGCGGTCGGCAACGCCGCGGGCGACGGCGCGCGGATCGCTTTGTTGAACGTTGAAAAGCGGAATGAAATTGACTCGGTGACGCGCAAGGTCGAACGATTCGAATTGCCGACCGACCCCGATTTTCAAAATCAGTTTATGCTTGCAACGAGTTTCCCGCACATGAGCGAGCCGTTCCCGCACATCGCGCATTTGATTCCGAATCGCGTCGCCGACCCGATGGCGAAGAATTTTATGAAATAGACCTCACCCCCAACCCCTCTCCTAAAGGAGAGGGGAGCAACGGAGAACAATGAACAAATTTCTTGAAAGACTTAACTCAGGCGTGATCCTCGTTGCGGATGGCGCGACAGGATCGAATTTGCAAAAGATGGGACTCAAGCCCGGCAAGCCGCCGGAGGACTTGATCATCGACGATCCCGATACCATCCTAAAACTCGCTTCGTCCTTCGCTGAGGCTGGTTCAGATATCATCCTCACCTGCACCTTCGGCGGGACGCGGATGCGGATGAAGGATTCGAAATATCAGGATCGGACTCCCGAAGTGAACATACGCGCGGCGGAAATCGCACGCAAAGCCGCCTCGCTCAACAACGGACTGGTGGCTGGTTCGATGGGACCCGTCGGCGCGTTGATCAAGCCGTATGGTCCGCTCGAGTATGAAGATGTCAAAGCCACGTTTGCCGAGCAAGCCAAAGCCCTCGCCGACGGCGGCGTGGACTTGTTGCTGATCGAAACGATGTTTTCGTTTGAAGAGACGACGGCCGCGTTCGAGGGCGCAAAGTCTGTGACCGATTTGCCAATCGTTGTTTCATTCAGCTATGACCGCGGCACGCGCTCGATGATGGGCGTCAAGCCGAAGGATGTGATCAAGAAATATTCCGAGATGGGCGCGACCCTCGTCGGCGCGAATTGCGGGACCACACTTGATAACATGGAGCTCGTCGTCAAGGAATACGCGGCGACTATGCCGAACTTCCCTTTGTGGGTGAAGCCGAACGCGGGTGTCCCGCACATGGACATCGAGACCGAGCAAGGCGTGTACGACATGGGTCCTGAAGATATGGCGAAGTTCTCAAAGAGATACATTGAGTTGGGAGCGAAGGTAGTGGGCGGCTGTTGCGGGAACACCCCCGAACATATCGCCGCGATAGTGAAAGCGGTAAAAAATACAGAACAGGCTGGAGTGTGATGCTCCAGCCTGATTAATCTGATTTAATGATTTGGAAGAAAAATTCAATAACTCATGTTACGCACTTCAATCCCGAAGGGATGGTAGGATGATAGAAAATAGCCCAAATCGCCGTCAAATCCCGAAGGGATGACATGATTTCACGCAATTCTATGACACCCCTTCGGGGTTGACACGCCCATTCGTCGTAAATCTATAATCATTTCATTCCTTCGGAGTTGTGACTGCGCAAGGTGAGTTCAATAAATATGCGGGATGATTACAAATTGCGAGAGGAATAAGATCTCTCACAGAGATAGTCTTGACTAGGCTGCGAAAAAAGACTTCCGAAGTCCCTGAGACTTCGGAAGTCTTGCTTTTACAGGGGATTAAGTTTGGAATCCCATGTCCCACCCAAATCGGGACACCAGTCCCATGACAAAGGGACAACACTCCTTCTATACTGGCGGAAACTTTTCAATCAAAAAGGAGAATTTAAAATGAAACCGAAACTCTTTCTTACCATTGTCGGCGGCTTCTTCCTGCTGGATGGACTCGCAGGCTTTTTCATGGTCAGCGGCTTTGACTTTATCGCGTATGCCTACGCCGTTTTCTGCATGTCGCTTGGCGCTTTATTCCTGATGACGCGTAATGAAGCGGAATCCACGACACGGAACGCAATTTTCATGGCAGGCTTTCTCGCCAGTTTCTTCGTGAGCCTCATCGCCTATTACGCTCAGTGGAGTGGACTCTTCCTGGACTCGCCCGCGGGCTACATCCCGCCGACATTGTGGCTCTTGGTCGCCATCGGGTTCTTCCTCGTCGGTCGCGCGAACATGTCCAGCGGGACAAATTAGGAGAAAACCCTTGTCCCACCCAAATCGGGACACCAGTCCCATGACAAAGGGACAACTCTCCTTCTATACTGGCGGCAACCTAATCAACCAAAAAGGAGAAATGAAATGTCAAACACAAACTTGTATCGTTTTGCAGGATGGTCTGCCATCCTGAGCATCCTGACCAGTTTCGGGATGTTTGCCCTGATCGGCGACGGACGCGGCGGAGCCTTCATGGTCGTGTCCATCATCGCCGCGCTGTTCACCCTTGCCGCGCTATATGGAGTCTATGTGTTTCATCGTCCGCAAGCCCCCGCCTTGAGCCTTGCGATGTTAGTATTCGCCATTGTCGGATTGACCCTCGAAAATCTCGGCATGGGACCCGACACCCCGATGGGCATGGTCACGAGCGTGATCTATGGAACGACCTTCCTGCTGGTCGGTTATCTCGGCTACGGCAACGCGCAAATGCCGCGCTGGCTGGCGGTCTGCGCGTATGTGGTCGGATTTGCCAGCCTTGCAACCGCAGTCGCCAGCGCGCTGGGTCAGGTCGGCGCGGCGAGCACGGTTCCAATGGTGCTGTTCGTCGCCTGGATCGCGTGGTCGGTTGGAATTTGGCGCTTCTTCACCTCGTCCAAATCGGTCGTAGCGGCGGTGTAGCCATGCGGCAAAATAAAAATGAGCCACAGGATATGAAAATGTCACCCAATAATCTCATCCGTATCGCTGGTGTTGCTGGCATCGTCTCAGCGGTATGCACCATTGGCATTTCATTTACCATTGACCAAACGACGTATGCCCCCACATCGCCTCTCTACTGGGTATTTGTGGTAGGCGGCGGACTGGCTGGCATTCTCCTCGCGATCGGGCTTTACCAGTTCTATCGCAAAGAAGCACCCACATTGAGCCTGATTACAGTCCTCCTATCCACACTCGGCTACCTAATCTTCCTGGCGACAACTTTCACCTCTGCCAAACCTGGAGATATCGTTGTCGTCGTTGCCGACGCCCTCTCCAATATTATCGGCATTGCGCTGTTTAGCTGGATGGCATACCGAACACGGAAGTTGCCGCGCGCGCTGGCGTTCGTCGGTTTTGCGAACAGCATTGCGGCGGCGACAATGTACGCTGTTGCCATGGGCGCAGGGGCGAGTCCCACAAATCCAAATAATCCGTTGACGGTTGTGGTAATGGCGCTGTACCTCGTATACTTTATCCTGCTGTTGGTATGGTCAATTTGGACAGGCATTGCCCTTGCGTTCGGCAAAGCCAGTCGAGCCGTGATGGTGACGGCATAGCCAGATGGAAGTTATCAAGCCGGTTGAGGGATAAGCAGAACTCTATTTCACGTATAATCACAGGCAGGCTTGAATGAACAATCTTCTCGCATGAACAGTCTGCTCCTCACCCGCAATCCATCCACAAATGTGATCCGCTTGAGCGGGCGGACCCTCGTGGTCGCCCGCTCACTATGGCTGATCGTCTGCGTGACGGCAACCCTCGCCTTTCTCGTTGCCCTGCCGTTTCGCTGGATCCAGTTGACTCATCCATCCCCGACGAACCTTTCAAACTTAATCTCGCTCGGAATCGCGCCGACATTTTTCGCCGCATACATGATATTTTGGGAAATCGTCATCGCCGCGCCTTTCGCCGTAGTCGGCTTCATCATCTTCAAGCGTTGCGGCGATGAACGCATCGCCCTGCTCACATCGCTTTTCCTCGTTGTCTTCGGAGTCGGCAGCGGCACGTTCACGCCCACCATCCAATCTCTGCTCGGCATTCACCCCGCGCTCGATTTCCTGCAACAATCCTTTGGGGCGTTATCCTGGATCACCTTCGCCTGGTTCTTCTACCTGTTTCCCACTGGGCATTTCGTCCCAGGCTGGACGCGCTGGCTGGCTCTTATCTGGACTCCCATCTGCATCGTCTGGAACTTCCTGCCAGACTCTCCGTGGAATCCGCTCAACTGGTCTGGCTGGTGGTTTGGGTTACTCGTCGGCTTCTTTTGGACGACATGGCTGTTCAGCCAGGTCTATCGCTATCGGCGCGTTTCAAACGAAATCGAACGCCAGCAGACCCGATGGATTGTCTTTGCCGTAGCGCTGATCGTAATCGCCATGTCGCTGTTCTCGATCATCGGTATCTTCGTGCCTGGCTACGACTTGCTGGGTCAGGAACAACCCAATCCGCAAGCCTTTGCTTACATGTTCTGGCAGATGCCTCTTTCCCCTGTCATGTCTGCCCTGCCGATTGCCATCGCCTTCTCCATCATGCGCCATCGCCTCTGGAACATTGACCTGCTCATCAACCGCGCCCTCGTCTACGGGACGCTCACCGCTTGCGTGGTTGCGTTTTACGTTTTGGTCGTTGGCGGACTGGGCAAACTCTTCCAATCGAGCGGCAACTTTTTCTTCTCGCTCCTCGCTACGGGCGTCATCGCCCTCATCGTCAATCCGCTCCGCCTGCGCCTGCAACAATTCGTCAACCGCCTGATGTACGGCGAACGCGACGACCCCTACAAAGTCCTCTCGCAACTCAGCCAGCATTTGGAAGCGACTCAAACTCCCGATTCGGTTTTATCCACAATCGTGGAGACGATTGCCCAGACGTTGAAACTTCCCTACGCCGCGATTCTGCTTGCGGATGGAAAAACGCTTCAGACCGCCGCCGAAGCGGGTTCGCCCACCGAGCCTTTTTTCACGCTGACGTTGACTCACCAAAACCAGACCATCGGCGAATTGCGCGTCGCCCAACGTTCGGGAAACGAACCGTTCACCCCCGCCGAACGCCGCCTGCTCGAAGACATCGCCGCGCAGACGGGAGTTGCCGTCCACAACGTCCGCCTCACCGCGGACTTGCAACACTCGCGCGAACAGATCGTCGCCGCGCGCGAAGAGGAACGCCTGCGTTTGCGCCGCGACCTGCACGACGGGCTTGGACCCAAACTCGCGGGGCAGACCCTCAAACTCGAAGCCGCCATGGACGCGCTCGACAGCGAGACCGAAACCGCCCGCGCCCTGCTCAAAGAAAGCATGACTGAATCGCAAACGCTCATCACCGAGATCAGGCGCCTCGTCTACGGCTTGCGCCCGCCTGCATTGGATCAACTCGGCTTGCTCTCCGCCATCCGCGAGCAGGCCGCGCAATACCAGATGAACGGATTGCAAGTCACCGTCTCCGCCCCCGACTCACTGCCCGCCCTCCCTGCCGCCGTCGAAGTCGCCGCGTATCGCATCATCCAGGAAGCCTTGACCAATGTCTCGCGCCACGCTCGCGCGAGGACCTGCACGGTCACTCTCGCAATCAAGGATGGTTTTGAAATCGAAGTCCGCGACGACGGCATTGGTCTCCCTCAAACGCGCAAAGCAGGCGTCGGTCTCTCCTCCATGCGCGAACGCGCCGAAGAGATCGGCGGAATGTGCGTGATTGAAACAACAACCAACGGAACACGCGTCTTTGCAAGACTCCCAATCTCCAGTCTCTAACCAAGCGCGTAATTGGCGTTCCCTAATGCCAGTTGTGCGCTAGAGAGCGCACACTACTCTTTTATGGAAAAAACCTCCATCCTCATCGCCGACGACGAACCCGCTTTCCGAAGCGGACTGCGCGCCTTGCTCAAATCTGCGGACGAACTCGCACTGGTCGGCGACGCGGAGACAGGGAGCGAAGCCATCCGTCTCGCCGCCGAGTTGCAACCCGATATCATCCTGATGGACATCAACATGCCCGGTGTCAATGGCATCGAAGCCACACGCCGCATCCTCAACACCAGTCCGCACATCGGCATCCTCATCCTCACCATGTTCGAAGACGATGACTCGGTCTTTGCCGCGATGCGCGCAGGCGCGCGCGGGTACCTGCTCAAAGGGACGCTCAAAGCCGAGATACTGAGAGCAATTCAAACCGTGGGAGGAGGCGGGGTCGTCTTCGGCGCGGCAATCGCACAGCGCATGATGCGCTACTTCGCGGGAGTCAAGCCCATCGAGTCATCCGACCTTTTTCCCGAACTCACCGACCGCGAACGCGAAATCCTGGGCTTGATCGCCGAGGGCCGCAACAACAACGAAATCGCCCAGCGACTCGTCCTCAGCGGCAAGACCATCCGCAACCACATCACCAACATTTTCAGCAAATTACAGGTTGCCGACCGCGCCCAAGCGATCGTGCGCGCGCGCGAAGCCGGTCTGGGCAAAAAATAGGAGACGTTCCATGTTTACCATCTACTTGATCGTTGTTGGTCTCATCATCTTCGCGGTCGGCGCGGGCGCGCTCGGCGTATGGCTGAGAGCGAATCGGAGCAAAGAGAACGCCGAGCGATCGAGCCGCGTGATGCACCTCTTATTCTTTGTATTCATGATCGCACCGCCGTTGATCGCCATTTTTTATCCGGGTCTCACTCGTTTGGACGTGCTTGTGGGTTTGCAACCATTGCCCTTGAAAACTGTGTTCTTGGTTTTGGGAATCATCCTTGCCGTCCCGGGTTTGTATTTCCTTGCGATTACGAACAAGTTACTCCGCTCATTAGGGAGTGGAGCGAATGCCTTCCGTTTGACAAAACAGATCGTCGCCGACGATATCTACAAGCGGACTCGCAACCCGATGTCGCTGGGATTCTATCTGGCTGCTCTTGCCTTGGGTTTCATTTCAGGTTCAACCTTTGCCACGATTGCGGTTGTTCTTGGCTTGATCCCCGCCCACATTTTCTTTCTCAAATATTTCGAGGAACTCGAACTGGAATTGCGCTTCGGCAAGTCCTATTTGGAATACAAGAAGAGCGTTCCGTTTCTAATCCCGGGAAGAGCGTGATCATCGAATTTGAAGCAACCGATCGTCTGGCTGGCAGACAGAAAAGAGGGATCAGCAATTAAGGTCGGTCGTTTACCCGCCGGGAAGTGCTGGCGACGTTCCCCGGCAAGAAATTTGCATCGCCGCAATGATCTTTTTTTGTGTGAGCAGGAAGGATTGGTTTCACGAGTCGGGTTGATCGCAGGCGAGGTCATCAGCAATGGAGAGGCGAAGGAAATCGGCGGCAACGGCGGCATGATGATGCATCTTGAAAATCAAGGCAAGGGATAAGCCAGCCAAGCCATGCCATGGCAGCGAGAACTCTGGGTCACAAGTTTGGATGGAACATTCGATGAAAAATTCCAAGCCCCGTCGACCTCCCCGATGGATTTCCCATCCGCCTGCTGAACGGAACGCTCGATGTGGGCGCGTAAGTTGCTTTACACCGCTCTGGGTTCGAGAGCAAGCACATGACAACCTAATGGCGCGCGCGTACACGGCAAAGACCCAAATCCCTTCCTGAACCGGATTTGGTGGGTAGCGCACCGAACGGTCAACTTGCCGTGTTCTGTGTTGGGTGTTTTGACAGGATGGGAAGGGAATATCCGCGTTCTTCTGATCTTATTACTTCCCCTTGATCATCTGCCGCGCCACCTGCAACAACTCATGCGCGGAACGGAGAGTCCCCTCGCCGACCTCGCCGAGCATCTGCGAAAGTTCGAGCAGGCGCGGCTCGCCATCGAGTTGTTCGACGCGCGTGAGTGTGCGACCTTTATCTACCAATTTTTGCACTTGATAGTGCTGGTCGCCAAAGACCGCCAGTTGCGGAAGATGCGTCACACAAAACACCTGATGCGAACGCGAGAGATTCCACAACTTTTGTCCGACCACCAAGCCTACGCGCCCGCCGATGCCTTGATCGATTTCGTCGAAGATGAGCGACGGCACTTCGTCGGCACGCGCCAGAACGTTCTTCAACCCCAACATCAGGCGCGAGGTCTCGCCGCCCGATGCGATCTTGGCGAGAGGCTTGAGTCCCTCGCCGGGATTCGGCGCGATCAAAAATTCCACGCGGTCAATGCCGTTGTGGTCGAACCCAATGCGCGGACCGCCGTTCAGCGGCACGCCGTTCGGGTCGGGCTTCGTTTGGAAATCCACGGCAAACTTCGCCGCCGACATTTTCAGGTCGTTCAGTTCGGCTTCGATGCCTTTGCTCATCTTCTCCGCAGATGATTTGCGTTTCTCCGAAAGCGCCAATCCCTGCTTGCCGAGTTTCTCCAGCAGTTTGGCTTCTTCCAATTCCAGTTCATTGATTCGATCCGCCGCGCCGGTGATGGTTTCCAGTTGTTTGCGCGCGTTCTCGCCCGAGGCGATCACCGCCGGGATGCTCCCGCCGTATTTGCGCGTGAGCGAATGAATCAGATCGAGCCGTTCCTCCACTTCATCCAGCCGCTTCGGGTTAAATTCAATCTCTTCGAGATAATCGCGCAAGTCGCGAATCACCTCCGATATCGTATCGAGCAGCACCTCGGCTTGATTCGCCAGTTCGTTTTGCGCCGAGTCGATTTTTGCAAGCGCGGCGAGCGCCTGCGCCGCTTGCCCGACCAGATCCGTTGCGGCGGGAGTCTCCGGCGAACCCTCCTCCAACACTGCCAACGCCTCTTGCGCATTTTGCGCCAGCGACTCGGCATTCGCCAGCCGGTCGCGTTCCTTGCGCAGTTCTTCATCTTCGCCCGGCTTTAAACGCGCGGCTTCGATCTCCTCGGCTTGATACGTTAAGAATTCCACGCGGCGGTCGGCATCCGCCTGCGCTTTTCGCAATTCGTTCAACTCGTTCCGCACGCCGAGCAGCGCGTGATACGTCTGACGATAATCGCTGAGGGGGCGCGAAACTTCGGCGTAGCGGTCGAGCAGACCCAAATGGGCGCGTGAATCGAGTAACGAAAGATGTTCCGCCTGCCCGTGAATGTCCACCACCAACGACCCGATCTCCTTCAACAAAGAAACGTTCACCGTCCGCCCATTAACGCGCGCCACGCTCCGCCCTTCCTTGCGGACTTCGCGCGTGAGCACCACATAATCTGGATCGTCCATCAATTCTTCGCGCTGCAGGATGAAATGCACCGCTTCTCTTTCCGGACCTTTGAGCTGGAACACACCCTCGACGAACGCGGCATCGGAATCGGTGCGGACGAAAGTTGTGTCCGCCTTGCCGCCGATGAGCATGACCACGGCATCGAGGATGATGGACTTGCCCGCGCCCGTCTCACCGGTGAGAATGATGAGACCGGGACCGAAACGCAGGTCGAGTTTGTCTATGATGGCAAAGTTATGGATGCGAAGTTCGGTTAGCATATTCACCTTGCTCTGGGCGCCGTCTTCGGCGACCATGAACGCCGAGGACGGCGTTCTGAGCATTTTTATTATCGTCTAAACACCAGACCTGAAAATTGATAGAACGCGGCAGGCACGCCCAACGCAAGATACACGATCTGCCAGAGAATCGGACCAAAGGAATACATCACCGTCAATACATCCGCGCCGCCTGTGAGCATGAAAAACAATCCCGGCAACCCGCTTAGCAACATCACTGGCAACGCGCCGGCAATCATCCCGCCCACCAGCGTGAAGTTGAGCGCGCGCGCACGACGATTCTTGATAAAGCGCCGCACGAGACTGCCAATGACCGCGCCAGCCGGAGGTGCAAGAAAGATAATGAAGAATCCCCAGATGATCGAAGTGATCGCAATGGTTGCCACAGCCGCCAGCCCGGAAAGAATTGACGACGCGACAAACACGATGAGGTAATCTGTCCACGTCGCGGTGTCGAACACCTTTTGTCGTTCGCGCACGCAATCTTTACAGCGATATCCCGTCGGCGTGCGGACCGCGCACGACGCGCAGATGGGGCGGTTGCAGTTGTTGCACCGCAGCGCCGTCTCGCGTGCCGGATGGTTATAACAATAAAGTGTGGTCGCTTCGGTCATTGTGAGGATCCTGAAGAGTTTTCATTCATGCGCGCGGTCAGATTTCGATAAAAATAGCCCGGGTCGCCGAAACGGACGAACTGCGCGTTGATATCGGCGGCGCGCACGTCAATGCGGTCGTCTTCCATCAAACTGACGGGAGACTGCCCATCCACGCTGATGACGGTATTTTCGCTTGACGTTCGGATACTGACCGTTGAACCTTCCGCCAGCACGACCGCGCGGTCTACGGAAAGATGCGGGGCGATCGGCACCAGCAGAATGTTCCGCAGTTCCGGCGGCAAAATGGGTCCACCCGCCGCAAGGGCGTAGGCAGTTGAACCCGTCGGAGTTGCGGCGATCAACCCATCGGCGACGTAACTGATGAGTTCGCGTCCATCCACCGAGGCGGTGAGGCGTACCGGGCGAAGCATCTGCCCGCGCCCAACGACGACTTCGTTCAGCGCGTGCCACTCACCCAGCGAGTCGCCGGCACGGACGTGCTCCGCGCGTAACAACATGCGGTTTTCGATCCATGCTTCGCCGTTGAACATTTTTCGAAAATACTCGCGCCAATCGGTGCGTTCCACTTGCAAAAGAAAACCGATGCGTCCGAGGTTCACGCCGAGGATCGGCACGCGGCTCGGCGCGCATAGATGCCCCGCGCGCAGGATGCTTCCGTCGCCGCCCGCGATGATGAGCAGATCGAACTCGCCGGCGCGCACGCGCTTGCGCAGGTCTTCATCATAGATCGAGCCGTGCGGCGCGTCCACACCCATCTCTTTGAGAAAGAGAGCCATCGCCTCCACTTCGGTGAAGGCTTCGGGCATCTTGGGGTACGCCATAACAACGGGGCGCTTCGGGATGAAAGCGTCGGACATGATTGCAAATTATACCTTTGGCTACGCCAGCGATTGATCGCAAACCGACCGAAACCCGCATCGCCTGCAGCGGGACGCCTGTTCGTGCGACCTTGCGACTTCTTTCTTCGACCCATCGCGCTTCATTTCGGTTAGCAACTCCAGCAGGGACTGCTCCAACTCGTGCGTATACTCCACGGAAAAATCGCGGTCGTTGTAGTGGATGATCCCGTACGGCGGGCGTTGGCTGTACGTTTTTTCGACCAGCAGACAATACGATGCCAATTGATAAATGTGCGAGTCATACGGCGCTTCAGGCGCGCGCCCCGATTTCACTTCGACGGGAATGATTTTCCCATTTTGCTCCACAAGATAATCAGGTTTGCCTGTCAACTCCAAAGCGGCATAGAAAAGCGGTTTCTCTAGTTTGCTCCAGCCGCGTGTGTCGGTGTAAATAACCTGTCCGCCGGGGAGACCTGCGGCTTTCCGCTGACGATCCGATTGCCAGAAGAAAATAAAAGCAAGGATGAGGAGGAATAAAGCAAAATAAAGCATATAGCGACTAGATTCCAGCGATCAGCCGGGGATATATTCGGGATGTTCCGCGAGAAAGGTATCGAAATCGAGTTCGCCCGGCGACTGACCAAATCCAGTCAAAACAGCCGCCGCTTCGCTACGATGTTGAGTCCCATGATTCACAACATGGACGATCTTCTGCCAAACTTTGAGGCTGGCTTTTGGGTCTTCTCCGTATCCCTTGTTAAGGGTAACTTCATTCAAACCAGATTCATACGTCAGCCACGCCATACGTTCCACATCCCAGCGAGTTCGCAACGTAGCCACATCGGCAAAATCAGCCTCATCCATTATTTCAGAAGCATCCTGCGCTTGGAGAATCAAGCGCCAGCCATACTCTGTATCCAGTGCATGAACCAAAATCCCGCGCAGGCTACCCCACCCGGGATTTGGCGTAATCTCGCGGGTAAATTCATCCACTGATACTTGTTCACATGCCGTAAGGATACGATCGTCAGCCCAAAAGTTGTAGGCGATCAACGCCGAGATGTCAGCCTTATACATAACTTCTCGTACTTCCCTTTCTTACAGAATTTGAGCCGTGCAATAATCGACCAGCAGAATCAACGCGAGCATCAGCAGGATCAACCCAACCATCCGCGTGAGACTGGAGGCGATGACTTTCCGTCCGTGCTGACGGTGGAGTTCGGTTCCTGTTGCCATTTCGGCTTGGTTCTCGGATTCGACCCCCTGCTTCTTGTACCACCAAGCGCGGCGGCAGTAGAGGTAGTTTCCGATGTCTGAGGAGCGGATGACAGCCACAGGCAAAGTATAGCACAAATTTTCTAATTTTTCTTCGTGGAGTATAATCGCTCCATGAGCGATTTTCGTTTCTTTCATCCCATCGAAGTCCGCTATGGGGATTTGGACCCTCAGGGACACGTCAACAACGCGAAACATCTCACGTACTTCGAGCAGGCGCGGATCGCGTACATGATCGAGCTGGGACTGTTCACGAAAGACCAGTCCTTCATGGAAATTGGCGTGATTCTGGCGGATGTTCACATCACATATTTTGAACCAGTTTATTTCGGACAGAATATCAAGGTGGGAGTGCATGTGGCGAAGTTGGGCAACAAGTCCATGACGTGGGAGCAGAATATCGTGGATGCAGATTCAGGCAAGGAAATTGCCAAAGGCGAAGTGGTGATGGTGACGTATGATTATCGCGCCGAGAAGACGATTCCCATCCCGCAGGAATGGCGGGAGAAAATATTTTCATTTGAGAAAATTTGACCTTATAATAGCCCTATGAAAATTTCCCAAAATTTTGATGCAAAGGCAAATTGTGTGCTTTATGAAGGCAATTGCCTAGAATTACTGAAACAGATTCCCGACGAAACTGTCAAACTTGTTGTCACTTCCCCTCCTTACAACCTTGGAAAAGAGTACGAAAAACGCCTAAACCTCAATGAATATCTGGAACAGCAAAAACAGGTCATTGCCGAATGCGTGCGCGTTTTACATACAGAAGGAAGCATATGCTGGCAAGTGGGAAATTTCGTGAACAACAGCGAGATAATTCCTTTGGATATTGTTTTGTACCCAATTTTCGCTTCTCTTGGTTTGCACTTACGAAATCGTATTGTCTGGGAATTTGGGCACGGGCTCCACGCTTCCAAAAGATTCTCAGGAAGGTACGAAGTAATTCTCTGGTTCACCAAATCCAATAAATATACTTTTAATTTAGATCCGATTCGCGTTCCGCAAAAATATCCTCAAAAGAAGTATTTCAAAGGTCCTAGAAAAGGAGAACTTTCAGGTAATCCGTTGGGTAAAAACCCGAGCGACATTTGGGATGTGCCGAATGTAAAAGCAAACCATGTGGAAAAAACCATCCACCCCTGCCAATTCCCTGTTGAGTTAATTGAGAGACTAGTGTTATCCATGACCAATGAGCATGACTGGGTTCTTGACCCGTTTATGGGCGTTGGAAGCACCGCAATCGCTTCTCTACTTCACAACAGAAAGGTAGTTGGGGCAGAAATTATGTCTTCATATTTATCAATCGCCAAAGAAAGAATCGATAAAGCAGTAAAAGGTGAACTACAGATTCGACCTATGGAACGACCAGTTTACAACCCGAACGAGAAAACCGAATACATCCCCCCTAAAGTCATAAAAATAGAGAAGGCAGAAACTGCTCAACTGAACTTGATGGAAAAACGCGGAAAATACAAAGTGGAGAAGAAGAAATGAAAATTATTCATGAATACTCGCACCTTGGCGGTTCAGAAATATTGAGAATGCGGTATCCAAAATACGAACAAGAGATATATGATGTGGTCGATTTTGTAAAGGCAAGGCGAACAAAGGTAAGCAAGGAGAAAACAAAGAAAGGGCGGGAACTGTATTCGCCAATTGACATGAACAAGCAGTTCGAGATGGCTTTTAGGGAAAGAGAATACAAAGAATTGAGAGATACCTATACCATTACGATACCGAACTCTGACATTGCGATCCCTGGTGCTTTTAAACAGATTGATTTTGTAAAAGAAAAAGTTTTAGTCGAAGTTCAGTTTGGCAAGTACGCTTTCATGTTCTACGATATGGCGAAATTCCAATATTTCTTCAACGAAAATAAAGCAGATGTGGGGATTGAAATTGTACCGTGTCATGGGTTACACAAGCAGATGTCATCAGGTGTTTCTTATGGGGAGCAGTTGATTTATGATATTGAAAGATTAAAACGTCATTTTCCAGCAGTCCCAATAAAGGTAATTTTGATTGACGCGGATGAATAAAAATGAACACTCTCCCGACTATTGACACCAATCACTTCACCAAGTTTCTTGTTGACCTGCTCAACATCCCCTCTCCCACGGGATTTGCGGAGCCTGCGATTGCATTTGTGGAAAAAGAACTTTCGCAATACAAGCAATTGGAATTATCGCGCACACGCAAAGGCGCGCTGGTTGCGAAATGGGATCCTTCAACAGGGCGTGGATCGCAATCAAACATGCCCCCGATTGCGTTAACCGCGCACGTGGATACGCTCGGCGCGGTGGTGAAAGAGATCAAACCAAACGGAAGGCTGAAGTTGAGCCGTGTGGGCGGGATTCAGTGGAACAGTGTAGAGACCGAAGGCGTGTGGGTGTTCACATCGAAAGGCGAGAAGATTCGCGGCTCAGTATTGATCGAAACGGCGTCGGGGCATATCTACGGCGGCGAAGGAAGTAAAACGCCGCGCGATGACGATCACATGGAAGTCCGTTTGGACGCGCGAACAACCAGCGAAAAAGAAACGCGCGAGTTGGGAATCAATATCGGCGATTGCGTGGCGTTCGACCCGCGCGTCGAAGTGACAAACGGGTTCATCCGCTCGCGGTTTCTCGACGACAAGGCATGTGTGGCAAATGTCGTGGCGGCGATCAAGTCGTTGGCAGAGGCAGGCCGAAGTCCCGCGCGAAGCGTGTATTTCCACATCTCCAATTATGAGGAGGTCGGTCACGGCGCGGCGGCGGGTATTCCATCCGATGTTGCGGAACTGGTCACAGTGGATATGGCGGTCGTCGGCGCGGGGCAGGAGTCGGATGAGTTCAGCGCGACGTTGTGCATCAAAGACAGCGCGGGTGTGTATCACGAGGGCTTGAATAAAAAAATGCGCGCGCTCGCGGAAAAACACAACATTCCCTACAAGACCGATGTGTATCCGTTTTACGGGTCGGACGGTGAGGCGTTCTGGCGCGCGGGCGGCGATGTGGCGCTGGCGTTGATCGGTCCCGGCATCGACGCGTCGCACAATTACGAACGCGCGCACATGGATGGTTTGAACGCGACGACGAATTGGATCATGGCGTATTTGCTAAGTGATTAGATAATTCGATATTCGATAATCGAAGTTGATGCTGTCGAGATCGAATATCGATTATCGAATATCTTCTCTTATGAAACTAGATGCCGCACTACCTCCAACTGGATTAAAAGACGTTCCCGCGATTGCCAAAGCCGCGGAAGAAATCGGATTCGACGCGCTGTGGACTCAGGAGACTCAACACGATCCGTTCCTTCCCTCCGCGTTGATCGCCGAACATACGACGCGTCTCAACTTCGGGACGGCTGTCGCGGTTTCCTTCGCGCGTTCGCCCGCCAACCTCGCCTACACCGCTTGGGATTTAGCCGCACAATCGGGTGGACGATTCATCTTGGGGCTTGGCACACAAGTGAAAGCACACATCGAGCGGAGGTTTGGTCAGGCGTGGCCCGAATCGCCGGTGAAGAAACTGCGCGAACAGGTCGAGGTCATCCGCGCGTTCTGGGATTGTTGGCAAAAGGGAACAAAGTTGAATTATCGCGGGGAGTATTACAAGATTACGCTCATGTCGCCGTTTTTTCAACCTCCGCCCTTGACCTCACCCCCGACCCCTCTCCTAAAGGAGAGGGGAGCGCTAATCCCAATTTATATCGCAGGAGTCAACACAGGTTTGGCAAAACTCGCGGGAGAATTGTGCGAGGGATTTCATGTTCATCCTTTCCACAGTCCGCGCTATTTGAGGGAGGTAATTCTTCCTGCCATCGAGGAAGGAGCGGCGAAAGAAAGAAGAAAGAGGGAGGCTGTAGGTGTTTCAGTTACGGCATTTATCGCCACCACGCCCGAAGAGATGAATTTCGCCCGCGCGCAGGTGGCGTTCTATGCATCCACGCCGTCCTACCGTGCGGTGATGGACTTGCACGGGTGGAGCGGCGTCGCGGAGAAACTGTCCGCGCACGCGGCAAAGGGCGAATGGGCTGAAATGCCGATGCTGATCACAGATGAGATGCTGAGTGAGTTTTGTTTGGTGACAGAGGAAGATAAGTTGGCAGATGAATTGAAGAGACGCTACGAGGAAATTGCAGATCGCCTGACGTTGTACACTCCCTTTGTGGCGGGCGAGAAGGATGCATGGTGGAGAAAACTGGCTGGAGAATTCAGATCATGAACTTCAACGACTACCAAACCAAATCCCGTGCCACAGCGAAATACCCCGTCATCGGGCATGGAGTGATCTACCCCACGCTGGGACTTGTCAACGAGGCGGGGGAAGTGGCGGGCAAGATCAAGAAGGTATTCCGCGACAAGGATGGCGAGATCAACGCCGAGACGCGCGAGGCGCTCAAAGCCGAACTTGGCGATGTATTGTGGTACATCTCGCAGGTTGCCACCGAGTTGGATCTGTCACTGGATGAGATCGCCGAAGCGAATATCGCAAAGTTGCTGGATCGGTTGGAACGAGGGAAGATCAAAGGGGATGGGGATAATCGGTAACAGTCAACGGTCTCGACCGTAATCACACAATTTCTTGATCGGGCATTTCTCACACATCGCTTTGCGCGCGGTGCAGATTTCGCGTCCGAGGCGGATGATGTTCAAATGCGCGGCGTAGTAGGTTTCAGGCGGGAACAAACCCTCCAAATGCGGATGCGCTTGCTCGACGGTCATCTTCTCAGGGCGGAGTCCGATGCGGCCCGTCACGCGGTAGACGTGCGTATCCACGGGGAAAGCGGGCATATCCAATGAAAAACATAAAACGATGGCGGCGGTCTTCGGTCCCACGCCGTTGAATTTCGTCAACCAATCCCGCGCTTCGTCCACAGACAATTCTTTGAGAAACGACAAATCCAAACTTCCGCGTTCTTTTGTGATGGCTTTCAACACCTGCTGAATGCGCGGACCTTTTTGATTCGCCAGCCCAGCGGGGCGAATCGCATTGACCACATCCTTCGTCTTCGCATCGCGGACAGATTCCCAACTTGGGAATTTGGCGCGCAACGCGTCGAAGGCGCGGTCGCGGTTCACATCGTTCGTGTTCTGCGAAAGGATGGTCGAGACCAGTTCGTCGATCGCGGGCAACGGATTGCGCCACACAGGTTCGCCATAGAACTCAAGCAATTTTTCGTGGATGCGAATCGCGCGCTTTGCAAGAGGGTTCACGAGTAACCTGACTCTTTGATGAGCCGCAACGTGTTGTTCACCACATCGCGATGCTTGTCGGGAATCAACTCATCGAACATCGCTGCGGTAAGGCGGTACAACGTCAATGCCGCCGCGCCGCGAGCCTGATATTGTGCAGGCGGAGAGTCAAGCCCCCACGCCGCGCGGAACGCGCTCACCCATTTCGTATCACGCCCAACGGATTCCTGGATCAGGTCAAAGAATTTGTTCTCACTGGTCATCATCACCCCTCTTTGCACGATCACCGCTTCGGGCAAATGTTTAACCAATCCCCACACCGAATATAACACCGTTGATTCGTGTCCGCGCGCCAGACCGCTCAACACCTTGTGCACTTCCTCGGCGCAATGCATCACTTGTTCCGCGGCAAATTCGTTCGCGGCGGTTTGCAATGGGGAAAAATCAAATTCTTGCGCTTGTTTCTGCAACGTTGCGAGCGATCCGTCTTTATCCAGCACGATCCTCATCGTGCTCAAACCCGGCACCGCCCAGATCGCGCGCCGCGGGTTCGTCAACGCGGCGCGTTCGTCTTCGAGCAACGTGCACTTGAGGCTGATAAGTTTGTGGTCCCAGTAGATCAACCTGTACCGGTCATGCGCGTTCGCAGGCAGTGCGTTGACGAAGATGTCGAAATCCACATCGCTGTACTTCGATTCCTGCCCGCGCGCGTAACTGCCCGTGATGCCAACGCCGACGACATCGCGTGAATCGATCTTTTTTAGGATGGACTGGATGAAATTATCAGAGAGAGACATGTCATTGCGAGCTTTTCGACGAGTTCAGGATAAACTCCGCGAGCGGCGAAGCAATCTCCGCGCACGTCAGGAGGTTGCTTCGCCGGGCTTCGCCCTCCTTGCAATCACACCATCCGCCACATTCCACACGTCCGCGTTCTCCACGAACGCAGGCGCGAACAATTTCAGGTCGGTCGTGGTGAACAACACCTGCACGCTTTCACCGACGTAACTCAATAAATCCGCGCGGCGCTGCAAGTCAAGTTCTGCCATCACTTCATCGAGCAGGATCACGGGCCATTCGCCTGTGCGTTCCTTCATCCAATTCACTTCGGCGAGTTTGAGCGCGAGCAACGCCGTGCGCACTTGTCCGCGCGAGCCGTAATCGCCAAGGTCGACTTTATCGGCGATGAAACGCAACTCATCGCGATGCGGACCGATGGTCGTCACACCGCGCGCTAATTCATCGGTACGAAGTTCGCGCAAGCGCGCGCGGAATCCATTTTCGATCTCGTTCAACTTCAAACCCGAACGGTCAACGACGGTATCCATCTTCAAGCCCAACTGTCCGTTCGGCTGCGGAAGCGGATCGTACGCGGGCGCGTACGAGAGGCGCAGAGTCTCGTGTCCGTGAGTCAACTCAAAATGGACGCGCGAAGCGAGTCGCTGGATCTGCTGTACGGCTTCGATCCTCCACAAGACGATCTGCGATCCGAGACGCGCCAACGCCTCATCCCACACGTCGAGTTGGTCGCGGCTTCCTCCATTTTCATTCAACGCTTTTAGCAGGGCATTCCGCTGCGTGAGCGCCTGATTGTACTCGCCCAGCACACGCGCATACGCCGGCGTGGACTGCGCCAGCGCTAAATTCAAATAACGGCGTCGTTCTTCGGGCGCGCCTTCGATGATCTGCGACATCTGCGGCACAAAGATCACCGCGTTGAACTGACCGATCACATCGTTGACGGATCTCTTCGCGCCATCGAGCAAGACTTCCTTTCGCAGGCGCTGACCGTTCAGCACACCGACGGGTTCGAGAATGAGCCGCGCTTCGATGCGATGTTTGCTCTTGCCGCGCTGATAATCCGCAACGAGGCGCGCCACGGCGGGTGAATCTTTTTTCTCGGCTTCGATAAAGTTGATGAGTTGACGGTCGGTAGTGGTTTGAACAGATGCGAATGCCGCGAGGAAATAAATGGCTTCGAGCACGGTCGTCTTGCCCTGTGCGTTCGCGCCGGTAAGCAAAACCGCGCGCGACGGAAAATCAAGATCGAGCCGTGTGAACTTGCGGAAGTTGGTGAGGGAGAGGTGGCTGAGGTACATGTTTGCATGTAGGGGCGAGGTTCTCTCGCCCTGGGCGGCAGGACGCCGCCCCTACAAAATCATTTCCAATTCGATCTCATCGCGCAGGGGAATGTGGTTCTGTCCGATAATTGGAATGGTTGGTTTGAGCTTTCGCGTTTCTTCCAACGCGTTGCGGTGGATGGCCACCAGTTCAAAGTCACGCCGCTGGTAAAAGCCGAGTGCATATAAATTATCGTTGGTCGTGATGAGGAACACGCGCCTGCACTTTCTAGAGCACGCTTCCTCGATCACTTTTCTCAATAACATCGTGCCAATTCCTTCGCCATCGCGCAAACCGTCCAGCGAGATCACTTCACATTCGTCATTCGCGATTCTGAAGGTGACCAACCCAGCCCAAAAGTCGCCGTCTTCGACCACAAATCCAACCACATCTTCGGGCTGGTGGATGTTCCCACGCGTAACGATGAATTCTCCGCTCCAGTGCTCGTTCCAGAATTGGCGCAGGCGCGGGATATCTTCAGAAATCAAGCGGCGAATATTCATCGGGGTTTTACGCAGTACACAATCCGCAGTCTTTCAAATTGCGGACTGCGTTTTTCGTTATCTCACACTTCCTGTTCGGCATCCACGTCCTCTTGCGGCTGCCAAACGCGGACAGCGCGGTCGGTGAACAAAACGCCGTTCAGGTGGTCGATCTCGTGTTGGAAGATGCGCGCCAGCCATCCTTTGGCTTTGATTTTCACCGGCTTACCATGCCGGTTCATCGCCTTCACAAGGACTTCCGCATGACGTTCCACTTCGCCCACCAGGCCGGGGATCGAAAGGCAGCCTTCCACGCCCAACAACGTTTCCTCCGAAACTTTGACGATCTCCGGGTTGATGATCGCCCAAACTTTCTTCGGCGCATCCTCTTTTTCCTCATCTTCCTGTTTCTCGAAATATTCGATGACAGCGATGCGTTCCGACAGCCCGATCTGGGGCGCGGCAAGCCCCACACCGGGCGCTTCGCGCATGGTCTCCACCATGTCTGTGATGAGAGTATGCAGGTCTTTGTCGAATTTTGTTACCGGGCGAGCTTTGCGTTTCAGTACAGGGTCGGGGAGTGTGACGATTCTACGCAGAGCCATTCTTCTGATTCCTCTTTTCCTCTTCCGCTTTTCGAAAATCCTCGGCATGGTGATGGTAGGTGGCGAGCCAATCCGCCATGCGTTCGCGATCCGCGGCTACCATCGCCTGGTTTTTCTTCACAACGCGCGCGTCGCGGCGGCGGTCGATATCCGATTGAACGCTGGCAGGGTCGATCACATCCTCGAAGGTGAGTTTGTTGCCGCCCACTGTGATGTAGACATGCCCGAAGTTGAACAGGTTGCCCAGCACGCCCCTGCGCTCATACTTGGTGCCTAAAATATTTTCAAGTTGTGCGGCGTTACGCGTCTCGGTGCCGAAGGGCGTGCGGTCGATATCGATGATCTGGTCGGAGGTCACTTCGAACACATCGTTGCTCCAGTCCACGACCAGATAGATGAACCAGCCGATGAACAACAGCATGATGCCGATGGTGATCATTGCCCACACATCAACGTCCACGCCTGTGGCAAGGGAGATAAATGCGTTGTTCGGATCGAAATATAACTGGTATAAGCGCGAGAGGAACAACCCGAAGGCTGCGAAGAAACCCGCCAGCGGCATCCATGAATCGAGCAGCAACACCACCCAGTGCTTGCGATAGATCACGCTTTCGCCGGTCTCGTATCGCAATTTCAACGTGTTGGCGCCGAGTAGTTTCAGCCACCCCGCGCCTCCCGGCTTGGGCATGGAGGAGGTTGGCTGGGCTGGAGCAGGTTGAGGCTTGGGAGGAACCGGAATCCCCAACCGGGAGCGGAGGGCATCCTTCATCGCTTCCTTTTCGGTCGCAACAGCCGCCTGCTTTGTCCTGTCCCAATATTCCTCGATCATCTTTGCGGCTTGCTTGGGATGATTCACGATCGCGAAATCGATCCTGCCTACGAACGTGCGGACGATGACGTTGCCATAATCGAGCCAGCGCCCAAACTGATTCACTTCCACACCGACAGACACGATCATACGAAGCGGCGATTCCTGACGGCTATCGTAAATGCCGATCACTTTTTCGAGCCACACCACGCGCTCGTTGGTAACCACGTAATAATCGTTGCTCCAATCGAGGATCAGCCATGCAAACCAGACCGCCGCCGCGAACAACGATCCCCACGCCGCCACCGACACGATGGGATGACTCAAGACGGCGAAATAAGCGTAGGCGAAGAACGCTGGCACGATCAGCAAACCAAGCGGGGCAAGGATCTTCGGGTAGAGCGCCACCGGATGTTTGCGCGCCAAAAAATACACCACCTCATCGGGTCCGAGCCATTTGAAGCGGAGTTGACGCGCCAGTTGACGGCTTCGCACCGCCACTTCGAGGTTATATTCAAGATCGCGATGTTCCCGGAAGAGTTTCTTGAAATCATCCCGCGAAAGTACGAGCAGGGTGGTATCTTCCAGGGCGGTCACGGTTGCCGAACGGCGGCGGTTCGAAACGAGCGCTAATTCGCCGAAATAATCGTTCTTCACCAGCCTTGCCAATTGAATATCCTTTCCATCCTGCCGGCGCACGATGCGCACGCTCCCACCGTAGATCATGTAAAAACTGTCCGCAGGGCTGTCTTGTTTGACCACCACGCCGTCTTTGGGAACGGGATATTCATCGATCGCTTTCGCCAAATCCATAAGCGCATCGTCTTCCAACCCATAGAAGAGATGGATTTTCTTCAGAAAAGCAATGCGCGCTGAAAGCTCGATGGGCATGGTTTTATTCTATCAAATTTCACGCACGATGGCGCAGCCGTACGCAGGCGTCTCGTCGATCTCGAGACGCTTGCCCGCAAGCAAAGCCTCCACCGCCTCTTCAAGAAAAAAGCGCGTGGCAACTCTCTGACGAAACGTGACATCGTCCACCGCGCCGCGATAACGCAGGATACCTGCACGATCGATGATGTGAATATGCGGGGTGACCTCCACGCCGTACAGATCGGTGACGGCCAGATTCGCATCGTTCAAGACGGTGAGGTTGCCGCGTGCCGTAGCAGCCGCTTTCACCATTTCAATTGACTCGTTCCTATTCATCGCAACGGCGAGCACCGTTACATCGCTCCCCCAACGCGCCCGCCACTTCAACAATAATTCATCGGTCCGCACCGAATACGGACATTCCGCCGACCAAAAATTGAGGACGACGACCCTCCCGCGATACTGGCTGAGTGTATGAATGTTTCCCTGCAAATCGGGTAATTCAAAATCTGGCGCGGGTTGGTTTAATCGCATGGATTCATTATATCGTAGGGGCGAGGCGATGTCCTGAGCTTGTCGAAGGATCATCTCGTCACGACAGGGCAGGGAGACCCCGCTCCTACATCGCATGATAAAATCCTCCGCATGAAAAAATGGCAGGTCTGGCTCGGGATGCTGGTCAGCGTCCTTTTTATTTTCCTCGCCTTGCGCGGTTTGCAACTGGATGATTTCTGGAATGCGGTCCAAAAAGCAAATTACTGGTGGCTGATCCCCGGCATCGGCGTCTACTTTGTGGGTGTATGGATTCGAGCGTGGCGGTGGCATTACCTGCTCAAACCCATCAAAGCGATTCCCACCAAGACCATGTTCCCCCTCACGACCATCGGCTACATGGGCAACAACATCTACCCCGCTCGCGCGGGCGAAGTGTTGCGCGCGGTCATCCTCAAGCGGAAGGAAGGGGTTTCGGTTTCGGCATCCTTAGCCACAATCATCGTCGAGCGCATCTTCGACGGCGTGGTGATGCTGGCATTCGTTTTCGTCAACCTGCCTGAGTTGGCAAAACTCACCAGCACTTCGGGCTTTGTCGGCAACATTCAGCAGGTAGCGGTGATCGGCACGGGCATCTTCATCGGCGCGCTGATCATTTTTTTGGTCGCGGCAATGTTTCCCCATGTAACAATGAAAGTCGCGCTTTGGCTGTTGACCCATTTCACCCCCCAACCCCTCCACAAACGCCTTATCGGTATCGCAACGAAATTTTTAGGCGGGCTGGCATCCCTCCGCTCGCCGTGGAATGTGTTGATGGTCTTTTTCACATCGGTCATCATCTGGCTGTTAGAAACGGGAAAATACTGGTTCGTGATGCATGCCTTCGATTTCACGATCTCGTTCTTTGCATTGATGTTGATGAATGGCATCGTCAATCTGGCTACGACCATCCCTTCCGCACCGGGGTATATCGGCACGTTCGACGCGCCCGGCATTGCCGTGCTTACCGCCTACGGCATCGAACATTCAGTAGCGGCTGGATACACTCTCACCTTGCATGTCGCGCTGTGGCTCCCCGTCACTTTGTTAGGCGCGTATTTCCTTGCAAGAGAGGGCATCAAGTGGAGCGATTCGCTGCGGGTTGAAACGGAAAAGTTGTGAATCGCCCGGTCTCGGTGGGTTATACTAGAAACCAGATCGTTCGAGGAGCCACCAAGGATAAAAGGCAAGGTGCCGGTCAATGGCGCAACCCGATTTCCACAGCAAAAAAAAATTGAGGGTGTTGATCGCCGACGATGTCCAAGAGACGCGGCGCAATACCCGCCTGATGCTTGCCACCATTGACGATGTGGAGGTGGTCGCCATCGCCTCGAACGGCGTGCAGGCGGTCCAGTTCGCTGCGGAACATCACCCCGATATCGTCCTGCTCGACATCAACATGCCCGAAATGGACGGGTTGACCGCCTATCGCGAGATCACGAAGATCCACCCCGAGACGGGCTGCATCATCATCTCGGCTGAAAAAGACGCGGAGACATTTCGTAACGCGATCTCGGTCGGCGTACAGGAATATCTCGTCAAGCCGTTCACCGGCGACGAACTCGAAGAAGCCATCGGCAAAGTGCGCCTGCGCGTGGAAAAGGCGCAACAACGAATCTTGCAAGATACGCAAGTCCGCAAACAACGCGAGGCATATCTCGTTCAACTCGCGACCGAATATTCGAAAACAAGACGCACAGACGATCAGGCAATGGAAGTGTTCGAGCAACTGGCGGCGAATCCGCAATGCGACCCGCGCTGGTTGCAAACTCTCGCCATGATCTACGTGGTGAGGCAAAAATGGGACAGGCTTAAAGTCCTTGCGGCAAAACTTGAGCAGAGAAAAAGTGACAGTCACGTTTAACATGACTGTCACTTTCACATGGAGTATGAATGAAGATCGCGATCATCGGCGCGGGGTTCGGCGGGCTTGCCGCCGCATACGACTTGAGAAAAGCAGGACACGAAGTAATTATTTTTGAATCGGCGAATTATGTCGGCGGGCTGGCAAGCGGATTCAAAGAGCCGCATTGGGATTGGTCCGTCGAGAAGTTCTATCATCACTGGTTTCAATCGGATGCTTCGATGATGGGGTTGATTCAAGAATTGGGCTTGCAAGATAAGGTTATCTTCCCGCGCCCGTTGACCGTGATGTACTACAACGGAAAGTTCTATCCCTTCGACTCGATCCTCAATGCGCTTCGCTTTCCGGGTCTTGGGTTTGGACTCAACAAAATTCGATTCGGATTCGTCGGGCTGTTTCTCCGCCTTACGAACAACTGGCGCGCGCTGGAGAAGGTCACTGCCGACGCATGGATGTTGAAATGGGCGGGCAAACAAGTCTATGAACAGATGTGGAAGCCGCTGCTGATCGGGAAGTTCGGTCCGTTCTACAAAGATGTCAACATGGCGTGGATGTGGGCGCGCATCAAAGCGCGGACGACGCGGCTGGGAACGTTCGAGGGCGGCTTTCAAAAATTCGCCGAACTGTTTGCAGAAAAACTTCTTGATATGGGTGTGGAGATTCGTCTTGGGGCACAGGTGAAGTCCATTAAACAGAATCATGCCGGAGGGGGCCTGAGCGTGGATGTCGAGTCATTCGATAAAGTCCTGGTCACCACCTCCCCTTCGCTGATGGCGAAATTATGCCCGAGTCTGCCTGAAAATTATTTGAAAGGCTTGCTTGAGTTAAAGTCTATGGGTGCTGTGGTGATGGTGCTGTCGCTCAAACATCAGTTGTCGGAGCAGGGTTATTATTGGTTCAATTTGCCGAAAGAGGCAGGCTACCCGATGCTTGCCATTGTGGAGCATACGAATTTTGTATCGCCCGAACATTTCGGCGGCGATCACATCTTATACGCAGGCGATTATTTGGAAGCGGGTCACGAATATTTTTCATTGAGCGACGAAGAACTATTGGAGCGCTTTACCCCCGCCTTCAAAAAAATAAATCCCAAGTTTGAAAAAGATTGGGTGAAAAAAGTGTGGGTGAACAAAACGAATTACGCCCAGCCCGTGCCGCTGGTGAATCATTCCAAAAATATTCCCGCGATTCAAACACCTATCGAGGGATTGTATTTCGCCTCGATGAGTCAAGTCTACCCATGGGATCGCGGCACGAACTTTGCCGTAGAGATCGGACGAAGAGCCGCGATGATGATGTTGCCCTAGATCAGACTCGCCCAGAATTTAATACAAGCATCGATCCACGAATACTTCGACGCGGTGGGCGAAGGAGGAACCTTCAATACGAGTCTCACGCTTTAATGCGGATTACAATCACCTTCGGTGATAATCGGTCCGATGTTCTATCACCCACCCGCGATCTTGACCTTGTATCCCAACTTCGACAACACCCCTGCGATCCGTTCGCGGTGCTCGCCTTGGATTTCGATCACGCCGTCCTTCACCGTCCCGCCCGCGCCGCACTCCTGTTTGAGTCCCTTCGCCAGCGACTTCATCTCCTCCGCAGACAGCACAAGATTCTTCACCAATGTCACCGCCTTGCCGCCCCTCCCCGCCGATTCGCGGTGGAGGTAGATGGTTTGTTGTTGAGGAGGCGGGAATCCCCCTCTCCTTTCAGGAGAGGGGCTAGGGGTGAGGTTGAGGTCCTTCTTCCGCAAGTCGCCTTGCTCGGAAGACCAGACGGTTTTGGTGTTTGACATGATTCTTTCGAATTGTATTTGAAGTGCGAAGAATCATCAAACCCCCGTTGACACCTCCTCCTTTCCCGGCTAAACTACACGAAGAACAGGAGATGTCATGCCTGAGAAACTCACCTCGCACTTGAACCAGAACACGCCCCTCGCGACCGCGATCAACTCGTGGGAGATGTACCTCGCGGATCAGGGTCGCTCGCCGAACACGATCAAAGCCTTCCTCTCGGATGTGCGCCTGCTCACCACGTTCCTGCCCGAAGACATCGCCCTCGGCAAGGTCACCACCAAAGACCTCAACCGCTACTTCGAATGGATGGAAAAAGAGCGCGATGTGCCGTGCAGTCCGAAGACGCTGGCGCGGCGCATCACTGCCGCCAAGTCGCTGTTCCGCTGGCTGCACAAGTTCGGCGTGCTGGCTGTTGACCCCGCCGAGAAGGTCGCGCAACGCTCCGCCATCAGCCCCATCCCCACCGTGTTGACGACAAAAGAATACGACGAAGTGCTCCTCGCCGCGGACCGTCACCGCCGCGCGTCCAAGCCGGATGCGCGTCCGTACGCGCTGGTGTATCTTCTGCTGTCAACTGGAATCAAAAAGAGCGAGACTCTCGGAATCAAACTTGAACATCTCGAACTGGACTCCCCGAATGGCCCGCAGGTTTTCATCAAATATGCGACGCCGACGAATCGTTACAAGGAACGGAAGCTGATTCTCCCTAGCGACTGGGTGCCCGCCTACGAAGAATACGCCGCGCAGTACCAACCCGAGGAGAGACTCTTCCCGTGGTCGCCGCGGCGGCTGGAATATCTGCTCGAAGACATCGGCAACGAAGCCGGGCTGACCAAGCACCTCTCCTTCGACATGTGCCGTTGGACGTGCGCGCTCAACGATTACCGCGCCGGCGAAGAACCCGACAAGATCCGCCAGAAACTCGGCGTGTCGAAGATCCAATGGCGCGAGTTGTTCATCAAGTTGCAGAAACTGGCGGGTGGAAAATAGTGTCATTGCGAGGGCGCGTAGCGCCCGAAGCAATCTCCTCGACCCACCTAACAATTGTTGGATTGTAACGAGGAGATTGCTTCGTCAGCCCTTCGGGCTTCCTCGCAATGACCCTAACCGCGAGTCAGCGAAAAATACAACGCCTGCCGCGTGGACTCCGTCAAGCGGAACGGATGCGCGGGGCGATAGCCGGGCACCCACACCACGCGCTCACCCATGCATAAGAGGGGCCAGCGGTCTCGCGCGCGCTGCGGCAATTTCACATTGATAAAGAAATCCGATAATTTCGTCTCGTGACCGTCCATGCCGAGCGGCTCGAATCGGTCGCCCTCCTGCCGCGCGCGGAGTTCAAGTGAATCGGAAAGGTCGCGCGCATCCAGCCACACTTGGAAGGGATCGTCATTCGACTTCGCTTCCTCCATAGCCAGTGAGGCAATGTTCCAACGTTCGCAATTGAATTTCCAGCCGCCGGAGAGTTCCACCTGCGCGGGAATCTGCAACGGGATCACAGGCTTTTCTTCGGGCAGTTGGGGCCAGCGTTCCACGGGCAGTGTAATGTGTCCCGCCACCACATAGATCATCGAACCCTCGCGCAGCAAATGCAAGCCTTTCGACAAATCCATACGCGTGCGGCGTTCGGGATCGGTGATGAAATCGGTCGCGCGTTCGAGTGTGGCGAAACCCGCGTCCAAATTGTCGGGGTGGAGACGCTCCATAGCGCGGCGGATCAGGTTCCTTTGGAGTCCGAGGCGATGCTTGGTCAGCGCGGACGAGTCGAAGGCGACGAAATCCTTCGTCTCTTGTGTGACGACCTCCTTCCACGCGTCATCCAACATTTGCAAGACGATCTCGTGATCGCCCGCCAGCGAACGCGACGTGCGCCAGACCACTTCGCGGAAACGCGGGTTGTACGATTCAAGTGTGGGGATGAGCAGGTGGCGCAGACGGTTGCGAAAAAAATCGAGCGAGGCGTTGCTGGGGTCGTGCCGCGGACGCAGTCCGTTCGCCGCGCAATAGACAATGGTCTCTTCGCGCCAGACATCGAGCAGTGGGCGCACGATGGGAATCTCTGCGTCGAATGAGTGGATGATCGTGCGGTGCGTCATGCCTTTCAGCCCGGCAAGCCCTGCGCCGCGCAGAAAATGCATGAGAACGGTCTCGACCTGATCGTCTGCGGTGTGACCGACCGCGACGGCTTGGGCGTTGAATTTGCGCGCCTGCTCCATGAGGAAACGATAACGCATCGTGCGGGCGGCTTCCTCGATGGACATTTTTTGCGCGTCGGCAAATTCGCGCACGTCGCCCTTTTCGATGACCCATTTGAGATTCAACCGCCCGGCGGTCTGCTCGACAGTGTTCGCGTCTGCATCCGAATCGGGACGCAGCTTGTGATTGAAGTGTGCGACGATGACGCGATAGCCCGCTTTACGGAGCACGTTCATTAAACACAAACTGTCGGGTCCGCCGGAGACGCCCGCCACGATGAGTTTGTCTTTATTCAGTCCGCATTGCTCGCGGAGGGTGGATTCGATGTGATCGAGCATAGTCACCGTTTGTCATTGCGAGGAGGGCGAAGCCCGACGAAGCAATCTCGACTCACCTGCAAACAATTGTTGGATGGTTACTTGAGATTGCCACGACTTGCTTCGCAAGTCTCGCAATGACACATCAAATTTGATACAACTCCACCAGCACTCCCGATGTGCTTTCGGGATGGATGAACGCGTACTTCTTCCCATCTGCCGCGGTGCGCGGCTCTTCGTTGATGAGTCGTACGCCTTTCGACTTCAATCGAGACATCATAGCTTCGATGTCGTCCACTTCCAAACAAATGTGGTGCATACCGGGTCCGCGCTTGGCGAGGTACTTTGCAATACCCGAATCATCCGAAGTGGGGCGAACCAGTTCCACTTCCGAACCTTGAAGCGGCAAGAAGGCAACCTGCGATTTTTCGGCAGGCACATCGCGCAGTTCGTGCAAATCCATCCCCAGCGCGTCGCGCCAGAAGGACAGGGCTTTATCCATGTCGTCGACCACCACCGCGACGTGGTTGATCTGTTTTACATGAGGCATCATAAATCCTTTACTTAGCCACCGAGAAAAAAGAGATTTTCTCAAGGGTCTCTGTGCACTCTGTGGCTGAAAATTTTGCAAGCCGATAATTCGATTATATCCGCTTGCCAGAGAATCAGAGAACGATTAAGATAGAGGCATGCCTGTCCTCCCTTTCAACGTGCGACGCGTGGCGGTGATCGTCGGAATCATCGCGCTGGTGTTCATCGTGCTCGAGTTCAACCGCCGCCTCGAGGAACTCA
Organism: Chloroflexota bacterium; assembly: GCA_040753755.1. Taxonomy (GTDB): domain Bacteria; phylum Chloroflexota; class Anaerolineae; order Anaerolineales; family Villigracilaceae; genus Defluviilinea. The sequence goes on from JBFMDB010000022.1 coordinate 35,853, forward strand.
AACTACTCGATAAACAGTTCGACCTCGTGCAAACGCAAGCCACGCAAGCCGTGCAAACGCAAATGGCATTGCAGACGCAGGTCGCGTATGCCGGCTCGGACGCGGCTGTGGAGGAATGGGCGCGCACCGACGGTCACTACATTAAAGAGGGCGACTTGCCGGTCGTACCGCTCGGACAACCCGGTGCGGCGCCCGTCGAGTTGAGCACGCCTGTGCCGACGCCCACACCGATGACGAACGTGCAAATCTGGTGGGATTTGTTCTTCGGTGAGCATTAGTTGCATCCGCAGATTATCCAGGTTTCGCAGATTTTAAAATAATCGGCGTAATCAGCGCAATATCTTTCGAGTGCGATGTCTGCGGATTTTTACACATGTCCATCCCTCAAAATCCGTTTTGGATGACAAACCGGCTCTCGCTCTTCCCCGAATCGACTCGCGTGCGCGGCGATTCACTCTTCATCGCGGGACATTCCCTCGCCTCTCTCGCGGACGTGTACGGGACTCCGCTTTACCTCTACGACCGCGGGACACTCGACCTTGCCGTGGCGGATTACCAATCCGCCCTACGAACATATTATCCGGGCAAGTCACACATCACCTATGCGGGGAAAGCCTTTCTGTGCAAAGCCATCGCCGCGTGGACGCAAACTCATAACCTGATGGTGGATTGTACCGGCGAAGGCGAGATCGGGATCGCCGCCGCAGGCGGCGTGCCGCGTGAAAAGATTGTTGTGCATGGGGTGAACAAATCATTAGCGGACTTGAGGTCCGCGTTCCAGAATGCGGGGACGATTGTGGTAGATAACTTGACGGAACTCAACAACATCCAATTACTAATCACAAATTACCAGTCTCAAGTCTCCAATCTCTGGTTACGTTTGCTCCCCGGCGTTGCGGTCACAACACATCATTCCCATACACAGACCGGTCAACACGACAGCAAATTTGGAATGACCCGCGAAGAAATACTACAAGCGGTGCAAATGAGCAAATTGGCAAATCTTCCAATCAATGGTATCCACTTCCACCAAGGCTCGAACTTTCGCGACCCTGAGCCGTTGATTCCTGCGATTGACCTCGCATTGGACATCGCCAAAGAAATCGGACTCAACGGCGAATGGCATTTCTGTCCCGGCGGCGGGTGGGGTGTGGCATATCACGAAGATGAATTGCCAAACCCCTCAATTGAAAGTTACGTGCGTGGAATCGCTGAAGCCGTGACCGAAGGCTGCAGAGCGCGCGGACTCGACCTCCCCATTTTACATCTCGAACCCGGGCGGAGTCTCGTGGCGCGGGCGGGTGTGGCAGTCTATCGCGTCGGCACGATCAAACGCCGCGGCGACAAAACATGGATTCTCACCGACGGCGGAATGGCAGATAATCCGCGCTTTGCGTTGTACGGTGCGAGATATTCCTGCATGCCAGTTAAAGGCGTTGAGCGCGAACCGAGCGCGAAGGTTTCCATCGCGGGTCCATATTGCGAATCGGGTGATGTGGTCATCGAGGACTTACTGATGCCAGACCTACAAGAAGGCGAGCTGATCGCCATCCCTGTGGCGGGCGCGTATCACCTGAGCATGTCGTCCAATTACAACGGCGCGCGCCGCCCGTCCGCGCTGATGGTGGAGGAGGAGAACGTGGAGGTATTGTTGAGGAGGGAAACGGTGGAGGATTTATTGAAGAGAAATTCATAAATGATGCATATGTATAGCCATCTCTAGGAGGAGGAACTTCTATGCAGCAGAATCATATAAAATTATATTTGTTGATAACCGCGATTGCAGGTATCATGTGTTGCGTTTTTGGATGGATATATTCACTCAATGAATATCAAAAGAATCATCCTTATGAACAGGCTCCAATACGAACATTATCAATTCAAATTAAAGAAGATCAACGTGAAGAACTATTCTCCCAATTGCAAAGATTTTCTGAAAAACATCATCTTGAGTTTTATCTGTCTTTTTACAGGGGTAAAGAAATATTTTTTATCGTTATGTATGGAGATAAGTTTCACATATCAACTCTTTCCAAACCCATTAATACAACAGATCTTGATATTAACTTCTTCGCAGAAGATCCAACTAACCCATCATTGCAAGAAGTAGCAAATGAATTGTTTAGTGATCTAAAAAACTTTATCAATAATATTCCGAATGTGGTGATTCTCCAGGAGAAATAGTCAACACCTTCCCCGCAAACATCTCCCTCATCAACTCCTCCTTACGCAGTACGCAATACGCAGTAACTTCCCCATCACAAACCTCAACCCACCAGCGAATTCTTCTCGCGCGCCATCCACGGCGCGATGTATTGCTATTTCGTTACCCTATCAGATATGTTATCTCACAGAAATGTTATCTCTCAACGTGGATCAAATTCGTATAATGGGGTTCGGAGATATACAAACGCAAGGACAAGATTATGTTCGAAAATGAAGCTGGCGACTTCGGTGAAGATCAAAAGAAGAATAGCGAGGGCAACTCGTCCATTCGGCGTTGCCCGCATTGCGCCGAGCCGATCAACCCTGAGGCTGCGGTATGCCCGCACTGCAACGAGCCTCTGGGCGAAACGATCACGGTGGACCTGAACCGGCATGTTCTCAATCGTCCCCTCCGGCGGATGTTCCATCTACGCAACGTTTTTCTCGTTCTGGCAACCATGGCTTTTGCCCTAGGGGTGTACGGTTTCTTCGTTGTACAGCGATTATCGAGCGACTACTACATTTCCGCCGGGGACCGCGTCATGGCGGCAGGCGATTTTGCCGCGGCAGTGGAATATTACCGGCAAGCCGTACAGGTCGGCTCGCAAGACCCCAACACCTACGAAAAACTCGGCTGGGCGGAGTATCAGCTAGCCCGTGATACGGAAGCGCTGACCCATTTCGAATCCGCTCTCGCGTTGGACCCGAATCGCACTTCGAGTCTGTTCGGCGCAGGGCTGTCCGCTTACCAGTTGCGCGAGTACGAAACTGCGGTGGCACACCTGAGCCGCGCCGTCGAAATTTCACCTGAACATGCCGGGGCGTATCAATATCTGGGTTTGGCTGAGTATCGCCTCGGCGACTTTGACACTGCCTACGGACATCTCACCGAAGCATGGGTGTACAACCCGAAGAACGCGACCACCCTTTACTATCTCGCCCGCATCTTCGACCAGCGCGGAGATGCAGAAGCCGCGATTGAAAAATACAATGAGGCAGAGGCGGCAGGGTTCGACGCCGGCGCCATCGCCTACGCGCGCGGTCTCGCGCAGATGCAATTGGGAAATTTTGAACCGGCGCGCGACGATCTGCAAATAGCCTTAACCGCTTACCCAACACGCGTGGAGATACCGTTGTCGCTGGCAAAGGCTTTTTATCTGCTGGGAGAGTACGCGTCGGCAGGAAATCAACTGACTACCATCCAGACGTCCGTTCCGCCCGATCTTCAACAAGAGTATCTCGCTTTATCGGGTTGGGTTGCGCTGCGCGAGGGTCGTTTCGATGCCGCATTGGATGCCTTCAATGCATGGCTTAATTTGAAACCGAGCGGTGCGGAGGCGTTGAATGCGATCGGCTGGGCAACGTATTACGCCGGCGATTGCCAGACAGCGAATCCTTATTTTCAAAGCGCCGCCTCCAGCCTGACGGGGGAATGGATGCAGAAACTCGACTCTTTCTCCACCCCGCAGGAAACCCCGCAAACCGGGCTGGAACTGCAATGCCAGTAAATGTAAAGGACTGAATCAATGGACAATTCTCTTATTAATTTCTTCTCACGTCACCGCATGCACGCCGCGCGCGGGCAAGGACTTGTTGAATACGCGGTATTGCTCGGAATCCTTGCACTAGCCACGATCTCCGCTCTCACCCTGACAGGAGGATCGGTTGAAAGAGGCTTCGTAAAAATATGCGCGGAACTGGGGAACGACGATTGTCAGTCGGCGGAAGAGGAGCCTGTGGTTCTAACGACTGCGACTCCGACAGCCATATTCACTGCGCCTCCCCCGACTCCTACTGCCACTCTGGCGCTGGCTGACCCTGATCCCACTCGTCCGCCTGTTGTGGAAGTCATTGTTGTTGAGCCAACAACCACGCCCACCACTGCTCCCGAAGAATTGGTTACGATGCGGATCAAGGTAGTGGTTACCGGCAAAGGAGGAAAAGATTCATCCGCGTCAGGAATTCGGGTAGTTCTCTATGATGCATCAGGTGCGTATGTCACACAAGGCGTGACCGACGATAAAGGCAAACTATCCTTTTCAGTTCCCAAGGGGACGTACACCGTCGCCACGTTTTATAATGACCAATGGGAACAACATGGACCGTTCGACGTGAAGAACTCGAAGGAGAACGTCATCCGTCTTGGAAAGTAAGATTGTTGAAGGATTACGCTAAACACTTAATACTTGCCTAGCCAACAACTCCTTCGGCAATTCATCCTTACGCAGTACGTTGTACGCAGTAATCAATCCATCTTTCATCACGAACCGCAAACTCTCTTTATCCGCGAGCGCGCGCAAATCCTCCAGCGGATTCTTTTCGTGCACGATCAAATCCGCAACCTTGCCTGCTTCGAGCGTGCCCAGCCACGCGTCCCAGCCTAATGCTTTTGCCGCGTTGCCTGTCGCCGCGACGATGGAATCCATCACAGGGAGTCCCGCCTTGTGCATCCAATACACTTCGAGCGCGTTCCCGCCGTGATAATTCAACGGCGTACCTACGTCTGATCCCATCGCAATCGGAACGCCCGCTTCATACGCCATCTTCAAACTTTTCGCCGCGTCGCCCTGTGAATCCTTATTCTTTTGCATGATCCAATCAGGAATGTTCGACTTCTCTGCCAAAATAATATCCCAACCCACCTTCAAGGTCGGCACCAAAAAGACCCCGCGCTCCGCCATGAGTTGAATCACACCCGGGTCGCGGAACAAATACGTGCCATGTTCCAGCGTGGTCACTCCCGCTTCCACCGCCTTGCGGATTCCGTCAATACCGTGCGCGTGCATCGCCACAGGCTTGCCAAATTTCTTCGCTTCATCAACTAATGCCTGAATTTCATCCGAGTTGAAATGCGTCACGCCGGGCACGCCGCTTTCCACCAGAACCGCGCCGGTCACGCCCATCTTGATCACGTCCGCGCCGTGCTTCACTTGTTCGCGCACCGCCTTGCGCACTTCGTCCACGCCGTCCGCCACGCGATACATGCCGGCGTAATAATCCGCGCCCGCTTCGGTGATGGAAATAAATCTGCCAGCCAGACACATGCGCGGACCGGCGAAGTCACCGCGTTGAATGGATCGCCGCACGTCGAATTCGAGTTCGCTCCAGCCGCCGAGGTCGCGCACGGTTGTGACTCCCGCCGCCAGATTCTTCTGCGCGTTCGATAGAATCTTCAACGCCATCTGCCCCGCCGGCGCATAGAATTGACTGTCCGCTTCACCGGAGCCTGAGAGATGGACGTGCGCGTCAATCAACCCGGGCAGGACGTATCCCCCGCGCAGATCAACCGTGACAAATTCTCCGCCCGCTTCTTTCCACGTGGAGGCTGGTCCGGCATGGGAAATTTTTCCCTCACGGATAGCGATAACCGCGTCTTTGACCGGCTCGCACCCCGTGCCGTCGATGAGAGTGAAGTTTTTGAGGAGAGTGTCCATGGCGGGTCAATTGTATCCTCAGTGTGTGAAGAGGAGTATAAATTGAAGAAACTGATCCAGCCGTCCCGTCGCCCGAAGCGTCTTTGAGTCGCATGAGGGCGTGGGTTCAATCCGTTGGAGGAGAATTGACATCTTCAAAAAAAGACCACCTTGCGGTGATCTTTTAGTGCCGAGGGAGAGATTCGGACTCTCGACCAAGGGCTTATGAGTCCCCTGCTCTACCACTGAGCTACCTCGGCATAGGCAAAGCGCCGCAAATATTACTATGGGAGATAGGGTTTGTCAACGCAACAGAAAAATTTACAGAGTGGGATATAATCAGCCAAGGAGTTGCTTGAGAAATGAAGATCCTCGTCCTCAACAATGATCTGATGGAACGCACCGTCATCCAACACGTGTTGCAGGTGAACGGGCATGAGATCGTCAACGCCGAGAACAGCGACACCGCGTTATACCTGCTCCAGAACGGTGATATTCGATTCATCATCGGCGATCGTTCCAACACAGATATGGATGAAAAAGCGTTCATCCGTAAAGTGCGCGAAGCGAAGCCGCCGTATTACGTCTACATCCTCTTGATCACCGCCAAAGTACAGGATGCCGACGTGACCACACCTCGTTTGGGGGCGGACGATTACCTCAACAAGCCCATCGTCCCTGCCGAGTTGAAATCGCGCGTGCACATCGGCGAGCGGATTCTCGCCCTCGGCGACAACCTCGTCCACGCGAAAGATACGCTCGATAACCTCGCCATGGTGGATACGCTGACCGGGGCGCTGAACCAGATCGCGTTCATGATCTTCTCGCGCGGCGAACTCGAACGCGCGCGCCGTGGCCAGGCTCCGCTGAGCCTGATCGCCTTCGATGTGGACAATTTCAAAGCCACGAATGAAAAATACGGGCGCAACATCGGCAACGATGTGTTGACCGTCATCGCGCAAGGCATCCGCGAGAAAAGCCGGCCCTATGATGGTTTGGGACGCTTCGAGGCGGACACCTTCCTGCTCATCCTGCCCGGCGTGATCGGCGCCGACGCGGAAAAGATCGCCGACCGGATCATCAAGGGGATCGCCAACACCAGAATCTCCATGCTCGACGGCACAGAGTTAAAGGTCAGCCTGAGCGCAGGCATCGTCTCTTCGGCGCGCGTCACTGTTTCAACAGACATCGACGCGCTGGTCGAACGGACGAAAGAGGCGGTCTCGATGGCAAAACGCGATGGGGGCGATCAGATCCACACGATCTACGTGTAAACTACGCGCCGAAAAACTGCAAGAGGAATAACGCGACCATCCCTGCAAGGATGGTCATCAGTGTGTTTTTGCTGACCCACGCAACGACCACGGCAATCAACCCTGCCAGCAGCCGGTAATTATCCAACGATAAATGCAACTCGCCTGAACGCATGAACAATTCCGGGAAAACGATGGCAGACAGGACAGCCGGGGGGACGTAATGCAACGCCTTGCGCATCGTTTCCGGGACGTGCAACCTGCCGAATGCGTAGACGAGCGAGAACCGCATCCCGAACGTGATCAACCCGCCCAGTAGCATGACAAACCAAATATTCATCTCATCTCCGGGATTCTAAAACCAATCATAGACATCGTCATTCGTCCAATGACCGGCGCAGGTTGGCTTGGATCGGCAGATCCTGTTTGGGTTTTGATTGCGTCTTGTCTTCCAAAAATGTCCCGATTGCGATTCCCACCAACGCGGCAAGGATCAAACCCAGTTTGTACGGGAGCGAATACGCGGCAAGCGCGACGCATCCAGCCGATATTGCCGCGGCAATTGCAGGACGATTCTTCAAGGCAGGTACGACCATCGCGATGAAGGTGAGCGGCAGCGCAAAATCCAACGACCATGAATCGGGGATCGCCGCGCCGAGGAAAATCCCCAGAGCGGTGCTGGTCTGCCAACTGACCCATAGCGCCAGCCCCGCGCCGAAGAGGAACCAATGACTGTTCGGCTTCACCCCTTCGTTTTCATAATGGATGATGCTGGGAGCATACGCCTCGTCCGTGAGGAGGTAACTTAACAAGGTCTTCCAGCGCGTGGAAAGCGAGGCTAGATGAGGGGCGAGCGAAGCGGAGTACAACATGTGCCGCAAATTCACCACAGCGATCGTCAACACGATGACAAAGCCCGGAGCCGAATCCTTCACGAGTTGCGTAGTAATGAACTGCGCCGAACCCGCGAACACCATCGAGGACATCATCTGCGCCGCGGCAGTGGATAACCCGGCGCCCAGCGCGAGCGCGCCGTAGATCATGCCGAAGGGGAAGACCCCGATCAGGAGGGGAATCTCGGCCCGAACCCCCGCCCAGAAATATTTTTTCTCTTCGCTCATGACGCTCCAATGATTTCGCGCGCCGCGCGTTGACCGCTTTCGACCGCGCCCTCCATGAATCCTTGAATCGGCGTGGCGTGTTCGCCTGCAAAGAACAAACGACCTGCCGGTTGAAACAATGTTTTCCAATGTTTCAACACGTCGCCGGGCGCGAGCGCCATGTACGAGGCGCGTGTGAAGGGTTCGTTCAACCACGCGATCGTTGCCGCGTTTTCGATCAACTTCGAGGAACCGGGAAAATGTTTCTCGATCTCGGCGACCGCCGTTTCGATCCGCTCTTCATCGCTCATTGCGGAAAGCGCCGCGCCGGGACCGCCACCGGTGTAGGCTGTGATGATGCCGCGTTCGTGTTTAAAGTGACTCGTGGCATGCCACGTCATCACGATCGGCGCGTCGGTGGTCAGCCTGCCCGACCAGCCGCGTTCATTCCAGAACCGTTTGCGATATTCGATCAATACTTTCGTCACTGCACCGTATGAAATTTCGTCCACGAGCCGCTGGTAGGTGACAGGTAACGATGAATGGAAATCAATCAAGCGCGCGGTGGTAAGCGGCACGGCAAGGACGGCAAAATCCGAATCAAGCGTCACGTGCGAATCGGCTTGACGATAGGCGACAGACACCCCGTCCGATGTGAGGCGCACAGAGTCAACGACGGCGTTGAAGCGCACATCGGGCAACGCGTCCGCAAGCGCGCGGGGAATCTGGTCGTTGCCTCCCAAAACGCGCATACTCGGCGAACGATCCGTTTCGAAATAATACATCTTCGCGTTGCGGCACAGGTCGAGTAATGAAAATCGCTCCGGCTCGCAGGTATATTCTGAGCGGATGTGCTGGGCAAAATATTGTTTGGCGTATGGATGCACGTCCAGCGATTGAATCCAATCCTGCGCGGACCGTGAATCAAGGCGTTCCGCCTCGCGCGCCAGGTGAGGCTGATGCGGGTCTGAAACGAATTGGCTCAACCCTGCCAAAAATTCCCATTCGCGGTCCACTTCCTCGGCGAGGTTGAAACCCCAGACGCTCGCATCGGTGAGCGGACCCGACTTGCCGTCGAACGATACCCAATCCTTCTCGCCGCCGCGCCAACTCGTTGCGGGCGCGAGTTTAAAACCGAATTGATTCGCCAGCGCGATCATGCGCGTGTGAGTCTCTTCGATGAACTCGCCTCCACCCTCGGCAACCAGCCCATGGGAAAATTCTCGTAGCGTGTACACGCGTCCGCCCACGCGGTTCCGCGCTTCGAGCACAATGACGTTCCACCCGGCGCGGTGCAATTCGTACGCGGCGGAAAGACCGGCGAGACCTGCGCCGATCACGGTAACTGTTTTACTTTTTGTCATCATAGTTGAATTATATGTGAATACTCCCCTACATCAACGGATTCCAACTCACCGATAGATAGAAAGCGAGGAGCATCAACAACACAGCAACGGCATTGAAGAGCGCGCTGATCTCCGTCGTCTCGCGCGTGACGACCAGATAGGTGGGCAGGTTGCGGAATACATCCTGCAATTCGCCGGCGCTCGTCGCCGCGTAATATGTGCCGCCGGTCATGTCCGCCACTTGTTTCAACGTGACCTCATCCAATTCCCGGCGGAACCCTCCGCCCCCGCCAAACGGATTGCCGAACCCAAACCCGGGACCGCCGAACGGGTCGCTCTCGGAAAACGCATCACCGCAAATCATGGGCGAAGTATTGTTGATCGTGCCGAACCCGATGGTGTAGACGCGGATGCCGCGCGCGACCGCTTCGTTGGCGGCGGTGAACGGAGAAGGTCCCGCGTTGCTCGAGCCATCGGTGAGCAAGACGATGATGTGCGGGGCGAACCCTCCCTCGGGAATCGATGCGACCGATTCACCCGGCAGGGTCGGCGGGATTCGGCTGTCGATCTCGGAGATGGCGTCGATGGAACGCAAGATCGCGCTTCCGATCGCAGTCCGACGCGCAGGCAGAAGATTCGTGATCGCGTTGGCAAGCAGGGTTCTATCCTTGGTGGGAGGTTGAACCAACTCGGCAAAACCAGCGAACGCGACGACGCCGATCTGGGTGCCTTCATCCTGACTCTTGACAAATTCGATCGCGGCTTCCTGGGCGGCAACCAGACGGTTAGGCGGAATATCTGTGGAGCACATGCTGCGAGAAATATCGAGGGCAAGGATGATCGTGGCGCGGTTCGAGGGAACGACGATCTCGGCTGTCGGTCTCGTGAGGGCAAGGATCAAACTGGCGAGCGCGAACAGGAAAAATATGAATGGCAAATGCCTCCGCAACCACGATTGATGCGATGCCGCCTCACGCACTAACGACAGGCTGGAATATCGAATGACAAATCGCCTGCGCCGGTTCAGCAGCCAGAAATATGCCCCAACAAGTAGGGGTAGAAGAAGCAATCCATAGAGGGCGCTGGGCCACAACATACTCATAGTACGCGCCCAAACCAGAGGAGCGAGATCGCACCGCCGATGATGAAAAGCAGGATACCCAGTCCGGCCAGAACCGAAGTAATCTCCATTTCTTCGGGTCGGACGGTCAACTTTGGCTCAAGGTCGTCGTAGATACGGCGCAAATCTTCCTCGTTCCCTGCGTTGTAATAGGCTCCGCCGGTCGTGGCTGAAATATATCGAAGGATCGGCTCGTTCAACTGCGAGTGGACCGTGAAACCTTCCACGGTAATGGTCGCACCTTCCGCCGTGCCGATGCCGATCGTATAAATACGGACACCGAGGTCTGCGGCAAGGTCTGCCGCAGTGACCGGGTCCGGGTCTTGGTTGTTCTCTCCATCGCTGAACAGGACGATCGCAGAGTATGGATACCAGCCCTCAGGAACAGCTCCCGTTTGAGGCGCAGTATCCGATTGCAGAGGGGGTGTATCGGGAATATTGCTCGCGCTCAAGAACGGCGGATCGCCGGCATCCACCGCGATGGTGTTGAGCGCAACGAGAATCCCATTACCAACCGATGTACCGCGGCGAGGCACGAGGCGTTCGATGGTGTCGATTACTTCACTCCGTTCGCCGGTCGGGTTTTGCACCGTGATGCCGCCGTCGCTAAACGCGACCACGCCGATATCCACGCTGGTCGGCTGGGTATCCACAAATTCGAGCGCCGCGGCTTTTGCCGCCTCCATGCGAGTGGGTTTGAGATCGTCTGCCGCCATACTCCCCGAGACATCGAACGTGAGAATGACGGTGCCTTCGATACGCGGCAGGCTGATCATCGCCTGAGGGCGTGCAAGAGAGAGGACAAGAATCGAGATCGCGATCAAAAAGAGGAGCGCGGGAAGTTTTCGCCGCGTGGGTCTGCCGCCCGACGAATCCTGCAATACACCGAAACCTCCGTAGCGCGCAGCGGCTTCGCGCTTCCGTTTTTGAATTCGTTGATACAACAAGACCAACAACGGAACGCACAACAAAAGATAGAGGAGGGAAGACCAGAGGAATGACATAAATGCCAGAGAGTAGAGAGTAGAGATTGGTGACTGGTCCTCTAATCTCTATTCTCTATGTATCTAATTCTTTCTAACCTGTTGCCTTTGCTTTGCAAACCGCACGATCGAACGAACGATATCATCCTCCGTCGAAAGCGGAAGCACATCCACGCCTGCGCGTTTGAACGCGGCGTTCAAATTTTGTTCGCGTTGTTGCGCGGCGGCAAAGAATTTCTTCCGAAACTTGAGGTCGTGCGTATCCACGAACATTTGCGCGCCGGTCTCGGCATCTTCCATCACCACCATGCCCACGTCGGGCAACTCCTCCTCGCGCGGGTCGAACAGGCGGACCGCGATCACCTCATGCCGTCGATTCAACAGACTCAGCGAACGTTCCCAGCCCGGTTCACTGATGAAATCGGAGATGACGAACACCAGCGAACGTCGTTTGATCGAATTCAACGCGCCGTCGAGAAAGGATTTGAGATTCGTGAACGGCGCGCGCGTTTGACGCGGTTGTTTCATCATATCGTTGATGAGACGCAGCACCTGTAGTTTTCCGCCTCGCGCCGGGACGGTCTGCTGGTTCCCGTTCCCGAACATCATCGCCCCCACGCGATTCCCGTGACGCGTCAACAATCTGGCAACGACCGCCACAAAATCAATGAGCAAGGTTCGTTTCTCACGCGCGGTAGCGGTGGTGCCAAAATCCATCGAGGGACTCAGGTCGAGCAAGAACCACCCGGTGATCTCGCGGTCTTCGTGATATTGCCGCACGTAGGGCGTATCCATGCGCGCGGTGACGTTCCAATCGATATAGCGGATATCGTCTTCCGGCTGGTATTCGCGCAGATCGGCAAAATCCACGCCGAAGCCGTAGAACAGCGTGCGATAATCGCCCTGCAACATACCGTCGAGGCGGCGGATGACGTCCCAATCGAGGCGCAGGAGTACGCGCTCAGGCGTTACTGCCGACGTTGACATGTTCATGCAATGGCACCACCGGGATGGGGATGCGATCAAGGATCTTGTTCAGCAAAATATCGCCCGTCACATTTTCAGAGAGCGCTTCATACGACAGCACGATGCGATGACGCATTACATCGAGAGCCATATCGAGCACATCCTGCGGCAGGGCGTAGTTGCGTCCGCGCACGAAGGCGAGCGCGCGGCCCGTGAGGATCAGGTTGATCGAAGCGCGCGGGCTTGCGCCGAACATGATGTAGCGTTCGAGTTCCTTCAAGCCCACATCGGAGGGTTTGCGTGTGGCGGTCACCATGCGCACGGCATACTCCATCAACGCGGGATCGACGTACACTTTATCCACCTGCTTTTGGAGGGCAACCAATTGCTCGGTGGTCAATACATTTTGCACGGTTTGCAGCGCGGCGGTCATCCGCTCCACGATGACGAATTCCTCCGTCGAGGTGGGGTAGCCAACCAGCACCTTGAGCATGAAGCGGTCCACTTGCGCTTCGGGCAATGCGTAGGTGCCTTCCGTCTCGATGGGATTCTGCGTCGCCAACACCAAAAACGGATTGGGGACTTTGTGTGTCTCGCGCCCGATGGTGACCTGTCGCTCCTGCATTACCTCGAGCAAGGCGCTCTGCACTTTAGCGGGCGCACGATTGATCTCATCTGCCAGTAACAGATTCGTGAACACGGGACCCAACGATGTTTCGAATTTGCCGGTCTTCTGGTTGTAGATGCGCGTGCCGATCAGATCGGCAGGGACGAGGTCGGGCGTAAATTGGATGCGCTTGAATTCCCCGCCAATCGACTCGGCAAGCGTCTTGATCGCCATCGTCTTCGCCAGCCCCGGCACGCCTTCGACGAGGATATGTCCGCGCGCCAGCAGTGCCACGATCATTCGTTCAAGCAAATGGTCCTGCCCGACGATGACCTTCTTCACTTCATATAATACTTTTTCCATCGGCGTTCGGTTTTCAGAAGTATGTGCCATGAAATTCTCCAATCGCATTTTAATTGCAATTTCAACTATTGGTGGTTTCGATACGCCCTTCGCAAACCCCGCTCAGGGCTACCCAACCACCATCCAGTAATAATTCTCCACTTCCCCAAATTCTCAACCCTCTTAATCTCTGATCTCAAGTCTCTAATCACAAATTACCATTTACCAAGTCCTCAGTATGGCGGCGAACCCATCCCGCCGGTCGCCGTCCCGATCGGCACCGCGAACCCGATTCCTACAAAGAAACTTTCATCGGTCGGGTTGACGATTCCTGTGACGATTCCCACCACATGACCCTCTCGATTCAACAACGGACCGCCCGAATTGCCCGGGTTTGCCGCCGCGTCGAATTGAATCAGACCTTGGATGTTAAATGCAGAGCCCTGCGGTTGGAACGTGCGATTGAACCCGGAGATCACGCCCGCGCTCATCGAACTGTATAAACCGAACGGGTTACCCACCACGTACGCTTCATCGCCAATGCGCATCGCGCCCGGGTTTCCCAGCGTCGCTGGGTACCATTCACGCGGCAATTGTAACGGCTGCAACACCGCAATATCGATCTCGGGCTGTTCCAAGATCACCTGCCCCTCGGTATGTGTGCCATCCGCAAATGTGATCGCGATCTTTTGCGCGCCCGCCACCACGTGCAGGCTGGTGAGTATCTGACCAAAGTCATTGACGATCACGCCGCTGCCCAAACTTTTTTCCGTTCCGCCGTTGCCGCCGTCAGATTCGACCTGAATGAGGACCAACGATGGTTGTATGACCTGATACACATCCGCTGAAAACGCGGGACGCGGTGTGGCGGAGGCAAGCGCGCTCGCCACCACAGCATTCACTTCTTTAATGGATAATTGGTTCGCGGGGAAAAGAAAATTGTACAAAAAGAACGCGAGGAACGCGGCAAACACTCCCGATGCGAATGGAAACATTCCCTTCACACGATCCCGTAACCGCTTTCTTTCTACAGGGTTCGGCTCGTTCATCTTCACGCCATTATACAGGCAGACGTTTCCAAGACCAAAAAACTAACCATACTCTTAAACGCTTGTTACAATTGGCACATGCAACTGGTTGAAGACATTGTGAAGATATACCAGCGCATCTTCGGCGCTGAGCCGGCTCACATCGCACGCGCACCGGGCAGGGTTAATCTGCTGGGCGAGCATGTGGATTACAACGATGGATTCGTTTTGCCCGCCGCGATCGACCGCGCAACGTACATTGCCTTTTCACCTTCAGAAACGATTCACTCCTCCATTTTTGCCGCGGACCTGAACCAGTGGGCTTTTTACTCCCCTCAAACGATCCGGGCAAAATCCCAGACCGATTCAACTCCTCTGCCAGATTGGGCGCATTATCCCGCCGGAGTGATGTGGAGTCTGCTCGAGAAGGATCTCAAAACCCCTGCGATGAAAGCGGTCTTTGCCTCGGATGTGCCGCGCGGCGCAGGCTTGAGTTCCTCTGCTTCGGTAGAGATGGCATTTGCCACCGCGTGGCAGACGCTCGGCGGCTGGACCCTCCCACCGCTGCAACTTGCATTGCTCGCGCAACGAGCCGAGAATCAATACGTCGGCGTACAGAGCGGCATCATGGATCAGTTCGCGTCGGCGTGCGGTTCGGAGGGAAGTTTACTTATGCTCGATTGCCGTTCACTCGAATGGAAGACACTGCCCCTGCCCGATCATGTTTCGATCGTCATCGCGGATACGACCCTGCGTCGGAAATTGACTTCTGGCGAATACAACAAACGCCGCGCCGCGTGCGAAGAAGCGGTGGTGTTATTGCAACAGGAACTGCCGGGAATCAAGTCATTGCGGGATGTGGGATCGGATGATTTCAATCGGCTCGAAAAGAATCTTCCACGTGAGGTTGGGAAGAGAGCGCGTCACGTGGTGGAGGAGATCGCGAGGGTGAAGCAGGCGGAACGGTCGCTTGAAGCGGGAGATGTGCGCGGTTTTGGCACGCTGATGAATGAATGTCACGTCAGCCTGCGCGATCTGTACGAAGTATCCTGCCCCGAACTGGATGCGATGACACGTATCGCGCAATCGCTCGACGGCTGTTACGGCGCGCGGCTCACCGGCGCAGGCTTCGGCGGTTGCACGGTGAATCTGGTTGAGAAAAATTTTGCCGAAGAATTTTCTAGCGCACTTGCCAAACAATATCAAGCCGAAACTTCCCTCGCTCCCGAAGTGTTCATCACCCGCCCGTCATCAGGCGCGTCGTTACTCTGATAAATTCATCTTAATTCTTATTTCGCGGGGGTACGCAGCCTTGATGCCGTGCAATTGCATCAAGAACCAATAGCTCTCCTTACTTCTTTTTCTGCTGGTAACGCTGGTAGACCCGCTTCCAAGCCTCGGTGGGCGATTCGGGTTTTGTTTTTTTGTGAACATCTTTGCTGAGGTGGAAAGCGAAATCCTCAAGTAAAGCAGAAACGGATTCGTTCGGTTTTTCGTGAACGAGAGGTTGCCCCAAATTGATGGCGTCGACGAAAAGGTCCTTCACATAGGGAATCGTGGCAAGCGCAGGCGTACGAACGGCGGCTTCGATCTTTTCTTTCGTCAGACTGGATTGAGGAAAGGGCGCGCTCAAGACCAGTTTGATCTTGTCCTTTTCATATCCGAGTTTATCGTAGGTATCCAACGCGGCGATGACGGCGCGAATGGAAGCCATGTCCGGTGAGGCGACCAGCAGGATGATATCGGCAACATCCAGCGCTTGAATGGCAAGGTCGCTGAAATCGTGCGGCAGGTCGGCAACCACATAATGATATTGATTCTTGATCAAGTTCAAGGCAGCGCCGAGCGTTTCGGCGCGCAGTGATTCGGCTTCCGCAGGGAAGGTCGGTGCGGCGATGAAGTGCAACCCGCTTTCGTGACTGCCGATGATCGAACCCAACGCGTCCGAATCCAATTCGCCGCCGGATAAATGTGCCACGTCTGCCCATGTGCGTTTGAGGGTCATGTTGAGCATGAGAGCCACCTGTCCGGCGGTCATGGTGAGATCGAGCAAGATGGATGGTTCGCGCCACAGGGAGGCAAACCCGACCCCGAGATTGACAGCCAAAGTGGAGCAACCGGTCCCTCCGCGCAGGCTGTGGACAGCGATCATGCGCGCCTGTTCGCCGGTGGACGTTTGCATACTGGATGTTTTTACGGCTTCCACCCGGCGGAGAAGCGCTTGCACCCTGCCCACCAATTCGGCGGCTTCGAAAGGTTTGGTGAGGTGATCGTCTGCACCCGCTTCGAACGACTTCAGCTTATCCTGCAAGCCCGATTGCGCAGTGAGCACGAGGATGGGGGTCGCCGCAAATTGAGAATCGCGGCGCAATGTACGAGTGACCTCATAGCCGTTGGCATCGGGCATCATCACATCGGTGATGATGATATCGGGTTTGACGCTGCGCGCCTGGGCGATGCCGGTCTTGCCGTTATCGGCGAAGTGGATCTCCCACTGAAGCGGCGCAAGCGCGCGCGCCACCAGTTGGTGATTGATCGGTTCATCGTCAATTACAAGGATGCGAGTCATGTACTCTCCTTATCGTTTAGTAACTTACCTTACACACCTTCAACCCCGAAAGGATGCATACTTTCATGTAAAGCCTATGACACCCCTTCGGGGTTGGCTCGTTTCTTCGTTGCAAATCTATAATCATTTCACTCCTTCGGAGTTGTGACTGCATAAGGTAAGTTAGTAGCCATGATCCGACAGGAAGGCTTCGACGCGTTGGGCTTCCGCCTCCAATTGCGCTACGAGGGACGGCGCGGAGGTCAAGTCTTCGCGTTTGCATAGTTCTTCAAGGTGTAGGGCGATATCGGATAACGGGTTGGCGCTGAAATTCAATGAAACGCCTTTGAGGTTGTGCGCGAGCCGGGCAACTTGATTTGCATCGCCCGCCTGCATGGCATGTTGAATTTCTTTCACGCGTTCGAGCAGGTGACCTTTGTATTCCTTGAACATTTCATGCATGAATTCGCGGTCGCCTTCGAAGCGGTGCAAGGCGGCATCGAAATCGACAGGGGATACATCGGTCCGCACAACAAAGGTCGACGCTGGCGAAACAGCCGTCCCGGCGACCGAAGCGGGAGGCGCGGTCTCGCCGAACAATCCATCATCTATGTTTTCAACGAACGCGCTCTGGTCATGCGAATAATCCTGGACTGGTTCGAACGGTTCCTTCCTCTCTGCAGGAAGTTGAGCCCAGCGATCCAACGCGCTGAACAACACTTTCGGTTCAAGCGGCTTGGTGACGTAATCGTCCATGCCGGCGGCAAGACAGCGTTCGCGGTCGCCCTGCATGGCATGGGCGGTCATGGCAATGATGGGGATGTGCCCACCGGTTTCCCTTTCGAGCTCGCGAATCTGCTGGGTGGCTTCGAAGCCGTCCAATTCAGGCATTTGAACATCCATGAGAACCGCATTGTATTGCTGGTTGCGAATTTTTTGCACAGCCAGCGCGCCGTTGTCAACTGCATCCACCGAATACCCGGCTTTTTGCAATAAGATGACCGCCAATTTTTGATTGATCGGGTTGTCTTCCGCAAGCAAAATCCGCAAGCCGAGCTTTCGTTGTTCAGAGAGTACGTGCCGGGTGATCAACCCGGGTTCGCTGTCTTCTTCGCGGTTGAGCACTGCGATAATGGCATCGAACAGCATCTGCTGTTTTACAGGTTTGAGCAAATAACCGGAACAACCCAGCGATTCCATGCGAGCGGCATCTCCGCGCTGACCCATGGACGTCAGGATGAGGATCTTTACTTCCTTCACTGCCGGGTCGCTCTTGATGGCGCGGGCGGTTTGTTCGCCGTCCATGCCGGGCATTTGCATGTCGAGCAACACCACATGAAACGGATCGCGGGCGCGCTGGGCATTGCGCAGAATTTCCAATCCCTTCGCGCCGCTGGAGACAGCCTCCACCCGCGAGCCAAGCGCTTCGACGTTTTTCGTCAGCACCATGCGGTTGGTCTGGTTGTCATCCACAATGAGGATGCGCGCCTGCGTTAAATTGACGGGACCCAGCGTAAGCGGTCCGGTGACCGGCTTCTTGCGCGGCTGTTTTTCGAATGTGAGATCGAACCAGAAGGTGCTTCCGATACCGGGGGAACTCTCCACCCCGATTCTTCCGCCCATCGCCTCGACCAATTGACGGCTGATCGCCAACCCCAAACCTGTGCCGCCATACTTGCGCGTGGTCGAGCCGTCTGCCTGAGTGAAACGGTCGAAGACCGCACCCTGTCGTTCGACGGGAATGCCGATGCCGGTATCCTGCACTGCAAAATGAACGACCGTGTGGGTCTCGGTCTCTTCGGTGGCTTCCGCGCGGATCACCACTTCTCCCTGATGCGTGAATTTGATCGCATTGCCGACGAGGTTGACGAGGATCTGTCGCAAACGCCCCGGATCTCCGCGCAGATCCGTGTTGATATCCGGATGAATCAAACATGCCAGTTCAAGACCCTTGTCCTGCGCCCTCTTTGCGAGCGTGTACGCCACATCTTCGACCGCGTTCCGCAGGCTGAAGTTAATGCTTTCGAATTCGAGCCTGCCCGCTTCGATCTTGGAGAAATCCAAAATGTCGTTCAACAACGTGAGCAACGCCTCCGCGCTTTGCAGGGAAGTTTGCAGGTAATCGCGCTGTTCGGAAGTAAGTTGAGTATCCAGCGCCAGTTCCAGCATGCCGATCACGCCGTTCATCGGCGTGCGGATCTCGTGACTCATGTTTGCGAGGAACTCGCTTTTCGTGCGGCTCGACTCCTCGGCTTGTTTGCGGGCTTTAACCAGTTCGGAAATATCGTGGTAGATCGCGAGCGCTCCCACCTTTTCGCCTGCCACCATCACCGGCACACCGAGGATCTCCACGTCAACCAACGAATGATCCTTCCGGCGACGTTTGCCGAAGGCATGCACGGTGGTTTGCATGACCTGACGCGTATACTCCTGAGCCTCGGCATGAGTCTCTTCCGTCGTGATCAGCGTATCGATCAAAACGCCTCGGATCTCGTCTTCTTTGTAGCCATACAGGTTTTCAAACGCCGGGTTGCATGAAATGATCTTCTCATCGTTATCGAGAACGACAATGGCCGCAGGGCTGTTCTGGACCAACGATTCAAAGAATTCCTTCTGGCGCATCAGTTCCGCGCGCACCTTGCGTCGTTCGGTGATGTCATGCAGAATGAAGAATTTATGTTGCTCCTCTCCCTCGCCTCCCAGCAGAAATGTATTTACCTCGAAAATACGCCCCAACCATGGAAGTTCATGGTGAGCATTGTCCTTTCCCGGCAGGTCGCCTAACTCGCGCATTCCGAGCAGTTCAATCAAAGGCTTTCCGATCACGCGGTGAAACGGGAGGTTCAGGCGATCGACCACTGCGTGGTTACATCTCGCCACGCGACCTTCGGAGTCGGTCATGAACAACAGATCGGAGAACGAATCGAAGATCGCCTCCCATTCCTTCTTTGCGAGCGTGATCGTTTCTGAAAGGCTCTTTTGCACCCCAAACAAGCCGCCCACGAAGCCCAGCACGACCGGGGCGAGGTCAACGACGAAGATGATCGGTTCGGTTTTATGAATGTAGAGAAAAGACCAAAGCGACAGAGGCAGACTATTCTTGCTGAATTCGAGCCACAGCCCTACGATCAAGAACACGAGACCCCCAAGAAATCCGACTAAGGCAAATCTTTGTACTGTACGATTTCTTAACCAGCCCATCGTTTCCTCCGAACACTATCATAGGCGCAGTGATAAACGATCGGGTCGGAGTATAGCATACGATATCTTACAAAGAGTGCGTGCCTCGCTCGCGCAAACTGGCAAAACCGTTGCAATTAGAAACGACTCTGCGCCGACGGTTGGCGCGATCGCTCAACTCGATTTTTCGGTCAGGTATGCGAAAACCGCCTCGAACAAAATGGACAATCCCTTTTGCGCGGGATTCAATTCCGGCGCCATGCGCCACTCTCCACCAGAAAGCTGGTCGGCGATGGCGAACAACGCGGCACCTGATAATTGATTCGCCTTCGCCACCGCCAGCATCGCCGCGGCTTCCATCTCCACCGCAAGGACTCCCTGTTGTTGATGCCGAAGCACATCCCTGCGCAGTTCGCGGAACGGCGCGTCGGTCGTCCATGTGACGCCGAGACTGTGAGGTTGATTTTGTTTTGTGAGAACCTTGCTGATACCCTGAATGATTTCCGGCGACGAATCAACCGTTCGATTCGCGGGAAGATAATGTTGCGAGACTCCTTCGCCGCGAATCGCGCTCTTGGAAAGTACGAGACTACCCGTCGTCAATTCGGGCTGCAAGCCGCCTGCCATACCGATCAAAATAAATTGCTTCACGCCCAGCGCGGCGAATTCATCGGTCAACCCGCCGATGACGGGTGAACCGATGCCAAAGTTCGTGGAGAGAGCGACCTGTCCGTTCGTGCGTTTGAAGAGATAAAACTCGCCCAAAAAACCTTTGATTTGTTTTACGGAATGTTTTCTCAAAACATACTCTGCCAGACTCTTTTGCGGAGCGAAGATCACCGCGCGCGGCGGAGGGAAATCGGGCAATTGTCCGTTCGCGCGGCGGTAGGCGAGGAGGGCAGAGGGGGTGAGGATGGGGGTGTTTGAGAAAGAAGGCATGTTCGCAAGTTTCAAGTTGCAAGTTGCAGGTTACCAGTGAGCGGTGATCAGTGGCGACCTACGGTGTATGTTCGTGAGTTGAAGATTGCTTCGTCGGCTATCGCCTCCTCGCAATGACAAAGATAGTCGCCTGTATTATCTCACCGACCAGTGCGGCGTAGATCGCTCCGATGAGGTTGAATGATGGGATCAACCAAAGATACAAAACAAGAAATATTACAAGCGAAATCGCCGTTGCTTTCACCAGAGTCTTTTCACGTCTCTGCGCGATGAGGTCGTAAGAAACGAAGGAGGAGACGGTGTACGGTATCAAGCTCCAGCCCAGCAGGGACAACAATGGAATTGCGGCGGTGAATTTTTCTCCGTAGAGAATCAGAATAACGATTCGCGGGAACACGGAAAGGAAAACCGCCATCAACAAAGTCGAGCCGATGAGGAAGACAAACCCTTTGCGAAATTTCTGTTTCGCTTCGAGAGTTCCTCGTGAAATGACGGGCAACAACGCGCCGAGGATGGCGTAATGCCCGAGTTTGAGTCCATCCACCACGCGGGCGACGGCGGAGAAGATGCCGGTGGATGAGTCGCCGAGGAGGGCAGAGACGGTGAGCACGCCGAGGCGCTGCGAGAGGACGAGGAGCAGCGTCAGCGCGGCGAAGGGGAGAGTCAATTTGAGGAGAGGACGAGGGTCCACGAGCGGAAGCAGGCTGAACGTCGGAAGCGAAGCGGCGCAGACTAGGTAGGAAAATACGGCGATGAGAGTCTGTCCGATGAGGAGGAACAAGCAGAGAGTCCATAAATCCGAAGCGAGCAAAGCCGCGATGAGTTGAACGAGACCGTTGGCGAGGCTGAGAGTCCAGACCAGATCCATGCGTTCGAAGGCGCGAAGCGACGCGGCGGCGACGGAGAACATGGAAAGAGGAAAGAGCGAAAGGGAATAGAGGAGAAGCGGAGAATTGGATTTGAGGCTGACGGTGACGAGAACCCAAAAAGCAGAAAGTAGAATTTGCAAGCCGAGTACGCGTGGAACAAGCGGCGTGATTTGTTTTGTACGCGCCACTTCACGGATGATGTACGTGTCGGTGCCGAAGTTGGTGAAGGTGTTGCCGATGAGGACGAACGCGGCAATAAATGTGAATTGACCGAAGGATTGAATGTCGAGGCGGCGGGCGATGAGAGCAATGAAAAGGATTGCAAGCCCTTGCGCGGTGAGACGAGAGAATAATAGCCAGAAGGAATTTTGGCGAACGGAATTTTCGTTAGGCACGATGTTGAAGCGTGACGACGGTGAAATCTCCCCAATATTTGAACGGAAATTTTGACTCAACCGCATCATCGAGTTTGCTCAGAAACTCAAACATGCGCGGACGTTTGAGCGCAAAGTCCTTGTTCGTGGCGGGCGGCGTGATGACCGACAGCGCGCGGACGGATTCGAGTTGAAAACCGCTTCCCCACGCCTGAGCGACCTGTCTGGGTGTGTAGTAGTACACGGGATAATTCAATCCTTCCTTGTAAACCGTAGACTTACCCTTGAAGCGCCGCGTGGCGAGTTTGAATCGTCCGCGGAGGAGCATGGCGGATTCCCATAAACAGAACGGCGGCATGAGCGCCCAGATGATCCTCGCGCCGGGCTTGAGTAGCGGACGCACTTCGTCCGCGACGAGTTTTAGGTCAGAGACACAGTTCAACCCGCCGAAGTTGGAGAAGGTGCAATCGAATTGATCTTTGTCGAGTTTGCCAAGCTCGGTGTAGGAGAGATGTTCGAATGTGGCGCGGGATTCCAACCCGAGCTGTTTCGCCTTTTCTTTGGCACGGTTCAACATGCCGTCGGAGATGTCCACGCCGTGGACAGTGTATCCGTGCTGGGCGAACCAGAACGCGTCGGTGCCTGTGCCGCAGGCGAGGTCTAAAATTCGAGAGCCTTGTGGAAGCAACGATGTTACATGCGTGTACACTTTTTGCCTCATCCGCTGAAGATTGGGGTTGTTCTCGATGAACTCGTCGTATTTGTCCGCGTTGCGGTTGTAGGCTTCGGCGACGGTTTCGAAAGCGCTGCCGTTCAACACACGATCACTCATACATAACTCCTCAATTGCATTTCGCTCCGCACAAGTCCCGCAAGGTTGCGCGGAATATTGACCAATCCGCGCAGCGACGGTTTGCGCAACGCCTTCCATGCGCGAAACTCATAATGAACGCGTCCATGCAATATTCTGTAAAACTCCGTTGGGAAGGGACCGCGATAGAGCATTGCCAGGTCTTCCGAGTCGGTCCAATTTTGTTTTTCGCCCAGTTCCAACTTCACGCGCTCATAAAACTTTGTTCCGGGCAGCGGATACGATACCGAAATGCCGATGTCATCGGGCGCGCACTCGCGCACCATCTTCAACGTCTTTTGCACATCCTCCCACGTCTCGCCGGGGTAGCCGAACTGCAAAAAGAATCCCACTTCGATCCCGTTCGCGCGCAACAACCGCGCCGCGTTGTAAATGTCCTCCACCGTGTCGCCCTTGTCCATCGCGTCGAGGATCTTTTGCGAGCCCGACTCAGCGCCGATCCAAACAGTCTTGCATCCCGCCTTGGCGAGCGCGGCGGCAGTCTTCTCATTGACCAGATCTGCGCGTTGCAGACACTTGAAGGGAATGATCGCATTCGCTTCGATCAACAAGTCGGCAAACTTTTCGATCCATTTCGGTTTCAATCCCAGAATATCGTCCGCAAACCAGATGTGATCCGGCGCGAACGTATCTTTCAGCCATTTCATCTCCGCAACCACATTCTCAGGCGAGCGCGAGTTGTAACGCTGTCCCCAGATCGGTTTGGCGCACCAGTTGCAATGATACGGACAGCCGCGCGTCGTCACCATGTTCATCGAAAAGTAACCGTGGCGCGACATCCAGATTTTGCGGTAACGCTCGATGTCAACCAAATCCCACGCGGGGAAGGGAAGTTTGTCGAGGTCCGTGATGTCGGGGCGGCGTGAATGTACGATTTTCGATTTTCGATTTCCGATTTCCGATTGGAGATTAAAGACTGGAGATTCGTATGCAAGACCGAGAATGGAATCGAGACTCGCTTCGCTTCGTCCTTCGAGCTGGTTCAACAACTCAAGCAGAGTCTCCTCCCCTTCGCCGAGGATGCAGTAGTTTGCCCCTTGCGCAAGATAGTCCTTGAAATGATCGGTCGCGTCCGCGCCGCAGAGGACGACAACGCATCCGCGCGACTTCGCCATTTGAATCATCCTGAACGCGGCTTCGCGCATCCGCAGGAGGCACATCTTGGAGAGATAGTTGAAATTATCCTCGTAAACGATCGCGTAGCGAGGCTGATGCTCATCGAGCGCGGCCGCCCATTCCTCCTCCGACTCTGCCAACATGGCGTCGAACAGCGCGACCTCGTATCCGTGTTGACGAAGCCAACTCGCGGCGTACATCGTCCCCAGCGGCGGATAGGGCTGCATGGCTTCCCACAATTTCGGGTCGAAGCGCAGGTAGTAGGATTGTCCGAGGAGGACGGTGGTCATATTGCCCTCACCCCTACCCCCTCTCCCACAGGGAGAGGGGAACTGTTGCTCAAACCATTCAATCTCTGCTGATAGAGTTCATGTGTCCATTTGCGGTGGTGATGAAAATTTCCCTGACAGACCTCGGCCGTGAAGACCGTCTCTTCGCCGAAGCCGGGCTGTTTAGAAAAGCGCGCGATCTTGCGGGTCATTTCCCACGATTCGAACTTGTCGCCGAGGCTGCCACGGAATGGTAGTTCAAATACCTTTTGGAGCGAGACTTCCGAAGTCTGCGAGACTTCGGAAGTCTGGGCATTCGGGAGAATTTCTTGCGCCCACATGTTGACCTCCAAGAGCTTCCGATAGGTATCCATCCCTGTGATCGGAATCATCTGAATCAATTCGCGGGCAGAATAAAGATCATGCAAGGGCCACTCCAACGCGGATTCGGAGACGATGAGGTTCGGGCAAATGGTGTGACCGAACGGACGCACAATTCGATTGAACAACAGCGCGAAGGCGCGCGCTGTCCACACGCGTCCCTTCTCGGTGACGAGCATGTAGTCGAAGTCGGCGTTCTTGGAAATATTCAGCACCGCCAAAGACCCGGTCAACGCGACCATGCGGACGAAGGGCAGAGAGCCGAGGATGCGTCCGTACTGCAGAGCGATCGGTAAAAATGTTCTCGAACGCGCCTCGCGCTGTTTGCGAATGTCCGCGATTGCGTCTCGACCTGCAAGAAAAAAATAATCTTCACGCATTCCAACCCGTCCGTTCAAGGAAGCCAACGCAGCGGACAATTCATCCGCTTCGGCGCGCACGGGAAGATACCGCTGCAGTTCGTCGAAGCGCAATGGATAGTCGAAGATGTCCGAGTAGGTCAGGGCTTCGAGGACGGCGCGCTCGTGGGAGGTCAACGCGGAGGGCATGGAAACGTCACCTAGGCAGAATCAGCCGCCAGTCCGCGAGGGAAGCGGCGTTGAACCGCTTGCAGGATCGTCAGACCGGAGTTGAAGAATAATCCAGCCGCGAAGATCGCCGCGTACAACGCGATCAGCCAGTTGGAATTTTGCCACGCGAGCCAGACAGTCCCGACGTTAAACAATCCGAGGAGAATCTCGAAGGCGACGAGCAGGTCCACTTTGACGTAGTAACGTCTTGATTCCCATTTTTGCGCGCGGGCGGTGATGCCGTATTTCGGCGTCCGCTCGAACGCGCCCCTGCGCCCAGCCCACACTTGGAGCGCGGCGCGCAAGGTGTTGAGCATGAGACCCGCGCCGAGCGCGGCTAACATAATAAAGGACGGCAGAAAAGCCACCCAGCGTTTACGTAACGAGTTCTGCGCGACCGCCGTCAATGCGATCGGCGCGAGCGCGGTGAAATTGAAGACGACCGCGATACCAAACAGACTGATCAAGCCCGGATACCGCTCGGAGAGCGCGACGACCAGCGGATACAAGAACACACACGCGAACAACAACAAATGGATCAGATAACCCGTGAGATGCAGGCTCGCTTGAATCTTTCGCGCGAGGCTGGCATCGGATTTCCAAATGAGCGGAATATAACGGACCGCGCAGTCGAACCCGCCGTGCGCCCAGCGGTGCTGCTGGCGGCGGAACGCGGTGAAACTCACAGGCAGTTCAGACGGCACTTCGACCTCGCCCGCATAGCGCGCCCGCCAGCCGCGCAGATACGCGCGATACGAAAGGTCGAGGTCTTCGGTGAGGGTTTCGGCTTTCCATCCGCCCGAATCGATGATCGCGGTTTTGCGCCACACGCCCGCCGTGCCGTTGAAGTTGAACCACAAACCGAGCTGCGAACGCGCCAGTTGTTCCACCGCGAAATGCGCGTCGAGCGAGAGCGATTGCAAAAAGGTCAACAGCGAATAACCGCTGTTCAAATGACCCCAGCGCGCCTGCACAAACGCGATGTTATCTTCGTCGAAGTACGGAAGGATCTTTTTGAGAAAATCGGGATGGGGAACAAAGTCCGCGTCGAAGATGGCGATGAACTCGCCTTTGGCTGTTTTCAATCCGTCAGCCAACGCGCCCGCTTTGAATCCCTGACGATCTTTGCGATGCAGATGGTGGATGTCAATGCCCCGCGCGCGGATGCGCTCCACGGTTCGCGCGACGAGTGAAACTGTCTCATCCGTGGAATCATCCAACACTTGGATCTCGAACCGCTCGCGCGGATAGTCGAGCGCGGCGGCGGCTTCGATCAACCGCTCCGCCACATACAACTCGTTGTAGATCGGCAGTTGAACGGTGACAACCGGCAGCGACTCGACCGCCAGAGGCGGAGGATTGGACTCCAGCGCGCCGCGCCGCTTCCACGCGTGATAGGAAAGATACAAAAAGTTCAAGCCGTACATGAACAGCGTCGTGACGACAAGAAAATAGATTACGGTGACGGGGATGAAGAGGGTGTCGAGGAAGGTCATGTGGATGCACCCTCACCCCTAACCCCTCTCCCAAAGGGAGAGGGGGACTCAGACCTCACCCCTAGCCCCTCTCCTAAAGGAGAGGGGGATTCTATGGAGACGGCGACCAAACCCCAAGCAAGCCATTGCCACAGCCTGCCGGGGGTCGAGAACCATGTGTAGTAATCGAAGAAGCCGACGATTGTTATCGCGAGCAATAATCCCATCGCGCCGATCACGCGGGGATTCGCACGCAGGTCCGCGCGGCGCGAGAACGCGACCCACGGCAGGACCATCAACAAGAAATAGAAGATTGCGCCGAACATGCCGGTCTCGAGCGCGACCGTCAACAATACAAAATGCGGGGGTTGATAATTGTAGGTTTCAGGGAGTTGGGGGATTTCATTGCGAAGTGCGAGGGGAGAAACGGACATGCCGATACCGGTCAACGGGTATTTTGAAAACACATAATTGGCAGATTCGATGAGGAACAACCGCTCCTCCACTGCGCCGCGCTCGGAGCGAACCACCTCGAACGACCGCCCTGCGTTAAAGCGCGCGGCGAAATAACTTGAATTCATCACAAAGAACGGAAGCAAAACGAGCGTCGTGGAAAGGAAAAGCAACAAAAGGGGTTTGCGGAATGCCCAGCCCCGCGCCTTCGCTTCAAACCAGACGATGAAAACCGATCCCGCCGCGAAGGCGAGCCACGCCGAACGGGAAAAGGTCAAGACGAGCGCGAGGCTTAATAGAGCAATAGACATTCCGAGAAGTAGAGAATTTTTGCGCTCACTCCGCAGAAAGAGAGTCAACAGGATGAGCAGGCTGAAAGCGAGGCATCCGCCCAAAATGTTGGGATGATCCGAAAGTCCGTAGGCGCGCAGGAAGCGGGCCGTCCCATCCGAAACGATGCTCACGCCAGACCACGCCGGGTCGAGTGAATATTCGCCGATGGCTTGCAATCCCACCGAGCGTTGAAGAATGGATTGTGGGATCGCAACAACTGCTTGTAATGTCCCTTGCAATCCCGCCGCGAGCGCAACGGCAAAAACCGAGATCTGTTGGTTGACGATGAAAAGATAAAAGAAAAAAAGCACGCATAAACGAATAGCATGGTAAAGGGAGAGCGCTCTGTCCACACTGGAGGCAATCGAAATCAAAGCAGACGCGGTCAGCCCTGCGAGGGGAATCCACACGAGGGACGGTCCGAGCCGCAATGGGTTGGGGTCGAAACGTCTTGCGAATCCCCACAGAAGCAACGCGAGGAGCATGGCAATATCCGGGAGGAAAAGCAGAAAGTCTGTGTAATCGCTGTAAATCGCGCCGCTTGGCCGCGGTTGCAGAACCATCCGCAAACGGACCGGTGCGAGGACGAGCGCAGCGAAAAACGCAAACCATGCGAGTCTCTCTGCCCAATGTGGTGTCGAGTGCGAGGGTGCCGAGTTCATTTTTCAGGTAACCTGACGGGCGCGCTTACTATCGATACTTCACTAAAGTTCGGGCGACAGGTGCCTGTCGCCTCGCCTGCCTTGACGCTATGCATCTGCGCCAAGAACTTGCGAAGGGCTTATTATAATTACGAATTGGACGCCCCATGCCTGAGTTTATCACCTTCACACAATCGAGCCATCATGCCGCGTGAGATCGTCGTCAACGGGCGGTTCCTCGCGCGACGCGTCACAGGGAACGAAAGATACGGGCGTGAGATCTTGCGTTTGTTAAAAGGAGATCATCGCGTGGAGAAAACGAACGCCCAAGGAATTTCGGGTCATGTTTGGGAACAGTTTACCCTGCCAACGAAATTGAATCGTGATTCAGTTTTGTGGGCGCCTGCAAATTCGGGACCGCTCGCGGTTCGAAATCAAGCGCTGACCATCCATGATTTGAGTCCGCTCGAACACCCCGAATGGTTTACAAGAAGTTATTCGGTATGGTATCGTTTATTTTTGCCGATCCTTGCCAGGCGTGTTCGCGTCATTTTTACGCCTTCTGAATATGTGAAGCGAAACGTGGTGGAACGGTTTGGGGCTAGGGATGTGGTTGTCACACCCAACGGAGTGGACACATCTATTTTCCATCCCGCTCCTCGCAATGACGAAAACCTTCCTAAAAAATACATTTTGTTCGTTGGCTCGATTCAGCCGCGCAAGAATCTCCAAGGGATGATGCGCGCATGGCAACAGGTCAAAGACAAGTTCAAGGATGCGTGGCTGGTCATGGCTGGCGAATCGGAAAGGGTGTTTCGCTCCGTCAATTTTTTCGATACGGAACGCATCAGTTTTTTGAAGTATGTGTCAGAGGATCAATTGCCCGCTTTGTACGCCAACGCCGAACTGTTCTTGCTTCCCTCCTTCGACGAGGGTTTTGGCTTGCCCGCGCTCGAAGCGATGGCGTGCGGAACGCCGGTCATCGTTTCGGACGGCGGCGCGCTACCGGAGGTGGTCGGCGATGCGGGATTAATTTTCAGTTTAGACAAGCCTGATACCCTCGTGCAGTCTATCGAGAGGTGTTTGAGCGATGACCATCTGCGCGCGTCGCTCATCGATAAAGGATTGGCACGAGCAAAAATCTTCCCATGGCAAAACACAGCGGACCTGATCTGGAAAACCCTGCATGACCTCTGAGCCGCGCATTGCGTTCGTCGTTGATACGCTTCCGTCCATAGGCGGCGGGGAAAAAGTGCTGTTCGCCGCGCTCGAAGCATACCCGCACGCCGATATTTTCACGCTGATCTACAACCGAAAAGTATTTGTCCACTCGCCGATCACGAATCGAATCATCAATACTTCGCGGCTTAATTCGCTCCCGTTCGCGCACACGCATCATCGCTATCTGCTGCCTCTTATGCCAGGCGCCATCCAACGGATCAATTTGCACAAATACGACATCATTGTTTCATTCAATTACGCTGTGGCGAACGGGGCATGCAACCACAACGGCGCGCGTCACGTCTCGTACACGCACACGCCTTTGCGTTACGCATGGACGGACATCAACATCAACGGGAAACATACGCGTCGCAATCTCATTCTCGACAAGTATATGCAAGCCTTCCGCGCATGGGACAAACGCGCCGCGTCACGCGTCCATGCAATTGCCACTAATTCGCAAACCGTGCACGAGAGAATTCACCGCGCGTATGAACGCGAGGCGCAGGTCATCCATCCGCCCGTGGAGGTCGACCGCTTCCGCCCGGGCGATCGACGCGAGGATTACTTCATCACAGTGACGCGTCTGGTTCCGCACAAACGCGTGGACCTTCTCGTGCAGGCTTTCAACCAACTGAAGCTTCCGCTCCTCATCATCGGCGATGGACCCGAACTGCCGCGCTTGAAAGCGACGGCGAATTCAAAAATCAAGTTTGCGGGGTTTCAATCCGATGAAAAAGTTGCCGAGTTGTTGAGCAACGCACGCGCCTTCGTGTGCGCGGCGGAGGAGGATTTCGGTATTGCCATCGTGGAGGCACAGGCGGCGGGGTGTCCGGTCATTACGTATGGTTCGGGCGGCGCAAGAGAGACCGTGGTCGAAAACATCACCGGAATATTTTTTCACGACCAATCCATCGAAGGTATAACAGACGGCGTTCAGCGATACGAAAAAAGTTTCGAGAGTTTTTCACGAGCCATCATCGCACAAAATGCTCTAAGGTTCAACAAACCGCGCTTTATCCGGGAATTCAAGGATTTCGTCGGGTCATAATTCGACGAACAGCAGGCGGTCGCCTGTGGGCTGTTCGCTTCCACCCGCAGGTTCGATGGTCAGCGGATGGCATGATGGATTGTCGGAGCGCGCACAACAGAAACTCCCCTTGATCGTGGTTGCCGTGATGATTATTCTGAATATTTCACTTTGGATTTTCGGTATCATCCCCGTTTACTACCAGCCGTTTTTGGATTGAAAGAGTAGGGGCGACCCGACACGATTGATAAAGTATCTTCATCGTCCATGGCGGGATGCCCCTACAAGTTATATCTGCCCCGACGCGCCCCATTGTTTCAACATCTCTTGATAGTTCGGGTCGTCATAACGGCTCAACAAAAACGCGGAGGCATAACTCGGCAACTCCGCGCCGACGATGTGCTTTGCCAATAAATCCGACGCGCCGCACGAGACCATCATCCCGAAGCCGCCGAATCCGCCAATGATGTACGCGCCTTCCACCGCGAGCGGACCGATCAACGGACGATTCTCCGGCGTGCGTGCGTAGTAGCCTCCGTCCACGAAGGGCTTGGGGATCTGGTTGAAATATGCTGAGAGTCCGGGCACCACGGTCGCCATGCCGCGCAAAGCAACTTCGGGCAGTTGGGGATCAAGTTGAATTGGAAACGTTGGTTCAGCGGCTTCGGTGTTGTGATACAACCATTGCAAGAGAATCATCTCCCCTTCGCCTTCGGGGCGACCATGCAACCCGGCGGGCAAATCATTCACCAGCCATTTCGTTTCCTCCGACTCAGCCAGCGCTTCTTTTTCATCGTTCGTCCACGGTAATGTGACGGGGTCGTTCCAGATGAGCAACCCCATCTCGCGCGGAAAGACATGACGCGGGTCGTTGAACATCACTTTCAGATGCAGTTCGCATTGCACGGGAATGTCCACGCCGAGCATCATCCCCACATGTTTCTGCAGGGGTCCCGCCGCGATGACAAAGTTTCGCGTGGAAATCGTTCGCCCGCCATCATTCGCGGCGACTTTCACAGATTTTATTTTGTTTCCGAGAACTTCAACACTTTCAACTTTTCCTTTGATAAGTTTCACACCATGCGCGATTGCCTGTTCGAGCATGTACATGCCGAACTGCTGGGCGGCGAACCATCCGCAGCGCCGCGCGTGGAGCAAGGCAACTGTCCGTTCAGTGAGATGCGGAAAATATTTGCGGATCAAGGATTGGTCTAGGAACAAGTCTGCGCCGGCGGGCGCGTCCGCGAGACCATGCGCGGTCACGGGGATATATTCGGGCTCGTCCGATGCACCGCGATGAATCCGCAGTGGACCCGCGCCGAGGCGTGAGATTTCCTCCGCATTGGCGATCATCGCTTCAATGCTGCTTGGATTCGCCGTTGCAAAAAGATAGCCATAGCGGTGCATCGGCAGGCGCGCAGGTGACTCGTTGTGAAACGCGTCCATGATGTCAATACTGCGATTCATCAATCCCACCATCGCGTCGCCGGGACCGGGCCACCAGTTTCGATAACACTCCGTGGATTTGTCGCTGGTCATTGTGAGCGGTGGGAGGGGATCGACGATGACGATGTTTTTCACGCCATGTTTGACAGCGAGTTGATAGGCGGTCGTCACGCCCGCGATCCCCGCGCCGCAGATGAGGATGTCAACATTCATAGGCGGGATTATATCGAGGATTGTGTCATTGCGAGGAGGAGCGAAGCGACGACGAAGCAATCTCCCTGCTTCATCCAACCGATGGTTTGCAGATTCGAGAAGATTGCTTCGTCACGCCTTCGGCGTTCCTCGCAACGACATATTCTTAACCCAAGTTGCTACCTAGAAGGAGTTGAAGGAAGCAGCTAAGACAAAGAGAGCGACCTTGAGTTCAAAACCACGAGCAGTGACAGCATGAATATGTTTTGGCAACAAGCGTTCGATCAAACTAC
>JBFMDB010000023.1:0-65368 GCA_040753755.1 Chloroflexota bacterium
GCAGCGCCGCCACTTTCGTGATCGCCGCTGTCAGCGTCGTCTTCCCGTGGTCGATGTGACCCATCGTCCCCACGTTCAGATGCGGTTTGCTCCGATCATACTTTTCCTTCGCCATGTCTGTCTCCTTTTGCAATTAGAACATATTCAGCAACTGAGCCCACAACGAGACTTGAACTCGTGACCTCACCCTTACCAAGGGTGTGCTCTACCGGCTGAGCTATGTGGGCGTGACGTGCTGCGCCGAGAACGCCTCGGGTAGTGGGCGGTGAAGGATTCGAACCTCCGAAGTCGTTCGACAACTGATTTACAGTCAGTCCCCTTTGGCCACTTGGGTAACCGCCCGCAAATGACACGTGTTGATTCCTGCGTTCGACGAAACCAACTTTTTTTCTTGTAGAGCCGACGACGAGACTTGAACTCGTAACCGCCCGCTTACAAGGCGGGTGCTCTGCCGATTGAGCTACGTCGGCATCCCGCCTTGCGGGATCTGCGTCACACTTCTGTTAGCGCGACGGGCATGCACCATTCCGCTCTGCTACGACAATTAAGCAGGGCGATTATACCAAAGCCATACTTAACGGGGAAGTTAAACAGGCAATTAAATTGCTCCCGTCGCAAAGGGAGCAGGGCGCTAGTGTAGCAGGATTCACAGGGCAAGTCAAGAATGATTATTGCATTGCAAACGCGAAACGCGCCTCTTGACTTAATGGAGAGTTGCATTTATATTTAGAACACTTGTTCTATGGATGAGATGAAACGATATGACCTAATGCTGGAAGCCTATACAGAACTCAAACCTGAGATCGAATCGGCGCGCGCGCTATCCCCGATCTTGGCAAACCCTCCCTTGACTCAGGTCCTTAAAGAATTCGGCACGATGCCGCCGGAGGGATTGTTCATGGGTGTCGCATCCGACGGTCTACCGATGCTGTTGAACCTGCACGATGCTGTACCGGGTCCTTTACTGGTATTGGGAGATGAAGGGACTGGAAAGACTGACCTCCTCCAAATCGTCGCCCGCGCCGCAGGGATCACACATCCGATCAATGAGCTTAAATTCGGAGTATTGACCAATCATACGGAGGAGTGGAATGGCTTCGAACGGATTCCTAACAACGTAGGTATTCATCCTTTGTATGCGGATTCGGCGCAGGAATTTCTTCTCACGGTCGCCTCTTCGGCGCGCGGGAGCAAGACAGATTCTCAATCCATCCTGTTGCTTTTGGATGACCTCGAAGCCGCAACCAATCTCGATTTTGAAGCTCGTCAAATATTGCGGTGGTTGTTCCTGCGGGGACCTGCCCGACGAGTTTGGCCGATTGTTACCCTGAACGCGGAACAGAGCGTAAGCCTGCAACCGTGGTTGGAAGCGTTCCGCACACGAATCTTCGGTTCGATCAGGGACAACCATCGCGCTGAACAACTCATGGCAAACGGCGCAGACCTGCACACTCTCAATTCCCATGCACAATTCACCCTGCGCGAAGGAAATCATTGGCTTCGATTCTGGTTACCGAGTCTGGATTAACAAAGGAGTTTAACATGCACACTGGAATGCTCTGGTTCGACGATACACAATCTACCCTGGATGCCAAGATCAGGAAGGCGGCTGAGTACTATAAAAAGAAATATGGGCGAAACCCGGATCTGTGCCTCGTACACCCCAGCATGATGCAGGATTCTGTTGTTGAAAGCGAGAAGATCACGGTGCGCGCCTATCGCCCCGTTCTCCCCGGGCATATCTGGATCGGATTGGAAGAAAACCGCTAAAGTAGCAAAACGGACAAGAGTCGAGTCCTGTCCTTTGCAACATCACCCGTGGAACTGGCCCTCGGGTGATGTCTTTTTTAACCTAACATTACAACAAACGCCACCGAATGATCCTGACTATGACTGATGCTCACCGACCATTGTGTTAGTCCAAGTTCATCGGCTTTTTGTTTTGCCGCACCGTGCAATGACAGTATTGGCGCATTATTATCATCGCCCAGAATCTCGATTTCCTTCCAAGTCACATCGCCGATGCCGGAGCCAAGTGCCTTGGCAACCGCTTCTTTTGCCGCGAACCTCCCCGCCAGCGACTCAGCGCGCTTCCCGCATTGTTCCAACTCAGCGGGCGTGTAGATGCGTTCAAGATAATGATTCCCGTGACGGGCAATCACTTCAACGATGCGGTCGATTTCGATGAGATCAATTCCAGTTGCAATCTTCATCTGGTTCGTCTCTAATCTCTATTCTCAATTCTCTATTTTCTTGCACGAATTACCAATTACCACTCACCGCTACGGTCCCGCCGTAGCAATCGCCAATTTTTGAACATCAATGAACTTCCTCGCCGCGCTCAACACATCTTCACGCGTCACCTCACGGACGAGACCTTCATACCTTTGGTAGTAATCCAACCCCAAGTCATATCGTTCGATGTTCAACAGCGCATTTGCCACGCCGCCGTTCGATTCAAGGGAGAGTGGAAGACGCCCAACAAAATTTTCCTGACTGTCTTTCAATTCCTCCGGCGTCACACCATCCTCCACGAACCTCTTCAACTCGCTGACGATCAACTCGGTAGCCTTTTGCACATTCTTCGGGTTCACGCCTGCACTCACCTCCCACGAACCGGGTCCCAAACCCGCGCTCAGGCTCGAACCGGCATAATATGCCAGCCCTGCCTTCTCGCGCACCACATCGCCGATGCGTCCCATCAAACCAAACTGACCAAGAATATTATTGCCGAGCATCGCCGGCATAAACTCCGGGTCGCGGCGCATCGGACCGACCATGCCCACGATGAGATCGGATTGCGATTTCCCATGGATGCGATGATGTTTGCTGACTGTTTTCTTCAACGGCTTCAGTGGAGGAAGTTCCGGCGCTTCTTTCTGACCTTTCACCTGCCACGCCCCTAGGGCGCGCTTCACCTGTTTGACCGCCTCCTCCGCATTGACCGCGCCGACGATGACGATCACCATCCCGCGCGGACCGAAATGCTCGCGATGAAACTTCACCAGATCATCCTGTTTGATGCGCTTGACCGTCTCCGGGTGACCATCCTCCGGGCGGCTGTACGGATGATCCTTGAAAAGGATTTCATCGAAGACCATCGACGCCATATCCGAAGTATCCTGCGCGCGAATATCGAGTCCGGTCAACAACTGAGCGCGTAATTTTTCAACCTCCGCTTTCGGGAATGTAGGCATCATCAACGATTCGGCGAGCAGGCTCAGCAATAAAGGAAGGTCCTCTGCCAGCGACCGCCCATGGAACCCGGACTTATGCACGCCCGAATTAAAACCAAGGCTCGCGCCAATGGATTCGAGTTCGTTATAAATTTTATCGAAGGTGTGTTTCTTCGTACCGCGCATCAACGCGGAAGTGACAAAATCGGCAAGCCCGAGTTTTGCATCGGGGTCGAACAATGCGCCGGCATCGAAATAACCGCTGACAACGACTGACGGGCTGTTGAAGTTGGAACGCGTCAACACGGTGATGCCGTTGGGTAAAACCTCGCGGTAAATATCGTTCGGACCCGGCAAGGCGGAAGTTCGTCTGTCTGTCATTTCGCCCTCCCGTCCAGCGGAACATACGTGCCGACCACGCGAGATTGCGGCTTGAAATACTCGTTCGCCACGCGTTGAATATCCTTTGCAGTGACTTTGGCAAGCTTGTCCAAATAGGTCTGAAACCATTCGTATTTGGCGAACATCTCGGCGTAGCCCATCCAAAACGCCTGGTTGGTGATGTTCTCGCTTCCATACGCAAAGAGGGCACGCGCTTGTTTGATCGCGCGGGTAATTTCTTCTTTAGATACTTTCTCTTCCTGCACTCGTTTGATCTCTTTATCTAACGCGGCGATCACTTCTTCCGGTTTACGTTTCGGATGGATCGTCATCGTGATTCCGTACAGAAATGGATCCACTGTGGCTTGCGCACCGCCATGCACACTGACCGCGAGTTCTTTATCCACGAGTGCGCGATAGAGGCGGGATGTTTTATTCGATATGCCGCCGCTGAACATGTTGAGGTTGCTCGGACCGGCGAGCAAACTGTCTAAAACGGTGAGCGGGAAAAAGTCCGGGTGTGAAGCGGCTGGGAAGTGATAGCAAACCTGCACGTACGAAGTTGAACCGGGTCCTTCCACCGTAAGCCGCACTTCCCCATTTTGTGGAAGTTCCGGACGCGCGACGCGCGCCGGCTCATTTCCAGATGGAATTGACTCGAACAGTTCACGGATGCGCGCCAGCATTTTGTCTGTTTCAAAATCGCCGGCGACCGCCATGACCGCGTTGTTCGGAACGTAAAATTCGCGGTAATGATTGTAAAGATCGTCGCGCGTCATCGTGCGCAGGTCTGCCATATCGCCGATGACCTCATGATGATACGGATGCACGCGGAATGCGGCTTGCTGAACCGCTTCGCTGAGCATAAAGAGCGGTTCGTTCTCGCTGCCTTCGCGCTCGGAGATGATCACCGTGCGCTCGGAGGCAACCTCTTCGGGCTTGAACTCGCTGTTCATCATGCGGTCGGATTCGAGCCGCAAGCCTAGATCGATCTTATCCGCGGGCATGGTCTCGAAATAAGCCGTCCAATCGAGGTAGGTCATGGCGTTCCACATGCCGCCTTCGCGTGAGATGGCTTTATCGAGCACGTTCGCCGGGAATTGGGGCGTGCCTTTGAACTGCATGTGCTCGACCCAATGCGAGATGCCGGTGCGTCCCTGCACTTCATCGCGCGAACCGACGCGATACCACAACCAAGATGAAATGATCGGCGCGGTGTGAATTTCTTTCAACAGGACTTTGAGCCCGTTGGAGAGTGTTACTTCTGTGTGTGAGTTGGTCATGAACGTGAAAGTCTCCAAAAAATTATGGGTTGGCTATCGGAGAGCAGATCTGGATGTTATTCCAAACTGCGTTCGGTTCGACAAGACAATAATACGGCTTGACAACTTCCTGCAAGCCGACGAACGGCTCGTGCAATTGCGTATCTTTTAGCGGGATATTAACCGGTACATTCAATTGGATCGGCACCAAAATTTGGTTGTTATTGGGGTCTGTTTTCACCGGTAAAGGAAAATCGAGGATCACATTTAGCAACGTGCCGGCGGGGAGGGTCACGACCGCATCGGCATCGATATCCACGCCGCTGGTGTTGATGACAACATGAGCGTTGTTGATTACGGCTGCCTCCGCAAGAACGACACGCGTGGTTGTTTTGACCGGGACAACAATATCGAGAGGAATCGATGCATTTACGGGGATGTTCGCTGAAATTGTGGCTTCATCCATTTTGACGAAGTTCTGGTACAAGCCGCCGAGTAAACCGGCGAACTGGTCTTCCGGCTGGAAAGGAACCTTGCCCAAAACTTGTAGAAGGACGAGCAGGATGGCGATCAGAATGATATTGACGATCATCGAGATCCCGCTTGCTACTGTCCAAAATGCGGGCAGAATTTTGTACCGGGACCCATCCGCCGGCGCAGAGGCTGGAGTCGGCGTCTGAGGGCGAGGCAAGCCAGCCCGGCGTTGGACGCGTGTACGCACGTTCGCATCTGTTTCGCCCCGTAGAATCCGTTTGAGTTTGCTGGCTGGACCGCCGGAGTTGGATGAATGTTGTGACATACGACCTCCTCACCGATGGATAAAATACACCTGCAATCGTAACATAGTTATGAAAAAATGTACGATACGTATGGGCGCATTGTTCGTCTTGTGAGTGCATTTAATATTGGCTATAATCATCCATGAACTTCAATATCGCAGGGCAACTCAGGAGGCATCGTGACAGACCAATTCAACGTCGCCGTGATCGGCGCAGGACCCGCGGGCTTGTTCGGGGCACGCGAACTTGTAAACGCCGGGGCGCGCGTCGCTTTGTTCAACCGTGATATCAAGCCGGGGGGATTGGCGGAATACGGGATCTACCTCGACAAATACAATATGAAGAACGGGTTGCGAAAGCAATTCCGTCAGGTGATGGATCTGCCGAACCTCGACTATTATGGCAACGTCACGGTCGGAAAAAACGGCGACCTGACGCTCGACGATCTGCGCGCGCTCGGCTTTCACGCGATCCTCGTTACCGCGGGCGCGCAGGGGACGAAATGGCTGGGTTTGCCCGGTGAAGACCTTACCGGGGTGTATCATGCAAAAGATGTTGTCTATCATTACAATCATTTACCTCCATACAGTGAACAATCGTTCCGGTTTGGGAAACGCTGCGCGGTGATCGGCGCGGGCAACGTGATGATCGACATCACGCATTTCCTCGCGCGCGAGCAAAAGGTGGAGGAAGTGATCGCTATCGTCCGCCGCGGTCCCTTGGAGGTGAAATTCGAAAAGAAGGAAATGGAATATGTAATCGCCTATCTCGACCAAGCCGCCTTGGATGAAGAAATTCAACGCGTCGCGCCGACGATGCAGGCTGTTCACCAGGACCCGGAACGGGGCCGCGCCTCGATTTTGGAAGCCTTGCCGAAGGCGTTGCCCAAATCGTCAGACACGCGCTTTCGCTTTGTCTTTCTTGCTTCACCGGTGCAGATGCTCGGCGAGAACGGCTTGCTCACACAGGTGGAGATCGAAGATAACATCCTCATCGAAAAAGACGGCGAGATCAAAGCCAAAGGGACCGGGAACAAACGCAGGTTGGATGTGGAAACGGTCATCTTTGCCATCGGCGATAAAGTGGACGAGTCGTTCGGTCTGCCGACCGAGTGGAACGAGTTCGTGAAGAATCCCAACCCGCGCTTCCCCATTGACGGCACGTCGTACGAATCGCCGTTCGAGGATGTGTTCGTCGGCGGCTGGTCGCGCAAGGCGAGTTCGGGTCTCGTGGGCATCGCGCGCAAGGACGGCACGAACGCGGCAAAAGCGGTCTGGCAATATCTGCAAACAAAATCGGTAACCGAAACGAATTCAGAGGCGGTTTTCGCAAAACTCAAATCGCTTGGTAAACCTGTCGTAATGAAGGAGCATGTGAAAAAACTCGAATCCGTTGAATTGGAGGAAGCCAAAAAGCGCGGCGTAGAAGAATTCAAGTTCGACAGCAATGACGATATGCTGAAAGCGATGGGTTTGGCATAGAGAAGTTACCCCTCTGAGCAAGGAGGGGTAAAATTTTCATAACGATGAAACGCGACCTGTATTTCAGTAACCCATTGATGAACGCGGCGGGGTCGTTGGGGTTTGCTCCAGACCTCCGAGTTCTTCAAGAACTCGGAGGTCTACTACAACTTGGCGCGTTCGTGACCAACCCGATCTCGCTTCGTCCGCGTTTGCCCACTGCCCAGCCAACCGTGCTTGAATATTCCGGAGGATTCCTCCTGCACACCGGATTGCCGAACCCCGGCATCCATGTAGCGTTGAAAAAATACACCGCCAAATGGACGCGATCGGAATTGCCCATCATCGTCCACCTCATGGCAGACCGCCCGGAAGAAACCCAGCAAATGGTGCGCCTGTTGGAATCGCAGGAAAATGTGATGGCAGTGGAACTCGGTTTCGCTCCCCTGCTCGCCGACGATATTATTTTGCTTACGCTTGAAATGTGCGTGGGTGAATTGCCGTTGATATTTTCATTGCCGGTGGAACAAGTGCTGTCGCTCGGTCCGCGCTTGATACAGGAGGGCGCGCAGGCGATCTCCATCGTCGCGCCGCGCGGATCACTGGTCACTGATCACTTGATTACTGGAAGGCTGTTCGGTCCTTCCCTATTTCCCCAAACTCTGCACGTTGTAGAATCCGCCGCCAAATTGGGTATTCCCATCATCGGCGCGGGAGGCGTGTGGTCGAAAGAAAACGCCGACGGGATGCTCTCGGTCGGCGCGCTGGCGGTGCAAGTGGACGCCGCGTTGTGGAATCCTGCGTTCGCTCTTTGATTTACCACATAGGACACGAGGTACACAAAGTTTTTGTGACAACAACCTTTAATCCTTCGTGACCTTTGTGTCCTTCGTGTTAAGCGAGTCCCTCGGTTCCAACACCATCACGGGGATATTCCGATGCGCGGCGCGTTCCCTGTATTTTGCATATCCCTCGTAATACGAAATTCCCATCTGGAAATACCGCTCGCGCTCCTCGCCAAACGATTCGCGCGCGCGATATGTTCGGGTTTCGCCGCTCACCCGCACTTCGCACTCGGGGTTTATCTTCAGGTTGTAGTACCAGCCGGGGTTATGCCTTCCGCCAAAATAAGAAGCGATCAGCGCGATCTTCTCCCCGTCGGGAATGCTCAACAACGGCATCGTTCTTGGTTTTCCTGTTTTCGCGCCTTTGGTTGTCAATTGGATGATCGGCAAACCGACGATACGCGTGACGGTATGTTTTCCGTTCGTCGCCAGCAACAGGAAATTATCGGCGCGATATAAAATTTTCGACAGAACCATGGAGATGGGTTTTAGCATCAATAAACGATGAACAGCTTTTTGAAACGCGTTCGGTCTGACGTTCATTTCTCCAGCCAGATCG
Source organism: Chloroflexota bacterium (assembly GCA_040753755.1). Lineage (GTDB taxonomy): Bacteria > Chloroflexota > Anaerolineae > Anaerolineales > Villigracilaceae > Defluviilinea. The sequence goes on from JBFMDB010000023.1 coordinate 8,463, forward strand.
TGACGGGACCGTCGTTGTGGATTTCCACGTTCATGTGCGCGCCGAACTTCCCCGTTTGAGTCGGCACGCCATGCCCGCGTAATAATTCGGCAAAGCGATCCACCAACGGCTCTGCGACCTCGGGCAAGGCGGCTTCAATGAATGAAGGTCGTCGTCCCTTTTGGGTGTTGGCATACAGCGTGAATTGCGAAACGACGATCGCTTCCCCTTTCACATCCAAGACCGAGAGATTCGTTTTCCCTTGATCATCTTCGAAGATGCGCAGGTTGGCGGTCTTCTCGGCAAGGAAAATTGCCTGCTCCTCCCCATCGCCATGACCGATGCCCACAAGGATCAACAGACCTTTCCCGATGGAGGAAATGATCTGCGAATCGACCGTGACACTGGCTTTGGAAACTCGTTGGATAAGAACGCGCATAGTAAACGCGTAGGGGCACGACATGTCGTGCCCCTACGATTAAGGCAATTGCATCGCCTCGCGCACTTCCTTCATCGTTTGTTGCGCGATCACGCGGGCACGCGAAGCCCCATCGTTCAGCACATCAGCCACATGGTCCGGTTTGGAGGCGAGTTCGGCGCGTCTGGCGCGGAACGGTTCGAGATGTTTGTTCAAGTTCGCGGCGAAGCGCATCTTGCAATCCACACAGCCGATGCCGGCGCGGCGGCACTCGACGTTGATCATATCCACTTCGTCCTGCGGCGAGAAGATCTTGTGCATCGAAAAGACGTTGCACACATCGGGGTTGCCGGGGTCGGTGCGTTTGATGCGCGCCGGGTCCGTGACCATGTCGCGCACGCGGGCGGTCGTCTCTTCGGGCGTGGCGGCAAGTTCGATGTGATTGTTCAAACTTTTGCTCATCTTGGCTTTGCCGTCGATGCCCAGCACTTTGAGCACCTCGGTATGCTTCACCTGCGGCTCGATCAACACTTTCGTGTTGTAGCGATAATTGAACGAACGGACTATTTCACGGGCAAATTCCAGATGCGGAGCCTGATCGATGCCGACTGGGACGATATCCGATTTATACAGAACGATATCGGCGGTCATCAACACGGGATAACCGAGCAAACCGTAGTTGGCGTTTTCGGGCTGTTGCGCGAGTTTCTCTTTGAAGGTCGGCAGGTCGGTGAGTTTACCCATCTGCGTGACCATCGAAAGATAGGTGTGCAATTCCATCACTTCGGGGACGTGCGACTGCACGAACACAATCGATTCGTCCGGGCGAATCCCTGCCGCAAGCCAATCCAGAACCATTTCAGTTGTATTCTGCCGTAGCTCCTGCGTGGTCTCTACCGTCGTCAGCGCGTGCACGTCGACGATGCAGTACACGCAATCGTAGTCGTCCTGCAACGCGACATAATTTTTTATCGCACCCAGATAATTTCCAAGATGTTGCCGACCGGTTGGTCGCGCCCCTGAAAACACACGTCCCTTTTTTGGCATTTAATATCCTCATTCATTCAAATTCGGTGGTCGAGTAGTTCCGAGCGATAGCGAGGAACATATCCAGACCACCCGTCTTCAAAAAAATTTCGTTTACATGCAACACGTTGGTCTCGACCTGCACGGGGCTACTCGACCAACGGAGTATTATTCTCCAACCAACTTCCTCACCAACCCCAACACTTCCCCCGCCTCGGCGTGACGATGCGTCTGCAACTTCGAATACAACAACTGCCCGTTGACGGTCACTTCAAACCGCCCGCCATCCGACGGCACGAGTTTGATCTCCTCGATCACATGCTCGTACTGCTTGAGCAATTCCTCCGTCAGGCTCACGGCCCGACCTAGATAATGTCAGACCGCGCAATACACGATTTCAATCGTCAGCATCATATCTCCGAAGTGCCAGCATTATATCATTGCGACAACTCGCTCAAAAACTGCCGCACTGTTTCATCCGCCGGTTTCGATTTGATCTGCTTCGCCGTCCCCACTTGCCGCACCATCCCGTTCACTATCACCGCGATACGATGGCTCAACTTCGCCGCTTCGTTCAAATTATGTGTGACGAACACCGCCGTGCGATGAGCCTCCCCCAGCAACGCCGACAAGTCTTCGATCAACTTCGCGCGCGTCGGCGGATCGAGCGCGGCGAACGGTTCATCGAGCAACAACAATTCAGGATTCAACACAAACGCCCGCGCCAGACTCACCCTCTGCGCTTCGCCTCCCGACAGTTGGCTGGCTCGCCGGGTGGAGAGCGACTCCACGCCCAAAGCCTTGATCCACTTCGCCGTCTCAACCTTGACTCGCTCCTTCGGCGCGCCGCGAAACTTCAACCCCAACGCGACGTTTTCCTCAACAGACATATCCAGCAACAACGGCGACTGGAACACAAAAGAAATCTTGCGCCGATACTCGAGTTCGTTCAATTCACGCAAGGATTTCCCATCGAATCGAATCTCACCGCGCGCAGGCTTGAGCAGTTGGGCGAGGGTCAGCAACAAGGTGCTCTTCCCTGCTCCGTTCGGTCCGACCACTGCCAGTGTCTCGCCGCGCCGAATATCGAGGGCGTCAACATCCAAAACGTCGCGCCCGTTGCGCTGCACGAGCAAATTGTTAATCTCAATCAACTCTTTCTTCTTTCCTCTTTCATCCTTCATCCTTTCTTCGCTCCCCTTTGCTGAATCCACGTCAGGGCAAAATTGATGAGATACGTCAATACCAGCAACAAAGCGCTTAACGCGAGAGCGGTCTCGAACTCGCCCTTCGATGTCTCTAACACGATAGCCGTCGTCAACACGCGCGTTTGACCTTTGATATTCCCGCCCACCATCATCGAAGCGCCGACCTCCGAAATTACGGAACCAAACCCCGCCATGAGCGCGGCTAAAAGAGGCAGGCGCGCCTCCCGCCAGAGATACCAGATCATTTGTCCGCGTGAAGCGCCCAACCCCAGCAGTTGTTGACTCAAGCGCGGATCCAACGCTTCGAGCGCGGCGGCGGTCAATCCCGTCACGACCGGCGCGGCGATCACCACTTGTGCGATGACGATCGCCCACGGCGTGTAGATCAATCTCAGATCTCCCAACGGACCGCTCCGCCACAAGGTCATCGCGACGACAAGCCCAACGACCACCGGTGGAAGCGCCATGCCCGTGTTGATAATGCTGAGAATCACGTTGCGTCCGCGAAAACTTCCCAGCGCCAGCCACGTACCAACCGGCAGACCAATGAACATGCTGATGATTGTGGCAAGTGTGGAAACTTGAATCGAGAGTGCGGTGATCTGGAAAATTTCCATGGCGAAAGTACACAAGGAAACAGGTAGACACCGAAACACGATAACAGGTACACAGGCGATTGCTGACGCACCTGTTTCCTTGTCTACTTGTTTACGTTTTACGGCTCCGCATCTGGGAAGAACAGCGGCTGACCGTAAGCGTCCACGCCAAATTCGCTGATAACTTTCTGCGTTTCAGGCGAGATCATGAATTCATAAAAAGCCATCGCTCCCTTGTAGTTCACTTTGGGTCGCTTGTCAGGATTCACCGTAATCACATGATACGGGTTCAACAACGGCGGATCGCCTTCGAGCAAGATCACCAGATCGAGGTTTTTTCGTTGCGCTAAAAACGTGCCGCGGTCAGTTAGTGTGTATGCACCCTTCTCCGAGGTAACTATCAACGTCGCGCCCATGCCCTGCCCCGTTTCAAGATACCATGCGGAACCACTTGGGTCGAGCGCGGCTTGCTTCCACAGATCCAATTCTTTTTTGTGCGTGCCGGAGTCGTCGCCGCGGGAAATGAATGTTGAACCCGCATCAACAATCTTTTTCAACGCATCAAGCGCAGAAGTCATGCCTTTGACGCTTGCGGGGTCAGCATCGGGACCTACGATAATGAAATCATTGTGCATCACTGCGGCGCGGTCTTTGCCGAAACCATTGTTCATGAACTCCTCTTCGGATTTCGGCGCATGGACGAGCAGCACATCCGCGTTGCCTTCCTCACCCATCTGCAACGCCTGACCCGTCCCCACCGCCACCGTCTGGACAGTGTAGCCTGTCTCCGCTTCGAACATTGGAATCAACACATCGAGCAATCCCGTATCCTGCGTGGAGGTCGTCGTTGCAAGAATCAAAGTCGAGTTGGAGGGAGCAGGCGTGCAAGCTGAGATCAGGAAGCAGAATAAAAACAAGATATTTGGATTTATATTCATATGCGTTGGATTATAACGAATCAATCACTGCCGCCACTGGTTCGCGCGAATGTTCTTCGCAGCTTTCGCCACCGTATCTTCGATTCGAGCTGCGCGGGTTTCGGGTTTCTTCGCGCTGGAAATCCATTCCAGGATTCCGCGTTTCACCGAACGCGGGAATTGATCATAATATTTCTTCGCCGTTTTGTTTTTGGAAAGGGCTTTCGCCAGATCGAGCGGGATCTCAAGCGCTTCTACAGCATCGAGCGCGTTCCACGAGCCGTCTTTTTTCGCGGCTTCCACTTTCGCCAATCCTACAGGAGTCATCAGCCCCGCTTGGATCAATCTCTCTACGCGCTGCTTGTTGGTTTTCGCCCAACCCGAACCTTTTTTGCGCGGTGCAAACCATAGCATGGATCGTTCGTCATCGAGTTTGTTGCCTTTGCTGTCTACCCAGCCGAAACACAGTGCCTCTTCCACGGATTCCTCATAACCTACAAAAGGCTTGCCTGTGGCTTTCTTGTAACTGATCATCCACACACCTTCTGCCCGACTGTGATTCTTTTCGAGCCACGTACGCCACGCAGCGCGGGATTTGGGGTGGGTGGTATTGGTAGGCAGGATCGGTTTCACTACGGCGATTTCCTAGGTCCATCATTGCCCGGCGCACGTATTGGGAATAACTTCATATTCCAAATCCGTGGTCGATTCCGAATAATAGCTTACATCCTCGAGGAGCGGGTACTCGGCTCCAAAATAAGTATTGAAGACAACCCTGAATGTGTTTACAGGTGTAATGGATGGATAAAAGATTTCGGCGGGGTCAGTGCCCGGAAGATAGTACGCCATGAAATTCGCCATGCGGTTCTGTGCGCCGCCATAAGCCGTAGGTCCGTGATCGCTCTCCAGAACGATGATCGGAGGAACAGAAGACTCCTCGATGATGGAGCGAAGGATCGGAATGAGACGTTGATTGGTGTACAGGGTCTGATCGCGAAAGGCAGCGCGCATCGCCTCGTCCTCGTACAGCGTTATATCATTCAAGCCTTTTTCAGAGTTTGCCGTCTCCTCTCCGTTGGGACCGAAGACGAAAGGCGGATGAGGCAGGATCAAATGAGCGTACACAAACTTGGCGCCTGAAATGTTAGGTATCTGGGGAAGCGTTTCTAACGTATACAGGATCACCTCACGGCGCGTCGGATCGCTGGAAACCTCTGCGCCTGCCAGACGCAGATCAATGAACGCGCGAAACAGAGTCGTATTCAAGAATAATTCTTCAAATGGCGTCACCGTGGCGGATATTCGAAACTTGATGGCGTTTCTTTCTCCCGTGTTCAAATAGTAATCGGCATTCTTCCATTCGAGGACGGGGAATCCGTTGTAGAAAGCCACCGTTTTGTATCCGAGCGTTTCCAGTTGGGTGCGCACCTTACTCTCCAGAAGATAAGGCTTCACCCAGAAATCCACATCCTCTGCATTGAGATCAGGCGCAAGATTTTGGATGTAATCCAAGTTAAGCGTCGAAGCAACGGACAGTTTTGTGCGGGCGTAATTGCTTTGACTGCACTCGACAACATAAAAGCCCATGTCTTCAAGGTCGTTGATGAATTCTGAATTATCCAAGCCAAACACATTCTGCAAAACATCGGAACGCCCATAGGCATCCAAGACGATGAAATAAATATCGGGGGCGCGGTTCTCTGCGGGTAACCTAAGAGTGGCATCCGTTGTCTCCGGGGTAGTGTCGTAATTACTCTCTTGAACAAGGTATGAACCAATTGTGTACACCGGGAACAAGAGCAGGATCGCAGACATCGCGGTGGCATACTGCATGATCGGCCTCAAGTTTTTCATGCGAAAGATCAAAACAAAGCCAACCACCGCCGTAAGAAACCAGACTTTGCTCATCGTTTGATGACGAAAGATATAAACCCCGCTCACCGTTACATCGCGCCACAGCAGTACATCTTTTATGAAAATATAGACATGCCCATACGTGACGAACAACAACAGGAGAAAGCCAAGGATCAACCCGCTCTTCTGCCAATCTTTTGTAATGACCCGGAACAGAATCAACAAAGCGGCGGCAGACAGTGTAAGAACGAGCAACGGACGCCAGATCACGCCTACAGGCGTTTCAGAAATATTCTCTGCATATAATGCAACCACCCCATAAATGGAAACCAAAAAAGGCAGGGCGGGAATCGTTTTGATCTTCCTGATCCACGCTGTGCGATGTATGGAGCTAGAGAGCCGCTTGACCATATTTAGGTTTTATTATATCGAATCGGCTCCACCCCTCTATCGCTTTCCTCTTTTTTCTTTCTTTCCCGCGCGTAATAAAACATCTCACGCAGCTGGGGGGTCATCAAGCTCGTCTCACGATGACCCATGCGCGTTCCGTAAAATTGCATAAAGCGGAACCAGAATATGGATGTGAAATTTTTCAATAACACGCGCTCACGAGCGGCGTGCCACAGGTCGCTGAAAATGTTCGTGACGGTCAATCGAACAAAATCATAAATGTTGAAATGCGATTCAGGATAAATCTTTTTGAACGCCATCGCTTCGCGGCGGTAGCGGTTGTACACGCCGCGCGGCGTCTCGTTGTGGACGTGAACAATCTCCGCCTCGGCGACGTAGGCGATTTTGTATCCCTGCTCTTTTGCCCGCTTCGCCCATGCCAGGTCTTCGAGTCCCGTCAACGATTCGTCGTATTGATTCTTTTCCCACAAACTTTTTCGGATCGCGGCATTGGCGTTATTGCAAAATGCAGTAGGTTGATTTAAGTTGCTCGCATCGGGATACCACTGATGAAAGATCTGCTGTTCTGAAAACTTCGCCGAGACGGGTCCGCGCTGTTTGCCATAGGTCAGGGCGACTTTTCCATCATCAAACGGTCGAAGCATACTCTCCAACCAATCGGGATACACGGGATACACATGCGCGCTGGCGATGACGACAAACTCACGCGTCGCTGCGCGGACCCCGAAGTTGAGCGACCTCCCAAAGGTGAACTCCCCCGGAGCGATTCGCACGATCCGCGCGCCAAACGATTCGGCGATTGAAACGGTCCCATCGGTCGAGCCTGAATCGACGAGGATGATCTCCACATCTTTGAGAGTCTGCTGGCGAATCCCTTCCAGCAAGCGCCCAACATGCTTCTCCTCATTATATGCGCGGATGACGATGGAACAGTTCATGATCTATCGACCTGTTGTAGAACAGCGATCGGTCAGCGATCTATTCACAAAACAACTTTTCGACATAACCACGCATTTCAGGTGTCAGAACAAAATCGTGCGGCGGTGTTTCGATCAAGTACCGGCATGCTTGTTCTTGATAAAAAGAATCGGCATTGATTCGCGTGGAAAGGATCTTCACCTGCTTCTGGTCCTCCAGCAAGGCGTATGCCTGCAGGAACGGCAGCCACTCGATGGCATCGACCGGCAACAAACCTAATTTTTGCGCCTCATCTCCCAGCCTCGCAACCTCATCCCAATCGCCTCGTTGGCGCGCCAGATCGGCTTTTTGGTAGTAATAGCACCACTCATGGTGCGGTTCATCTCCAAAAATATCGCTCGGAGGAGTCGGCGTTTCTCCATTCGACAGGATGGCTTTTGGGTTTGAATACGGAGCAAGCAACTTCGTTCGCTCCGAATCGAACACGGACAACTCCGGCGCATCCCCATTGATCACCCGCATACACGCACTTGGATGCGATTGGACAAGGAACACTACATCGTTAAATGACCGCGTGAGGAAGTTGCCGCGCCTTAAGGGTGTCTCTTCTCCCTCACCAGAGATGATCTGGTTGATCACATCCGGCGTTAAAACAGCCGCGGGAATCTTGATCTCAATGGGAATCACGTTCTGCCGACCGGGTCGATAGATGAGATTCGCCGGTCCCCAGATGAAATAATCTTCTTGAATTGGGGCGGAGGGATAGGACGCTATCAAAGTAATTCCGGTCTGAATGTCCGGCGCTCTCCATGCCACCTGCCACCAAAAAATGCGAACTTCCTCCGTCTCCAGCGCGCCGCGGACCGCGTTGGAAAAGTGTGTAGTGCCTGCAATGAGGGTCAACCCTGCAATGATGAGCAACTTCATGCGCGAGGAATTCAGATATGCAAGCAAGGCGGACAACATCATGGCTACGCCGACCCCACTGGCGAGTGCGTAGCGCGTATACTCGCCGAAGTCGGCGTGACGGTTCACAATGATGACGGGTATCAGCGCGAACGCCGCCGTTGCAAATCCTGTCAGGAGAGTCTGACTTCGCCAAGCCGGATCAGGCTGCTCGAAGGATGATTCGGTGGACATCCATTTTGTACCCGCGTAACACACCACCGCGAGGAAGGCGGCAAGCAAGCCGATCCCCAAGCCGAGGAACGTATCTCTCAACCGTAATCCAAATGCGAGATTGTGGAATGGGATCGCCCAAGCGAGGAATACGACCCGAAAGATATCCTGCACCCAATTCACGAGCCACCACAAACCCGTCAGCGGCGAGGTGAACAATTGACCTATTTGCAAGCTCACGTCTGTAGAACGCCGCTCTGACTCAAACAGGAAGAGCCTCCAAATCAGGAATGCGGCGGGACCGGTAAGGGATGGCATCCATTGACTCGTGACCCTCTTGATGAAATGCACAGAAAAGATTTTCTCTCCCTGTTGACGACAGAACTGAATGACCAAACCCAAACGTAGAACTTCCAACCCGATAAAATATTCCACCAGCGCGGGATAGATCATCCCCGTGAGAACGGACAAGACTAACCAGATAAATTTTTGGGGTCGGCTTGTGGATTTGATCGAATACAGCGTGAACAGGATGGATACCATCGCCAGCCATAAGCTTAATATTTGCGCCTGATAATCAATCGGGTTGATCTGCGATAGGAAGCCGGGGTAGACCATGAAGAACAGAGCGGATAGAAAATGAAACGGTTTGTGATCGCGCCAGACCAGATCCAATGCCCGGAACAATGCCCATGCGGCAAGCACACGATATACGTATGCGCTGAGATGATAGTAAAGGATTCGGTCGCCAAACAATTCATAGAATAACTGCATGACGTACGCACGGGCGGGACGGTCAATGGCATACACCTCATGAAAAAACCCGGAGCCCTGCGTATGCGCGTCGAAGATCAGATACCAATCATCCTTGAATAACCCCAGCTTGTCGGCAAACGGGAGGTAGACCAGTGCGCCGATAACCGCTAAAAAGGCAAGATACCGCCAACGACTTGACGCGGATATCGGCGCAAGCGCTTTATCGGTCCGCGACGAAGTATGCGTATTCATACGCCAATCATATCAAACTTCCCCGCTAGGAAAATCGTTTCAATACGTTCCACAACTCATCCCACGGCAGGCGCGGAGAGCGGCAAACAAAAATATTCGGCGGGTCGCTCAAGTCGTTCCGAATGCCGTACTTATTTCCAGTTTGCCCCGCGACTGCGCATTCCTCGAACAGCGAGTTGGCATCCTCTTCCGAAAATCCGATCACGATCAAAATTTCAGGCGGCGGATTGCCATACCCGCGAAAAAAATAACTGTTCGATCCGCTGATGGCTTTAGGTAAGCCATACTCGCCTCCAAGCAAATTCAGCGCGGCGGCTTCATCATTTTCGCCTGCCAGAATTCCCACGCGGAGTTTTTCATCATTGAGCAGATTTGAGTAATTGAGCAGATTTGAGTACACACCCGCGGTTGTTTGAACCATCTCATCCCATCCAATTTGTTCTGTGAAAATATCGTGGACTTCGCGCGTGACATTCCACAACGGAGAATTGACCGGGGCGATCGGCAGGGATAACGCGCCGCCGACGAGCGCGCCGATTCCAACCAAGCCCCAGGTTGCTCCGGTCACTAACCGCGCTCTCATCCCCGACAATTTTTCAACCCATCCCTCCCAGGCGACAGCGCCAGCGGCGATCAACATGGGGTAGGCAGGCGCCTGATAATACGAACGCCCTTGTGTGATGAGATAAAGCAGGAAAGGAACGATGTACATCCAGCCCAGCATGCGATAGCGGTTGGCATTTCGATTTCTAAAATAATAGAGCAAGCCTGCAACCCATAATGGGACGACAAAGGGATTCGACGATAAAAGGAACTGTTCGATCAAATATCCTTCCGTGCGGCCGATCGCCACATCTCGCGCGTGGATGCTCGACAGAAATTCCAGCGAAATGAACTTGTGTTGGATCTGCCAAATTAAATTCGGCAGGAAGATCAACACCGACAAAGCCACGCCTCCCCACAGCCACGGACTTCGGAGAAAGCGACGCGCGTCGGTCAACAGCACGCCTGCAACCACGCCGGAAGCAAAGAACGCCATCGTGTACTTGGTCATCATCCCCAAGCCAATGACCGCCCCGATCGCCAGCCACCAGCGGGAGTCCTCCGATTTCAACAAACGAATGACCAGATATGCGATCAAAACGCTCCACAGGAAATCGAACGTGACATATTGAATTTGCGATCCGAGGATCAACGCAAACGGGGCAATTGACGCGGCAACGGCTGCGATGATTTGGGTCCGACGGTTCGCGCCGAGTTCCCGCGCCATCAAGCCTGTGAATACGAGGATGAGACCGTGCGTCAACGCGGCGAACGTACGCGCGCCGACGAGGGAGAAACCGAACAAAGTTAATTCGATGCGGGCGAGGAAGGGCGTCAACGGCGGGTATTCGACAAACCCCCAATCAAGATTGTTCGCATTGTCCAAAACGACCAGTTCATCCTGATGGAATCCGTATTGGTGGTTGGTGAACATGTGGAGGAGGAATAAAGCCAAGCCCAAGACCAACAGGATATTCTTGTCTGTGAAGTTGGATTTTGTAGATTTCATATTCGCCTCTACCAATCGTTGTTCTCTTCGTAATTCAATCGAATTAACAGCTCCCCCGCAACATCCTTGAAAATCCTTTTATGCTCGTCTGTGAAATATTTCTTCCATTCGCCTGTCTTGCCCGAACGGAAGGTGGGGGAACGGCTGGGGTTGATGGCGGCTTCGAGGGATTCGAGAATCAATTCGCGGGGCGTTCGAAGCGGAACACGGGGAAGGAAGTGATCCATGATGCGGGTCAAAGTCGCGGCGCGGTCGTGGATCAAGTCTTCGAAATGAATAGATAGCACTTCGGGATGATTCAACCAATCAAGATACGGAGCAAAACGATCTGCGATATTCGGGAATTCGATATTCGCGTCAGGTCGACCCAAAATGCTGACCTTGAGGCGCGAATCAAAATCGGGAAGCGACTGGTAAAACGCGTGATGCACGTGATTCTTTTCCATTTCAGTGACATAGAACACATGCGAAACGACCACATCGCGCGGGTCGCGAAAGATGAAATAGGGAATGAACTTTTGGGAGCAAACGCGCGTGACTGGTTCGGGTCGCGCGAAGAGATGTGCCGAGGCGACATCCCTCGGACGAAGCGAATCGAGCCAGCGAAAGGCTTGCTCTGGCGCGCGCTTGGCTCCACTTTCACCTTCGTACTCGGCATAGAACGAATGCAGGCGTTTCGCATACGGCGCGACGCTGGAGAAGCCGAGCAAGATTTGATCGAGCAAGTGTGTGCCACTTTTAGGGAAGGATATGCCGAGGAGGATGGGAAGGTCAGCAGGCTGGGAGGCAAAGCGGGTGCGCTGGATAAGTTTTTCTGTTCGATAGAGAACCGCGCGCGCGGAGGATTTCAATTTCATGGGGATATTAAACCATATTTGTGTAAACCATTGTTGATTTTGAAGTAGAACAGGACTATACTACGCCGAAATAGAATGCGCACTGAATCCCGCAAAGTTCGAAAGATGACTTCCGAGTATCGTTTCGATTATCTGAAGGCAAAACGAAACCGTTTTGCCGCAAAAATGAAAAATGAGCCGCTTGTCGTCCTCATCGAGCCAGATATCGCCAAAGTTTTCACTTCGTCGGATCAAGTGAACAATGCCCTTCGGGCATTGATTTCTGCCATGCCAGAGAAGAAAGCGTTGGCTGGAAAATAATTCTCGCGCGAACAAATATTACCAATTAACCCCTTTATCCCGGCATTGCGAGCCGCGAGCCTTAAACGGTAAGTGCGGCGAAGCAATCCCCGTGTATATCAGGCTTTGCTAGACGTGACGGAGATTGCTTCGTCGGGCAAAGCCCTCCTCGCAATGACGAAAATTTACTTTTTATTGAACAACCACAGGAGGCGCCGAATGTTCAAGCATGGTTTTTTGGCAACCTTGTTTCTTGTGTTAGCCGCCTGCTCCCCGGCTCAAGTTCAATTTACGCCAACGCCTGAAATAACACAAACCAACACGTTGACTCCGACTCAAACGGAAACGCCGGAGCCAACGCCAACATTCACGGTGACGCCTTCGCCGACAGCAACTATCACTCCAGCACAACAGTATCGTGAGTTTCCTGCAACACTTGACCTTTGGCTTGAAGAAATGAAGGTTTATTGTGACTGGAAGACTTACGAAGAATCCGATGTTTTCGCTGATGAACTTTCTGAGCTTTCTAGTCTCTCCGACTACACACTACTGTGGGTTCCGAGCATGGTAGCCGGTGAAGTTGTAAATTGGACCGATAAGTCAGTTTATGACCACAAAGGACCTTCAAGGCTCAAAATGTATGCGGTGAAGCCGAGAGGGTTGGCTGACTTCTGTAGTGGTGCTCTCTGGTCATTGGATCAAAGCGTACCTCTAGACACATACCAGTGGTTTCCTTTTGAAAGTGATGTTGTGGGGGGATACTACGGTCCTACACATCCAGATGCAGATGAAAACGGCATGGTCATGTACTTTTATGACCATCCATAACCCACGCCTTCCTCATAAGGCGTGGGGAAGGTCTTTTAGCAAGAATATTTCTTAAATCAAAAACAATATTTGGAGGTTAACGTGATCAGATCTTTAATAAGTTTGTTTCTATTGCTAGTTGTTGTTTCATGCGTGCCGTCTCAAGCCTTTCCGACAGAAACGCAGGCGCTGCCAACCAACACGTTGACTCCGACGAAAACGGACACGCCGGAGCCAACGCCAACATTCACGGCGACGCCTTCGCCAACACTCACTGCAACCCCACCTCCGGTACCTCCTGCTACTCTTGAGGAGTTACTGGCAGAAGCTGTGTTGTACTGTGAAAATAAGTTCGTAGAAGATGTAACCTTATTTTCGGAATATCCCAAAAGGGCAGGAGGGACAGGAGGGATTGGCCCATCGATCTGGCTTTTGCATATAATTACCGGGAAAAGAATCTTACTTGAGTACAATGACGCTGGACATTTTAGGATACATAATGTCTACCCTGATGGCAATGCGGGGCCTGGGGGTGATCCGTGTCATGTTGCTCACTGGACCGATGTTCCGAATGAATGGGCATTGCCGTTGGAACAGCGTACCGGTATCACAAGGTGGGGATATTACGGACCGGCAGCTCCTAATGCAGGAGAAAATGGGGTTGTGATCTACATAATTTACCCCACGCCTTCCCCATAAGGCGTGGGGAAGGTCTTTACTTCGCTTCCTTCATCGCTTCTTTGAACTCGACCAAAGCCTTGATCGGTGTGGGGTCAACGCCGTAGCCCATCGCAAGATAATAAGACATGTAATCGCCGAAGAGGATCAATGTCCACATGTGGGCGAGGGGAGTATTTCCGCGCGCATCAATGTAATCGGTGTTCATGCCTTCGAGCATGAAGGCTTTGCGGGTGAGGTCCGAGCGCAGGCGATTGCGCGGATGATCGGAGGGCGCGCGCAGGAAGAGGGTCATGGTGTGCGCGTTGAGCGTCTCTTGGGGGTTCATTGTTCCTGCGAGGGTGTTGTGATCGGCTTCGGGGAGAAATTCAAAGTTCGCGCCGGCTTTTGCCACTTCGTTGATCTGTCCCTTCCATCTGCGGGCAACAGTTGTGAGTAATCCCGAACCTACGAATGTGACCCACCTCCCCATCAATTGACCTGCGTAACGCTTGGCGGGATTCTTCACCGCGGGGACGTCCGCCTTCAAGTGTCCTTGTGTCCGCTTCATGGAAGCAACCGCGTCCTCCATCTCTTTCGATTGATCGGGGATGAAGCCGAGTCGCTGAAACATGGCGAGCAGTAAGCCGAAGGAGAATCCCACCGCGGCGCGGGGTTGACCCGCGTGATCGAAGGTCCACAGCGGAATATTATTTTCTTTTGCGCGTTTCGCCAGTTCTCCGCCCGTGCAAACAACGACGACGCGGCACTCTGCCTTGCGCGCGGCTTCGAAGGCGTCGAGAGTCTCTTCGGTGTTGCCGGAGTGCGAGGAACAGATGACGAAAGTCTCTTGTCCGCGCGCATAAAGAGGCAGGGAATAATCTCGATGGACGGTAACAGGCACAAGGGCGAGCGAAGCGCAGTACGAGGCGAGCAAGTCCGCGCCGATGGCGGATCCGCCCATGCCCGCGATGACGACTTGCTTGAAATCCTTCCAGTCGGGCAATTCGTGTTTCATGCCGAGTTGATACGCGAAGGCGAGCTGGTCGGGGAGGTTGTCTATCTCGCCGAGCATGTTGAGAGTGTCGAGGTGTTTGAAGCGTTCGAGATCGTCGAGATTCATACGGGTGTTTCCTGTTTGGGTTCGGTTTTCCTTGCGCTAAAGATGGCAAGCAGAATAAAAATCCACGCAAGCGCGTCGAGGAACGGAAAGACTCGCATCGACGCGAGAATGAATTCCGCGAATGTCCTGTTATCCGAAAATTCTTTCATCAATTCGCCCAGCAGCGGGGGGAAGAGTGTGGCAAAAAATGTGGAAAACGAGAGGACGAAAATCCCGATCAGGGCAAAGAGCGAGTTGCGCGGATGACGTTTCCAACGGATCAGCGCGAGCACGAAACCGACAAACCACAAAAGAAATAGTGGCAGCCTGTACAACAATGGTCTAAGAACGTCAGAGAATTCCATGCTGTTCCCTTTTACTAGGAGGCAGTTTTGATGAACTCTGCCAAATCTCTCTTCATTTGTTTCAGCGAGGGGATGTGAATGTACATCATGTGACCCGCTTCGTAGTAACCCATCGTCACGTTGCCGCGCAGTGATTCGTCGAGACCGAGGTGATCGAAGGTGTATTCGGTTGCAAAATACGGCGTACCGAGATCGTAATAGCCGTTCGCGACGTAGACTTTGAGATAGGGGTTGTACGTCATCGCGGCGCGCAGCGTTTCACCGACGTTGACATACGCATTCTCGAACTCTTTATACGACCACGGATGTACGAAGCCGCTCAAGATCTCATACGGCATGTCCGACTCGAATTTCAACTCGCGGCGGATGTAATCGTAGAACGCGGCGGTGTACGGACCCATGATATTCGTGAGCAGCGGATCGTATTCGGCGTGTTCGGTGACGCCGAGTCGGTCGCGCCCGATCAAACGCGAATCAAGCCGACCCACAGTGAGTCCGCGCTCGCGCAGGAGTTCCTTGAAGTAATGCTGGTCGTTGATGCGCAGATTCGAGCGCTCGATGAATTGCTCAGAGATGCCTGTGAAATATGCCAAGCGCGCCACGATCTCCGCGCGTTCTTCTTTGGTCAACGAATCCCCTTTGAGCAAGGCCTTGGCATAATCACCGAGAGCGAACTCTTCCGCTTCTTTCAACCAATCTTGCAACGGACGATGCGGTTTGAGCACATCGTGATACCAAGCGGTGGCGGTGTAGCCCGGCAGAAACATGATGAACGGCAGGTCGTTATTCAAGTTGAAGTCAATCGTAGTGAAATCCAACACGGCAGAGACGAGCATGAGTCCGTTCAAGTACATGCCATGCCTTTCCTGCAAATATCCCGAAAGACCCGAAGCGCGCGTGGTGCCATAACTTTCCCCGATCAAAAATTTTGGTGAGAGCCAGCGGTTGTAGCGCGTGGCGTACAAGCGGATGAAATCGCCGACCGATTCGATATCCTTTTTGAATCCGTGCCACTCTTTCGGCTTCTCGCCCGTCACCGGCCGGCTGTAACCCGTGTTCATCGGGTCGATGAAAACCAGATCGGTCTCATCGAGGATCGAATATTCGTTATCCCTCAATTGATACGGCGGCTTCGGCAATTCGCCGTCATCCTTCATCAACACGCGGCGCGGACCCAGCACACCGAGATGCAGCCAGACCGACGACGACCCGGGTCCGCCGTTGAATGAAAACGTGAGCGGACGCTTCGACGAATCTTTGACGCCGTCCTTGGTGTACGCGACGAAGAAGATCTGCGCCTTTGGCTTTTCACCTTCCGCTTCTTTCTCGCGGTCGGCTGATTCCTCTTTCAGCACCATCGTCCCGGCTGTGACGGTGTACTTCACGGTCTTGCCGTTGATCCTGACGGAGTGTTTCGTCGTCACGAGATTATCGGCGGCTTTGGGTTTTTCTTCCTTCTTCTCTTCGGGCTTCTTATCTTCTGCCATGTGGAATTCCTCTCTAGAATGGTTTGAACACCATCAACCACAACACGATGACGGGGATCACAATCCCAACGATTACCAACTCTTCGACTCTCAACGTCTTGATATGCGCTTCCACTTCGGACTGGCTGGCTGGCGCCTCCGCAGGGAAATGTTTGCCGCCGATCATGTACGGCTGTCCGATCATCCGCCGCAGGTGTTTGTAACGTTTGTTGTTCATCATGACCATGCGAACGAACACGAAAACCATCAAAAAGATCGATGTATGAACCCAGCCCTTGTTCCAAATTTGAAGGATGAACGGCATGACCAGCCCGGTCAATCCCATCACGAGGAAGGAAATGAACATTGCACCCATCGTGACCATGGACAGATCGAGCATGGCGCCGATGCGCGCAAACTCCTTCTCCTTGCGGATCTGGAACGCCATCGCCACCGACGTTCCGTGCGCGAGGAAGAAAAGAAGTGCAGACAATGTGTGAAGAAAAACCAGCCAAGGGACGAGAGCAAGCATGGTGACCTCCGTGAGCGAGATGGGCTAATTATAAATTGAGATCGAGTCGATCTCCGGGATGAGCCGCTTCAAAAGATAACCCGCAATCCATTCAAACGGTTTGAGGAGCAGGTACGCGCCATCCGCCAAAAAGGGGTAACGGATCGTTCGCGCCAGCGGCTTCCCCATGGAATCATACGCCTTTCGCAAAACTCTATGAGCATTCGGCGTGACAGCCAGCAATGCAAGCTCGGCACATTTGAAAACCTGCAATTGACGATTCACCTGAATGGAATTTCCGTTGATAAGTTGCAACGTTCTCGAGCCAACAAAATTTGGGTGTCCCTGCGCGGCGGCGGTGGCGATGTAACAATTCGGCGGCACGAGGGGCAATTCAGAATACATCTCGTACATCTTGAGGATGTCGTATCTCCACGCGGCGGCATACCCTGCGACCCATGCGATAATACCGAGTCCGCGCGGGAGGGTGAATTTCGTTTCGTGATGTTCGAACAACCACACCGAAGCCTGGATCGCGATCAGGAGCGACCAGAACGGCGCGGAGGCAATGATTCCAAGTAGCCCAAGAAACACAGGAAGAATGGCTTGCTCTTGAATAAAGTATGCAATGACGATATACGCGATCAACACGACGGCGATCATCCACGGGCGGATGAAACGCGCAAACCATTTGGCAACGCCCGAACGATAAAGCCTAGGAACATAGAACGGCAAAAACCAGACGAGCAGGATGGCGAGAGACCTGTCATTGTTGAATAAATACATGCCCAGAAGAATCGTGTATTGCAGTGCCAGCAAAATACCCGTATAGATTCCAAGCCGAACCACAGGGAACGCAGCGAATCGATCTGCATCAAAAAGGAGAAGGATATAGCAAATAATAGAATAAGCAAGAAAAACAAGAAAGAACACTGACGCTTCAGCTTGCAAGAACAACGTAACGTATGCTTCCCGGTCACCTGATTGCCATTCGGGTTTGAGCGCTTGCACCGCCCAAAATGAAAAGGCTGGGATAACCAGCAAGAAGAGTCCGTAGAAAATCGTCCACCAGCCTCGGACGGGAAATCGATTCGGGTCTGTCAATTCATTCATTTCATCAGGGCTATTCGTCGGTTCAAGAGTCATGTTTGCTTCCTTTTTGATTCACAAGACGATACACATCTTTTTTGTTCCAACCGCTTCGCTCCGCCAGTGCGGCTGAGATCTCCCGGGCAGATTTCCCGCTCTTCGACTCTTTTTGAACCGCCTTTTTCAGTTCATCCTCTGTCCACTGTGCCCCTTCCTCTTTCTTCTTTCCTTCAACCACCAGCGTGAACTCCCCTCTCACTTCCTTCGATTTGAAATGATCCATTGCCCCGCTGATCGTGCCGCGCCAATATTCCTCGAACATCTTCGTCATTTCACGCGCGACGCAGATGCGTCGGTCGCCGAGGGAGGCGAGCAGGTCTGCCAGCGAGTCAAGGACGCGGTGCGGGGATTCGAGGAAGATCAAGGTGTAGGGCAAATTCGCAATTTGTCCTACGAACTTATGCCGCTCTGTTTTTTTGTGAGGGAGATAACCGAGGTAGAGAAACGAGTCCGTGGGCAAGCCAGAAACAGCCAAAGCGGCGATCGGGGCTGAGGGACCGGGGACAGGCACCACGTCAGCGCCTGAAGCGAGCGCGGCGCGCACGAGTTCGTAGCCCGGGTCATTGATCGCGGGCGTCCCAGCATCCGAGACCAGCGCCACGTCTCCCGTTGAAAGTTTGTCGAGGATGAAATCCAGTTTGCTTAATTTGTTGTGCTCGAAATAACTCGTGAGCGGAGTTTGAATCTCGAAATGCTTGAGCAGATTCCCCGTGTGACGCGTGTCCTCCGCCGCGATGAGACTCGCTTCGTGCAAAATACGTATCGCGCGCGGCGACATGTCTTCGAGATTGCCGATGGGAGTGGCAACGAGATACAGCGTGCCCATGCGGCGATTGTATCATCACACAAGGATGTATAATCCGTCAGATGAAAACGATCCCCCTCGATCGCCCCCTTGCACACGGAAGAACTGCCGATATTTATGCATGGGAGGATGGTTTTGTTCTCAAACTTTTTCACGATTGGTTTCCGTTGGAAGATGTCGAATACGAATATAGGATTGCACAAGCAGTTCATGAGAACGGGGTCAGATCGCCGGCGGTGAAGGAGATTGTGCAAGTGCACGGGCGGAATGGCTTGATTTACGAACGCATAAACGGCGAAACCATGTTTGCTTTATTCAAGCGCCAGCCATGGAACGTATTTCGTTTCGGCAAATTACTGGCTCGCTATCACGCTCAAGTGCACGCGTGCGATTGCGGTGCGGAAGTTCCTTTGCAAAAACAGAAACTTCAAAACAAAATTAAGCGAGCCGACGCCCTGCCCGTTCATCTCAAATCGAAATTACTGGATGCGTTAGAACCGTTGCCTGTTGGCAATAAAGTCTGCCATGGGGATTTTCACCCCGACAACATCATCATGACCAAAACCGACTCGGTGGTCATTGATTGGGTCGATGCGGCAAAAGGCAACCCATTGGCAGATGTGGCGCGGACAAGTGTGCTTGCTTTGGGTTCAGCATCAACCCAAACGCTCGGCATGAATTTATTCATCAAGTTATTTCACGCCGTTTATTTGAAAGCATATTTTCGATTAAACCCAAGTGGAAGAAAAGAATATCGTCAATGGCTCCCCATCGTGGCGGGCGCGCGGCTGAGTGAGAACATCCCCGAATTGGAAAACTGGCTGTTGGAACAGGCGGGCAAAATAACCTAGCGCGATACCTCACCGATGGATGCTATATAATCTTCGCATAAGGAGCAACGATGATCGTCATTTCAGATATGATGGGCACACTCACAACTGGCTCGCCGTTTTTGGGCATGGTGGATTGGGTGAAGCACAACCAGAGCAAATTGCTGGCGCGCTGGTATCTGGCGAAGGTCACACCGGCATATTTGCTCGCGAAGTACGGATGGATCGACTGGCAGGAGTGGGGTCAACGCCTGATGATAGACAGCCTCGCATACATCAAAAATGCAGACGAAGAAAAATTGCGCCATGTATCGGAATGGATCGTTGAACACAATCTATGGAAGAAACGCCGGGAAGACGTGGTTGCGCGCCTGATCAAGCATCGTGAGGAAGGTGCGCAGGTGAACATCGCCAGCAGTTCCGTGGAGCCGTTCATCGCCCCGTTCGCAAAACGGATCGGAGCGAACGTGATCGGCACACCTGTCAAAATCGTGAATGGACGCGTCGAACTTGCGGGAGAACTGGTTGCCAATCGGAAGAAAATCGAACAAGTGTTGAGCCGCCTCGGCGTGGAGCGCGTGGATTTTGCGTACGGCGACACAGAACAAGATATCCCCTTGCTTGAACACGCGGATCATCCGGTGGCAGTGTATCCCGATAAAAATTTGAAAGTCGTCGCGCTCGAACGCGGTTGGGAGATCATCGGGGATACGCCGAAGTATGGGTGAGGGTCAATGCGCGGTGGATTTGGAAATCACGTTGATGAAAACAATTCCCGCAAGAATCAGTATGATGCCCACCACGCGCGCCCAATCCAATGTTTCGCGCCAGATGATCATCCCTGCAATAACTGTGAGAATCAAACCGACACCAGACCAGATCGCGTACGCCACCCCGATGGGCATCGCCTTTAACGCCAGCGATAACAGGTAAAACGACGCGCCATAACCGATCACGACCACAAGGCTGGGGATGGGCTTGGTGAATCCGTTCGAGAGTTTCAGGGCGGTTGTGCCGATCACTTCAGAGAGAATGGCAAAGAGGAGAATGAGGAAAGTTTGCATGGCTCTCTTAAACTTTCTCTCGATTAAACTGCGTTTCATACAACTGGGCATACAGCCCATTCAATGCGATCAACTCCTCGTGCGTGCCGCATTCGACGATCTTTCCACGATCTATTATCAGAGAAAAGACCTGACAGGTCTCAGTAGAACCGTCGCGAACCACAGCGATTGCGCGGACACAAGTTCCGATCGGTCAGTCACTCGCGGAGACCTGTCAGGTCTGCTTATACTTTTTCTCGATTGAATTGAGTTTCATACAACTGGGCATACAGCCCATTCAATGCGATCAACTCCTCGTGCGTGCCGCGTTCGACGATCTTCCCTCGATCCATCACCAAAATCAAATCAGCCGCTAGAATGGTAGACAAGCGATGGGCAATCACTATACTCGTCCGCCCTGCCATCACGCGTTTGAGAGCTTCTTGAATTAGCGATTCGGATTCGCTGTCGAGGTGGCTGGTGGCTTCGTCTAATACCAAAATGCGCGGGTCTTTGAGGATCACGCGCGCCAGCGCGATGCGTTGTTTTTCGCCGCCGCTGAGGCGATAGCCGCGCTCGCCAACGATCGTGTCGTAGCCGTCGGGCAAATCCATGATGAATTGATGGATGTTCGCGGCGCGCGCGGCGGATTCGATCTCGGCTTGCGTCGCCTCTATTTTGGCGTATGTTAGGTTCGTGCGGATGGTATCGTGGAAGAGATACGTCTCCTGCGTCACCATGCCGATTGCGGCGGCGAGCGAATCGAGCGTCACCTCGCGCAGATCATGCCCGTCAATGCGGATGACTCCATCGGTGGGATCATACAATCGTGGGATGAGATAGGTCATCGTCGTTTTGCCCGCGCCCGATGGACCGACGAGTGCGATTAACTGTCCCGGCTGCGCGACGAAGGAGATTCCCTCTAAAGCGACCTCGCGCGCTTGAGAGGTCGAATCAGCCTCAGGGGAGTCTGACGCGGCGCTCTTCATCTGCTTCTCCCCGTTCTTCTTATCCGCCAACGACAAGACCGCGCCCACGTCTTCATGTCGTCCGTAGCGTTTGACATCCTTCAACAATTTGGATGGGTCAATGGAATAGTTGAACGAAACGTTATCGAATTCGAGTTCGCCGCGCACATCGCGCAGAGGCTGTGCATTTTCTTTCTCGATGATATCTTGCGGCAGGTCAATAATTTCAAACACGCGCTCGAACGAAACCATGCTCGTCGAAAATTCAACAGGCGCACCCGCGAGACCTTGAAGCGTGCCATATAAATTTCCGAGATACGAACCGAACGCGACGATGGTGCCAATGGTGAACGTTCCTTCGATGACATACCATCCGCCGAGACCATAGACGAGCGCCGTGCCGACCGCGGTGATGAGACCGAAGATGACAAAGAACGACGAGCCAATGACCGCGCGGCGGATGCCGATGTCGCGCACGCCCGCAGCGCGCTGGCGGAAACGATTCTCCTCTTCGCGCGTGCGACCAAAGAGTTTGACGAGAAGCGCGCCGCCGATGTTGAGGGTCTCGTTCATGTGCGCGTTCATCTGTGCGTTGGTGTCCATGGCTTGACGCGCAATATCGCGCAGAACATTTCCGAGTCGTTGTGCGGCGATGATGAACAACGGAAGAATTACGATGCTGATAAGAGTTAGTCGCCATTCCAGCGTGAGCATGACTGCAAGCAATGCAATCGCTTCGATTAAGTTCGTGACGATGTTGACAATTGTATTGCTGATCGCATTTTGTGCGCCGACCACGTCATTGTTGAGGCGGGACATCAACTCGCCTGATTTTGTGTTGGTGAAAAACCGCAGGGACATACTCTGCAAGCGCGAAAACAATGTCGAGCGCAGGTCGTAAATCACGCCTTCGCCGACGGTCGAGTTCAGCCGTCGTTGAATGACGTTGACTCCGCCCGTCAGCGCGGGAATCGCCAGCAGGGACAGACCCAACACGATTAGCCGATCCGTGTCTTTGGCGGGGATCACCACGTCTATCATGTTACGGAAGATCAGCGGCGTGAGCAGGGACAAGCCCGTCGTGAGCAGAATCGTCACCAGCATCCCCGCGATATGCCACCAATATCCGCGCGCGTAGGTGAGGACGCGCAATAAAAGTTCTCTTGTTACTTTGGGCTTTTCGTCGCCCTGCCGCATGGACATGAACCATCCGCCGCCGTGCCACATCATTTTTAGTCTCCTAGTCAGGTAGTCTTCTAGTCTGCTGGTCGGAGGACGAACAGACTAACCGACTATAAGACCATAAGACTAATTTCGCAACTGGATGAAGGGGGAGGTTAATGAAAGTCTGATGCGAAGAGACGGTCAAATTTTCATTCCCCCATTTCTTGAGCGCGCTAGTTGAGCACTTCCCTCAACTGCAAATCAGAGAAGGTAACATCCAAACTTGATTTCTCGGTTGGCACGACCGCCAGATACAATTTGCCGCGCTTGAAATGGTCGTCTTTGAAGGAAGTTGCCAGCACCCCGTTCAGATAGACGCGGAATCTCTCCCCATCGCAGATCACCCGCAGGCGATTGGACTCGTTCATGCCTGCGCGCAAGGCGGTATGATTCGCCCAAGTCATCAGGTCTTTCCACACCAGTTCGCCTTTCTCACCTTTCACGTAATAACCGATCGTGTACGAACCGATCACAGAGACCAGCACCGCGTACCCGCCTTCGTCTGTGAAACGCAGGTAAAACCCCGCGCGGATGATGTTCGTATCTCCGCCCGTGAATTTGATGTTGATGCTGGCGTCGAAGTCGTCTAAAAAGCCCGAACTTTTCAGCACATAATACGTATTGATGTGAGGTTGAAAACTGCCGCGCAACTCAGATGGTTTGCCTTTGTGGAAGGTGAGCAATTCCTCATTGATCACTTCCCACCCGGGCATCACTTTACCGCTGAAATCTGCGCCGAGGATCAGATCACCCATATCGGGTTCGGGTGTGAGGGTCTTCGGCACGCGGAACGTGGTGCCACAGAATTCACACGAGACCAGATCGGTGGCTTTGATGGCTTTTTGAGGGAGCGCCGCTCCGCAGTTGGGACAATTGAAGGCTTGCATAATAAAAGCGGATTATACATGGAATCAAAATGCACAGTCGAGGAAGGATATAATCGGGCAAACCTCAGTTCAACGGAGTCGTCATGCCCAACAAAACACCCGCCATCCTCTCGGCGGTAATAACCTCAGTTCTGCTGATCACCATCAGCGTCATACTTTTTTTCGGTCAGATGGTCCTGCTCAATGGGGCGAGCGAGCGCGTGGGTTCGATGGCACTCGCCATCTCGTTGATCTGTCAGGGCGTAGGCAACGTCCTCGCCGTCATCATCGCGTGGCGGCTGACGAACCGCCTCATCACAAAATCGAACTGGAGCAACCTCGCCGCGGTGCTGGTCTCTGTGCTGGCTGGCACACTCACAGGCGCGGCTCTCACCTTCGTCGCGATGATCGCTTCGATCCTCCTCGCCGAGCAAATACGATGAACCAGCAGGAGATCATCCAAAAAACCGCCGATTACATCAAGCGGGAATTTTCGGACGACTCGTCGGGGCACGATTGGTGGCACATCTATCGCGTCTGGCAGACCGCCCTCCACATTTGCGAACATGAAAAGGCGGATACGTTCATCGTGCAACTTGCGGCGTTGCTTCACGATCTCGACGATTGGAAGTTCAACGATTCGGAAGATGAAACCCCGCATCGCGCCAAGGGATGGCTGGATTCGCTTTCCGTCGACCCCGCCGCCACGGACGCGGTCTGCAATATCATCAAGCACATCTCCTACAAAGGCGCCGGCGTGGAGAACAAAATGGACTCGCGCGAAGGCTTCATCGTCCAAGACGCCGACCGCCTCGACGCCATCGGCGCGATCGGTATCGCGCGCGCCTTCGCCTATGGCGGCTATAAAAACCGTCCGTTGTACAACCCCGACTCCTCCCCACAACTCCATCAGACTTTCGAACAATACAAGAACAGCAACAGCGACACGATCAATCACTTTCACGAAAAATTGCTGTTGCTCAAAGACAAGATGAATACTGCCGCCGCAAAAAGGATCGCGGAACAGCGGCACGAAGTGATGGTGCAATTTCTGAATCAATTCATGGAGGAATGGGAAGGGAAAGACACGGAACGCGGACTTTAGTCCGCCGATAGCAGACTGAGGTCTGCGCTCCGGGATTCAATCAAACTCTCATGGTCACTCCCCTCCTCCTCCGCGTTTATGCATGGATGCAAGCCCGCCACCCCGATATTTTGTGGCGCGGCGATGCAACACGCCGCGAGATCGCGCTCACCTTCGACGACGGTCCGCATCCGCGCGACACGCCGGGCGTGTTGGAGGTGCTGGCGAAACATGAAATCCGTGCGACGTTTTTTCTGATCGGTAAGGATGTAGAGCGGGCGCCTCATCTGGTAAAACAAATCCACGAGCACGGGCATCAACTTGGAATCCATTGTTATCGTCATATCCCGTTCCCCCTCGAAGAGCCACAAACCCTGTTGAAGCAACTCGAACACACGAGAAATATCATCGCAACCGCTGCGGACGTTCCGCCAAACGAACTGAGGGATATCCGTGCGCCGTATGGACTCTTCACAAGAAAAACGGTAGACCTGCTCGGCGACGCGGGCTACCGCCTCGTGATGTGGAATTGCATCCCGCCGCATTTTTTGCAGCCGTTCGGCTGGACCATCCAACAGATCATGGATTCATCCCTGCCGGGTTCGATCATCGTCCTGCACGACGGTCATGGGCACGGTTCGCTCGCCGAACATATCGTGGAGGCGGTCGTGCCTAAGCTCAAATCGCAGGGCTTCGAGTTCGTCACCATTCAGGAAATGCAAAGCAGGAAAAACAAATGAAACTCATCAGCATCAACATCGGACAAAAGCGAACACAGCAGAACGGTGATAAACTGGAAACGACGGGGATTTACAAAACGCCCGTTTCTGGAAAAGTGAAATTCACTTCACTCGGAATCATCGAGGATTTCATCGGCAGTCCCAAACATCACGGCGGACCCGATCAGGCGATCTACGTCTATGGCGCGGAGGATTATGCGTGGTGGTCGAAGGAATTGGGAAAGGAAATTTCATCAGGCACATTCGGCGATAACCTGACCATCAGCGAAATGGCAAGCGCGGACTTCAACATCGGTGATCGCCTGCACATCGGCGATGTAATTTTGGAAGTAACCGCGCCGCGCATCCCCTGCTCCACGCTGGCAACGCGGATGGGCGATCCGCAGTTCGTGAAGAAGTATCGCGACGCGGAAAGACCCGGCTTGTACTGCCGCGTCATCGCCGAAGGGGAGGTTGAGTCGGGGATAGGCGTGACAGTTCAACCCGTCGGAGGTGAAGCGGTGGGGGTTATCGAAGTCTTCCGCGATTGGTACGAAAAAGACAAGGACGTGTCCACGCTTCGACGATTCCTGCGAAGCCCAATTGCAATCCGCGCCCGCACAAAGTTGGAAAGTCAATTGGAAAAATTGCTGGCGGAAGATTCGCAGTTGTCAAATTAGAAACTATGTTCTATAATCGGCGACATGATCTTTCGCATTCATTCGCCCGCCGTTCCCCTCGGCGAATTTGTCGGTGGGTTGATTTACTACGAGAGCTTTGACCCCGTCCACAATCTGGATCGGTTCCTGCCCGATGGCAATACCGAGATCATCATTGACCTGACCGAGCGACCCCAACACATTTACGATAACGAAACATTGAAAGTAATTCAAACCTGCCGCCATGCATGGGTCAGCGGTGTGCGGACGCAGCCCATCACCATCCCCTCCGGCAAGGGCAGCCGCATGCTGATCGTGGCATTTAAAAAGGGAAAGGCGTTTCCTTTTTACCCGATGCCGATGAATGAAATTCAAGACAAGGTCGTCAACGCGGACTTGATCTTCGGCAGGGATAGTGCCCGGTTGAGGGAGCAATTGCTCGGCGCTTCCTCCATCGACGGGATGTTTGCTCTCGTTGAAAATTTTTTGCTCCGCCGGGCAGGCGACGCGCTCTGCACAGACAACGATACAAAATGCATCCGGTATGCCGTTTCAATAATCACACACCAACCGAACAGCCTTGCCTTCGAACAACTCCGTGAGCAGATCGGGTATTCGCAAAAACATTTCATCGACTTGTTTAAACGAAAGGTGGGGGTCGTTCCCAAACAATATCTGAAGATCATGCGCTTTCAAAAGGCGATCCTTGAAATCGAACGCGACACATCCGCTCACTGGAGCGAGATCGCCCTGCAGAACGGGTTTTACGACCAGGCGCATTTCATCCACGAGTTCAGGAATTTTTCAGGCTTCACCCCGGGTGAATACGTGAAGAGAAAAACGGATGTGCTGAATTATGTGCCTGTTGCCTGAGGTAAATTTTTTCCAATACAATAAGTTTCGTCTCCTGTAGGATTATGTTCAAATCTTTATTTCCTAAAGGAGACAAATTCATGGAAGACCTGTATATCAACCACTTCGCTGTTTTGGTTTGCGCCGTCGCCAACCTCGCGCTCGGAGCGCTGTGGTACTCCCCCATCCTGTTCTACAAGGGTTGGCTGGCGGAAACGAAGTTGAGCGAAGACCAACTCGCGAAACAAAACCCTGCCAAAACCTACGGATTGGCGTTCCTGTTCTCGCTCGTGGTGTCGTACAACCTCGCATTCTTCCTCGGCGATGCGGGCACCACTCCCGCGTGGGGAGCCGCTGCCGGGTTCCTGGCTGGATTCGGTTGGGCGACATTGATCTTCGCGGTCATCGCGCTGTTCGAGCAACGCGCGTGGAAGTATATTTTCATCAACGGCGGTTTCATCACGGCGTACTTCACGCTCATCGGCTTCATCCTCGGAACCTGGAGATAAGGAAATAAAGACATGGACACACTTGACAAAGCCATTCAAACACAGATCGCGAACATTCAAAAGAAAACCGGGATGTCGCTGAAGGAATTGGAGGCGTTCATCAAGAAAAGCGGGCTTTCCAAGCATGGCGAGATTCGCGACCTGCTCAAAGCCAAGCTCGGGCTGGGGCATGGCGACGCAAACACGCTTGTACACGTTGTGATGAAATCAGACGGCACCCGCGCGGCGGAAGGTAAAGGCATGGATGCCGTGCTGGATGAAATCTATACCGGTGCGAAAGCCGCACAACGACCCATCCATGAAGCGTTGATGAAACACATCAACAAATTCGGCGAATTCGAGATCGCGCCGAAGAAGGGCTATGTGAGCCTGCGGCGCAAGAAACAATTCGCGATGATCGGACCCAAAACCAACACGCGCTTTGAAGTGGGCATCAACATCAAAGGCTTGAAGAAAAACTCCCGCTTGCTGGAACAACCTGCGGGAAGCATGTGCAACTACATTGTTCCGCTGACCGATGCGAAGGACGTGGACGCCGAGTTGATCGCGTGGCTCAAATCCGCTTACGAAGGAGCAGGATAATTAGTGACTGAGTCAAAGATTTCACCGATAACTTTTGACACAAAATCCTACATCGAACGAAAATTCCCTCCGCACCGCGTAAATGGAAAGACTGACCAAAACGGTCGATCTCGCGGATTGAACATCTCGAACTTCTAAACACGAGACAGCTATCTTTATAATAACCATCCCCTTATGAAGGAATCGGTTGAGGCTGTACTTCCGATTTCCCAAAGAACAACCACATCACGCCGATGGCAGTGAGATAGAGAATGGTGGTTGTTATAAATAGGGGTGTGAAACCATACGCCTCTTGTACCAGACCGGAGATAAAGGGTCCCACCGCCCACCCGGCGTTCCAGGCGATATTCAGGACACTGCTCACCAGTCCCTGCTCGCTCTCCGGCGTCTGTTCCATGCAGAATGCGCTATAGAGCGGTGCCGACATGTTCATCAACGCGGCGCGAAATAGAGACGCGATCCCCGCGACCCACAACGATGGCACGAACCCGATCATGAGCATGAAGATTACACTCGAAAACTGGGTAAACGCCACCGTCCGAATCTTGCTGCCGAGACGCACCACGAGCCGGGGACCGATCAGGGACCCAATCCCGATAAACAGAGACGATAGGCTGAAGAGAATCCCCAAAAGCGAATCGGAAATTGAAAACCGATCTTTGAAGAAGACGTTCATGTAGGGGATCAGGATCGCCGCGCCAAACCCGATCAGGAAATTAGGCGTCGCAAGTTTGAGGGTCAAACGCGTCAGACCGAACGAGAGACCTCGCCGGCGTTCCCCGGGCTGGGGTTGAGACTGCACCGTCCCCGCAGGGGAGCGCGGATGCTGTTGAGGAGTCGTTTTCGGCTCGTTCATCAATGCGAGCGGGATCAAGGCGGTCGTTCCGATCAGGACCGTCGTTATCAGCACTGCCTGATAAGCGGTCGCGCTGGTCGCGCCGACGTTGAACAACCTGCCAAATAACCCGGGCAATTGACCTGCAAATATGCTACCGAACGCGCCGGCGAGGGTTTGCAGTCCAAAACTTAGGCTGAAGAGCAGGGTACGGTTGCTTACGGTGGAAAGCTTCATCATGAGCGGCGAAATACTCACGATGATCAACATATTGAACACGCCCACCAGGGCAGACATTACGATGATCAACGCGGGTTGTTGAAATGAGATCTGCCCGATCAACGCGACGCTCGTGAACACGATCCCGAGGAGCAGGGCTGGCTTGCGGCCGATGCGGTCCGAGAAGCGTCCGATGGCGATCCCTAATAAGAGACCGGAAAGTGACGGGAGGGAATTGACCAGACCCAGAAAGTCGCGACCGAATCCCTTTTCGAGCATGAAAATATTGAAGAACAACTGCCAGCCGCTGAAGATGATCCCATTGATGACGGTCATCCAAAGGAACAGGCGCGCATCCCGGTTGAATGTGCGCATCGGTTGAATGTAATGAGTTTTCAGGTTATTGATCATTGGATAATGATAGATTGAGCGATCAATGCCTTAATCAAAGGGTATGGCTTCGGCGCTCACATCTGCTTCTATTTCTGAATTGATGTTCGCGCGGCTGACGAAGAAGAGGGCGGGGGTCAGAAGCAGGCTCGACGTCACGAGTGAAGCGAGGGTCGAGCCGAACGCGGCGATGACCGCGACGACGGGTCCGCCCAACATTTGCCCGATGGCATCCACCTGCCCGAACATCGAATGAACCGTCGCGCGGACGTTCGAGTCCAATTTTTGGTTGATCCACGCGGTTTGCAGGGGGATGCGTACATCGCGCGATGCGTCGATGATGAGATACAGGCTGAGGCTGAGGAGAAGAATCGGCGAGAGGGCAAAACCCAGCATGGCAACTGAGATTATTCCTGTTACAACAAGCATGGCGCGTCCGATCGCGATCGGGCTTGTCGAGTCGACTCGTTTTTCGACGAAAGTCACAGCAAGGATGGTTAGAATCGTTCCAGCCGCGCGTAGAATGGCAAAGAAACCCACTTGGTTGTTACCAAACAAAACCGGCTGGCTGAAGCTATCCAGCAAATGCTTTACCCAGAGACGGTCAAATCCTTCGCTGTAGATCCCATAGAATAAACCGACGCCGACGATGCTCATCAAGCGCGGCTTCGAACGGACCGCATCCGAGCCTTGTTTGAAGGTATGCCACATGTGTTGCCAGGTGTTGCGGTCTTCGCGCGGCGTTGGGTGAAAATTTTTCTCCGGCATGATGAAGATCAGGATTACCCCAATAAAAAGCACACCGATCGCGCCGACGAGAATCGGCATGGCGACATTGCCCGCCCCCACCAGTGCGGCAAGCCCCATGCCGAGAAGCGACGCGTACAAACCGACCTGCGTGGCGCGCAGAAAAAGTTTGTTGGCATCCTCTTCGCCGATCTCGTCGGTGATCCATGCCTGCGTTGCGCCGCTCGTGAACGTGTAACCCAATCCCCAAAGGACTTGCGCGAGCAAAATCGGGATGAAGGCGGGGAAGAGTCCTTCCACGAGAAAGCCGGCGCCCATCAGCAAATATCCGATGATGATCGAGAGTCTGCGCGAATACACATCGGCGACGACACCCGTCGGCACTTCGAACACAAACGCGGAAATCTCGAGCGCGGTGCCGACCAGAATTAATTGGACTGGTGTCAACCCCGCGACGGTCGCTTCGTACAACGAGGTGACGACGAACATCATCGAGAAACACGCAGAGGCGGCAAACTCGATAAAGAGGTATACGCGGGTTGGGGAGATGTGATTCAAAAGGGATGGTGAGTGAAGATTAGAGACTAGAGACTGGATTTGAGTTGTTTCAACGCGGATTCGGATTCAGTGAAATGGATACCCCTCATGCCAAGTTTCTCGCACGCTTCGATATTTTCGATGAAATCGTCCACAAAGACCGCTTCATTCGGTTTGACCTGCAATCGCTCCAACGCGATTTGATAAATCTTCGGGTCGGGCTTTGCCGCGCCGACTTCCGCTGAAATGATGATGGCATCGAACACGTCGGCGAACTTTTCACGTTCCATGAATTTGCGCAAGCCGCTCCACGCGTTGCTGATCGCGCCGATTTTGTATTGGGGTTTGAGCGAGCGCAGGAATTCGAGCAGGTTACGGTCGATCACATCGCCGCCGAAAAATTCGTGTTTCACGCGCTCCGCTTCGCTGACCGGCAGTTTGAGCACTTTCATCACGTTCTGCCAATGTTCCTCTTCCGAAATTTCCCCGACCGTAGCGCGCGCTGAAGATCCATTTGGTCCGCCGCCGAAAACGACCTTTTCGATGTCTTCATAGTCCATACCGAATTGCTCCGCGAGCCTTTGTCGCGGAGCCTGATATTCGGTGCGGACGATGACGCCGCCGAGATCGAAGAACACGGCGCGGATTGTCATTTTTTCTTTTTCGCTGGAGCTTTTTTGCTTTCGGGTTTTTTCGCCGTCGCCTTGGGTTGCGAAGCAGGCTTTTGCCTTGAAGGACTCTCTTTTGCAGGTTTATCTTTTGCCGGCGCCTGCACCGGCTTGGATTCCGCTGAGGGGACTGAAACAGCTTCGGGTGCGGGGAGAGGCGCTTCCTGCTGCGGGTGCGCTTTCATCTCCGCTTCGAATTGCTTCAACGCCTCGCGCCAGTTCGGGAAGAATACTTCCATGCGCGAGCGCTGTACCGGCGTGGCGCGCCGGCAGCGCGGACAATGCGCGTCGTAGTGATTTAATTTTCCGGCGTCCATTTCCTGCAGGGCATCGAGCATTTCCATGCGGCTGAGGGTGTAGGGCGTCTGGCAAAACGAACATTTGATGTTCATGGCGTCTCCTTTGATGTGTCATGCTGAGCGGAGCGAAGCATCTCGTCCATCAACAGCTGAGACTCTTCGCTATCGCTCAGAGTGACACGAAGTATATTCTATAACGATTCTACAGCCAATTCCCTGCCCGGGCGAAATTCCTTTTCGTACTGATTGAACTGGCGCTGGACGCGCATGCCTGCGCGTTCGTATAACTTGAGCGCGCCGGTCAAACTGCTTGCATCCACGCCCAAGCCTGCGCGCTTCTTGCCATTCGCATGGAACGCGGCAAAGGCATGTTTGAGCAGGGCATATCCCAAACCGCGTTTGCGCCACTCGCGGCGCACTCCCAGTTCGCTGACCCAACCAGCCTCTGAATCTTCCGGGTCTTCGGGGCGGCAAATGCAAATGCCAGCCATTTCATCGCCGTGCATTGCCACGAACCATACGCTCGCGTCGTACCCGGGCTCGTCCACAAAATTGTGTTTGAACTCCGCCAAGCCTTTTTCAAGCGGCTGTTCGATGAAACCGAAATGGTCCTTGAACGTATCTACGAACGTTCGATAGACCTGCTCGAACTCCGTTTCGGGATTGTACGGGCGGACAACGATTCCCTCCGGGTAGACCGGCGTTTCGAGCGCGGCGGGCAGGTCTGCTACCATGCGATAGAACGAACGGATGTGTTTCCATCCAAGTCCTTCAAAGAGGGCGACGCCTTTTTCGTTGTGCGCCTCCGCGCCGGAACGCGGCGCAACGCGCAGATCAGGCGCGCATCTCTCAAGTGCAAGACGCGCGTGATCCTCCGCCCACGTGACGATGTGCCCCCCAATGCCCCTGCCCCAATGATCGGGATGAACGCATCCGAAGATCCACGGATGAACCGGCGGTTCATGGTTCAACCAACATTCAACGAAAGCAACGAGCGAGTCATCCGGCGCGAAGACCAGGTGCAGATCGGTCTCAGGGTTGAAGCCTTCGTTCAGCCAATCAAGGCGGATCAACTCCGGGTCGTTCAGGTCGTTGCGTCCGTTCAAATGCTGTGAGTGAATGTTCAACAGATCAAAGGCGATCTTGTGATCGTCGATGCTTCCGCCTCGAGCCGTGTAGCCTGCGGGGAGCGTTAGAATATTTTGTCTTTCAAGAATTGTGTTCATAGTTTCCTCTCTTTCTGTAGGTCAATAATCGTTTGGATTTCCGAAAGCCGACCGATTCATACAAGCGGATCGCGGCTTCGTTATCGTGGTCTGCGCAGACGTCCGCCTCGGTCATGCCCTCGGACGTGAGCCTGCGCAAGCCTTCGTAAAGCAGACTCTTGCCCAAGCCTTTTCGGTGAAACTTTGGGTGGGTCGCCACCGGCTCAAAATGACCGAGGTGGGTCAGTTCGTCTGTCCACACGATGCAAAACGCGGCGACTTCATTCTCAGGCGACATAACAAAGATCTCATGTTCTGGCACATAGACCGGCGATAGCATCAACCGCCATGTTCTTTGCCAGTAGTCTTCGAACGGCTTGCCCGATTGGAACGCGGCATGCGAACAGGCGGCTCTTAGCCGCGCGTCCTCTTCAGTGCCGCGCGAGGATCGGATGCTAAACCCTTCGGGCAACGGGAATTCGTCCGCTGGGCGCGCCAACGACCGTTTGAAATGAACGAAGTGATTCGGCTGTGCCGTGAATCCGTTTTCTTCGAACCAGCGGATCCGCACCTCGTCACGTTCGCCAACCCAGACGTTGTTCATTTCGTCGAGTGAAGCCATCTGGTCAACCGCCCAGCCCAGCATCTCGCGTTCGCGTGGACTGCCGCGCAAACGAGGCTGGGTAAACACATCGAAGGAATCTTCGTTAGGCGAGAGCAATGCCCAACCGACCAGTTCATCCTCCTCAAACCATAACTGAATTCGGGATTGCCACGCTTGAGCGGAATCGTCGTTGTAAAACAGCCACCATAGCAGGTCGCCGCGGTGGATGTAGTAGGTGCCGTTGTCCGCCTTGCATCCCTGCGAAAGCAAGTGGGTCATGGATTCCAAGTCGTTCAATCCTTGATAAGTTCGCATTTTCATGGTCTCTTTCCTCATTCACAAAAAAAGCCACAGGCATTTGCCCATGGCTCGGTGTACAGAAAAAAACAGCCACGGGCGAGTGCACCGCGGCTGTGAATCTCGTTCGCGTAAATTAACGGACAGCAGGCGCACTACGATAAGGAACAAAACCAGCACCAGCTTTGGCGGCATATGCGGATTTCGTTTGAGTTTCGATTTTCATTGCCATCGGTCGTGCGCCTCCTTTCTTAAGAATTTCGAGAGTTTTTCGAGTGGCGGCAGTGTAACACGCCGCTTCATTTTCCGTCAAGTTATCAGATTGCGAGGCATTCTTATGGTAGCCTGGAAGACCGAATCCGATACTGTTCCCCTCCACACCGTGCTGATCGTTTGCGATGAGACAAGTTCGATTGCCGCGTTGGATTCACTGTTCAGTCAGCGGAATTGCATCGTCCTATCCGAATCCACCGTGCGGACGGCTCTGCAGACCGCCCGCCTGGTAGCACCTTCCCTAATGCTCGTGGATATGCAGATCACCAAAAGAGAACGGATGGAATTATTGAACGGATTGCGTCAAGCCAGCACGGGCCCAATCCTCCTGTTAGTATCTGCCAACACCGCGCAATTGGCTTTCGAAGCCAACGAAACCGTTGCGGATGAATATCTTATGAAACCTGTGAACCCTGCCGTGCTGGTGGTCAAGGCAATGGCATGGCT
Organism: Chloroflexota bacterium; assembly: GCA_040753755.1. Lineage (GTDB taxonomy): Bacteria > Chloroflexota > Anaerolineae > Anaerolineales > Villigracilaceae > Defluviilinea. Next base: position 43,324 of record JBFMDB010000023.1, read on the forward strand.
GGGACACGGTCAACGCCGCGGGCAGTTTTCGCCAGCCGGTGTCAATACTTCTGTATAGTCGTTGTTTCTCTTCTCCTCCTTCTGAATCCAAAACCCTCGTGAAGTTCACGAGGGTTTTGGATTTTTTCAGGGGTTACCCGTATAGATCAGTCCGTTTTGCAACGCGTCGAGGGTTTCTTGCACGAGGCGTTGCTTTCCGGGGGGAAGAAGGGTTGGGTCAATGTCGCTCAACCCCAAGGGAGATTGAACCGCAAGGCCGCCCTCCCCCGCCATCAATTGGGGCCACGCATTCTGGATCGCCTTGATCACATCCGGTTGAATCGTCATCACCCATCCACCGGGGCGTTCCTCCGGCAGGAACGTGCCGATGAGTGAAACGCCCGTTGTGCCGATGTAGGTCAATAAATCCGGCTCGGCAACTCCGGGATGGACAAAGATGGTCTCCACATCTCGTTGAAGGATCAGGTAATCGGCATAAGGACCGTAGCGCGTCGGGTCTTCATTGGATGGGATGTCGATGTATTGGGGATAACAAGATTGCAGGTTTTCGGCGAGGCAAAACGCGGGGAAGTAGATCACCCTGCATAAACCGCAATAATAGATCATTCCGTTGCGGAACGCCGCGGCGGCGCGTTGCGCATCCGGGTCATCCTTCGGCATCATCATTCCGATGTGATACTCATCGGTGATCATGGCGGCGGTGTAACCCGCGAGAAACGCGGGGAAATCCGACTGCGTGGTATCGCCGAGCGCGCTGATATTTCCTCCTGCGGCAACTCCGGGGATGTTGATCGCGAGGAATTGGACTTGGGGTGCGGCGGCAGCGAGCGCGGCAATGCCCGGGTCCGGCGGGACAGCGATAACGATCTGCAACCCCGGCTCCGTCAACTCTTCGGGAGCCATCGAATTTCGAACTTGGAATCGCATCCCGGAAGTCTGCGCTAGATCATAGACGGTTTTTTGGTACAGATTTGACGCCTCAGGGTCAAGATCGGCAGGCAGAAGGAGGATCGCCAGCGGAACGGTCGGCGTGGAAGTGAGAGTCGGCGGGATGACCGGAGTTTCAGAGGGAAGCGGGGTGGCTGTGACGGACGGCTCGTTGTTTCCGCACGCGCTCAACACAAGTGTAATTAGAATTAATAGATAGAGAATTCGTTGACGCACAGTTTTCTCCGAAATTGGAATAGATGGATTATACACGTTGGCAGTAAAGGAAATCCCCCGCAGGAATCTGCGGGGGATTTCCTTCATTCGATTTGAAATGATCCAACCGCTTACTAAGGTACTACAGCGTTCAAGGCATCGTCAATGAACACCCAGCCAGCACCAGTGGCTTCGAGTGTCGTACAGAACGAGGTGCCCAGATTCCCGAGCCCAAGTTCCCAGCATTCGTAATCGGGGAACAAACCTGTTCTAAACGTGGTGGCAACTGAATCAGCGGGTATATCAGTTGCCGACCCTTCTAGAAGCTCTTCCAAATTGCCAGGACCCCAAGAAGCTGGATTGCCCAGCGTACCAAAGGTAGCATCTGAATTGTTTAATGAGGGGTCTTTTTCCAACATCAAGGCAACCACACCAGCCACAGCCGGCGATGAGAAACTGGTGCCACTGATGAATAGGTATTGGAACGGCGCAGAGTGAGAATTATCAGGAGTCGCCTTGCTAGCGCAGGTCTTGTGATTGGTGCGCTCCACCACATTGCCATCTTTATAGAGCGCTACACACGGATAAGGCAGCAGCATGAAGCGTCCTGGCGCAGCAACATCCAGGTATTGGCCGGCATTGAGACTGCGGCTGCTGAAATCGGCGATAAAGACCTCATTTACGCCGTTTTCCGGCACCTCATCTAACCACCAGGCTTTATCCGGATAATCATTCCACTGATCGCGCCAGCCGCCTGCCGCAGTTGAAATCACGGGTTCATATGCACCTGGAAAGCCCATACCGGCATTGCCACTGTTGCCTGCTGAGGCAACGATCACCACGCCCGCGCTGATAGCGGCGTCAATGGCGGCTTTCTCAACCGGGTCAAGTCCGGCACCGCCAAGGCTTTCATTGATCACGATGGGTTGTCCAGGATTCGCCAGCTTGAGGCTGGTTACATAATCCATCCCCGCATTGATGGCGCTGCCATAGCAACCGAGTGGGGCGCAAACCTTTATCGGGATGATCTGAGCACCAGATGCGACACCGGGAACCCAGTATTCGCCCGCTGCGTTGGTGGCATAACCTTCACCCCAACCTCCTTCATTAGTATCGTCAACAAAGCGGTAACCGACGATGGTAGCCGCGACCGCCATGCCATGCGGATCACTGCCTACATCCCACGTATCGTTCCCATTACCCTGCGGACCGATGAATGCCGCGCCATATTCTTCGAGGATCGAGTCCTCGTTAAAATAATCGCGCCAATTAGGATAGAAACCGCTATCAAGGACGGCTACCCACACACCAGTTCCATCATAGACCGTATTGTCCTCGGCATCCATGAGGTCGAGCCAGTAGGGCGCATTCGGGAGCGCTGAAACAGACGCGGGCGCAACCGTGACTTCATCGAGTTGTCGAAGTGCATCTTCATTTACAGAGGTGACGAAAGAAAGGGCGCGCACGTTATCAACTTTATTCGAAGAAATGGTACCAGCCGCACCTCCAAAGTTTTTGTAAACATGCTTAACGTTGACTCCTGCCTGTTTTAATTGATCCACTTGTGCCGCTGTCAGGGGCGCGGCAGAGCCAATGAGATAACTTTTCGCACTGGGCGCTGCACCCACTACTGGCACGAGACTGGCTAAAAGGATCACTAGCAGTAACAGGATTGTGAACTTTTTTGATTTCATGATTGAACTCCTCTGATTGTTTGTTTTTGATGTTTGTGGATTTTCTCGCAAATCTTTGTTTTGCTGATGAGCAACAGGCGCCTCCTAAATTAACACCGCCGAAGAAACAAAAACTTCGGCGGTCTGGCGGCCTTCGAGTCTCTACGCAGACTCGAAGATCCATGACTTTGCGTCACCGCCTCACGACGGGTTTGCCGTTTCGAGACTAATGCAGTATAGTCCGCACGCACGAAAATGCAATAGCTTTTAAGTCCACAGGGCGGCGAAAAAGTTACATGGCTTGAAACGGAACAGGCTGGCGGATTTCTCCGCCAGCCTGTTATTGTGAGGAACCTCTTATGGACGGTCAATATTCATCACAGGTGAGGTCCACGTCTCCCAGTGAGCGGGATTGTTTGCATCACCGTTAGCTTTGAGAGCCTTTACGATGAAGTAGTACTCGCCGTCAGGCACAACTTTCACCTTGTCATTTCCATTGTTGTGCAGGCGAGTGCCATCCCAAGCAAAGGCGAAGAAGCCTGTGCTTGTAGAGTTGCGCGGCAGGTATTCCTCGTAGAAAATATCGCTGAAGACCGGATGAACGCGTTGTCCATTCGATTTGCGAATTTCAACCTGGAACACCTGAACCTGGTGGTCGAAGTGAATCAGGATGTACGGCACATCGAAACCCTGCATGGTGAAGGTATCGCCGGGTGATGCGAAACCAAAGTTAGTGCCATCGGGTGTCCATCCAAGAGCCGGAAAGTTAAAGGGCGTTGGGGTCAACATCTGAATGCCCTGATAATCACCGACGAAGCCGGCAAATGGGACACGGTATACCTGCCCACCGCCTTGCGGCGTGAATACGATGTAACCGCCATACTGCCCATTGACAGGTCCGGTCGCCGGATTGATGGTAGCAGTGACTGTGGAAGTGCCGCCCGCTGAGACCGCAACGCTTGAAGCGCTAAAGGTTACAGAAGCGTTCGAGCTGAAGAAAGTCGGAGTAATCACACCACCGGTCGAGAGCGCGTTAACGAATGACAGATCATAGGTTACAGTGGATGCGCCTGTGTTCTTCAACGTGAGCGTCTGAACGAACGGTCCAGCCGCACCTTCACCGGTTGCTATTTTTGCAGGGGTGATAGTTGTGGTCGACAGGATGGAGTCATCGATATCCAACATGCCTGCGCCTTGTCGATGGACGTGATCTAGGAATCCGATTCCCGGATTAAGCGACCACGGTTTCGGGTCAGCGCTATTTTGTAGAATTCCACGTACTTCAGTAGGTTGTAGACTGGGTTTAGCCTCCAGAAGCAGCGCCACCGCGCCCGCGACATGAGGTGATGCCATGGAAGTGCCGCTGATGGTTGCGAAACCGCCAAGTTCGAGTGGATACGTGGACCGGATCAACCCACCCGGCGCGCCGATATCGGGTTTCAGGCTGAGATCGGGCGAAAGGCCGTAGGAACTGAAGGATGAGATTAATCCTCCAGTTGGGTTGGCTGCGTTGATACGGGTGTCTGTCCACGCGGCGCTGGAGCCCACGAGCGTACGAATATACAATCCATCGGCACGTGAAATCGAGATGCCGAACTTGCCTGGTACACCTACCACACCACCGCCAGCGAATAATCCGGTAACACTGTTGTAAATGATCACTCCGGTCGCGCCAGCCGCAACAGCGCGTTGATATTTTTCATTGAAGGTGCAGAGGCCGCGTTCGATGAGAGCGACCTTACCGTTCGGGTCGGCAAGATAAGGATCTAAGGGCGCTGAACATCCTCGTCCGACATGCACAATTTCATCACTGTTTCCACTTGTTGGCGGACTATCTGTAGTAGCAAGGTCAAGGTATGGTACTGCCCGTCCATCGCCTGGAGGATTGACATTGAAGGTCAAAGCATTGATGTGGCTGTTGTCGAAAGACGCTACACCAATCACATCCTTACCTAAACCAGGCGCGCCTGCTGAATACAAGCCATTGGCGCCGCTATTTCCAATCGAGGCTACCACGACCATGCCATTGCTGACGAGAAGATCAGCGGCTTGGGCAGTGGGGTATTGGGGCCAAGTGAACGCGGAGCCGATGCTCATGTTGAGTATATCCATATCGTCATCCAATGCACGTTCCATGGCGGCAATCATGATATCGGCTGTGGTGGAACCTTCACAACCAAATACGCGATAGGCACCAAACGTAACGCCGGGGGCAACACCAACCGCGCTTCCGTTTGCACCAACGATACCGGATACATGCGTACCATGCCCATTACAATCATCCGGGAAAGGATCGGGGGATGTAATAGGGTTGTACGATGGAGATGTAGTATCAGCGTTGAACGCGTCGCCCACAAAGTCCCAACCTGTGAAAACGCGACAGCCAGAACCGAAGCAACCGCCCAGGTCAGGGTGGTCGTAGTCAATGCCGGTATCCATCACTGCCACCTTAATTCCCGTCCCGGTATATCCAAGATCAGATTGCGCTAAATCTGCCCCCGTCATCGCAAGGGCGGTAGCCAGTTCGGGATCCGCCGCATCCGTAGTTTCAGGTATCTGCACAGTGAATACCGGATAAACCGCTTTTACTCCCGGCATCACAGACAATTTGTTGACATCTCCCGGTTTAACTGTAATAGACATTCCATTCCATAGTTTGTCGAACGCATAACGCTCTGTAAACTGCAACCCATATTTCTTTGCTGCGTCACGGAAGTTCTTCTTGTCAGCTTTTGTATTTACGATGGAACCGCCGTTGGCAGTGGGTGCGCTTTTGAATTCGACAAACCACGCCGCAGGAGTTTCATTCACCATCTCGCCCGTCTCTGCAGAAGGGGGCGGGGATAGAGGTTCAACAGGGTAAACGCCACCACCCTGTGCACCAGCCAATGGCACGATCGCGATCACGAGGATGACCACGACCGACAATGCGTTAAACCACTTTGCTTTCATGCTATTTCTCCTCAAATAGGTTGATATGAGATTTCTGGATTCACCGTTGGAAACTTTCAAAAATTGGGGTTCGCAACACCTCCTTAAACAATCATCCGCTGAGAAAACAAAAAATCGGCGGTCTGGCGGCCTGACAATCTGCACGTAGCAAATTGGCAGATCCATGACTTTGCGTCCCCGCCTCACGACGGGTTTGCCCTTACGAGACGCTTGCATTATAGTACGCACGCATAAAAATGCAATACCCTTTAAATCCGCTCGGCGGCGAAAAAGTTACAGGTATAATCCCCCCGCCATGTCAAAACGCTTCCTCACGATCTCCATCGCGGCGGTCGTCATCGTGACAGCCGCGGTCACCGCATACTTCACGTACAGCCCGAACGCTGAACGCATCACAAAATTTCGTTTGTGGATGAGAAACCCCGCTTCGAACCCGGACTGGAAGCTGGCTGCCGGTTCCCAATGCGGACCCGTCCCGTTCATCTTCCCTACCGACGGCTTCGCAGGCTTCCTATGGGGCGATTCGTTCGGTCCCACTCACACGCATCAGGGAATTGATATCTTCGCCGGGACAAAGTCAGGCATCACGCGCGTCGTCTCCGCCTACCCCGGTTACCTCACGCGCCTTCCGGAGTGGAAGTCCGCTGTGATCGTGCGCGTGCCGAATGACCCTCTCGACCCCGGTCGACAGATCTGGTTGTATTACACTCACATGGCAGACCGCTTCGGTAACTCTTTCATCTCAGACGAATTTCCCGCGGGCACCTCTGAAAAACCGATCGACACGGGGACTTTTCTCGGCTATCAAGGCGATTACTCCGGCGACCCGAACAATCCCGTCGGCGTTCACCTGCATTTCTCGATCGTCGAAGACGACGGCACCGGTCAATTTAAAAACGAATTGGATATTGAAAACACGCTCGATCCCTCACCCTACCTGGGTTTGCCGTTAAACGCCTACGAGAACCGCGACCGCGTTCCCGTTTGCGAATCCTCGGAGGAACAATGAAAGAATTACTCGAATACCGGGCACGATTGATCGAAAGACTGCTCGCGGCGGCAAGAAATTTCCGCGCGGAATGTCTTGCAGTAAAGGACCCGTTCGCGCCTCTGGAAGAGGGCGGGTGGAACACGCATCAGGTTGCCGCGCACACCCGCGATGTGGATCAACTTGCCTACGGTCTGCGCGTGCGCCGTACTGCCAGCGAAGTGAACCCCGCATTCGAAAGTTTCGATGGCGATACACACGCCGCGGAGCATTACAACCCAAACGAGTCGCTCCGCGACATGATGGATGGTTTTGTAGCCAGCATTGAATCTCTTGTGGAATTATTGCGGGGATTGCCTGCCGAAGCATGGTCACGCGAATCGCGTCATGCCACATTGGGGAGCGGGTTCACCCTGCAAACATGGGTGGAACGGAGCCTCGCCCACATCGAAGAACATGCAGAGACGGTAAAGAGTAGAGCGAGATACGCGTAGCGTCTCGCTTTACAGATCACCAAAGGGGAAAAGCGATCAAATTCGAAACCCACAACAAGAACGGTTCATAAAATTGCAATCCCACCAAGGCAAATATCATGCCGAACGCCGCGCCTGCGACGATATCTGAAACGTAATGCACACCCATCGCCACGCGCGCCAGCGCGACGAGCGGCGCCCAAACCCACAAGAGGATCGCCAGCCACGCAGGTCCAAGCCCGGTGGCAAGCGCCGCGATCATGAACGATCGGGCTGCGTGCCCTGAGGGAAAGGAGTGCGGATCCGTATTGCGATAAATGCTTCCCCACTCTCCTTCCGGTCGCCTCCGCCGCACGAGAAATTTGATACCCATCACCAGCGCTGCCAGCACACCGATGCCCACAAATTGCACCACAGCCCATTCCATCCAGAACGAATCGCCCAACCGCCAAAGCAGGATCATTCCCAGCCACCAAAACCACGAGTCGCCGGAATGTGCGAAGAACACCGCGATAGCGCGCAATGCGCCTGGCTTTTCAGCCACGCGCATTTGTTCGGAGAGACGTGCATCCCATTCGAGAACGGTGCGGAAGTTCATCTACGAGAAGGTTTGGATTTCGCGCGCGCCGCAACCTTTTTGACCGCGCCGGCTGACTTCATTTTCTTCGGCGCACTCTTCTTTTTGGGCTGAACTTTCCGCTGTTGCTTTGCAAGATCGTCGCGCAGCAGTTCGAGTTGGTGAGGTTTGTCCACATCCATGCAGGGCTCGGCAAAGGGCCATACGATGGCGCGGCCCTTGATGCCGATGCGCTCGCTGATGCGGGTCACTGCCTGCTCCAAGGTTAATTGCCGTGTGAACAAAGCGAACAACAAACCGAATCCCAGCTTGCTCGCCTGCATGAACGGACTCTTCCGCGCGCCGAGCAGAGATTCCCACAGATCCAAATGCTCGGTCGCCATGCGCACGTGACAGATGTTGATGTCGGACCCGCAGACCTCCGTATCCTTGAGGCGGGTGAAGGTGCGGTTCGAGCCGGGGTATCTTTTTTCCATCACATCGCGCGGGCAGACGCCGTAGTATAGATCGTCCTTGGTTTGCATGGCAGTATCCACCAGCCAGTCCACCATGTGAGGCTTCAGCGCGGGGATGTCGGACGAGACGATCAGCACGTATTTGCTCTTCTTATCCAATTGCAGAGATTTGTTGATCCCGGCAACAATGTTCGCCAGCATCCGTCCCTGATTCGAGAGAAAGTGAAGAGGCTTCTTGCAGCTCAATTGATTCTTCGGAGACAAGCCAACGATGATCACATTGTCCACTCGTTTTGAGTCGCCAAGCGCATCGAGCACCCATTGCACCATGGGCTTGCCGGCAATATCCACCAGCGCCTTGGCATCCCCTTTGACGTAGGAATAGAGCGGGTCCTCCGGGTTGGGAATACCACCTGCGATCACGATTGCATCCATAAAAACTCCTTTTGTTAGGTACACAGGTTTTAGAGTCTTGCTTCCTTGTATACCTGACTACTTATCTACCTGTATCCCTTTGTACTTAATTTAATTTCTGCAATTGCGGCTCGAAGCCCAATTGGTCGATCAGGGCATTCAGTTCGTCGGTGGTCAAAACGCGTCCCTTGCCCGCAACAGCGACCAGAGCCGCTTCCATCATGTTCGTTCCAAAACTGCGACCATCGAGATTAATTGTCGTTGTGACCAAATATTTCACGCCGCGCTTCTTGAGGAATTCGACATCGGCAGGGGTGGTGGTGTTGGTGACAATGATCTTCCCGCGCATATCTTCCGGCATGTGTTGTTTGACATACAGAAAATCACCCCCAGTGACGGAGTTGCCGTGATAGTATTTTTCGTATTTGGGTGTGACTTTTTCCTGCTTTTCGCCTGTGGGATATAACATGCTCAGCGGCATCCGCCCGACGACCGGCATGAGAATACGGGCTAGCCGATTGAGCGAACTCATCGAGTGGATGGCGATGGGAATATCCAAACCGAACATCAGGTCGCCGAAAACGCATCGGTAACCGGCGTTGAAGAACGACTCGGTCATCCCGTAGCGGGTGATGCCCGCGACGAGGAACGCCGTCTTGGGTTGGATCTCGGTACCGATCTTCCCTTCCACCCATTGCATGACGCGCGTTTCAAGCGTCTCTTTCAGTCCGCTTCCATCTACATACGGCGTTTGTTTCACATCTTGCACCAACTTGAGCGCACTATAGAGCGGGTAAAACTTCCAGGGCGTATGCACACCAAGGTCGATCCCACCCACACCGAACGCGTCTACCTTTCCATCCATTTCACGGAACATTTGGCGGGCTTTCGCTTCATCGCCATCTGTACCGATACGCTCGATGCGCACCGTTTCGCCAAGCAAGTTGACTTCAACGGCTTTATTCCGGGTCGTAGAACCCAAACTGATGCTGACGGCACGCTTCATAAGGAATCCTTAAAATCAAGATGACTGATTATAGTACGGAATCAGTTATCGGCTGGGAGGGAAGCGTGAAGAAAAACGTCGAGCCTTTCCCCGGTTCACTTTCGACCCAGATCCTGCCCCCGTGAAATTCGATGATCCGCCTCACGAGGGCGAGTCCGATGCCTGTGCCTTCCGAACGCGGATCGAGTTTATTGAATAGCCCAAAGACGCGTTCGAAGTGATTATCGGAAATGCCAATGCCATTGTCTCGAACAAAAATGACAGGCTTTCCATTCTCCTCGCCAGCCTGACCGATCTCTACGCGCGGGTTGGGTTGATCGCCCATGAATTTCACCGCGTTATCCACGAGATTTTGCAGCACTTCCATGATCCGTTGACGATCAACGAAGACACGCGGCAGATGTTCCTGAACCTGTACCTCCACCCCGCGTTCCTGTATTTGTCCCTCCAACAGCGAGAGAACATCGCGCAGAATGTCGTTCATTTGGATCTCAACCGGCTCATTCATCAAACGACCGACGCGCGAGAGTTCCAATAGATCGTTCAACAGTTGCTGCATTTTCTCTGTGGCTTCCGCGATCCGATACGCATCGGCTCGAAAACGCTCATGATCCCCTTCAAGAAGGTCTTTCTCAAGATACCCGAGAAAACCGCGAATAGTGAACAAGGGAGATTTGAGATCGTGCGATACGGTGTAGGTGAACCGTTCAAGTTCGGCATTTTTTGCGGCGAGCTCAGCGATCAGTTGCTTTCGTTGGGTCAATTCCTCCTGAAGCAACTGGTCCACTTTTTGTCGTTCGATCGCCGTGCCGAGGATGTTGGCGGCGACCAGCAACGCATCCACTTCCGCGTTGGACCAAACGCGGGATCGATCCATATCGTCAAACCCGATGGTACCCCACCACTCGTCATCCACGATGATCGGAACATCGAGCAAGGCTTTCATCCCGCGTGCGAGGAGAAAATGCAGATCGTCATCCGCAAGGTGCTGCTGATCCCCGATAAAAGGCAGGCTCGCGGTCATGACCTCGTACCAGGAATCGAAGCCGGGCTCTTTCAGTAAAACGTTTTGATAAAGCTCTGCCCCAAGATCGGTCGGGTACCCCGGCGCGGTCCACTCATAACGCATGGATGTTACATGCGCGCCGTCTTCCTTCAGGTGATTCTCGAACAGGTACGCATGGGTTGCATTGATGACACTGCCCAAATTGGCAAGGATCGAATCGATCTCAGTTCTCCAATCCGATGCTTTGAGGAGCCGGTTTGCCGATTCTGCCACCACCGCCAGAATCGATTCGCGCTGGCGCAGGCTGATCTCCACCTGCCGGCGTTCATAGAGTTCGGTCTGCAACGAGGCTTCATCCGACTGGCGCTTGATGGCTGCACCCAACACATTCGCCGCGGCGCGAATTACATCCACCTCGGCAGACGACCAGTCCCGTTCGTTGATCATATCGTCCACACCGATCGTGCCCCACCAGCGTCCGTTAACGAACACTGGCGCTTCCATCAAGGCTTTAATGCCCAGCGCGGTCAAACGTTCCTTTTCTTGGGATGGAAAGTTAGAAGCCGTGGCGACAAAAGCATCGCCTCGTCGCAAGATTTCATCTGTGGTTCCGGGCTCCTCCCGAACCGGATGCGCCTGATACACCGGGTTGTCAATCGAACTGTTAAAACCGGGCGCAACCCATTCGTACCGCAAGGATGAAAGTTCCCTCCCATCCGCTCCGCTGTGATGCTCGAACAAATAGCAATGCGAGACATTGATCGTCCTCCCAAGATTTTCGAGCACGATGTTGATGTTCACATGCCAATCGGAGGTCTTGAGAAATTGTTCGGCGGCGAACGTCACCGCTTCCAGCATCGATTCGCGCTGACGCAGGCTGGTTTCGATCTTCGAGCGTTCTTCCAGTTCTCGCCTCAACTGTTCGGGCAGGCGTTCCTTCTCGACCGCGCTATCGTTTGTCTTATTGTGCAGGTTAAATTGATTCTCCACCGCCTTGGGCAAAGGTTCCTCAGAAATATTCATCCTACGCGAACGCTTTTTCATTGCAGCGATTATAGTGCATGAGTCAATAGCGAATCGAAAAGCCCCGCCGGACGTGAACCGCCGGCGGGTTAGAAATTCATAGGAAGGCAAATCCAAATTGCTAGGGCGTACAGACCGCCTTGAACGTCGTTCGACCGGTCACTTCATTCGGCTGGAGGGTCCGAACGACCATGGTGAAATCGCGCGCGCTGGCGATCTGGTAGAGATCCTGCACAGTTCTGGTACCGCCCTCCTCAAATAGGAGGCTTTGTTCCTCCGAACGATCGCCAGTGCCGACCTCCTCCCAGCGCCAACTCACAATCGCCGGACCGCTCGCCGAGATCTGGATGTTGATCGTGACCAGTTGCGGGAACGCGTCGCACGCCACATTGATCACCGGCGGTTCGATGCTCACGGTTACATCTGTCACAACCACCCCCGGCGGATTCACCACCGGAAGCGCTTCCACATTCCCATCAGTGAACACGAAATCAGCCGCGAGCCAGCAAAACGTGGACGGGTCGCTGGGATTCTTCACGTACCACCACGTAACGTCAATATTTTTACCTATGATCTCCGCTTGTCTGCCCGGCTTCAATTCTCCAATGACAGTAAACGCTGTCCCCGGACCTGAACGACAATTGACTGGCTGGTCTTTGGGAAAGGCGACTAGAAAGAAAGGTGTGACCGTGAACGTTACGGTAGGAGGCCGAGGCGCGACCCGCGTTTGAGTCGGGCTCGGCGCGGAGGCGGTTGGAGTTGACGACGGGCGGACAGGAAAATTACAAGCGGACAGGATCAGGAAAAAAACAGCGGCGTTGATCCATCGGCGATTTCTCATACATCCTCCTAATGATGAAAATATTAATCGGCCGGGGCTGTTATCGCAATAGCCCTTCGGGTACGGTTGACAAACGCGGGTCTGTGGTACAATCCGTTTTTAGAACATATTTTCGGCTTTCAACTGAAAGGAGAATCTCATGGGCAAACAAGTCGTGGTCTTCGTGGGGACAACCAAAGGCGGTTTCATATTTACCAGCGATGAGAAGCGCAGGAACTGGCAGATGAGCGACATCCACTTCAAGGGCTGGAATGTGATGCACATGCAGATGGACCCGCGCGACAACCGTCTGCACGCGGCAACGAGTCATTTCGTCTACGGTCCAACCACCCACCATTCGGACAATCTCGGGAAAACGTGGACGCAGGCGAAGCAGTCACCGGTTCTCACGCGCTCCTCAAATTCTGGCAGACCCCCAAGCACCATGGATGAGGCGTTCGTTTCTGAGGGTGGAGAGAGCATCAAAGATAAACCTGAAAAGATGATCAAAGTGTGGAACATCAAGCCCGGACGCGCGAGCGAACCGAATGTGTTGTACGCAGGCGCGCAACCCGCTTCCTTGTTCAAATCCACAGATCGCGGTGAAACGTGGACACTGAATGAAGCTCTGTACGATCATCCCCAACGCGGCGAATGGGGACCGGGCGCGGGAGGCTTGACCCTGCACACGATCTTGCTCGACCCGACGAATGAACAACGCATGTACATTGCGGTCTCAGCCGCAGGTTGTTATCGCACCGACGATGGCGGACAGACGTGGAAACCCTACAATAAAAACGTGCGCGCCGATTTCATGCCGAACAAGTTCCCGGAATTCGGTCAATGTGTTCATAAAATGACGATGCATCCCTCAACGCCGAACGTGTTGTATCAGCAAAATCATTGCGGCGTGTATCGCAGTGACAATTTTGGTGAAGATTGGATCGACATCGGCGGGGACAAATTGCCTTCGCGATTCGGCTTCCCCGTTGCCGTGCACCCCACTGACCCGAAAACCGTGTACATTGTGCTCGAAGAAAGCGACGAATACCACATGAGCGTGGACGGCCGCCTCACTGTGTGGAGAAGCCGCGATGCCGGCGATTCATGGACGCGTCTCACCACGGGTTTGCCTGAGCGCGCCTACGTCGACGTGTTGCGCGAAGCGATGGGCACGGATTCGTTCGAGGATGCCGGTGTGTACATCGGCACAAATACCGGTCAACTGTTTTACACCCGCGACTCGGGCGAACACTGGGAATTGCTGGCTGATTTTCTGCCGCCGATCCAATCGGTGGAGGCGGCGGTTATTGATTGAATTTCGTAGGGGCGACGTGGCGGGTCGCCCCTACATTTTTTACGGCAACAAACAAGCAGGAATCGAATCCGCCAACCCAATCGGATTCTGCGTCGAGCCGTTCTCATCGTAAATTTTCACGAACCTCACTTCGGGGAATTGTTTGAGGTTTAAGATCAACAGATTCGCGATCGTGAAATCCCTGCCATCGGATGTGCATGTGCCTTTCAAGTAGACGTGCGCGGTATTGTCGATCAATTCAAATCGGCTGTAGCCGGTGAAACCGTTGTACAGCGCAGCCCAGCCAAAGGATGTGCGCTCCGTCGCGCCGGGACCCTTGAAATATTCATCCAACACAGTAGGAAGCACATTGTTCGTGCGCGCCCAGCGGACACCGTTCACTTCAAACGGCGGTGTGTTCGCGTTGTAGCGCGCCCTGCTGACAAAATACACCTTCACTTGAACATACATCGGCGTGATCGTCGGTCGGCGCGTGTGCGTGGAGGTTGCAGTATGCGTAGGCGTGCGCGTGGGTGTGGCTGTCCGCGTCGGCGTTGGGGTCGGAGTTTTGAATTCAGACAGACAACGCGGTTCCGAGTCGCTGTTTCCAGTCGGGGTTTGCGTCAAGCCGTTTTCATCGTAAATTTTCACGAACTGAACCGCAGGGAACTGTTTGAGATTCAGCGTGATCAAGTCCGCGATATTGAACGTTTTCCCTTCGGACGTGCAAATCCCAGTAAGGTGAACCTGGGCAATGCCATCGCGCACTTCCAGACTGCTGTATCCCGTGAAGCCGTTGTAAACGGCGATCCAGCCAAATGAATATCGTTCGGTTGCGCCCGGACCTTTGAAGAATTCATCGAGCGTGTTTTTGTATAGGTTATCTGATTTCACGTAGCGCGTGCCAGCGACTTCGATGGGCGGCGTGTTCGCATTGTAGCGAATTCTGTTTACGAAGAAGAGTTTGACCTTCGTATACTGCGGCGTATTTGTCGGACGCGCCGTGCGCGTTGACGTGCGCGTCGGCGTCGGGGTTTTCGATAACGTCCCCGTTGCAGTTACTGTTGGCGTCCGTGTGATCGTCGGTGTGCGCGTTCGCGAAGGCGTAGCCGAAGCAGTCGGGGTTCGCGACAATGTTGGCGATGTCGTGCTCGATGGTGTGAATGTATTTGTGGGAGTGGGCGAGATCGTCGCGGTGCGCGTCAATGTGGCGGTAACGGTCGGGGTGGACGAGACAGGTCCCGGCGGCGTCGGAGTCGTGTTCCCTTGGAAGACGAATCGCACCGCGTCCGCGCCGACGAATAAATCCGCAATCGAAGCGGATTCATCCTGTGTCCGATTCGTCAATTCGACGTATTCGCCTCCCTCGCCGGTGAAATTGTATCGCCCGATGTACACCCATCCATCCGTGACGTAAAACGCGTTCGGGAAAACATCCTGATTGACCACGACCCGATCGGTTCTGCCCTCGTGATTTATTGAATAAATCGCGCCTTCGGTGGTCGCCCTCACCGCGGGAATGCGGACATATAACGAATATACGCCGGAGGCGGAACCCGCCGGTAAAGACCAATGCGCGGTGCAGTTGGCTGGGCTAGTCCGCGGTTTGGAATAACGGAATGAATTGCCTTGCGCACTGCCCGCCGAAGTGATCGACCAACAGGAGGCGGGAGATTCGGTGAAGTTGACCGAGTTATCATCGACGATGATGCCGGTGGCCGGCGCGGCTGGGTAAGCAAGCTGCTCGCCCGAGGGATAGACCTGCGCGCCATAAAACGTGAGCGCGGGATAGGCGATCCACAGGGATTCCTTCTGGTTGTGAATCAATGGATCCGCGCCGGTACCCGTCCAGCCATACGGGTCTACCGACCTGCCGGATGGATTCCTCACCAGAAAATGCAAATGCGGACCCGTTGACAAACCGGTGTTGCCGCTGATACCTAGCATCGTGCCGTGAGGGATGAAGGTGCATCCGGGATTCGAACAAGCCTGCACGGCAACCGAACTCATATGCCCGTAATACGTGTTGTATCCGTTCGAATGATGCAAACGAACGTACATGCCGAGATTGATCTTGTGGTTTTGCGGGTCCCACCAGCCTGCGTACACCACCTGATCGGCATCTGCCGCGGCATAAATGGGACGATACGAAATGCCATAATCCACGCCATCGTGGCCGTCATACGCGACCCAGTCCGCAAGGCTGTAGGACCAGTAAATTCCATCGCCGGCACTGCACACACCCGCCACCGGCGGAGGTACACCCGGCGGCGCGGGCGATGGGCAATTCTTGTTCGCCTCTTTACCGTTGAAGGCAAGTACTCGGTTATCGTAGGTGTAGTTCGGTGTGGAATGATCAAAGATAGATTCTTGCGAAGCGCGCCCGGGGTAAGGCGGGTATAAAAACGGCGTGACCGCCTGCCCCGGCGCGATGGATTTTTCAGCGAACGCGCCGCGCACGCTGACGAAGAGTCCGCATAAGAGGAGGGCAATGAAAGTGTATTTGACGCGGGTCACGATGTATACATTTTCCTCAAACTAAACCGTCATTGCGAGGAGCGTTGGTTGCGACGAAGCAATCCCCGACATGTTGACGGAGATTGCTTCGTCGGGATTTCGGTGCTATCGCACCTCAACCCTCCTCGCAATGACGCACTAGGGCGCGGGCGTGGCTTGCGAAGCGGGAACAGAACGAAGCGTGGAAAGAACCGTCTCCGCGTCCGTGAGGCATTGCTCCGACTGATCCTGAAACGTTACTTCAAAACCGGTGAAGATAACTTTATCGCCTCCAATGTACGTGACGAATTTTTTCACGCCGTTTTCATAAGCAACGCTTACATCGTAAAACACATCCTCCAGATACAGGATGTCGTGTTCGACGGTCATGTTCTGCGGCAGACCGCGCCCCGAGGCGACCGCGATCACGCAATATTCAATCGCACGATGACCGAGCGCGGGAAAACCGAACTGGTCGCTGGTCAACGCCCAAATGCCCGGGTCGTAGGAAACGCGAAATGAATAGCCCGGTTGTGAATCGCCGGGGTAGGTGGGGTTGCCATCCCAGACGAGACTCGCCGGCGCGTTGACGAGCTCCGTCGGCAAGTCCAGCGGCGGGAGAGGTGTTTCGGTCAACGTGGCGGCTGGTGTGGAGGTCGCTTCCGGCGTGGATGTCTGGTTTGGCTCAAGTGTGGGAGAGGATTCGACCACGAGCGGAAATTCCGTCGCGGGTGCTTCTGTAGCAGGAAGCTCAGTAGCCGCGGGTGCCTCTGTGGCAGCAGCCGCGGGAGCACAAGATGCAATGAGCAAAGAGAGCAATAGAAGAAAAACGATTTGGCGTGACATTCAAACTCACATTTATCTTCGCAACCACGCGGGGCAACAGGTTGATTCGTTCATAAGGGGGGTCATTTCAACCGGAAACTTCAACCCGGTTGGTTCGGGCAATCCGACTCCCGCTGTGGCAACGTCCGCAATGAACACGGTCATACTACCATCTACGACTGCCGTAAATATTAAAGTGTTCCCATCCGCAGACCAGACCGGGGTCTCAGCATGTCCGTTGACGAATTGGGTGACGCGTTTCAACGCGCTGGTTTCCACATTGACGATAAAAATGTTGCTGATCAACTCGGCGCTGGAGAGGTTAGCACTCTCGTCCTCAAGATTCTCGCGGATGACGTACGCGATTCGCTTTCCATCCGGCGACCAGTTCGCCGCGTAACCGTGACCGGCATCCACGTCGGCGAGGTTATGCGCGTTCGAGCCGTCTGCATTCATCACCCATAACTCACCCACAGTGAACGGAGTTGTCGTATCGGGAATTTTGATGAATGCGATCCGCCTCCCATCGGGTGAAAAACGGGCAAAGGAAACATAGTTGAATTGATCGGCAAACAACAGCTCGACAACATTCCCGCCGCGTTTTGCAAGCCAGAGTTCGCTTCCGTAGCCAAGCCCGCGCGAGAAGGTAAATGTGAAATCATCGTTGACCGGGTTGACGGCAAGGTCGTACGTGTATTCTGTGATGGGAACTTGATCCTCTCCGCCACCGACATTTGCGAGAATCACGCGCGGGTTTCCGAGCGAATCCACTCTGAGGTAGGCGGATTCTCCATCACGCGCCCACGCGAGGAAATGCGCATCGGAGTCAGTGACAGGCTGAGTGGATGAACCAGTTGTCGTGTCGAGGAAAAGAACCGTCTGCCCGTTGGGGCAACTCAGTTCGATGAGGAGAATTTCTCCCATCGTCGCGGGAAAGGTGTTATACAATCCGCACGAGGGAGGGATGGCAAACGGAATCTCGTGTACTGGTTGAAAGTCAGTGGAGTATTCAATGAAAGCGGGCGGGTCGTAGCGATAGACGACGAGGGATGTTTGAGGCGGAGGTGTGGGAGTAGAATCGCAAGAAGTAAGAAGAAGAAACGTGATCAGTAAATAGTAGGCAGGAACCCGTAAGCGGTGCATGGGAAGGATTATAATCATTTAGCAATCACCGATCGAAAATCGAAAATCTGAAATCGTAAATCGGAGAATCATGCATATCCTCGTAACCAACGACGACGGCGTAACCGCCCCCGGACTGCTCGCCCTCGCGCAGGAAATTCGCAAACTCGGCAGGGTGACCGTGTTCGCGCCGGACAAGAACTGGTCTGCATCGGGCCATGTCAAAACTCTCGAGCGCCCATTGCGAGTCCGCGAAACGACGCTCGCCGACGGCACCCCAGCCTTCACGTCCGATGGCGCGCCGTCGGACTGTGTCGCGTTGCCGTTGTTGGGGCTCACCGATCCCGTTGACCTCGTGGTTTCGGGCATCAACCCGCACGGAAATTTGGGACACGATATTACCTACTCCGGCACGGTCACCGCCGCGATGGAGGCAGTCATCACCGGCGTACGCGGAATCGCCGTATCGCTCGAATCTCCCGATGGACATAAAGGCTTGCTCGATTACAGCACCGCCGCCATTGTCGGGCGACGCGTCGCGGAACGGGTTTTTGCGGATGGTTTGCCTAAGGGCGTAGTGCTGAACGTCAACGTCCCGTACTTGAAGGAAGAGGAGCTCAAGGGATATGCGATCACGCGCCAGGGACTGCGGGTTTACCGCGACAAACTTGATTCACGCCTCGACCCGCGCGGCAAACCGTATTACTGGATCGGCGGTGAGGTTCCGACCGGAGTCATCGAAGACGGTACCGACTTCGGAGCGCTGGCAGCAGGATATGTGTCCATCACGCCTTTGCAATTGGACCTGACCAACTACAAGGCGATGGATGTGTTGAAGAAGTGGAAATTTTGATTTGTGTAGGGGCACCCCTCGGGTCGCTCCTACAACGAAAATGAATACCCTGCGAAAATTTTTTCACGCCTTCAACCCAATCATGATCCTCATGTGGAGACTCGGCATGGGCAGGATGATCAACATCTTGCCCCCCGTCATCGGGCGGATCATGGTCATCAAGCATCGCGGACGCAAATCGGGAAAAGAATATCTCACGCCTGTGAACTACGCGATTGTAAATAGTGAAATCTACTGCACGGCGGGATTTGGTTCTATCTCTGATTGGTTCAAAAATATACTTGTGAATCCGAACATCGAGTTGTGGCTGCCCGAAGGCAAACGTAAAGCGCGCGCCGAAGATATATCCGATTCGCCGGATCGCTTGCAACTGTTGCGGCAAGTCATCATTGCCTCGGGGTTCGCCGGTCCGTTGTTTGGAGTCAATCCGAAGAAGTTGACTGATGAGCAGTTGGATGTTGTGTCAAAAGAATATCGGTTGATCCATTTCAACATGTAGGGGCAGGATATATCGTGCCCCTACAAAAAACAAAAGGATATCTCTCTCATGCCGTATCTAGCCTCAGACTCTCGTTACGACTCCATGACCTACAACCGCACCGGCAATAGCGGACTCAAACTTCCCGCCATCTCGCTCGGCTGGTGGTACAACTTCGGCGGCGTGGATCGCCTCGAAAATGGACGCGCCATCGCGCGCCGCGCCTTCGATCTCGGCGTCACGCACTTCGACCTTGCCAACGATTACGGTCCGCCGCCGGGTTCCGCCGAGGAAAATTTCGGCAAATTGTTCAAGCAGGATTTTCATCCGTACCGCGATGAACTCGTCGTCTCCACCAAGGCGGGCTACCAAATGTGGAAAGGTCCGTATGGCGAATGGGGTTCGCGCAAATATTTGCTCGCCAGCCTCGACCAATCCCTCAAGCGCATGGGGCTTGACTACGTTGATATTTTTTACAGTCACCGCCCCGACCCCGACACTCCGCTCGAAGAGACGATGGGAGCGCTCGACACCGCCGTCCGTCAGGGTAAAGCGTTGTACGTTGGCATATCAAGTTACAGTCCGGAAATGACGCGTGACGCGGCGCGCATCCTCCGTGAAATGGGGACTCCGCTCCTCATCCATCAACCGTCCTACAACATGTTCGACCGCTGGATCGAAAACGGATTATTGGATGTGCTTCGCGACGATGGCATCGGATGCATCGTCTTCTCGCCTCTCGCGCAGGGACAGTTGACCGACCGCTACCTGAACGGAATCCCATCGGACGCGCGCGCCAGCAAAACCGAGCGTGTGTGGCTGACGCAGGATACGGTCAAGAAGAATCTCTCCAAAGTGACGCGGCTCAACGAAATCGCGCAAGCCCGCGGACAATCCCTCGCGCAAATGGCAATCGCGTGGACGCTGCGGAATCCTATCGTCACCTCCGCCTTGATCGGCGCAAGCAGTGTGAACCAGCTCGAAGATAACCTCGCCGCGTTGAACAATTTGAAGTTCAGCGAGGAGGAGTTGGGTAAAATTGAAGCAACTCTCAAATGATGTCGTTGCGAGCCACGAAGTGGCGAAGCAATCTCCTGCCAACAAAAGGTTGCTTCGCTTCGCTCGCAACGACATGAGAGGCTCACATGTCCTTCCTCAAAAACCTCTTCTCCAGCACACCCGCCAAACGAGACGACAAATTCATCTCCCTACAGGTCAAATGCAACCGCTGTGGCGAGATCCTCGAAAGCCGCGTGGATTTGGACAACGACCTGAGCTTGAACGATGAAGGTAACGGCTATTTTTCGCGCAAAGTGTTGTTAGGGGGTAACTTGTGTTTCCAGCAGATCGAAGTGGAATTAACCTTCGACTCGGCGCGTCAGTTAATTGAGAAGAGAATCTCTGGAGGAGAGTTTGTTCCTGCGGCGTAGACAAGTACACAAGTAGACAAGGAAACAGGTTCACTAGGCAAGTCTCCAATCTCTAGTCTCTAATTCTCTATCTTCACAATCACCATGCAATTCACTTCTCCTCCCAACCAAAAAGCCTACTACGAACAAGTGTGGAATCTCGTCCGCCAAATCCCGCGCGGGAAGGTTGCTTCCTACGGACAGATCGCCCAAATGTTGCCGATACCCAACGGTTTAGATTTTGAATCGTACAAAGCATTCGGTCCGCGCTGGGTGGGCGGCGCGATGGCGGCTTGCCCCGATGACGTGCCGTGGCAACGCGTCATTAATTCGCAGGGGAAGATCAGCGACCGCCCCGGCGCAGAGAGGCAACGCCTGTTGCTCGAAGAAGAAGGCGTTGTGTTTGTGAAAGATAAAGTTGATTTGAAAAAGTATGGGTGGAGAGGATTGGATGAAGCAGGTGAACCGAAACAAAGTGCATTATTTTGAGTCTGCCCTTAGCGCCAGTTTAGTAGGGTAAAATAAAGACACACCTAAATCAAATATAAAGAAATTAGAAAATGAAAAAAGTAAAAGACCAAACCTTAATAACTTATTCCGTTAATCGCCCAGTAGAAATGCCATTTTGGAACGAGATTGTCTGCGGAGATAGCGAAGTTTTGCTTAAGTCTATTCCAGCCAATAGCATTGACTTAATTATCACTTCTCTTACATGATTATTAAAAGCAGGAGAATAATGGCAGCGATATCAAAACGAAATAAGCCAATTTATGTAACATGGGAAATTTCTCTTTAATCTCATCTCCAATACAACCCCATTTACTGAATTTGATTGACAACTGTCACTCAGATTTGGTAATTGCATCGCCATATATCAAGAAAACAGCAGTCGATTGGCTTATAGAGGCTAAGAACCTATCCGTAAATTTATTGGGTCTTACCAAAAAGACACTCCTAGAGCAGAATTGTAGGTGCTATCCAAACAACCTGCAAGGAGTGTCAAATGGGTTATACCACGTTGTGGGAGGTTCCTGA
>JBFMDB010000024.1:0-60175 GCA_040753755.1 Chloroflexota bacterium
GCTCAATTTACCGGCTTTCAGTAAGCCCCCGCCTGCCAAACGCCTCTCTTCCTTTTGTTCTCGCGTTAGGTACGTTGGTTTCCATGACATCCGTTTATTGTAAGGCTATTTTCGTTACCCTGAATAACATCGGCGTACCTCGCGATGAATTGACGAGCGAGATCGCGGCGTTGCGATTGTTCAACGGTGAAGGTGCATGTCGGTTGATCGATGCAGATGCGGGGAAGGGATTTCTTCTGCTTGAACGATTGATACCCGGCGTGATGCTTTCAACCCTCGAAGACGATGAGGAAGCGACCCGCATCGCGGCGGAGGGGGTGAAGAGGATATGGCATGGTCTCGATACGCCCCCCGCAGCAACCGCTCAGGGCTACTCGACCACCAGAGATAACAATAAATTTATTCAACTCCCCGATTGGTTCGATGGATTGAAGCGGTTGAGGGAAATGTTCAATGGTGGCACGGGTCCGCTGGATGAGAAACTCGTCGAGCGCGTCGAACGGTCAACAAATGAATTCTTTGTGGAGAATCACAGTCCCGTTTTGATGCATGGAGATTTTCATCACTTCAACGTTCTCTCATCGGAGCGCGGGTGGCTGGTGATCGATCCGAAGGGGGTGATCGGACCCGCGTGCTACGAAGTAGGCCCGTTGATGATGAACCCGTGGGGAGAGTTGCCACGGGGAATCAATTTCAAGGTCCGCATGAAGAGGCGGATCGACATCCTGCATGAGCATTTAGGATTCGAGTGCGAGCGAATCCTTGAATGGAGTCTTGCTCATGCGATCCTGTCCGCGTGGTGGGGCATCGAAGATCACACGGGTTGGGAATATGCCGCAAATTTTGCCGAGATGACCGCCGCCCTTTAAAAAAAGAACGACCTCCCAACGGAAGGTCGTTCAGGGGGTTACATGCCGATGAGGGCAAAGACCGCGTACGCGAGCGCCAGCCAAGGCGTGAGCGTGCCGAGGACCGCAACGAAGGGCGCAAGGCCGACGAATAGGAAGAACAACCACATACACCAACCAGAAATCGTTTTGGGTAATGCTATTTTCATTTCACACTCTCCTTGAGTTGATTGACTTTAACCGTCCACACGGACGATTCTAAATAAGATAACCCTCGTTCAAATCAAGGGTTGCGCCCTGCGTGGTAGAATCGGGTTAACAATCGGCTCTCGCGGAACCATGAAGATTACCGCGGGAGAATTTTTCTGTCATGACAGCCCTGACCGCGCCCGCCGAATTTTCGATGCAACAACAGCAGGATTACGACCGCACCAGCCCTGTGCGCTGGGTCTGGTCGCACGCCTCGCGCCACGGGTGGATCATCTTCATGCTGATCGCCGGCGCGGTCGGGAATGCCGGCCTCGCGGCGGTGGTGCCGGTGCTGACCGGCAACGCGTTCAACGCGATGCTTCAACCCCAGCCCGATACGAGCGTGTTGCTGCCGCTGGCATTGACCATCGGTATCTCGCAGGTCATCCGCGGCGTTTTGCAATTGGGGCGCAACTTCGGCGCGGAACTGCTGGCGCAAAAAATGGAATTGCAAGTACGCGACGAACTGTACCTCTCACTGCTTGCCAAGAGCATGACCTTCCACAACCTGCAGCCCGTCGGTGATACGATGGCGCGCGCCACCAACGACGTGCGCGAGGTCAACTTCATGTTCAGCCCGGGCATCAACCTCGTGGTCGGGTCGTTCATCTTCATCCTCATGCCTATTTTCGTCGCGGGGCGCTATCACCCGTCGCTCATCCTCACGCCGATCGTTTTCATCGTCCTCTATTTTTATTTCCTCGCGCGTTATTTGAAAACCCTTTCCCCAGTCACCGACGAGGTGCGCGCTTCGTTCGGCGTCATGAACACGCATCTCTCCGAATCGCTGGACGGTGTGGAGGTCGTCAAAGGCGCCTCGCAGGAAAACGCCGAGGTGGAAAAATTCGTGATGAACGCCAGCCGCGTGCGCGACGCGTTCGTAATTCAAGGCGACCTCGAGGGACGCTACATCGCCATGCTCCTGCTCGGTTCAGCCTACGCTTTCGGCTTGTTCCACGCTTTGTTGCTTTTCCGCAGTGGACAGTTGACCCTCGGCGACGTGGTGGCGTACTTCGGCTTGCTCCTCCTGCTCCAATTCCCCACCTTCGTTTCGACGTTCGCGTATTCGCAGATCTCGCTGGGCATCTCCGGCGCGCGCCGCATATTGGAATTGATGAACCGCGAGACCAATTTGGATCAGAACGTGCAAGGATATACCGGAACTATCCGTGGCGAAGTGGAATTCCGTAACGTCAACTTTGCATACGGGACGGAAAATGTTCTGGAAGGCATCTCCTTCAAGGTGAAACCCGGTCAGACCGTCGCCATCGTCGGGCAGACGGGTGCCGGAAAAACTTCGCTCGTCAAACTCATCAACCGCACCTACGACTCAACGCAAGGGCAGATCCTCGTGGACGGCGTAGACGTGCGCGATTGGAATCTTGCCGCGCTCCGCTCGCAGATCTCCATGATCGAGCAGGATATTTTCCTGTTCTCGCGCTCCGTCAGTGACAACATCTCCTTCGGTAAGCCGGGCGCGACCCAAAGTGAGATCGAAGCGGCGGCACAATCGGCGCAGGCGGATGATTTCATCCAATCCTTCGACAAAGGCTACGAAACCGTCGTCGGCGAGCGCGGCGTGACTCTTTCCGGCGGGCAGCGTCAACGGATTGCGTTGGCGCGCGCGTTCCTCACCGACCCGCGCATTTTGATCCTCGATGATTCCACCTCCGCCATTGATTCAGCCACCGAGGACAAAATCCAACGCGCCATCTCCAACGCCGCGCGCGGACGCACGACGTTCATCATCACGCATCGCCTCTCGCAGATCCGCTGGGCAGATCTGATCATCGTGCTTCGCAAAGGTCGCATTGCCGCCATCGGCACGCACGAGGAATTGATGCAAACCTCCGAGGCATATTCGAGGATTTTCAGGGAATGAGTCGTCATTGCGAGGAGTGCCGAAGGCACGACGAAGCAATCTCCAACATTGTGAGGGATTGCTTCGTCGGGAAGAACACCCTCCTCGCAATGACGGATGAGGAGTTATGGGCTTCTTTACCGGACTAGGTGACGAAAAATACGACCGCCAATACACCGACCGCGATTTGACGCGGCGCATCATTGGCTACTTCAAACCCCAGACCCGGCGTCTCGTGTGGGTGACACTGCTGGTCATCGTGGTGGCGGGCATCGGCGCGGCATTGCCGATCGTTGTCTCGCGCATGATCGACATGCTCAAAGGTCAACCGACGTTCACTTCCATCAGCCTTGTGGGGCTGGCGGTGTTGTTCATCGGTTTTGGTCTGTGGGGTTTGAACTGGGCGCGGCGCAGTCTCGTGGTGCGCGCGGTGGGCGACGTTGTCCTTGACCTGCGTACGCGCGCCTTCCGCGCCGCCGCGGAACACGACCTGTCGTTCTACGATCAATTTTCCTCGGGGCGCATCGTTTCGCGCATCACCTCCGACACGAACGACTTTGGGCAACTCGTCGTCATCGTCACCGATGTCGGCGCGCAGATCGTGCAGGCGGTCTTCCTCGGCGTGGTGCTCTTCCGCACCGACCTGAAATTATCGTTGATGTTGATGACCTTCCTGCCCATCATCTTTGCGGTGGCGTGGGGCTTCCGCGTGATGGCGCGGCGCGTCACCAAGCGCGGCATGAAAGCCATGGCAGACGTGAACGCCGCGATCAAGGAAACCATCAGCGGCATCGCGATTGCAAAAAATTTCCGTCAGGAAGAAAGCATCTTCAAATCGTTCGAGGAATCGAACCGGCAATCGTATCAGGTCAATGTGCAGCGCGGCTTTGTATTGTCGCTGGTCTTCCCCGTGCTCAACGCGCTGGGCGGCATCTTCGTCGCCATCCTCGTGTACGTGGGTGGGTTGAGCGCGGCGCAAGGCATCGTTTCAGTGGGCGCGTGGTATCTCTTTATAATGAGCCTCGACCAGTTCTTCTTCCCTGTGTTAAACCTGTCTGCGTTCTGGGCACAGATTCAGTCCGGGCTGTCCGCGGCTGAGCGCGCGTTTGCCTTGATCGACGCCGACCCCAACGTGGTGCAAACAGATTCAAAAGATGTGCCGACTCTCAAAGGACAAATTCATTTCGACGATTTGCATTTCCGTTATACGGATAAAGAACCGATTCTTTCCCGCTTCAACCTGCTCATCCAGCCCGGAGAGACGCTCGCCCTTGTGGGTCACACCGGCGCGGGGAAGTCGTCCATTGCGAAGTTGATCGCGCGTTTCTACGAATTCCAGCAGGGACGCCTGCTCGTGGACGGCCACGATGTCCGCACTTTTGACTTGGCGCAATATCGCAAGCAGTTGGGCATCGTGTCGCAAGTCCCGTTTTTGTTTTCAGGCACCGTGGCAGATAATATCCGTTACGCCGCGCCGAATGTTTCGGAAACGGAAATCCTAAACATGGCGCGCAGTATCGGCGAAGGCGAATGGCTGGAAACGCTCCCGAATGGGATCCAGACCGAAGTCGGGGAACGAGGCGGGAGGTTGTCGATGGGGCAGAGGCAACTCGTGGCGTTGATGCGCGTCTTGATGCAAAAGCCCGCCATCTTCATCCTCGATGAAGCCACCGCCAGCATCGACCCGTTCACCGAGTGGCAGATCCAGCAGGCGTTGAACCTCATCCTGAAACATTCGACGAGCATTTTGATCGCGCATCGGTTGTCAACGGTGAAAGCCGCAGACCGGATCGTTGTGATGGAAAAAGGCTCGATCATTGAGGAGGGGAATCATGAAGGCTTGCTTGCAAAGGGTGGGCATTACGCGACGCTGTACAACACGTATTTCAGGCATCAAAGCCTTGCGTATGTGGAGAGGGCAAAGGAATTCATCGGCGACGATTAGATAAAAAAGATGTCCCACAATTGAACATTGTGGGACATCTTCTTTATCTGCGGGAAACCTGAATTTACAAGTGTCTTGAACTGCGCGGGTCGAAGGCGTCGCGTAAGCCGTCGCCGATCAAGTTCACGCACAAGATAGTGAGGACGATAAAGATGCTGGGGAAAACCCACATCCACCACGAGCCTTGACTGATGAAGGACTGCGCCGAGGTAAGCAAATTACCCCATGAGGCGGTCGGGGGTTGAATGCCAAGCCCCAAGAAAGAGACGTACGCTTCGGAGAGGATCGCACCGGCAAGACCCAGCGTTGTGGCAACGATGATGACGCCCATCGTGTTGGGGATCAGGTGTTTGAAGAACGTGCGTAAATTGCTCGATCCGAGGGATTTGGATACAGACACGTAATCCATCTCCTTGAGTGAAAGCACGTTGGCGCGCACGATGCGCGATAACCCCATCCACGAGGTAAGCCCGATCACGAAGATTACGATCAACACACTGCCGCTGAACGTTTGACCCATAAACGTGATCGTGTCTATATCCCTGCCGATGAATTTACCAAGCACGATCAACAGGAACAACTGCGGGATGGACAGCATCGCTTCGGTGAATCGCATCAGGATGGAATCCACCCAGCCGCCGAAAAATCCTGCCAGCCCGCCGATGAGCGTTCCAAGCGTAACAGAAACGATGACGGAGGTGACTCCTACAAATAACGAAATCTGTCCGCCGTGGATGATGCGGGCAAAAATATCGCGTCCGGTTGTGTCTGTGCCCATGATGAATTGGGCGTTGGGGGAGGTGAGGCGAGATTGCAGGTCAACTGCATTGGCGTCCTCCACACTGACATAGATGGAACCCACGATGATGAACAGAATGATCAGGCTGAATCCGATCATGCCCAGCACCGCCATGCGATGCCTTCGAAATCTTCTCCAGATCAGTTGGCTGGGGGTGAGGATCTTACCGCTAACCCCTTCAGGCGAGAGGGGTTGGGAATCGAGGGAGGCTATATTCGTTGCCATGATACGATCTCCATTAAGCTAGGCGGATGCGGGGATCAACAAACGTGTAGATGATGTCTGTGACGATGGTCAGCAGTACGACCGCGATCGAGATGATCAATAAGATGCCGAGCACGACCGGGTAATCACTGCGTTGCGAATATTCCCAGAATAGGCGTCCCATGCCGGGCCACGAGAAGACGGATTCGGTTACGATGGCGCCTCCCAGCAGGAAGGGGATATCTAGTCCGACAATGGTTACCAGAGGCAAAGCGGCGTTGCGAAGCGCATGTTTGAAAAGCACGTTTCGGCTGGTCAGTCCCTTGGCGCGGGCGGTTCGAATGTAATCGAGCCCGAGCACTTCGAGAATGCTGGTGCGCACGAAGCGCGAATACCCGGCTGTATTTACGAATGCCAGTGCGGTCACCGGCAGGATCAAATTCCGTGCATATTCCACCGGATCGCTTTTATCCCAGACCGCCGCGCCGGTGGGCAGGTAGGGCAACCCCCACTCCTTGAATTGGACGGCGAAGATCAACAACAAGCCGAGCGCACTGAAGAAGATCGGCATTGAAAACCCGATGAAAGAAAACGTGGTGATGGCATTGTCCCAGAAGGAATATTGTTTTACCGCCGATATGATTCCCAACATCAGAGCGAAGGAGACGGTGATGATTTCCGCAGCCACCATTAGTATCAAGGTGTTGGGCAGGCGCTGTGCGATCATTTCACTGACGGGCTGCCGTGCAAAAAAGGAATTTCCCAAGTCGCCTTGAATAGCAAGCCCCAGCCATTTGAAATATTGTACATATAGGGGGTCGTTCAACCCGAGGCGCTCGACGAGCGCCGCCCGGTCTTCGGCGGACATGCGAGGGTTGGCAGCGTATTGCGCGAGCGGATCTCCCGAAAATCGGGTGAGTAGAAAGCAGAGTACGGTTATGATCAAAAGCGTAAACAGCGCCTGAAATAAACGCCGTAATAAATAAGTCCACATAAGAGCCTCCAGCGATTAACTGCGAACAGGCTTGCAATAATGGTGAGTGCACTACCTTGGACGAGAGGCAGGGGAATTCCCCTGCCTCTCGTTTCGTGCGTGGATATTACTCGTTCTTAATTAGTCGGTGACATCCCAGGTTTCGGCATTCCAGTTGAGGTCAGATTCAGGACCGACAGGTCCGAACTGGAAGCGAGGGGTGGAACCGTAGACGTTGCCGCGGGCATACATCATGATCACGTAGTAGTTCTCAGCAATGTAGGCTTGGGCTTCGTCGAGGATCGCCTTGCGCGCCGCCGGGTCGACCGTGTCGAGCATGGTCTCCATCAGGTCGGAGAGCGCGGGATCGCACAGGTGATACCAGTTGGTACCGGTGGGGTTCGCGGCGGTGGGGATGTTCTCACACTTGTAGTTGTCGGTGTAAGGATCCGGGTAGAAGCCGGTGGTGTAACCACCCATATCGTAGTTACCGGTGGTCAAAGGACCGCCATCCACATATTGGCCGAAGAATGTGCCAGCGGGGGTGTGGATCGGGGTGAACTCTACGCCGATCTGTGCAAGGTCAGCTTGTGCGACCGTGGCGATGGCAATACGGATCGGGGCAGTGGTGGTTTCGAAGTTGAACGACAAGCGGGTCTGTTCGCCGTTGCAGTCGCCCACGCGAACGCCGTCGGGTCCGAGTGTGTAGCCGGCTTCATCGAGCAACGCGGCGGCGGCATCCGGATCGTAGCCATCCACAACAAGGTTGGTGTTGGTCCACGCACTGTTGGGCCACTGACTCACGGGGACAGTCGTCTTGCCGAAGAGCAGGGAATCCACGATCGCCTGGCGGTTGATACCGAGGGTAATCGCTTTGCGGACGCGGACATCTTTGAACGGGCAGAAGCCTTCGTTTTCAGCCGCGCCGCGGCCGTCCACGCCGTCCACGCGACCCATGTTGAAGAAGTAGTGTTCGAAGTCTACACCGGGCACCACAGTGAGGACGACATCTGGGGCGAGTGCTTCGAGCGCTTCGATATCGCCTTCAGAGAAGTTGGGGTACCAATCCACGTCGCCGGTCTGGAGAGCAGCCTTCGCGGCTTCTGAATCAGCCACAAAGCGGATCTGGATGCGGTCGAGATTGGCGCGGCCCTTGTAGAAGTTCGGGTTGGGTAACAGGGTCATGTAGTCACCGGGCACCCATTCGGTAAGAATAAACGGACCGGAGCCGACCGTCGGCATGCGGATGAACGGGTCGGTCTCAGCGGCGGTAACGCCTTCGAGAATGTGTTTCGGCAGAATCGCGCCGGCGTTGTTCGGTCCTTGGGTGAACAGGGTGGGCCAGGGCGGGTACAATTCGGCGAACTTGATCACGACTGTAGTCGCATCAGGGGTCTCGATGCTCTCGATCACATCGTAACCGGTGCGGGTTGCCACAGCATTGGCAGGATCGTTCACCAGTTCCCAAGTGAACTTGACATCTTCCGACGTGAGCGGTGTGCCATCGGACCAGAAGAGGCAGTCCTTCAACTTCCAGGTGATGGTGAGACCATCCGGGGATACGCCGCCGTTTTCAGCAGTGGGAACTTCGACAGCCAGTTCGGGAACAAACTTGCCTGTTTCATCCCACTCGCCCAAGCCGACGAGAGTCAACTGGGTGACCCACACGGCGAATGACATCTGGGAGAAGTAAGGCACGATGGCATCTGGTTCCTGATCGAACGCGGCAGTGACAGATTTGCCGCCATCGGGGAAGGCGATGGGTTCTGTGCCGGCCGGTTCACACGCGGCAGGCGCTTCGGTTGCGGCAGGGGCTTCGGTCGCGGCAGGGGCTTCGGTCGCGGCAGGGGCTTCAGTTGCCGCGGGTCCGCACGCCGCGAGGATCACGCTCGCGAGAACGAGCAGTGACAGTACATGTAACAGTTTACGTTTCACGTTTCTCCTCCTGAGAGAATTCTGGATTGGATTTTTTTCTTGCAGGGAGTGGATGATTCGGAATACTTTGGGCGGGGGACCTCCTTCCAAGTAATGAGCAGATTATACAGCAAAAGGAAATTTAGTAAACGGGTAAAGGAGCGCCTGACCCATTTAACACTACTTGAGAGGGGTTTTTATGCCACAATCCGGGGACGTTCGCACCGCAGTTTGGACATTTCCCCTCGCCGGTAATGCGGTACTCCTGAATGACATATCCCCGCCTCTTGATCAGCCGGTGATTGCACGCCGGGCAAAACGTATCCTCATACTCCCCAACCTGACCCGGCAGATTCCCCGCGTACACAAATCGCAGACCCGCTTCGCGCCCGATCTCTGCCGCGCGCAGGAGAGTTTTCGCGTCGGTGTTATCGGGATCGGTCATTTTATAATCTTTGTGAAACGCGGTGACGTGCCACGGAATATCGCGCGAGACGCTCGCGATGAAGCGCGCGGCATCCCACAACTCTTCGTTCGAATCGTTGAAGCCCGGGATGGTCAGTGTGACAATCTCCACCCATAGACCCAGTTCATGCGCGCGCTTGATTCCATCCAGTGTATTTTGCAACACGCCGCCCAGTTTGCGGTAGTTCTTGTCCTGCATACATTTCAAGTCCACTTTGTAGGCGGAGATATACGGACGGATGTACTCCATCACCTCCGGCGTGTTGTTTCCATTTGAAACATAGGCACACATCAACCCCGCGTCTCGTGCCTCCTTGAAGATCGCCACCGCCCACTCGCTGGTGATCAAGGGTTCGTTATAGGATGAGACGACAATCGACGCCTTTGTTCTGCGCGCAATCTCGACCATCCCCTGCGGGGATATTTTGCGAATGTAATTTGCCGACACATCCGAAGCCGGGTCGCGCATGGCTTGTGAGGTCAGCCAGTTCTGGCAATTCGATACAAGGAAGAAATTCGCCAGATAATTATGCTCTCCATCCACTTCCATGTTGAACACGTTTCCCTCGAACGATTCCCTTTCGACCTCTCGCAAGGGGACGAGATGGAAATCTTTCGTTTCGATGATCTTACGTTGTACTTCGTTTGTCTCATACCAGACGACGGTATATTGATGCGGCGCGCGGCGCACAACCCGTCCCTGAATGGTCGCTGCCTCAGTCATTTCTGTGTCATATATGGATGGGAAATATCCACACTTCAACGCCAGCCATGCGATACCGTATGCCAGCTCCTTGGATACAGTAGTAGAAGACACTTTTCCATTTGGCAGTTTATGACCATCGCCTTCGATGTAGGCATCCAAAAATGACCTGACCACTTCGCGCGGCGCGTCGAACAGCATTTCCGGTACGCGCTTTTTCGTTGACCGCTCACCTGCCAACAGTTTAAACAACAAAGCAAGAGATGTCTTTGAGATCGAAACAGCCAGGGTTGTATAACGATGAACTCGCCTCCCCTCAACCCCAAAGCAGTCCCTGAGTAGTTGGATAACGCGATCTGTGAGTTCTGTCTCCCACTTTGAAAAGCTAAAGTTAATGTTGAAACTGTTTGGACGTTTTTTATCGGAAACAATCGAACCTTCCGCGCAATAGTACCCAAACAACTCGGCAACTTCTACCCCAAACCCAATTTGTACTGGAAGACCCGGTTGTCTTTCATTGGGGAAACGCAAATATCCGTTCTCCCTGTAAGGAAGCGACGTTTTTGTTTTAGTTACCCGTCCATTCCTGATCTTGACCCGCAAATGTCGAACGTAGGAAGCGCTCTTCCCGAATATTTCTCCAATCTCACGCGACGACTTGCCCTGCGCGGACAAATTCATGATCGTCTGCATTTGATCTTGCGAGAGTTTCCAAGGAGTCTGATAGGTGATGGGATGAGAACCAAGAAGTCTCTCGACGTTAATGACTTGCGGGGACGAAAATTTGTAAGATTTTGGGACAGCCAGATACCACTCGGTGGTTAAGTCTTGGGCATAAACGAGCGCAGGCTGTTCGGAAATATCTTTGGCGGCATACACGCGATGGTCAGGCGTGCAACGCAAAGTGGGCAGGTAATATGGGTTAAGGCGAATTAAATCGCCGGAATACGAGTGGCGGAAAACGCCTTTTACATCCTGCAAACTGCCAGACGACGTAATTGCCTTCAAGCCAACAGGAAACGAAATTTCACCATCAGGCAGAATCGTTCGAGACTCGCCCAATTCAAAAGCGCCTTGCAATGTAATGGGACCTCGATTTGTGACTACCCTCGTGTCTCCTGTAAAACAATACCCGCAATGGAAATCGCAGCCGAGCATGCCGAACGTCAGCGCGTTGGTGCTGGGCAGAACGTGGAAGAACGGTTTTTTCTCCACGGGGTCGCTTTGCAGGGCGGCAACGTATCCATGCGGCACGCGCAGCTCTCCCCCGTCGTTGAAGCGCACCTGACAGATCCCGCGCCTGCCCTCGCGGATCACACAGCGATGTCCGCAAGCAAAGCATCGCACGGCGTTCTCGGGCAATTTCTCGTATAGTTCCCCGGTCACTGTCAATTCGTCGAGCAAATTTCCAATGGAGGTTGGCATAACCTCTCGCTTTCACCCTTATAATACACCCATGCTCACGGTTTGTGTACAGGCTGGCGGCGCGTCCTCGCGCATGGGCGAAGACAAAGCGCTCAAACCATTTCTCGGACGCCCCCTTATTCAACGCGTGGTGAATCGACTCCGACCGATCGCGGATGAACTCATCGTGACGACGAACCGCCCCGCCGATTACGCGTTCTTGAATCTTCGCCTCGTTTCGGACCTCAAGCCGGGCCGCGGCGCCCTCGGCGGACTCTACACCGCGATCGCTTCCGCGTCGCATCCGTTGGTCGCCGTCGTCGCCTGCGACATGCCTTTCGCCAGCCCGTCATTAATTGATGTCTCTATCAAGATCATGGAAAATGAAAGTGTCGATGTTGTGATCGCCAGAGGCGACGAAGGCTACGAGCCGCTCCACGCCCTCTACCGCCGCGAGATCTGTCTGCCCGCGATTGAATCGGCTCTTGACGCCGATCAATGGAAAGTCGTCGCGTGGTTTCCGCAGGTGAAGGTACGAGTGTTAACTGCGGATGAAATCAAATCTGCAGACCCTGAAGGTCTCGCCTTTTGGAATGTCAACACGCCCGAAGAGTTTGTGAAAGCGGAAGAAATTGCACGCCATAATCCCGAAGGGATGGGATGATTTTAGAATTATCCACGAACCGATTTCAAATCCCAAAGGGATGACACGATGTTCCAAAAATAATTCCACCCCTTCAGGGTTTGAAAAATCAAAACTTTCTTCTATAAAAATTTCACTCCTTCGGAGTTATTAATTCTCAAAATCTTCAAAAGAGGAATCATGAATACTTACGATGTAAATCTTGTCCGCCAGCAATTCCCCTCGCTCGACCGCCCGGCCATCTTTCTCGATAACCCCGCCGGAACGCAGATCGCCAAGCCCAGCCTTGACCGCATCAACAAGTACCTGCTTGAAAACAACGCGAACCACGAAGGTCAGTTCGAGACCAGCCGCCGGTCGGATGCGTTGTTACACGAGGCGCATGTTGCCATGGCGGATTTTCTCAACGCTTCCCGCGCCGAGGAAATCATCTTCGGCAACAACATGACCACGCTCACCCTGCACATGTCGCGTTCGCTGGCGCGGACGCTGCAGGCGGGCGACAATATCCTTGTCACGCGGCTCGACCACGACGCCAATATCGCGCCGTGGATGTTGATCGCCGAAGATAACGGTTGCAATTTACTTTGGGTGGATGTTGACGTGGAAGACGGCACGCTCGACCTCGATGACTTTGCACGCGCGTTGGAAAAGAAACCGAAGATCGCCGCGTTCGGGTACGCGTCGAATCTGTTGGGGACGGTGAACCCGGTGAAGACATTAACCAAAATGGCGCACGACGCCGGCGCGCTGGTGTACGTGGATGCGGTGCAATACGCGCCGCACGGACCGATTGACGTGCAGGATATTGACTGCGATTTTCTGGTGTGCTCGTCGTACAAGTTCTTCGGTCCGCACGCGGGGGCGTTGTATGGAAAGTTTGATTTGTTGAGCGAGCTCAAAGCCTACAAAGTGAGACCGGCGTCGAATGAACTGCCGTACAAGTTCGAGACCGGCACGCAGAACCACGAGGGCATCGTGGGCGTGCTCGGCGCGTTGGAATACCTCGAATGGCTGGGAACGCGGTTCGGAGCGGATCACGCGTCCCCGTGGAAAGAGGCGGGTTTCACCGGCCGCAAGTTGGAGTTGAAGAAAGGCATGTCCGCCATGCGCGCGTATGAGGCGGAGTTATCGAAAAAACTGATCGGCATCATCGAATCGGTCAAAGGGACGCGAATTTACGGCATCACTGATCTAATTCGACTCGACGAACGTGTGCCAACCGTTTCGTTTACTTTGGAAGGCAAAGACCCGGAGCAACTTGCCAAAGCGATCGGGGATGAAAATATTTATGTGTGGAACGGGCACAATTACGCGCTGGCGATCGTGGAGCGGTTGGGTCTACTCGAAGCGGGCGGCATGATCCGTGTTGGACCGGTGCATTACAACAGCTTGGAGGAATTGGAAAAATTTGGGGATGTGTTGGAGAAAGCGGCGCGATAAATTAGTTATCGCCATTCGCGACGAGTCTTGCCGCCTCGCCGGCGCGCGCAACTAGCACCTTATTTACTCCGGAGATCGTCCGCAGATTTTTTTCGACACTGTGCGCTTCCGATTCGAGCGTGATCACATGCACGTTCGGGCCCGCATCCACGGTGTAGCAGACGGGAAGTCCGTCCATCCGCCACGTGCGGACCGCCTCCATCACCGCGAGCGAAGCGGGCTTCCAATAGTGGAGCGCGGGCGAGGAAGTCATCATCACAGCGTGCATCATGTCTGAGTCTAGTTCGACGATGGAAGCGAGCGCGTTGAAATCTTTTTCGAGGATCGCCTTGCGGCAGAGGTCCAAGCGGCGGGGCGCGTCTTCCACACGTGCGGCTTGAAGCGGACTGGTGGGAGCGACCGCGTGCCCTTCGGTGGACCCGGTCTTTTTGTGCACCGCGCTGACTACCGCGATCAGATCCACAAGTCCCCAATGATTCGCCGGCGCGATCGAAAAGGCGAATGAATCCTCATCCGTCCTGCCAGCCTGCCATTCGACGAATCCGCCGGGGATGGAGCGTGAAGCGGAACCGGAGCCCCGTCGCGCAAGACGCGAGAGTTCAGGTTCACTGAGGTTAAGTCCCGCCGCTTTGCTCCCAGCCAATGCCAGCGCGGCAAATGCAGAGGCAGACGAGGCAATGCCCGCGCCGGAGGGGAAGTTATTTTCAGTCATCACTTCGGCGTGATGTTTGATGTTTGCCATGCCGCGTATCAGATCCAAAATATGCGCGACGCGTTCCAACCCGGCGCCGGTCACTTCATGGCCGTTGATGATGAGTTCGTCGTAGGGTAGGGATGGTTGAAAACTAACCGTCGTGCGCGTGGATAGCCCATCAAGATTCATCGAGATCGAGCTGTTGAGGGGAATGCGCAGTTCGCTGTCACGATTCCCCCAATACTTAATGAAGGCGATGTTTGGATGCGCTTGGGCGGCGGCGGTCGTCATGGGGCGATGATACCATCACAATCGCTTCATTTAACCGTTTGTAAGGTGGGCAGTGTTACTTTTCACCGAAACCACGTCATGTAACCGTAGTTCGTACTCTTCCGATATGTTGCATGGAGTGCAAATGATCATAGCCATCAAATTCGTTTTCATCGTTATCTCTGCCGGGTTGTTCTACCTGATTGCCCGCTTTGCGGACGAATACTTCCACCCGTACAAGCGCCGGGACTGACTCTGTTCTAATTCAAAATGGGGGTGAGCGACGCGCAACGATGGCTGTCGGTGCGCGTTCAGGTTTTGTATTTCAATTTCAATTCAAATCAACCCGACCTGTTTCGGAGGGGCACGCTGGAGTATATTTGGGGGATACCGCATCGAGGATAAAAACCGTGCGTGAACTCCGAGAGAACAAGGCGCAATTGGTTGAGGAGATCGGGTCTCTGCCGTTGGAGGATTGCTCGCGGGCAGAGTTGCTCCACTCCGTTCTATGCACCAGCAGCCTGATAGGCGGGGGACATCGCATCATGCAATTCAATGCGCAACCGAACAGGTCTTTCATTGTTCGTTCGAGAGGATCGGGGGAGACCCATGCAAATATCACCGTCCAGTCAATTGCGCGTTGCCCGTCGCGCGCATAGACCGGCAGTTGTTGGTTCCAACGCGAGAGAGTGAATTTTATGGCGACAAAACTAAAATCTTTAAAGAAATCCAGCACAGCCGGTGTGCAAAACGCTAAAAAGCGCTCTGCCGGCAGAAAAACGGATGTCGTTAACGCCGGCGGGGTTGTACATCTTCCCGAAGACCGATTGACGGGCATCTTCGAGCAGTCGCCGACGGGTATTCAGGTATTCTCTGCCAACGGCGATTCACTGTGGGCAAACCGCGCATGGGAGCAATTATGGGATTCGACGCGCGAGCAACTGGAGGGATACAACTTGTTTACAGATCCTCAAGTGAAGGCAATGGGTCTGTTGAACG
The DNA here is from genome assembly GCA_040753755.1 of Chloroflexota bacterium. GTDB lineage: Bacteria > Chloroflexota > Anaerolineae > Anaerolineales > Villigracilaceae > Defluviilinea. The sequence continues at coordinate 15,415 of JBFMDB010000024.1, forward strand.
ATTTCGAAAGGACTTTGAAAGGCGAATCCGTTTCCGTCCCCCCGATGTATTTTGACCCGGGGCTGATCGGTAAAAGCGGCAGGCCGCGCTGGGTGAAAGCCGTGATGTATCCCCTCAAAGACGCTTCGGGAAAAGTTCAGGAAGTGGTAATTACCCACGAAGATCTCACCGAATATAAGCAGGCGGAGGAAGAGTTACGCGAACGCACGGAACAGCTTACAACCATCTACAATACGGTGGCTGATATCATCTTTAATTTGGAAGTGACGAAAGACGGGGAATTTCGTTTTGTTTCGGTCAATCAGGCTTTTCTCACAACCACCGGTTTGAGCGAAGATCAAGTGGTCGGTAAACGCGTGGAGGAGGTCATTCCTGAACCTTCGCGCACCATGGTTTTGGAAAAATACAGAGAAGCGATCCGCGAGAAAAAAGTCATTCGTTGGGAGGAGACTTCGGACTATCCAACCGGGCGACTTACAGGTGAGGTGAGCATCGCTCCGCTGTTCAATAACGATGGACAGTGCACCCACCTGATCGGCGGAGTACACGATATTACCGAACGCATACAAGCGGAAGCGAATATCCGCCAGTATGGCGATATCGTCGAAAACATGCAGATCGGCTTGTACGTTTTCCATCTTGAAGATCCGAACGATGACCGGACCTTGAGATTGGTTTCGGCAAACCCAGCGGCATTGGAGTTATCAGGAGCCTCGCGCGAGGAGGTCCTCGGTAAGACACTCGATGAGGGATTCCCGGATCTGCGCGAAAAGGGAATCCCTCAAAGATATGCGGACGTGGTGCGCACCCAAAAGGCGGCTGAACTGGAGGTCGTCTATTTCGATGATGCCAATAATGTGGATACTGCTTTTGCGGTCAAAGCCTTTCCCCTTTCCGATAACCACCTGGGCGTGGCGTTCGAAAGCATCACCGATCGCAGGCAGGCGGAATATGAATTGAATCGCCGGGCAAATGAATTCGCGGCTCTGCATGAAATAACAAAGGATCTTTCCTCCGAATTGGAAGTTGAAAAATTGCTCGAAACGATCGTCGAGCGGACGAACATCCTGCTTGTGTCATCGGGCGGGTTTGTATATCTTTATGATCCCGCGCGAGCCGACCTTGTGTTGACGAAATCCACCCAGCGGGGTTTACCGATCGGCACGCGGTTGAAGATCGGGGAAGGCATGGCAGGGAAGGTTGCCGCCACGCGCCAGCCGATGATCATTGACGATTACCAATCGTGGGAGGGAAAAGCGGAAGCCTCTCGGGACCTGCCATTTCACTCCATCGTCGGAGTGCCGATGATCTACGGCGGCGAGCTGGTCGGGGTATTGGGCGTCGAAATTTTCGATAGCGTGAAACGCAAATTCAATGACGGCGATGTCCGCTTGTTATCCTTGTTTGCCGGGTATGCCGCCATTGCCGTGCGCAATGCGCGCCTGCTGAACGAGACGAATGTCAATGCCAGAAACCTGACCCTGCTGTATGAGGCGGGTCTCGCGTTGAACCGCGAACTTGACCCGCGATCACAGGTGCGTGCGTTTTTCGAGATCATCGTGCGCGGATTGAAAGCCGAAAACGCCGTGTTCTTCCGGTACAACGAGGTGGCTGGCGATCTTCATTTTGAATCGGGCGTGGGCGGCAACTTGGATCTGGAAGGGCTAAAGCAGGTTCGATTCCCTCTTGGCGAGGCGCGCGGCTTCGTGGGCTGGGTGGGGAAAAGCCGCCAGCCATTGTATGTGGCAGATGTGCAGACCGACCCGCGTTGGATCAAGATGGGACCCAAACTGCGCGCGGTGCGATGGACCCCGGTCGAATTCGAGAACCGTTTGCTCGGTGTACTGACAGTGGCAAGCATGGAGGTCAACGCGTTTTCAAAGCAGGACGAACAACTGCTGGACCTGTTCGCCAATCAGATTTCGATTTCGATGGAGAATGCCCGGCTGTTCGATGTGTTGCGTGATGAGCTCCTCGAACGCCGGCAGGTCGAGCAATCGTTGCGGGAAAGCGAGCAGCGCTTTCGCAACCTGTTTGAGAATTCGCCTCTTGCCATTTGGGAGGAGGATTTCTCTCAGGTCAAGACTCTCCTTGAAGATCTAAAGCGCGAGAATGGCGCGGATCTGGATGCCTACCTCGGCGAACATCCAGAAGTGATCTCCGAGTGTCTGCGGCTGGTCAAAGTGTTGGATGTGAACCAAGCCGCGTTAAGACTGTATGAAGCGCGTAACAAGTTCGAACTGCTCGGCAATTTGGACAAGACCTTTCCACAAGAGTCCCTCTTGGGATTCAAGGACGAACTTCTCGCCATCGCCAATGGCGGGCTTGAATTTCGATCGCAAAGCACCGTCCATTCCTTGTTGGGTAACCGTCGGATCGTATCAGTGTACTGGACGGTCGCACCGGGCAATGAGCAGAGTTATTCGAAGGTACTGGTGTCTTTGATCGATATTACCGAACGCAAACAAGCGGAGGAAAGACTGCTGGATAGCGAAAAACGCTTCCGCGCGCTCATCGAAAATAGTTCCGAGGAAGTGTCGTTGCTTGCCGCCGATGGCAGTCTGCTGTACGAAAGCCCAACCGCCAACCCCACATTGGGTTATGCGCCCGGGGAGTTTCTTGGGCAGAACTTATTCCAGCTTGTGCATCCGGACGATTTCGAGCGTGTGCAGGGATTATTTTCGCGCCTAGTCAAGGAAGCAGGCTCAAACTTGCGCGACCAGTTTCGTTTACGGCACCGCAACGGTGAATGGCGTTGGGTGGAGGCGGTGGGAACAAACCTGTTGAACGAACCGGCAGTTCAGGCGATCGTGGTTAACTATCATGATATTACCGAACGCAGGGATGCGGAGGAGAAACTTCGTGATAGCGAGGAAAAATTAAGGAACATTATCAGGCACAGCAGTAGTATGTTCTACACCCATACGCCGGAGCATGTCCTGATCTATGTCAGTCCGCAATCGCGTGAGATTTTGGATTGCGAACCGGAGGAAGCGCAAATCCATTGGCAGGAATTTCTTTCAGACCACCCGGCGAATCGTAACGGCGTCCAAGCCACCGAACGCGCCATTCGCACAGGCGAACGACAGCCGCCCTACGAATTGGAACTGCTCACTCGCAAAGGGCGAAAAATCTGGGTGCAGGTGGATGAAAGCCCGGTCGTCCGGGATGGGAAATCCATCGCCATCGTGGGGTCGCTCACCGATATCACTGCACGCCGGCAGGCTGAGAACGCCCTGCAAACCAGCGAGCAGCGTTATCGCGCCCTCTTCGAAGAGTCACCGGTTTCGATCTGGGAGGAGGATTTCTCGCAGGTCAAGGAATTTTTCGATCAACTGCGTTCCAGCGGCGTTTCAGATTTTCGAACATACTTTGAAGAACATCCCGATGCGGTGTTGGAATGTCTCCGCCGGGTGCAGGTGGTGGATGTCAATCGTGCAACTTTGAGCCTGATGCAAGTACAGGATAAATCTGAATTGTTGACGGCGTTATCCGAAAGCCTGAGCGTCGACGCACTCCCAACCGTTGCGGCTGAATTTGTCAGCCTCGCCGAAGGGAATGTATCGTATGAAAGTGACGAGATCTTTCGAAACCGGCTTGGCGAGAAAAGACACGTCCTCTTTAAACTCACAGTAGCGCCCGGCTACGAAGAATCGCTGGGGCGGGTATTCGTTTCCATTGTCGATGTGACCGAACGCCGGCACGTGGAACAAGCGTTGCGCGAGAGCGAGCAGCGTTACAGTCTCGCCACGAAAGCCACGAACGATGTGATCTGGGAGTGGAATTTGGAAACGAACGAGTTGGTCTGCAACGAGAATGCCTATTCGGTTTTCGGGTATCTGCCTGAGGAAGTCTTTCCGTACGAGAAGTGGTGGGAGGATCTCATGCATCCGCAGGACCGGGAACGCGTCCTCGCCAAATTGGATGCGTCCCTCACCAGCGGCGACTCCATCTGGTCGGATGAATATCGCTTCCTTCGCAGGGACGGCTCATACGCCTACATCGTCGACCGCGGCTACGTGGAGCGCGATGCCGAGGGAAAAGGTTTGCGCATGATCGGCGCCATGTCGGATATCACCCTTCGCAAACAGGCGGAGATGGCAGTAGAGGATAGCGAACGGAGGTATCGCGGGGTATTCGAGAATACCCCGGTCGCCATTTGGGAGGAGGATTTTTCGGAAGTAAAGAGATATGTCGAATCGTTGAAACGGGATGGCATCAGCGACCTGACGGCTTACTTCCATGCCAATCCTGCGGCGTTGCGGGAGTGCATGGACTTGATCCGTGTCGTCGATGTCAACAAAGCCGCAGTCGAAATGTATGAAGCGGTTGACAAGGCGGAATTGATCCAAAGTGCTATGGGCGAACCGAGTAAAGGGGAATTCGAACACAACCCGGAGGATTTCGCGGCAATTGCTCAGGGTGTCACACATTTCACGTGGGAGGGCGAAGATGAAACCCTAAAAGGGAAACCCATCATCATCAATCTAATGTGGTCGGTTGTGCCGGGGCATGAATCCGATTATTCCAAAGTATTGGTTACCACCATCGACATCACCGAACGCAGAAGGGCTGAAACGGCGCTGCGGCACAGTCAGGAGCAGTTGCTTTCGCTCATCGAACAAGCGCCGATCAGCATTGCCTTGCTCGACCGCGAAATGCGGTATATCGTAACCAGTCACCGCTGGCTGGAGGAGTTCGGCAGGGGATTTGACAACCTCGTCGGGCGCGGACATTACGAGATCAATCCCGACCTCCCCGAATATTGGAAGGAGGTGCATCGACGTGGTTTGGCAGGCGAAACCCTGAACAACGATAGCGACCGGTGGGTCAAATCGGACGGCACCGAACAATGGCTGCGCTGGGCAGTGCTCCCGTGGCGCGATGTGCAAGGAGAGATCGGCGGCATCATTATTTCCACCGAAGATATCACCGCCCGCATTCAAGCGGAGACCCAGTTGCGCGAATCCCAACTGCGCCTCAGCCTGTTTTTCAACCAATCCCTCGACGGATTTTTCTTCAGCATGCTCGCCGAGCCCATCGAATGGAATGATACGGCGGATAAAGAAAAACTGATCGACTATGCATTGGAGCACCAGCACATCACCGAAGCGAACGATGCCATGATCGCGCAGTACGGCGCGACGCGCGAAAGTTTCATTGGACGGACGCCGAGCCGCTTCTTCGCGCACGACCCGGAACAGGCGCGTCGCTTCCGCCGCAGGTTATTCGATGCCGGACGACTCCACATCGAGACGCAGGAACGCAAGGACGACGGTACACCTGTCTGGATCGAAGGCGATTATGTCTGCATGTACGATTCGCAGGCACGCATCACCGGCATGTTCGGCATTCAACGCGATATCACCGAACGGAAACAAACGGAGAACCAATTACGCGAATCGCAGGAACGTTTCCGTCAGTTATCGGATAACATCGAAGAAGTGTTCTGGATCACCGATCCGGTAAGCAGCAAGGATCTCTATCTCAGTACGGCGTATGAAAAAGTGTGGGGAAGACCGGCGAAGGAACAATTGCAGAACACGCGTCTGTTTATCGAGACGGTTCTGCCGGAGGATCGTCCCTTCGTCAAAGAGATGCTGGCACGGCAGGTGGGGGGCGAGAAAACCGCAATGGAATACCGCATCATGCGTCCCGACGGTTCGATCCGTTGGATTTGGGACCGCGCTTTTCCCATTTTCGATGAATCTCGAAAAGTCAGGCTCGTCACCGGCATAGCCGCCGATATCACCGAACGCAAACAGGCAGAAGCGGAAACGCTGCGACATCTGGCGGAATTGCAAGCCCTGTACGAGAACGGTTTGGCGGTAGGGCGGTTACTTTCTCCGCACGAAATTGGTGAGAGAGTGATTCAAACGTTCACCCAATACCTTTCATGGCATCACGTTACGATCCGCTTGCGGAAGGGTGAAAGTGACGATCTGGAACTGGTTGCCTTCAACGTGCCTCATTTGGAGGAGGCAAAAAAGGATGTGGAGCAAAACTTTACCGCCCGCATCAACAAAGTGGGGCAGGGCATGAGCGGCTGGGTGGTGCAGACCGGAAAGCCGATTCGTACCGGCAAAGTACAAGAGTACCCGCAATATGTGGATACTTACGAAGCGATACAGTCTGGCATGTACATGCCTTTGAAGGTCGGCGATCAGATCATTGGATCGATCAGTGTAGAAAGCGAACTGCCCGATGCTTTCACGCAACAGGATGAACGCCTGTTGGCGACGCTTGCCAGTCAGGCGGCGGTTGCCTTCGAGAACGCGCGCCTTTATCAAGCCATTCAGCAGGAATTGTCGGAACGGATGCGCGCCGAGACCATGCTGGAACAGGAGCGCAATTCGCTGGCGAGACGCGTCGAGGAACGGACTGCCGAACTCAGCGCCGCAAACTCGAATCTGGCGCGCGCGCTGAGGGTGAAAGATGAGTTCCTTGCGAACATGAGTCACGAGTTGCGCACGCCCTTGAATTCCATTCTTGGGTTATCTGAAAGCCTCGGTGAACAGGTCGCAGGTCCGTTGAACGAGAAACAACGCAAATACGTTCAAACCATCACCGAAAGCGGTCATCATCTGCTGGCGTTGATCAACGATATCCTCGATCTGGCAAAGATCGAAGCCGGTCAAGTGACGCTCGACATTGCAAAAGTGGATGTTCACTTGCTTTGCGAGTCGAGCCTGCGCATGGTCAGGCAACTGGCGCGGAAGAAGAATCAAGAGATCTCGCTAGAGATCGACGAAAAATTCCACCTCATCTGGGGTGATGAACGCCGGCTCAAACAAATGATCGTCAATTTGTTGAGCAACGCGGTCAAGTTCACGCCCGAAGGCGGGAAGGTCGGGTTGGAAGTGCACGGTGATGAGGATGAGAACCGCGTGCTGATCACCGTTTGGGATAACGGCATCGGGATCGCCGAGGAGGATATTTCCAAACTCTTCCAACCTTTTGTGCAACTGAGTACCGGGTTGGCGCGCGAGACCACCGGCACAGGGCTGGGCTTGGCATTGGTCGCGCAGATGGCGCGCCTGCACGGCGGAGGTGTGAGCGTTTCGAGCCTGCCCGGCGAAGGGAGTCGTTTCACGCTGGTCCTGCCGTGGGAACCGGCGCTCGCGCTCGATACGGTGGAACGGATGAAGATCACCGGCAAGTTCCGCGCCATCCGGGACCTCGCGGAACATGAACGACGCACTCTCCTGCTCATCGAAGATACTCCCGAAGTGGTGATGATGGTGCGCGATTATTTGGAAGCCTCGGGTTTCATTGTTGCCACCGCCGCGGATGGGTTGGAAGGCATCGTGCAAGCCAAACGCGTCCGCCCGGATCTGATCCTGATGGACCTGCAAATGCCGCGCATGGATGGATTTGAAGCCACGCGGCGTTTGAGGAAAGAACCGGAATTTGCCAACACCCCGATCATTGCCCTCACCGCGCTTGCCATGCAGGGAGATCGCGAGCGCTGCCTGGCGGCTGGCATGGATGAATACATTACCAAGCCGGTCAACCTCAAAGCGTTGGTCAAGATCATCGAAGCCTGCCTCACCGGCAACGAAGGGAAACTGAACACAGAGAAATCTTCGTGAGGTTTCCATTTTCCCCTGAATGAAATGCCCGATGTATGCTAGACTTTGCCCATCCAAGGAGTTTTTATGAGCACCGTCCTGATCGTTGATGATGAATTTGCCGGGCGCCAAACTCTCGAATCGGTTTTGGAGGGAGAGGGATATAACCTGCATATGGCAGAGAACGGCATGCAAGCCCTCGAACAGGCGCGAAAATATCTCCCCGACGTGATCCTGCTGGATCTGATGATGCCCGGCATGACCGGCTTCGAGGTCTGTCAGCGGATTCGCAACGATCCTCATCTGGCTGAAATTCCCATCATCGTGCTCACCGCGCTCGACGACCGCCAATCCATGCTCGAAGCGCTCAAAGCCGGCGCCGACGATTTCATCTCGAAACCATTCGACCGCTTCGAACTGCGGGCGCGCCTGCTCGGCATCACGCGCCTGAACCGCTACCACAAACTCATCGAAGAACGCACCAAATTGCGGGAGGCGAACAACCAGATCCTCGCGGCGTACGAAGCCACCATCGAAGGCTGGTCTCATGCGCTCGATTTGCGCGATCAAGAGACCGAGGGTCACAGCCAGCGCGTTACATCACTGACCATGCAACTCGCGAAACGTTATGGTTTGAACGACGAGCAACTCACGCACCTGCGCCGCGGCGCGCTCCTGCACGATATCGGCAAACTCGCCGTGCCCGATTCCATATTGCACAAGCCGGACAAATTGACCGAGCAGGAATGGGAGACGATGCGCCAGCACCCGCAATTCGCATTTGGCATGATCAACTCCATCGAATATCTGCGCCCCGCACTGGATATTCCGTTCTGTCATCACGAAAAATGGGACGGGACCGGCTACCCGCGGGGGATCAAAGGCGAGGAGATCCCGATTGCGGCACGCCTCTTTGCCATCGTGGACGTCTGGGACGCGCTTCGCTCAGACCGCCCCTACCGCCCGGCATGGACAAAAGAGGACGCGCTCGCCTATATTCGCGAGCAATCCGGTAAACACTTCGACCCGCAAATCGTGGACCTCTTTTTCAAAGTCATTGCAGAATCCGGCTAAATTCGACAAAACGGCGGCGATTCCACCTCTGCTATAATCTTCGCATGATTTTAGTCACCGGCGCGACCGGATTCATCGGTCGCGCGCTTGTGCGTCACCTCTCCGAAACGGGACAGGAAGTGCGCGTGTTGTTGCGTCCCTCGCCGAATTCGCCGCGCCTGCCGAAGGGCGTGCCGGTCGAAGTGGCGGTGGTCAGCCTCAACGACGAACGAGGCGTGCGCGCGGCACTGCGCGGCGTCCATCAAATTTTCCACCTAGCCAGCGCGGCGGGGTACGGACGGCGCGGCAACCTGTTCACCACAGACATCGAAGGCACGCGCATCCTCACGACCGCCGCGAAAGACGCGGGGGTCGAACGGCTTATCTTCCTCAGTCATGTCGGCGCGGACCGCGCGTCTGCGTTCCCCATCCACAAAGCCAAAGGCATCGCGGAGGAATTCATCCGCAAGAGCGGGTTGCCGTACACGATCATTCGATCGACCATTGTGTTCGGCGCGGAAGACCGTTTTACGAACAACATCGCCGCGACCCTGCGTTCGGTGCCGTTTTTCTTCCCCGTACCCGGCGATGGGCGCGTTTTGCTCCAGCCGCTGTGGGTAGAGGACCTTGTTACCGCGTTGTTGTGGGCGTTGCAGAATCAGGATACCCTCAACGAGACCTACGAGATCGGCGGCGGGGAATTCTTCACGTTCCGGCAGATCGTCGAAATTTTGATGTCTGTTACGCACGCGCAGCGCGCGTTCCTGCCGCTTTCCGTCCCGACGATGCGCGCCTTGTTCGTTACGCTCGACCCGCTCATCCCGAATGCGAATATTTCCACGTACTGGCTCGATTACATCGCGGTCAACCGCACCTGCCCCGTGGAAAATTTGCCGCGCGCATTTGGGCTGATGCCTGCCCGCTTTGCCTACCGATTGGATTACCTCGCGCGCAAACCGTTCCTGCAAAGACTTCAGGAAGCCCTGCGCATCTCCCGCTGATTATGCCTGCTCCCGCCATCAAACTCATCGAGACCGCGGAAGAGATGACCGCCATCGAAGCCTTGCAGCGCGAGGTATGGCCCGGCAGTGAAACGGACGTGGTCCCCGCGCATGTGCTCATCACCGCCATTCACAACGGCGGATTGGTTCTCGGCGCGTACCACAGCGGAAAACTTGTCGGCTTTGTCTTTGGCTTTCCCGGCTTGGAATCCACTCCGGATGGTCCGCGCGCCAAACACTGTTCGCACATGATGGGCATCCTACCCGCACATCGCGACTCGGGTATCGGCTTCGCGTTGAAACGCGCGCAGTGGCAAATGGTGCGCCATCAGGGGCTCGATCACATCACATGGACGTACGATCCCTTGCTCAGCCGCAACGCGTACCTCAACATCACCAAACTCGGGGCGGTGTGCAACACCTATCGCCGTTCGGAATACGGCGACATGCGCGACGGTCTCAACGCGGGTCTGCCGTCCGATCGTTTTCAGGTGGATTGGTGGATCACCACGCGCCGCGTCGAACGCCGGCTCGGGAAGCGCCCTCGCAAACCACTCAAACTGGACGACTTTTCGAAAGCGGAATTGCAACCGTTATACACGCCTCTCCCCTCGACGGGGAACCGGGCGCGCCCGCCGGAGCATTTCTCTCCCTTCGAAGGCCGCCTTGCCCTTGCTGAAATTCCCTCCGATTTCAACGCGCTCAAACAGGATGACTTCGCCCTCGCGCGCGACTGGCGCTTCTTCACGCGCGAAGTGTTCGAGACCGCATTTTCCTCCGGCTACATCGCCACCGATTTCATCTTCGACGGCGGCAGGGGCTTCTACGTGCTTTCGAACGGTGAAACAACTTTGCAATAATGAAACGGTAACTATTGAGTGGGAAAAACGTCTTAGATGTGTGAAGAACATGCGACCTGATATCGAACATTGGTGGGCAGTCGAGGCGATGATCGCCTCGTATAACCACGTGTATCAAGTGGTCTATGGCACACGCTACGAGGAAGCCGGTCCGATCGGGGTTTCCATTTACGATAATGCGCCGATCGCATCCTTCCATTACGAGTTTCTCGCCCTCAGCGCGGACATACATGAGGTGACCGATGCCATCCGCGCGTACCCCATGCCTTTCGATAAACCCTACATCGTCAACATTTTTCATCCCACGCCTGTGGACCACGATCTCAAAGAGCATTTTTCCAAGTTGGGTCACGATTTCGTGCGCACCGGTCCCATCATGGGATACGATCTGCACTTGCGAGTAACGACCATCCCCCTCAACATTCATAAGGCGAAAACGATCCAGCAAACCGAAGCCGCCAACAACAGTCTCACCGCCGAAGGTGAACGTATTCATGTACAAACCCTGCGCGACAAACATATCCACAACTTCTATGCCAAAGAGGACGGGCAGGCAGTCGGCTGGATTCAACTGGTCACTAAAACTCCGGGAGTGGGCTACATTAACCAACTCCACGTGCTGGAGGAATTCCGTAAACGCAGGATCGCGACCACGTTGGTGCAAGCCGCACATTCCGAAGCGCTCAAACAAGGATTGAAAAGAATGGTCGCCATTCCCTCCGACATGTCGTTGCATTTGTTCCGCCGCATGGGTTACCGCCCGTTGTTGTTCTTCTCCGCTTTTCGCCCTAAACCACGCAGGAAATCGTGGGTTCACGAACAGCCCAGTTTGTCACAATCGCAGGCTTAATAACCAATACGCCACGCATCACGCGTGGCGTATTGGTTTGTTGGATGTCCTTCTATCTCTGGAGGAGAAGAATAGGTTCCTTAGGGCGGACTCACCTCCGGATCGATGGATTGTTGTCGCGCGGCTGCGCAGTCATGCCGATGGGATGGTACGTTGGCTCGTTATAGAGCGGTTGCGAATAATTCGCAGGTGAGGGCTTGGGCGCAGGCCGCGGGAAAGCCGAATTCGTGTTGCGGACAGGTTCGCTCGAAGGGCGATAGCTCGGTCGATTGGAGTATTGCGCAGGTCCTTCCTCCGCCAGCGTGAAGATTCGCTCACCGGCGATGGAAAACGTGTTGATCAACAACACCCGGATAATCAACACCATCGCCGCCACAAAGACCGGCACCGCTTTGGTCATGGTTTCCTGCCCGACGAGGAATCCGCCGGCCGCGCTGTGCTGCTGCACCGCGACCGCAACTCCCCACCAAGTCAGTGTGGCGTTGAATCCCGCGGCGAGCAGCCATGCGCCGAACAGATACCAGACCTCGGCGGGCTCGTCGCGTCCTTTTTCCGGGGTGAAGATGCGGGCGATGCCGGCAAAGTCAATGCCGCAGAAGGCGATGGCAAGGATGGTCGCCCACTGGAAAGGACCGAAAGCGAGGTCTCCCAGAATATCATGCAGGGCGTAGGAAGTGCTGGAGTAGTTGAAGATCTCGAACGCCAGCAGGGCGCTGAGGATGATGCCCCCGAAGATCAGCCCGCGCTTTTGCGCCGCGGATTGAATCAGGGGTATCAAGTTGAATTTGATAGGCATCGAACGGTTCATGTTGGTCTCCTGCGGGGTTCACCGCAAACTTGCTGAGAACGGGTCAATGCCGCAAGTTTAGAACACTTGTTCTAATTTGTCAAGTGGGAATTTAGAAAACATCCCGAAGGTCTTGACCTTCGGGATGTTCGCTATTCCGAATTCAGCGCTTTGTGCACCGCGTCCAGCGATTGCAGCGCGGTGAGATTGCGCCAGGGCCACGCGTTCAACATGCGTTTGGGATCGTCGAAGAAATTGCGCGCGAACGTGAGGTGAAAGCGGTCGTCGCTGAGTCCCTGATCGGGCAGGGGCTGTACCGCCGCCCAAAAATTCCACAGCGGAATGTCATAATCGTACGCGATCTGCGCGATCGTCGCGTTGATGGCGTGATCGCCTTCGAGGTTATCGGCTTTGGTGGCGATGATCGGCACCGCGCCGAATTCGATGATTCGATCCAAGACTTTGCGCATGTATTTGTCGTATTCCTCGGCAGGCTTATCGGACCACCACGTTTCCATGCTGACGAACACGATGGAGGGACGCCACGTGCGCAACTCGCAATCGAGCGGCGATTCGTTGGGGTTGCACGCTTCGGGATCGGCGCGCAAGGGCGAAAGCACCGCCGCGGCGTTGAAGCCTCCCTTCACCGCGAGGCTGACGCGCGAGAAGGAGCCTTGGAAATACTCAATCGTCGGCTGTAGATACGCGTACTCGCTTCCCAAACTGTAATCGCCGGGTTTATCGAACGTGGACAGAAAATACGACGAGACGTTTTGGCAATCGCCGATGATGGAAAAATGCGAGGGATCGTTGCCCATCTCCAGTCCGCGCTGATAGACGCCGCGCATCGCCTCGCTGACGCTGACCGGCACGACCGGCATGGTCATCCACGCGTCTTTTTCAAGGGGAGGTTTGGGCGTCGCCGTAGGCGCGGGAGTCGCCGGGGAGGCGGCAGCCTCCGAGGTCGAATCCGTTGCAATGGGCGATTGAATCGGTTCGTCCGCCGCCGAATAGACTTGCGTTGGCGCGTCCGCGGAGGAGCAGGACGCAAGCAGAAGGGTCATCATGAAAAGTAAGGAGAGAGTCTGTTTCATCTTGTTCCACAATTTGTTTGTATTGCCGCGCCGACCTTTTCAGCGAGTATAGATTCGCCGAACGGCGTGAGATGCACGCCGCTGTTGGTGAACTCGTCCATCGGGACGAGGTTCCACAGGTCGAGATAGGGGATGTTCTGTTGCGTTGTGTAGTCGCTCAGCATGACGCGATACGCATCATACGCCCAGCGCGGATAGAAAAAATTATAACGGATGTCGCTGTTGACGCCGTCGCTTACGAGGATCGGCTCGTTGACGAGGATCATCGGCAGGTCGGTCGCGTTCAGCCCCGCTTCGAGAATGTCGAGGGAGAGTTGCTCGCGCAATGGTTTGGTCTGTTCGATGTTGTAAAAAGAATCATCGGCTTCGAAATCGGTCTGTGCGCGTTCGTAGGTTTCGGGATAGAACTGGTCCACCCCGGTGGCGGACCACAGCACGCCGTACAACTGCAAGCGGATGAGGTTCGCCAAATCTTTTCTGCGGCTTACAAAAGTTTGATCCCACGTTGAAGGATGATTCAACGCGGGGTCGTTCGGGTCGAGCGGTAATTGGTACTTGGTTATTAGTTCTTTCACGCGTTCCGGGCTGTTTGCCACGAGCGGCGCGCCGAATTGTTTTTCCTTCGGGAACGACTCGAGAGTCGTAAGCCAGACGACCATGTCGGGTTGATAGTTCAAGGCTTCGTCGAGGATCATCAACTCTTGCAGGAGCGAGATGTACGGGTAGCCGAGGTTGTAGGCGCGGACGGTTCCCCCGCATGCCGAAATGTTTTGCGAGTTCAATTGACCCGCGAGAGTTTGTTCGGGCGTGAGCAATGTTCCCCACACGGACGAATCGCCGATGAGGATGACGCGGTATTCATCCGCCGCTTTGGGCGCGCCGACCAGCGCGTGAGCCGCGAACATCGCGTCTAGGTCGAAGAGACTCAGGTTGTATCCGCGTTGGTTTTCACCGAAGGGAAAACGTTCGCGCCCGGGGAAAATTTTGTTATAGAGCGAGATTTTTCCGAGCGGGAATCCGCCGGCGAGGACGAATGCGAAGTTGAACATTACGAGGAGCGCTGTTGCTTTGAGCAGAACAAGGAAGAGGCGGGGTTTGTTTTCCATACTTGTTTCGTGTCACTCTGAGGGAGCGGTTGCCGCGACCGACGAGTCTCGTTTGTGGTCGAGGAGATGCTTCGCGGAGTTTATCCTGAGCATAGCCGAAGGGCTCAGCATGACATATCTCTTTAAGTGTTTAAACCAAATAGTTTCATGATCACCTGCCACGACAACGACGGCGCGCTCAACGCGAAGAACACCCAGCCCAGCGCGACGAAGTGAAAAGTAAACACGACGCCGCCCAATTGCAGGGCTGTTTGCACTCGCGGATTGGAAACCGTGAATCTCGTCTTGGCAAAATCGCTCCAGCGGTTTTGGAGGAAGAGTCCGAGTCCGTGCCACGCGCCCCACAGGATGAAATTCGGTGTGATGCCGTGCCATAAGCCGATGAGGGACATCGTGGCGAGTTGCCCGAGCAGGAGCATCGTCCACGCGGGGATGGTGTAACCGCGAATCCAGCGGTTGAACGGGTTGAAAAAGTACGCGCGGATCCACTGCGTGAGCGTCATGTGCCACGAGTTCCAAAATTGCGTGAGGTTGGGTTTGGTGTACGGCGAGGCAAAGTTTTCAGGGAGTTTGATTCCGACCAGCCGCGCAATGCCGATGGCGATGTCGGTGTAGCCGCTGAAGTCGAAGTAGATCTGGAACGCGTAGGCGTAGAGGATGACCCACATCCAGCCTGCCGTGCGGACCTGCACCGCGAGCGTGTCGTTGAGCGCGATCAATGCCAGCGCGTCGGCGACGACGAATTTCTTGAACAAGCCGAGGACGATGCGTTGACCCGCCAATACAGTTTCATCTTGAGTGAGACGAAATTCGTTTCGCAAGTCTCCTGCGAAGCGTTCGGCGCGGTCAATGGGACCGGCGGAGAGCGACGGGAAGAAAACAACGTAGGTTGCGAATTCGGGCAGAGACAATTCAGGCAATCGTCCCGTTTGCTTATCTCGAAGAACATGAATCAAACGAAAGGAGATGTAGGAAAACCCGAGCCAGCGCAAATCCAACGCGGAGGCGGTGTCTGTGGGGCGTCCCATCAATTCTCGAAGGAAGATACTCAGTTGAAGAGAAAGAGTTGGGGATTTGAGGATTGCGAGAATTGCAAGAAGCGCGATGATGATGAGAGATAACGTGAGGGCAAGTCGTCGTGAGAGAGTTGTGAACCCTGTGACGGCTATTGCCGCGAGGAAGATAAAACCGATGACCAGAATGAGTCTCGGCGGAGTTGTGGTCGTTAGGATGGGATCGGGAAAAATGTAGCGCGTAAGCCCGACAAGGATCACAACGCCCGCAATGACTACAAGCCCGATGATGTTTAGGCGCGACTTCCACGCGCCGGGCTGGGATGTGATGAACCAAACCGAAACAACGAGCAGAATCGAGAGCGATGGAATCCAGAAATCAAATGAGCGGAGGGGGACGGCGGGTTGAAACCAGAAGACGGCGAGAACGCTGAGGGTGAGGAGAAGAAACGTCCGCGCCGCGCCGCGCGTCTGCGCAAGCACGCCGACCAGCAAGGCGGTCAGAATCGAAGCGAGAATCTGAGTCAGTCCCATTTAAAACCCTTGATAAATCCAAACGGGACTGGAATCCGATGTGAAAATGATCAAGGCGACCACAATGAGGAAGAGGATGAACGCCCAGATGTTTTCAGTCGAGAAAAGTTTTTTCAGCGCGTGCCGCATACGAGCCAATCGCCGTTTTCTTGAATGACCTGATACGTGCGAACCGAGAGATCGAGCCGCTGGTCTTCATTGTTATAACTCGCGACGATGTTCCCTGTGCAAAGCACGAGCGCGGCGCCGCCGTCGGTTCCGGTTTGCGTGCAGGATACATTTTCGAGACTCGCGGTGACCGCCTGGAACGAGTCGAGTTCGATCAACGCGTCCTCCTCCCACTCGCCGCAGACGAGCGTGGGGAGTCGGTCCGCGTCTTTCGCGACGAGCGCGTTCAAATAATCTTCGACGGCTTTGGCAGGCGCGTCGGTGGAGGAAGGTCCGCATGAGGCGAGGATGGACGACAGGATAACGAGCGCCGGCAGAATGATTTTTCGCACGTGATTCTCCTTTGAATTTTGTGGCGGGATTATACAACGAAGAAAGAGGGAAGAAGAACGATTCTTATCCGCGTATAAAGTAGACGATGGAAATGAGGATGCCGATGACGACGACCGTCCATCGTAACGTGGATGGCTTGACCCTGCCGGCGAGTTTGCCGCCGAGCAGACCGCCGATCAACGCTCCAACCGCCATGACAACTGCTACAGCCCATTCGACTTTTCCCGAAAACAGGAAGAAGACCGCCGCGGCAACGTTGACCGCGAACGCCACCGCTTGTTTCAACGCGTTGAGGCGCGTGAGCGAATCTTCGAGGGTCAACCCCAAAGCGGACAGGACGATCACGCTCAAGCCCGCGCCGAAATATCCGCCATAGACGGATGCCAAGCCGACAGGTAACCACGTGAGCGATTCGAGTCTCGATCCCTGACCTGCTCCCATGCGCCGCGTGAGCCACGCGCGGACGGGGTCTTGGATCGCGAGCAACCCCGATGCCAGCAGAATCAAATATGGGACGAGTTGGCTGAATAACTTTTCGCCAGTTTGTAAAAGCAGATACCCACCAACGACTCCGCCGACAATGCTGGCTGGGAGAATCAGCCACAATCTTTTTTCCTGCCCGCGCAGGTCATTGCGCTGGGCGAGCGTCCCGCCGAAGTAGCCGGGACAGAGCGCGACGGTGTTGGTCACATTCGCGGTGACCGGCGGGACTCCCAAAAAGACGAGCATGGGAAAGGTGATCAGCGTCCCGCCGCCCGCGAGGGCGTTGACCGCGCCGGCGACCACCGCGGCGAGACTGGCGAGGAGGAGGTTGAGAGGCATGAGGTTGAGTATAGCATTGGAGGGTCGCTTGTTGGTTGAGGTGAGGTGTTGTATACTCTCCCGAGATATAGAGGAAAATATGCCCAAAAATAAGATCTATGAAGGCAACTGTCTTGAAATTCTTAGCAGCAAGAAGTTTTCATCTCTTGTTGACCTAACTTTTCTTGACCCTCCTTTCAACCAAAACAAAGATTACGCTCATCACGACGACAATTTGTCACCTGAAGAATACTGGGGGATGATGAAGGATGTTTGTCAAAAAATCTTGGCTATTACATCCGATGGCGGTGCGATCTATTTCATGCAACGCGAGAAGAACACAGAAGAAGTCTTGCGTTGCCTGAGAGAATCGGGTTGGACTTTGCAAAACCTGATCATTTGGAAGAAGAAAACATCGGCTGTGCCTGTTGCAAGCAAATTCGGTAAACATTACCAGATCATCGCATATGCGACGAAAGGCGATAAAGCGCGTGTGTTCAATCGCCTGCGGATTTCGCCGCCATTGCCCGCCAATTACAAGTTCGAGCGGGAGAATGGTGTCTTTGTGACTGATGTTTGGGATGACATCCGGGAATTAACCTCCGGTTATTTTGCGGGTGATGAAGCCATTCGAGAAAAGAATGGCGAACGTTTCCATAAGCAGCAATCCCCGATTGCCTTGCTGTTGAGAATTATCTTGTCGTCTACCCAGCCTACCGATACTGTTCTTGATCCTTTTGCTGGAACTGGCACAACCCTCATAACTGCACATCAACTTAACAGGCATAGCATCGGTATCGAGATTGATCCGAAAAATGCCAAGATGATCCAGAAACGGTTGGAGGAAATTCGCGAGGCTGATGATCTTGAAAAATATTATCAGGATTATGTGTACACGGAAAACCTACCAGAAATTTGGGGAACCAAATCGCTTGGGAAAGTATCTGTGAAATCGAAAATGAAGCAGCCATCCCTCTTTGGATAGGATATGTATTCGATTTTTCACTTTTGGAAGCATCTCGTCCGTACCAAGAGCTCATTTGCAAAATTCTCTGTCATAGATGAATTCAATTTTGATGGCAAGATGCTTTCCTGTAAGAATGATGGGGTTTTTCCAGATTTAGCTATCAAATTGAACAAAGACCGTTCCGTTTTCACTGGCGGTGAATTAATCGAGTTGAAAGACAGCAAATCCTATAGCATCTCTTCGTTCAACTCAACAATCCCTACTGGAAGGAAAAACATACGGAAGATCATCCCTTCCGAACATAGCACGACCTATCTTCAGATGACAAAAGCAGGCGACGATGTTTTCTCTCTGGAAGAGCGCGATGTGTATTATCTCGTTCGCGGAAGAAGGAAAGGGGCACAAAAAATCTGCCTAGTGCACGGCAGTTTCTTCGAGACGATCACAACAAAAGAACTTATTAGCCAATCGTTTGGTCAGGTGTTGGACGAAAAGCTTGTAGGGTCAAATATTTCAGAAGAATTGAGAAACCAGCTTGGCGAAGTTTTCTCTCAACAGGAAGATTTCAGCCGTGTGCGAAATGTGGATAAAGCTTCCGTCAAATTGCGGTTTAGAATTATGACTGAGGTAAAGCCTGAGGGAAATATTCTGAATTCAAATCAATACCCCGAAATCAAAGATAACACGTTGAATCTTGTTGTCCCGTATCACAGTGAAAATGAAAAAACGGACGTTTTGCAGAAATTAGAGTTCGTGATGGGTGGAAAGTCTATGAAGAACATCAACACCTTCTCATTGAAACACCCTCTCAACGGTTGGTTTGTTGTATTTCAAGTTAATTTGTAAGTAAAAATATTGCGAGTGGGGAATATTGGAAGAATCGAATCACGCCCCGTCGTCCTTCGGCGGCGCGGCTGTGGTAAAATGCTAAGCAAATTGACGATTTTGCTAAGCAAGGAGATTCCATGACCACTTCTGTCAAAGTCAGCGCGAAATACCAGATTGCCGTCCCACAAATCGCGCGTAAGAAATTGAATATCAAACAAGGCGACCGCCTGCTCGTGGATGTGCAGGATGGCGTGATCGTTTTGATTCCGCAACCCAAACGCTACACGGAATACTTGCAAGGTCTTCACGGCGCGATGTGGAAAGGTGTTGACGTCCAGAAATATCTCAACGGGGAGCGCGACGCATGGACCAACTCGGCAAGCGATTAGCGAAGGCAAAAGTCATTGGGTTGGATACGTCAATCTTCATTTACCTTCTTGAAGATAACGAACGTTATAGCCCGCTCACACAATTCACTTTCACTGGTATCGAAAAAGGCAAATGGCACGGCGTGACATCAGCCATCACGTTGATGGAGGTCACTGTCCGCCCATGGCAATTGGGAAGGGAATTGGCAGCGCGTGAATACGAGGCAGTTCTGGCGCATTTCCCGAATTTGTCCGTTGTAGATGTTGACAGGAATGTTGCTCGCGCGGCGGCTCAATTGCGCGCCCGATACAATATCTCGCCGCCCGATGCGCTGCAAGTGGCGGCGAGTCTCTCTTTTGGAGCAAAAGCCTTTTTAACAAATGACAGGAGATTGTCCAGACTCGAAGAGTTGATCGATGTTCTTGTACTGGATGATTTTGTGGGGAAATAAGAAATCCCTCACGCCCCATCATCCTTCGGCGGCGCGGTCTGACCGTAATCCAGAATCTGGCGCATTTGTGTCGCGCCTTCGGGCGGACCGACGATCTTCCGATCCTCCATCATGTCCACAAGACGCGCGGCGCGCGTGTAGCCGATGCGCATCCGTCTCTGCAACATCGAAACCGAGGCGCGTCCCTCTTTTCTCACAAGTTCGATGGCTTCCACGAGTAACGGGTCGGTGGTGGTGTCTGCTGGACTCATATCCTCGAAGAGAGGAGTCTGCTTGAGCGGAACATCCGATTTGGGAATATCCGCAGATTGCGACGCGGCGGCGTACGGGCTTGCGCTTCCGAGTTGACCTTTCCAGAACTCCACGAGATTTTGAATTTCGTGATCCGAAACGAACACACCCTGCAAGCGGACCGCCGCGGGCGCGTCGGGCGCCTGATACAACATGTCGCCGCGTCCGAGCAGGCGTTCCGCGCCGGGCTGGTCGAGGATGACGCGGCTGTCCGTATTGGACGCCACCGCAAACGCGACGCGCGCCGGGAAGTTTGCTTTGATCAAGCCCGTCACCACATCCACCGATGGGCGTTGGGTGGCGAGAATCATGTGGATGCCGGTAGCACGCGCCAACTGCGCGAGACGCGTGATTGTCTGTTCTGTTTCGCCGGGGGCGATCATCATCAGGTCGGCGAGTTCGTCAATGACGATGACGAGGAACGGCAGTATCTTTGACCCCTGCAATTTCATACGCGCGTTGTAATCGGTGATGTTGCGTGCGCCGACCTGCGCGAACAGGTGATAGCGCTTGTCCATTTCGCGCGTCATCCACTGCAGCGCGCCGACCACGCGTTCGATCTCCACAACCACCGGCGCGAGCAAATGCGGAATGCCGTTGTAGCCGGTCAACTCCACGCGCTTCGGGTCAATCAAAATCAACTTCAGATCGTCGGGCGTGTTGTTCAACAGCAGACAGGTCAAAATCGCGTTGACGCACACCGACTTGCCCGATCCCGTCGTCCCTGCGATGAGTAAATGCGGCATGTTTTCTAGAGTTGCAGCGATGGGGTTGCCGGTCACATCGCGCCCCAGCGCGAACTTCAACGGGTGCATGTTGCGCTGGAAGGGTTCGCTCTCGATGATGTCGCGCAGCGCGACGAGAGTCATTTCTTCGTTGGGAACTTCGATGCCCACATAACTGTGACCGGGCACCGGCGCCTGAATACGGATGCGCGGCGCGGCAAGCGCGAGCGCGAGATCGTCCGCGAGCGATGCAATTTTATTGACGCGCACTTTGATGCGCCCGCCGCGCGTCTCCACGAACAACGGCTCCACTCCGAATTGCGTGATCGTCGGTCCGCGGTTGATCTCCACCACTTGCACCGGCGCTCCGAACGAGGCGAGCGTTTCCTGAATCAAACGCGAACGTCCTTGGATGAATTCTTCATTGACTTCCGGCGCGGAACCCGAATCCAAAATATTTTTCACTTCGGGCAATTTCCATTGGATGACCGGCTCTGCGGCTTTCACCGTGGTCACAGGTTTGCCGACTTCGACGTTTGCGACCGCCGGTTCAGGGCGGTGAAGCGGAGTGAACCCGGCGGATGTCACTTCGGCATCTTCAGGTAAAAACGCTTCGCCCGCCGGGGATTTCTGCCTTGCCAGTAAGCCGCGGATTCTGCCTGTCATCGGACCGAACCGGTTGAACAGGTCTTGCACCGAAATATCGAAGATCATCGTGACGGTGAGAAGCAGCCACGCACTGAGCGCGATGATTCCCCCGGCAAAACCTAGACTGTTGAAGAAGAGTCGTCCGAGCAGGCTTCCGATGTAACCGCCGCCCGCGCCGTTCAATACGGCTCCGGCGTTGATCGAATCCATGGTGGCGAGGAGCCAGAAGAAAAACAAGATCAAGCCGATGGCGCGTTCGAGCGACAGCGGCGGAAGTTTTTCAATGCGGCGCAGGACGAGCCATACGCCCATCACGATCAAGCCGACGGGCAGGATGTAAATTCCCCAGCCGATGATCCGGCTGAGCAAGGTCAACATCTCGCTGGTCAACGGACTGCGCTGCGCGGAAAAGAGGATCAACGCGGTGAACAATCCGATCACCGCCATGATCGCGCCGATCACGTCGAGTTTGCGCTCCGCGGAGAGCGAATCCCACCACGAGGGCGAGGCAGGCGGAGGCGGGGGAGGAAGCGCAGTCTTCCCTTTTTTCGGCGCGGCTTGGATGTTCTTCCCGCCGCGCGGCGAGGCTGTTACCGATTTTCCCTTTGGCTTCGTTTTCGTTTTTTGAGGAATGAATGGAATTCGCAGTGGCATTTTTTGTAGTATAGCACAAATGGTCTGTTTTTCTTTTGGGGTACAATTGTGAAAACATAACGATAAAAATTCGCCACAGAGTACACAGAGAACATTGAGTTTTAAATTCTTTTCTCAGAATCTCTGTGATCTCTGTGGCTGATTTAAAAGGAAACATTTTGTTTGAGATTCTTTTTCTCGGCACGTCTGCATCGGCTCCCTCTGCCAAGCGCGGGCTTTCGGCGCAGGTGGTGAAGCACGATGAATATCGTTTTTTGATCGATTGCGGCGAAGGCACCCAGCGGCAGATCCTGCAATCGGGTCTGGGATTCAAAAACCTGAATCGCATTTTGCTCACGCACGGTCATCTCGATCACATCCTCGGGTTGGGCGGTTTGCTCAGCACGTTCCTGCGCTGGGAAGCGATCGACGAACTCGAAATTTTCGGCGGTCGTTCCACGCTGGATCGCGTGCACGACTTGTTGTATGGCGTAGTCCTGCGCGGTAACCAGCCGCCGATGCCGTTGAAATTAACCGAGATCAAGCCGGGCTTGATCTTCGATGCCGATGATTTCACCGTGAACGCGTTCCCTGTTTCGCATCGCGGACCGGATTGCCTCGGTTATATTTTTGAGGGAAAAGCGCGTCGTCCATTTTTGCCGAACAAAGCGGATGAACTCGGTGTGCCGTTCGGACCCGAACGCCGCGAACTGGTCGCCGGTAAAGAAGTCGTGTTACCCGACGGAAGACGCGTCAAACCGGACGATGTGCTGGGTCCGCTTCAGACGGGAGCCAAACTCGTCATCGTGGGCGACACCGGCAAGACCGAGAATCTGGTCAAGGTCAGCACTAACGCGGATGCGCTGGTGATCGAATCCACCTACCTTGAAGAGGAAGCGGAGATGGCGGGTCAATTCTCGCATCTCACCGCGCGGCAGGGCGCCGAACTGGCGGTGAAAGCCGGTGTGAAGAAGTTGATTCTCACGCACATCTCGCGCCGTTATCGCGAGAAGGATGTCTTAAAAGAAGCCCAAGCCATTTTCCCGAATACGGTTGTGGCAAGGGACTTCGATTCATTTCAGATCAAGAAAGACGAGCAAGTATGACAAGTACGGGAAATTTTACATTAGGGGTGCTCACCTCGGGCGGCGACGCGCCCGGCATGAACGCCGCCATCCGCGCCGTGGTGCGCACGGCATTGGCGAGCAGCGCCAAAGTGATCGGCATTGCGAATGGTTTCGAAGGTTTGGTCAATGGAGAGTTCCGTCCGATGGGCGCGCGCGACGTGGGGGGTATTTTGCAGCGCGGCGGGACCATCCTGCAAACGCGGCGGAGTAAACGATTCGCGGATGCAAAAGGTCAGCGCGAGGCGATCCGTCACATGAACGAAGCCGGCATGGACGGTTTGGTCGTCATCGGCGGCGACGGTTCCTTGCGCGGCGCGCACGCGCTGGCTCAGCAGGGAATCAAAGTGGTGGGCATCCCTGCGAGTATTGACAACGACATCTGGGGTACGGACATGTCCATTGGCGTGGATACCGCGCTCAACACCATTATGGAAGCCGTCGATAAATTGCGCGACACCGCCTCCTCGCACAGCCGCGCCTTCCTCATCGAAACGATGGGGCGTAACTCCGGCTATCTCGCGGTGATGGCGGGCATTGTCTGCGGCGCGGAATTCGTGTTGGTCCCCGAAGCGCCGGTCACGGTGGAGGAGATCGCACAATTGGTGGAGGACGCCTATCGCCGCGGGAAAACGCACGCGATCATCATCGTGGCGGAAGGCGCGAACATCCGCACCACCGACCTGGCGCGCATCATTGACGAAATGGATGTGGGATTCAAAACGCGCGTGACGATCCTCGGTCACATCCAACGGGGAGGGCGCCCCACTGCGCTCGACCGCCTCATCGCGGCGAGTCTGGGCGTCAAGGCGGTGGAGGCGATCCTCGACGGGCAGACCGATATCATGATCGGCATGAAAGGCTTGGGCGTGACGACCGTTTCCCTCGCTGAAGTATCTGAACATTCGCGCAGCACCGCGCTCGATTATTACGAAATGGCGAAGACGCTGGCGCGGTAAAAAGTTTCATGTTCCACGCGTCAGGTTCTAAGTAAAACAAAAGCGTTGCTGGTTTGCAACGCCTCTGTTCTTTCTTGGAACATGAAACTTATAACTTGAAACTCTTATATCATCGTCGGTTCTTCGTACACGCCGAACACTTCCTTCATTACTTGAATGATCTCGCCCAATGTCGCGTACGCGTGGACGGCTTCCATGATGTGGGGCATCGTGTTTTCTGTTCCCTCTAACGCGATTCGCAGGCGATCCAATGTTTGACCGACGCGTCCGCTGTCGCGCGTCTTTCGCAACTCTTCGAGACGGTTGACCTGTCTCGCGTACCCTTGCGGGTCCATCTCTAGGATGGGAATTGTCAACGGTTTCTTTTCAGCGTACGCGTTCACACCGACAATTTTTCTGATTCCCTGATCAATCTCACGCTGATAACGATATGCCGCGTCTGAGATTTCGCTTTGGAAGAATCCCTTTTCGATGGCGGGGATCACTCCCCCCAACTCTTCGACCCGGCGAAAATAATCATAGGCTTGCTGTTCGATGCGATCGGTCATCGCCTCGACGAAGAAACTGCCTCCCAGCGGATCCACCGTGTTCGTCACGCCTGATTCTTCCGCGATGATCTGCTGTGTGCGGAGCGCGATCGTCACCGCATGTTCGGAGGGAAGGGCAAGCGCTTCATCGAGTGAGTTGGTATGCAAACTCTGAGTGCCGCCGAGAACGGCAGCTAAAGCTTGAATGGCGACTCGTACAACATTGTTTTCGGGTTGTTGTGCGGTGAGTGAAACTCCCGCCGTTTGTGTGTGGAAGCGGCATAGCCACGAGCGCGGATTCTTTGCCTTGAACGTTTCGCGCATCTCGCGCGCCCAGATGCGGCGCGCGGCGCGGTATTTAGCAATTTCTTCAAAGAAGTCGTTGTGTGCGTTGAAGAAGAACGAGAGGCGCGGTGCGAACTCATCCACATCCATGCCGCGGGCAATGCCCCATCTCACATACTCGAGTCCATCACCTAACGTAAATGCTAACTCTTGCGCCGCCGTTGAACCCGCTTCACGGATGTGATACCCGCTGATCGAGATCGTGTTCCACTGCGGGACTTTCTGCGAGCCGAATTCCATCGTATCCACCACGAGCCGCATCGAGGGTTCAGGCGGGAAGATGAATTCCTTTTGCGCGATGAATTCCTTGAGGATGTCGTTTTGAATCGTGCCGCGCAGTTGATCGAGCCGAACCCCGCGATTCTCCGCGGCGGCGAGGTACATCGCCCACGTGATCGCGGCAGGCGAGTTGATGGTCATACTTGTAGAAACTTTATCGAACGGAATCCCATCGAACAGGATTTCCATGTCTTTCAACGAAGAGACCGCCACACCGCATTTGCCGAATTCACCCAGCGCTTCGGGTTGATCGGTATCGTAACCCATCAGAGTCGCCAGATCAAATGCAACCGATAAACCTGTTTGACCTTGCTCCAGCAAATACTTGAAGCGCGCGTTCGTTTCCTCGGCCGTGCCGAAACCGGCGAACATGCGCATCGTCCACAGTTTGGAGCGGTGAAGCGTCGGGTGGACTCCGCGCGTGTAGGGGTACTCACCCGGTAGTCCGAGAGAAGAAGCGTAGTCCATATCCGCCACATCGAGCGGCGTGTAGAGTCGGTTGACCGGCTCGGAGGAGGTCGTGATGAATTCGTCAGCGCGTTCCGGCAGGGACGCGAGCGCCTTGCTCAACGAAGTTTCCTCCCAGTGTTCAAGGTGGTCTTTCAATTCATCGAGTTTCTGTTTATCGTACATGGCGACTCCTTGGTGATGAAGGAATTATACATGAGACCGCAGACAGCTGGCAGAAGAACGCAATGTTCTCGTTGCGTATGCTTTTACAAAGCCCATTGCCGGAGTTCAAATTTCGTGCGCGGTTTAACGCAAATATCGCAAATGAGCGGATCACTCGAATTTTTCAAGGTTTATTCGCGTCTTCTGTCCATTCGTGGGATTTGCGTTTACCCACTCTCTGACACTGCAATCACCATGCTCATTGCCGCCGGCGGTCCATGGTCTATGGTCAGTGGTCTCATTCTGGTATACTCTTTTCAATATAAGGTAACTCATGCCCCGTTTCGAAATTGACGTAGACCCCTGCGACCATATCACCGCTGACGCGATTGGCAAGCCCGGTCAGCGTGTGTTTTATGTTCAAGCCTATCAGGATCAACGCACGATTACGATCATCATCGAGAAGGCGCAGCTGCACTCGCTCGCCATCGGCGTGGAGCAGTTCCTCGGGCAGATCAACGAGCAGAACCCGAATCTCCCTGAAGCCTCGGGCGATTATGTCGAAGAAGTGATGCGCATCAACCCTCCCGTTGACCCGCTTTTCCGCGTCGGTGAGATTGGACTCGGCTACGATAAGGAACGCGACCTTGTTGTGCTGTTCGCGAAGGAAATCCTCACGGAAGAAGATGATCCCGAGACTGCGGCGGTCATCCGCTTTTGGGCAACGCGCACGCAGGTGAAGATGCTGGCGCGCTGGGGCATGGAAGTCGTTTCACGCGGACGCCCGATCTGTCCGCAATGCGGGCAACCCGAGGAACCCGAGGGGCATTTTTGTCCCAAGAAGAATGGGCATTTTCATTAATCGTTTGAACGTTTTCAAGTTTGCAGGTTGAAACGTTCAAACTTGCCGACCTGCAAACGATGACTGACCCATCCTCTCTACAAACAGCGTTACAACACGGCGACCTTGAACTCAAAGGTCAATTCATGCTCGGCTCGAATTACACATTTCTCGTCGAAGTCACGTACGAAGATAAAACGTATCCGGCTGTCTACAAACCGAGCCGCGGCGAGCAACCTCTGTGGGATTTTCCTGAACAATCTCTAGCTCAGCGCGAAGTGGCGGCATATCTCGTCAGCGAGGCGCTCGGTTTTCACTTTGTCCCGTTTACCGCGTTGCGCGAAGACGGTCCGTACGGCGCGGGGTCGATCCAACAGTTTATCGAATACGACCCGGAATATCACTACTTCAATTTTTCTGACAAAGATAAGCAACTCCTCAAACCTGTCGTACTGTTCGACCTGCTCGTCAACAATGCGGATCGCAAGGGAGGACACGTGTTCTTTGAAAATAAAACGCACAAATTGTTTGCGATTGATCACGGGATCTGTTTTCACGAGGAAGATAAATTGCGCACGGTGTTATGGGATTTCGCCGGGCAAAAGATTCCTGACGACTTACTCTCCCGCCTCTCTCTGCCCCCCAGCCTGCTCGCAGACCTTGAACGTTATCTCGCCCCGCAAGAGATCTCCGCCCTGTGCGCCCGCGCGGACACGATCCTCAAACGTGGAATCTTTCCCCGCCAGCCGCGTGACCGCCGCGCAATGCCGTGGCCCCCGTTGTAAATTTGTAGGGGCGAGGTTCTCTCGCCCTAGCGGTTGAAGCCAACCATTTGGCGGGAAGACCCCGCTCCTCCGGAGACAAAATTATGACTCACTTCAATCTTTGCTTCATCGGCTTTGGAAATGTCGCGCGTTCATTGGTGCGTTTGCTCGAACGCAAGCGCGACGCGTTGATATCAAAATACGACATCACATATTCAGTCACAGGTATTGCAACGGGACGACATGGGTTTGCGGTGAATCCTGAAGGCCTTGATGTTGCCAAAGCCCTCGAACTCGTCGAAAGCAAACAGTCCATCAACCTGCTCTCTAGTTCTCCAGTCTCAAATTCTCTGGAAGTAATTCAATACTCCCAAGCGAATGTGATGTTTGAAAATTCGCCTGTCAATTATGAAACAGGCCAGCCTGCCATCGACCATGTGAGAGCCGCGCTGTACGCGGGCATGCACGCCATCACCGCCAACAAAGGGACGGTCGTGCACGGCTACCGCGAATTGACCGCGCTGGCGGAATCAAAAGGTAGAAAGTTTCGATTTGAATCAACAGTGCTGGGAGGCTCGCCGGTCTTTGCCACATTCCGGGAAGCCATGCCCCTCGCGGAATTGATCTCGTTCAAAGGCATCATCAATGCGACCACGAATCTGATCCTTTCACGGATGGAAGACGGCGAGTCGTTCGAGGACGCGGTGAAATATTGTCAGAGCATTGGCATTGCCGAGACCGATCCCTCGGGCGATGTGGACGGCTGGGACGCGGCGATCAAGGTTTCGGCGCTCGCGACGGTACTGATGGATTCCCCTCTCAAGCCGCAAGAGGTGGAGCGGAGGGGCATCCGTGAGATCACGCCGGCGATGGTGAATCAGGCGAAAGGGGAGAAGAAGCGTTGGAAGTTGGTCGCGTCCGCTGAACGGGTTGGGAATCAAGTCAAAGCGCGCGTCGCGCCTGAGCTTGTCGACTCAACCTCGCCATTGTACGGCATGATGGGTTCATCTACAGGGTTGACTTTTCGGACCGATGTGTTGCCCGATTATTCAGTGACGATCTCGGAACGCGAAGGCATGAAAGGTGGACCCGAAGAAACGGCGTACGGTTTGTTTGCGGATTTTGTGAACGCAGTAACTTGAAAAATCTCCGAGGTCTTAAAGACGTTGGAGATTTGTGTGTTAAACCACGCCCGGTTTCGTGGAATACAATGGAATGGACGAAACGCGAATAAAGCCGAGGCGTTCATACAGTTTTTCGGCGAGCGGGGAGGAATCGAGCACGCATAATTTTTGTCCCATCTCACGCGCGGCTTTCATCGCAACATCCATCAGAATACTGGCTAGCCCCATGCCGCGCGCTTCGGGTTTGGTTGCCACCGCGTAAATGCCCGCCGAGCCGGAGCCGTTAAACATGCCGATCTTCGAAATTGCCGCGCCGTCTTTCCATGCCATCCAAAAGCGTGTGTTCGAGCCGCGCTCACCGATGTTGAATTGTTTGATCATGTTCTTCAACTGGGGACGGAATTCTTCCGGTACGCCCCAGCGCCACGCGGCGAAGCCGTACAGTTCACTGAGGTCTTGCTCTTCGCGCGCTTCGCGGATTTCCACGCCTTCGGGCAGGGGTGGAGGTTCAGGGAGATCATCGAGCAGGCGCGCCATGCCGGGCACCAACTCGATCTCCTGCCAGCCGCGTTTTTGCAACCGTTCGGCGAGGTCGTTTGGCGTGGATGTGTGATGGACGATCCATAACGGGACAACGTTTCTTTTTGCATAACCCTGGATCAGCGCTTCGATCCGCTGATCTACATCCTCTTTAACTTGAAATTTCAGCACTGTGTTGTACGGTAGAATGGGAATAGGCGTTTCGAACCAAAGCGTATCGCCTTCATCGTGCAGGGTGCAGCCGGGTCCGCGCCCGAAGTTGGACCACGTCTCCCACAGGTTCAGTTCGATCTCGTGGATGATCTCTTCTTTGGTATAGCCGGGGATGCCGGGAACCTCGCTCATGGCTGTTGTTAGCCTGCTTTAGGCAGACTCCAGCGCCTTTTTGAGATTTGCGAATTCGGCAGGAAGCTCTTTGCGCGCAGTGCTATTGATCAGCGGGAGGATCAAACGCCATAAACCAGTCGCCTTCATCTCTGCCACAAGTCGCACTTTTGACCCGCCATTTTCAGAAGTCACCTGCCAGTTACCTTTCGTACCGCGAAATGAACCTGCGATGGCTAGGTCCACCCCGCGACGTCCAGTCTCCTCCATTTCGGTGATTTCGATGGTAAAACGCTGCTCCCCGTTTGGTGTTTTGCGGATTTTGTGTACTTTCGTTCCCACCCTTGCGGGACCCGGCGGTTCAGAAATGGATTGCGAAACATGCCATTTCGCTTCGTTGGTGTAATCACGCAGATAGGCAAAAACTTCATTTGGCAGGCGGGCAATAAAAATCTCAACAGCAACGGTACCCATGGTCTACCTCCGAGTATTGATAGTTTTGTTACAAATTGTCAAAATCAAATCAGAGTTTTTATAGTATTGGGGTTAAAATTGTCCCTGCGAAATTATAGCACTGATGTTGTTACCCTAAACAATTCTGGAGCAATCCATGCCCATCACCAAACAACAAACGCAGGACTATCTCAAACTCGAAAAGGTATCATAAAATTCATCGGCACTACTGTAATCTTCGCCGCGTTGGCTGATTCTTTTGTTCATACCCGCTTTTCCAAATTCCCCTCCAAAAGCCAAAGTCGTTGGTCCTTAATTCGATTGCTATTTTGTTAGATACACCTGCGGATTGACACAGTTCGGCAAATGTTTCCCCTCCAGACCGGCGATCAGGTTCTTCGCTGCGATCCACGACATTTTATCGCGCGCCGGCTTGCTCGCGCTGGCGATGTGAGGCATGACGAGGACGTTCTCGAGCGTGAACAAGGGATGATCGAGAGGCAGGGGTTCGGGGTCGGTCACATCCAACCCGGCGGCAAAGATGCGTTTTTCTTTGAGCGCGTTGTACAAAGCGTCGAGGTCGACCACCGGACCGCGCGACGTGTTGACGAGAACCGCGTTTGGTTTCATCTTCGAAAACGCTTCGGCGTTGATCAATTGATGTGTATCGGGCGTCAGCGGCGTGTGAAGCGATATGAAATCCGATTCATCCAGCAAAGTCTCGAAGTCGACGCTTGCGGCTTGCGTATCGGAGTCTGACTTGTTTTCCAACGGGTCATAATAAATGACGCGCATATCGAAACCGATCGCCCGGCGCGCCATCGCTTTGCCGATCCGCCCGAAGCCCACCAAGCCCAACGTCGCGCCTTTCATTTCGGTACCGAGCAACAACATCGGCTGCCACGTTTTCCAATTGCCTGCGCGCACATAACGGTCGCCTTCGAGGATGCGCCGCCCGGCGCTCATCATCAGCGTGAACGCAAAATCGGCAGTGGCATCCGTGAGCACATCGGGTGTATTGCCAACGGGGATCTTGCGCGCGGTTGCCGCGTGCACATCGATGTTATCGAACCCGACCGCGAAGTTGCTGATCACTTTGAGTTGTGAGCCAGACGTGTCCATCACCTCACTGTCAATTTTATCGGTGAGCAGACTCAAGATTCCGTCCATGCCGCGCGCGCGCTGCAACAATACCTCGCGGCTCGGCGGCATATCGCCGCTCCACAGGTCCACGTCGCAAAACTCTTTTATTAATTCAAATCCCTTCTCTGGGATTTGTCTCGTAACAAATACCTTTGGTTTCGACATGCTAACTCCAAGAATGTTTCTGATATGATAACAGAGATGGACGCGAATCGTTTCGCAACAAAAAGTCTTCACGACCCGCGCATTTCGAGAATTTTATCAGCCGCCTTGAGCGCGGTCGATCCATATCGCGCCGTGAAAGACCATCTGACGAAGATCACAGGCAATGTGTACGGTCTTGCGATCGGGAAAGCCGCCCTTCCGATGATGAACGCCCTAGCGGAATCGATTCCGCTTTCAGGCGCGCTTGCCATTAGCAAGCACGCTTCACCTTCCCATTTCAACCTGTTTCCCATTCTCCTCGGCGGACACCCCATCCCCGACGCGCGCTCGGTCTACGCCGGCGAACGCGCAATTGAATTTGTCTCCTCGTTGAAAGAAGACGATACTCTTGTGTGCTTGATCTCCGGTGGAGGTTCTGCGCTGGTGACCGCGCCATTAATCCCGTTGGAGGAATTGCAAACCCTCACAGCCTCCTTGTTGGCATGTGGCGCAACCATCAACGAGATCAATACCTTGCGCCGTCACTTGGACCGAGTCAAAGGCGGCGGGCTCGCGCGCGCGACGAAGGCAAAAGTGATTAGTTTGATTTTGTCCGATGTAATTGGGAATCCATTGGAAGCGATTGCATCGGGTCCCACTGCTCCCAATCCTACGACAGACGAAGATGCGTTGATGATTTTGAAAAAATACCAACTTGAAGAACATGTTCCATTCTCCAGTCTCAAGCCCCCATTTCTTTTTCCTTTTTCTCGCGTGCAAAACATCATTATCGGCGATAACAAACTCGCCGCGCAAGCCGCGCTGGAACAAGCGCAACGCGCAGGGTTTGCCGCAGAAATATTGACCAACGAACTTCAAGGTGAGGCGCGCGAGGCGGGGGCGATGCTGGCTGGAAAATTACGCAATGAGCTTATAAGGCGACCGCGTCCATTTTGTTTAATTGCCGGCGGAGAAACGACAGTCACACTTAAGAGCAACGGCAAAGGCGGGAGAAATCAGGAACTTGCATTAGCCGCCGTGGATGAATTGCGCGGCGTGGAAAATGTGATGCTGATTGCTTTGGCGACGGATGGCGAAGACGGTCCCACCGACGCGGCGGGTGCGGTAGCGACGGGTGAAACGGCTCAACGGGCAGAGTCGCTGGGGTTGAGCGCGGCAGTTTACCTGTCGAGAAATGACGCGTATACTTTTTTTAAGTCACTGGGGGATTTGATTCGAACCGGTCCGACAGGTACGAACGTCAACGATTTGGTCTTCCTCTTTAGCTTGGGTGGGTGAGGGAAAATATCTGTATTGACAAGTGTTAGAAAATATAATATCATTAGTTTGTTGCCCCAACATACTAATCATGAAGAAGATAATTGATCAAGCTTTGGTCAGAGAGGCTAATTTATCGCTTGTTCTTCGGAACATTCATAATGAAGCCCCACTTTCGCGCGCCAAGTTGGCAGTGATGACTGAACTTAATAAGTCAACGGTTTCAAGTTTGGTCGAGGATTTGCTTGCTCGCGGGCTTATCCATGAGATCGGGATGGACTCGATCGGCACTGGCCGCCCAGCTACACTATTGGAAATTAACCCCAAGGCAGGAGGAATCATTGGTGTGGAATTGGGCGTTGATTTTGTGGCTGTGGCACTGATGGACTTTGTAGGTAAGGTGATTTGGCGTCATAAGGAGAAGGCCGATCCCTTCGATGAGCAGACGAAGACCATCAAGCAAACGTTGGACCTTGTCGATGAGGCAATTGCCCGTTGCAGCGATGCGAAACTTCGTTTGCTCGGGCTTGGACTTGCCGCCCCGGGGACTGTTGACGTACTTGAAGGGGTGATGGTCTTTTCACCCAACTTGCGGTGGCGCAATGTCCCTTTGAGGAAAATTTTCTCTGAGCATACAGGTCTAAAGGTATTCATCGAGAACGATGCCAATGCCGCAGGAGTCGCCGAACACTTGTTTGGCGCGATGCGCCAGACCAAGGATTTTATTTTTGTTTATGCGGGTGTTGGGGTTGGTGGTGGGCTTTTTCTTAACGGCAAGTTATATCGCGGTCATAACGGGTATGCCGGGGAGATCGGGCATATTCCCATTATGGCGGAAGGAGCTGGTGAACTGTGTCTTTGCGGTAACCCCGGTTGTTGGGAGACAACTGCCAACCAGCGTGCCGTGATACGCCGTGTGGAGGCTGGTTTAAAAAACGGACAATCCAGTCTTCTTCCAATGCTGATGGAGCAAAAAAACGAATCGTCCCCTTCCGTGGAACTCATCAAACAGGCAGCGGATGCCGGTGATGAGGTGGCGTTGGAATCATTTTCGGAAGTGGGGCGAGCCATGGGGCAGGGAATCGCCGGTATCGTAAACATCTTCAACCCGGAGAAGGTGGTCATCGGCGGTACGCTGAGCACCGCGAGCGGATATATGCTCCCCGCGCTGAAAGAGGTGATCTCGCAACGCGCCTTGAACGATGTTTTGAAGAGGACGGATGTAATCTCTTCCGTGTTTGGCGACGATGCCAGCTTGTTTGGGGCGGTCGCGATCGTCGTGGATGACATCATATGGAATCCAACGAGTGTTGAAAGGAGGTGATGCCACGAAGTGAGGAATACCTTCCGTGTGTCCATGTCGAAGATTCGTATTTCAACATTAGATTAGGAGAAGAAGAATGAATAAGAAACTGTTTTACCTGGTGAGCGCATTGATGATCGTTTCACTCGCGCTTGCATCCTGTGCGCCCGCGGCAACGGAAGCGCCTGCAACTCAGGCTCCCGCCGCGGCAGATCAAGTGGAAGTGTTCTCGTGGTGGACCGGCGGCGGTGAAGCGGCCGGGCTTGAAGCCATGATCGAAGTGTTTGCCACAACCGACCCGAATGTCGAATTCATCAATGCGGCAGTGGCTGGCGGCGCCGGCACAAACGCGCGCGCTGTCCTTGCGACCCGCCTGCAGGCTGGCGACCCGCCCGATTCCTGGCAGGGTCACGCGGGTCAGGAATTGATCGGCACCTACGTTGCCGCCGGTCAGATCGAACCGTTGAATGACCTGTATGAGTCTGAGGGTTGGCTCGAAGTGATGCCTGAAACCTTGATCCCGCTGATCTCGGATAATGGCAACATCTATTCCGTGCCGGTCAACATCCACCGCGCGAATGTGCTGTGGTACAACCCCGGTCTGCTCGAAGCCAACGGCGTTGCAGTGCCGACCACGATGGATGAATGGTTCACCGCCATGGATACTTTGCAAGCCGCAGGCGTTCAACCACTTGCGCTCGGCGAACAATGGACGAAGATGCACCTGCTCGAAACCGTTCTGCTCGGCACGCTTGGTCCCGACGCGTATAACGGTTTGTGGGACGGCACCACCGATTGGGGAAGCGCGGAAGTCAAGACCGCTTTGGAGAATTACGCCAAAGTGTTGAGCTATGCCAACAGCGACTCCGCTTCGTTGACGTGGCAGGATGCCTCGCAGCTTGTCGTCAACGGCGAAGCCGCGTTCAACGTGATGGGTGACTGGGCTGCCGGTTACTTCATCGAATTAGGCAAGACCGCCAATACCGATTACGGTTGGGCGGCGACTCCCGGCAGTGTGGGCGTGTTCCAATTCCTTTCCGATTCCTTTGTCCTTGCGGTTGGCGCTCCCCATCGGGATGCCGCGCTTGCTTGGTTGAAGGTGGCAGGCTCAAAGGCTGGACAGGAAGCGTTCAATCCGGTCAAAGGCTCCATCTGCGCCCGCACCGACTGCGACAAGTCCCTGTTCGGTGAATATCTGCAATCTGCCATGGACGATTGGTCCTCCAACACGGTGGTCGGTTCATTGACCCACGGTGTTGTCGCCAACGACTCGTGGAAGACTGAGATCGACACGGCTCTTGGTTTATTCATTTCCAGCGGCGATGTGGATGCGTTCCAGTCTGCGCTGGTGGCGGCTTGCGCAAGTTCAGGTCCCTGCAAGTAGGTCTGGTGTTAGAATTACTGAGGCTCCACGCGGAGCCTCAGTAATTTTTTTTACCGCCGAGAGGAATGGAAGCGTCATGGTGAAAGATAAAGACCGCGTGTTAAATATCATTCTCGTCTCACCGTCCATTCTGGCGGTGTTGATCTTCGTCTATGGGTTCATTGCCTGGTCGATGCGTGTTTCGCTCAGCAAATGGAAAGGGTTAACCCCGGACTACACGTGGAACAAGCTTAACAATTATATTGAGTTGTTCAACGACCCGCGCTTTGCCGTGGATGTCAAGAACACTTTGATCTTTACGGGGGTATTCGTCATCGGCAGTCTTTCGCTCGGATTTTTACTCGCGGTCATGCTCGATCAAGGTCTGAGGGGAGAGGGCTTCTTCCGAAGTCTCTTCCTTTTTCCGATGGCGATCTCGTACATTGTTACCGGTGTTGTCTGGCGCTGGTTGATGAATCCCGCGATGGGCTCCCGTATGAGCGGGTTCAATCTGTTGTTCACAGAACTTGGGTTGGATTCTCTGGTGAATGCGTGGCATACCACTCCGCAGTGGGGTATGGCGGCAATTGCGCTTGCAGCGATCTGGCAGATGTCCGGTTACACCATGGCATTGTACCTTGCCGGGTTGCGAGCCATCCCGCAAGAACTAAAGGAAGCGGCTCGCATCGACGGAGCGAGCGAAGTGCAGATCTATCGTCACATCATGATTCCGCTTCTTTCGCCGGTCACGCTTTCCGCCCTCATCATTCTTGGTCACATGTCGTTGAAGGTGTTCGACTTGATCGTGGCGATTGCCGGAAAACAACTGCAACTCGATGTTCCCGCCATTTATATGTGGCAGGCTACCTTTGACGGGCAATTCTACGGGCGCGGCGCGGCGATCGGCATCATCCTGCTTTTGAGTGTGGCGGTGCTGATCGTCCCCTACATCCGCTACACATTACGGACGGAGACCGAGCAATGAAAGCCATTCGACCCTCAAAGAACTGGTTGTATATTCCGCTCGTGGGGATGGCGATCTTTTACCTGATCCCCATGTATGTGATGTTGATCACCGGCTTCAAGGCGTTCGACGAAATTGACCTGAAAACGATGTGGGATTTGCCGCGCGGTATCGCCTTTGATAACTACGTGGAGGCATTCTCGAAGTTATCTCCCTCGCTTTGGAACAGCTTTGCAATGGTGATACCCGCCACATTGATTTCCTCTGCGTTAGGGTCGCTAAACGGGTACATCCTCGCCAAATGGAAATTTCGCGGCGCGGATGTGATCTTCCCGTTCATCCTGTTCGGTATGTTCATTCCATATCAAAGCATCCTCATTCCGCTTGTGCAGTTCATGAACACCGCGGGAATCACCGGTCTGCCCGGGCTGGCGATGGCGCACATCATTTACGGCATTCCGATCACCACCTTGACCTTCCGGAATTATTATGCCAGCCTGCCGCAGGAACTCCTCGAAGCCGCCAAGATCGACGGAGCAAGCATGCTGGGGATCTATCGTTACATCCTCCTGCCGATTTCGCTTCCGAGTTTTGTCGTTGTGTTGATCTGGCAGTTCACCTCCGCCTGGAACGATTTTCTCTTTGCAGTCGTGCTCACCGGCAACACCGATTGGCCCATCACGGTCGCGTTGAATAACATGGCAGGAAGCCAGATCATTGCATGGAACGTGCAGATGGCTGGCTCACTGCTCGCCGCGTTGCCCACTCTGTTGGTGTACATCTTCCTCGGCAGATACTTCCTGCGCGGCTTGCTGGCTGGGTCGCTCAAAGGCTGAAACAACCATTTTCAAAACAGAGACCCCGCAAGGGGTCTTTTTGTTTGACATTTCCTTCCGCCTCGTCTACACTTTCGCCATGCTTGCCCGCGTATTCTCCTGCGCCGTCATTGGGTTGGAAGGCGTCATCGTTGAAGTGGAAGTCGATTATTCTAACGGCTTGCCCGCCGTCATCATCGTCGGCTTACCGGATGCCGCCGTGCAGGAAAGCCGCGAGCGCGTGCAGACCGCGGTCAAGAACGCCGGTTTGCATTTTCCCCGCCATCGCATTGTTGTCAATTTATCGCCAGCCTCGATTCGCAAGGAAGGTCCCGCGTACGATCTCCCCATCGCGCTCGGTGTCATCATTCTCTCCGGTCATCTGCCGCACGATGTGGTCAACGAAACGCTTGTCGTCGGCGAACTCTCTCTCGATGGAGTCGTCCGGCACACACGCGGCATCCTTCCCATGGCGGCAACCGCCCGCGCCAACGGATACAAGCGGATGTTCGTCCCCGAAGCGGACGCGCCCGAAGCCGCGTTGATCCCCGATCTGGAAGTCTATCCCGTGCGGACGCTTGCGGATCTGTACGACCATCTGTCTGGTCGCCAGCTCATCGAGCCGTATCGCCCTTCGAGCGACGACGCGCTCGAACCCATCTTCACACCGACAGATTTCTCCGAGATCAAAGGACAGGAGCACGTCAAGCGCGCTCTCGAAGTTGCCGCGGCTGGCGGACACAACGTACTGATGGTGGGAAGCCCCGGGGCGGGGAAGACCCTGCTCGCCCGCGCCATGCCCGGCATCCTGCCGGAGATGAGCATCGAAGAATCATTGGATGTGACGCGCATCTATTCCGTTGCCGATCAACTTCCCGCGGGCACGCCGCTCATCAAACATCGTCCGTTCCGTGCGCCGCATCACACAATCTCACACGCAGGGCTTGTCGGGGGAGGCAATATTCCCAAGCCCGGAGAAATTTCGCTTGCGCACAGGGGTGTTTTGTTTTTAGATGAATTTCCCGAGTTTGGTTCGCGCGTTCTGGAAGTGATGCGCCAGCCCATGGAAGACAAAGTGGTCACCATCAGCCGCGCCAAGGGGTCGTTGACCTTTTCCGCAAACTTTCAATTGATTGCCGCGATGAATCCCTGCCCCTGCGGCTGGTATGGCGATTCGCAAAAGCCCTGCACCTGTGCGCCCGCGCTGGTGACCAAATACCAAAAACGAATCTCCGGACCGTTGCTCGACCGCATCGACATCCACATCGAAGTGCCGCGCGTGGACTATGAAAAACTAAGCCGCGACCGTGTCAGTGAATCGAGCGAATCGATTCGGCAGCGGGTTCAGACTGCAAGGGATATTCAAAACGTGCGTTTTTCGAAGATCGATGCCCGACATCCCATTGTATGCAACGCCGACATGCGCGTGGGAGAGGTGAGACAGTTTTGCAAATTACAGGAGGAAGGTCAGAGCCTGATGCGCGCGGCGATGAGCCAGATGAATCTATCGGCGCGTGCGTATCATCGCATTCTTAAACTGGCGCGCACGATTGCGGATCTGGCGGGGAGCGAAGAGATTCTGTCCACGCATCTAGCGGAGGCGTTGCAGTACCGTCCGAAGATTATGATGGGGTAAAACAGGGATATTTCACCCGTTTTTGTTATTGCCGATTTACGGTATCCAATTTGATAACACGTTCACAACCAAATCTGGATTATTTGGGTCGTTCGTTAGTAGATGCACCGCAAAGTTGTGCGGACCGTCCATGCCTTCGTGCATCATGAAGACGCTGGATTGAACGATCGTGCTTTCGCCGGGTTTGAGAACCATCGAACCGATGGTCAAGTCGGGCGGTCAACACCCCTCGACGATTTCGATATACGGTTGTTCCTTGAAACGCAACGTTCCATCACCCTTGTTGGTGACTTTGATTGCGAAGGTCTTGTTGGTGTTGAACTTCACATCGCCATAATCGATCTTTTGCTGATCCACTGCGATGGATGGCGTGCCACCTCCATCGCCGCCCTGGCGTGCGAACAGGAATACGGCAAGGGCAATGAACACGCCGCCCAATGCCAGAAGTATCCACGGAAACTTCTGCTTTTGTTTCTGTCTCTTGTGTTTTTTGCTCATAGAGTTACTCCTTGATTACTTTTGTGTAGGGCGCGTCCTCTGACGCGCTGGCGGCGTTGGAGAACGCCTCTACGGTTGGTATTCAAACTGGAACGAATACAGATATGCAACCAAATCCCAGGTTTGTTGTTCGGTGAAGATCGAACCCCACATGGGCATGCCCGTCCCCATGCCGCCGCGCAGGATTTTCCCATGTAATAACGCGGGGCTTGCGCCAAGCATTCGTCGCGGATCGGTGAAATCCACGGGGCTCTGCATCACCATGTCCATCGCGCCTTCCATCGTTTGCATGGAGGCTTCGCCTGCTGTAGTCAGGTCGTCGGCAAAGACTCCGTCCCCTGCTCCGTTCTCGCCATGGCATGCGGCGCAGTTTTGAGCGTAGAGTTGCCTGCCATTTGCAAGTGATTCGGGTGTGGTGTTGGATTGCCAAATGAAAGCAACCACATCCCAGCGTTGGGATGCGGTCAAGGTTGTGTTGGATAAGTCATTGAATATCTGATAAGGGGAATGCGAGCGATAGTAGTCGGAAAATTGGTAATTGGTTATTTGTAATTGAGTGGCAAATTGCTGACCGCCGACTGCGGACGGTTTGTTGATTGGAACAGATGGCGAGTCGTGCGGAGCGTCAAGGTCGAGGTCGAGGGAAACATAAAGGGGCGGTGAAGCAGGTTCGATATCCGAAGTTGAGCCGCTGACTTCTATCGTGCCGCGCATCCGCCAGTGGTTGAGTCCACACCAGCGCGTGCAGAAGAAGGTGTAAACCCCAGGTTTGTCGAAGTTTAATGTGATGTCGGAAACTTTGCCTGGCAGGATGTCCACACTTTGCATCTCCATCTGACCGACTGCAAAGCCATGCACGACATCATCGGAAGTGATTTTTAGATGGAGAGGCTTGCCAACTTCCGCTTGGATAATATCGGGATTCCATCCGCCACCCTCTGCCATTCGTGCATGAATCAAAGGCGTTCGTGCCCAAAGAAACAATGGAGCGCCAACTGCGAGGAGAATTCCTGCAACGATCAGGAAACGGGAGAGGAATTCGGAGGGCTTCATAGCAATAACCAGAGCATGAGACATGTGGCGATAAAACAATATACGATCACCGGGATGGGTGAAGCTTTCACTTCCCCTGCGGCTTTTTGCGCGGTGCGCGCAGACCAGATCAAACCGCCGACCAGCGCCAACGTTTGCGCGGGTGCAAGAATGGAAGTGAGCATCGGTTGCCATGTCGCATTCGCGGTGCCGAACAGATTCCAGCCAAGGCTGAGTGGGTCCGAGAGGGCGGCGAGGATGTAAGAGGCATTGGTGAGAACAAAGGACAAACTGAATGCCACCCAGAACATCAAGCCCAATGGAATGAGGGCGGTTGAGAGCGATGCAAAACGTTGTTTGAGTGATGTTTTACTTTTTGTTTGTAAGAGCCCCAAAGTAAAAAAGCCTGGCAGGATGCCAAAGATAATGGAGAGAAACACGCCCGCATAAATGAGCCACGCACTTGAACCAACGTTATATGCCGCATCTTTGAATGCGCCCCATGGACCAAGCAGGACACCTGCATAGATCATCGCCGAGCCGAGCATGATGAAGGCTTTGAAGGCTTCGTCCATGCGCGTGGAAGGTTTGGCGAGATCAGCGGAGAAGGGACGCAGGTTGATGGCGATATTGTCATGCGGGCAGGTACGGATACATTCCAAGCACAAGCCGCAGTAGGTATTCCTCGTCAAGCCGCCGGGGAAGACATCCCACGGACAACCATAGCCTGCTGATGAACCGTTGTAGCAAGGTTTACCTATACAAGTGACACAGACCTGTTTATCTTTGATTCGCAATTCAATGGGGGCGGTTTGGGAATACAGACCGATAAATCCACCCACGGGACAGAGATAGCGGCAAAAGGCACGGCGCTCAAAGATGGCGCTCAGCCCAATGGCGGCAAAGAGCATAGCGGCAAGCACAATGCCTGTAATATTGGGGGTGGTGAGCAGAACACTGCTGAAGAGCGCCAGAAGAAGAAATGAAATATTCTGCAACCAGATGTTGCGGAACATCTTTGGCACACGGAGATTGAGCCATTTCGGTCTTTTGTCGGGAGGACTCAATACTGCGCCGCGCTGCAACCATTCCCCCGGCAGCGGGATCGGGCAAACCGCGCACCATCCACGCCCGAAGAAGGGAACGGCAACGAGAATAAGGATTGCCCACCATGCGATCCAGACGAAGACTATGCTAAAGTTATGACTCCCAACTCTAGAGCCAATGAGTCCTGAAAGGATGGCAAAGATGTAGCCGACCAACATCACGATAAAGACTGCCAGTTGCGGGTAACGGCTTTTGAGAGCGTTCTTTATGAAGGGGCTACGGGTAAGTTCTATACGGTTCATTATTTACGCAACAGTTCTTTCGTCTTTCTTTCCGCGAGGAAAGAAGGCAATCACGGCGATGCTTGCGAGAGCGATTGAGCGATAGAGCCAACTGTTCGTGCCAACCGTCAACTTGCCGATCATGAACGGGTGCATAGCGCCGCAGGTGACATTACACCGGAAGCGGAAGGAACCTGGTTTGTCGGCGACGAAAGTCAGGGTTGCGGATTGACCTGGATCGGCTTCAATGGAAACATCGTAGCCATCCACGTAAAGACCATGTACAACATCTGTGCTGACCAGTTGGATGTTCACAGTGTCGCCCGCGTTGACTTTCAGTTCAGATGGAGAATAGGCATATTGCCGCGCATCAATCCGAAAAGTCCGCTCCTGAGGGGTAACGGCTAGAACCGGCAAGGGCGCGAATGCCACCACTAATCCAGCCATCACAAAGAGGAGGAGAAAGAAGCGCGGGTTCATAGAATTAAGGGATGTTCGATGTCCCGTACTTGGAATAGGTCGCGTCTATGTACGCCCTGGCATCTTGCGGGCTTTTTCCATCCCTCAACATGCGCATCACATCCTGAGTGATATCCACGCAGATTGAGCAACCGAGCGCGTGATTGTCAAAGGTGATCTTCCCGCTGGCTTCCACGTTTGAAACGTAGCAATCGTAATTGGAGGTGTGACCGATGTCGCCGCAGCCGCAATAGCAGGGAATGTCCTGCATGATATCAGGGTTGGCAGTGTTGAATTGATAGGCTTCCCGCACCGCCACAGGCGCGGACTGAACATCCGTTGGCATTTGATCGAGCGGGGTCATGACCAGATGCACTTCGCTTGATGAGGTCGAACAAGCGGAAAGGCTGGTAAATGTCAACAGACCGAGCAGTAGAGCAAAAAACAATGTGCGGGAAATTTTCATTGGCATCTCCATGTCGGGATACATTCATCATAAACAGACGGGGATTCTCCAGCCAGTGACAAATGCCATCCCATTCTGTGAAATATGACCTGATTTATCCATATCACTTGACTTCAATGCCTATGATAAGACTCGTATCGAATCGCAAACAGCGTGAAATTGCGGCACGGGCAATACGCAAAATGGCTTATGATGAATGTCATATCATGATTAAGATCATTTACGATGTGATTGCCTGCGCCTGATAATTGTGACGACCGTCGTTTCCCGCATCAGCTACTGCCTCAACAAGCATTTCGACACAGACCTTTTTCTCATCGAAATAAACCTCTGCCATGTGCGTGTTCAACAGCACTTCGGCGTCATGTACACCATCCAGTAATAGAAGTCTATTGCGTACCCGTGTGGCACAGTTGGGACAGCCCATCCCCGAGATGGACAGCAGGATTCGGTCAGCAGACTGGATGACGTGGTCCAGCGCGGACTTTTGGATCGGTTCAACGTGGCAATTGTCGCTCATAATGTTTTCCTCTCAATTGTGTTGTCTTATGGGATAGTGCTGGACTTTCCTTGCCTTCTCACCCAACTCGGGCTTGGCAAAGGCTTTTGGAGAACGCTCAAACTGCGCCTGGCACTGCGGACAGCACAGGAAGTAATTTACGCCTTCGAATTCAATGGTGATGTGGGCTTTGCCGCGATTGATGCGTTTGCCGCAGACGGGGTCTTTGAATGACATATCGGAACTCCTTGGTTGTGATCTGACGGTTGGATTGTAGAGTTGCCGCTGGAATTTTCGAAGCGCAGAATTGCTTATTTCAAGGATAAGCGATTCTGCTTACCATTACCAAAATTAAAAAACCCGCCTGACCAAGCAAGCGGGATGATATGGTATTCGTTCGACTATGCATCCTCCTAAATCGGATGTGCTATGTCATCAGCCATAAACGCATCGGGATTCTGTTCAAAGGCTCGTAGCGATACTCAGCGTTGGGATATTTCTTTGGTTCTTTCAGTTTGCCACCGTAGGTAGTTTTGAACTCTGGCTGTGGTCGAGGGAGCGCTTCGATATGAGCCTGCATCATTTATGCCCTTTACCGTGATGTTGATTTTCATTCCTGAGCCAAAAGACAGTTACTGCAACTGCTACGCCAACCATCCCTGCCAGAACCACCGCGCTGGATGCCGAACCAAACAGCATTTTCCAGATGACCGCAAACAAGATCACACCGATGACAACCGCCGTGATGTAGGATAGGTTTGGCATGTGGATTTTTGTGTGTTTCATATTTTGAATCATCCTTTCGTTATTATTCCACAATCAGCTTCCCACGTAACATTCCCATCTGGCACTGGAAACCATATTCGCCCTCCTTGGCAGGAGTGAATTCCAATGTCACTTGCTCACCCT
This sequence comes from Chloroflexota bacterium, assembly GCA_040753755.1. Lineage (GTDB taxonomy): Bacteria > Chloroflexota > Anaerolineae > Anaerolineales > Villigracilaceae > Defluviilinea. The sequence goes on from JBFMDB010000024.1 coordinate 59,227, forward strand.
CTGGTAATAATGCGTTTTGATTGAAATCGGGGAACAACACTTTTTCGGAACACGCGGAACTCTCCTGGCGCGTGAAGATCAAATGCACGGGGCGACCTTTTTGCACGACGATGACATCAGGTGTGTAGCCGCCTTTCACGGTGATCGCCACTTCCTGCGCGCCAGAGGCGGATACGGTGACGCGTGTCTGTGCTTTGGGCGCGAACCAGAAATACCAGGCGATGAGAACGGTCAGTGCGACGCCTGAAAGAATCACAAAGATTTGCAGATTGGACATATCACTCTCCTTTGACTGCTTGATAAAACGAAACGGGACCAAAAATCGTGATGACGTGCCCCGCCTCTTTGACTCCGCCGAAACCTGCTTCTGCCAACATGGGCAGGATCCTCCCTGCGAAATTATCCTGCGTGAGTTCGAACTGGCTCATGACGGATGCCTGTATGCGCGTGAGAAGGTTGAAGGGTGGACCAAAGTCCAGGATGTGGAACCAACCGTCGGGACGCAGGACGCGGCGAACTTCCTTGAAAGCGCGCACTTTGTCCTCACCTGTCAAATGATGCGTGACGAAACTGCTCACAGCCAAGTCAAATGAATTGTCTTGATAGGGCATATTGAAAGCCAGCGCATGATCCCATTGAATATCCGTACCATGAGATTTATCGCGTGCGATCTTCAGTACCTCTTCATCACCGTCCAAACCCGTTACTTGCGCTTCGGGAGTGGATTGTTTAACCATACGCGTCAACAAACCCGTGCCACAGCCGAGATCGAGCACACGCTGACCAGGTTGAATTTTCGCCTCTTGCAACAAACGACGCCTGAGAAAGCGTTTTAAAAGTCATGTTGCAAGCATTCTTAACATACGTCGCGTGCTGGCGATATACACCATACTTTCGCTGGACAATGTGGTGTGCTCGTAGTCGCGAGCCAAACGGCGGTAACGACCTA
>JBFMDB010000025.1:0-57964 GCA_040753755.1 Chloroflexota bacterium
GGTTGTGTGTTTTCATCGTGCGGCTTTGGAGTATCTTCCCGCCCGAAATCTCGTTCTTCGGCGCCAGTCCCAGCCACGAACTGAAGTGCTTTTCGTTGGGAAACTTGCTCATGTCCGTTCCCACTTCGAGCACAATCGTCTGCGCCAACGATGCGCTCACTCCATCCACCGCGGTCAAGTCCACGCCACAAATGCGCTTCAAGTGTTTGCGCACCTCGACTTCCTTCGGCGCATTCTTGCTGTGCGAGTGCCGTTTGCGAACGGGAAGCGATTGGAGTTCTTCACTTTCCCAATCCGAACGAATCACACCATACATCCGCTCGATCTCCGCATCACAGACTTCGATTTGTTTTGTATAGAAGTCGTACAACTCCAGCGACTGCTTCAAAATGAACAGGTGCTCCTCCCGCCACGTGCCAGTCAACGCTTTGACAATCTCTTCGTCATCCTTCTTGCATCGGTAATTCCTCAATTTCGTGAGTTTCCGTGGGTCGCGCTCCCCTTCTACAATCGCTCGGAGGATCGCCTGTCCCGTGACTCCCGTCACATCGCTCAAGGCTTGCGAAAGCTGGATGTTCATCTGTAACATGGCTTTCTGCATGTGCAGGATGTGAGGCGAGCGATGCTGGATCAATTGCGATCTGTGTCGGAGGAGGGTTCGCACAGCCACCAGGTCCGCTTCCGGTCGAAACGAACTTTCCAGCAGTCCGTATGAATGCAAGGTTTGGATCCATTGGCAGTCCAGCACATCGCTCTTCCGCCCCGGCACTCTCCGCAGTGACCGCGAACTGATCAGATGACAGTGAAAGCCTTGTCCTTCCAAGTACTCAAACAACGGGATCCAGTACACTCCTGTGCTTTCCATCGCCACGCTAGTTATGCCATGCTCCCCCAGCCACTTCCCGATTTCCTGCAAGTCCGTGGTGTAACTGCCAAACGTTCGCACCAGCTGGGTCTCTTCCACTCCCACCACGCATACCACGATCTCTCGCGCTCCGATGTCCACGCCCGCCGCCTTCGAGTTCACCTTACTCAGCCCTACCCATGTTCGCGCTTCTGCCACATCTCCTTTAGGTTTGCTCATTCCTGCCTCCTTCTTTATTTGAATTGGGCAGACCCGGTCACTTAGGTTTTATAGCTTTCTCATCGGGGTTGGCATACGCACTCACCACCACCAGTTGATGCATCATCGTGACCGGCAACCACGGTGCAGCCTCGGGATTTTTCTTCACCACTGCTAGATGTCCGGCTTCTTGTCTGCCCTTCCGGAGTATACTTGCCTTGCCTCTCTGTTTCTGCCGTGAAACATGAGCCCCTCATGCGGAGGTGCACTGGACGGCGGGGATTCTCCCGCTCAAGTTGATTTTTACTCACCCGAATAGTTGTCTGCTCGGCGGGCTTTTCCTACCCCACCCGCCGCCAGTAACGCAAATCCGTTAGGCACTTGTCAGATAGTTGTAAAAAGAGTTGCTCCACATCATGAAAATTACATGGCTCACTCTCGTTGGACTGTTTATGGTTTCCGCTTGCGCTCAAGCTGTTCCACTTCCTCCTACTGTTACAGTTGAAAATCCTACATCAACAAAAAAGGTTGAGGTGTCTACACCAACACCAAGTCGTACACCACGGCCAAGTCAGACTCCATATCCCACGCACACTCAATGGATAAAGGTTTATCCAACAAAAAAGGCTCTCGTCATTTATGCTGCCTATTGGCGCAATGAGTACACCATCAATTTCATAGAATGGGGCGATTTTTATCCAGAACCTTATCTCATTTTGTATGAAGATGGACAACTGCTCCTCAGCAACTCATTACTGGAAAAGCACCTTTCGCAAGAACAAACCACTGAGATTATGTCAAAATTGCAGCAACTTGGTTTCTTCGCCTTGCAAAATGTGTATGAAAAAGAGCGAGATCTTCTTTTTGCGCCAAACACAGACAGAGGTTGGCACCCGGGTCCGCAATACTTCATTACAGTAGATACTGGAGAACCTAAAACACTTTTCTATCAGGAATATCGTGAGCCTTATTTCATCGAACCCATGAAGGAAATTCTAAAGTACCTGAACAGTTTCTCCACGTCAAATACCATTCCCTATCAACCTGATCGTTTACTGGCGCTAATTCGAGAAGTCGAGACAGATGAGATCGCAGGTACTACTGTTCGTCCTTGGCCGGAGGCTGCCACATCGCCACTACAACGTTCCTTCGGAAGCATACTTTATCTGGAAGGAGCAGAAGCTTTGCAGGTCTACAAAGCCGCTGGTGAGAGTCGCTATGGGTATTTCAGTTTTGAAGGAAAGAACTATTCGGTTACCTTGCGTCCCATTCTTCCGCACGAATGCCATATCTATCACTATTATGAGGTAAATTTCCCTCCAGCAGCCCAGCCTGCTTTTACGTGCGATGATTGGTAAAATTTTGTCGTACTAAGAATGCCGTGCCTAACAAAGCGTTCTAAGAAACTGAATCAGGCAATTTTGCGAATAAATTTGGCTGGCAGGTTAACCAAAATAAGGCGTCACACGGAACCCCAACATGACGCCGGTGAGCGGAATACCTTTTTATGGCAGACCCGATCACTTACGGTTTATAGCTTTCTAATCGGGGTCGTGGCGCCTTAGCGCCAGGCCGCCAATGGATACATCATTGTGATCGGCAACCAGGGTGCAGCTCGGGAGGGCATGACAGCCCATCTCCATTGCTTTGTACGGCTTGTAAGTCTGCTGATTGCAGTATACTCCCATTGCGCCCCAGTTTCTTTGGTGAAACAGGATGGCTCGCCATCTTGCGATGGTGCAGCGGACGGGCGGGGGCGTTGCCCCGCCCAAAGGGATTCAACGCCTTCGAGCGTTTTCTACCTTTGGCATTTTCCCGCCAATTCCCCCGCCCGCCGCTAACGCTTGCCGTTAGACCCTAATAAAAAGGATTAGAACATGACTTACCTAGACATAGCACAAGAGTACTTCGACGCATGGAATACACATGATGCAGATGCAATTGTTGAAACCTTCGTTGATAATGGTACCTATTGCGATCCCACGACAGGTGAAATTTCAGGGGATGCCATTGGCGCCAATGCAAAGCGTCTATGGGCCATATTCCCTGATCTTTCGTTTGAAATCGTGAGCCTTGCAGAGGCTGGCGCGGGTAAGGTTGTGGCAGAGTGGATCATGAAAGGTACGAATACGGGAGCATATCAGGGGCTGCCACCGACGGGTCGGGCGATTTCACTTCCCGGAGCCGATTTCATTGAGATCGCGGCAGACGGAATTAAGTCTGTGAAAGGTTACTTTGATACCCGAGCCATTCCGGAACAGTTGGGGTTACAAGTGCTGGTCCAGCCATTCAAGGTTGGTCCATTTTCTTTTGGCACTTCGAGTGCGGTACATTCTGGCAGAAAGACGAAACCCGGGGCATTTGGCATCACAACGATTTGGAATGCCGACGCGCAGACAGAAGAGATTCGTGCCATGACGCGAGCGACAGCGATTGAGATGATGCAAATGGAAGGGTTCATTGGCGTGGCTTTCTTTAGAATCGGTGGACGTGGCGTTACGATCTCGGCTTGGGAAAAGCCGGAACAAACAAAGCAGCTAATGAAAGGCGGCAGTCATGGGGAGGCAATGCGAAAATTTTGGGCTGAAGTAAGCGAATCTGCCTACACAAGTGTATGGGTTCCCCATCACATCAATCCACTGTGGGTTCGCTGCACGGCGTGCCACAAAATGAATAACTATGAGAAGAATTCAGGTGTGTGTAAATGTGGTCAACTATTGCCTGAACCGAATCCCTACTTTTAATCCTAGCCATTTGGGGTCTAACAAAGCGTTCCCAGAAACCGTCAGGTCGCAAGCGCGGTTGAAATGATCGTCCAAGGCGCTGATCGAAGCAAGATCAATGGTGCGAGCGGGTAAAAGCCCCTAAATCATGGGAGGTGTTAACTACACAGCAGGCATGGCGCGGAAGATCGCCACAAAGGAGCGTTAATGAACAAGCCAAACCAATCGATCACAGGAATTGCTGAAGTCGCGTTGCGTGTCCACGACCTTGATCAGATGAGAAAATTCTACGAACAAGTGATCGGTCTTGAAGTTCTTCGAGAAATCAAAGAGAGCAACGGCGCAGTTATATTTTATGCCGTCGGCGCAGGGAACGACCACCTCGCCCTTTTCGAAGAGAAATGGATGGATTGGTTCACGCGGGATAAATTTCCACAGATCGACCCGAAGCTGACCACCCTTTCGCATTTTGCGATTCGGATCGCGCTGGAGGATTTTGAATCTGAAAAGGAACGGTTGGAGCAACTCGGCATCGAGATCGTACATTCCAATGAATCGAGCTGGCTGCACTGTCGGATGTTTTACTTTTTCGATCCCGAAGGGAACTTGATCGAGTTCAACAGTCACGACGAGAGCGTGTGATAGGTGGAGTGCTTGAGCAAGAGGTGTATGATGCGCAAAATTGATATGCTCACTTGGTCTCGACGCGATCATTTTAGATTATTTAGCGGTTTTAATCACCCCCATTTCAGTATGTGTGTAAATATGGATGTGACCGCATTGTATCCATTTGTGAAGCGCAATGGATATTCGCTCACCGTAGCCGTGGTGTACGTCATCTCCCGGGCATCGAATGCGATCCCAGAATTCAGGCAACGCATCCGAGGGGATCAAGTTGTAGAGCACGAGATCGTGAACCCCAGTTTTTCAATATTGATCGACAAAGATCTTTTCAGCTTTTGTGCCGTTGCGTATGTTGAGGATTTTTCGGAGTTTGCAAGGAAGGCTGAAAAGAATATTGCGGATGTGAAAGCGCATCCAGATCTAGTAAACAACCCAGAGAAGGATAATGTCTTGTACATGAGCCCCATACCCTGGGTATCCTTCACAAGCTTCAACCATCCAATGCAGTTGCACCCAACGGATTCTGTACCCCGCTTTGCGTGGGGAAAATACTTCAAGGAAAACGACACTCTGAAGATGCCGCTGAGCGTACAAGGGCATCACGCCGTCATGGATGGAATCCACATGGGCAGATTTTATGAGACGGTGCAGGAGTCCCTGCATCACCCGGAAGATGTGCTGGGCGCCGTGTCCGCGCGCTGACCCCGGCTCCTTCGTTCAATTTGCGGCACCTAAATAAGAGGCACCAATGATCCAACCATCCAAACCGTTTCGCGGCATTCTCATTTTCGTTGGCGTATCAGCCGCTTCGATTGGTTTGATTGTCTGGTCGTGGTATTTCACAACGAATCGTCTCAACTCTTCTGCCATGACATTTGGCGTCTTTCCCTCACCTACCGAGGCAATGATGTCGAAAATCGAGACGGGATGGGTCGGGATACAAGAGGCTTGGATACGAGATGCCGAACCGGAGTCCGCTCTCGGAGGTGGACCTCACGTTTGGTTCGTCACCGCCTGCGTGTGGGCTGAATCACGAGCAGACGGCTCACCGGTAGGCTCACCAACTCACGATTTTGATTTTCCGGGAGGGTATTACGTGGAAACAAATGACGGATGGGTTCCAATATCGGAAAGCTCAGCCCTTTTTGTCGGTTTCTGGATGAAGGTTTTCAGTTTGGCAGGTGAGGGCGGCGGCGGGCAAATCATTTATGAACCTCCATCGAAACCAGTGTGTGTTAGGAAAGCAGATTAGCACAACGTACACGTGCAGGTAATCCCGGGCGCCTGCGGTTCGTACGATAGGAGTTAAGCATGATGCAATCGAAAAATGAAAAACCCCCCTGGTTCTTTTACGTAGGATGGGTTGTGCTGAATGTCATCGCCGTTGTCATGGCTTGGTACATCGCCTGGGCACTGATTTCCGAGATTATAAGAATTGTTGGGGGGACGCTACAAGTAGGAGGCCGATCCCGGATCACAGAAGACTTCCTGTTCTTGTATGTGCTATTTCCGATCATTGGCTTGTTGACAGGTATCTTCCAGTATGCGCTTCTTCGTCGATATTTACCCTCGATGGCATGGTGGATAGCTGCGACATTTTTGGGCTGGTTGATGCCATTTGTTACTGGTTGTTTCATCATCACTATCCTTGCGCAACGGAATGATACATTCTCACTTATGCTCGGAATGTTCCTGATCGGTGTCACCATGGCGGTACCTCAATGGTGGATGCTTCGCGTACGGGTACGTTACTCGCCATGGTGGATTCTTGCCCATGGATTGGGCTGGAGTATGACAGGATTGTTGAATCTCATAACCTCTGAACCTTTTCTCGTTCTATTGGCTATCGCGTTGATCCCTGCCATTGCGACAGGCATTGCTTGCTGGTTGCTTCTCGATCGGCTGCCGAAGCATGGATTAAAGAGCAGCATAGCAAGTTGAAGTCGAACAACATTCATATGCCAAGCGGAACGCCTAATTCAGTCCCGCCTTAAAACGCCTTGATCGGATGGGCAGCCGAACATACCGTGTCCGATGGGAGCGTAATGCGAATTGGTAGAGCATTCAGCTCTTCGAGCGAATATTAACTGCTCCTCAGCGATATGGTATTTTCTGGACCCAGCGTTCATTTGACAGTTCGGTGCATAATCCCTCAATATCAGGAACACCGTTATGATTGAAAGGCTGAAGAGTCAATTACGGCATACCACAGCCCAACGGAAGGAGTTGGAACTTCCCAAGGTTGGTTGGATCGTCGCGGTCAGCGTTATTGGCACAGTTGCGTACATATTTCTCGCGATCATTCTGATTCCGTCAGGTGAAACGCGTGACTTTCACTTTGGGAAGGAGCGCGGTGCGATCACCGCTTTGTCCGCAATTCTTCTTGCAATGGCAGCGGCATTTTCCATGGCGACGCAGGTCCTGCTGGTCCGAACGGAGGCGCGGCACCGTTGGTCGTGGGCGATCTTATTTTTCAGCTTTACATTCTTTGCGTTCGACGAATTGTTGGAATTTCACGAGCGTTTGGGTTTCGTTCTCGAGCGGCATGCGGATCCGGGCATCTTCAGGAATTGGAACGACGTGGTTGTGACTTTCTACGGCATCCTCGCCGTACCGATCATGGTATTGCTTCTGCCAACTCTGATCCGACACCGAATGCTTCTGGAAATGTTCGTCATTGCCTTCGCGTTCTATGGAATTCACACCCTCATTGATTCGATGATCGAACCGAAAACCACCTTGTCGGTGATTCTGGAAGAATCAGCCAAACTGTTTTCGGCGGGGTTTTTGGCGATCGGTTCTTTTGTCGGTTTTCTGGGAGCGCTTTGGAATGCCACGCAGACTAATAAATTGCGAATCGAACAATAGCGGGTTTAGAAAACAAACGACCGCGCCATTGCGTGGTCGTTTTCATTTCACACTTGCGGAAGCGTCCGCTTCAAAATATTGTACATCGGCAGTGCCTTTACCGCGCCTTCGACGACGCACGTGAGCGGCGTATCCACGAGATACGCGGGGATGCCGAGCGATTTCGTCAGCAGTTTATCCACCCCGCGCAGGAGCGCGCCGCCGCCGCACAACGCCACGCCGCGGTCGATGATATCCGCGACGAGTTCGGGCGGAGTCTTTTCCAGCACGCGGCGGCCCGTTTCGATCACCGATTTCAACGGGTCTTGCAACGCTTCGACGATCTCGCCGGTGGTCAATGTCACCGGGCGCGGCAGACCGGTCACTTGATCCTGTCCCTGCACTTCCATGCTGTTTTCGGTATCCTGCGGAACCGCCGCGCCGATCTTCGTTTTGAGTTGCTCAGCGGTCACCTGACCGATCACAATGCCATATTTCCGACGCACATAATTAATGATGGCTTCGTCGAAGTCCAGTCCACCGGAGCGCAAGGTCTCTGCCGAAACGATGCCATACATCGCCATCACTGCCGCTTCCACGCATCCGCCTCCCAGGCAGATGACCATATTCCCGGAGGGCGAACCGATGGGCAAATCCACGCCGATTGCGGCGGCGAGCGGTTGTTGGATCAAATATGCCTCGCGGCTCCCCGCTTCCAACACGGCTTCGTAGACCGCACGCCGCTCAACGCTGGTGACTCCGTAAGGGACAGAGATCATGACGCGCGGGCGGATGAGGCGCATACTTCCGCTCACTTGTCGAATCAGATACGCGAGCAGGGTCTCTGTGATCTCATAATCCGCGATGACCCCATTCTTCAACGGGCGCGCCACTTCGATGCTCTCCGGCACGCGCCCGAACATCTCCAACGCCTCCTGCCCCACCGCCACCATCTTCTGTTCGTCGGTTTCGATCGCGACGATGGTGGGTTGCTGTGCAAGGACTTGAGTGGTGTCTGCGAGGCGGGTGAACATTGTCCCGAGGTCTATGCCCAGGTCTTTTGAAAACATTGCCATTCGAGTGAGTCTCTTTCCCGTACCGTGTAAGTTGTGGAGGTGAACCGATGATACCTGAAAGGCAGGGCATTGTCTAGCAGGATGTTTTTATGATGAACAATGACACCTGCGTTCCTAACCACACCGCGCACAGAGATTTTGAGGTTTTTTCCACCTGCCCCGAACGCAGGTGCGGGGTCAGCGAACTCTGTGATCTCTGTGGCTAATTCATTCCCATTTTTAACATCGTAACCCTTGTCATCTGCCCGCATTGCGCTATCATTGGCGCGAGAAAACCAATGTAGTAACGACTCCGCGACGCGCCCTGTGGGTCAGTCGTTGGCTAAAACAACGACTGCAGTCGCCACTACAAAAACAATTTCCGATTTTGGATCGCAAAGGAGATTCAAAACACGATGAAACGTTATTGGAAAGTTGCCGTCCTTGCCAACATCAAGGACGATACACAACCCAAACCGGAGGGTGTCCCGCCGGACGCGTTCGCCGACTTCGACCACATCGAGACAATCGATGCGCTTCGCGCTGCCATTGAAACTGACGGCCATAAAACGGTTTTTATCCAAGCCGACAGGGACCTGCCCTTCGCGTTACGCGACGTGCAACCCGACATCTGCTTCAACATCGCCGAAGGACTCGGCGGCGACGCGCGCGAGGCGCAGGTACCGGCGTTGCTCGAAATGCTCGGCATCCCCTACACCGGCTCGCGCGTGCTCACCAACGGAATCTCGCTCGATAAAACTCTGACGAAACGAATCTGGCGCGACCGGCGTTTGCCTGTCGCTCCGTTTCAGGAATTTATCATCGGCGATGAGCCGTTGCGGCCCGAGTTGAAATTTCCGCTCTTCGTCAAACCGGCGCGCGAAGGCACCGGCATGGGCGTGGACATGAAAGCCATCGTCAACAAGGAGAAGGAACTGCGCGAACGCGCCCAATACATCATCAACACCTATCAACAACCCGCGCTCGTGGAGGTCTTTTTGCCGGGGCGCGAGTTTACGGTGGGCGTGATGGGCCGCGCGGATGCAAAACTCTACTCGCGCAACCCCGATTGGTACGAAAAGGACGGCTTCCACCGCTTCCCCATCCTCGAACTGGATATGACGCGCTCGGTCACGCCCAAAGTGTACAGCAACGCGTCAAAATCCAAGGAGGTCGGCGAGGAAGGCGCGCCCGGTTATTTCTGCCCGGCCGAGGTGGAACCCGAACTCGAAAAGAAACTCCGCTATTTTGCCCTGCGCGCGCATCAACTGCTCGGCGCGCTGGATATTTCGCGCACCGACATCCGCCTCGACGAGGAAGGCAACCCGCGCCTGCTCGAGATCAACACACTGCCCGGTCTCACCCCCGATTACAGTGACCTGTGCCTGCAAGCCAAAGCCGAGGGCATCCGCTATGAGGATCTGATCCTTGAAATCCTTTACCTCGGCGCATCGCGCTGGGGCATGGTCGCACCGCGCGAACTACCTCCCGCGAACACGAAAAACTAATAAAAGCTTTAGCCACGGATTTCACCGATTTATAAGAAGAAAACCGACCTGTCGAAAGGGTTGGCTTTTCGTTTGGCTCATCTCAGAATAAGGTAACTGACCTTACGCAGTTACAACTCCGAAGGAGTGGAATGATTTTAGATTTGCAACGAAGGGAGCGAACCAACGCTGAAGGGGTGTCATAGGCATTGTGTGAAACCACGACGTCCCTTCGGGATTGTTAGTGCTTAAGGTGAGTAAGATAAATTTATCAAATCCGTGTCAATCCGTGTGATCGGTGGCTGATTTTTGGTCTATGATTAACAACAACTATCACTAAACCCACATAAATTCCACACAATTTCACCAAAACAAGTTAATGCGGCACGGCATCGTCTTGGTATACTGACGCTATGTCGAAAACCATTCTCGTCGTAGACGATGAAAAGCGGCTGGTCTCGCTGGTGGAGAGTTACCTCAAACAGGAAGGCTACCGCGTTGCCACGGCGCACAACGGCAAAGAGGCGCTCACCGCCGCGCGCCGCGATAAACCCGACCTGATCGTGCTGGATGTGATGATGCCTGAAATGGACGGTTACGAGTTCATGCGCAAACATCGCGCCGAGAGCAACACGCCCATCATTTTATTGACCGCCCGCGTGGACGACGAGGAAAAAGTGATCGGGCTCGAAGTCGGTGCGGATGATTACATGACCAAGCCGTTCCGTCCGCGCGAACTGGTGGCGCGCGTCCGCGCGGTATTACGCCGCGCCGGGGAAAAAGAGCCAGCCGCCAAAGTATTGAAAGCGGCAGATATCATCCTCGACCGCGACAGCCGCACCGTCCGAGTGGGAGAAGCGTTCGTGGACCTCACGCCCTCCGAATTCGACATCCTCGCCGCGCTCATGGCGTCGCCCGGACGGGTCTATTCCCGCCTCGACCTGCTGGACATCATTCAAGGCGTCCGCTATGAAGGCTACGAGCGCACGATCGATACGCACATCAAGAACCTGCGCGGTAAGATAGAAATCGACCCGCGCGCGCCGCAATACGTCGAGACCGTGTACGGCGTCGGCTATCGTTTCAAGAGAGAATAAGATACCGTCCCGCAGGTTTTGGGCTACAACTTTGTTCCGGGAATAAATCGGCGCGACGGTCAAAAAGTAAAAAATCATGCGTTCCATTTCCTCCAAATTAATTCTGGCTTTCATCAGCATCGGCATCGTCAGCATCGTCATCATCGCCGTCACAGCCACGTTGAACACGCGCGCAGAATTCATTCGCTTTCTCAACGATCAATCGCAAACCGACACGATCCGCGAGCTTTCGAACTACCACCTCGAAAACGGCTCGTGGGACGGGTTGCAAACCAACTATTACTCGAGAAAGCCGGGGGATTACGGTCCGGGTCCAAATCATGGACCGCCCCAACTATTCACGCTCGCTGATGAGAATGGAATTGTCATCCTCTCGAACGGAAAATACACACCCGGCGATACCCTCTCTCCCGCCGACCTCGACGCGGGGACACCGATCACCGAAAACGGGAATGTGATCGGCATCTTCGTTGCGCTGCGCACCCCGTACCAAGGTCAACCGCGCGAACTCGAGTTCATCGAACGCATCAATACCACCTTGTTCTACGGCGCGCTGATCGGCGCGGCGCTGGCGCTGGCGTTGGGGATCTTCCTCTCGCGTACACTGACCCGCCCCATCCGCGAACTGACGCAAGCCACACACGCAATTTCAGAAGGCGATCTCTCTCAACAAGTGACGGTTCATTCCAACGACGAACTCGGCGAACTCGCCCAAGCCTTCAACAAAATGAGCGCGGAACTTTCGCGTTCGGTCAACGCGCGCAAACAAATGACCGCCGACATCGCGCACGAACTACGCACACCGTTGAGTTTGATCCTCGGTCACGCGGAAGCGGTGCATGACGGCGTCCTGCCGCCGACGAAAGAAAACTTCGAGATCATCCGCGACGAAGCCGCGCGGCTCGAACATCTGGTGAACGACCTGCGAACATTGTCGCTCGCGGATGCGGGCGAGTTGACCATCCATCTGCAAGCCGTCGCACCGGAGCACTTGATTCAGGAAATTGCATCGCTTTATCAAGTCGAGACACAAAAGAAGGACATCTCGCTCGAACTGGATGTTGCTTCGCCTCTTCCCGTCATTGAGGTTGATCCCGGGCGGATGACGCAAGTGCTCACCAACATTTTGGATAACGCCGTGCGCCACACTCCGGAAGGTGGGAGGATCATCCTTTCAGCAAAACAGGCGGACGATCACGTTGAATTTGCGATTCACGATAGCGGACCCGGCCTCCCTCCCGATGACCTCGACCGCATCTTCGAGCGTTTCTACCGGACCGATTCGTCCCGCCAACGCGACGGCGATCTTTCGGCAGGCTCGGGGTTGGGACTGGCGATCGCCAAATCCATTGTGCAGGCGCACGGCGGGAAAATCTACGCGGAATCAAAAACAGGTCAAGGACTGCGAGTCATCATCGCGTTGTCGAAATCCAATCTGCCAACATAAGAAAAGATTTAGAGTTTCTCCATAATTTCCACAACATTCGTACAATGGGGCATGATAGATTTGTAACGAACAGATCAATCGGAGGTTCACATGAAAAAATGGATAGTCCGCATCCTCGTTGCGGTTCTGGTGATCGGCGCATTCGCCGCAGTCGGTTTTGTTGGCTACCGCGTGGGGTTCAGTCACGGCACGCAATTTGCAGGAGATTTCGAAAACGGTCCGCGCTTTGCTCAACCCTTCCAGCGCGGTGAAGCGCCGGGGTTCGCTTTCAATCCTCATCCACGCGGTGGACCGGATCGCGAATTCAAAATGACACACCGCGGAAGAGGTTTCGGGTTCGCCTCACCCTTCTTTGTGCTGATCAAGCTCGCGCTGTTGGGTCTCGTCGGCTGGGTCGCATACATGCTCTTCAAAGGCAACGGTTGGACGTTGTCGCTCACGCGGGTCGCCGCACCGCAAAACTCGCCTGAGCCAACTCCTGTTGAGGCGCCAGCGCCAAAACGGACCGGCAAAGGCAAGTAAAACGCGAGCCTGTTCGTAAGATTGAAAACCAAAATAAGACCTCGGCACACCCACCGGGGTCTTATGCCAAAAAGGAGAAAGTCATGGATTTCATCGATCGGTTCATCACCGCCATCACTCAACTGCATCCCACGCATCCGATGTTCGTCCACTTCCCCATCGCGCTCACCGGTGCGGCGTTCTTCTTTATCCTGCTCGCGTGGTGGAGGAACAGCACAACCCTCGAGCAAACCGCGTTCGCCAACATGGCACTCTCCGCGGTCAGCACCGTTGTCGCCGGGTTCACCGGCGTCATGGATAATGTCAAGAACTATGAAGGCGAAGCGCCGAACGCCTCCGCCAAGATCATCCTCGCCACACTGCTGTTCCTGCTCACCACGGGCATCAGCATCGTTCGTTATCGCAACCCCGAGATCTTCACCAAAGGCAATCGATTGCTCTACGCGGCATCGTACGGATTGAGTTTCCTCATCGCCTTCACGCTTGCCTTTCTGGGCGGCGTCATCTTATACGGTTTCTAGGAGAAAAATGAAAAGGATATTGATTGGATTACTCTTGATCGGATTGTTAGCCGCTTGTGGGACTCAAACTACGGAAGCCCCCGCTTCGTCCACGGGTGAGCCTGTTTCCCCCACCGACGCGCCTCCCGCCGCCGATACAACTGTCCCTGCGACAGATGCGGTAAGTCCAACATTGGTCATCCCAACCACGCCGCCCACCGAAGCATCCTCACAGACAGGCACGGTCAGTTTTGCGAACGATGTAGTTCCCATCCTGCAAAGCCGCTGTTGGAATTGTCACGGCGGCGATCGCACGGAAGAAGGGCTTAACCTGACGACCTTTGCCGGTATCCTGGCAGGTTCTGAAAACGGACCGGTGATCATCCCCGGCGATGCGGATAACAGCCTGCTTGCCGAGCAAGTCGTATCACAAGAAATGCCCAAGCGCGGACCTAAACTCACGCCGCCGCAGGTGCAAGTCATTTTGGATTGGATCAATCAGGGCGCGTTGGAAAATTAAATCAACAACTTGCACGATCGATGTAGATCGCGCCTTAGGTTGATCGACGAACAAGAAAACACTCCGTTCGTGAACGGAGTGTTTTGATTCGAGCGTTAGGGAGGCGGTCCGCCAGCCGGCACGCACGCAAGTTGTGTGGTGTTCGGCGGAGTTTGACACGTGCCGGTGGTCGGACCGACCGAACACGCCACGCCTTGTGAAAGCCCAAGGCAGGCGTTGATGGCTTCTTGCGGAGGTCCGCCTTGTCCGTTTCCCTGCTGACCTCCGGGCTGGCTTGCTCCACCTTGTCCTTCCCCGGTTGTAACCGCGCGGACGGCAGGCGTTCCCATAAAGCAACCTACCGTATACGGGAATTCTTGCGTGGCGTGATAGTGATACATCTCGACCACCTGACCATCCCACTCGACCGCATGCGCATGACCGTGACACGCATCCAGATCGGCATTGGTCAATTCTTTGCCATCTTCGCCGTAATACCCATAGATGCCGAAGCCGTCGAATGCATATCCCATCAACTTGGAGTGACCTGTTGCAGAATCTTCAAGACAATCGCTCAACGTATGATAATGGTAAAACCCTGAAGCCTGCGGATGCCCATCACACGCATCCTGCACTTCGTGCGCGCCCGCGTCGCGCCCTTCCGCATCGAACGCGTTGAAAATGACCACGCCGGAAAGCATGATGCCCACTTCACCGCCCACACAACTCGGCTGTGCCGCTACGGCAGGAGTGGCGGGTAACGTCAACGTGACGGACTGCTCGCGGATCGAATTCGGGTTGCGGTCCACCGCGTAGGCGTCATCGCTCGATGAAATGGGGAAAACCCCGGTCGGATGGTCAGGCAGGTTGTTGCCGGTGAAGACGCGTTGATCGCCTTGAACCGAAATCGTGAAGGAATGGGGCCACGTCACAGATCCATCCACCACGGCTTTCTTCGTCGCATCCCACGTTCCATCGCCGTTCATCCAGTTCCCGGTGCCGGTCGCCCCGCCACCCGTGAATTGCGTCTGGCACGAGAACACATATCCCGCTTGAGGGCTTGTCGAATATTTTCCGTCTCCCACCTGCAAGCGCGTCAGATCAACATCGGAGGTGCGCGGCGCGTCACTGTCCGGTTGACCGCCGATGGGCAACGCCGGTAAAGTGGGAACCTCCACGTTAGGCACATCCACCGACGGAGGCTCTACCTGCGGCGGCGGCGCTGGCACGGTAACACAAGCCGCGAGGAATAGACACACCAACACGAACGAACGGACGAATTTTTTTGAACTCATACATTCTCCTTGTTATCTGGCTTTCTTTAAAATCGGTTTGTTATAACGGTTCTCGGAAATCGTAAATCCCGCCTTTCATTCCCCATTTCCTACCGCAATTCAAACAATGGAGATACGCGCTTTTGTCTTCCAGCGGATGATGTCCGCATTCGGGGCATTTGAAGAACAAAATCACACTGTCGTTGTAGGACGAGACGCTTCGCGTATCTCGTCCTACCAATTTCGCTTTCACGAACACCGAAGGCGTGACTTGAATCCACGCGCCGGTCCATTGAAGGATCGAATCGAAAAAGACCAAAATGCTCGTCGGAATGATTCTTTTCAAAAACCCAACTCGAAAATGCGAGATGGTCAACACCTTCTCGATGGCAAACCCCAAGTCACTGAGCCATTGACGTATCGCCTTTGGGTGAAAATCGAAATTGAGTTTCACAAACTCGACAGGCTCACGCGTGAACGGACTCCATGCCTGCCTGCGGAGCCAATAACGAAGGATGGCTTTCAGGTTCAACTTGTTCGCAAATTCCAGAATGAAAATACCGTTCGAGTGCAAAACATTTTTCACCTGCCTTAATGCCTTTGGCGCGTCTGCCATGTGATGCAGGACGCGGATCATCGTCGCCGCGTCGAACAAGCCATCCACGAACGGGAGGCGGTACGCATCCGCCGCGACATAAACGTATTTGTCAGAGTTTCCTAGTCGCTGTTGCGCTTGTTCGAGTTGGGTGCGCGAATAATCGAGGAGCACAACGCGGTCGAAGCCGCGATAACGCGGCGTGTTCCGTCCAGCGCCAGCCCCAAGTTCGAGAAGGAGGCGCCCGCCCGGAGGCAGGAGTCGCTTGAGCGCGATCGCTTCCGTGCGGTCTTCGTATTCGCGGCCGCCGTGTTCCCAAAATGATTTTTGGTAATCGGAGCCTTCGTAGTTGCAAACGGGAGGAGTGTTGGTCATGTAGTCGGTCAGCCAAAAAGCAGGATGATTAAATAAAAGTCGGGTAGCGGGGCTATTGTACACGACTACCCGACAAATATTTTTGTTCAAGAAACGTAGTAACAACTTCAGTCGTGCGGCTACAAGGCGACTGAAGTTGCCACGACGAGTGTTTCAATCGATATGGTTACGCGCGGCCGTTGTTCGACGGTCGCCCGATGGCGCGGTAGTTGAAGCCCATCTCGTACATGCGCGGGGGATCGTAGATGTTGCGCCCATCGTAGATGACCGGCGACTTGAGCAAACTCTTGACCTTTTCGAGATCGATCTGCTTGAACTCGTTCCACGGCGTGACGACAACCAGCGCATCACAGCCTTTCGCCATTTCGTACACATCGCTGACGATCTCCACAGCCGGCATCATCGGCGCGGCGACTTCGCGCGCGACCGGGTCGTACGCGCGGACCTTCGCCCCTGCGGCGATCAGCGCGTTCGAAATATCCACCGACGGCGCGTCGCGCATATCGTCGGTATTTTCCTTGAACGCCAGCCCAAGCAAGCCGACGGTCTTCCCTTTCAAATTCCCGCCGAGCAATTTTTCTACTTGCATTGGTACATCCCTGCGGCGGTCATAGTTCACATTGACAACATCATCGAGAATGCGCGGGTTGAGTCCTTTTTGTTTTGCCATGAACGCCAGCGCCTGCACATCCTTCGGGAAGCACGAGCCGCCCCAGCCGAGACCGGCATCGAGGAAGTGACGCCCGATGCGCGCGTCGTAGCCCATACCCGCCGCGACCTCTTTCACGTCCGCGCCGTAGGCTTCGCACACATCGGCGAGTTCGTTGATGAATGAAATTTTTGCCGCGAGGAAGGCGTTACTTGCGTACTTGATCATCTCTGCGGTGCGCAAGTCGGTAATTACGATGGGTGCGCGCAGGGGAAGATGCAATTGCGCCACTTTGTTCGCGGCGTCTTTATCCAACGACCCGATCACGTTGCGGTGCGGCGACATGAAATCCGCGATGGCGGAACCTTCGCGCAGAAACTCAGGGCACGAGACCACGGCAAAGTCGATCGGCTTGGGCTGGGCGGATCTCACAATGTCGGCGACCCAGTCCCCTGTCCCGATGGGAACCGTGGATTTATTGATGATGATGAGCGGCGCGGACATGTGTTGGGCGATCGAGCGCGCGGCAACTTCCACGTATTGCAGGTCCGCCGCGCCATCCACACCTTCGGGAGTCCCCACCGCGATAAAGGCGAACTCCGCACCTTTCAACGCGTCGGGGTACGATGTGGTGAAACTCAACCGGCCTGCTTTCACATTGCGCTTGACGAGTTCCTCCAACCCCGGCTCATAGATGGGCATGATGCCCTTGTTGAGATTTTCGATGCGTTTCGCGTCCACATCCAGCGCAACAACACGGTTACCCAAATCGGCGAAACAGGCGCCGGTCACCAGACCGACATACCCAACGCCGACGACACAAATTTGCTTCATTTTATTACCTCTTTATTTGAATTAACTTCGACAAGCCTACCAGCATTCAAAACGACCCAATCCATGACCCAAACGCGTGCAATTTGTTACGCTATGGCTGGCACTAAAACAAGATCTTCCTCGGCCGCCGTTTTTTCTTCTTTTTCTCGAAGGCACGCGCAAGTTCTGCTAAAAAATTTTCCACGATGAGTGGTTTCGTAAAATAGCCATCGCATCCTGCCCGCAACGCGCGGTCGCGGTGGCGCGGTAACGTGTGCGCCGTGATCGCGTATAACGGAATGGTTTTCGTCGTATCGTCCGATTTCAATTTTTCCGCGGCGGTCCAGCCGTCCATTTCAGGCAAGCCCAAGTCCATCAGGATCAGGTCAGGTTGTTGCAATCGTGCGGCGTCCACACCGTCGCGCCCGTTCACTGCAAGAAACACATCATAGCCGCCGTGCTCCAGAATCACGCGCACGAGTTCGTAATTATCCATGTTGTCTTCGACGACGAGGATTTTCTTCTTGTCCATTCTCAATAACTATACCCCGTCTTGCCGCTTCGGGCAATGACGTATAATCACAAATATGAAAATTCTGTACGTGGTGGATGCCCGCTCCCCCATCGCGCTCAACTGGATCCGTCACTTCATCGAACGCGGGGATGAGATTTACATCGCCTCCACTTTTCCAGCAACAATGGATTTGCCGGTCATGCGGATGGAAACAATCCCCGTCGCGTTCAGCGGACTCAAGAAAGCGACTCACCGCCCCGGCGCCGCCTCAGCCCGGACATTGGGCTTGCGTACCGTCATTCGGCAGTGGTTCGGTCCGCTGACGATTCGACGCGCCGCGAAACAACTGAGCGCATTCATCGAGGAAGTGAGACCCGATCTCATCCACGCCATGCGGATTCCGTATGAGGGGATGATTGCAGCAAATGCAATCGGTGGTCGAGTAGGCGGCGGGGTTTCGATACGCCCTTCGGGCTACTCAACCGACGCCGTATCGAGACCACCATTGGTTGTTTCCACCTGGGGCAATGACTTCACTCTGCACGCGCCATCCTCCCCACTCATGCGATATTACACGCGCCGAACGATGCAATTCACTGACGCCATCCACGCGGACTGTCACCGCGATATGCGGCTGGCAAAAGAGTGGGGCTTTGACTCTTCAAAACCAAGCCTCGTCGCGCCGGGCAATGGCGGCATCCGCACGAATATTTTTTACCCACCCGCAAAACCCGTCGAAGAACCGATCATTCTCAACCCGCGTGGATTTCGTCCCTACGTGCGGAACGACACATTTTTCAAGTCAATTCCACTTGTGTTGGCGAAACATCCCAATGCAAAATTCGTTTGTACGGGAATGGCTGGCGAAGAACAAGGGCAAAAGTGGATTAGAGAATTAGGGATAGGAGATTCAGTAGAATTACTCGGCTTGATTCCCCCGGACCAAATCGCAGATTTGTACCGCCGCGCGCAAATTATGGTCTCGCCCTCCGTTCACGACGGCACACCGAACACCCTGCTCGAAGGTATGGCTTGCGGATGTTTCCCCGTCGCGGGCGATCTCGAGTCCATCCGCGAGTGGATCACGCCAAATGAAAATGGATTGTTGTTCGATTCGAACGATCCGCAGTCAATTTCATCGGCATTGGTTGAAGCCATTGAAAATAAAACCCTGCGGGCTAAAGCCGCAGGGTTAAATCGGGAAATCATTTCCGCGCGGGCGGAGTATGGGGGGAATATGCAGAGGGCGGATGATTTTTATCGGGAAGCCATAAACAAGCAGAGAAAGTGATTCATAGCTGTTCTAGAAATTCGTCCGGGGAATACACAGGCAAAGGCGAATTGGCGTAGTCGCTTGCATTTCGAGTTACGACAGCATCCAAACCCGACGCAACCGCGGCTGAGATTTGGACGGCGTCTTCATAGTCAACAGTCCGCGATTGGAGCGCCTCTTGAAGTTCATTTGAGCCGATGGGCGCGACTGAAAAGACTTTCAGCGTTTCTGCCACCAATTTCCGCGCCTCCGATTTTGAAATCCGTTTTTGGGCGATGTAGTAAATGT
Source organism: Chloroflexota bacterium (assembly GCA_040753755.1). GTDB lineage: Bacteria > Chloroflexota > Anaerolineae > Anaerolineales > Villigracilaceae > Defluviilinea. Next base: position 19,646 of record JBFMDB010000025.1, read on the forward strand.
TGACCGGCGTAAGCGGGCTGATGAACCCCTCGCACGTTCCATCTTCGCATGCCTGCCATAGTTTAGCGGAGGCTTTCACATGAGGTTCGCGTTCAAAGAACACATCCATCAGGATGTTCGTGTCAATGAGGGCGCGCATTATTGATGCTTTTGTGAAAGGACATTAACGTACTCGTCTCGCAGTTCCCGGTCAGTAGGAGCCTTGTCGCCTCGCAAGCGAAGGGCTCCCCGGACGCGTTTCAAGGACGACCCCTTGCGCGATTTCCGCGTAGGACGCAGGTCAACTTGAAGGGAGCGGGTCAGCGCCTCCAGTAGTCTCAGTCTTTCGTTCGTCGAGAGGCGGTCAATTTCAGTTAGGAGTTGAGCAAAAGTCATGTTTCACCTCAAAACTACTTTACATCGAAAACGGCATTCACAAACGTTTATCCCACTCGGCACGCATAGCGTTCTGATAGGTTAGCGCGTTTATTTTTCGCCCGCCCCATGACCCGAAGGCGGGATGCTTCTTCAACGATTGACGCTTGCGAGTTGTGCGCGTTGGACTGCGCTGTTGCAGGAAGGAAATGAAATCCAACACCTCATTTTGTTTTTCGGGAGGCAGTTTGGCGATTTGCTTTTGAATTTGTTCCTGAAGGGTCATGTTGCACCTCGCCTATATTGTACATTAAAAGCGCGGGTCGGTTGCAAGGGATTCGGTGGTGGAGAGGTGGGATTCGGTTGTAAAATCTACTCTGAGTACACACCCCAAGATAATGACCCTTCACATTGGAGGTCGGCATGAAAAAATCAATCTTTCTTTTGTTCCTGCTGTTGATTGCCTGCGCGCCTGCTACAACTGTGCCTCCTACATTCACTGCCCTGCCGCCGACCCCGACCATCACACCAAGCGCGACACTCCCTCCTAGCCCGACAACAACCCCCGAAGGGTTTCAGACAAGTGAAGGCGGGGCAGTGCAGGTTTTTGAAAAGGGGAAATGGGTGGATTTAAAACCTTCAGAAGGGATTTGGGGACCGGTTGATGAAACAAGTGTGGTTTTGGTTGATGATGGAGAAGGAAACCAAGAAGCTTTTACCCAAATGAAACTAGATGCAGGGTTTAGTGATACAGATGGAGACGATCTTGTAAATGTTGCAAAATATAACGAAAAAACAAAAAAATGGGAAGTTGTAGACTTTACAATTACCCGTTCGCCACAAGAATTTGGAGGAATTGATAGTCGAGTTTATTGGATAAAGACTCCAGAAGAAGCGAGGGAAGTTGGCTATGTTGCAGCGGGTGTTGGACTCCTGGGCCTAAAAGTAGAAGATGGGACAGTGACTGCATTAGTTTTTCATAATAACCGAGTTGTCAAGGTTTCAATTGATGAAATTGGGCTTATGAACTTTGCGCAACAAAAAGATCCAGAAAGTATCATACCCAAAAAACTAGAGGTAAAACAGATTTTAGAAATAATACGCGCTATTCAAAAGGAGAATCCGCCCCGGTTGATTGATGTTAAATTTAATTTTGCTTGGGAGTTTCCTTCGCCGGGAACCGATCTGTCTGGTTGTGCTAATCGTTTGGGGTTAACATCTTCTTCGGAATTTATTGCTTGGTGCGAAGACCAAATATCAAAAGGTGATGCGAGAAATATACCAACCAAAGCTGATGTTGAACAAGCTCTCTTGTTTTCAAAAGCTGCCCTAAGAGTGAATAGTGAATTTTCTATTGAAAACCCGAACGATTTATGGGATATGATTGGTGCATTAACACCCATAGATGATGCCTGGTTGCGTTTGAATATTCTTGAACATCGCTAAAAACTTCTTTAAGCGTTTCACACTTGACCTCTCCCACCTTATTGATACACAATAATTCTATATGAGGAAAAGCGTTCTTTATATTCTTACGGTTTTTTTAGTTTTACTTTTTGGGTATGGTACTTATTTACTCCTTTCTCTTAGAAATAGAGAAAATTCCCCGGATATAGTTGTCGGGCCTTCAGTGGGAGATCGGGATTTACCTGCAGGAGAACTTTATGTAGGTGAGTCTTTCACAACAAGCGGCGCCCCTTTTAAGGAGATTAACATTAGTAATGTTTGGATTAATGACTCGAGGAAATATTTATCTTCCGATGGTGAGACCGAAGTTGTTGATCTTGAATTGGGATTCCTAAGTGGCGGGATGAGAAAATATTTCTCGGTTACGATGGGTGGCGTAGTAAACTTGGGTGAATTTTCGAAAAAAGATGGGGATTATAAACTAGACAATGTTGGTATAGTCCCCGTTGGTTCAGTTGATTTTATAAAAGGAGAGCATGTCACACTGATTTTAGCGTATATTATGGCAGGCCAAAATAGTTCTGGAGATGCTTTGGATAGGTTTTGCAAAGCATCTAACGACCCTGTTTGTGATTTTTATCCGGGGGCGGGTTTCGGAAAGGCGCCAGTAGAGAGCACAACCTTAAGTAAAGTTGTCGGTGGTAACTTAGAAAATCTTAACTTAGCTCAGTTTGCCGTGCGGTCGTACACCAGGAATTTTGTCATACCAAAAGTTGAATAATTATGTCAAAAATTCGTTTTTTTCTATTTGAGTTAATACTGCTAAGTGTAGTATCTTTTTTTTATTATTCTGACGTTTCGGCTCAAACTTGTCCCCATCCAGCTTGTGGTGCTCCTGGTTTGCCCTGCTGTGCTGGTGCCATAACGATTCAACAGTTTACTTGTGGGCCTGATGGTGTTGGTGGATGTCAGAAAGAGCCGGGATTAACAAGTTCGTACTCATGTAGCGGTTCGGGAGCGTCATCGTGTCAGAGTGATCAAGGTGTGTATAGTTCTAATGATCCATGTATTGATGAGAATCCGGATCCGTCAGTTGTAAATTGTACGAATGATTCCACAGGGTCTCCGGGGAGTTGTTGTATTGCAGGGGTTGTTTCCTCAACACCAAGCCCTTCGCCGACGAGCCCGCCTCCGGCGACTAATACGCCCATTCCGGCCACACCGACACCTGTTCCTTGTGAAGTAACGACAAATCCATCCTCACTTAATTTAATTGTCGGGGGAGGAGGTCAAAATATTACTGCTACTGTTACTTCCGGACTTGGCAGTGCAACTATTGCCCAGATGAGTTTCGGGTCATACAATACGGGTGTTGCAACCGTAAATCCCTCCATTGATTTTTCATCAATTTACCAAACGACCGTTACCGCGGTTTCCGCGGGATCAACTGCCGTTTGGGCTACCGCAATCTTGAGTGACGGCAGGACTTGTCCCTCGGCTGCTTCGACCGATACGAATATCACAGTATCAGCACCGACCGGCACACCAGTTCCGCCAACACCAACGCCCACACCTGTTCCTTGTCAGGTTACAACCAACCCCACATCACTTAATTTGATTCTCGGGGGAGGAGGTCAGAATATCACGGCAAGTGTTACTTTGGGCCTCGGGAGTGCAACTGTTGCCAATATGGCTTTTGGATCATACAACACAGGGGTTGCTACGGTAAATCCTTTAATTGACTTTACTTCCGTTTATCAAACGACGGTTACCGCCGTTTCCGCGGGATCAACTGCCGTGTGGGCTACGGCAACCTTGAGTGTCTATTCCGCGTCCCTCGGCGCGCGCAACTCGTCCAACTTGTGGCGCAATTCGATCCTGCGTTCATCCGCAGCGTGGCGTACGTCGTTGAAGAAATTTTCGCCGCGGGCGCGGATCATCCCGCGCAATTCCTCGCCAGATTCGGGCACCAGCAACAGAGCGATGGTCGAACCGACGAGACTACCGACCACGATCCCGATCAAAAAGCCGAACATTCTTTTCATGGAAATTCTCCTCGTGTTATCGTAGGGGCGGGGGACCCCCGCCCTTTTGTTGAATGAAAAACACGGGGCGAGATGACCTCGCCCCTACGTAGATGGAATATCGATAAATTTATTATAGGCGAAAAAGGAAATTTGTGGAATAATCAGCACACCGCGCGTATCCGCTTTGCGTGAACGCGACGGGAAAATCTCAAAGCCTGTCCACCGCGGCGAACACAGGGGACGACCGCACCAAACGGCTCCTACCCATTCGGAGGATACCATGTCTGCAACACCCGTTTCCACCAGCGCGCCTGCCGCGCGCAAGAAAGTCACCACCCTCACCTATCGCCAGAAAAAGGAACGCGGCGAGATCATCACCATGCTCACCGCGTACGATTATCCCACCGCGCTGGCGATGGACAAGGCGGGAGTGGATTCCATCCTCGTCGGCGATTCGCTCGGGATGGTCGTGCTCGGCTACGAGAATACGCTTCTCGTCACGATGGAGGAGATGCTCCACCACTGCCGCGCCGTCTCGCGCGGGGCAAAGACCGCCCTGCTCATCGGCGACATGCCGTTCATGTCGTATCAGGTTTCCGTGGAGGAGGCGACGCGCAACGCAGGCCGATTCCTCCAACACGGCGGCATGGACGCGGTCAAACTCGAAGGCGGGCGCGAACGCGCCGACGCGATCCGTTCCATCGTCAGCGCGGGGATTCCCGTGATGGGGCATCTCGGGCTGACGCCGCAATCGGTCAATCAACTTGGAGGATTCCGCGCGCAAGGCAAAACCGCCATCGCCGCGAAACGACTCGTGGAAGATGCCGTTATTCTCGAAGAGGCGGGCTGTTTCTCCATTGTGCTCGAATCGGTCCCCGCGCGGCTGGCGGAATTGATCTCAAAGAAGATTTCCATTCCCACCATCGGCATCGGCGCGGGCGCGGGCTGTGACGGGCAGGTGCTGGTCACACACGATTTGCTTGGCTTGTTCGACCGCTTCACGCCGAAGTTTGTCAAGAAGTATGCGAACTTCCACGGCGATATGCAAAAGGCGTTCGCTGATTACATCGAGGATGTCGAATCCAAACGCTTCCCTGCACAAGAGCATACGGTGGAGATGGAAGACAGCGAGTGGGATTCGTTGTTGAAGGAAATTTGAATCAAGGGTGCGTCGCACCAATTACGATAAATTTATCAACCACGTAAGGTGCGACGCACAAACATTCATGAATATCCTCATCGTCGGCACAGGCGCACTGGGCACGCTGTTCGCTGCGCGCTTATCACAGGCAGGATACAACGTCACCATGCTCGGCACGTGGAAGGAGGGAATCGCATCCCTGCAAAAGGAAGGCGCGCGGCTGGTTGACGCAAACGGGAACGAAACAAAATTCAAAGTCCATGCCACCCAAAATCCGCGCGATTGCGCCGGGTCAAAGCACGCGCTGGTGTTGGTTAAGGCGTGGCAGACGGAACGCGCCGCCCATCAGCTTACAGAATGCCTCGCGGACGATGGTCTGGCGATCACGCTCCAAAACGGGATTGGCAATTACGAAACCCTTGCTGAAATACTGGGAACGACTCGCGTCGCACTAGGCAGTACCACGACCGGAGCCACTCTCGTAGGGGCGGGTTTGGCGCGCGCCGGGGGCGAGGGAGTCGTATCCGTTGAGCGGCATCTAGCCATCCGCCCGATCGAAGCGGCGTTGACTTCCGCAAAATTCAACGTGCATCTCGTCGAAGACGCGCAATCGCTGGTGTGGGGCAAACTCGTCATCAACGCGGCGATCAACCCGCTGACCGCGTTACTGCGGGTCCCGAACGGCGAATTGTTGAATCGCCCGTCCGCGCGTGAGATGATGGGAAAACTAGCGCGCGAAGTTGCCGAAGTCGCCAACGCGGAAGAAATAAAGCTACCGTTTGACGATCCTGTAGCAATGGCGGAGGATGTGGCGCGCAAGACCGCCGCCAATCAATCGTCCATGTTGCAGGATGTGCTTCGTAACGCGCCGACCGAGATCGACGCAATCTGCGGCGCGGTGGCGCGCGCCGGGGAAAAACACGGCATCGAAACTCCCGCGAACCTCGCCTGCTGGAAAATAGTGCGCGCGCTCAACGGGAGCTGAACGGCTCTATGGTAAGATTCGGGGAGAAAATTACGGAGGTTGCCGATGCGGAATCGGTTGCTCATATTTATTTTTATCTTGTGCCTTTCATTTTCGACGCGCGTCGGCGCGCAGGGCGGCGTAAAGTTCGAATCGCTCGGCGTCGAATTGTGGGCGGAATTCGACCAGCCCAGCATGTTGGTCATCAACGAATTTGTGGTCTCCTCCCAAACGCCTCTGCCGGTAAAAGTCACCTTGCGCTTCCCCAGCGGCGGCAATTTGATCGCCGTAGCATACGAATCCAACGGGCAACTTGTCAACACCCCATTTGAAAGTCCTGCGGAACAGGGCGACTGGCAGACCATCACCCTCAACGTGGAATCCTACATTCCCTATCGCATCGAATATTATCAAGCGCTGGACCGCGAGGGCGATAAACGCTCGTTCTATTTCCACTGGTTCGGCGACTACCCCGCTGAAAATTTCAACCTGCTCGTGCAATTACCAGCCGATAGCGTGAACGTGAGTCCCTCGCCAGCCCTCGATGCGCTCGAACTCGCACCCGATGGGCAGCACTTGATCGGCGTCGTGTCCAGATCGGGCTTGAAGATGGGGCAATCGTATCAGTTCAAGATCGAGTACGAGCGCCAAAGCGATACGCTCACCGACCCCAGCGCGGCGAATCAAGTGCAACCCTCCGAGCCGATTGACGAAAACACGCCGGGGCGCGTCTCGGTGGATCAGATCCCGTGGATCATCGGACTGGTGGGGCTTGCCATGATCGCGTTCGCCTTGTTCTTTTATTGGCGTTCGCTTCGCGGAGTGACCTCCGCCTCGCCCGCCTCCTCTGGCGGACAAAGGAAACGGTCAAACCGGGGGACGGCGGATCCAAGCCAGGCGACCTATTGCCACGAGTGCGGCACACGCTCGATGCCGGGCGATCGCTTCTGCCGCACGTGCGGGAGTCGACTCCGTGCGGGGTAGTGGATCAATCAACATCATGAAATGAAGCGTTGCTGCATCCACGATTCCATGCAAAACGGCTCCCGAAATTCCGGGAGCCGTTCATGTTCCGTCAAAGAATAAAGAAGGGATGGCTATTCTTCCACAGGCGCGGGCATAGGCGCGTTCTTGCGCTGGCGGAAGGTGATGCGGGCGCGCGTCAGATCGTATGGGGACATCTCCATGGCGACGCGGTCGCCGAGCAAAATGCGGATGTAGTGCTTGCGCATTTTGCCGGAGAGATACGCTAGCACCTGATGTCCGTTATCGAGTTTGACGCGGAACTGGGTGCCGGGCAACGCCTCGACCACAACTCCCTCGGCGCGAATTTTATCTTCTTCCTTAGCCATAGTGCCTCTTTCTGCTGGTTTCACTCGCCATCGCGGGTGAAGGTGCGCCGCTTGATGCGGCGGATTGCCTTTTTCTTTTCCATGCGGCGCTGTTCGCTCTTGGAAACGAACCAGCGTTTGCGGCGGACCGTGCTGAGCACACCGCTCTTGACGACCTTTTTGCGAAAGCGTTTCAACAGCGAATCCTGCGATTCACCGTTACGAAGATTTACAGATGCCAAACGAAGTCACCTCCTTCCCGCATGGAAATAAAAAACTCTGCGTTCATGCAGAGTCGGTTGAGGGGTTTGTAAGAATAAGAAACGACAAAATGATCATCGGATCACACCGTGCGCTTCACGCTCCTCTTTTGTTGTTGTCAGGGCATAGCCCGTCAACCGAACTGCATTCGAGATTATACATGAATCACGCGCAGTTGGAAAGCCTGCGCGTGAGATTTTAAAAGAAAAGCCCCTTGGCAATGACCTACTCTCCCAGGAGGTCGCCCTCCAAGTACCATCGGCGCTGACGGACTTAACTGCCGGGTTCGGGATGTGACCGGGTGTACCCCCGTCGCTCCAATCACCAAGGGACTATTTCACAAATTGGTCCTGAACAGTAACTTTAAGATAGGTTGCGTGGAAGAGTAATAAGTTCTCCACATCACGGGATTCAGCCCTCGACCATTAGTACAACTTAGCTCAACACATTACTGCGCTTACACTTGTTGCCTATATAGCAGGTGGTCTACCTGCGGTCTTACTCCATTAACTGGATTACAGGGATCTAATCTTGAGGCGAGTTTCCCACTTAGATGCTTTCAGCGGTTATCTCTGCCCGACGTAGCTACCCAGCAATGCTCCTGGCGGAACAACTGGCACACCAGAGGTCAGTCCACTCCGGTCCTCTCGTACTAGGAGCAGCTCCTCTCAAATCCCTTACGCCCACAGCGGATAGAGACCGACCTGTCTCACGACGGTCTGAACCCAGCTCGCGTACCGCTTTAACGGGCGAACAGCCCGACCCTTGGGACCTTGTCCAGCCCCAGGATGCGATGAGCCGACATCGAGGTGCCGAGCGAGATCGTCGATGTGAACTCTTGGATCTCACCAGCCTGTTATCCCCGGGGTAGCTTTTATCCGGTAAGCCACGGCCCTTCCACTCGGTACCGTGGGATCACTAAGCCCTACTTTCGTATCTGCTCGACGCGTTGGTCTTGCAGTCAAGCTCCCTTATGCCTTTACACTCTGTGGTGGGTTTCCATTCCACCTGAGGGAACCTTTGGGCGCCTCCGTTACCATTTAGGAGGCGACCGCCCCAGTCAAACTGCCCACCTGGCACGGTCCCCCGTCCGGATGACGGAACGGGGTTAGGATCTAAACATAATCAGGGTGGTATTTCACTGAAGGCTCCACCGAGGCTGACGCCCCAGCTTCAAAGCCTCCCACCTATGCTACACAGATCATGTCCAAATACAATGCCAAGATGCAGTAAAGCTCCACGGGGTCTTTTTGTCCTGCTGCGGGTAGGCCGCATCTTCACAGCCATTTCAACTTCACCGGGTCCCTTGTTGAGACAGTGCTCTGATCGTTACGCGGTTCGTGCGGGTCGGAACTTACCCGACAAGGAATTTCGCTCGGATGATTCTTACTCTGTTTCCAGAGAAGCCGGACTTTATCTTTCTCGACCTGTATTCATCTCAGAAGCGAGTTGGCGGATCTTTTCGATCCCGGAGGGGTGCAGATGTTCTTCTTTTTCCATCAGAAGCACTATCTTTCTGAATTTCAGAAAATCAAGATGCTTCTTCGTTTTCAAAGGATGCTTTTCAAAGAACGGAATTATCCGTTCCCGGAGGTTTTCCAACCCTCTTACACGGTACGCCATTCGGTCACCGTGATTCAGCCGCACCACACCACAACCAAAGAACTTTTTCAGGGCATACAACAGCTGCACGTCACGTTTGTGCTGTACAACCGTAAACTCAGGTAATACCTGATAGCCTGATTTCATCTCGGGCTGGGCATTGATGCCAACATAAAAACAACCTTCTCCATCTACAAACCCTACAACCCATTGCGCTTCCAATCTTGATTCAGTCAAGATCGAACGTGAAGTCTCTGAGGGTTCTTCCACTATTGCATCGTTATCCATCATGGAAGCCTTCCCTGCGGATTATCCCCATGTCCAGCGGATTTTTACTGCTGTATTTGATTACAACGAGTACCGACTGGCTGTAGGAGGATTTTCCCGCATATAGTTCGATTTTACTAAGGCTAGCGAATTGTTAACCTTAGGACCGTTATAGTTACGGCCGCCGTTCACCGGGGCTTCGGTTCGAAGCTTCGCTTGCGCTAACCTCTCTCCTTAACCTTCCGGCACTGGGCACGCGTCAGCCCCTATACATCGCCTTACGGCTTAGCAGAGACCTGTGTTTTTGTTAAACAGTCGCCAGAGCCATTTCACTGCGACCCTCAAGCGCTTTGGTTACCCGAACGCTCGAAGGTACCCCTTCTCCCGAAGTTACGGGGTCATGTTGCCTAGTTCCTTAACAAGGGTTCTCCCGTTCGCCTTGGTATACTCTACCCATCTACCAGTGTCGGATTGCGGTACGGGCACTCAGAAATCAACGTTTAGAGGATTTTCTTGGCAACAAGGCTCAACCACTTCGCCTTACGGCTCGCTCTTGCCTCAGCTCAGCTGACGGATTTGCCAATCAGCCTCAACGCCTAAGCAGATCGCACCTGCATCCAATAGCAGGCTGGCCTACCTCGTTGCGTCCCCCCATCACTCATCCTGAGTGGTTCCGGAATGTTGACCGGATGTCCATCACCTACGCCTTTCGGCCTCGGCTAAGGACCCGACTAACCCGACGCGGAATGACCTGGCGTCGGAAACCTTAGATTTACGGCGAACACGGTTCTCACGTGTTTATACGCTACTCATGCCTGCATTCTCACTTCCGTCCGCTCCAGTCGCCCTTATCGATCGACCTTCACCGCTGACGGAACGCTCCCCTACTGCCCCAGCTTGCGCTGAGACCCATAGCTTCGGTACTACACTTAGCCCCGTTAAGTTTTCCGCGCAAGATCACTAGACCAGTAAGCTGTTACGCACTTTTTAAAGGGTGGCTGCTTCTAAGCCAACCTCCTGGTTGTTCAAGTAATCTCACCTCGTTTCCCACTTAGTGTAGATTTTGGGACCTTAGCTGATGGTCTGGGCTGTTTCCCTTTCGACCACGAAACTCATCTCCCGTGGTCCGACTGCCATGCTCTGGAATACTGGCATTCCGAGTTTGATTGGGTTCAGTAAGCGGTAAGCCCCTTAGCCCATTCAGTGCTGTACCTCCAGTATTAAACGCATGACGCTAGCCCTAAAGCTATTTCGGGGAGAACCAGCTATCTCCGAGTTCGTTTGGCATATCACCTCTACCCACAGGTCATCTTCTAACTTTGCAACGTTAGTAAGTTCGGGCCTCCACGAGTGATTAGACTCGCTTCACCCTGCCCATGGGTAGCTCACCCGGTTTCGGGCCTAATCCCAGCGACTGTACGCCCTGTTCAGACTCGCTTTCGCTACGGCTTCGGGTGTCACTCCCTTAACCTAGCCACTGAGATTAACTCGCAGGCTCATTCTCCAAGAGGCACGCTGTCAGGCATAGCGGGGAACATCTGTATTTCTACAGCGCTCAACCCACTGTTAGCCCTCCAACTGTTTGTAGGCTTTCGGTTTCAGGTTCTATTTCACTCCCCTAACGGGGGGACTTTTCACCTTTCCCTCACGGTACTTGTTCACTATCGGTCGCCAAATGTATTTAGCCTTGGAGAGTGGACTCCCCAGATTCCTACCGGATTAGCGTGCCCGGTAGTACTCAGGTATCTGGCGGAAGACAATCAGTTTTCGCATACGGGGCTGTTACCCTCTGTGGCAGGCTATCCCACACCTTTCCGCTAACTGACTGTTTTTTGACTTCCATATGCCAGACCCTACAACCCCGTCCATGCAAGCATGGGCGGTTTGGGCTGTTCCCCGTTCGCTCGCCACTACTAGGAGAATTGTTTCTTTTCCTTCAGGTACTTAGATGTTTCAGTTCCCTGAGTGCCCCTCCTCCAACTTATGTGTTCAGCAGGAGGATGCTCGAGGTTCGCTCGAGCGAGTTTCCTCATTCGGACATCCCCGGATCGAAGCCTATACACGGCTCCCCAGGGGCTTATCGCAGTGTCTCACGTCCTTCATCGGCACTTGGCGCCAAGGCATTCACCGAAAGCCCTTAGTAGCTTCTCCACGTGATGCGGAGAATTTATTACTCTTCTTTCGGCCTACAAATATTTCTTGTTATTTGAGGATATATCTTTTAGTTACTATTCAGTTATTAAGGTGCAATCACCGTTTGACCGGTGAGCGATGCGCTGGATCGAGATCCGGAGCATCGTTCACCCTTCAACAACTTTCAACGATAGAGACAATTCGACCCGGCACACACCGCCGGGTCGTAACGATTCGACCTTTGAAATTGCGGTGCGTTTTCTGACGTTATGTCTGCGTGCCGTTTAACAAATTTATTCTCTACTCCAAAACTTCCAACGAACTCAGTGGAGATGGCGGGATTTGAACCCGCGACCTTCGCGTTGCAAACGCGCTGCTCTCCCGCTGAGCTACATCCCCAGAATAACTGGGTTAGTGGGCTTGACAGGATTCGAACCTGTGACCCCTGCGTTATCAGCACAGTGCTCTAACCAACTGAGCTACAAGCCCGTATGGACATTGACAACTGAGTAGTGACAGGAAACTCTTCCTCTGCGACCAGCGCCTCATCACCGTAAGGCACATGAAAATGAGTGGAGCAGACCTCGCGTGAGGGAGATCGCTCGAGTACTCTAGAAAGGAGGTGATCCAGGCGCACCTTCCGGTACACCTACCTTGTTACGACTTCGTCCCAGTCACCAGCCCCACCTTCGACGGCGTCCTCCTTGCGGTTAGACTACCGGCTTCAGGTGTTACCAGCTCCCATGACGTGACGGGCGGTGTGTACAAGGCCCGAGAACGTATTCAACGCACTATAGCTGACGCGCGTTTACTAGCAACTCCGGCTTCATGCAGGCGAGTTGCAGCCTGCAATCTGAACTGAGGACAGTTTTGCGGGATTGGCTCCACCTCGCGGCTTGGCAACCCATTGTACTGCCCATTGTAGCGTGTGTGTAGCCCCAGGCATAAAGGCCATGCTGACTTGACATCATCCCCACCTTCCTCCGGCTTAATACCGGCGGTCCCACGTGACACGTATAACACGTAGCGAGGGTTGCGCTCGTTAGCGGACTTAACCGAACATCTCACGACACGAGCTGACGACAGCCATGCAACACCTGTTCAGGCTCCCTTGCGGGTCGGTCACCTTTCGGATCCCTACCACCTGTATGTCAAGCCTGGGTAAGGTTCTTCGTGTAGCATCGAATTAAACCACACGCTCCGCTGCTTGTGCGGGCCCCCGTCAATTCCTTTGAGTTTTAACCTTGCGGCCGTAGTCCCCAGGCGGTGAACTTATCGCGTTTGCTGCGGCACTGATGGAGTTTAACCCACCAACGCCAAGTTCACATCGTTTACGGCTAGGATTACCGGGGTCTCTAATCCCGTTTACTACCCTAGCTGTCGCGTCTGAGTGTCAGAAACAGACCAGAAGATCGCCTTCGCCACTGGTGTTCCTCCCGATATCTACGCATTTCACCACTACACCGGGAATTCCATCTTCCTCTTCTGTTCTCTAGCCCGGTAGTATTGGACGACCTCTCCCAGTTGAGCCGGGAGATTTCACGCCCAACTTACCGAACCACCTGCACGCGCTTTACGCCCAGTGAATCCGGATAACGCTCGCCTCCTACGTTTTACCGCGGCTGCTGGCACGTAGTTAGCCGAGACTTATTCCTACGATACTGTCCTTTCTCATCTCGCAGAAAAGTGCTTTACGATCCGAAGACCTTCATCGCACACGCGGCGTTGCTGCTTCAGGCTTTCGCCCATTGAGCAATATTCCCTACTGCTGCCACCCGTAGGTGTATGGACCGTGTTTCAGTTCCATTGTGGGGGGCCACCCTCTCAGGTCCCCTACCCGTCGTCGCCTTGGTGAGCCGTTACCTCACCAACTAGCTGATGGGACGCAGGTCCCTCCCAAAGCGGATTGCTCCTTTAGTCACCGGTTTCTAAACCCGGAGACCACATGCGGTATTAGCAATCCTTTCGGACTGTTATTCCACACTTTGGGGCAGGTCACCAACGCGTTACTCACCCGTTCGCCACTAGGATACTTCCGTATTGCTACAAAAGCACCTCGTTCGACTTGCATGTATTAGGCACGCCGCCAGCGTTCATCCTGAGCCAGGATCAAACTCTCCGCAAAAAATTTTTCACTCTTGCGAGTGTATAGTTTACGGTTTATTACTGGATTCGACAGAGTTGTTGCTTCCTATCACTATTCAGTTGTCAAGGTGCGGTGCGAAGCGGGTCTTGGATGTCTCGCTCCGGCCTGTTTTTCCATCGACAGACGAAAAACCGATGTTCTCTTTCAACATCGGCTCGTCAGACTGCAAAACCAACAGGCTTGTGTCTCTGACGTGAGACCACTACTCAGTTTTCAATGATCTGTCAGGGGGACGAGATCCGTGAACTTACTGGCGAACGCTGATTATACGATTTTTCACTACTTTGTCAATAGTCGTCAGACAAATTCACCTTAAAAAATTGTCTTTTCATGCCAATTCCGGGCATGGGATTCGATCAACTCTGCCGCGCGATTCACCCCATCCTCGGCTCGAATCACTCGACCAATTTCACCTGCCTGCTCCCCAGCGGCTTTTGACTCAGCCTCAGCGATCGCGCTCGCCAACTTTTCCACGGACAGATTCCCCACAAGGATCGGTTTAGGTCCAGCGCCAAGAGCATGGACTCGCCTTCCCCAAAATGGTTGATCCGCTGTGAATGGTACAACGATATTCGGTATCCCTGCGCGCAAACCCGCGGAGGTTGTCCCCGCCCCGCCATGATGAATGACCATCCTACAGCGCGGCAGCAACCAATCATGCGGAGCGGATTCCAAGTAGAGCAAATCTTTCGAGGAAGGTTGATCCACTTTCCCCCACCCTGAAAGAATGATTCCGCGATGGTTCGTCCGCCTCAAAGATTCGCGAACGATCCCATCAATCCGCTCTGCGGCGCGGTTGACCATGCTCCCAAAAGACACACACACGGGAGGCGTTCCAGCATCGAGAAATTTTCGTAATTCAGGCGGAGGTTGATACGAAACTTCCGATTCAAAAAAGAAATACCCCGGCACGTGCACATTCCCTCCCCACTCCCGCGTAGGGGGCAAAACGCTGGGGCTCCACGCGCACAGAATCAACATCGGGGGGCGAAGCGGATCTTTATCGAAGGGAAAATACAGTTTGCGTTTGGGCAACCCCGCGCGGCGGCGGACTTGTTCATATCCAAATACAGCGGTCCATTTTGAAATTCGGCTGGCGGCGAAATGTGAAAGGTAATTCAGCGCGCCGAGTTTCAGATCAGGCATGGTGACGTTGGGATAATCGCCGGTAGGCGTGAACATTGGAAAGGTTTGCACATGCACATCGGGAATATTCTTTTCGCGTGCGATTGTGTGCGCGCCGACCGTGTGGGCAAACGTGTGGACGATAAGCTCCGCCTCGCGGCAGGCTTGGTCGGTTTGACGCGCAACATCCGCGCCGATCGCGACGGCATGATTCATCATCTCGCGTATTTGTTTGAACGGATTGAAACCCACATTGTTCAAGCGGCGGCTCAAATCTTCAGGATCGCCCGCCAATGGGACAAACGAAATGCCGCGCTCTTCTACAAGGTCTTTGAAGCGCTGCGGCGCGGCAAGTTTGACGGCATGACCGCGAGCCATAAGTCCGAGCGAAAGCGGAAGAAACGGCTGGACATCGCCGCGCGAGCCGTAGGTGAGAATGGTGACGTTCATGTTTGATTTTGCCTCGCGTTGATCTCTATCCATTTTCGAGCATGAGACTCGATCAATTCGACAGCACACATCACGCCATCCTCATTCTTTATCGCATACGCGAGCGCCTGCGCCCGTCTGCGAATCGCATCTCCATTCGCTTCGGTAATCGCTCGGATCAACCGTTCGACGGATAAATTTTTGACCAAAATCGGTTTTGGCGCGGCGCCCGCCGCGTGGACTCGCCGCGCCCAAAAGGGTTGGTCGGTCATGAACGGCACAATGACTTGCGGAATGCCTGCCCGAAGACCGGCGGCAACCGTCCCTGCGCCGCCGTGGTGGATGAGCATTGTACAGCGAGGCAAGAGCCAGTCATGCGGTGCGGATTCGAGGTAAAGGAGATCGCCTGAGGTGGGCTTGTGCGCGCTCCCCCATCCTGAAAGAATGATCCCGCGTTGACTCGTTTTCACTAAAACCTCATTAACGATTCGGCGAATCTTCTCTGCGTCGCGATTGACCATGCTCCCAAACGAAACACAAATGGGAGGTTTGCCTGCATCGAGAAAGTCTCTTAATTCGGGAGGCGGTTGATACGATTCGGTTTCATCAAAAAAGAAATATCCTGTCACGTGAACGTTGGCTGTCCATTCCTTTGAAGCAGGGAGAAGGCTTGGGCTCCACGCGCACAGAATCGGCGTCGGGAGGCGAAGCGGGTCTTTGTCAAAAGGGAAAAAAAGTTTACGTTTGGGGAATCCTGCGCGGCGGCTTATTCGTTCAAATCCAAATCGAGTTAGCCGCCAGATGATCTTCTCTCCCACGATGTGTGTGAAATAATTCAACGCACGGATTTTCAGGTCAGGCAGGACAACGTTTGGATAATCGCCTGTGGGCGCGTACATCGGGAACGTTTGCACGTGAACATCGGGAATGTTCATTTCGCGCGCCCGCGTATGCGCGTCAACGGCGTGCGAAAAAGCGTGGATGATCAGATCGGCATCTTTGCACGCCTCGGCAGTTTGTCGAAACACCTCGGGACCAACTTGCAGCGCGTGAGTCCACCCTTCATAGATCATTTTGACGATATTACTGCCTGCATCGTTGATGCGCAGAATGGCAGTTGCAGGATCGCCCGGCAAAGGGACGAATGTGATGCCGTGCTCTTCAACAAGATTCTGGAAACGACTCGGCGCGGCAAGTCTGACGGAATGCCCCCGTGAAATCAATTTGACAGACAAGGGAAGAAACGGTTGCACATCGCCGCGCGAGCCGTAGGTGAGGATGGTGATGTTCATAAAATTTCGTAGGGGCGGACGGCCGTCCGCCCCTACGAATTAATTCATATCCTGTCTGCCTGACAACGCTCTCAACAATGTGTTCTGATCCGCATATTCCAAATCGCCGCCCATGGGAAGTCCGCGCGCGAGACGGGTGACATGCACGCCGAATTGTTTCAACTGATTTTGCAGGTACAACGCGGTCGCGTCGCCCTCCATGCTGGGGTTGGTTGCAAGGATGACTTCCTTCACTCCCCCATTCGCCACGCGCGCCAACAATTGCTTGATCTTCAAATCGTCGGGACCGATGCCTTCGATGGGAGATAACACTCCCTGCAAGACGTGATACTTTCCATTGAAACCAGCCGTGCGTTCGAGGGCTAGGACATCCAGCGCCTCTTCAACAACGCAGATCACGGAAGAATCGCGCTTGAGCGACTCGCAAATTTCACAACGCTCGCGTCCCGCTTCGGTGATGTTGAAGCATTCCTGACAGAATGCCGTGTTTTCTTTCAAGCCAGCCAGAGCATTTGCCAAATCTTGAGAGACATCGTCAGTAGCGCGGAGAAGATAGAATGCCAGCCGTGAAGCGGATTTGGGCCCGATGCCCGGCAGGCGCTCGAGGGCGTTGATTAATGACTGTATAGATTCAGGTAATAACATAAGGGTTTGAAAGTTGGCAGGTTTGAACGTTCAAACGTTTCAACCTGCCAACTTGTAAACTAGAAAGGAAGCCCACCCGCCAGCGGACCCATCAACTTTTGTTGGAGTTCGCGTGATTGGTCGAGCGCCATATTCACTGCGGACAAAACCAAATCCTGCAACATTTCGGCATCCGCGTCTTTGATGAAATCGGGGGAGATTTCAACGGACTGACACTTCTGGTCGCCAGTCATTACGACTTTGATCGCGCCGCCGCCCACCGTGGCTGTGACTGTTTCCACGGCAAGTTTCGCCTGCGCTTCTTCCATTTGCTTCTGCATCCGTTGCAGTTGTTGCATCATCCCCGCCTGCCCGCCCATCGCGGGTCCTTTGTTGAAACCTTTAGCCATAATTACTCCTCGATAATTGGATATTAGATCTCATGTTACGCACTTCAATCCCGAAGGGATGGTAGGATGATAGAAAATAGCCCAAATCGCCGTCAAATCCCGAAGGGATGACATGCTTTCACGCAATTCTATGACACCCCTTCGGGGTTGACACGCCCATTCGTCGTAAATCTATAATCATTTCATTCCTTCGGAGTTGTGACTGCGCAAGGTGAGTTAGATATTAGATACTTGTTTTTCAACTAATATCGAGTATCTAATATCTATTCTCGTTTCTTAATCCTGCGTGTCCACGATCTCGCCGCCGTGTTGGATGGCGGTTGCGACCATGCCGTCCTGCGCAACGTTGGCAGGGATTTTGCCTTTGGCGTTCGTGACCGTGCAACGGATGGACACATCCACGCCGAATTGGTCCTTGATCAGTTTTTGGATGGCTTCGATCTGGTCGGGTTTATCAATCTTTGAGACCAGCACATCGCTTGCCAGACCTAATATCAAAGTCGAGCCGTGAACGTCTATCATCTTGACCGAATTCATCAACGCCGAAAGATTCGCCTGCGCTTTTGGCAAAGCGGATGACATGTGCTTCCACGCCTTGATGACATCTCCCGCGCTGACAGCAGATTTTTCTACAGGATGTGGAGCCGTTTCGGACTCAACTTGAGGCTGAGTCTCGGTTCTGGGAGTTGATACAGGCTTCGGCTTAGGTTGACTCGGCGCGGCGATTTGCGGAGATTCGGCTGGAGCGTCGAGAACTTCTGCTAATGCAAGTTCCAGACTCAACGAGGGCTGCCAGCCGCCGCGCAAATCCACAGCGGCATTGTTGAAGGCTCTCATCATCCGCAAGACGTCGCTCGTCGAAAAGGACTTGGCGTGCGCTTGCATCTGCTTCTTGACATCTGCCGTGGCTTCGACTTGATTCGCGTTGCCCATTTGAATGAGCATGAGCCCGCGCAGATATTCAACAATCTGACGCGCCAGCGAACGCGGATCGGCGCCCGCATCAAGCGCTTTGTGGATGGTCTCAAGCCCGTGCGAGGGATCGTGATCCATGATGGACGTGAGGGTATCGAGCACGGTTTGACTCGTGGCAGTGCCGAGCACAGTTTGCGCGAGGGCAAGCGTGATACGGTCACCCGTAGAAGAAAGTTGATCGAGCAGAGAAATCGCATCCCGCATCCCACCCGCAGACTGACGAGCGATTTGAATGAGCGCATCGTCATCTGCTTGAAGATTTTCGGCTTTGACGATCATCTTGAGATTGGTAACTATCTCCCCCACTGGCACGCGGCGGAACTCATGACGCTGACAGCGTGAGAGAACGGTTGCAGGGATTTTGTGAATTTCGGTTGTAGCTAAAACAAAGATGGCATGTGGGGGTGGTTCTTCAAGCGTTTTGAGCAGGGCATTGAACGCCGCCGTCGAAAGCATGTGGACTTCGTCAATGATATAAATTTTGTACTTGCCCTGCGACGGCGAGAAGTTGATCTTGTCGCGCAGATCACGGACATCATCTACGGACGTGTTGGATGCCGCGTCAATTTCGATCAGGTCGAGGAAGCGATTCTCGTTGACGGCTTTGCACAGTTCACATTCGTTGTCGGGTCGTTTGGTGGGATCGGGATTCGTACAGTTGACCGCCTTCGCCAAAAGACGCGCGAGCGTGGTCTTGCCTGTCCCGCGCGAACCCGCGAAGAGATACGCGTGCGCAACGCGGTCCGCCGCGATGGCGTTCTTGAGCGTGGTGACGACGTGGTCTTGTCCCATCACGGCGTGCCATTCTTGAGGTCGGTATTTACGGTAAAGGGCTTGGGTCATGTTGTTTTATGTAGGGGCGGAGTCTCCCCGCCCTGTATCATTGAACCAAAAAATTTCAGGAATGCTTACCATTTTATGCTTATTGGTTATGGGCCGGGAGGATAACCCCGCCCCTACCAATTACCAATTTAATTTACGGCACGTTATACACCGCACGGACATTTCCACTTGGGTCGAGCAACGCGGCTTCCTCACCCGACTGCCAAACGGGTTCGGTCTCGCCCCAGTATAAATCAATGACGGTGTTCGTTCCAGAAGTCGTATGGACTTGCACCGCGCCTCCATTGTTGAGCGTGAGGTTCGGGAAGACGAAGATATTCTTATCCGAGTCCTGCAATTGCCAGTTCGCAAGATTCAACGGCTCACCTCCCGCATTGCGGACGACAACCGACTCGGCGGTCAACGTCCCTGCGCCGACGATGCTGACGATCTCTACGGGAATGTCTACATTGGGGTTGAATGTCGGTTGAAGGGCTGGGTCGCTTTGGGCGGGCGAGGCAGGCTGAACCGGGGAAAGAGCCGCTTGTCGATAATTGCGGTCATACCAGAACAGGATCGCGCCGGTCACACATGCAGAGATGAACGCATTGAGAAGCAGGTACAGGATTAATCGGCGGCGATCCATGTTCATCGAATCATAGCACAGATTGTTCTTGATTGAAATTAAAAATCCTGCGCTCAAGCGAACGCAGGATTTTTCAGTAAAGCAAACGCGCTAGGGCAGGCGGGTCATCTGGAAATCGTCGAACGAAATGTTCGCGCCAGCCTGTTCTTCCCCGCTCCACACGAACAACGCGACGTTGCCGGAGGTGTACGTTGTGTCCACGGCGCTGGCGATCTGCGAACCGTTCACGTACAGGGTCAACGTGCCGTTGTTGGCGCAATCCGCGCCCACACGATACGACGATTGATTGACGGGGATCAGATCGGAATTCGCCCATTGGTCGTTGTTGGTGAGGAACACATCATCCAGCGCCAGTTGTGATCTGCCGATGGCGTATTGCCCGGCAGGCGTGACCGCAAAATAATACGACACATCGGTGACTTGCATGTGACAAATGACGCCGAAGGCGGTGGTGGAATCGGTGCTGTCGTTGATGGCGGTCACTTCGATGTGCACGTTGGAGTAATCTTCGTCGTTCGGCGTGCTCCACACAAAATAGTTGGTGCGGAAGACGAGGAATTGCAACGCATCGTTCGCGTACTCCACCGAACTCTCCGCGTCGGTGCCTGTGCCCCACGTGACAGACGAGAAGTCGTCGCTCAACACCACGTTACTGCCCAACCCGCCGGGGAGGGCACACGCCAAAGCGGCAACTGCAAGAGCGGTTATTGCAAAAAAAACATGACGACCGGTTTTCATTTCACACTCTCCTTTGTGTCATAAATGTAGGCGGTATTTTATCATTACGCAATGACCTAACGATAGTACATTCGTGGGGAATGCACCGGATTCATCGACTCATCGTCAGCGCGACCCAATCGCCGAACTGAGCCCGGCGCTTCATCTTCAGACCTTTTGCCTGCCCCGCCCGTAGGACTGTTTCCTCCTGCTCCTGCAAAATTCCGCTTAGGATGATCGAACCTCCCTCTTCGATCAGACCTGCCATTCCCGCGTCGAACAAACGGACGATCACCGGCGCAAGGATGTTCGCCACCACCAACGGCGCGGACTGGAAAGGAAATTTACCTTCAAGAATGTCTCGCACTGAACCCACAGCGAGGATCAACTCCTCCCCTACCTCATTCGTCTCCGCATTGTGGCGTGAATTGACGATGGATTCTGAATCAACATCCACACCTATAACTTTCTTCGCGCCCAGTTTGAGCGCGGCAATGGAGAGAATGCCGGAACCGCAACCAACGTCAATAACAGACATTGGACGATAGACCATGGACGGTTTTCCATCTTCCGCCGTCCGCCGTCCGCCGTCTGCGGTCTGCCGTCTATCGTCAAACACCTTCTCCATTAATTCAAGACATAACTGCGTCGTTGGGTGAGTCCCCGTTCCAAACGCCATGCCGGGATCGATCTTGATGGCTACGCGATTCGGGTCAGGAGATTCCATCCACGCGGGCAGGATGAGGAGCCGCTCCCCGATACGAATCGGCTTGTAGTGTTGCTTCCAAGCCTCCATCCAGTTTTGATCCGGGATTTGTTTGTAGGTCGGTGCGGGCAGGGGCTGGATCATCCCCAAGTAAAAAAGCGACTCTTCGAGTTTTTGCCGCGTCTCTTCGAGTTGATTGTTAATCTCCAAATACGCGCGGACGGTGATCGGTCCTGTCGGCGTACCGGCGTCCTCGGCATCGTTGTACTCCACGCCTTGTTCGGTCATCACCCCGTTGGGTGCGAAGCGCGCGAACACATCCGCCACCGATTCGGCAAGTTCGCCGTCTACCGCCATCGAAACTTCGAGCCAGTTCATTTTTTGTCCGCTTTGTAAAAATGGATCTGCGCTTTTTCCAATGTGACCAGACCCGCCTTGATATGTTCGTCGATCGCTTCGAGAAAAGATTCCAATTTCGCCTTGGTGTCCACGATCTCAACGACCATCGGCAAATCCTCCGACAATTGTTCGATCTTGAACGTGTGAATCACGCGCGTGTTCGCGCCGAATCCCATCACCCCGCGCAGAACCGTCGCGCCTGCCAGCCCTTGTTCGCGCGCTTTCAATACCAGCCATTCGTACAGCGGTTTGCCTTCTTGCTTGTCCGATTCACCGATGAAAATGCGGAGCAGATAACCTTCTTCAGGGAGTTGCATGATTACCTCCAGATCAAATACGAGATGGTTCGCCCAAGCCAGACAGCGAGCAAGCCAAGTAAAACGTTCAAACCAATGTTCGCAAACGCGTTCAGCATCTCGCCGTCGCGTGCAAGGTTGAGCGTTTCGTTACCAAAGGAGGAGAATGTAGTGAACCCGCCCAAAATTCCGATGAACACGAACGCGCGCGCTTCGCTCGAAAAAGCGCCGCGATTTTCCGCCAGTTGTGACAGGAATCCGATCACAAAACACCCGATCACATTGACCGCCAGCGTGCCGTACGGAAAGATGCCTTTGGACGATTGTTGCACGTAACCGCCCACGAGGTAACGCATGGCAGAACCGATGAAGCCGCCGATGCCCACCAGTATAACGTTGTTCATGAAGCGCTCCAAATATCCTTGTGAACGGATCGGATCAGATCCTTCTCGTCGAAGATCATCGGGGGTAGGTTATTCACATCGAAGTATTTCATCTCGCAGACCTCATCGCTTTCGCGGAATTCTCCGCTGACAACCTTGCACAGGTAGATCAACGTGACATGCCGAAAATGTTTGGAGCTATCGGCAAACAATAACCGCTCCACTTGAATCGCGATTCCCGATTCCTCGAAGAACTCCCGGACGACTCCTTGTTCGGGTTGCTCGCCAAACTCCAGCCCGCCGACGGGAATCCCCCATGCGAATTTTCGATAGGTGTGCTTGAACAAAAGAATCCTGCCCTGCTCATCGAACACCAGCGCAGCAACCGCCACGCGAAACCGCGGACGCAACATCCGCGCGGCGAGCAAATGCACCCACTGCGGAAACAGTCCCCAAATTCGTAGAATTGTTCTCATAAACGAGGTCACAGCATTATAAAACACAACGAGCGGACTCGCGTCCGCTCGCTGGTTACTGTTCACTGGTTTTATCCTCCCAGCGTTTCGTTCAACCAATCCAAAAATCCCTTTTCCTGCGGCTTGACCGTGGTGCCCAAACTCTCTGCCAACTTTTCAAATAACTCGCGTTGCTCCTTCGTAAGTTTCGTCGGCACAGCCACATTGACGATCACCAACTGGTCGCCGCGGCCGCTCCGCCGCACAAAGGGCACGCCTTTGTTCTTCAAGTGAAACACTTTTCCGGGCTGCGTCCCTGCGGGAATCTTCAACTTTTCTTCGCCGTCGATGGTCGGGACGAGGATGTCCGCGCCCAACACCGCCTGCGCCACATTGATATCGAGATTCAACAAAATGTCGTTCTCGCGCCGTTTGAAAAACTTGTGCGGCTTCACATCCAACACAAGATACAAACTCCCGTTCGGTCCACCGTTCTCGCCGGGACCACCCTCACCAGACAAACGGATTTGTGTGCCCACATCCACACCCGCGGGAATTTGCACTTTCTTCTTCACTTTCTTACGTTCCAAACCATTCCCGCGGCAGGTTTTACAGGGAGATGAAATCGTCTCACCGCGCCCGTTACACGTTGGACACGTGGATGCCTGCACCATCTGACCCAAGAAAGTCTGGCGCACGGTTCGAACTTCACCCTGACCATTACAAGTGGAACACTTCACCGGCGATGTGCCGGGTTCCGCGCCATTGCCGCCGCAATGCGAACAAGTCTCTTCGCGCGAAAACTCGATCTCTTTTTCCACACCGAACACAGACTCTTCGAACGTCAACGAAATCTGCATTTGCAGATCGCGCCCGCGCCGCGGTGACCGACGCGAACGCCCACCCGTCGTTGAGAAGCCGAATCCGCGGAATAAATCCTCGAAAATATCGCTGAAGTCCGACGTGTAATCGTGGAAGCCGCCCGTGTTGCCAAGCCCCGCTTTACCAAAACGGTCATAGCGTGCCCGCTTGTCAGAATCCGAAAGCACGCCGTATGCCTCGTTGATCTCTTTGAATTTCTCCTCGGCGTCTGGCTCTTTGTTCACATCGGGATGATACTGGCGCGCAAGTTTACGGAACGCGCCTTTGATCTCATCGTCGCTCGCGTTCCGTCCCACACCCAGAGTTTCGTAATAATCGTTGCTCATAAATCCATTATGTCATTGCGAGCCACGAAGTGGCGAAGCAATCTGCTGTTTGCTGGAGATTGCTTCGTCGCAACGAACACTCCTCGCAATGACATTACTCCTTGACCTCACCCTCGACCACATCAGGATTCTCACTGGATGACGAACCCGCTTCGCCGCCGGGGACGTTTGGTCCATCGTAGACGCTGGCTCCGATCTTTTGAATGACCTGCCCTAGCGCGTCCGTCGCGGAGCGGATCGCCGCCACATCCTCGCCCTCCGCGGCTTTCTTCACCGCGGCGACGTTCGTTTCGATTTCCGTTCTGACTTCCGCAGGCACTTTCTCGCCGAACTCACGCAGAGCCTTCTCCGCCGCGTAGACGGAGTTATCCGCATGATTGCGCGCTTCGATCAACTCTTTGCGCTTGCGGTCCTCCTCGGCGTGAGCCTCCGCGTCTTTCCGCATCTTCTCAACTTCTGCATCAGACAAACCCGATGAAGCAGTGATCGTAATGTGCTGTGAACGGCCTGTCGCCTTATCCTGCGCGCTGACTTTCAGGATGCCGTTCGCGTCCACATCGAAGGTCACTTCGATCTGCGGCACACCGCGCGGCGCGGGAGGAATCCCATCGAGGATGAATTTGCCCAGCGACTTGTTATCCGCCGCCATCGGCCGCTCACCCTGCAAAACATGGATCTCAACTTGCGTCTGGTTGTCAGACGCGGTTGAAAACACTTGCGACTTACGAGTCGGAATGGTTGTATTGCGCTCGATCTGTGTCGTGGCGACTCCGCCCAACGTCTCGATGGCGAGCGAGAGCGGGGTCACATCCAGCAACAAGATGTCTTTCACGTCGCCGCCGAGTACGCCTGCCTGAATCGCGGCGCCAATGGCAACCACCTCATCAGGATTCACTCCCTTGTGAGGTTCTTTACCGAAAAATGCACGCACGCGATCCTGCACGGCGGGCATACGCGTCATGCCGCCCACCATCACCACTTCGTGAATATCGCCTGCGCTCAGCCCCGCGTCGGACAACGCTTGCTTGAGCGGAGCAATCGTCCTGTCGACAAGATCCGCTGTCAATTGTTCGAGTTTCGCGCGGGTCAGGGTCATCACCAAATGTTTTGGACCCGTCGCGTCCGCAGTCAGGTACGGCAGGTTGATCTCGGTCTGCATCGTGGTCGAAAGTTCGATCTTCGCTTTTTCGCTTGCTTCCTTTAATCTCTGCAATGCCTGACGGTCATTATGCAGATCGATGCCGCTGTCTTTTTTGAACTGCTCGATCAGGTGATCCATGATGCGGAGGTCGAAATCGTCGCCGCCGAGGAATGTATCGCCGCTCGTCGCGCGGACTTGGAACACGCCGTCGCCTACATCGAGGATCGAAATATCGAACGTGCCGCCGCCGAGATCGTACACCGCGATGATCTCGTTCTTCTTTTTATCCAGTCCGTACGCCAGCGACGACGCCGTCGGCTCATTGATGATGCGCAGCACTTCGAGACCCGCGATCTTGCCCGCGTCTTTGGTCGCGTTGCGCTGCGCATCGTTGAAATACGCGGGGACCGTGATCACGGCTTGCGTGATCGTTTCACCAAGGTACGCCTCTGCATCGCGCTTGATCTTGGCAAGGATCATCGCCGACACTTCGGGCGGCGAATAATCTTTTTCACCGAGTTGCACACGCACATCGCCGTTGTCCGCGGCTTTCACCGCGTACGGCACACGCTTCTTCGTGCGTTCCACTTCGGGATCATCCGATTTGCGCCCCATGAACCGCTTCAC
Organism: Chloroflexota bacterium; assembly: GCA_040753755.1. Taxonomy (GTDB): domain Bacteria; phylum Chloroflexota; class Anaerolineae; order Anaerolineales; family Villigracilaceae; genus Defluviilinea. Next base: position 45,534 of record JBFMDB010000025.1, read on the forward strand.
CGAGAAGATCGTGTTATGCGGATTGGTGATCGCCTGATTGCGCGCCACACGTCCAACCAGCCGTTCGTTATTTTTGTTCATCGCCACAACCGACGGAACCAGCCGTTCGCCCTCCGCCGAGGGAATCACAACCGGTTCGCCGCCCTGCATCACCGCCGCGACAGAGTTGGTTGTGCCTAAATCAATACCGATAATTTTTGCCATTATTTAAGTTCTCCAGTGTCAAGTATCAGGTGTCAGGCTAACCGTGGGTCAAGCAACTTGATACCTGACACATGGCACGTGACACTTTATTATTGCGCCACCCTCACCAGGGCAGGTCGTATCACGCGTTCACCGAGCATGTACCCGTTTTGCACTACTTCGATCACATAACCGCTCTTGAAATCTTCGTGATGCTCGTGTGAGATCGCTTCGTGGAATTTCGGGTCGAACTCTGCGCCTGCGGCTTCGATCCGTTTCACGCCTTCTGCATCGAGCATGTTCTGCAATTTGCGGGCGATCAATTCGATCCCGTTTGCCCACGCATCGTCAGCGGGACGGTTTTGCAACGCGCGCTCCAGATCGTCGAGCGCGGGCAATACTTTTTTGATGATGTCACCCTTCATCAGGGCGTACATCATTTCGTTATCCCGCTCGACGCGCTTTTTATAATTTTGGAAATCAGCCTGCGCGCGCTGCCAGCCCTCGACGCTTTCCGCCAGTTTGGTTTCGGCATCTTCGAGTTGACGTTTCAACGCGTCAACATCTGCTTGCGGCGGTGCCACCGCTTCAGGCGCTGCCACCGCCTCCGCGGCGCTCTCTTCGGTTTTTTCCTCGTGTTTGTGTTTTTTCTTCTCGGTCATGCTTTCACTCTTAAAATTGAATATTCGATAATTCGATATTCGACTTTCGGGCATCGAATATCGATGTTACTCTCCCGCAACGCGGTCATTCACCAGATCGCTCAAGATCCCAGCCACGTAACGCACGGTTGGAATTGTCTTCGTGTACGACATGCGCATGGGACCCAGCACACCCAACGTCCCTGTCGCCATGCCGGGGACGCCGTAACGCGCGATCACCATCGAACACTGGCGCAGTTCCTCCCATTCGCCTTCGCCGCCGATCAGCACCTGCAGACCTCCGATGTTGGTATTCGTTGTAGTGCGAGCAAGAAGGTCGCGTAAAGTGGAGCGTTCTTCGAATATCTTCAACGCACGCCGCGCTTCGTCGGATTCTGCAAATTCGGGTTCAGACAATACGTTGGTCAAGCCGTCGGTGTAAATTTCACCTGAGCTGCTTTCTGATGTACGGCGGACATCTTGCAGGATGAGGGTAAGAATATCCTGATCGAGCGGATCAGTGGGCGTTGCAAGCGAGGAAATATTGTCCACGGCGAGACCAGCCAAAAGGGCGTTGAGACGCGTGGCGGTCTGGCTGAGTCGCTCCTGTGTCACGGGTTCTGCCAACGTCAGAATTTGCTGGCTCACTTCCCCTCCCACCAGAACAAGCACCATTAACACCTGCCGCCCTTGGGTGGAGATCAACTCAACATGCTTGAAGCGGGATTGATCGGCGTGCGGTGCGGTGATCACTGAAACGCCCTGCGATTGATGCGCGAGGATCGAAGCGGCGAGGGTCATCCACTGATCCATGTCCGCGCGGGATTGGTGGAACTGATGCGAAATGGTGTGTTGCACCGCTTCGGGCAATTCCGCGTTCGGCATCATTTGGCTGACGAAATAACGATAACCCTCTTCGGTCGGCACGCGTCCGGCGGAGGTGTGAGGCTGACGCAAATATCCCATCTCTGTCAGCGCGGACATTTCGTTGCGAATCGTGGCGGGTGAATAGTCGAGGTGGTAATGTTCGACCAGCCGCTTCGAGCCGATCGGCTCGGCAGATTCGATGTGATCGCGGATAATTAATAGAAGCAACTTCTTCTGACGTTCGGTTAGTTCGTTCATGGGTTGACACAATTAGCACTCTCAATTCGAGAGTGCTACTCTTTGTAGGATAATGATAAACGAGGCAAAAAGGGAAGTCAATAAGAAGTGTATAAGAAAATGCCTGCCCGATCGACAAGGCAGGCATTCGAAATTCCATTTATTCTTTCGGCGCGGGTCGCCATGCCGGGTCGAAATCGACGCCGGGATCGTTCGTCAGACGCGTACGATTTCCGCCGGTGACCGAGGAATAATACACATCCCGGTTGACTCCGTCTGTGCTTTCGAAAATGATCCACAGCCCATCCGGCGAGAATTCGACATCTTCGATGGGAGTTGGCAGATCCAGTTTGATCGGCTCTTGCGTATCGCGATCCGCGAACGAAATGCTCATCAACCAGGGGGCTGTGGGTCCTAGCAGGCGCTGGTTGAATAAGATCGCTGTGCCGTCCGGTGACCAGAAGGGCAGATAATCCCACAACGACTGTCCACTGCGCGCCAGTTGAACATTATCCTGACCGGTATCCGTCATTGCCCACACCTGATACGCGCCGAGCCGCATCACCGTGTAGGTGATCATTTTCCCATCGCGTGACCACGAAGGCTGGGTGTTTTCGATATCGCTTGTGGAATTCGTCAGGCGTATGACCACACCTGAATCGATGTTCAGAACATAAATTTCCTTGCGTCCGTCGCGCAGAGAAGCAAAGGCGATCCGCTCTCCATCCGGCGACCAGGCGGGGTCGAAATCGCCGCCGGGGGCATTGCTCAACGCAGTCAGCCCAGTGCCATCGGCGTTGATGATGTACAGACCCGAGTTATCGTAAAAGTTTTCGTAAAATTCGCCGCGTGTCGCGCAAGGAGAAATGAACACAAGTTGCGCGCCATCCGGCGACCAGGAGGGCTGGCACGCGCCGTTTGCAAGATTGGTGAGAGGTTGAACGTTCGTTCCATCCACATCTACCAAATAAATTTGAGGAACACCCGAACGATCAGATGCAAACGCCACCTGCCCAAGCGTGCCTCCCAAGGCTGTCGGACCCGTTAGCGGCACTTTTTCCAGTGTAGGCGTGTGAGAAGGCAGAGGGGTCAACGTGGGTTTGAGGGTCGGTCTCGCCGTGAGTGTTGCAGGAATTACCGTGGCAGTCGCCAACGGACGTTCCGTCGCGGTGGCGGTCGCGATGATGGATGATTGGGTCGGAGATACCGGAAACATGTACGGTATTTGCAAACTCTCCAGCTGATTCATCAACGTGGGGGGAACAAGTTGCGGCGCGAATCGAACCGCTCCAACTGTCCCCGCCGCGAGGAGGAGCAGTAACCACAAGACAGCGGAAATGAGTCGTTTCGATAAGTTTGTTTTCTTGCGCGGCGGCTTGAAGACCGGTGCTTCCGCCTCGGTGCCTCCCATGAAATCCGACGGGTTGAAATCGGCTGGAGGGGCAGAAGCTTCTTCCAATGATTTTCGCTGTTGCGAATCGCTCGGAGAGGGAGGGGGCGGCGCAATGACGTAATCGCCGGGCAGGCGCTGGGTTTTCGATTTGGAACCCAGCAAGGCATTCTTGAAATCATCCGCGTGTTGGAAGCGGTCCGCGGGATCGATACCCATCGCTTTTTCGATGGCAGACGCCAATCGCCGCGACACTTTGCCGTTTCGTTTACGCAACGGCGTGAGTTGGGTATTGTCCATCGCGCGGGCAAGGCCGTCTTCGGGGATGATACCGCTCAACGCGGCATACAACGTTGCGCCGAGCGAATAAATGTCTGTGCGCGGGTCCGTGCGCGCCGTGCCGTATTGTTCCGGCGGGGAATAGCCCGGGGTCATTGCACGCGCGCCGGTCGTCGTTGCCTGGCTTCCATGCAGAACTTTCGCCAAACCAAAATCGACGAGGAAAATATGGCCATCCGGGGTGATCTTGACGTTACCCGGTTTAATGTCGCGATGCAGGATCGGAGGCTTGCGCGTGTGCAGGTAGGCAAGCGCATCGCACATCGCCGCGCCGAGCAAGATCGCTTCATCTTCGGTGATGTTGCCCTGACGTTCCATGCGCTGGCGCAGATCTTCCCCCTCGATGTAATCCATCACCAGATACTGTCCCTGATCGCCGATCACAAAGTGATCCGTTACGCGCGGCAGGTTTGGGTGGCGCAGGTTCGCGAGGATCACTGCTTCGAGGCGGAACTGACGCGCATATTCATCTGTTGTGAACAGATTCTCTTTGACGGCAACATCCACGCCGAGGTTTTCATCGACCGCGCGATATACCGAACCCATGCCGCCCTGCCCGAGAATTTCTACAATGCGATATCTTTTATGAAGTAACGCGCCGCGTTCGAGGGTCATTGAAACGGATACTCTCCCAAAAATTTAATTACTAGATTTGGGATTATATCAAAGCAAAACACTATATCTTGGGGGCATCAGCCAATTTGATACGAAAAAACAACCATGGAGCGCCGGCGATGATCCAGAAGCCGACCAGCAAATAGCGGATATAACGCAGGAAATAGGCGATAAAGTCCTCTCCCTGCGGGAAGACGAAGCCCAGACCGCGCCAAAGGATGAGAACTCCGATCACACCAATAACAAATCGGAAAGCTCGCTTCTCTGCCGGACCGTCAGCCTGATACCCTCCCTTCGACGCGATCCACGCCGCGCCGACTGCAAAGCCGAAGAAGGTGCCTGCGGAGGTGAAGATATTCTCAAACGACACCGGGTCAGGCAACTCGTCGGAAGAGCGAAGCGCATTGGCATGGAACTCGACCGGGAAGGAATAACCCTCCAGCCCCTGAACACTGACAAATCCGAGCGCTATCATCCCCATCGAAATCGCAAATGCAAGCAATCCTTGTTGCATCACCCGCTTTGTTTTCAACCACGCGGCTACTCCATCCCAATACCGCAGAAACGCCCAAAGCAACGCACAGCCGATCAACCAGCCTGCCAGCACATCGTGGGAAAAATGCATACCAAGATAGATGCGTGAAAATCCGATGAGAAAGATCACAGCAACCGCCGACCACCTCCAGAGGTCTCCGCGGACTGCGGCAAGTGTGCCCCACACGACCACCGAGTTCTGCGCGTGCCCGGAGGGAATTCCAAACGACGTTTCGGAGGATAGCGCTTGCACTTCGTTACTCACCCAATATGGGCGCGGTCCTGCAAACCATAGCTTGGCGTAATAATTCACTGTAACACTGGCTAGTAAGATGAACCCCACCCGCAAACCGAGGCGCGAGTCGACGCTCCAATACACGAGCGGAAGAACGAGGAAGAAAAAATCCTGCGTGCCGAGAAAAGAAAAGAATTGCATAGGCGCTTCGAGCCAGCCGCCCAGCGACTGAACGGCGATCACCCAATCGATCCCGTTTTGAAGTAGAGCATCCATCTCAACCTCCTTGACCCGTCCGATTTTTTCTGTAAAAACCCCTCTGGAGTATTTGACGCTTATCCTCCTTAATTGTACACTACCCCCAATGAAAAGACATTCCGCAACCCCTCCCGTTCACTGGTGGGATTGGACTTCTGTCGTTCTTCTCTTATTGCTCCTGCAAACCGCGGCGGCACGGTTGATCGCCACCGAATGGATTCCCTCGTTGGATTTGATTCGCAGCTTCGCGTGGATGGGAGCCATCATCGGATTGGCTGTGGGGTATAGCGTTTTTTCATCTCGAAGAGCGCGCTGGCTTTCCTTCTTTTACATGTTATTCATGCTGCCTCTGCAATGGACAGTGGTCATCGAAGGTCCAGTCGCGTTGGAGGAAAAACTCTCCAGCGTTGGCGGGAGGCTGATCCTTTCATTCTCCGATCTTTTTGCGCGGCGACCGGTGGAAGACCCATTGTTTTTCCTCGCGTTGATGTCTGTCGCTTTTTGGGTTCTAAGCGCGTCCGCCGGATACCGGTTGACACGGCACCAGAACTTCCTTACTGTGACGGTGCCATCCATGATCGGAATGCTGGTCATTCAAAGTTATGACAATGGCGTTCGGGGGCGAATCTGGATATTGGCATTTTTTATTCTCCTTGCACTTTTGCTGCTGGGGCAGTTGACTCTTCTCGAACAGCAAAAACGCTGGAAGGAGAAACGCATCTTCCTTTCGCCGGAAAATGGTCTCGACCTGACAAGCGGCATGGCAATTGCCGCCGGATTGCTCATCTTCACCGCCTGGACGATCTCTCCTTCTTTTATAAAGATCGAAACCGCCCGACAGGCGTGGAGCCGCATCACCAAACCGTGGACAGAGTTTACGCAGCGATTTGAAAACGCCGTCAGCGCGCTCGATGCGCGAGGCGGCGGCGCGGCGAGCGCCGAGTTTTACGGCACGCAACTGGAGCTCGGCACGGGCTTCTCGCTTTCAGAAGCCGTGATGTTCACCGTGGAGACACCTGAATTGCCCGCAAGTTTGAAACCTCCTCGGTATTATTGGCGCGGCAGAGTCTACGATCAATTCATAGACGGACGTTGGACCATCACCGGAACCCAACTTGAAGAATTTTCTCCCGATGCACCCTTGCCATTCGAGTGGGAGGAGGAATTCTCCACACGTTTCGTTTTCAACGTCGGCGAGCAGCCGCTCTCGTTACTCTACGCGCCCGCGCAGGCGATCTGGGTCAGCCGGCCCGGATCGATGGTCAGCGTGCCGGGCGGAAGCGATGACGAAGTCTTATCGTGGAGCGCCTCGCCGGGGTTGTTGCCGGGGGAGACCTATCAAGTGGAAGCGATGCTCAGCAACCCGAACATCGAGCAGTTGCGCGCGGCAGGGACGGCATATCCGCAGTGGGTCGTTGAACGATACCTGCAACTTCCGGACGATGTTTCGCCGCGTATACGCGCTCTTGCGCAGGAGATCGCGTCTGGAGCGGACACTCCATTCGATAAAACGAGCGCGATCACGCGTTACCTCCGCGAGAATATCGAGTATGCGCCCTCGCTACCGGAAGCGCCGTTCAATACCGACCCGCTCGAATGGATCCTGTTCGAGCACAAGCAAGCCTATTGCGTGTATTACGCCAGCATCGAAATCGTCATGTTACGTTCGCTGGGAATCCCGGCACGCATGGCGGTGGGATTCGCCCAAGGGACAGGAACATCATCAAGGCAAGATGGATTCGCAGAAGAGGTCGAGGGCATCACCGTCAATACATACACCGTTCGCAAACAAAATGCTCACGCGTGGCCCGAAGTCTATTTCCCCGGTGTGGGCTGGGTAGAGTTCGAACCCACAGGAAATCAAGATCCACTTGACCGTCCGTTGGCGCCGCGTGATTCATCATCCTCTTCCGGGTTGCTCATCCCTGACAATGTAATCCCTGAATTGGATAATGAGAGTCTACGCGACCAAAGTTTGCCAGACGAGGAACTTGAAACGCCCGTCGTGATAGTCGCCCCGCGTTCGCCTCTCGTTTATGCCATCCCGATTCTCATTACCCTCGCCGCGCTAGCAGCTTTCCTCAGTCGTCGTTACGCCCTACCGACGCGGCTTCCTTCCATCCTTCGCGCTTCGATCGAGCGCGGAGGTACAGAAACACCGGGCTGGATCCTTCATTGGGAACATTGGGTGAATCTGACATCGATCGAACGGGCATTTGAAAGTGTCAATTTCGGCTTGCGTCAATTGAAAGACCCCTCCCCGGTCCATGCCACACCCGCGGAACGCGCCGACAAACTTGCAAGCATTCTGCCTGAAGCCGCTTCAAGCGTTAAAATACTTCTGGACGAACATCAAACATCCCTTTATACTTCCAGAACTGCGGACGCACGGCAAGCGAGGCGCGCGGCGCTAACGCTCCGCTTTCAAGTCATCCTCGCCCGCATCCGCCACTTTTGGACAGGCAAATACTCGCCCCGACTCTAATCCGCTAACATTAAGGACTCTTCATGGCAACCACGGCACGCACCAAAGCCATCTCGATCAATGACCAGCTTGTAGCGGTCACCAAACAAGCCACAACTCTGCGAAACTCACTGGATGCAACCAGGTCACCGGAAGCCATTGAAGGACTGAAGAATCTCGAAGGCTCGCTCGGACGCATCAGTGAAGTCCTTGTGCCGTACGAACAGCGGTTCAGCCACCTGCAAGCGCTCGCGGGGATCGGTCAGGTTGTCAATTCCACACTCGAAGTAGATGAAGTTTTGCAGATCGTAATGGATACCATCGTCCGCCTGACCGAGGCGGAGCGCGGCTTTCTCATGCTGCGCGACGAACGCGGGGAAATGGCAATCCGCATCGCGCGGAATTGGGAGCGTGAATCCATCAACGAGAACGAATTCGCCATCAGTAAAACCATCGTGCAACGCGTCATTCAGGGGAACGAAGCGGTGCTCACCACGAATGCCCTCGAAGATCAACGCTTCAGCGGACAGGAAAGCATCATCGCCTTCAACCTGCGTTCGATTCTGTGCGTCCCCTTGATGGTGAAGACGGAACTGATCGGCGTGATCTACACCGATAATCGCATCCGCACTGGGATTTTCTCCGAATCGGACCGCGACCTTTTGATTGCGTTCGCCAATCAGGCGGCGGTCGCCATCGAGAACGCGCGGCTGTTCTCGTCGCTCAAGCGCACGCTCGCCGAAGTGACCGAACTCAAGAACCTCATGGACGATGTGTTTGCGTCCATCGCTTCAGGCGTGATCACGGCTGACGTGCAGGACCAGATCACCCTGTGTAATCGAGCCGCCGCGTCCATTTTGGGGCAAGCCTCCGCTGAGATCGTCGGCAGGAAGATCGAAGATGTCATCCCCACGTTTGCGAACAACATCGTTCCGCATCTCGAATCGGTGCGAAAAAGCGACAAGCCGGTCATCGGGCTCGAACTCAGCCAGACGCTCGCCGAGGGCGGCAACATTGACTGGCGCTTGAATCTTTCGCCGTTGAAGGATGCCGGGCAAAAAACGCAGGGAGTTGCGATCGTGTTGGACGACCTGACCGAGCGCAAAAAACTCGAGGCGCAACGCGGATTGTTGCAACGCATGGTCTCGCCTGCCGTGCTCGATCAACTTGACCCAAACACTTTACAGGTCGGTGGCAAGCAGGTTTTTATCACCGTCTTGTTTGCGGACGTGCGCGGCTTCACCTCGTACAGTGAGAAACATTCGCCGGAGGAATTGGTATCGGTGTTGAACTTATATCTCGCGGCCGCGGCGGATGCCGTACTCGCGCACGAAGGCACGGTGGACAAATTCCTCGGCGACGCGGTGATGGCATGGTACAACGCACCGATCCTGCAACCCGACCACACATTGCGCGCGGTGAAGTCTGCACTCGCGATCCGCGAGGCGATTGCGAAATTACATTCTGAATTGCCGAAAGAAGCGCATCTCGATTTCGGCGTGGGGATTCACTACGGCGAAGCCGTGCTTGGTTGGATCGGCACGGAGAAGCGACTCGAGTTCACCTCGCTCGGCGATAGTGTGAATACCACCAAACGTATTCAAGAGAATTCGGCGAAGAACCAGATCCTCATCAGCAAAGAGGCATATGAACGCGTGAAAGACGAAGTGGATGCACAACCCTTCGCGCCGCTGACGGTAAAGGGCAAAACGCAACCGCTGGATGTGTTCGAGGTGATGGGGTTGAAGAGCGGGTAATTGAGTAAATGGTAATTTGAGAACCGAAATTTGCTTTCGGGGGAAGAAATTCTTGGACGTTAAGCAAACAGATTTGTAACTTTTATTACTTGACCGCAAAAGGGTGGCTTTGGTATTCTCGCCGCTGTAACCTGATCCATTATGATCAGTTCTCCCTATTCACAGGGGAAATCCACAAATTACCAGCGACAACGCGAGCCGCCTGTTATCCATCACTCATGCAGATGGGGTTGAACTGCTCTCATCGTTTGTTTACTCGTATGACAATGTCGGCAATCGCATTCAAGCCGTTGAAGATGTAAAATTGCCTCAAGTGCCGCCTGTGCCTACCTCTACGCCCACGCCTGCTCCTACCAGCACACCCACTCAAGCTTCCACACCAACGGAAACTCCTTCACCGATACCATCCCCCACAGGCACAGAAACGTTGAGTCCAAGTGAAACTCCCACGCCAACTCAAACTCTCGAATTTACGCTGACTCCTTCAGAGACTCCTGAGTTCACTTTTACGCCGTCTGAGACACCTACCCCAACTATCACCTCTACGCCTGCGGAGACTTCGACCCCTACAGCGACCTTGACGCCCAGCGAGACGGCAACACCGTTTGATACATTCACGCCAACACTTACTCCGACACCCTCTTTTACCTTTACCCCTTCTCCAACAGCGACTTCGATCCCTTCGGGGCCAGTAACCATCAATTACGAGTATGATCCCTTGCATCGCCTCACCGAAGCCAACTACTCGACTGGCGATTACTATCACTACACGTACGATGCCGTTGGGAATCGCAGTGAACAACAAACCATGATCGGCAGTGTGCCTCTCACTACCAGTTATTTATATGATGCCGCGAACAAACTTACAAGCGTAGACAGCGTTTCTTATACTTGGGACAACAACGGCAACCTGTTGAACGATGGTGTCAACAGTTACACCTACAACACTGCCAATCAATTAACCGCCATGAGCGGACCGTTCGGCTCAAGCGCTTTCTCCTACAACGGACTGGGAGATCGCCTAACTCAAAACGGCGTGAATTACACGCTCGATCTCAACGCAGGTCTCACTCAAGTTCTGAACGATGGAACAAACCAATATCTCTACGGCGTTGGTAGAATTGCCCAAGTGAACACCACCACTGATTACTTCATGACCGATGCACTTGGCTCGGTCAGGCAACTTACCGATACAAGTGGCGAGATTACTCTTGCCAAGTCATACCAACCCTACGGGGAAACGCTTGCGAGTGTTGGGAATGGGTCAAGTCCCTTCGCGTTTACGGGTGAACAGCAAGACGCGAGCGGGTTAACCTACTTGCGCGCGCGGTACTATGCCAGCGATACGGGCAGGTTCCTGACGCGGGATACGTGGATGGGGGATTACAACCGTCCGCTATCTCTGAATAGATGGAATTATGTGGAGGGGAATCCTGTAAACTACACTGATCCTTCTGGACTTTGTGGTGAACCCAGATCAACCCCATGCCCTGATTGGTGGAATAATAAATCACATATATATGTGGAAGGATATGGGTATTTTGACGTCCAGCATCTTTTGAGGGGTTGGAGATCGGCAGATTGGATGCAAAAAGAAATAGATTTACATGGTCAAGGCGGCGGATTAATTCGGATGAGCTCGAATGAGTATTATGCTGTTTACCGTGTATTCACAAATCTCAATAGGCTTGATAAAGAAATGAAAATCGGCATAATGTATGGAATTTATAGAGACTTTGAGATTGGGTATGAGAAATATCAGGGTCGTAGCATATTTAATGTGAATTTCCCGTCCTCGTTTGCTCCAGAAGATTTACCATCAGATCACCTGGGTTTTTGGACAGCTGCGAATGGATACAGCAAGAATAAAATCCCGGATTTGTTGTTATGCTTAGGTGAAGTAAGGGATAGGGGACCTTTCATTCTAAATAATATGGTTCTCCATGTATCCTATGAAAGCAATGATAATAGGTCAATCTCTAGTTATCGTGATATCTTACCAATGATATATGGCAACGGTTATTACAGATTCAGCATTCCAAAGAATTATGAATTCTTGCCAATGGTCGCTGATCGCGTTCAATATGAAAACGGAGAATTTGAAACGCAGACAAGAAACACAAATTGGCCAACACGGTTCCAAATCCAGCCAATTCCGAGTGGACCAACCACTTGGCGGAAGGAATATGAGCTCAAATACAAATGAAGAAAAATATGAAAATAGTCCTTCTGTTTATTTTAGGGGTTGTCTTTGCGTGTATCTTGTACATCTGGGTGACTTTCTCGCCTACTGCGGCTTTGTATAGATTGATTCACAATCGCGATACAGAAGATCAGTTGGCATATGCCTTTACAGCTGCGCTTTTTACAAATCATCCCGATGCCTACGATATGATTGACTCTGCTTTGAAACCTCGTCTAGATGAATGGATGAGTAATCATCAAATTGAAAAATGCACTCGTCGGCCCGATATGTTTCTTGTCGGATCGGAGACGGAGACAACTAGTTCATACAATGTTAGTCTTACTTGCTATGGAGTAAATGGCTGGGTAGATTTGGAGGTTGAAAGTATTGTTATTGAGGATATGAAAGTAATTGACTGGGGAAAGTAACGGGTCAATGATGTGTATACTAATTCGGCGCGAGGCAATCTTCTCGATGACGGTACAAGCACTTACACTTACGATTCCGCGAATAGACTGTCCGCGGTCAGTGGTCCGTCGTCGGCGACCTATGCCTACAACGGTATGGGAGATCGCTACCAGCAAACTATTGGAAGTCAAACTGTTTCGTTTCAGAACCTGTGAGACAGATTAGGGGAAAAAGCTAAGGTGGGATTTCCGGTCATAATAGGACGAAGGAGTCTGAAATGACCGAAGAGAATATTCAATCAGTAGAATCAACGGTACG
>JBFMDB010000026.1:0-54713 GCA_040753755.1 Chloroflexota bacterium
GTCACACAGGCAAAATATGGCTACAATTTGGCTGTCCATGGGGTGCTCCGCTTAGTTTTGGTGTGGTAACCGCAACTGTAGCAGAGCCTCCATGGATATTCAAGTCAAGGTCGCAACTTGAGTTATTTATGAATTCCAAACCCGAGGTTCTCATCATCGGCGGGGGGGTGATCGGTGTATGCTCTGCGTATTTCCTTGCGAAAAAAGGTGTACAGGTCACGCTTATCGAAAAGGATGAAATTGCCTCCGGCTGTTCGTATGGCAACGGGGGATTGATCGTACCAAGTCATGCGATGCCTCTTGCGTCGCCGGGTGCGCTGGGAGAGGGCTTGCGCTGGTTGTTCGATTCGGAAAGTCCGTTTTACATCAAACCGCGCATGGATCTTGATTTGATTCGTTGGTTGGTGCAATTCGCTTTTGCCAGCCGTGAAGGAAACATGCTGCGCGCGTTACCTGCCCTGCGCGACCTGCTATCTGCCAGCCGCGCGCTTTACGACGAACTTGACCAGACCGCGGGTTTCGACTTTGGTTTTGAGGGCAGAGGATCCCTGCTCGTGTGCTTGACGAAAGAGAAATTGGAGAAAGAAAGACACGAAACACATCTTTTCGAGAAATTCAAAATACCTGTCAGCATCGTCAACCGGGATGAAGCGCTCGATCTCGAACCTGCGCTCCTGCCCAGCATCGCGGGCGGTGTGTACTATCCACGTGACGGTCGTATCGACCCGCATCGCTTCGTCACCGGGTTGGCGGAAAAAGCAAAAGGATTCGGTGCGCAAATTCACACGAAAACAGAAGCGTTGGGGTTTGGATCCAAAAATGGACGGATAAATATTGTCCAAACCACGCGCGGGGAGTTTCATCCCAACAGCGTGATCCTTGCAAGCGGTTCGTGGTCCCCTGAAATTGCTCGGATGTTGAATCTCCGCATCCCGATTCAAGCCGCAAAAGGATACAGCGTGACATTGGAGAATCCGCCGGTGACGCCGAAACTGCCATTGTTGTTTTCGGAGGCGCGGGTGGTGGTCAACCCGTTGGGATATGCGCTTCGAATCGCAGGGACGCTTGAACTCGCCGGCATGGACTTTTCCCTGAACCTGCGGCGTGTGCGAGCCATGCAACAATCTTCAACACACTATTTACCCGGGTTAGCCGAGGCGAAAGTGATCGAGGTCTGGCGCGGACTACGTCCATCCACGCCCGATGGTTTGCCGATCATCTCGCGCGTAAAAACTTTCGACAACTTGATCGTTGCCGCCGGTCACGCGATGCTCGGCATGTCGCTTGGACCGATCACGGGGAAATTGGTTTCGCAATTGGTGAATCAGGAAAGGATTGAACTTAATATCGCTCCATTTGCCGCGAGTCGGTTCTAACCCTGGTTTATCGTTCAAACAAAACGAATGCATCATTAGAAATTTCCCCCTTTGCATGTTTGTAAGCCGGTGCATGAACGAGAGACTAGTACCCGGGTATTTCCAGTACTTTCGTTCGCATGCATCTAACAAAAATGTTTGTAACGTTTCCTAATTTTCCATTTCGTAAAGCAACAAGAACAGGTAACCTTTGCCAGACCTTTGTTTGGGTGTCTCCCGGGCAATGGTGTACTCGCATATATTAACTATGAAAATGATATTGGAGGTTACCGTGTCGTCGAAAGCCATTAAGTTGCCCATCGTACTGCTGTTTTTACTCGCGCTTACGATCCCATCCAGCGCGCAATCCGCTCCGAGTGAAGCTGCAATACCGCCGTTCCCCGGCGCGCCCCTTTGCCCAACCCATAACGACACCCAATGGCATAGCCTATGGGATGCCTCGCGCGGTTGTCACTACGATCACACGCACAATGACGACCCTGCTTCCGCCGACTTCTTGTTTGGTCCCGCTGGTGAGGGGTGGGGACAATCCATCTCCTATCCGTTTATGACCGCGAATGAAAACAACATGATGGGACATACGGGTTACAAGTATTACGTCAACCTCAACCCGCAACCCGCGTGTGCGACGGAGGCATTCGAGTATCTCGGTGCTGTAAACTGTGTTTCGGCGTTCCGTATCGAATATCATGACGTTGGCGGTAATGCCCACATGGTCAAACGCTTTCACTCTTACTTCATGGAGGTCCAGGTCAAAAAAGGCAATATTGTCGGGACTATAGAGACAGGTGGCTGGGCTGACTTTGGCTGTCTCCACGGAGAATATAAAAAGTTCTTTGTCACCCTGCCCGGTGTAGACCCAACGAATAGTAATGGACAGTCCGTCTGTCAATCCGGTGTTCCCGGTGCGCAGGATATCAACGCTGATCCATACCGTGCGGTGGGATACAGCCCTGCCGAAGTTATCAGTCGCTCACAACAAGGACGCGACAATCCGTGGGGCTGGACCTCAGATCCGAGATACGGTTATAACAAACTCGGCTTCTTCTTCTTCCGTACATTGGACAGCGCGGGTGTCCTCGATCCTGCTAACCCCTATGCGGAACGATTTATCTGCCCTGATTTTGCCTGCAAATATAATAATAGCGAACATCACGTTTACAGCGTACATGTGGTTATTCCATCATCTTTGGATACCGACGGGGATGGGGTGGTCAATTATGTTGGATACACTGATCGCAAGGGCAATGTTGTGCAAGGTTGTACAGCTCCCGGCCTTGATTGTGTGCCTCTGAGAATCATGAATGCGCCAGTTGGGCGAGCGGTATGGGCGCGCAACCTGAGCGGAACGCGTCCAGCAGGCGAGCCGGTTCGCGACCATGACATCTACTTCAACGGTCAGCCAAGCGGATGGATCCAATTCACCGGACAGATGTACACCCCGCCTGCAGTCACGCCGATCTCTTCGAGCATGCCGATGCCCTCAAGTACACCGGCATCTACGGGCACACCGTCTTCCTTCAGTCCATTCGTTTCAGCAGTGGCAAACCCGACAAACCTGAGCGTTGGAGGGAGCGTACCAGTGGACGTCCACCTGAACAATGTGCCTGCGGAAGGATATAAAAGTGCAGAGTTCGTCTGTGCGTATGATACTGCCATGATCGAGAAAAGCAATATCCTTGCTTCCAATTTATTTGGCGCGGATGCGGTTGTTGCAATTCATGACGCACATCCCGGCACCTTTATTGTGGCAATTGCCGGTACCAATAGTAACAAAGCCATGTCGAGTGGTACGGCTTTCACCTTTAGCGCTAAAGGCTTACAAGCGGGCCAATCTTTGATCCACTGTACCGCGCGCGTCTCAAAAGGGGATCATATCGCCTTGGACCTTCCCTCGACAGGAGTAACGCTCACTGTTCTCGGAATCGAACCTTCGCCAACACCACTTGAGTTGCCCTCTTCAACACCGACAGGGTTTCCTGAACCTACCGCGACGAACATGCCTACTGAATCGCCGACCCCGATACCTCCGATCGACGGCTCGCTGACTGGGCAGGTTCTTGCCAGCAAACCCGTGACGGTGACCTTGTACGACTCCAACGGGGTCATCATCCAATCCGCGGTGGCAAACCCAGATGGGACGTTTACCCTGACGGCTCCCGCCGGAACTTATACTGTGGTCGCCGTAGCCGGCGGTTTCCTCGGCCACCAAGGATCTGTGACCCTCACCAATGGAAACACCACCGTAAGACCTCCGGTCAGCCTCCTTGCTGGCGATATCGACGCAAATAATGTCATTGACCAGTTCGATGCCTTGACGATCGGAATGAGTTACACGACTGCGGCTCCCTCCGCGGCAGATCTAAACAATGATGGAATCATCGACTTCCTCGATCTGGAACTGCTTGCCGAGAACTATCGTCAAACGGGTCCGTCGATCTGGGAGTAAACGGAGTAAATAGAATGAACAAACAGGGCGCACGATCTCGTGTGCCCTGCCAACGGAGTCGACGTGAAACGAATATCTATTGCATGTACACTTGCGGTCCTTGTTGCTCTTAGCCTCGGGTTCGACGCACAAGCACAAATGATGGAATCCATCTGGCTTTCAGCCAGCAACCCGGCTTATAAAACCGGAGAAACCGTCGTTGTTACTCTCAATGCGTCTACCGCGACACCGATTCAGGGATTCACCTTCCAGATTCGCTATGACCCCTCCTGTTTGCGACCGGTGAGCGCTTCGAGTCCGATTTCGGGGATGAATGGTTTGCCTTTACCCCAACTCACCGGCCTGGTAGACGGTTCCTACGCGAGTACAACGCCGCAATTAATAAGCGGAATCTTGGCAGAAGTGAGATTCACCGCACTGAAGGGATGTCAGACTGATCTAACACTGGAGAGTGCCGCGCTTGCGATTCGCAACGCAGAGGGATTTGCGACTCCTCTTTCGAGCGTTTTGGTAGGTGAGCGTAATGTCTCTCTCTCCGTTTCTTCAGAACTGGGCGCGGCGCAACCCTCTCAACCTGAAACGGGTTCAGTGCTCGCGCTTGATCCACCGGCTGACACGAACGAGGGTGTCTCGCAGTGGTGGATTATTGCGGCTGTGCTGATAACGCTTCTCGGATTATTACTGATCGGATCATACAAATTGGTTCGAATCGTAATTTACAACAAACCCAGAGCCAAACGGTTGCCGGGAGCCCGGAAAGCCACGTTGCACATCAAACATGGTCCCCAAGCCGGGAAGAGTTTTGTCCTCAATAAATTTCCCGTGCGGATCGGGCGCGACCCTCGGAACGATATTTGCATCAACGGACCCAGTGTGATCGACAAACATGCCCAGATCTACGCCGATAAGAACGGATATTATTTGATGGACATGGGCGGCGAAACATTCATCAACGGGCGCTTGGTGAAGGGGAGCGCGGTCGTTCTGTATCAGGGCGATGTCGTTCGTTTGGGAAAGAGCGCTTCGTTCGTGTTTGGATGAACCTCCGAAACACCCAACTCAGCTTTACGAAAAAAGGACAGTCACCGACTGTCCTTTTTTTATATCCTACAATCCTGCGGCTTTTTTCAATGCCGCGGCTTTGTCTGTGCGTTCCCACGGGAATTCGATGTCGTCCCGTCCGAAGTGACCGTATGCGGCGGTCTTGCGGTAGATCGGTTTGCGCAAGCCCAGATCGCGGATGATCGCCCCGGGTCTGAGGTCGAAATGCTCGTCCACGAGTGAAGCGATCTTTGCATCTGCAATCTTTGCGGTGCCGAAAGTTTCAACATTAACCGAAAGTGGACGCGCCACTCCAATGGCGTAGGCAACCTGCACTTCGACGCGATCCGCAAGTCCCGCGGCGACGATGTTCTTTGCCACGTAACGCGCCGCGTATGCCGCGGAGCGATCCACTTTCGTGGGATCCTTGCCGCTGAATGCGCCGCCGCCATGACGTCCCATCCCGCCGTAGGTGTCCACGATGATCTTGCGACCGGTCAAACCGGCATCGCCTTGCGGACCTCCGACGACAAATCTCCCGGTGGGGTTCACAAAGATCTTGATGTTTTTATCCACGAGTTCGGGAGGAAGCGCCGGCATGATGAGCGTCTCGGTGACGGTTTCCGTGATCTCAGACTGTGAAACTTCCGGCGCATGTTGTGTGGAGATCAAGACGGTATCCACGCGCTTGGGTTTGCCGCCGGAATATTCGATCGTGACCTGACTCTTCGCATCGGGCCGCAGCCACGGAATGCTCCCATCCTTACGCAGTTCGCTCTGCCGACGCGTCAACTTGTGCGCGAGGTAAATGGGGAGCGGCATGAGGGTGGGCGTTTCGTTGCACGCAAACCCGAACATCATGCCCTGGTCGCCAGCGCCGATGGATTCGACCTCTTTGTCGGACATTTCGCCGGCTTTGGCTTCGAGGGCTTTATCCACGCCCATGGCGATATCGCCAGATTGCTTGGCGATTGCCACCTGGACACCGCACGAGTTTCCGTCGAAACCTTTTTCGCTCGAGTCGTAGCCGATTTCATTCACCACTTTGCGGACCAACTCATCGTAGTTGAAATTCGCATTCGTGGTGATCTCGCCCAACAGCATGACGAAGCCTGTCTTGGTGGCGGTTTCGCACGCCACGCGCGAGCGCGGATCCTGTTCGATGCAGGCGTCCAGCACCGCGTCCGAGATCTGATCGCACATCTTGTCGGGGTGTCCCTCTGTCACTGATTCCGAGGTGAACATCAGTTTGGGGGAGGTCATAAAAGTGTTGCTCATGGTCGTTCTATCTCCTTTAAGAATAAATTGCCCCTTCAGACGAGCAGAAAGGGCAATTACATTTTTATGTGGAGCCCTCTCATCTCCCAGAACATCCGTCTGTAGGAATTGGCACCTTTTCAGCGACAGTCTAATGAGAACTTATGCTGGCAGGTTGTCGAGGCATCAACGGGCCGTTCCCTCCGCCTCTCTGGATAAGAGCGCCTTGTGGGGCTATTGGATTGTGACGGCAGTGTACCACAATTTTAGTGTCATTGCGAGGAGGAGCACTTCGGCAGCCTCAGTGTAAATTCCGCGACGACGAAGCACTCCCCTGCGCGTAATGGCGATTGCCTCACCGCTTGCGGTTTCTAGCGGCGATTTCAGTCGTCTTATGCTCTAAACGACTGACCCACAAGGCGCTTTGCGGAGTCGTTACGAGGATTTAATCATCTTCCACACATCGAAACCCGATGCGCGGAGAAAATTCACCGAGATACAAATCAGACCCCGGCACAGCATTCAAATTCGAACCTCGCACCGACGAACGTTTCGATACGCGTATGTTGATCTCTGCGTCGCCCAAACTTCCGCCGCGGACTACGCGATTCAAACTCGAACTGGCAGCTGGTCCCAGTGGGTTTAGCGACTCGGATATTGCGTAATAATTAAAACCGTAGAAATCATTTGTCCATTCCGCGACGTTGCCAGCCATATCAAGCACACCAAAAGGACTTGCTCCCATCGCGTAACTACCCACGCGTGATGTGTCCCTGACCAGCATATTGAAGTTGGCGAAACGCCAATCGGGTTTATCTTCACCCCATGGAAATGTTCGTAAGTCATCGCCGCGCGCCGCGCGTTCCCATTCCGCTTCGGTGGGTAATCGGCGCTCCGCCCATTCGCAATACGTCTTCGCCTGCCCCCATGTGACGTAGACCACGGGATAATCATTGAACTCAGAGTCGTTGAAATATTCGGCTTTTCTCGCCGTGCCGAGGTTTTGCGGAAGGTCACATGCGCCAGCGCTCACGCACAACGCGTACATCGCGTTCGTCACTTCAAGCTGGTCCATCCAGAACGCGTCGAGCGTGACATCGTGCGCAGGGAATTCATCCGGCGCAGCGCGGACGTCGTATCCGCCCATGTGGAGAATTCCAGCGGGGATGAAGATTTGCGGCATACCGTCTATGGATGCGATGCGGATGTTTTGAGGCACTGCGGTGAATGTCGCAGTTGGAGGAATGATTTCAGTTATCGCGGATGGAAGAATGAGCGGCGCGCTTGTAGGGGAGGGTAGCGAAATCGGCTGAAAAGTTGGAACAGGCGTTGTGCTTGCACATGCAGTGATGAAGGCAAAGAGAATTGGGAGAATTTTTTTCATAAAATATTTTGTAGGGGCGGACCTGCGTGTCCGCCCAAGGTATTACGGCGTCGACCCAACAAAATCCAACGCGTACAACGCATCTTGATAATTCGGATTGACAGATAACGCCTTGCGCCACGATTTTATCGCCTCATTCAAATCGCCGGCGCGATAGAGCGCCCAGCCGCGCCACAGCCACGTCTCTTCGGACATGTCCGTGCGTTGCAAAGCATATTCAGTGAGGGCGAGCAGATCGTTGTTACGATTGGCATGGAAGTTGGCAAGGAACGGACCAAACTGATAACGGAACATCCGTTGGGGCAAGCCGAGTTCACGCGCCTTATCATAGGCGGCGTTGGCTTCATCGTATCTTTCAAAGTAGACGAGGTTGCTTCCCACGTTGAACCACGCGAACGCGTCGGCGGGGTCGGCGGCTGTCGCCGATTGGGCGAACTCAAGCGCACGCTGGCGATTCAGGTCCGGGTCCCAGTTTGAGGCGAGGATGGTTTTGATTTCCTCTTCCTGTTCTGGGAGATATACGATCATGTACAAATAGTTGAAGGGCTTCCATTCCGATTCGAGTTGCTCGTAGGGAATCTTCTTGTCGGGTCCGCGGTAGGTATCTTGTACGGTGAAGGTTTGAGTTGAATCATCGTAGCCGGTGAGCAGGAGGTAATGCGCCGCCCACAGATCGTCGTCGGGCCAGCCGGTGTCTTCAGGATTCAGGGATGTGGTTGATTCAACGATTACAGGATACGCCGCGGCAAGGAGTCGTTTGAGCGTTTCGAGGTTGCCCCCGACGCGATATTCGATGCGGAGCCAGCCCGCATAGTTGCGCACCCAGAACGCCATCTCTTCGGGGTTGACATTGCGGTCGCCGTTGACCGGTTTGATCACATCCGAAATATCTTTTTGCGAACCGTTCCACCCGAACATATGCAGCATCATCGAAAGTGCGGCGGGACCGCAATTGTTGGCGGTCTGCTTTTCGTACGGAGGCGAGTTGAGGAATGCCTGCGCGGGAGGCGGAGCCAGTGTTGCCGTTGGCGGAACTGGTGTTGCCACAATCTCCGGTGTTGCTGTGGGCGGGATCGAAACCGTTGGTGTGGAAATTTTCGTTGGGTTTGGAATCGCGGTCGGCACATCGCCTACCGGATTGAGTACATTTCTCACGTATGTCCGCGCGACTTCAAACCGCCATGAGATGCGGCTGTTGATCGCGGGGATTTGATAGAGCAAGCTTGCGAGCAGAATTAACCCCGCGCTGGTCAATGCAATCGTTCTTTTCGTCATGCAGAAAAGTCTACCAGAGGAGGATGAGACTAATTTAATCCGACCCCCCTCCGCCGCTAAAGCGGCACCTTCCCCAAAATCCACAAAAGAATTAGAAACTCCCTTTACGCAGTCACAACTCCGAAGGAGTGAAATGATTATAGATTTACGGCGAATGGGCGAGTCGACCCCCGAAGGGGTGTCATAGAATTGCGTGAAATCATGTCATCCCTTCGGGATTTGTCGGTGATTTGGGCTATTTTCTATCATCCTACCATCCCTTCGGGATTGAAGTGCGTAACGTGAGTTAGAAATTATTTTTCATACTAAAAATGTGGAATTTGGGGGAGGCGGGGAGGGGGTCATCGATGCCCCAGCAACTCCAATGCGGCGGTGATCGAGGGATCGGTCTCGAACGTGATCGTATCCCATTCGGCGAAGGCAGGCAGATCAGGAATGATGCCGGTCTCCTCGAAGTTCGTATCCGACGTTGCGGAGTAAAACGTTTCCGAGGCGATCCACAACTGCGAGTCATCTTCGAAGTCGTATCCGTGAAGCACTTCCACGTTGCCGAGGCTGGTCTCGCCAACCACTTTTGCCCTGCCCGAATCTTTGAGCACGGCAGCAAAGATCTCGCCGTAACTGACGGTGTCTTCGCTCACAATGAGAATCAGCGGAACATCCTGTGAATTGTGAATAGACTCGCCGTTCACCTCCAGCGGGCGGGAGGAGGTGCGGCTGACGAACTCTCCAAGGTTGCCATCGGTGAACCATTCGAGGATGGGGTCCACCACTGAACTGCTCCCGCCGCCGTTGAGGCGCAGGTCGAGGATCAACCCATCGAGCGGACCGAAATCGTTCAACGCCTGCTCGATCTGTGGGGGAATCGTCTCATCGAAAAACGAAGGGATGAAAATGTATCCGATTTTGGATCCGTCCGACGTCGGCACGAGGCGTTGTTCGATGGTCAGGTTGCCGCGAATGGCAGTGCGATACAACAGCAGATCGCGTGGCGCTTCGTTCAATGTCTGCACTGTTAGCACCACCGCGGAGCATTGCGGACCGCGCACGCGGCTTGCCGTGTTCTCGTTCACCTCGAGCGGGATGCCATCCACTGCGATGATTTTGTCGTGGGGTTGGATGCCTGCATAGCGCGCCGGTGAATCGGGGAAGGTCGAGATCACGGTGAAAGTTTGCCGTTCCTCGTCGGGCAGGGAATAGATGCCCACACCCACGTAATTATTTTCGCCGCGTAATTCGGCTTCGGAGGCGGCGGCATCCAGCGGCGAAAGATAGAATGAGTGTTCGTCACCGAGTTCCACGATCATGTTGTTCACCTCCACGTAGAACTGTTCGGTGGGAATGCCGCCTTCGATCACGCCTCGATAACGCGTTTTGATCTCCTCCCAATCCTTGCCGTTGAAATCGGGGTACACGTACACCTCGTCAATGATTTCGGTCAACTCGTCGAAGATCTGCAACTGTGTGCCCTGCGAGATCTCTGTGATGGGTTCGAGCGTTTGTGTTGGCGCGATTTGCTGGGGCGGGACGGTTGCCGGTGCAACCGAGGTGCACTCCGGTGGAACATACGCTGGGACGAGCGGCGCGGATGTCGGCGAGAGGGTCGCGGTGATCACCGCGACCGGCGGAGTGGGGGTTGCCGGGTTCGTCAGTTGGGTCACATAGTTGCAAGCCAGCAGGGATAAGACCAGAAAACCATACAATATTCGTTTCTTGTTCATTGATTCGATTCCTTTATGCGTTCGAACAATTCGCGCAACGGTTTGAGTTCCGAGACGGGGACGGAAAGGTTTTTCGTACGCGTTTTTTCATATTGAAAAACGCGCGTGCCTTCGGGTACGGGTTTCGCTTTCCGGTTGAACTCCTCACGCGTGAGGAAACCCGCGAGCAGCACATTCATGCCGTAGACCCAGATGTTACCCCATTCCAGCGCGCCGATGAGATGCAGTTCGTTTCGCTGGGAACAACGGATGCCGACCCTTGCACCGGGCGGCGCCTTTAGGTGGATGTGGACGAGCGAGAAGAAATCGTTTCGAATCTCGACGCGCCTGCGCGGCGGAATCTCCGCCTCGAGCAGACGCATCTCGCGCCCTTCATCCTGCCCGCCGAACTCGAGCATGATCCCCTCCTCCGCCTCGGACTTGACGACCAGCGCGCCGAGCGGAGTCCACGCGGCAGGACGCGACCACGGATCAGGCATCGCGTGGACGAGGTAATGCGGTTGACCCGCGCCGATGGCTTTCTTCAAATCCTCCTGTGACGCGGCGATGAGACCGGATAAAAAGGCGAAGAGGTAAATGTCGTCCCCCGAATGTCCCTCCGCCGCGTTCTGGTCGGAGGGGACAAGCGCGGGCGCCCTCAACACAACCTGAGGATCGCGCTTCATCTCAGAGATTTGTTCGCGATACGAAACGAGGAAAGACTTGATATCGCATCTTCGCCCGCCAAGCGAAACATCGTAACGGTCGGGGTCCGTGAACGGAGTCGCGCCTTTCACGTCGAAGGGAATGTTTTGCTCCGAAAGATACCGCCGAAACGCCAGTTCCACCGCCACGCCCGCGACGATTCTTCGCAACTTGCCATACGGCGAACCCCCCATACGATTGTACGTGTAAGGCAATGACCTCAGCGCGTAGGCAATCCCCGCCTCGGTCAGGTCGCGGGTGTAGGGGAGGCGGAGGAGGTCAGAGGTACTGAGCATAATGGATTCGGTTTACGCAATACGCAGTACGAAATATTGGGATATCTATTCCGTATTGCGTACTGCGTAACTCATATTACACACCTTCAATCCCGAAGGGATGGTAGGATGATAGAAAATAGCCCAAATCACCGACAAATCCCGAAGGGATGACATGATTTCACGCAATTCTATGACACCCCTTCGGGGTTGACTCGCCCATTCGTTGTAAATCTATAACCATCTCACTCCTTCGGAGTTTTGGTCACTCATTCCTAAACTGCAAACAATAATGATGGAACGTATTGCTCACCCACGCGGAGCCCATTCCGAACGGCGCGAGGGGTTGGTTATCTTGCAACCAGAGTTTCTCGTCCTTGAGTGTGTACGTCTTTCCCAGTTCTCTCGCAATATCCCACGCCAGCGGGTAAATCTTCCCGCCCTTTTTCACGTTCTTGACGATGATCGTGAGATAGGCTTTCTCCCGTAGTAACGACTTCAGTCGTTCATAAATATTCACCAGTTTTTCAAGAAAGGCTTCGTAATCGGCCACGTTGCCCAAATCGTTCGGGTCATCCGAATAGTGGACGTCCAACTCAGCCGAGTCGCGGCGCTTTTTTTGAGTCTCTGCGCCTTTCGCTTTCAACATATCCCAGTAGGGAGGGGAGGTGAGAACATAGTCAATGCTTGGTAATTGGTAATTGGTAATTTGAGCGGCATCACCGTTGATTATTTGAGATTGGAGACTAGAGACTGAGTTGCCGAGTGACGCTCGTTCCTCCTCGATGATTTTCGTTGCAATCTTCGCGTATTTGGGATTCAATTCGATTCCGAAACTATTTCTCCCTGCGCGCAATGCGGCGACGAGGGTCGAGCCTGTCCCTGCCATCGGGTCAAGCACGGTCTCACCGGGCTTGGTGAAGAATTCGATGAACTCCTGCGCCAGCGTCTCTGGGAATTTGGCGGGATGCACCAGCACTCCCTTCTTGCGAGGCGGAGGGTTGTGGATGAACCACGATTTCTGGAATTTCAGCCATTCCTTGTTGGTGAGGTTGTTGAGCTTGTTGAGCGGCATCGTTCAATGGTAATTCGTAAATAGTAATTCGTAAATCGGCAAATTGCTTTCACGTTGAATCAATCCCGAAGGGATGACATGATTCTTAGGTTATATGACACCCCTTCGGGGTCGAATGTTGCATTGGCTTTGTTCTCCTTCGGAGTTTTCTGCTTTTATGGCGAAGGAGTTCTCGTTGGGGCAGTGTAATTGACATCGTACACAATTAGATCGGAAAACGTAACCGTGACCGGCGTCTCTCCCAGTGAACGCGCGAATACACCGAAGCCGCCGCTGGGGAAACTGTTATCCACAATGCTGAATTGGAAACGGTCATTCAAAAAGAGTCGCATTTCTTTGCCGACCGCCCACATGCCGATCTTCACCTGCCCGGGCGCGCCGAGCGGAACGTCGCCGCTGGGGACGGCTTCGTAGATGATGAGTTTCGTCCCGTTCTTGATCCGCTCAACGTGGACAAGCCCATTGCATGAAAGCACAAAGCGATAGAACGAACTTCCCTGCGCGCGGACGAGGATACCGTAGTTATCGTCCGCGCGGCAGAGGTTGGTGTGCGCGGTGATCTCGGCGTAGAAATTTTCGGTGATGAGGTCATGCCTCATGCTGGCGAGGTAAATGCCCGGCTGCACAACGATGGTCAACCGGTTGCGGCTGATCGCCGCGCTGCCCTGATCGGACACGGCGACATCCCACAATGCTGGATCAGAAAAATCATCAGTCAGAATCGCTTCGCCAATTCCCGGATTCATTTGCGGCGTGGCGGTTTGTGTGGCGAATCCGCTTGGTGTGGTTGGAGTCGCTGACGGGGGGAACCAGACCACTGTCGCGGTGGGAAGCGGAGTCTCAGAGGGAAGGGGAGTTGCGGTGGGTGGAGTCGCATCCAGGGGCTGGCAAGCCGCGAGGAGCGAGAATCCCAACAAAGGAAACAAATATGAAAATTTCATGTGATGAAAACCGACAAATAATTTTTCAAGTGTTGTACAATATCGTCGTTCGACATTCTAGCACATATACTACTCGAACGAATTTTATCGGGCATAAGGAGATTGCATGACTCAAACGAGGGTGCTGGTGACGGGCGCGTGCGGAGAAATTGGTCAGGCTCTTGTGCAAGCGCTGGCGGCGCGGGGCGGGTATCACATCACCACGGCGGATCTTGCGCCATTGCCCGAAAGCATTCGTGCGATGGCGGCGGAACATGCGCAAGGGGATCTCATTTACAAGATCAAAACATTTTACGATCAGGATTTCGATGCGATCTTTCATCTGGCGGCGTCGCTCTCCTCGAAGGCGGAGGTATCGAGCGAGGATGCGCATCGCATCAACGTGGAAGGCACGATGCAGTTGCTCATGCTCGCCGCGTATCGCTCTGAAAAATACGGCAAGCCGGTGAAATTTATTTTTCCGAGTTCGATCGCCGCCTACGGCATGGGGAGTCTCGAAATGAAAAAAACGGCGGGGCGAGTGAAAGAAGATCAGTACAACAACCCGCACACGATGTATGGATGCAATAAACTGTATTGCGAAAAACTCGGCGTGTATTACAGCAAATATTTCGGGCAAAAACATCTGGACGAAAACCCGCCTCACTTCCTGGACTTTCGCGCGATTCGCTTCCCCGGCTTGATCTCTGCCTTTACCCTGCCCAGCGGCGGGACAAGCGACTACGGACCCGAGATGCTACACGCCGCGGCGCAGGGAAAACCGTACGCGTGCTTTGTGCGCGAGGATACGAAGATCTCGTTTATGGCGATGCCCGATGCGATCAAATCGCTGTTGATGTTGATGGATGTGCCGCGCGAGAAATTGACGCATCAGGTCTATAACATTGCCGCGTTCGCATTGACCGCCGGCGAGTTCCGCGACCGCGCGGTGAAAGCCTTCCCCGGCGCGAAGATCACATTCGAGCCGAATCCGCGCAGGCAGGGAATTGTGGATTCGTGGCCCGAAGATGTGGACGATTCGCTGGCACGCAGCGATTGGGGCTGGAAACCCGAGTACGACGCCGATGCGTTCTTCGATCAATATTTTCTGCCAGAGATTCGGAAGAGATATGACGTGTAGGGGCGGGGTCACCCCGACCCTACAGTAGGATATAATCCCGCCGATGAAACGCAGAGCAATATTCATCTTCGGCAATTTAATTCTCTCAATTCTCGCGCTTAGTCTCACTCTCCCTTCGATGCGCGCAGACGCCGCGCCTCATGCGCAGGGATTCGTCACCGCGACACCCGGCCCCGATGGACGGATTTTGTACACGGTGGTCGAAGGCGATAACTGCGGACAGGTCGCGCTGTTGCATGGAATCACCGTCCAGCAGTTGCGTAATTTCAATTCGCGTCTCGATGCAGATTGCACGCTGACGATAGGTCAGCAACTTGTCGTCGGGCTCGCCTCCAACGAACCCACACCGGGACCCGCGCCCACGCTCCCGCCGCCGACTCCCACCTCCACGCCTGTGGATGGGACGACTGAAGTCTGTGTGCTGCTCTTCGACGATGCCAACGGGGATGCGCTCCGGCAGGAAACCGAATTTGGTATCGAAGGCGGCGCGGTCAGCCTGACGAACTTGAACGGTTCGTATTCGCAACAACAGAATACCGTATCAACGTTTGACCCGGACACGCTCGAACCAGTTCGGACATGCTTTCTCGACGTTCCGCAGGGTGAATACAACGTCAGCATGGCGGTACCGGATGAGTACAACCCGACGATGGTCTTGACCTACACGTTGACGGTGCGTGCCGGTGACCGCGCTTCGATCGATTTCGGTGCGCAGTCGAAGACCATCACTATCGGCGAACCGACGGAGACAGAATCCGGGGGACGATCTCCCATTCTAGGAATCTTCGGGTTCCTTCTATTGGTGGCGGGTGTAGGTCTTGGATATTACGCATGGCGTTCGAGCCTGCCGAAGAGCAAACTTAAGGGAAGTCCGCTCGACCGAAGATAGGAAAGAAAAAAGACGAAAGAAGTGAATCATCTTTCCTCTTTCGTCATTCGACTGCCCACGATCAGTGAATTTTCGCCTTCATCTCCCATCTTTTTTTTTACCCCATCGGATGTCTCATCCTCTGCCCCCCGATCAAATGCACGTGCAAATGGAAAACTGTCTGCCCGCCATCGGGGCCGGTATTCGAGATCAACCGGTATCCAGTTTTGTCGATCCCCTCTTTTTCAGCCAATTGACGCGCCACGCGGAACAGATAACCCATCAGCGGCTCATCCGCTTCCTCCAGCGTGCCCACCGATTCGATGTGTTTGTTCGGCACGATGAGGATGTGAGTCGGCGCGACCGGGTGGATGTCGCGGAAGGCGGTTGCCTTTTCATCTTTAAAGACGATCGTGCCGGGAATTTCACCGGAAACAATTTTGCAGAAAATACAGTCGTTGTTCATGATGACCTCTTCGATTCAACGGGTGGTTGAGTAGGGCGAAGCCCGTATCGAAACCGCAACTTTTGTCCTATTCTACCGCGCGGTCGATATTTGAATAGCATTAGAAATATCCAGCGCGCTCATCTCGTCCCTGCAATAGGCGATATAATGCGCCCACAAAGGAAAACTCATGAACGAAACTGCACTTACCTGGCTCGTATTCATCCTCGCGTTCGGCGGCATGGTGATCATCCATGAACTGGGTCACTTCATCGCCGCGCGCTTGTGCAAGATCGAAGTGGAGGAGTTCGGCATTGGATTGCCAACGCCGGGCGCGATAACGCTGTTCACGTGGCAGGGTACGAAATTCACTTTGAACTGGCTTCCGCTCGGAGGTTTTGTCCGCCCAAAAGGTGAAAACGACCCAACGGTTCAGGGCGGACTTGCGGCGGCTACTCCATGGCGGCGCTTCATCGTCCTTGTGGCCGGACCGGCGATGAACCTGCTCGCGGCAGTCCTCATTTACAGTTTCATCTTCTATCGAGTCGGAGTCCCTGACACAAGCCGGGTGCTGGTTAGTTCGGTGATGTCAAATTCCCCGGCGGAAGAAGCGGGATTCCAAGACGGCGATATTTTCATCAGCGGCGACGGGACGCCCATTGCAAGCTATGATGACCTGCGCGTCATCGTGGACGGGAACGTGGATCAGCCAGTGGTCTTTCTCGTCGAGCGCGATGGAACCGAAGTCGAATTGACCGCCACGCCTGCATTCTTCGAAGACGAAAACCGCGCAATGATCGGTGTCGGTTTGGGCGTGCCGTTCGTTCGCGCGAATTCTCCGATCGAAACGTTGAGTTTGGGCGCGCGCTACACGTATTTCAGCATTCGCAATTTACTGTCTCTGCCCGCGCAAATGATTCGCGGCTCGCTTACCGAGGATCAAAGCCGCGTCATTGGCTTGAAAGGCATTTTCGATATCATCGGGCAGACCGTGAGCCGCGACATCGAAGCCAGCGCGAATGTGTCAGCTGGTACCGCCCCTTCCACCGACCCGATGGATCAACCTGTGCGCACACTTGAATTGATCGCCGCGCTCTCCATTAGTCTTGGTGTCTTCAACCTGTTCCCGTTCCCCGCGCTCGATGGCGGGCGCATCATCTTTCTGCTGCCGGAGTTGATCTTCCGCCGCCGCGTCCCCGCGCAGGTGGAGAATCTCATCCATGGCTTGGGCATGACCGTGCTTTTGCTTTTCATGATCTACGTCAACGTCATGGATTTTATCAACCCGATCAATGTCACCATCCCATAATTGAATTTTTAGAAAAGGTTCTTCGCCCCACATCGCCCCGATGTGTTACGGAAGAGTTCACAGAGATCGCTGAAAATAATTTTTAAATTCTCTGTCTTCTGTGCGGCTATGTAAAAGTCAAATGAACACACAACCTAACCCATTCCAGCCCGTGCTGGATTCTCTGCTCGACGAGAAAAAAGATTTCCCGCGCAAATACCTGCAACAGTTTTCCGACCTTGGCGAACTGGAACTCAAGACTCTTTTGGACGTCTGGTCCCGCGTCACACTCAAACGTAAGTTGACCCTGCTCGAGGGGCTTGAAACGCTTTCGGAAAGCGATACGCTCGTCAACTTCGACGACCTCGCCAGAGCGCTTCTCTCCGACAGTGACTCGGTCGTCCGTGGACGCGCCATCCGCCTCCTGCGCGAATGTGAAGATGTGAAACTCGTCCCCGCCTACATCAATATCCTGAAAAACGATACCGACGTGCAAACGCGTGCCGAAGCCGCTGCCGCGTTAGGCATGTTCGTAGATTTGGGCGAACTCGAAGAGATTTCAGAGGCAGTTCAGGAGCAAACCGAAGACGCGTTGCGCGAAGTTGTCCTCGGAAACGACGATGTCAAGGTCCGTCGGCGTGCGCTCGAATCGCTTGGGTATTCCTCGCACCCCGAGGTGACGAAGTTGATCGAATCGGCGTTTCAGCGCGACGACCCGGCGTGGCAGGCGAGCGCGTTGTTCGCCATGGCGCGCTCCGCTGACAGCCGCTGGGACGAGGATGTGTTGATCTCCTTACGAAACGACAACCGCAACGTGCGCGAAGCCGCGGTCGAAGCCGCGGGGCAGTTGAGCATCAAGACCGCCAGTCCGATTCTGCTGAAGATGCTCGATGACGAGGATGACGACGATGTGACCAGCGCGGTCATCTGGTCGCTTTCACAGATCGGCGGCGAGGATGCGCGCACGTACATCGAAAACCTGCTCGACCAGACCGACGACGAAGAACAGATCGAATTTTTGGAAGAAGCGTTGGAGAACCTTGCCTTCACCGAAGATCTCGACCGTTTCGACCTTTTGAATGTTGAACCCGGTCCCGATCTTGATGCAGATGAGGAGGACGATGGCGATATGAGCAGATTGAATTAACACAAAACACGTCATTTGTCGCCGCGGCGACGCCTCAGGTTTTTCAATCGAAGTCACGGAGACGTTATAATCCCCGTGACTTTTTGATTTGGAGGGCGCGTTGCACTTTGCCCAACATCGCCGGGACACGCCCGCTTCAAACTCAAATCCCACAATCGGGTGCGACGCACTCGCGTAGATCCAAATGACCCCATCCATCCTCCTCTCCACCTTTGCAAACAACTTGCTTCCCATCCTCCTCCTTAGCGGAGCAGGATTCATGCTGGGTAAGTTCCTGTCTGTCGATTCGCGCACAATCGGGCGCGTGGTCTTTTACATCTTTGCGCCGATGCTGGTCTTCGACCTGCTCCTGCAAAACGACATCAAGGTCAACGAAGCGGTCTCCATCGTTGTTTTCACAGTGACAATGATCCTCGTCATCGGCGCGCTGACCCTCCTCCTCGGCCTATCGATGAAACTCGAACGCCCCGCGTTGATGGCAGTGTTGATCGCCACCATGTTCGGCAACTCGGGCAACTACGGTTTGCCTCTTGTATCGTTCGCATTCGGCGAAGATGGCTTACGCTACGGCGGATTATATTTCGTAACGACCTCGATCCTGTTCAATACCGCGGGAATCCTCATCGCGTCGCTGGGACATGCGAATCTCAAGGATGCGATTCTCGGTCTGCTCAAAGTGCCCACCGTGTACGGCGTCTTGCTTGCCCTGCTCATCAATGGACTAAACCTCGAGATACCCGTTGCGGTCTCGCGCACGATTGACCTCGCCGCGAGCGGCAGTATCCCGTTGATGATCGTCCTGCTGGGAATCGAACTCTCGCGCGTGCAATGGTCGCAGGAGTTGCGCGGCGTCGGATTGAGCGTTTCGCTGCGATTGCTGGTCGCGCCGATCCTCGCGCTGGCTTTGAGCCAGTTGCTTGGGATGCAAGGCGCGGCTTGGCAGGCAGGTGTGACGCAGGCATCCATGCCGGCGGCGGTCAACAACACGATCCTTGCCTCGGAATATAAATTGGATTCGTCGCTCGTCACTGCGATCGTCTTTATCGGCACATTGCTGAGCCCCCTCACGTTGACTCCGTTGCTGGTTTTTTTAGGGAGATGATTGAATTGTTGCGCAGATCATTAAGCCACAGCGCCACAGAGACCTCAGAGATTTTGAGATTTTTCTCTGCGATCTCAGTGAACTCTGCGGCTGTGCACTTCCTTACGCGGGTTTTGGTTGTTGTCGCCGTTGCCGCGTACGCGCTGGGGAACGCGAAGCAGGTGGCCGCGCAGGAAGGAATCGTGCTGGAGAACGTCGGGGCGACATATCTATTCGGCGAACAGATCGCGTTCGATGCAACCATCAGAACTTCGATCCCCATTCAAAATGCTTCGATCGTGATTCTCGATGAAGGTCACGGGATCACACACGTCCAGCCGTTGGTCATCAATGCCGACAGCACGGCGCATTTTGTTTTCGACGCGCGGCGGAACGCGTTGCGTCCGTTCACATTCGTACGCTGGCATTACGAGTTTGCGTTCACCGATGGAACTATTTTTCAGAGCGAGACTTTTTCCATTCGCTACGACGATAACCGCTTCACATGGCAGAGACTCGAATCGAACGGTCTGCGCGTGTTTTGGTATGCGGGCGATTCAACGTTCGCGCAAAGCGCGCTGAACGCCGCGCTTGCAGGTGTGCGCGTCATCAACGAACTTTTTCCCGTTGACCTCAGCCAGCCGATAGATATTTTCATTTACCCGTCGCAGAACGACCTTGCCTTTCTCAGCGCGGAAACGTGGACGGCGGGTCACGCGAACGCCGCGCTGGGCGTTGTGCTGGTCGCGGTCGAGCCCGGTCTCGAGCAAAGCCTGCACATGGATCAACGCATCCCGCACGAACTGATGCACGTGCTGTTGTATCGTCACATCGGCGCGGGCTACGACAATTTACCCGCGTGGCTGCGCGAGGGACTCGCCACACTGGTTGAAATCAACCCGAGTGTGGAGTATGATCGCGCCTTGTTGGAGGCGCGTGCGCGCAGCGCTTTGATTCCGCTTATGGATTTGTGCGCTCCCTTCCCAACCCAGCCTGATTCAGCCTTTTTGGCGTATGCCGAAGCCCGATCGTTCGTCACCTATTTGCGCAACACGTTCGGCTCCTCCAAGTTGATCGAACTTTCCCGCGCGTATGCCGACGGCGTGACCTGTGACCGCGGCGTGGAAGTGGCGTATGGCACATCCTTCGCACAACTCGAATTGCGCTGGCGCGAAGCCACGCTTGGCGAAAACGCGTGGAGACTCGCTCTGCGGAATATGTTTCCGTACTTGATTATTTGCGCGATGGTGCTGGGCATTCCGTTGATTATTGGATTCAACGCGATGAGGAAGAAGAAATAATTGTAGTGCCATTGCGAGCCGCCGTTCTTTGGCGGCGTGGCAATCTCCTGCAAGATGAGATTGCTTCGTCGCTTCGCTCCTCGCAATGACAGGAGTTGCCTATGACCGACCTCGTTCGTGCTCACATCTGGGTCAAGGGACGCGTGCAGGGTGTGGGTTTCCGCGCCCACGTGGAATATCACGCGCGGCAGATCGGCGTGGCAGGCTGGGTGCGGAATGTTGGTTACGACACGGTCGAAGCAATCGCAGAAGGGGAGCGCGAAAAAGTGGAACGCTTCATCGAGACGATGAAACAAGGACCGAACATGTCGCGGGTGGATGAGTCAACGGTGGAGTGGGAGAATCCCGCAGGAGAGTTTCAGGAATTTGGGGTGAGGAGGAGTGGGTGATTCATACCCACTTCCATGCGTACCAAATCGTCAGCGCGTTGAATATCAGGCTCGCGAAGAGTAGAAATTTATCGTACGCCGAAGGATAGGTGGGTAAGCTGACGGCGTTGAACAGGAAGAAGAATACCGCGACGACGATGTTCGCCCAGCGGTTCGCGGAATACGGCAGCAGCAAAGACAACACGACCATGACGATCGGCATCGCCATGAGGATTGCAATTCCCAGCCACATCGGTTGGGTCACTTTCACGCCGCCGATCATCCCCGGTGTGTGAAAGTCGCCGCTATAGATCCGCAGCACGTCCCCCAGCAAAAAGGTCAGCATCACCGCGACCCACAGCCCTGAAAGTTTGATTTGTATCGCTTCCATGATTCACTCTCCTGTGTGTATAGTGATGATAATTTTCCCCGTCGCGCGACCTCTCCCAAGATGCCGCAGGGCTTCAGGGACTTCGGTCAATGGATAACGCTTCTCGATCACAGGGACGACCGTCCCCGCTTCGATCAGCCTTTTCATCGCCTCCAAATCTGTTTGATTGGGCTGCGCCGGCTCCATTCCTTTCAAGGTTTTATTCCCGTTCATAGATAGCAACGGACCGAAAAGCATCGCTTCGAAGATTTGCGCCATTGTACCTCCCACGCAAATATATCTTCCACCGGGATTTAATGCGCGCTTGTAACCCGAAAGCGACTGATGTCCATTCACTCCAAGGATCAGATCGTATCGCTTTCCGTTTTGGGTGAAATCTTCTTTGGTGTAATCCATCACGTGGTCCGCGCCGATCGACCGCGCCATGTCCATTTTCGCAGTACTGCAAACAGCGGTGACTTCTGCCCCAAACGATTTGGCGATCTGCACGGCGAATGTCCCCACTCCGCCCGACGCGCCGTTGATCAAGACTTTCTGCCCGGGCTTGAGTTGCCCGTAATCGCGGATGCCCTGCAGGGCAGTAACGCCAGCCATCGGGACCGCCGCCGCTTCCTCAAAAGTGAGGTTCACCGGCTTCAAAGCCAGCGCGCTTTCGGGAACGGCAACATACTCTGCAAAACCGCCGCCGCCGCACCCGGAAATATCGCCGAACACCTCATCGCCCGGTTTAAATTGCTTCGCGCTTTTTCCAACTGCTTCGACCCGCCCTGCAATGTCAAACCCAAGTATCTTGTTTTTGGGTCTGAATAACCCGCTTGACAAACGGATGAGAAATGGATCGCCCCTCAGGGAATACCAGTCGGCGGTATTCAGCGAAGCGGCATGGATTTTTACCAAGACCTCATTGTCTTTCGGGGTTGCCTTCTCGATCTCCTCGAGCTTAAGTGCATTGGGCGAACCGTATTCAGTGTAAACGACGGCTTTCATGATTTTCCTCGTAAATTAGATATTGCCGAAGTTTACGCAGAAAGAGACAAAAGGTTGCGAAGTTACGATTTATGCAAACCCCAAACCTCGTTCCTTCAACGACACCCATTTGCCCTGACCAATCACGAGATGGTCGAGCACCTCCACATCCAGTAATTTGCCTGCCTGCACGATGGCTCGCGTCACGGCGACATCATCGGGGCTGGGAGTTGGGTCACCGCTGGGGTGGTTGTGAATGACAACGATCGCCGAAGCGTTCTTGCGAACTGCTTCTTTGAAGATTTCTCCGACGCGCACTTGCGATGAATTGACCGAGCCTTTGTATACTTCGACAGTTTCCAAAACCCGATTCCTTCTATCGAGCAACATCACGCGCAGATGCTCCTGCTCCAACGCGGACATTTCATACAAAA
Organism: Chloroflexota bacterium; assembly: GCA_040753755.1. Taxonomy (GTDB): domain Bacteria; phylum Chloroflexota; class Anaerolineae; order Anaerolineales; family Villigracilaceae; genus Defluviilinea. Next base: position 22,888 of record JBFMDB010000026.1, read on the forward strand.
CCAACGCAGCGGCATCGGCGGGCGAGTTGATGGCGGGTCTTTCCTCCGGGGATTCGAGAGTCAGCCTTCGTCCGAGCTCGATCGCCGCTTTGATCTGCGCGGCTTTGGCATCGCCGAGACCGTGTTGTTTCTTCAATTCGATGAACGGCGCGCGGTGCAAACCGGTCAGCCCGCCGAACTTTTTGAGCAGGCGTTGACCGACTTCCACGGCGTTCTCTCCCTTCACGCCCACGCGCAGGAGGATCGCGAGCAGTTCGGCATTGCTCAGGGCTTGCGGTCCAAGCGTGGATAATCTCTCCCGCGGGCGATCAGCCTCATGCAAGTCCAAGATGCGGTAGATGGGTTTGGAGTTGGAGTCGGTCATGGGTTCAATCCCTCGATAAATGATTGGACATATTTTACATCCAAAACCTTGCTTGACATCCCCATGCCCCTCCATTAGAATACCGAACGCTTTGATTTTGGGCCTGTAGCGCAGTTGGGAGCGCGCATCAATCGCACTGATGAGGTCAGGGGTTCGAATCCCCTCAGGTCCACCACCGATTTACGATTGCGGATTTCAGATATTCAATTTTCAATCGTCAATCCAAAATCGTCAATCGTAAATTGAAAAGGGGCCCATAGCGCAGTTGGGAGCGCGTCTCAATGGCATTGAGAAGGTCGAGGGTTCGAATCCCTCTGGGTCCACAAAATTAAATAGAAAAGTTATGGCAGGAGTAGTAAGTCATCCCGTCAGCGAGAAGGGAATGCGAGGTGGAAGCCCTTCGTTCGTGTCCACGGGAACACCGCAGACTGAACTCGCCTGTTACCTTGCAAGAGGGACTTCGCTGGTGAATGGAGTAGTCAGCGACGGAGAAGCCCGTTATCGCGATCAAAGAGCGTTTGAATGTTGGAAGGTTGAACGTTGAAGGTGATTAACCTGCAACTTATAACCTTCAACCTTCAACCGAATTCGGGTGGTACCGCGGAGACCTGTCCTGAGCGTAGTCGAAGGAACTCTTCGTCCCTGATGTGGATGAGGAGTTTTTTGTTTAATTACCCCCTCCGTCGCACAAGCGACACCTCCCCCAAATCCTTTGGATTATGGAGAGGCAGGGTGGGGGTAAAAGGAGGCACGAATGAACATTCGGATCGATTTCATTTTCTGGAAGCAAGGTCCTCTTCTTCCATACCTCCTCGCACGCGAAGAATCGAAGGACTGAAACTCGTAACATGAAACCTGAAACTCATATAGAGGTAAGAATGGCTACTACGAAAAAGAAGACAGCAAAAAAGACAACCGTCAAAAAGAAAACTGCGCCAAAGGCGAAAAAGACTTTAAAAACAATGAAAATTGTCGCGGTTAAAAAGAAAACGGCGAAGCCTGTGTCGAAGGCTAGAAAATCCGCGCCTGCGAAGAGCAAGCGGACTGAAGTCCGCAATCCTGTGGCTAAAGATAAGTCTTTCAATCCACAAGTCTTTGAGCCGAAGTGGCAGGCGAAGTGGGAAGCGGACAAGTTGTATCGCGCGGTGATCGATGAGTCCAAGCCGAAATTTTACGCGCTGACGATGCTGCCCTATCCGAGCGGCGACTTGCATATCGGTCACTGGTACGCGATGACGCCCCCGGATGCGCGCGCCCGCTTCAAGCGGATGCAGGGCTACAACGTGATGTTCCCGATGGGATTCGACGCGTTCGGACTGCCTGCGGAAGGCGCGGCGATCAAACACAATATTCATCCCAAGAAATGGACATACCAAAACATCGAAAACATGCGCAGGCAGATGCGTACGATGGGCGCGATGTTCGACTGGGAGCGCGAAGCGGTCTCGTCTGACCCTGAATACTACAAATGGACGCAGTGGTTCTTCATCCAGTTGTACAAACACGGGCTGGCGTATCGTAAAAAGCAAGCTGTGGACTGGTGCCCGAAGGACAACACGACGTTGGCGCGCGAACAGGTCAAAGGGGAAGATCGGGTGTGCGATCGTTGCGGTACGCCTGTGATCAAAAAAGAATTGGATCAATGGTTCTTCAAAGCGACCAAATACGCGGATGAATTACTGCACTTCGATGGCATTGACTGGCCCGAGTTCATCAAAGTCTCGCAGACGAATTGGATCGGTCGCAGTGAGGGCGCGTCGGTAACCTTTAGAACCGAAGCAGGTGACCCTATCGAAATATTTACAACCCGCCCCGACACGTTGTGGGGTGCGACGTTCATGGTCTTCTCGCCTGAGCATCCACTGGTGGATAAGGTCACCACGCCGGAGAACGCGGAAGCCGTCAGCGAGTATAAGGCTCAGGCGGCGAAGCAGACCGACATCCAGCGCGAAGCGAAAGATAAAGAGAAGACGGGTGTCTTCACCGGCGGCTACGCCATCAATCCAGTGAACGGAGAGCGCATCCCGATCTGGGTCGCAGACTACGTGTTGATGTCGTATGGTACGGGCGCGATCATGGCTGTTCCTGCACACGATGAACGCGACTTTGAATTTGCCCGCAAGTTTGGTTTGAAGGTGATCCCAGTCATCCAACCCGAAGGAGTCGAACTGAACGGCGATACGATGGAACGCGCGCACGAACATGAAGGCGTGATGATCAATTCAGGTCCGTTCAACGGCACGCGCGCGACGAACGACAAAGGTATGGCAAATCCCGCCATCAAAGCGGTGATCGAATGGCTGGAGCAAAAGGGGATCGGGAAACGCGACGTGAATTACCGCTACCGCGATTGGTTGATCTCGCGCCAGCGTTTTTGGGGCGCGCCGATTCCCATGGTCTATTGCGAAACCCACGGATGGAACCCCGTGCCAGACGATCAATTGCCCGTGCTGTTGCCCGACGATATCGACGAATGGAAACCGACGGGCGAGTCGCCGTTGAAGTTTCATCCCACGTGGAAAAATGCAACCTGCCCGATCGGCGGCGAGCCTGCGATCCGCGAAACGGACACGATGGATACGTTTATGTGTTCGTCGTGGTATCACCTGCGATATTTGAGTCCGCACGACGATAACGCGCCATTCGATGATGCTGAATATAACTACTGGATGCCCGTTGACACGTACACCGGCGGAAGCGAACACGCCAACATGCACTTGTTATACTTCCGCTTTTTCCACAAGGCATTGCGTGATATGGGCATCACTGAGGGCAACGAACCCGTGATGCAATTACGCAATCAGGGTATGGTGCTGGCGGAAGATAACAGCAAGATGTCGAAGAGTCGCGGCAATGTCGTTGCGCCGGATGTGCTGGTGAAAAAATACGGCGCGGACACGGTGCGCGCGTATTTGATGTTCTTTGCCCGCTGGCAGCAAGGCGCACCGTGGGACTCGCACGGCATCGAAGGGACGGCGCGTTGGATGAGAAGAGTTTGGACTCTGTTCACCGACCCCGCTTCGCTTTCAGGGACAGCTGCCTCTGCTGACGTGAAAAAGGATTTGCGCCGACGCGTTCACCAAACGTTGAAGCGCGTGACTCACGATTTCGAGAACTTCGAGTTCAACACCATCATCTCGTCCTTGATGGAATTGCTGAACGAAATGTACAAGGCGCGCGAAGCAGGTGCGGTCGGCACACCCGAATGGGCTGAAGCTACTGAAATCTACTTGAAGATGATGGCTCCCGTCGCCCCGCACATCACCGAGGAGTTGTGGTCGAACCATTTGGGCAAGCCGTATTCCATTCATCAGCAGATGTGGCCCCAAGTGGACGAAGCCGCCGCGCGCGAGGATTCCATCGAAATCCCCGTGCAGGTGAACGGTAAGGTGCGTGACCGAATTGTGGTCCCTGTTGATGCGAGTGAGGATGAAATCCGCAAAGCCGCGCTGGCAAGCGAGATCGTCCAGAAATACTTGGAAGGCAGGGAGCCGCGCAAGGTCATTGTGGCTCACGGCAAGTTGGTGAGTGTGGTTGTGTAAAACCAGTGGGTAGATGAAAAGTCCCCGAGGGTTGCGAAACCCGAAGGGACTTTCTTATTGGGCTTATAATTGAGACAGGAGAAAGAATATGCCTGCCGATATCGAAAAACTGCTGGCTGAACTCAAAAAAGGACTGAAGCAACTGTACGGAGACCGCCTGAAAGGGCTATATCTATACGGTTCGTACGCACGCGGAGATCAGCGTGAAGGCTCTGACCTGGACGTGTTAGTCGTGCTGGACGATTTCGAACGCGGACCCATTGAATTGGAACGTACGGACGATTTGTTAGATAGCTTGTCGTTGGAATACCTAATAACGATCAGCCCGCTGTTCATGCGCGAGACAGATTGGTTGAAAGCCGATAAACCTGTGCTTCGCAACGCGCGTGCGGAAGGTGTGCCAGTGTGAAAGAGTCCACACAACAGTTAATATTTAATGCCGAGGAAACCTTACAGGCGGCTGAAATCCTTTTCAGGGAAGAATACTTGCGGGACACAGTTAATCGTGTGTATTATTCGGTTTTTTATGTTGCAGAAGCCTTGCTTAACGAAAAAAACCTACGATATAGTAAACACGGAACTGTGCACGGAGCATTTGCCCAGCACTTCATCAGAACTAAGTTGTTTGATGAAAAGTACCATAAGCTATTAGTCCAATCATTTCGTCGCCGAATGTTGGGCGATTACGACGAAGTCACACGATTTACTCATGAAGAAGTCCTCCAAATTCTCGAATAAGCCGCGGATTTTCTGAACAAAGCGAAAGAATATCTTGCAAAGAACTCGTAAAAGTTGATTACCGCTGATTCACTGAAGGGAATCTAACCATGGCTGAACTGTACTTCCAATGGCAGAACGACATACTGCTCAAAGACATCTACCCCATGCGGCTCGTCAAATTGCGCGATTTCCTCGTGTTCTACAAGGAAGCCGACCTGTGGGCGGAGTATAAGAACAAGAATATCTCCACCCTCGCGGCAGACGTGAAGGAATACGAAAGCGGCACACAGAATGCCCGCGCGGCGGCTGTCAAGCAATATGCCGGTCTCAAAAATTATTTCATGACCAAGGATGCCAGAAGCTTATTCGCAAAATACAAGCCCATCGAAGAGGAAGCGCTGGCGTTGATCCAAAAGAACCACGATTATTTCATTTCCTCGTGGCCCAAGGATATTCGCGGCGAGCGCGCGTTCGTTCAATCGCGCATCGAGTCGTTCAAGAACCAACTGGGTTTCCTGCGAGACCGCATCCGTTACCTGCAGCGTCAACTGGAAGCGATGCTGCCGGAACATCCCAATCGTCCAAAGGTCGAAGCGGAATACAAACTCAAGAGCGAATCGGCCATGCCGATGCTGCTGGAAGAGATGGAGAAACTGCGCGAGTTCGACTCAACCTACGATCAAGTTGAAAAGCCAAAACTCGAATGGTACAAACTCAGCAAGGCAGACCCGAACTTCAAAACGACCGAAGCGGACTTTATCGCCAAGTACGACCCGAAGGTTCCCGTCACGGTCAAAGACATCGTGCGTTTCAAAGCGGCGCAATATGCCAAGACTCTCGAAGGCAAGGATCAGTATCAATTGCTGGAGGAGATCCGCGTGCGGTTCGAGAAGGAGCCGAAGCGTTTTCCGCTTTGGCTGCAGTACATGGTTGTCCATTTTTCGGGGATGAGATACAAATCCGCGCATGGATCGTGGGCGGACCCGAAAGATCTGCTGGTACGTTTGCGCGTGGACGAAGTGAAGAAGGCGCAAGCGGCTCTTTCCGACGGGGAGGTGGAAGCGCGCTGTAAGGAAAAGATCGCGCAGTATGAAGGCGCGGGAGCGAACAAACCCAAACTCGCCGGGGCAACCGAAAAAGTGTGGAAGGACCGCATCGCCATGCACATGCAGGGCGTCAAGGCGAACGGACCGAAATCGCGCCGTATCGGTTTGGACGGCTTGGCGGAAGAGGAAGCCAAATACGAGTTCATGACGATGACGACCGATCAGGCTCTGGCGAAGTTGGAAGCGATGAAAGGTCAATTCCCCGCGTGGGCGTGGAAGTGGATCGTCATGCTCACGCAGCTGCGCGTCAAGCACGTTACTGCCCCGGGTTGGGAGACATTTACGCCCGAAGAAGACAAAGCCCGTTTCACCGATACGAAGTTGTATCCGATCCTCAGCAAGTGGGCAACGGATAACACCGGCAATTGGAGACCCGAACACGGACGCACTTCTGAACTCATCGTCACGCGCGCGGTATGCAACGAAACCGCCGAACATGTTCAACACATTCGCGGTCACCTCCCGCCCGGCGGACTCACTGAGAATGCCGCGCGATATTTCAAACTGTATAAAGCAAAAACGCCCGGCGTGACCTTCATTCGCCCAACGGGAGCGGAACACTACACACAGAGCGCGAGCATCTTTTGGCTGAGGTTTGTCGGAGGCGAGCCGAGCCCGTGGCAGGTCGCCCGAGGGGTCGAAGATGCGAACGGTGTCGGCTTGCTGCCGCAGGGAGCGGCGGGCAAACGTTCCCAAGCCAAAGGTGAAAAGGGCGGAAAGAACGCGGCTCCGTCCACAACTCCGTGGACGTACAAACCCGGCGAAGTCGTCACGCGCACGCGCACAACGGTTGACGCAAATAAGAAACAGACGACCGAAACGCAATGGCTGAGATGGATCCATGAAGCCACCGTGGTCGAAGTGGTGGAGACCGCCGACGGCACGTACGTGTACACGTTTGAAACATCCCTGCCCGAAGATTTCCGCGGCACCTCCTGCCTCGGTGTCTTCCGTAACACGTTGAATTGGAATCTCGATGACGGCACAGAGGATTACTACAACCGTTCGTTTGTTGGTTTTGTGCCTGAGGGTCAGGTGCCGATGATACAGTTGAACCCGATGATGGATTGGAAGAAGATTTTGCGCAAATAGATATTGCTTCTTGTGTGTTTAAATTTTTTTTGATTACATACATGTGTCAAAAGGCGATGGATTTCGGAGAGGAACCGTCGCCTTTGATTCTGCCTCACCCAAAAGTACTGGAGTGCGCGCAATCGTTCTGTAACGCAGTATCCTGTAGCAAAGACATACAATGGAATGGAGTGAAGCCCCGTTCCTGCCATGTTGGTTGACACAATCGATCGGGGGTCATACGTGAAGTTGTGATCGGGGCTTTCATGGAATTAAACAACAAAACTCATACCATGACTGCTGACTTCGGTTTCGTAAAACCTAATTCAGAGGAGAATTGACCATGAGATCCAAACGCCTGTTTCAAATCCTTGTCATGTTCGCGTTATTATTCAGTTCGTTTGGGGGAAGCCAGCCTGCCTTAGCCAGCGCCGACGCCGCCCCTCAACAAGAACCCATCGTGATCAACCGAAATCTGAATATTTGGGATGCGACGTTCATCGGTTTTGTCAGCGCCAGTATCCACGAGAAGTGGAGTCTCCAGTTGACCGAACCGCACACATTCGAGGTGAAAGCCAGCACCGTTGCGGGTGATCTGGTGCCCCTGCTGATTCTGCTGGATTCAAACAGCGTTGAGCTTGCACGGGGGACCGGCTCGTTGACCACGTCACAGCCTGCTGGAAGTTATTTCATTCAGGTTCAGCCAGAGTCTGGCGGCGGGTTCTACTTCCTCACACTCCGCGATGTTGCCGTGAGTCAGCCGTCAGCATCAACGGTCGTCAACCCGACCAGCTTGAATGTGGGTGAGACTGCAACGGTCACCGTTAGTTTGAATAATGTGCCAGCCGAGGGATACACCAGTGCTGAATTTACGTGTACCTATAACGCGAGTCTCGTTGATGTGAGCAACATCGCAGTGACGAATCTATTCGGCGCCGACCCAGCCGCCGCGTTCAGCACGCCCCAGAACGGAAGTTTCATCGTTGCGATCGCGGGCAGTAACGGCAATAAAGCCACAACCAGCGGCGCGGCATTTAGTTTCACGGTGACAGCGTTGCAAGCGGGGCAAACCTCCATCGAGTGTGCCGCGCGCGTCTCGCAGGGCACTAACGTTCTAACGACACTCCCGTCCACGCCTGCCAGCCTCACAGTTAATGGAAGTGGTCCCACCTCGACTCCGACCGCTGGACCGTCTGAAACACCGACTTCACCTCCAGCCGGATCTCCAACAGCGACAAACACCTCTGCACCGGGCGAGACAGCCACCGCAACTGCGACCCAAACGTCGGGTCCGGTTGAATCGCCCACACCCACCGCCACGTTCACCCCGGTCGAATCACCCACGCCCACACTGACCTTCACGCCGGTAGAATCGCCGACGCCATCCTTCACGCCGCTTCCCACGTTCACCTCCACGCCTGTGGCATCACCGACACCCTTGCCCAACGGAACATTGACCGGACAGGTGATCGCCTCCAAGCCTGTGACCGTGGGTCTGTACGCCGGGAATACACTGGTGACTTCTGCCACTGCCAACCCGGATGGGACGTTCAGCCTGACCGCTCCCCCCGGAACGTATACTGTGGTCGCCACCGCCAGCGGATTCTTGAGCGCGCAGGGCTCGGCAGTGTTGAACCCCGGCAGTACAACGACCAAGCCCAACGTCACTTTGCTCGCGGGCGATATTGACGGCAATAACGTGATCGACCAATTCGACGCGCTGACGATCGGCATCAACTACAACTCCGCCTCTCCCGCCGCGGCAGACCTGAACAACGACAGCATAATCAACGTGCTCGACCTGGAACTGCTGGCTCAGAACTATCGCGATACCTGTCCCATCGTGTGGGAATGAGAGACTCGTTCAACAACAGGAATGTGCACAATGCAGTGCGCATTCCTGTGTGGAGTTCTGAATGAAACGGTTGATCGCCTGTTTCGTTGCCGCCTTGCTTGCTTTAAGTTTCGCAAACAACACAGGTGCGCAATCTCTTGAATCCATCTGGCTGACGGCGAGCACAACGGAGTATAAGACCGGCGAGACGGTGCTGGTTACGGTCAACGCCGCCTCATCCACGCCGATTCAAGGATTCACGTTTCAGATCCGCTACGATCCGGCTTGTCTGCGCCCGGTCAATGCCTCCAGCCCGGTGCCGGGCATGAACGGGTTGCCTCTGCCTCAACTCGCCGGTGTAGTGGACGGTTCGTATGCCAGTACCGCACCGCAAATCGTAAATGGCATACTGGCTGAAGTTAGATTCATCGCGTTGAAAGGATGTCAGACCAACCTCGCTTTGGAGAGCGCCGCGCTGGCTGTCCGGGATGGGAACGGGTTTGCGGCTCCGTTGGCGAGCGTGATTGTCGGCGAAAGGAATGTTTCGTTATTCATCGATCCCGAAGTAGGCGTGGCGCAGACTCCATCGGAGTCGGGTTCGATCCTTCCGCTCGAGCCTCCCGCTGAAGAACCGGTCAGCATTACGGGTGGTGTCATCGGTTTCCTTTTGATTTTGTTGATCCTCGGCGTGCTGTTCGGCATGTATCAAGTCGTTCGAATGGGAACGCCGAGATAAATGGGCAGCTGCGGAATGTTCTTTGATTCCTCATTGGAGGGGAGAGTCGAACGGAGGAGGGGAAGCAGGCGTCCCGTCGTGGAAGGAAGCGAGGAGTGATGTCAAACAGACTGCTTCGCGTCGCGAGTATTTCGATTCTTCTCGCAATGTTGTTGCCTGTGAATCTACCTGCGCTTGCCGCGCCTCCGCTCCCGCCGGTGGATATGTTCCAATTGCCGTGGGAGCGCGGAATTGCATGGGTGACCCTTGATGTGTTCGATGACGGAACCAAACGACCTCAGACCAGTCCGCACAATTATCTCAACGGCGGCGCGATTGATTTCGCTCCGCGCCTGAACTTGAAGAAGGGCGAAGACACATCCAATGCGTGGGTGACTGCCGCCGCGGCGGGAACCGTTGTGGCAACATCGAAATGCCACCTGATCATCGCACACAGCAACGGCTGGGTGACGGAATACCAGCATCTTGCCAACTTTCAGGTGAAATTGGGTGATGCAGTTCAACAGAACCAGCGGCTGGCTGTGATCGCGAATGCTTCGGCTCAACAACCAGTGTGCCTCGGCAGTGCGGACGAAGATACTCCGCACTTGCATTTCACACTGCGCCCGAACATGGTCGGCGCAACTTTCGCGGGTTGGGTGTTCAATTACAACCCGCTTCTTAATCTCACCACATTTACCAGAGACGGCGTTACGGTTGGTCAATATCAGCCGCTGTTGAATGCGCCTCTTTCACTGCCGACCGCGACACCCAACCCCGGGACGCCCGCTTCGGGGACGATGACCGCGGCTGCATCGGCAACATCGGGGGCGGGTACCCTGACGGCGATCGCTTCGAGTACACCCGCAACCGCGACTCCCACGCCCTCGGGACCCTTCGTATCCACAACTGCCGATCAGGCTGCCCTTCCCGTTGGCGGAACCGCGCTCGTGTCCGTCCGATTGAATAATGTGCCTGCTCAAGGATACACAAGCGCGGAGTTTACCTGCGTGTACAACCCCGCCGTACTTGAGGTAAGCAATATCGTTTTTGCAAATCTCTTCGGCGCAGATCCGGCGACCGTGATCAACGATCCGCAGAACGGATCATTCATCGTTGCGATTGCCGGCAGTCAAGGCAATAGAGCCACCATTGACGGCGTCGTGTTTACGTTCAATGTGCGAGGTCTTACACTGGGACAATCAGGGATCGAATGTGACGCGCGCGTTTCGCAGGGGAACAACCTGCTCACGGATCTTCCCTCTGTGGGAACCAGCCTCAACGTGGTTGGGTTGTCTCCCACCCCCACGTCTTCGCCTACGCAAACATCCGCCTCAATTCCCACCGCCACTCCGACCATCATAACTGCAACGCGTACGCCGACGAGTTCGGGTGGTACATTTCCATCACTGTCCTTTGTTCCGGTCATCACCGGTCTTTCTCAACCGGTCTTTGTGACTCATGCCGGTGATGGCTCAGGGCGGTTGTTCGTTCTAGAGCGGGCGGGGCGCATCCGGGTGATAAATTCCGCTGGCAGTCTTCTTCCCACTCCATTTTTGGATATCACAACTCTTGTCGGCTCGTCTGGGAGCGAGGAGGGTTTACTGGGTCTCGCCTTTCACCCAAATTATGAATCCAACGGATCATTTTTCGTTGCTTACACCGATACTGCTGGTAATCTTGTCCTTGCAAGATATTCGGTTTCGTCGGACTCGAACGCAGCCAATCCTGCCAGCGCTTTGACAATCCTGACCATTCCTCATCCTGTCAACTCGAATCACAACGGCGGGATGCTCGCTTTCGGAAGTGACGGTTACCTATACTGGTCAACGGGAGATGGCGGAGGCGGGGGAGATGTTCCCAACAATGCGCAGAACATCAATGTCTTGTTGGGTAAGATTCTCAGGCTGGATGTCAACTCAGGCAGTCCGTACGCGATTCCAGCAAATAATCCTTTTGTGGGAGTATCAGGCGCGCGCGGCGAAATCTGGAGTTATGGCTTTCGCAATCCATGGCGGTTTTCATTCGACCGCGCCACACAGGATATGTACATCGGCGATGTCGGTGAAGGCAATCGCGAGGAAATTGACTTCGAGCCATCTTCATCCGTGGGCGGCTTGAATTATGGCTGGAGGGTGTTGGAGGGGAGTCTATGTTTCAATCCATCCAGTGGATGCGACACAAGCGGAAAGGTTTTTCCAGTGGCTGAATATGTAAACAACTCGGCGACCTGCGCTGTGACCGGCGGATACGTGTACCGCGGCTCGCAATCAACCCAAATGACGGGAATCTATTTCTACGGCGATTTTTGCAGCGGAGAAATTTGGGGACTCCAGCGTCAACCCTCCGGCACATGGACCTCGGACTTGATCGCGGATACCTCCTTCCTCATCTCATCTTTCGGGGAGGATGAGGCTGGCGAATTGTACCTGACCGATTACTCCAGCGGCTCGGTACAAAAGATAGTCGGTCCAAATATTCCCTTGCCAACACCGACATCAACAACAATTCCAGTCGGCTCGCTGACTCCAACTGCTACGGCTACGCCTACGCAATCATTTACGCCCTTGCCACAACCCACAGCCACACCGATCTCCGGCGCGGCTGTAACGGGACAAGTGCTCGCCTCGAAAGTGGTCACTGTGCGGTTGTATGACTTGAATGATACTTTTGTCGCGTCGGTCAATGCAGACCCTGATGGGACGTTCAGGCTCGATGTCGCGGCGGGAACGTATACCATCGTTGCCACTGCAAACGGATTCCTCCGCATTCAAGGGACGGTCACGCTTTCCGATGGAGAAGTCCGTTCGATGCCTGTGATTACTTTGCTGGCTGGTGATATTGACGATGACGGTTCCATTGACCAGTTCGACGCCATGACGATCGGTTTCAGTTATGGAACCTCAGAACCGCCCGGCGCAGACTTGAACAACGATGGAATCATCAATATTTTCGATCTGGAACTGCTCGCGGAGAACTATCGCGCCACTGGTCCGATTCTCTGGGAATAAGCCGCCGCTACGGTCTTCTCGAAGTCGCTTGACAAATCAGTGGTTTTGGAACGCGAATGTCGCAAATCAACGAATTTCGCGAATTTTTCAAGGTTTATTCGCGCCATTCGCCTGTTCGCGTAATTCGCGTTTAGAAAATTTGGACTTTGAGATAACCATAAACCCGCCACCTCTGCAACCTTTTCACCTCAAAACCTGTACTACAATTTAGCCATGACCGCGCCCACCGACCGCGACCTCATCGTCCGTGCCCGTCGCGGTGACGGCGACGCGTTCAGCGAACTCGTCACGCGCTACCAGACGAACGTGTTTAACGTCTGTTATCGCATCCTGCACGAGCGCGGCGAAGCCGAAGATTTGGCGCAAGAAACCTTCCTGCGTGCGTATCATCGCCTCGAACAGTTCGACCTCGAACGCGAGTTCGGTCCGTGGGTTCGGCGCGTTGCCGCGAACTTGTGTCTCAATCGCCTTGAGTCTCAGAAAGTCACTGCACCGCTGGACGAGGAACGGGATGCCGATGAAAGCCAACGACCGGAGAAGCAGGTTGAGGTGCGAGAACGAAGCGAGCAGGTTCGCGGCGCGCTCGCGTCGCTGCCTACGCGGTATCGTGTCGTTGTCGAACTCAGGCACTATCAAGAAATGTCGTATGATGAAATAGCGGCTGAATTAAAACTCCCAGTGAGCGATGTGAAGAGTCATCTCTTCCGCGCCCGCAAACTGTTGGCGGAGAAACTCCATGCACCTGACTGACGATCAACTCAACGAATATCTCGATAACGAATCTTCAGAGCGCGCGCAGATCGTATCGCATATCGCGTCGTGTACGGATTGTGCGGCGCGTCTCACCGCGCTTCAAACTTTATTCGCCGAATTGGATTCGCTGCCCGAATTGGAATTGACTCACTCCCTCGCCGCACGCTTCACCGCGCAGGGACAATTGCCCCCGCAACTTCCGCGCTGGCTCACGCTGACAGCGACCTTGCAAGCCGCGCTCGCGTTGATCGTCCTCGCCGCCGCCGCGCCGTTCGTGATGAATCTGTTGCCCGTCATTGAAACTCCCTCGCTCACCGAAATATTTTTGCAAATGCAATCTCAATGGCTCACGCTATATAACACAATTACTAATTACCAATTACCCGTTTTACCGTCATTTCCTCCGCTTCAAATTCCAACATTGACACTTTCCCTCACCCTCGCTGGCGCGTCCCTGCTCTGGCTGGTGGGGAATGGGTTGTTGTTGAGGAAACAGATCAAATAATATCTTCCTCCCCGAACCTCATCTCCCTTGGGGAGAAGGTTAGGATGAGATAAAACAGGAGACCACACATGACCGAAATCCTCCGCGTTACACTGCTCGTTGCTTTGCTTGCCGTTGCTTTCGCTTGTTATTTTCTCGTAGTCACTGCGTTCTTCACTGCGCGTGTCGAGAAAACGACCGGCATCGTAAAACGGATGCCGGGACGCGCGCTGGGCATCGGCTTCGTAAACTTCCTGTTCTTCGGTGCGATCGCCGTTGTGTTGTTCGCTTTTGCCGAAGGCGTGGAGAACGGCGTCCTGCGATTCATCCTGTTGGTTCCCGCGCTGGTGATCGCCGCGGTGCTGGTTGTCCTGCAGAGTTTCGGTTTATCCGCCATGGTCGGCATCCTTGGCGAACGCATCTTTCCCGATTTCGCCGCCTGGAAAAAATCGTTTTGGGGAACGGTGATCCTTGCGTTCGGCTCCGCGATTCCAACGGTTGGATGGTTCCTGCTCCTGCCATTCGTCGCGCTCACCGGCTTCGGCGCGGTGATTTTGGGTTTCTTCCAGCGGGATATATCGTAAACCTGACAGGTCTCAACGAAACCAAACCTTACGTGAGTCTTCGTCCGCGCAGATGCCTTGATTGGCATTGACGCGCTGAAGACCTGCCAGGTTTTCACAAAAGACGCGCTCGCCCCGCGCCTTTTTTTTCATCTAATTACTATTCTCCAGCCCTGCAACTTTTCCTCCTCTTCCCCTGTATCCCTAGCATCAACCAAAAGAAAGGACGTTTCCCATGGCTGACATCTCTGCCATCTTTTTCCTGCTTCTCATATTGGGTGTCGCATTCCCATCCATGCTCGCCGCGTGGTGGTTGTTATTCCCGAATCTCATCCAGCGCGCGCAGACCCGCGTCGAAAAATCCCTTGCCGCCTCTTTCTGGCTGGGACTGGTTGTCGTCATCGCGCTCGTCATCCCCATCTTCATTTTGATGGCATTGCCGATCGGTCCCGCCAAAACGCTTGGCTGGCTCTTGCTCGGCGCGTCGCTGGCGTTCTCCTCCATCGGTTCGGCGGGCATCGCCGCGCACCTCGGCGAACGGATGAAACAAACAGGCAATAACTATTCACCCCTCAGCGCGTTCCTACGCGGTGCGGTCATCCTCGAACTCGCGGCGTTCTTCCCGCTCATCGGATGGCTCTTCGTATGGATTCCGCTCCTCGTCGCCTCCTTCGGCGCGACCGCGTTTGCGTTATTGAACTGGATGCCGCGTGGGAGGGTAAACACGGATACAAGTACACAGGTAAATACGTTGAAGGCAGAGCATGTGTAGACCCATCACGCGACTTGCTCATTGCAATTCACAAACCCATCCAATCTCTAATCTCTAGCTCTCCAGTCTCCCTTTCACTCCGCCTCCACCCTCAATGACCACTTACCAATTACCATGATCTCCCGCCGCGATTTCCTCAAACTCTCCGCCCTCGTCACCGCCAGCGCGGCATTATCCTCCTGCGCGCCGATCTATCGCAGGTTGGCTGGCGGACTCCCAACCCTCCCATGGACTCCGCTCGACGCGAGCGATTTCCTTGCTCTCAACCGCCTCACCTTCGGTCCGCGAGTTGAGGAACGCGCCCGCTTCGCAGAGATCGGCTTGCACGCCTTCATCGAAGAACAACTTGATTATGAATCGATTGACGACCTCGCATGCAACCTGCAACTTTCAAACTTTAAAACATTAGACATGGACGCGAACGAGATCGAAGGTGTGACCAATCAACTCTTCGACGGCTACGACCGCGAACGACCCGCGAACGAATTACGTCAGGCGACGTTGCTCAGGCAAATCTACACCAAGCGACAACTCTATGAACTCATGGTCGAATTTTGGAGCGACCACTTCAACATCTTCATCGAAAAAGAACCGTTGTTTTACCTCAAGCCTGTGGACGACCGCGAAGTGATCCGCAAACACGCGCTCGGCAATTTCCGCGATCTCGTATGGGCGTCGGCGCATTCGCCCGCGATGCTGGTCTATCTCGATAATCACGTCAACGCCAAAGGCGCGCCGAACGAAAATTATGCGCGCGAATTGATGGAACTGCATACCCTCGGCGTGGACGGCGGCTACACTCAAAATGATGTGATGGAACTGGCGCGCTGTCTCACGGGCTGGACGGTTAAGGAGCATTTTTGGCTGGGCGAGTTCACCTTCAACGAAGACCTCCACGATCAAGGCGTGAAAAACGTTTTGGGTTTGACGATTCAGCCGAACGGTCAGAGCGAAGCGGAGCAGGTCATCGAGCATCTCGTGCGGCATCCCTCCGCCGCGCGCTTCATCGCGATGAAATTAACCCGCCGCTTCATCGCGGACGATCCGCCGCAGGAGATCGTCGAGAAAGCCGCGCAAACGTTTCTCGACACGAACGGCGATATCAAATCCATTTTGCGGGTCATCTTGTTCGATGGCCTCGCGCGCGTGCAGCCTAAATACAAACGCCCCGCGAATTTCATCACGTCCGCGCTGCGGCTCACCAACACCGAAACCGACGGCGCGCTCCATGACTATTTGCTGCGTATGGGTCAGCCGTATTTCAATCTGCCCACGCCCGATGGCTACCCCGATGTCAGCGCGCCGTGGCAAAGCAATTTGATGCCGCGCTGGCAGTTCGCGTTCGAGTTGATGCGCGGTGAGATCGCCGGCGCGAAAAATAATCTGGATCGTTTATTGGATGTCGCCTCGACGGGCATTCTCGAAGACGACGTGGACGCGCTCACCTCACTGCTTTTGGGCGCGCCTTTGGACCGCTTCGCGCGCGACGAGTTGATCGATTCGGTCTATTCGACCGGCGCCACCCCCGAAGAGACCCTGCAAATTCTTGCCGCGGGCATTATCGCCTCGCCCGCGTTTCAGTGGAGATGACACGCAGTGTCACCCTGAGCGCAGCGAAGGGTCTCATTTTCATGCGGAGATGCTTCGTCGTGGCGCAAAGCGCCACTCCTCAGCATGACACACCAAGGAGTAAACATGCTACAAACATTACCAACCCTTCAACAAATCCCAACCATCCTTCGACAGGCTCAGGACAAGCCATGGATGCCGCGCCTCGCCTTCGCGCCTCAAAACACAGCCCCGCGCGGCGACACGCTCGTCGTCATCTTCCTGCGCGGCGCGGCGGACGTGTTGAACATGGTCGTGCCGCACGGCGAGGAGGCGTATTACGCGTTGCGTCCAACGCTTGGGATTCCGCGACCCGATGATAATGGAAAGAAGAAAGAGGAAAGAGTTGTAGATCTGGATGGCTTCTTCGGTTTTCATCCCTCGATGAATGCATTGCTCGACGCGTGGTCCTCCCAGCAACTCGCTATCATCCACGCCTGCGGCGCGCCTGACGAATCGCGCAGTCACTTCAAGGCGATGGAACTCATGGAGCGCGGCGTGGACGATGAACGCGGGCCCGCCTCAGGGTGGATCGGTCGTCACCTCGCCACGTTGAACACAGGCAACTCATCTCCCTTGCGCGCGGTGGGGATGGGTACGCGCCCGCAACGAAGTTTAAGCGGTTCGGTTCCCGTTTCCGCGTTGCGTTCGATTGCAGATTTCCATCTCGGCGGCGACCCGCGCGCGTTGCAGCAAATGCGCGCCGCGTTGAACACCGTCTATGCCGATGACACGCTGGGACAAGATACGCTTTCCATCATGGATACGTTGGAAAAACTCGACCCCGCCACCTACCATTCACCATTTACCAATTACCCCGATTCCGAATTCGGTCTCGCCCTCAAACAAACCGCCATGCTCATCAAAGCGGAGGTTGGTCTCGAAGTCTCAGCGATTGATGTAGGCGGCTGGGATACGCACTTCGCGCAAGGCTCAACAACTGGTCTCATGCCAAACCTGATGAAAGACCTCGCCGACGGCCTCGCGGCTTTCCATGCCGATATGCAGAATCACATGAAGAACCTCACCGTTGTCACCATGTCTGAGTTTGGCCGCCGCGCCTCTGAAAATGGAAGCCTTGGCACCGATCACGGTCATGGAAGCATGATGATGGTCATGGGCGGCAATGTGGATGGCGGCAAAGTCCACGGCGAGTGGCCCGGGCTGGAGGACGGTCAAATGATCGGACCCGGCGACTTGGCAGTCACGACCGATTACCGCGATGTGTTATCCGAAGTGTTGGTGAAGCGGTTGAATAATCCCGCGACGAATGAGATATTTCCAGATTACTCGCCCGTCATGCGGAACCTGCTGAAATAACCCCTCATTTGTCAGTGTCATTGCGAGGAGGAGCGAAGCGACGACGTGGCAATCTCTTGTGTGCAGTTGTTGGCTGATTAGACGTGATTGCCACGCCGCCAATAAAAGCGGCGGCTCGCAATGACACTTTGTTTTCAAGTACAATCCATCGCACGATGGATTCACAAAACAAAATCATCTCAGCATTTGACAAGACTCTCCTCGCCGGTTTGGGGTGCGGCATTCTGGCGCTCTGCGGCATCGTCGTGTGGTTTGTTTACATTGTTCAGAATTTGCCTGTACCGTCCTCTGATGCAACACAAATTGCGATCATTGATCCATCAACTCAACTTCCCAATACTCCGATCTCTGAACTCTCGACCTCAACGCCTCCTGCGTTAACCGAATCAGTTCCTACAACTTCGATTCCTTTCCCTATTCCGAGTTTCGGCGATTCGCCTCCACCGACGGGGAAAATTGTTTTCGTTTGTTATGTTCAGCAGATTGATCAGATCTGCCTGATGAACGCGGATGGTTCAGGGCGCGAACAACTCACCAATTTCAATGCGACCACGTTCTATCCCTCGCTTTCGCCTGATGGACAGACGGTTTATTTTTCCTCCAAACGAAGTGGCGGATTTGAGATCTACTCCATCGGAGTCAACGGCGATGGACTGCAACGCCTCACGCGCGACATTGGGAGTCTCTACGCCCCCGAGCTTTCTCCCAGCGGAGAGTTGATTCTCTTCACCAACCACGGCAATGGACTCTGGGTGATGAAACCCGACGGCGAAAACCCGCGTCCGCTCACGAACCGCGATGACATTGACCCAACCTGGTCGCCCGACGGTTCGATGATCGCGTTTGCATCGTCGCGAAAGGGGCAACGTCAATTATTTGTGATGAATGCCGATGGTTCAAACATTCAACAAGTAACCGATCTCAACAACATGGGCGGACGAAGTACGTGGTCGCCCGATGGGACGCGGCTTGCATTTTACCGCGGTCCATTCGGGGATCGAAACATCTACATCATCAACGTTGACGGCACAGGCTTGGTACAACTCACTAATGGCGGCGACAATTTAGGTCCCTCGTGGTCACCTGATGGGAATTGGATCACATTCACATCCTTCCGTGACGGCAACAACGAAATCTACATCATCCACCCCGACGGGACTGGGTTGACCCGTCTAACCGATAATTCGATCTCAGACTGGCAACCGAGGTGGGGGAGATGAGTTGCCTGGGATGTATCCGCAGTTCAACTGCGGATACATCAGAATTGGTTCGTGGTCGGCCCTTTTTGGGAAGGCGGCTGTATAATGCGGTTGTGAAAGATATCGGGGGTTAAACATCCATTACCCTGTATAACAACCCCACCTTGAGGTTTTATACAAATTGGACGGCAACGAAGACCGGAGGTTCCAATGCCAGTCGATATAAAAGTGATTCGTACAAGAGATTTTATCAAGAGCACGTCAAAGGGTGTACTTGATCTCGCGTCAAGCAAACAAGCCCTCGTTGACATCATTTCCCAAATTAAACAGCCTGGCGAGTATGAATTATTAGTTGACACTCGCGAGGCGGAATCAGGTCTATCTGTTGCTGATATTTTTGAATTGGGGATTACCCTAGCAAATCAGTTTCCCTTACGTCGAAGCAAGATCGGTCTCCTGACGCCTATGAGTGAAGCTGATAATGCGATATTTTTCGAAACTGTCGCCAGGAACCGTGGTGTCAACATAAGGGCGTTCACCGATTTTGAGCAAGCCATCACCTGGCTTGTTATGAAGCAGGAGTCGTAGATAAGGCTATTGACACATGTAACATTGCTGATCAGTGGTTCATCTGTGCACTGAATTATTTTGATACTTCCGCAGTTCAACTGCGGAAGCAACAGAGTTGGTTCATGCTATGCACATTTTTGGGAGGCGGTTGTATAATGCGGTAATGGAAGATATAAGGTGGTATACAGCAATCTGTATCAACCTATTTGGCCCACAATTCAATCACGACACAGAATGATGCCTAAACGAGAAGAGTACGAACACTGGATTCAGCAATACTTGAAACCAAGATTCCCTGAATTGGTAAAGGAGTTCCGCGCCTGTTTAAACGGTTATGAACGGATCAAATCCAATAACCGCGTTGATGAGCGTTCCTTGAACGCCATCCTTCGCGCCGCATACAGTCCACGTGCTCCCCTCCTTAATACAGCCATCTTCTTTCTCGGTGAATTATCAGAACATTACCCAGAAGTAAATAAAGCCATAGTAGCAATGTCCAATAACAGGCATTGGTATGTCCGATGTCATGCAATTTTGAGTCTAGGTCAGGAAACACCAAATGACATAGTTCTAGCCATTCTCAAGAAAGGGTTGCAAGATCGAAGTGCTAGCGTCCGAAGAGTAGCTGCCTGGCAAGTCCAGTCTCTACGTGTTTCAAAATTGATCCCTGATTTAGAAGATCAGCTTGCGATAGAACCTCATCCAGGCACAAAGCACTCACTTGATTTTCATCTTCGGTTGCTTCGGGACGGCTATGTCCTTGAATACAGGGATGGAGAGCCTCCATTCCTCTGGATTCCAACTAGTGATGGTATGCGCGGATGTTATGTTTCCCAGGAGGATATTGACACAAAGGGAATCCAAGTCATACTAGCTGAAGTCCGCAAAAATCCTTACGGCAAAAAAGTGGGCTAACAAAGCACTCACCTAATGCTGGGGATTCTGCAGCAATCTCAAACATTTTACACGCCTTAGCCTTTTTCTGGCTGGACGGCTATGCAGCACAGGGAACGCAAACCGTTGAACTGCTGGATGAATTATTTACTCCCATTGCTCAATTCAACTGTGGACGCAAAGTATTTTACGGTCTCCCCATGTTGACCGTCCAATATCCTCCGTAACTGCTCGTTCTCACGAATACATACCCAACCCCGATCTCGGTGACGCGTGAATTGAGGATGGAGTCCCAACTAACGGGGTCAACCCTCCATTGATTCATTGCATCGCCGGGCAAACCGATGGCAAGGACTTCAAGATAATACGTCGAGTTGTAACCGGCTTGACGCACGCGGTCGCCGGTCCAGGTGCCATCGGAGCCGCTGTGTTCGAGGAAGTCGTTGCATGCCATGTCGAGGCTGTGACCCTGGGCGGCGGCAGTGAGTTGCGGATCCACCGTCAGCGCGGCGCGGCCGACATCTGCACGCGCTTGGTTGATCAGTTCGATCAATTGCTGGACATAATCGGGGTTCGTTGTGTAGTAACAATTCGTTGTGCCAACCTGCACAGCGGTTTCGCCAACGACGATCTTCACCCAGAATGTATTTTCGATACCGATGGGCACAGTCTCGCCGCGTTCGTTTTGTAACTCGAAACTGCCGAGGTATTGACCGTCTATCGATGGGGCAACGAGATCAACGGAAATATCCACAGTGGAGCCAGCGGCAGTTTCAGGAATGGAAACCGAATCGGGCGCGTCCATCCGCTCGCCGGAGTCAAACACAACCGTGTATCCGATCCAATCACAGGTACCGGAGTTTTCAAGTTTCCACGTCTTGGTAAAGGATTCGCCTTTCTCGAGATTCGTGTTATCTGGGATAGTCACATCTTCGACGAAAGCCGCGCTGTCTCTGCAGGATGGGGTTGGGGTGGGAGCCGAAGGGTCGAGTGTTGCTGTGGCTGTGGGCGGAATCGGCGTCGGGACGGTTAATCCTTGCCGGGTTGGAGGCAGGGTTGACGTCACGAACAGAATCGGCGCATCCGTTGGCGTCGTCTCTTCTGAAACGGTCACACAAGCAGTCAGGAGAATTAAGAGGAGTATGAGAAATTTTTTATACATATCAATTTCATGTGGTGGTCGAGTAGGCGGCGGGGGTCTCGATACAAACTTCGTTCACTCGACCACCGCCGCCATATCGAGACCACAGCAACTCAAAACATCATCATCTGTGATTTGGATTTTTCGAGCGGATCGCTGGCGATCTGTTCCTCGAACGTTTCACGCGTCAAGACCGGGACTTCGAGCATGGCGCGCAAGAGACGGTATTTCAACAGCCGATAATTCTGCAACCGCGCCGCAAGCGCAGGATCGCGGCTTGCCTTATACGCGATCAGCGACGCGCGCCCGCCGGGGATGACAAGGATCGTCTGTTCGGGCGAATATGGTGTTTCAGCGATTGCTCTCCCGACCAGCGCAGAGGCAAGCACGTAAAACGCAAACTGTATGGAATTGTTTTCCTCCCACACGTGATTTTTATCCACGAGGCTTGTTGAATATCCCAATCGCTTGCCCACCAGTTCGAGCATCGGGATGATCGTATCGCGCTCGTTCCGCCGAGCCGAAGCGACATCCTCCGCGCGTAACTTCAACGATGCGCCTTCGCGCTGGGCGTACGAATCCAATACGGCATAGATCATCGCTTTGGAGGGCGTGAGCAAACCGGGGAATTGCGGATACAGATCGTCTTCGACTTCCAGATAGATGCTATCGGGATTCTTTTGCAGGAAGGTGACGATCGCGACTTCCACGCGGTCTGCGAGTGAATCTACGGAGTGCGGTCTTAAGTCCGCGCCACCTTTAAGCGGACCAAAGTCCACGCCACTTTTAAGCGGACTAAAGTCCGCGCTCCAAAACCCCGTTTCTACGCTTTCTCCTGATGAATAATGAACAAATCGCTCATCCTCCGATAACGCCGATTGGATCAATATATTCGTCGCGCGCATGGCTTCGTCGAATTCTTGCGTTTTGTTTTTCAGTGCGTGCGTCTCCGCCAAGGCGATCAGCCCCGCCGCATGCACGTGGAGGTAACTTGCAGGCTCGCCGCGCTCGACGAGATGCGAATGAATCGCTTCACGCACAACAGAAACATCGGGCTTATTGGCTTCACGTTTGAGATGCTCTCCTCGATTCCACAAAATTTGAATCGGGTCGTGTTCGGTTCGCAAGGCAATACTGTTCAAATCGAATCCCGCCGCGCTTGTGGCTGTGAGCGCCGAGGTGAGAAACAACGGTTCGGGTTCGGGGACGAATCCAAAGATTGGCGTTCCGAGCGGCAACAATTCAAAGAGATGTGTGAAAGCGGAATGTAAGGCTGTTGCGTTCCATGCCCAGTCATACCGCCTACGACGCAACGCGACCTTGTATGGTTCCACCGCTTCGCGTCCCCACAGCCAGCCCGCCCACAACGCGGAGAGAGTCCAAAACGCTTGATTCGGACGCGGCAGCGAACCGATCACCGCCGCGATCGGGATTTCTTTTTTGACTTCGTGCGCCAACTCTTTGAGACGACCTTCGTAGATGCAGATTCCTCCGCTTTCTGGAATTTTTCGGGGCCACGCTTCAACACCGACGCCCGCGCCTGTTTCTGTCCAGAGACTTAATCCACGCTCCAGCTGAGTCCACAAGTTGTGCTCGCGGAATTGACTCGGAATGTTGAGTTGCTTCGGCCGCGGGCGCGTCGGGGGATGATCCCACAACGTGTTACCCGCGTCACATGCGACGAGGATCAACGCGCTCAAAGCGCGCTTGCGTTCGGGTGTGAGATTCAACCCGTCGATGCGATTGATGACGGTCGTCAAAAAATACAACGGTCGGGGCAAATAATGTTGGATTGCCTCTTCCGCATAGACGCGGTCGTCGTCATCGAGTTTTGCGACGCGTTCAAACGCGCGCGAACGATGCAGACCGTCCGTCGCCGCGATCTGCTTCGCTCGGTCGATATCCTGTTGAGTGACAACGCGCTCGCCTGAGTCTTCGCAGTGTGGGCAAGTGTAGACGCGGGCGTGAGGCGCGTCCTCTTCTTTGCGCCACAGGAAATATTCCACTTGAATTTCACGACCGCATTTTTCGCACGTTGTTTGATAGAGGGATTGTAGATGTGCGCCAAGTCGCTCGTCGCCTTTTTTGGCGGTTTCCAATTCGGCGAGCGCGGCGTTGAAGTCGGCTTCAGCGGGAGGGTTGGCGGAAATCTCAAGCAGAAAGCGCGTGATGGGATTGTTCGCCGTCACGAGCACGCGATAGCCCGCACGCGCGGCTTCGAGGACGAGCCGGGGGGAGAAGCCGAAGGGGTCGAGGAGCCAGCTTCCCATAGGCGCGTGAAGCGGAAGCCAGCGGGAGAGCACTCCCTCTTCGAGCGGGGGAATGAATCGCGAAAGCGGACCCGCGTCCGCTGGCTTTGTCCCCGGAATGTACGGCTGGGCTTGCATGAGTTAAGTATACATCCCCCAATGAGATGCGGATGAGTTACTTTGCACGCGCGGTAAAAATTTCAAAAAGCGGAATGGGCTGGTAAAGAGTTGCGATGTGTTCGAGGCGCGCGATGCGACGGAGTTCGCGTTTGATCTCGGCGATGCCGCGCTCGTGATACGCGCCTGAATACTCGGAACCTGCAAGTTTGCGACCGATCTGATACAAAATATTTTCGGTCGGACCCGATACAACGAGTTGACCGTTCGGCGTGAGGAGATTCATCAACTGTGCAAGCGTGCGCGACAGATCGTCCACGTGTTCGAGGACGTCGAGCGCGTTGATCAGGTCGAATGATTTTGGGGGAAGATTTGCGATCGGGGTCTGTTTTGCATCCAGCACCCGCACGTTCGCGGCGAGAGGGATGTGTTGTTTCACTTTTTCGAGAGGGAGCAGGTCGATGTCGATCGCAATGACGTGTTCGCTTTGTCCCGAAAGAAACGGGAGCATCACGCCGCTTCCACAACCAAAGTCGAGGATGTTTTCGTACGGCGCGGTTCGTTCGATGTGGTTCATCGCGGCGTGCAGGCGCTGCCAGAACAGCCAGTTGATGATCCTGTTGGGATGCGAGTACGCGGGGAAGCCGGCTTCGTCGAGGCGGCCCTTCTCGGATTCGGCGAGCACATCGCGGATTGCGGAACGGTAGCGGGTCTTGTAGGCGTTGAAATCGGGGGAGTTCATGAAAAATCAAATGTCATTGCGAGGGCGATGCTCTTTCGCCCGAAGCAATCTCCCTCACACGGTAGGAGACATAGTCCTCGAAGGGGATTGCTTCGTCGCAAAGAACAAGGACGCTCCTCGCAATGACATGTCAGGGTATTGCCCCGTACGTCGGCGAGCAGACGATATCGTAATATTCGAGTTCGACGGCTTTATGTTGTTCCGCGTAGGCGGCGGCTTCGTTGCCGATCTGCCGGACAGCATCGATGTTCGAAGCGACCTGATAGGGCCAATAGCGCGGGATGACCATGCGCGGGTCATTGACGTAGCCCTCGGGGAGATACGCGGGACGCGCCGGGTCGGGCTGGTCGGCGAGCGGGATCCAGTTGTACATCACGGGTCCGCGCGGGTTGATGGTGAAGCCGAGACGATAGCCGTATTCGCGCGCAAATTGCACAGGGCGGATTCCGAATCCACCGCCGGGCCAGATGATGGCAACCGGCGTTTTGTTGAAGTTGGTTTGCAGGTCCGCGATGGATTTTTCGAATTCCGTTTTGATGAATTCGTCGGTGGAGGAATCGCCCATGTTGATGTTGTGAATGTAGCCGTGCGATTGATGATCCACCCAGCCCTCGGCTTCGAGAGCGATGTTGGCATCGATGCTGATGGCGCGGGGACCGTCCTCCAGACTGATCCAGCCGTTGACCACTTGCCAGCCGAACTTTTCATAGAACGGACGGAAATGATCGTTGAAGTATTCGCCTTGGTGACGGTCATCCGCGATCAAGAGAACCGAGCGAGGAGGAATCTTCGCGTTGTGATCCATGAAATCCGCCATTTGGGTCGCGTTGATGGCTTCGAAACCCTGCTCTTTGAGGTCATTCATCATCCGCTTGAAATCGGAGTCAAGGATGTCGTTCGAGTCGCCTGCTGAATCCTTGTTGATGCCGTGGAACATGATGACCATGACGACCGTCCCCGGCGCGGCGTTGGTCGAACTCCATTTGTTGAGCAGGTATTCGCACGAGTCCTGGATGTACGTGTGCGGTGTATCCATTGGATTTAATTGACTCGCAACAAAAGTTGACGGAAGCGCGGGCGGTGTGCGGATCGCGGTCGGAGGGGGAACGGGCGTTCCCGTAGGGAACGGGGTCTGCGTGGGCTGGAATCCTGCCAGCGCGGTTTGAAATGCCTGTGTTGCGATCGCGTTCACATCCAGTGTAGGCGATGCGGGCGCGGAGGGAGAGCACGCGGCTAAAACAATGACGAGCAGGCTGAGGTGGAGGAAGAGGCGGGGTGTCATGGAAAGAGTGATCAGTGAACAGTTATCCCTACTGCGTACTTCGTAGTACGTAATACGCAGTACGCAATATTTTTACTCTTCGCTTTTGCCTGTAATGAAATCGTCCACTTTTTGTTTGGCGACCTCATCGCGGAATTGTTTGGGCGGAGTTTTGAAGAAGTATGAGGAGGGACCGACGATGGGTCCCGCGAGTTCGCGGTCGAGGGCGAGCTTGGCGCAGCGGATCGCGTCGATCATTACGCCAGCCGAATTGGGGCTGTCCCACACCTCGAGTTTGACTTCCACATTGAGCGGCACGTTGCCGAAGGTCGTGCCTTCCATGCGGATGTATGCCCATTTGCGGTCGGTGAGCCACGGTACATGGTCGCTGGGACCGACATGCACGTTGTCCGGGTCGAGTTCGTAGGGAATCATACTGGTGACCGCGTTGGTCTTCGAGATCTTTTTGCTTTCGAGCCGCTCGCGTTCGAGCATGTTGAGGAAGTCGGTGTTGCCGCCGAAGTTGAGCTGATACGTGCGGTCGATCTTCACACCGCGGTCCACGAACAATGTTGCGAGTTGACGATGCAAAATCGTCGCGCCGACCTGACTCTTGACATCATCGCCGAGGATGGGCAGACCTGCATCCGCAAATCGCTTGCCCCAATATTCGGACGACGCAATAAACACGGGAATGCCGTTGACGAACGCGCAACCCGCTTCGATCACCTGTTCCACATACCATTTCGTCGCCATCTCCGAACCGACAGGCAGGAAGTTGATCACCACGTCTGTTTTCGTATCGCGCAGGAGTTTGACGATATCCGCGGTGGAACCGGGCGCTTTCTGAATCATGCCGCTCAGGTATTTGCCCAGCCCGTCGTGGGTCATGCCGCGCACGACCGGCGCGTTGAGTTTGGGAACGTCCGTGAATTTGTAGGTGTTGTTCGGTTCGGCGAAAATCGCTTCGGATAAATCCTTGCCCACTTTGGTCACGTTCACATCGATGCCGAGGGTGAATTCGATGTCGCGCACGTGATACTCGGCGAGTTGCGTGTGCATGATGCCGGGAATCGCCTCATCCTTTTTGGCGTTTCTGTAAAATTGAACGCCTTGCACGAGGGAGGAGGCGCAATTCCCCACACCGATGATCGCCACGCGTACTTTTTTTTGAGCCATGTATCAAATCTCCTTGAGTAAACAGAAAATAAATATCAGTATGTCTCGAAAGTTTTGGCGACGCGAATTGCCGAGCCGATCGAACTGTCGCCGGCCATGAGGCAGTGCAACTGCCTCAAGAGCTGGATGATCTTCAATGAAACGAAAATTCTTCTGCCTTGCCCGTGTTGTATAATTCGAGCAATGGCAGCCAACGAGCGGATCGACCATCTGGAACGCCTGCTTGAAGTGGTGCGGGGTCTGACAACAGCGCCGGATATCGAAGCCTTCCTGCAAACTGTGATCACCGAAGCCAGCGAGATGACGAACAGCGAGTTCGCGTCCGTCCTCGAATACGAAGCGGAGGCGAAAGAACTTCGGTTCCTTTCCATGGCGTGGATCCACCGCGAAGCGCTCCGCCCGGTGGGTGTTCCGCTGGACGGCAGCGCGGCAGGCTGGGTCTTTCGCCATGGTCAGCCGTTGATTATACAGGATACGAGAATCGACCAGCGTCACTTCAAAGTGCCGGACCGCATTTCACAGTATGAAACCCGGTCGCTCGCCGCTGTACCGTTGATCACGCGCGGCGAAGTGATCGGCGTGCTGGAAACGATCAACAAGAAAGACGACGCACATTATACCGAAGAGGATCTGGCGATCCTTGCCACGCTGGGCGCGCTCGCCGCGCAGGCGATGCAGAACGACAGCCTGCGGAGGCAGGTCAAAGCGACGCGCATCGAGATGGCGGAACTCGAACGCCTCAAAACGGACTTTATCGCGATCACCTCGCACGAACTTCGCACGCCTCTCGGCTTGATCCTCGGTCATGCCACGTTTTTACGCGAACTCGTGGGCGAACAATACGGCGAACAATTGGATACGATCATCCGCAACGCCACCAAATTGAAAGAGATCGTCGAAAACCTCGCCGACGTGGACAATTACCACAAAGGTTCCGCACGCGTGAGGAGCAATCAGGTATCGCTGGCGAGGATCGTGGACGATGTGGCGCTTACATTTCAGGATGAGGCGAAATCGGAAGGTGTTACGCTATCGGTCGAAAAGTCCGACTCGCCGCTTTACATGGATGCGGACGGCGTCAAGATCAACATCGCGTTGAGCAACCTCGTGAAGAACGCGCTCCAGTTCACCGATCCGGGCGGACGCGTTACCATCCGTGCTGGGGAGGAATCGGGATATCTCAAAGTGTCCGTCGAAGACACGGGAATCGGAATCCCCGCGCGCGACCTGCCGCGCGTCTTCGAGCGATTCTTCCAAGTGGAGAGTCATCTCACGCGTCGCTACGCCGGAATGGGGCTGGGGCTCGCCGTGGCAAAAGGGATGGTCGAACTGCACGGCGGGCGCATCTGGGCAGAGAGCGAAGTGGGAAAGGGAAGCACGTTTACCTTCTTGTTGCCGGTGCACCAGCCTTCGCCGTCGGAGTCGAAGCCGCGCCCGTTGATGGAGTAGATTCGAATCCGCCGCAAGGCGGATTTTCTTTATTCTCTCTCCGCTTCATTCCCTCTTATAATTGCCTACCATGCCTCCGCAGTTTCTCGTCTTCGGAAATCTCACGCGTGAATTTCTCCTCCCCGCCAGAGGGCAGCCGCGGCTGGATGTGCCGGGCGGGAGTCTATTGTATGCGGCAGCGGGGCTGAGGGTGTGGGAATCGGAGATCGGTCTGGTAGGACGCGCCGGCGACGATTATCCGCGTGCGTGGTTGAACGAGTGCAAGTCGCGCGGACTCGATACCAGCGGCATCAAACTCCTTCCGCAACAGTTGGACGTGCGCAAGTTCATCTCGTACAACGAACATTTCGAAACGAACAACGCGAATCCGATCGCGCAATTTGCGCGGCGCGGCATGACGTTTCCCAAATCACTGCTTGGGTATCAACCAGTCGAAGAGCGCGAAGCGGATGAGGCGAAAAAACTTCTGGTCACCGATATTCCCGAGGAGTTTTTGTCTGCCCGTGCGGCGCTGTTTTGTCCGATGGACCTCTCCATACAGAATCAACTGATCGCGGGTTTGAAGCGCGGGGATGCGCATACCTTTGTTCTCGATCCCTTATTTGGGAATCTCACGCCTCGGTCGAAGCGTGAACTGCCTGCTTTATTGAACGGAGTGACCGCGTTGTTACTTTCTGAGGAGGAACTGCGCAATCTTTTCTGGGGAGAAACACATGACCTGTGGGAAATGGCTGAGGCTGTCGCGCTGTATGGATGTGAATATGTAGTGATCAAGTGCGGCGCGCAGGGACAGTTGCTTTACATGGCAGGCACCAAGCGTAAAGTGGAAATTCCCGCGTATCCCGCGCGCATTGCCGACCCCACCGGAGCAGGCTACGCATTCGACGGCGGTTTCCTCGCAGGCTATTGTAAAAATTATGACCCGCTCGAGGGCGTGTTTTACGGGAGTGTGTCGGCTTCGCTGAAGTTGGAAGGCACCGGCGCGTTCTATCCACTTGAAGTTTTGCCGGGACTGGCAGAGGCGCGCTTGAACGCGGTGATGGGCATGGCGAGGGATGTGTGAGGCATGCAGTAATTAATTGGTAAATGGTAATTAGTGGTCGAGGTGCGAGCGTTCGTTGCGAGCGTATCGAGACCAGAGAATTGGAGAAGTAGAGAATTGGAGACTGGAGACTTGAGACTAGCCGAGCGAGTGATTGAGCTAGCAATACAAATTCAACAAATTCCTGCGCCGACGTTTGCCGAAGGTGTGAGGGCGGAGTTCGTGCGCAGGTTGTTCATGAAAGAGGGATTGGAGGATGTTGAAATTGACGATGCGGGAAATGTGTTTGGGAAGTTCCGGGTTTCAAGCGTTGCCCTGAGCCAGTCGAAGGGTTCCAAGTCAACCGTGAAGCCGCTGATCGTGTCCGCGCATATGGATACGGTGTTCCCAATCGAAACCGATCTGTCAATTCGGCGCGAGGCAGATAAAGTTTTTGGTCCCGGCATTGGGGATAATTCTCTTGGTGTCGCGGCATTGTTTGGGTTGTTGTGGTATTTGACCTCACCCCCAGCCCCTCTCCTGAAAGGAGAGGGGAGTCGTGATGTATGGCTTGTGGCAAACGTCTGCGAAGAGGGACTTGGCGATCTGCGCGGCATGAAAGCCGTGGTTGACCGATTTGGTTCAGAGGTTCAAGCCTATCTCGTCATCGAAGGGATGGCGTTGGGCAACATTTATCACCGCGGCACAGGCGTGAAGCGGTATCGCGTTACCGCGAAGACAGCGGGCGGACATTCATGGTCAGATTACGGCAAGCCATCCGCGATTCACGAATTATCAAAACTTGTCGTTGAGTTGACTTCGCTGAAGTTGCCCGAATCACCGCGCACGACGATGAACGTGGGGAAAATTTCAGGTGGCACTTCGATCAACGTCATTGCATCCGAAGCCTCGCTGGAGTTGGACTTGCGCTCGGAAGGGCAGGAGTCGCTGGTTGAATTGATTTCAGAAGTGGAGAAGACGATTCAGAAGGCGAGCCAGCCCGAAGTGAAGTTTGAAGCGGAAGTCATCGGTGCGCGTCCGGCGGGTGAAATCTCCGCCGATCATCCGCTAATCCAACTCGCGCAAGAGTCCATCCGCGAGCAGGGTTTGGAACCAATGCTCGCAGCGGGATCAACGGACGCAAACATTCCATTGAGCAAAGGCTATCCCGCTGTTGTGCTGGGAATTACCACAGGCGGCGGCGCGCATACTACGAATGAATTTATCAATACAAGTTTGGTGGAAAAGGGACTGGAGCAGTTGGTGAGGTTTGTGGAAGAAGTAATTGGCAAATAGTTATTGCGGGCGCAGATGGTTCCGATTTGTTGTTGAGGCGCGGAAACAGGCGTGAGGAGTTTGAGACTCACCGGGGCGAGGTTCGCTGCCAGATCCGGCTATGGGCTTGGTGTAGGAAACTGATATTTTCCAGAGTATGGGTCAACAATCATTTCAAAGTTAACGCCATAGTAGTACCCTATATTCCAACTATTATCATCGTTGTGATTTGGCGTGCTGATCAAGATATTACATTTGTTTCCGGCCCTCAGGCGTGCCTCTTTTCCTCCATTTTCTTCTGCTATTTGAAGTACATCGTCTGCAGTGATATTGAATTCCGTCAGATCAATCGCAGCCCAGCCATCAGATATAGGAAAGTCTGTCTCGCCACCCCAAGATACAATGCCCGCCAGAGGATATATTTGGATATAGCGCGCCGTATACATCTTCTGAGCACCTGCGCCAATCGTTTTGTAATAAATTATCTCAGCGGAATCAAATCCGCCCGGATTATCCTGACATTCCTTGTTAAACGCAAGATGATATATAAGCCAACCATCCAGCGGTTCTTTCCATACAAATTGACTCAGGGCATCAGCTACTTTTAAATAGTCAGATTGTGTCCAATGGATGGAACGAGATGGCAGGATTGCATCGCCGCTGGGAGTAGCTAATGTAGGAGTAAATACATTTAATTCTCCTCGATTTAGTGAGTCAAGGATTGTCATTGAGTTGATGGTTGTACGTCGTCAGAACATTTGGGACAGATGGGGCAATTTGCTAAGGTGATGTTTTCCGGTTTGTAAAAATTATACTGCGGGCAGTTGCAGATTGTACAAGCGCCTGAGCTGCATGGTTTGTTTCTT
>JBFMDB010000027.1:0-53031 GCA_040753755.1 Chloroflexota bacterium
TATTCAATGATCTTGGTGACGACACCGGCGCCGACGGTGAGGCCGCCTTCACGGATGGCGAACTTGCTGCCCTGCTCGAGGGCTACGGGAACAATCAGTTCGACGGTCAGGTTGACGTTGTCGCCCGGCATCACCATCTCGACACCCTGCGGCAACTCGATGTTGCCGGTCACATCCATGGTGCGGATGTAGAACTGCGGTCGATACCCGCTGAAGAACGCCTTGTGCCGCCCGCCTTCTTCCTTCTTCAACACGTACACTTCCG
This sequence comes from Chloroflexota bacterium, assembly GCA_040753755.1. GTDB lineage: Bacteria > Chloroflexota > Anaerolineae > Anaerolineales > Villigracilaceae > Defluviilinea. Next base: position 266 of record JBFMDB010000027.1, read on the forward strand.
CCAGAAACTTCTTGTGCGGCGTCACCGAGCCGGGTTTTGCCAGCACCTGCCCGCGCTCCACATCTTCGCGCTCGATGCCGCGCAGCAGGATGCCCGCATTGTCGCCCGCCACCACTTCGTCCAGTTCCTTGTGGAACATTTCGGTGCCCGTGATGACCGAACTCTTCGTTTCGCGCAAGCCAACGATCTCGATCGCATCGCCTTTCTTGGCAACTCCGCGATCCACGCGTCCCGTCACCACCGTGCCGCGACCCTTGATCGAGAACACATCTTCCACCGCCATCATGAACGGCTTGTCCATCTCGCGCTTGGGTTCCGGAATGTATTCATCCACCACCCGCAACAGTTCCTTGATGCATTCGTATTCGGGTGCGTTCGGATCCGTGCTCGTGCTGTCGAGCGCCGCCTTCGCACTGCCGCGCACGATCGGGGTCGTGTCGCCGGGGAAACCGTAGCCGTTCAGCAGTTCGCGCAGTTCGAGTTCCACCAGTTCCAACAACTCGGGGTCGTTCATCTGATCCACCTTGTTGAGGAACACCACGATGCTCGGCACTTCCACCTGCCGCGCCAACAGCACGTGTTCGCGCGTCTGCGGCATCGGCCCATCCGGCGCCGCCACCACCAGGATCGCACCGTCCACCTGCGCCGCACCCGTGATCATGTTCTTGATGTAGTCGCGGTGACCCGGCATGTCCACGTGCGCATAGTGCCGCTTCGCTGTCTGGTATTCCACGTGCGCAATGTTGATCGTGATGCCCCGCGCTTTTTCTTCCGGCGCATTGTCGATCTGGTCGTAAGCCTTGAATTCCGCCTGCCCCAGCAGCGCCGCCACTTTCGTGATCGCCGCTGTCAGCGTCGTCTTCCCGTGGTCGATGTGACCCATCGTCCCCACGTTCAGATGCGGTTTGCTCCGATCATACTTTTCCTTCGCCATGTCTGTCTCCTTGAGATAAAAACGAGTTAAGCTTTCAAAATTTCTTCCGCCACCGATTTTGCAACCGGGGCGTAGTGGTCAAATTCCATATTGAATACGCCGCGTCCCTGTGTCGCAGAGCGCAATTGCGTTGCATAACCAAACATTTCCGCCAACGGAACCATCGCGCGAACCGCTTGCGCGTTGCCCAATCGAACTTCCATGCCTTGAATTAACCCGCGGCGGCTGTTGATCTGCCCCATGACGTCGCCAAGGTATTCCTCCGGCACAACGACTTCGACTTTCATCATCGGTTCGAGCAAAATGGGGTTACCACGTTGAACGCCTTCTTTGAAGCCTAAAATCGCCGCCATCTTGAACGCCATTTCACTTGAGTCGACCTCGTGGAAGGAGCCGTCGAACAACGTGACTTTGATGTCGACGACAGGATACCCGGCAAGCACACCCCCCTCCGCAGCCTCCCTGATTCCTTTTTCAATCGGGTTAATGTATTCTTTCGGAATAGCGCCGCCGACGATTTCGTTTACAAACACGATGCCGCTTCCGCGTTCGCCCGGCTCAAGGGAAAATACAACGTGACCATACTGTCCCTTGCCGCCGGATTGTTTCGCGTACTTGTAATCCACTTCTTTGACGGCTTTGGTGATCGATTCGCGGAATGCCACGCGCGGTGCGCCGACGTTTGCCTGCACCCTGAACTCTCGTAACAGGCGGTCCACGATAATATCGAGATGCAACTCGCCCATACCCCGGAGGATGGTCTGACCGGAATCTTCATCCGAATTTACATGAAGCGTGGGGTCTTCCTCCGCCAATTTGCGAAGGGCTTCTCCCATTTTTTCCTGATCGGAGGAACTTTTCGGCTCAACAGCAATCGATATCACCGGTTCGGGGAAGGAAATGGTTTCGAGAACGAGGGCTTTCGTATCGCACAAAGTATCGCCGGTGAAACTTTCCTTGAAACCCAGCACCGCGCCGATGTCTCCGGCACGGATCTCGGTCACATCTTCGCGGCGGTCGGCATGCATACGAATCAGTCGCCCGATGCGTTCTTTCTTGCCTCGCTTGGTTGTGTTTTGGACTGTTTGTCCCTGACTCAATACGCCGGAATAAACGCGAACATACGCTAGACGGCCCACGTAAGGATCGGTAACGATCTTGAATACCAATGCGCTTAAGGGACTGTCATCCTGCGCCGGTATCTCGAACGTGTTTTCCGGTTCATCAGGAACCGACACGGTAATGGTCGGTTTATCCGCCGGGGATGGAAGATAATCAATGACGGCATCCAGTAAAACCTGTACGCCTTTATTTTTCAAGGAGGAACCACAGAAGACCGGTGCGGCTTTGACAGCAATCACACCTTTGCGAAGCGCCGCTTTTAGTTCGTCAACGCTGATCTCGTGACCTTCCAGGAACTTCATCGTCAATTCATCGTCGAGTTCCGCGATCTTCTCCACCATTTTTGCGCGGGCTTGCTCGGCGTCTTTTTGCATATCGGCTGGGATGTCGGTGACTATCGGCTCTTTGCCGAGATCATCCTCCCAAACGATCGCTTTCATCGAAAGCAGGTCAATCGCACCTTTGAAGGTCGCCTCGAACCCGATCGGGATTTGCATCGCGATGGGGTTGGCACCGAGGCGGTCGACGATCGTATCGATCGTCCGTTCGTACGATGCGCCGACGCGATCCATCTTATTAACAAAACAAATGCGCGGGACTCCATACCGATCCGCCTGACGCCAAACCGTCTCGCTTTGCGGCTCTACGCCCTGCACCGCGTCGAAGACGACAACGCCGCCATCCAACACGCGAAGCGAGCGCTGGACTTCGGCTGTGAAGTCAATATGACCCGGGGTGTCGATCAGGTTAAATTGATAACCCTTCCACTCCGCCGATACTGCGGCAGAAACGATCGTGATCCCGCGTTCGCGTTCCTGCACCATCCAGTCGGTCACCGTCGTTCCGTCGTCTACGGAGCCGATACGGTGAGTCTTGCCGGTATAGAACATGATACGCTCGGTCGTCGTGGTTTTACCGGCGTCAATGTGGGCAATGATCCCAATATTACGATACTTCTCTAACGGATACTCGCGAGCCATTCTCTAGTGGTTACCTTCTCAGTCTCAGTTTCGAATTTTAGATACGATAGTGTGAAAATGCGCGGTTGGCTTCCGCCATCTTGTGGGTTTCGTCGCGCTTGCGGATCGCCGCGCCGGTTTCGTTGAACGCGTCGATCAATTCACCGGCGAGTTTATCCGGGAAGGATTTGCCGGAACGTTCACGCGCGGCGGTCAAGATCCAGCGGATCGCCAGCGTGGTGCGCCGGTCAGAAGAAACTTCCATCGGCACCTGATAGGTTGCGCCGCCTACGCGCCGCGGGCGGACTTCCATCGCGGGTGAAACATTTTTTAGAGCGCCATCGAAGACCTCCAGCGGATTCTTCTCAGTGCGCTCTTTGATCAAGTCCATCGCGCCATAGATGACGCCGATGGCAACGCTCTTCTTGCCGCGTTTCAAGACGTGTTGGACCATGGTCTGCACATTCACGCTGTTATATCGAATATCAGGGAGAATCTCCCGTCGTTCAGGTTTTGCTCTACGCATCTTTTATTACTCCATCTTTTTTACTTGGGACGCTTCGCGCCGTACTTGGAACGCGCCTGCTTCCGGTTGGCAACACCCGTTGTATCGAGCGAGCCGCGCACAATGTGGTAACGTACACCGGGCAGATCTTTCACGCGCCCACCGCGCACCAACACTACGGAGTGTTCCTGTAACTGATGACCTTCGCCGGGGATGTAGGCGGTCACTTCAATGCCGTTGGTAAGGCGTACACGTGCGATCTTGCGCAGGGCGGAATTGGGCTTCTTGGGCGTCATCGTACGCACGACCGTACACACACCGCGTTTCTGCGGAGCGCCCTTATCCTGACGAATACGACGCTGCTTGTAAGTATTCAGGGTAAATTGAAAAGCAGGCGCTTTGCTCTTTACCTTTTTGTTCTTGCGTCCTTTGCGGATCATTTGATTGATTGTCGGCACGTTCAGCCTCCGGTCTTTCTCTGTCTAAAATAAATAGATTTTTGCGTAAAATGAGGCCATCACAAGGATATTGATGGCCTCATCAGGTAGTGCCATGCTCAGCGGGGGTCAATTGCCGCTTTTTCGGTTGGCAACGGAGCGAGATTTTATCATGCTCTTAACATAATCGTCAAGATTTTCGCTTGCTGACTACGTTATCTCCGATCCCAAGCAGACCCGTATCCAACCTGGGCGGATGTTGTTTCTCCTCGTCTTTTCCGAACTTGACGACATCGCCGCCTTCGTTGACCGCTTCAACAGCAAGCCCAAGCGACTGCAATTCTTTGACCAGCACGCGGAACGAGGCGGGAATACTCGGTTCTTCGATCGGTTCGCCTTTGACGATCGCTTCATACGTATTGACGCGACCTTGAACATCGTCAGATTTGACGGTGAGCATCTCTTGCAGAGTGTAAGCCGCGCCGTACGCCTCGAGCGCCCACACTTCCATTTCACCGAAGCGCTGACCGCCGAACTGCGCTTTACCACCGAGCGGTTGCTGGGTGACCAAACTGTACGGACCCGTCGAACGCGCATGAACTTTATCTTCAACAAGGTGGTGCAGTTTCAAGATTGTCATCACACCGACGGTCACCGGCTGGTCGTAGGGATTGCCGGTCTTTCCATCCCGAAGGATTTGCTTTCCGAGGATGGGTAAAGGCTGACCCGTGGAATGAACGATCTCCTGTGCCACTTCCATCAGGCGGGCTTCGGCAACACGTCCACTGTGTCCGTTGGCTTCGATCCACAACCGCAGGCATGCATTGACCGCCGCGTTGTTGTATTCTTCGCGCTCGCGCGGGTTGATATCCTCAGGATAGAAGATGGTATCCGGGTCGTAATCGCGATCGCGCAGCCATTCGTTGGCAGTTGCCTGACGCGCATAATCGGGATCGCTCAGATCGTACACGTCGTACTTTCGCTTGCTCAACCACTCTTCAAGATACAACCTGCGCACTTCATCATCATCCTGAATGGACTCGGGTTCGTATTCCTCATCCTTGATCCATTCCCAAGCTTTGATCCCGACGGCTTTCCATGCTTCATCGAGGATCCACGCGCGGGCGAGTTCGGCTTCGATCTCTTCCTCGGATGCACCGTCAAACACCGGCGTTACCGCGCGATATCCAAGTCGCTTCGCCGCCCAACCGAGATGAACTTCCAATACTTGACCGATGTTCATACGTCCGGGAACACCAAGCGGATTCAAAATGATGTCCACCGGCGTGCCATCTTCAAGGAAGGGCATATCCTCAACGGGGACAACTTTTGAAACGACGCCCTTGTTACCGTGACGACCAGCCATCTTGTCGCCCGCGGTCAACTTGCGGCGTTGCGCGACCGAAACACGTACCATCATATCGACGCCAGCGGAAAGATCCGAATTTTCTTCGCGCGTGAAAACTTTGACATCCACGACCTTGCCGCGTTCGCCGTGAGGCATCCGTAGAGACGTATCTTTCACATCGCGCGATTTCTCGCCGAAGATCGCTCGCAAGAGTCGTTCCTCGGGTGTGAGTTCTTTTTCACCTTTCGGTGTGATCTTGCCCACCAGAATGTCGTTCGGTCCGACTTCAGCACCGATGCGGATGATACCGTTCTCATCCAGATCTTTGATCGCGTCTTCGCCGACGTTGGGGATATCGCGCGTGATCTCTTCGGGTCCGAGTTTCGTATCGCGCGCTTCCACTTCATACTTTTCGATATGCACAGATGTGAAGCGGTCTTCCTGAACGAGTCGTTCGGAGATCAGGATCGCATCTTCGAAGTTGCCGCCTTCCCACGAAAGAAAAGCAACCACAACGTTTTGTCCGAGTGCGAGTTGTCCGCTCTCGGTGGAGGACGAGTCAGCGATGATATCGCCCTTCTTGATCTTCTGCCCTTTGACGACTGCCGGGCGCTGGTCAATGCAGGTGGATTGGTTGGATCGCTGGTATTTGCGGAGTTGATACGTGCGGCCAGCCCCGCCTCGTTCGCGGACGGTGATCGAGTTCCCGGTCACCGACGTTACCTCACCGTCAGCCTCCGCTACCACCACCTGGCCCGAATCCAACGCGGCGTGATATTCCATGCCGGTCGAAACCAGTGGAATCTCCGGGCGGACGAGCGGCACAGCCTGCGCCTGCATGTTCGAACCCATCAAGGCGCGGTTGGCATCATCGTGTTCGAGGAATGGAATGAGCGCCGCGCTGATGCCTACAACTTGATGCGGGGCAACATCCATATAATCGACGGCATCCGGTGTTGAAAAAATGAAACCGGAGTGATAGCGGCACGAGACGCGCTCGCGGACGAATTCTTTTTTCTCGGTGAGCGGAGCGTTTGCCTGCGCGATGACATATTTATCTTCCGCGTCGGCGGAGAGATAATCGAACTGATCGGAAACATACGGCATGATCGCGACCGGCACACCGAACTTGGCTAGTCGCTTAACCATTCTGCCGTCGATCGTCTCACCGGCTTCGTAAACCACTTCTTCCGTCTTCGGGTCGATAACTTTTTCGCGAAGCGTGCGCCCCTCAAGTCGTTCGTCGTCCGCTTCCATGATTCGATAAACCTTGCGATACGGCGTTTCGATGAAACCGTATTCGTTGACGCGCGCAAACGACGCCAGACGACCGATCAAACCGATGTTCGGACCTTCGGGCGTCTCGATCGGGCAAATGCGCCCGTAGTGTGAGTGATGGACATCGCGCACATCGAAGCCGGCGCGCTCACGGCGCAAACCACCGGGACCCAGCGCGGACAAAGTCCGCTTGTGGCGCAATTCAGCCAGCGGGTTGGTTTGATCCATGAATTGTGAAAGTTGCGAAGAGCCGAAGAACTCGCGTAATGCCGCGACGACCGGGCGAATGTTGACCAAAGTCACCGGCGATAACTGTTCCTGATCGCGGATGGACATGCGCTCTTTAATCACACGTTCCATGCGGCGCAAGCCGATGCGGAGTTTGTTCTGGATCAACTCACCCACCGTTTTTACACGACGGTTGCCGAGATGGTCAATATCGTCGGCCGGTTCGACTCCGTTGTTGATCTGGATCATGCGGCGGATGAGTCGAATCACATCGCCCTTGGTCACTGTGCGGTGAGGAATGGGGATGTTGAGATCGAGCTTTTGATTTAGTTTGTAACGACCCACGCGCTCAAGGTCATAATGGCGCTGGTCGAACAATTGCTCTTCAAGGAACTGGCGGGCATTGTCTAGCGTGGCAGGGTCACCGGGGCGCATCTTCTTGAAGAACTCGATCAGTGCGGCTTCGGCAATGGTGAGTCCGCCGGAAAGGTCCCACTCCGGTTCTTGTTTTAGAGTGGAAGGAAGGAACAATCGTTCCGGGTTGTTATCCACATCCTGAAACAGGGATAGCAGTTCTTCGTCTGTACCTAATTTGAGCGGCGAATCTTTGATGCCATCGTTGACAGCCGCCATCGCGCGCAGGAATACCGTGATAGGAACTGTGCGCTTGCGGTTGAACTTTAAAATGATGTAATCGGATTTGCGCGTCTCGAACTCCATCCACGCGCCGCGGTCAGGAATCAGCTTGGACATGGCGAGCAGACGTCCCGTCGCACGATCCGTGGGAGCTTCAAAGTACACGCCGGGGGAACGAATCAACTGCGAGACCACGACGCGCTCCGTCCCATTAATAATGAAGGTGCCTTTATCGGTCATCTCCGGGAAGTCGCCGAGGAAGATATCCTGCTTGATCGGTTCGGGAACGTCTGCACCTGCCAGCAGGACTGACACGTACAACGGGCTGGCATAGGTGAGGTCGCGCTCTACACATTCTTCGATGGTGTGTTTCGGATCGCCAAACCAGTATTTCAGCCCCCACTGTTTGGCTTCAGGGCTGCGCCCGGGGAAATACAACTTCATCCCCTTGTTATAGGATTCGATTGGCGACACCTCGTGGAAGAGATCGCCCAATCCCTCCTTCTTAAGGCGTTCAAAGGAATCGAGTTGGACTTCGATGAGATTGGGAAGCTTGATGTTGACTGGAATGCGCGCGTAAGTTTTGCGTGGTAAAGAAGAAGACATTCGGCTGGCTCCTGGCTAAAATCTGTGCGCCGTTACGAAGTACTGCCTCTCATCCCTGAATTTAGTGCTTGCCGGGTAACAGTTGCAATTCAAATTTGGGACGCGTGCAAGAGTTAGTAAACACACGAAGCCATCCCGCGTGATGGGCGGGATAGCAAAACTTGATTATATATGAAGGATTTGATATGCGCAAGGGATTTTCACTATGAATTTCCGCCGATTCCCTGTTTGCGATGTCGGCGATTCTATCACAAACTGGCGGTTCCGCAACTCACACAGGTTACACGGGGTTTAGATATACGACATCAACCCAAATCCGCGGGAGGACGCAATGGCAATGGCACAACCCATGGCAAACGATCGGCGTGAAATTTTCGGCTGGGCAATGTACGACTGGGCAAACTCGGCGTTCAGTACGACGGTGGGAACAGTTTTCCTCGGGCCCTACATCGCCTCCCTTGCGGCGGAAGCGGCGCAGGCGTATCCGGACGGGCTTGCCCGCTTCTTCGGTATCCCGGTCGCGCCTGATTCCTTCCTGCCATACTGCATTTCCTTCTCGGTTGGGCTTCAAGTCCTGTTTCTCCCCATCCTCGGCGCGATCGCGGACTATTCCCACCTCCGCAAACGGATGATGCAGATCTTTGCGTTCATCGGCGCGATCTGTACGATGGCGATGTTTTTTGTTGTCGGTCCCACATGGTGGCTCGGAGGACTGCTGTTCATTATTGCCAACCTCTCCTTTGGCGCGGCAATCGTTTTTTACAACGCCTACCTGCCGGATATCGCAACGGAAGAAGAACGGGACCGCGTCTCATCATTCGGGTGGGCTATGGGATACCTCGGCGGCGGTATTCTGCTGGCGTTGAACTTAGCCTTCTTCATTTTCAGCGAAGATATCGGCGTACCGGGCGATCTGGCGGTTCGGATTAATCTTGCTTCGGCAGGTATTTGGTGGATGGGGTTTTCCTTCCTGACGTGGCAGCGGCTGCGCCCGCGCCATGCGGCGAGGTCTCTCCCTCAAGGCGAAACGTACGTCAGCGTCGGCTTCAAACAACTCGGCAAGACCTTCCGCGAGATCAAACGCTTCCCCGAAACCATAAAATATTTGCTTGCTTATTTTCTTTACAACGACGGTATTCAAACCGTGATCGCCATCGCCTCCACGTTTGCGGCGGCTCCCATCGCGCGCGGAGGTGTGGGGTTATCGCAGGATACCTTAATCGCCGTCATCCTCATGATCCAGTTCGTGGCGTTCGGCGGCGCCCTGTTCTGGGGCAGGCTGGCAAAGTGGATCGGCGCGAAACAGTCCATCATGGTCAGCCTCGTGATCTGGTCAGTGGTCGTGATCTACGCATACAGCGGACTGCAGGGCGAATCGCGCGTAACCGAGTTTTTTATCTTGGGTTTCTTTATCGCACTCGTGCTCGGAGGCTCACAGGCGATCAGCCGCAGTCTATTCGCGCAAATGATTCCTAAAGGCAAGGAAGCCGAATTCTACTCGTTCTATGAGGTCAGCGAACGCGGCACGTCGTGGACGGGACCGCTCATTTTCGGCTTGGCAAACCAAATGTTTGGCAGTTTGCGCTACGGCATCATCGCGCTGATCATCTACTTCATAGCTGGTATGCTGATCCTTCCCTTCGTCAACGTGAAAAAAGCCATGGACGACGCGAAAGCCTACTCGTCCAGCGAATAAAACAAAAAGCCGTGAGCGTCGAACTCACGGCTTTTCGATCACAGCTTCGGAAGCACAATGGACTGCTGTTTCTGGTATTTCCCTTTTTTATCGGCATACGAGATTTCGCACTCCTCGTCTGCTTCAAAAAAGAGGACTTGAGCCAAGCCTTCGTTTGCATAGATCTTCGCAGGGAGCGGGGTCGTGTTCGAGATTTCCAGCGTGACGTATCCTTCCCACTCGGGCTCAAACGGTGTGACGTTGACAATCAATCCGCAGCGCGCATACGTGGACTTGCCCAGACATACGGTCAGCACTTTGCGTGGAATGCGAAAATACTCGATCGTTCTCGCCAGTGCGAATGAGTTCGGCGGAATGATGCACACCTCCCCTTTGAACTCGAACATGGACTTTGGGTCGAAGTTCTTGGGATCAACAATGGAAGAGTGGACATTCGTGAAGATCATGAACTCATCTGCCACACGGATGTCGTATCCGTACGACGAAACGCCATAAGAAATAACCCCCTCCCGAACTTGTTTGTCCACAAACGGTTCGATCATGCGTTGTTCGATTGCCATTTTGCGTATCCAGTGGTCAGGTTTGAGTCCCATAGGTATTCTCCAATTTGCATGTTGCCCTAAACGGCAGCGAAGGGTCTCAATCTCAACGAGGCGATTCTCCGTTGTCGCTCAGAATGGCACGGGGTGGTAATTTATTTCACAACAATCACAACCTTGGTAAGTTTTCCCGATTGTACTTCAACCCATCGTTCATAAAAACCGCCGTTGTGGATGAGTGTAATGCGAAAACGTCCGGCGGGCAGGTCGTTGATTCCCACATTTTCCTCTCCCCGAGTGAATGCCGGATGATAGGTATCGAGATAATACAAACCAACAATTTCGCCGGATGCAGAATAATGTTGTAGCGTGATCTTTGCGCGTTGGAAGGTTGAATTCACATCCTGTATGGAAATCGCCAACGCGCCGAGATCGGGTTTGCTGGGAAACAGCCACAACTCGGGGTTAACGTTCGAGAAATAATCCTCCACAGCCCCGCGGCGGACTTCAAAGTGTAAATGGCTTCCGATCGCCACGCCACTTTGCCCGACCTCGCCGATCTTTTGTCCCAATTCAACCGCATCACCCGCTTCAACCACGATTCTCGAAAGATGTGCATACAGCGTGAACAATTCGCTATCGTGCTGAATCACGACGAGATTGCCATAAAACATCCTCCATGGCGAATAGATTGCATCATCGTCAGCGCCGGCAAAGATAACAACTCCACCTTCTGCCGCGTAGACAGGCGTTCCGAACTTGTTGACGAACTCCACACCGTGGTGCGGATCACGCGTCCCGTCCGCGGTGGAGGCGAAGGGGTATGAACGGTCCACCGAATCGTTGCCCGGAGGTTGGATGGGTCTCTGAAAAACAAAGTGTCCGTCGGTGACACAGAAATCAGCTGCGAAAGGATCGCAGGGAATCGGGGTGTCTGTTGGTGAAATTGTCGGACTAAGAGTTGCTGTCGAAAGGGGTGGAAGAGAAGTGGATGTTGACCTGAGAGAAGGTCGAATCGTTGATGTTGTTCTAATCTCAGGAGCAACCGTCGGGGTCGAAGCACAAGAAGCGAGGAATATCAAGCAAAAAAAACTGGGGATAAATCTCATAAAAACCCCGAGGGGGTAAAAAAACGATTATTGATTGTTGGAAAGATCGTCCCAATTCAGAAGGAGTGGCATAATCTTTAAAAATATGCCATTCCTTCGGGATTGAGGGTATGGACCGGCGTTGCAAGAATCATTTCATCCCAAAAGGATTCTTTTGGGATGAAATTAAATCCCTCCGCGGTCTTTCATGATTTTGCGGATCTTCTTTTCGTGGGTATCTGCCTTCTTTTCGAGCGCGGCAAGTTCTCTCAAGTATTCTTCACCCACAGTTTTATCGGGCAAGGAGTTGACGTTGATGCGCACGTTGTACGCGGCGGCAGTGAGCGACGCGCGCGCCATGGCAAAACCAGACATCGCGTCGCTGATGGCATTCAGGTTGCCATGCTCGGCGCATTTGACAGCAAGTTCCATGATCTTGACCGAACTTTCGGCTGAATGAAGTGGAATGTGGGCGGCGTTCAGCGTGGCACGTTGGATCGCGGCAGTGCGCGCTTTTTGCTGTTCTTCCGATTCTTTCGGCAGTTTGAACGCGCCGATAACCGCTTCGAACGACGCGGCATCGTCTTCGACGGCTTGGGTCATTTCGGCGCGGAGTTTTTCAGCCATCACGCGCACGGCTTGCATTTCGGCTTCGACCTCGGCATATTTTTTCCGCCCGATGGTGAGACCGGAAACCATCGCGACCAGCGCGGCTCCCATCGCACCGGCGTATGCGGCGGCAGAGCCGCCGCCGGGCGCAGGTACAGCTGAGGCTAACTCATCCAAAAAGGAAGCGGGCTTGGTCGAGTTTGAATCGTTGGCGGAAGCGGCTGAGAAGAGTCGAGACTCGAGTATCTGCTCCGGCGAGAACGCATCCAACTGTGTGTACCAGACCGCCGCGTCCACCAGCGCCTCTTGCGGAATCAAACCAACAAGTTCGCTGTGATGAATCCCTACTCCGTATCGCTGTGCTTCGCGCCGAATGAACTCGACCACGCGCGCGATGGGCGTTTCGTGAAAATTAGTGAGGTTCATCGAAACCTGCGCGCGACCATCCACGAGCAAGCCAAGACCTTTGACGTAACGAAGTCCGCCCGTTGAATGACGCACCGCCTTAGCGATTTTCTTGGCGATGTTTACATCGTCGGTGGTGAGATAGACATTGAACGCAATGAGCGGATTGCGCGCGCCAATAACTGTTGCCCCCGCCTTGGGCAGTTTGCTTGGACCGTAATCGGGTTTGCGATTCGGATCGGACTCAATTTCAGTTTTCAGCCCCTCGTATTGTCCCTTGCGGATGTTTTCGAGATTGGCGCGCTCGGGTCGCGTTGCCGCCGCTTCATATAAATAGACTGGGATGCTGAGTTCGCCACCGACGCGTTCGCCAAGCCGTTTGGCGATGGCGACACAATCGTCCATCGTTGCGCCGTTGAGCGGCACAAAGGGGACAACATCCGTCGCGCCGATGCGCGGATGCTCACCAGTGTGCGCGTCGAGGTCAATGAGTTCGGCGGCGGTCTTGATGGCGCGAAATGCGGCTTCTTCCACACCTGCGGGCGAGCCTGCAAAGGTCAGCACCGTGCGGTTGTGGTCGAGGTCGGTGGAACGATCGAGGAGTTTGACCTCGTTGACGGCTTGGATGGCGGCGACGATCTGGTCTATCACTTCAGGTCGCCGCGCTTCGGAAAAGTTGGGGATGCATTCGATGAGAGTAGCCATATAATCTCGTGATCGGATAGTCTTGTTGCATTTGACGAGAGCAATTATAAACGGTGCTTGGATTCTTGTAGTAAAATCTAAAAACCATCTCATCCAAAAAGGAGAAACGTTCATGTCCACCGAAGAAAACAAGAAACTCGTGCAACGCTTGTTCGACGAAGCTTTCAACCAGCAAAATTCATCGCCCATCCATGAATTGGTTGCGGCAGAGTATGTGGATCACAGCGCCATTCCCGCGCCGGCTCCGGGTGCAGAAGGGTTCAAGAAGCGAGTGGAAATGTTGCGTGCGGCGTTCGCTCCCAAGATGTCGTTCGGCGAATTCCTCGCGGAAAACGACCTCGTCGCCTTTTCATGGACAATGGACGGGGTTCATCAGGGTGTCTTTGCGGGCGTTCAACCGACAGGCAAGCAGATAAAAGTGTCTGGCATCAATATCGAGCGGATGAAAGACGAAAAGATCGTCGAGCATTGGAGTCATTTTGATCTAGCTGGATTGATGAAGCAAATCAACCAATAGAATGATCAAATCTCCTGTCCATGTGGCGGGAGATTTTTGGTTGTGGGTATTGGACCTCGCCCCCAGCCCCTCTCTTAAAGGAGAGAGGAGTTTTTATCCGCTTGAAAATCGTGTATGATTGGGGCAGGAGATAGAACATGACTAATCAGGAACTCCTCAATCGAATTACCATCAATCCAAACATGGCGTTTGGGAAGCCGACGATTCGCGGCCTGCGATACTCTGTCGAGTGGCTGTTGGAAACGCTCAGCTCGGGAATGACCAACGAAGAAATCCTTGCGGATTACGAAGACCTTGAGCCTGCCGATATCCAAGCCGCTTTGTTATACGCCGCACGACTGAGTCAGGTCAAACGGATGAGCTTGGTCACTGCATGAATTTCCTCATTGACGCCAATTTGCCGCGTCGGCTTGTCAACATTTTCCGAGAGCGCGGGCACAACGCTCTGCACACGCTGGATTTGCCCGAAGGAAATGCAACCGCAGATACCGCACTTTTGGATTATTCCGATGAGCATAATTCCATCGTTGTAACAAAAGACTCAGACTTCAGCACAGCCTTTTTGTTGCTGAACCGCCCATACAAATTGCTGCTCGTCTCCACAGGAAACATTCGCAACGCAGAACTCGAAGCGCTTCTCATTGCAAACTTCGATCAACTCATTGCTGAATTGTCCAATAATCACTTTGTAGAATTAACTCGTGTGCATATTGTTGTACACACATAAGTAAAACTTCCCATCTCTATGGTGGGAAGTTTTTGGTTGCGAGGGTTGAAAAGACCTGACAGGTCTCACCCTCCGCATCACCTTCCTCGCTCCTTGTGCAGACGCGGGTCACAGTCATGCATACTTTCGCGGAGACCTGTCAGGTCTGCTTCATAAAATAAAAATCGTGTATCATTGCGGACAATCATGACCACGATCACCCGAAATCAAAAAATTTACTTTGGGGCGGTGGGGTTACTCGCGCTGTGGGTCGGCGCGTGGGGATATTTCATCCCACAACAAGTGGATAAAGCCATCCCGTGGCTGGTCCCGCCATTGCACGCGCGCTTTTTGGGAGCGATGTATCTTTCCGGTACTGCCTTTATGGTGGCGGGAATTCTCTCACGTTATTATGCCGAAGTGCGTGTGATGGTTCCCATGATTGTCATCTGGACGGGCATGTTATTCATCGTCTCACTTTTTTATTTGGGTGAATTCGATTACAGCCGTCCACAAGTGTGGATCTGGTTCGCGGCGTACATCGTCTATCCCCTGATCGGGCTGTGGTACATGTGGAGGGATCGGAATCAGGCTGAAACGGTGGAAGGATCCGCTTTGCCAAGTTGGATACGAGTCTGCTTTCTGATTCAGGGCATCGCAGTGACAACGCTCTCTTTCGCCCTTTTGGTTGCTCCAGACGTCATGGCAGGCGCGTGGCCCTGGAAGATCACCCGCCTGCTTGCCCAGATCTATTCCGCGCCGTTCCTGTCGTATGGGTTGGGCAGTTTGATGCTCAGCCGCAAACAAACGTGGAGCGAGACGCGCGTTTCGGCGATTGGGATTTTTACGTTCACGCTCGGCGTCCTGCTTGCTTCACTCCTTCATCGTGAACTCTTTTCATTTTCAACTGCGGCTTCATGGCTTTGGTTCGGGGGATTTACATTGTCAACGTTGTTCCTCGGCATAATGCTTCTCCGAAATCGTTTCTCACGAGGTTCACCGTGAACAAACATCCCGCCCGCGTATTCACAGCGATTGCAGGAGCGCTCTTATTGCTCCAAGGCGCGAGCACGCTGCTATTTCGACTCAATCCCTCATTGGATCGAGCCTTCCCCGCCTTGTTAGCCGTCACGCAGATGATTCCCATCCATTCTGCGCTGCATGTCGCGACAGGGGTTGTGGCGCTCTTCATTTTCTATCGCGGCGGCGAACGCGGCGCGCTGTGGTTCACTTTGGGATTTTCGATCTTCTATTTGACTCTGGGGCTGGCGGGGCTGTTGAGCGGTCAGCCCATGGGATTAGGCTTACAGCCGTTCGACCATCCTGTTCATATCATGTTCGGCGTTTTAGGTTTCTTCGCCGCATATCTTACATCATCGAGGAAGGTTTCAGTATGACTTCACACGGAACGCCCATCGCTCTTCCGCTGCGTCTCTGGTTTGTCGTTGAAGTGATCTTCGGTGTCGGCGCGGTGTTAGCCGTGGGGCTTTCACCTGCAAATACTGAAACCAATTTCGCGTGGCATATCGAATCGGTCGTGATGGCGGCGGCGCTCGGCGGGTTTTACATTACATCCGCGCCGCTGTTCCTACTGCCGTTGTTCGCCAAACGCTGGGAAATGATCCGGGCTGTGACCCTGCCGGCGGCGCTGTTCAGCACACTACAGCTCGTTGCGACATTTCTCCATTGGGATAAATTTTCCGTCGGTTCGTTTCCCTTTTATGTCTGGTTCGCCAGTTACCTGCTTCCGCCTCCGATCTTCGTCGGCGCATACGTTTGGCATCAACGCAAGTCTATCGGACATTCAAGCGATTCCGACGATCCGCTTCCCGTTTGGCTGCAAAGACTCTTGAGAATCTGCGGCGGCGGATTGGCAATCGCGGCAATTCTCGTCTTCCTTTTCCCTAGCCTGCTGATTCCCATCTTCCCGTGGCAGTTGACTCCGCTCACCGCGCGTTCGCTTTGCGCGTGGCTGGTCGCGGTCGGCACACTGATGCTTTCGATGTCGCGCGAGGACAGCCGGGCACGCTCGAGGCTTGCCTCTCCGATGTTGATCCTTATCCTTCCCGCAATTCTGATGCAACTGGCGCGTTTTGCCAGCGAAGTGAATTGGAGTTCTCCGGTGTTATGGCTGGGCTTGATCGTGTTTGCCGCGATCGGCTTCTGCGGTTTGGCTCTTGCGCGAGGCAACTGGCGCGAATCGTTGAGTTGACATGATTCCGCTTTTCAAATACGGCATTATTGAAGATATCAAAACCGTCCGGCGGATCCGCGCCGGGCGGTTCTGGGGCGTTGACGTCTTTGTCACATCAATGAAATGGCTGGGACCGTTTGTCTTCCTCGGTTTTCATCTCCTCTTGAATTTACTCAATACCCAACTCGCGCTCAACGAGCGCTTGTACCTTGCGTTGATTTTCGTCATTGCCGTGGAAATGACGACGGCTTGCCATGCCCTCGGTCATATCCTGAGCGGAAAACTCGTCCACAGCGCAATGGACGAACTGCTCATCACCTCCACGCGCGACGTCAACTTGTATCACGGCGATCAAAGCCGCGTGCCGGGACATGTGCATTTGGCGCGCGCGCTCGGAGGTCCCGTTTTGAATTTGATCGCGGCAGGCGTCTTCATCCTGCTTGCGCCGTCGGTTGCCGAAGGCTTTCCATCCGACCTGCTTGCCAGCCTGATCGCAACAAATCTTTTCTTTGGCATCGGCAGTTTCTTCCCCATCCCTACGGTGGATGGCGAAGTGATCTGGCGCGAAATACTCCGCGCGGCGAGGAAACCATGACGCCAGAAGACTTCATCCGAGCCTACGAAGGAGCATTAGCAACCCAGGATTGGGGTCAAGTCGAGCCGCTGATGCACAGCGAAGCGTGTGTCACATTTTCCAATGGCACAGTGCACAAAGGCAGGGGCGAAGTACAAAAAGCATTCGAGAAAAACTTTTCCCTGATCAAGGATGAAACATACTCGATCACAAATGTACATTGGGTACATAAAGGCAAAGAGACGGCCGTCTATCTTTTCGATTTCAATTGGAGCGGCATCATCAACGACCAGCCCGCCAGCGGCGGAGGCAGAGGAACCTCCGTGCTAATCAAAAACAACGGCTCATGGCAATTGCTTGTCGAGCATTTGGGTCCCAAGGCAAAATAAAAAGCAAGTAGGGGGTGCGGTATGACGAAGCAAGCCCGAAAAGCCGAAAATTGTTCGATGGTATAATCTCCGCCGTTATGTCTCTGGAACCTACACCACAAAAATCACAGATCTGTCCCACCTGCGGAACGCGCTTGAGCGAGAACGCGACGCGCTGTCTCGTGTGCGGGACGGAACTCAAAACGAAATCCGCAACCAAAGCCAAAAAAGCCGATACGGTCGTGCAAGCCAGCCGTATGCCCGAGATCACGTTGAGCCTGCCCGCCGCATTAGGCGCGCTCGTCATCGTGTTGTTGATCGGCGCGGTTGCAGTGTATTTTGGTTTGACGAGTGGCATTGGCAACGTTTCGATTGTTACGCCAACCGCGGAAGGTACAACGACGGCAACCGCCACCATCACGCCGACTTCCACTGAATTACCGACCAGCACGCCCATACCCACCGAAACACCTTTGCCGCCTTTCGATTACACTGTGCGCGAAGGCGAAACGTGTGGCGTGATCGCGGCAACGTTCAAAATTTCGGTGCAAAGCATCATTATCTCGAATCAATTGTCATCCGAATGTTTTGTTTCAGTTGGGCAGGTATTGAAGATTCCCTACCCCACCGCCACACCCGCGCCGCCGCCAACGGAGATCCCGAATTCCGCCACACAGACCGCGCAGGCATGCGAAAAAGTTTCATATACCGTTCAAGAGAACGACACGCTCTCCACGATTTCGCTCAACTACAACGTCCCACAGGATGCGATAAAGTTTTACAACGGACTTTCGACCGATAACGTTTTCATCGGACAGAGTTTGCTCATCCCATTATGTGAACGATTCGCCACACCGGGACCGACTCCGACGGCAACGCTTCCGCCTCCCTATCCCGCCCCGAACCTGCTTCTGCCAGCGAACGGCGCTGCGTTCACCCTCGCGAACGATGTGGTCACATTGCAATGGGCTTCTGTAGGAACACTACGCGATAACGAGGCGTATCAGGTTATTGTGGAGGACGTGACCACTGGCGAACTACGGATCACCGATTACGTGACCGACACGAAATACATCGTACCAACCACTTTTCGCCCGAACGACAACCTTGCGCATCTCATTCAATGGTGGGTCGCCACTGTCCGCCAGAACGGTGTGGATGAACAAGGTCAACCCGTGTGGATCTCCGCCGGCGCGGTCAGCGAGAAGCGCGGCTTCACATGGGTGGGCGTCGCGGTGCAGGGCACGCCGAACCCGTAGGTCGAATACAAACAAAAATCATCCCCGCCGAAATTTCAGCGGGGATTTTCATTGTACAATTCGAGGGAGGAGCAATCATGGATGTGCGTTCTTACAACCGCGAGGCATGGAACCGCGAAGTTGCGTCGAACAATCGCTGGACTCAACCCGTGACTCACGAAGTCATCGAACAGGCAAAACGCGGCGAGTTTGAGATTTTGCTCACAGAAAATATCCCAACGCCCCATCGCTGGTTTCCGCCGCTCAAAGACGCAAATGTGTTGTGCCTCGCCAGCGGAGGCGGGCAGCAGGGACCCGTCCTCGCCGCGCTCGGCGCAAATGTGACCGTCTTCGACAACTCCCCCGCCCAGCTCAAACAAGACGCTCTCGTCGCCGAGCGAGAAGGATTGACTCTCAAAACCGTCGAGGGCGACGCGGCGGATTTGTCTGCGTTTGCAGATGAGTCATTTGATTTGATCTTCAATCCCGTTTCAACCGTTTTCATGCAAGATGTCCGCGTCGTGTGGCGCGAATGTTATCGCTTACTTCGGCATGGCGGGATTTTGATGACAGGTTCGATGAACCCCGTTCACTACATTTTTGACTTGTACAAAATAGATGAAGGAATTCTCGAAGTCGCGCATTCAATACCGTATTCAGATGTGACCAGCCTCTCGAAGGAGGATCTGGACGAGTATCTTGCCAAAGGCTTTCCACTCGAGTTCGGCCACTCGCTGACCGACCTGCTCGGCGGTCAATGCGCGGCGGGGTTCGTCATTACCGACCTGTATGAAGATGTGATGCCCGATTCGCCGCTCGCGAAATATCATCCCAATTACATTGCCACGCGGGCGGTGAAGATGTAAAATGGATTGACCATGACCACCTATGAAGCGCGTTTGCAAGATAACTATCTCGCGCTCCTCGAGGAAGCGAGCAAATATTATATGGAACGCGGAGACGTTTTCACCACGTTGCAAAACCTGACGCGTCGGTTGAGGGAGGCAAACATCCCGTACGCGCTGGTCGGCGGCTTGGCATTGGCGGCGCATGGATTCGTGCGGATGACACAGGATGTGGATATTTTGATGACGCGCGAGGGACTGGAAGCCTTCAAGGAAAAATTTGAGGGGCGTGGATATACTTTGGCGTTTGCGGGCGCGCAAAAAACATTCCGGGACACCGAAACACAAGTACGAATCGAGATTTTGATCACGGGGGATTATCCCGGCGACGGCAAACCCAAGCCTGTTTCGTTTCCCGACCCGTCTGTCGCTTTTACCGAACGCGGCGGAATGCGGATCATTCCCATCGAAAAACTAATTGAACTGAAACTGGCTTCAGGTATGAGCGCGGCGCATCGTTTGCGCGATCTGGCGGATGTGCAGGATTTGATCGCAACATTGAAGTTGCCGATTGAGTTTGCCGAATCATTGGATGCCTCGGTGCGCGAAACCTTTCGTCAGTTATGGCGCAGTGCGCAGGCGAATTCTCAAAACGAATCAGCGTAAGGGAATTCATCAAACAAGTTTTATCGTCATTCTCAGTTGGGGTTTTCTAAAACTATTTTCAGGAGAAACATCGCCATGACCTACACACTGATTCGCAACGGCACGTTGATAGACGGCACGGGGAAGGCTCCGCTCCCCAACGCGGGAGTGCTAATTAAAGATAACCGCATCCACGCGGTTGGGGCAGCGGATTCGCTCAGTCTGCCGAATCAGCCAACCCGTGAGATCGACGCGGGCGGAGGATATATCCTGCCGGGGTTAATTGACACACACGTCCACTTGATGCTTGAGGGAGTCAACATCGCGCGCGATATGGTCACGCCGTTCTCGATGCGATTCTTCAACGCGGTGAAATACATGCAGAACACGATCAACGCGGGTGTGACGAGCGTGCGCGACGCGGGCGGCGCGGACGCGGGAGTCAAGCAGGCAGTCGAGTCGGGAGTCGTTCTTGGACCGCGCATGCAGATCAGCATCAGCGTGTTGACGATCACGGGCGGACATGGCGATGGTTGGATGCGCTCGGGCAATGAATTCGATTTGTTCCCGTCGTATCCCGGCTTCCCCGCTTCGCGCGTGGACGGCGTGGATGATTGCCGCCGCAAAGTGCGTGAGGTTCTGCGCGCGGGCGCGGACATCATAAAAATTTGTTCAACGGGCGGAGTGCTCAGCCCGACGGATCATCCCGAATTTACGCAGTTCTCACCCGAAGAGTTGGAGGTGATCGTGCGTGAAGCCGCGTATCGGCGCGGCGTGAAAGTGATGGCGCACGCGCAAGGCGTGGAGGGAATCAAGAACGCGGTGCGCGCGGGAATCCATTCGATCGAGCATGGAATTTATCTCGATGATGAGGCAATCGAGTTGATGCTCAAACATGGGACGTTCCTCGTGCCGACGTTGCTCGCGCCGCTCGCCGTGTTGGAAGCGGGAGAAAAAGGCGGGATGCCTGAATATGGAATCCGCAAGTCAAAAGAGGTGATCGAGATTCACAGCGAGAGCATCGCCCGCGCACACAAGGCGGGAGTGAAAATCGCGATGGGCACGGACGCGGGCGTGATGCCGCACGGAACGAACCTGCGCGAACTCGGTTTGATGGTCAACATCGGGATGACGCCGATGGAGTCCATCGTTGCGACGACAAAAATCGCGGCGCAATGCCTCGGCTGGGACGATGAAGTCGGCACTCTTGAAGCAGGCAAACTGGCAGATATTGTCATCGCGAAAATGAATCCGATTCAGGATATTCGCTCGCTGGAAAATAACGACAATATCGCGCTGGTGATGAAGGATGGGAAGGTTGTGAAGGAGTAAGGTGTGTCACGAGTCGGTTTAAAACCGACTTTCATGAACTGAGGCAGGACTTTAGTCCGCCGAATCAAGGGTAAAACAATACCCGTGAGTAGTTATAAAAATTCGCGCCGTCCACCATGAGCCTGTCGAAGAGTTCGCCTTTTTCGCGTAATTCGCGTTTCAAATTCTCATGCCTACTAAGCCTACAACCTCTCCAACACCTCCAACAACTTCCCCTCCCACTCCTCCCCAAACGAGCACCAATACGCGGACTTGCCCCCGCGGATGCCCGCGCCTAAATCTGCCAGACGCTTCGGCTCCGTCCCGTTCGTGGGAGTTGGATAATGCAGGACGATCTGTCCGCTCTCCCAGTTGATGGAGGATAATCCCGCCTTCTCTGCCCTTAATTTGACTTGCATCTGGTAAAACAGATTCGCGGTCATTTCAGGAAGTTCACCGAATCTATCTTTGAACTCGGATGCGAGCGCGTCAATTTCGGTTTCATCGCGCAAATCTGCGATGCGACGATACAAACGCAAACGCAAATCTTGATCGGGGATGTACTCGGCAGGGATTCCAACCGCCAATGGCAAGTCGACATTCACAGGCATAGACATCGGTTGCAGGTTTAAGGTTGAGGGTTGGAAAGTTGAAAGGTTTGAAGGTTGAGTGGCAGGGCTTTCAACTTTCAACCTTGAACCTGCCAACCTTAAACGTCGGACCGCATCCGCCAACAAGCGCGTATACAAATGAAACCCAACAGCTTGGATGTGTCCGTGCTGGCGCGTGCCGAGCAGGTCGCCCGCGCCGCGAATCTCAAGGTCGCGCATCGCGATCGAATAGCCCGCGCCGAGTTGCGTGTTCTCAGCGATGACTTCGAGCCGCTGTTGCCCTTCCTGTGTCGGGGTCATCTTGTTGTGGCGGAAAAAGTACGAGTAGGCGCGCGCAGCCCCACGTCCGACCCTGCCGCGGAGTTGATAGAGTTGAGCCAAGCCGAAGGTGTCGGCGCGGTCTACGATGAGGGTATTCGCGTTGGGGATGTCCAATCCTGATTCGATAATTGTTGTTGATAACAAAATATCAGTATCGCCGTTGTTGAAGCGGTGCATCACTTCGGAAAGTTGAGTCTCTGGCATCTGCCCGTGACCAACGTCCACGTTCGCTTCGGGGACGAGTTGATTAAGATGCGCCTTCATCGCGTCGATGGTCTGGACGCGGTTATGCACAAAAAAGATTTGCCCGCCGCGTTCGAGTTCGCGTAGGATCGCCTGCCGCACAAGTTTCGGCGAATACGGACCGACATGCGTGACGATGGGCAATCGTTCCTCGGGCGGCGTGTTGAGATTGGAAATATCGCGCACGCCTGTGAGCGCCATGTAAAGCGTGCGTGGAATCGGCGTGGCAGTGAGCGTGAGCACGTCCACTTCGGTGCGAAGTTTTTTGAGATGTTCCTTGTGCGTGACGCCGAAGCGTTGCTCTTCGTCAATGACGACCAAACCGAGTTCCTTGAATTGCACATCACCAGAGATCAAGCGATGAGTGCCGACGACGATATCGATCTCGCCGATGGCAAGCCCGTGCAAAATGGCTGTCTGTTCGCGCGGCGTGCGGAAGCGCGAGAGCATTTCTACTTTCACAGGGAACGCGGCGAGCCGTTGTAAAAATGTTTCGTAATGCTGCTGCGCCAGCACAGTTGTTGGAACCAAAATTGCAACCTGCTTGCCGTCCATCACCGCTTTGAACGCGGCGCGCAATGCCACTTCCGTTTTGCCGTAACCCACGTCGCCGCACAACAAACGATCCATCGGGCGCGGCGATTCCATATCGCGCTTGATGTCGTTCAAGGCGCGCAGTTGATCTTCGGTCTCCACATACGGGAACGAGTCTTCCAATTCTTTTTGCCATGGGGTATCGGGTTTGAACGCGTAACCCTGTACCACCTGTCGGCGCGCGTACAAGTCCAGCATCTCCTGCGCCACTTCCAACACCGCCGCTTTGACGCGTCCCTTTTTCTCGTGCCACTCCTGCCCGCCCAAACGATCCAGCGCGGGCACTGCGCCTTCCGCGCCCACATAACGCGTCAACCGATCCGCTTGATGCACAGGCACATACAATTGTCCGCCGCCGTCATATTCCACCGCGAGAAATTCGCGCACATGATTATCGAGTTCGCGTTGCACCAATCCGCCAAAGCGACCGACGCCGTGATCGATATGCACCACGTAATCGCCCTCGTTCAAATCGGCATACACCGATTCGGGAGTCTCGGCAACGGGTCGCTGGCGCGTGCGCGGTTGCGGGCGTTCCCAACCAAACGCCTCGGAATCGGTAATCAGGTGAAGCTGTGTTGAATAATCGTAATTAGTAATTGGTAATTGAGGATTGGAGACTGGAGATTGGAGATTGAGGACGAATCCTTCGGATATAGATGCTTCGATAAATGTCGGCGCTTCGGACTCACCTTCAGCCTGATTCGCTTCGAGCCACAGTTCCTCCAGCCTCTTTGCTTGACGCGAGACAACGATGACCGATTCTTTTTTCGATAGCAAGTCTGCAATATATTCGACGAAAGGCTTTAATCTCCCTCCAAACCGTTCATCATGACCAAAACACGAAGCGAGA
Source organism: Chloroflexota bacterium (assembly GCA_040753755.1). Taxonomy (GTDB): domain Bacteria; phylum Chloroflexota; class Anaerolineae; order Anaerolineales; family Villigracilaceae; genus Defluviilinea. The sequence goes on from JBFMDB010000027.1 coordinate 24,381, forward strand.
TCTCCCTCACCCCTAACCTCTCTCCCGCTTGTCCCCTGCGGGGATGCTTCGCGAGGAGAGGGGAATTCTTCCACATTCGAGTATCCAAACTCCAACAACCCCTGCGATTGCACACTGTCATGCAACTCCGACCACGGGACATACGGCAACGGGAAGTCAGCCGATAATGTTTCTTCGGCAATGCTCTCCTGCCTGAATTTGACCGCCTGCGCCTCCACCTCCTCCGCCATGGATTCGATGATGGACAGGTCGTCAATCAACACAACGGCTTTTTGAGGCAGGTAATCGAGCAGGGTTGAGGACTGTGAATGAAGCAATGGAATGTGGAATTCCGAGAACTCGATATTCGATACACCTGCACTTGCGCTAGATGCAAGTGTTCGAGCGCCAGCGTTCGAGTTTGGAATATCTTCTTCCGAATATCGAGCAATGTACTCCCGCGCGGGTGTGACAAGGATCGAATCAAGTTTTTCAATCGTGCGTTGGGAGGCGGGGTCGAATCTGCGGATCGTTTCGATCTCATCGCCGAAGAAATCCAAACGGACGGGCATCGTTTCGGCGGTTGCCCAGATGTCGAGAATCCCTCCCCTGCTGGAGAATTGTCCCGGCTCCAGCACAGTATTGACGCGTTGATATCCGATCTCTGCCCAAGTTCGCAAGAGGAAATCAGGTTGAATGGATTGATTGACAGATAACTTCTTGCACGCTTTCAGAAAGTCGCGCCGCGGCATGGTGCGCGTCATCAGCGAGCGGACGGAGGCGATGATCACCGGAGGCCATTCAGGCTTTTGAGTAAAGGGCAAATGGTAGTTAGAGAGCGCGGTCAACGCCTGCAAACGGTCGCGGCGCGTGGCTACGCCCCACGCGGCTTGCTCATAGAACAGCGGATTCGGCTCTGCAAAATGGTAACGCGGCGACTTGACCCAGAATCCCAACTCATCGAATAATGAAAGCGCGTGATCTGAGCGATCAGTGATGAAGAGGATTGGCTGTTGAATGTCTTCGAGCAACGTTGCAAGAACAGGCAGGCGCGCAGAACGAGGCAACCCCAGCCCGGCGATTTGTTTCCCTGCCTTGAGTTGGGTCAGCAGATTCTGATATTGAGGGAGCGAGCGGATGGCGTTGAGGATGGATTGCATGAAAAGAGAGTAGAGAATTAGAGAGTAGAGAGTAGAGGATTGGTCTTGAACCAGCCACTAGTCATCCAGTCTCTAATCTCTGGCATCACCATTGAACTTATTCATCGCGGCGTTCAAGCCGTTCGTCACGAATTCGAGCGCGGCATCGGCGGCGCGGTCGAGGATCTCCGAAATGGATTTCAAGTCATCGCGGGAAAAGTTTTGCAGAACGTAATCGGCAGGGTCCATGCGACCGGGCGGCCGGCCGATACCCAGCCTCATGCGCGGGATATCTTTCGTGCCTAACTTTTCCAAAATGGACGACAAGCCGCGCTGCCCGCCGGGTCCGCCCGAGGCGCGGATGCGGATGGTGCCGAAGGGCAAGTCGAGATCGTCGGAGAGGATCATCAAGTTTTCGTTCGGTATCTTGTAGAAGTGAGCCAGTCCCTGCACCGATTGACCGGAGAGATTCATGTACGTCTGCGGCTTGGCAAGGATGAGTTTGCGGTCTTCGTACATCGCGGTGGTGACAATCGCTTTCGATTGCACCCTCATTCCCTGCGCGTTGAGTCGCACCGCGAGACGGTCAATTGCCATGAAGCCGAAGTTGTGGCGGCTGTTGGCGTATTCACGACCCGGGTTGCCGAGACCGATGAGGAGGAAGGTGGAGTCTGTCATGGGGAGTATCGAAAGGGCTTTGAATAATTGGTGAGTGGTAATTCGTAATTGGAGACGAGAGAATTGGAGGGTTAGGGTTGGCGGAGGCGGAGGATGATGAAAGAAAACATGAACAAGCCGATGATTACAAGCGCGCCGCGACCGAGACTGGCGAGGATCGTGTTTTGAGTCAACGAGGCGGGGTTGGGCGGCAGGGGGGTCGGTGTGGGACGCGGGACTTCGGTGGGAGTCGGAGAGGCGGCGAGGAGGAACGGCGTTGGGATTTGTACTCCGATGGACGATTCAGGTGTGGAGGTGAACACTGGTGTTGGGGCTAACAACGGCGCGTCATTTTGAATGGTGATGGGAACGGTCACTTCTTGGAAAGTGCCATCGGTCAAGTTGACGCGCAAGCGCAGGATGTAGTCGCCGTCTGTGATGGAGGCGGTGTTCCACAGGTAGAGAGGCGATTCAAGCGCGGGTTGGGATAACACGGCGAGGGGGAACCAAGTGTCCCCGGAGTCTGAGGCGTATTTGAAATCCAATTGAGCGGAGGCAAAGTTGATGTCAGCCGTCGAGCCGAGGATCGTCGCCTCGCCGCGTAAAACTTCGCCAGCCGCGGGGGAGGTGATCGCGATCGGAGGCGAATCCTGCGCGGCGACGAGGAATAAAACGAAGGGGAGGAAGAAGCCGGTTTTCATCAAATCGAACGTTCAAGTTTAACACGAAGAGAAACGCGGGTCAAATTTGCAAGGCGTGTAGAGATTGCTTCGTCGCTTTGCTCCTCGCAATGACATGAAAATTGAAGTATGGTAAACTGTGGCAGAATGATTTCAGGAGAATCGTCATGGCAAAATCCCGTTCCGACCAGATGGTAGAACGCCTGCGCAACATGCAAGCCGCTGCGCCAGATATCGAGGCATCGGCGGTCGTCTCGGTCGACGGGTTGATCATGGCGTCTGCTTTGCAACAAGGTGTGGAAGAAGATCGCGTGTCGGCGATGTCGGCGGCGATGCTTTCTTTGGGCGAACGAATCTCCACCGAGTTGGGACGGGCGGGATTGGAGCAGGTGTACATCAAAGGAGATGCGGGCGCGATCGTGCTGACGTCCATCGGGGACGAAGCGGTTCTGACCGCGATGGCGAGACAGGACGCCAAACTCGGCATGATCTTCCTCGAGATGCGGCGCGCCGCAGAAGACATTGTGAAGCTGGTCGGATGAATACGAGGAAGAGCCAGCAACTCACAGGAAACGCTATCCCCGATGGGGAGGGCTTCAACGCCCTCCCCATCGTCTTTTAACCCCCCAACCCCTGCTCCTCTCCCAAAGGGAGAGGGGTCCTTGAAAGGAAATTTATGACCACAAAATATTTATTTTTCACTGGCGGCGTCGTTTCATCGGTGGGTAAAGGCGTGACCGCGGCGGCGATGGGTCTTTTGCTCAAGGAGCGCGGATTCAAAGTGGCTGTGCAGAAATTGGACCCGTACATCAACGTGGACCCCGGCACGATGAGCCCGTACCAGCACGGAGAAGTATACGTTCTCGATGACGGCGCAGAAACCGACCTTGACCTCGGTCACTACGAACGGTTCATTGACATCCGCCTGAGCCGCTCTTCCAACTTCACCAGCGGACAGGTGTACGCGGAGATCATCGGTAAAGAACGACGCGGCGATTTTCTCGGCGGGACGATTCAAGTGATCCCGCACATCACAAACGAGATCAAGCGACGGGTCGCTTCCATAGGAAAAGAGACAAATGCAGACGTGGTGATTGTCGAGGTCGGCGGCACGGTCGGTGACATCGAATCACAGCCCTTCCTTGAAGCGCTGCGTCAACTCCGTAACGAGGTCGGGCGAGATCAGGTGTTCTTCATCCACGTGACGTGGCTCCCGTATATTAAAGCCACAGGAGAGATCAAGACAAAGCCAACACAACACTCCGTCGCCGCGCTGCGCTCGATCGGCATTTCGCCGAACATGATCATCGCGCGGTCGGATTACCCCGTTGACAAGGACATCTGCGACAAGATCGCCCTGTTCTGCGACGTGGAAAAAGAGGCTGTCGTTCCGATGGTCACCAGCGATGTGTTGTACGAAATTCCGCTGCTGCTCGAGCGCGCGGGGGTCGGCGATTATCTCGTGCAAAAATTGAACATGAAATCCACGCGCAGGCCGGACATGAAACCGTGGGAAAAACTCGTGGAACGTGTGCGGAAACCGAAGCCGACTGTAAAAATCGCGCTGGTTGGGAAATACGTAGAGTTGCAGGATGCGTACATGTCGGTGCGCGAGGCATTGAAACACGCCGCCATCGCCAACGATGTGGAGGTTGAGATCGGCTGGGTGCACGCCGCCGACCTCGAAAAGGATAAGGGTTGGGATGTGGTGCAAAGCGCGGACGGCATCCTCGTACCCGGCGGGTTCGGCTCGCGCGGCATCGAAGGGAAGATCCTTGCTGCGCGGTATGCGCGCGAGAAGCAAGTACCGTATCTCGGTCTATGCTTGGGGATGCAGGTCATGTGCATTGACTTCGCGCGCGGTGTGTTGAATCACGAGGACGCCAATTCATCGGAATTCGATCGCGGCACGGAATACCCCGTCATTGATTTGATGCTCGACCAGCGCGCCATCACAGATATGGGCGGGACGATGCGGCTGGGCTTGTATCCTTGCGAATTACAGGAAGGCTCGAAAGCCGCCGCCGCGTACGGCGAGAAAAAAGTGGACGAACGCCACCGTCATCGCTTTGAGTTCAACAACGCGTACAAAAATGATTTTGAAAAAGCCGGAATGGTGTTCTCCGGGATGTCACCCGATGGCAAGCTGGTTGAAATTGCGGAGATCAAAGACCATCCCTTCATGGTGGCAAGTCAATTCCACCCTGAGTTTTTGTCGCGCCCGATGAAGCCGCATCCGCTATTCGTGGGTTTCGTCAAAGCGGCGAAGAATGGGATGAAGTGAGGAGAGCGCGGGATATAAAAAAGACTTCCGAAATTCTCGGAAGCCTTTTTGGTTCAAATCCTATTTCCTTTTCTTTGCTGTCTTTCTTTTCGCCGCAACGCGGACGGGAGCGGCTTTCCCGGTTGAGACACTCGCCATCGCAGGGACAGGCGCACCACCGCGATACGCATCGCGCAATTGCACGGGCGCAGCCGGGCGCTGACGCAGACGCAGGTTTAGCATTTCCACCAGCACCGAGAATCCCATGGCGAAGTAGATATATCCCTTCGGGATGTGCAGGTGCAAGCCTTCGACGATCAGAGTAAATCCGATCAAAAGGAGGAAACTCAGTGCAAGGATCTTGATCGTGGGATGTTCTTCGACGAATTCGCCGAGCGGCGTCGCTACGAAGATCATCGTCAGTGCGGCGATGACGACCGCCGCGATCATGATCGGCAATTCATCCACCATACCCACCGCGGTGATGACCGAATCGAGTGAGAAGACGATGTCGAGCAACATGATCTGGACGATCACGCTCCAAAAAGAGGCTTGAACTTTGGCTGAAACGTGCCCCGGCACGCCTTCGAGCTTATCGTGGATCTCGTGTGTGGCTTTGTAAATCAGGAACACCCCACCCGCCAGCAGGATCAGGTCTCGCCCCGAAAGTTCGAAACCAAAAGGTCTGATGAGCGGATCTTCCAAACGAATGATCCATGAGAGCGAAAACAACAACATCAACCTCGTAATCACAGCCAAAAGGATGCCTGTCGTGCGAGCCCTCTGCTGTTGCTCTGTGGGCAGTTTGCCCGCCAAAATCGAGATGAAGATCACGTTATCCACGCCGAGCACGAGTTCGAGTACCACGAGCGTAATAAAAGCGATCCAGGTTTCGGGTTGTGAAAGCCATTCCATATAACAATCTCCTGTGAATTTATTGCGGCAGAGTATACCCGAATCGATGTCCTCTTCAAAGCGCAACTTTGCCTCTCCAACGAAATGCTATAATGCGAAACATGTGGTCTCGGTACGGCGGCGGGACATTATCGCCATCTACTCGACCACTGTGATATTATGCAACTCACCACCCTTTCCCAATCGTCCCTGCAGGATTATGTAGACTGCGCGCGCCGCTTCCAACTCCGCTATTTGGACCGGCTCGCCTATCCCGCCGTCGAATCGGAGCCGGCGTTGGAGAATGAACAGCACCAGCGCGAAGGGGAATTTTTCCATCGGCTTGTGCAGCAACATCTGATTGGGATTCCGAGTGAGCAAATCATGAAAGTTGCAAACACGCCGAATTTGCAGAGATGGTTGGAGAATTTTTTAGCCGCACCAGACCTCCGAGGTCTTAAAGACCTCGGGAGTCTCAATCCCGAAGCCACCCTCTCTGCACCACTCGGCAACTACCGCCTGCTTGCCAAATACGATCTCATCGCAATCCACGAAAATAAAGTCACGATCTACGACTGGAAGACCTATCGCAAACGCCCGCGAAACGAATGGCTCGCGGCGCGGATGCAAACTCGCGTTTATCGCGCGCTGCTCGTCCATGCGGGCGCGCATCTGAACAACGAAAACCCGTTTGATCCTGAACTGATCGAGATGGTCTACTGGTTTGCGGATTTTCCCAACGACCCTGCGCGATTCGCGTACACGTCTGCGCAATACAAACGAGATTGGGAATTGCTCATCAAACTTGCGGATGAAATCGCCACCGCTTCATCCTACCCTCTAACGGATGACCGTACCCGCTGCCTTTACTGCCCCTACAGATCGTACTGCGAGCGCGGCGTCCGCGCGGGGGAGGCGGAACAAGCCGAAACAGAGATGGAAGCGGAGGAATTGTTCGACGTCAACTTCGAGCAGATCGGGGAGATCGCGTTCTAATTCCATATGTCATTGCGAGGAAGCCCGAAGGGCTGACGAAGCAATCTCCAATACGGTGAGGGAGATTGCTTCGCCACTCGCTACGCTCGGGCTCGCAATGACGGAATGTTACGGCACATACACCCCAACATGATTCGCAACGGGGCGTTCCCTGCCGGGGATGTAATTGTCAATCGGGGAGTTTAGAATCACAGGCTCGCCGTTTTCGCCCTCGACTACCAGCGTAGACGAACCTCCACCGTCGAGACTCATCGCGATGTACACGCCTTGATCCACCAGCAGTTGTGCAAGGTCGGCAAATGTAATGCCCGCGCTGTAAAACGGCTGGCGTCCATCCACAACGATGAGGTACACGTATCGCCCGTTTTTGTTCAACCCGATCGCTGTGCGCGGTTCGAGCGCCGAGTCATCGAGACCGGGAACCGCTTGACCTTGCAGCACGAGCATTCGGTCACCTGAGATCGCGCTGTAGACTCGATTTGGCTTGTCGTTGAAGGTGAACGCGTTCCGCCGACTGATATACAACGTGGGACGTTCGCCTTCCTCCAGTGGAACACCTTGCCAGTAATCGTCGCCGTTCGAGGCGGTAAACCCCAGCGGCGCGACCGGATCGCCCGCATGCGGATAATAATCCGCGGAACTGCGCGACCACCACGGGGAAAATCCATCGCCATTGATGGCGATTTGCACGCCAAACTCGTCGAGGAATTGCGATGTGGTTCGGGCGTTGAGAGGCGTCTCGCCCTTTGAATCCGCGGGCGTGACGAGGAATTGAATCCCTTTGGTTTTGGTGTCAATTTTGATGATGTGCGCGATCATCGCGTTGGGAAAATATCTCACCACGCGTTGATACGTCACTCCGTCGTAGAGGGTTTCTTTGGTTGGGATGGGCGCGGGTCTGTTCCGCCCGAGGACAACGAAATACGCCGCAACGAACGCGGCAACTACCGTGATGATCGCAACGATAAACCTTGCGATTTTTCTTTTTTTCATGGATGAGATTCTCGAACGCCGTAAATCACTTGTTACTGATCACTGATCGCTTTTTCAATAATCTTCACCGCCCTTACTTAAACAATCATTTCCTGCTCCGCTCGCCTCATCGTCTTGAACGACTCAATCGCCACCTCCAGCATGGACGCGTCGGGTTCGCGTGTGGTCAACGACTGGAGAGCCAGATTCGGCTTGATGACGAAGCGCACGAAAGGGTTGTTCAAATTGTTGGCGGTCCAGCGGATGAACTCCACAGCAAGCCCGGCGATGACGGGGATCAACAGAATGCGGCTGGCGAGACGCCACCAAAAGTCCATGTCACCGAGCAGGCTGTGGACGAGAATGGATAACAAAACAAACGTCAGCATGAACGCCGTGCCACAGCGCGGATGCTCCAGCGGAAACTTCGCTACAGATTCCGGCGTGAGTTCTGCCCCCGCTTCGTAGGCGTTGATGGTCTTATGCTCCGCGCCGTGATAACCGAACAGACGTTTGACATCGGGCATTCTTCCGATCGCCCAGATGTAACCGACCAGCAAAACCAATCGCATGAAGCCTTCGAGCAAGTTGTGCGAAAGATTACGCCACCCAAGCGAGTGTTCTGCCCAGCCACCGATGCTTGCAGGAAGTAGTACGAATAACCCGATCCCAATCGCCAACGATGTGCCAAGCGTGAGGTACAACGCGGGACCTTCGAGTTTTTCCTCTTCTCCCGTTTGTGTATTAGCAGAGATGGTGAGCGCTTTCATGCCTAGCCCGAGCGCGTCCCACAAAAGGATCGAGCCGCGTAAGAACGGAATCTTCGCAATGCGCGAACGATACACCGCCGCGAGGCTTTCTTTATGAACGACGATACTGCCGTCCGGCGCGCGCATGGCAATCGCAAATGCTTTTTGCCCGCGCATCATCACACCTTCAATGACCGCCTGCCCGCCGTAGGTAATGATCTTGTCTTCCATAATTTTTTTTCGCAGGGGCGGGGTCACCCGCCCAAATGTTGATATGAAAACGGGGCGAGATGACCTCGCCCTATTTGAGGTTGTAAAACGTATGAATGAACGCGTCAATGCCCTTGCGCCACGTGGGCAGGTGCAATTTCTCGTTCGGCGAATGCGCGTTATCTTCGGGGAGACCGAAGCCCGTCAACACCGAATCCACGCCGACATATTTCTGCAACTGGACCACCACGCCGATCGAGCCGCCTTCGCGTTTGAACAGCGGGCGTTTGCCCCACACTTGTTCGAGTCCTTTCGCCATTGCCTGCACGCCCACGCTGTCGCGTTCGGTAATCGCCGGGTCGGAGCCGGTGATGACCTTCACTTCCCAGCGTATCGTTTTCGGCGCGTTCGCCTTAAGGTATTTGATCATCGCCTTCTCGACCAGCGCCGGCGTTTGGTCTGGCACGAGACGGCACGAGATCTTCGCCATCGCCCAAGCAGGCAGGACCGTCTTCGATCCCTCACCGGTGAAACCTGATAACAAGCCATTGACCTCCAGCGTCGGGCGGATCCCAACCCGCTCCTCCGGTGTGTACTCCGGTTCACCCCACAGCGCAGGCACACCGGTCATGTTGACCACATCCTTCGGCTTGATGGGAAGACGATTGATCTCCGCGCGTTCCGCCTTGCCGACCTTCCGCACTTTGTCATAAAAGCCCGGTAGGGTGATGCGTCCTTTTTTATCATGCATACCCGCGACCAATTCGGCGAGAGCCTGCGCAGGGTTGTGCACAGTTCCGCCGAACAGGCCAGAATGCAGGTCGCGGTTGGGACCGTACACGCGAATTTCGAAATACGCGAGACCGCGCAAACCATAGGTGATGGTCGGCAAGTCGGCGCTGATCATACCGGCATCGGGATTGATGCAGAAGTCCGCTTTAAGCAAATCTTTGTGCGTCTTGATAAACTCGCCGAGATTCTTCGAACCGATCTCCTCTTCGCCTTCGATCAGCCACTTGAGATTCACCGGCAACCCACTCGTGCGCACCACGGACTCAACCGCCTTCATCGAGGCGAGGACCTGTCCCTTCATGTCGGATGAGCCGCGTGCGAAAAGGTTTTCTCCGCGTATTTCGGCTTTGAAGGGATCGGTCACCCATAACTCGAGAGGGTCAACAGGCTGGACATCGTAGTGACCGTAGATGAGGACGGTCGGCGCGTCTTTCCCCGCTTTGAGCGATTCGCCGTAGACGGCTGGATGCCCACCCGTCGGCATGACGCGCACGTTCTCCATCCCCCACGACTCCAATTGCGCGGCTGTCCATTCAGCGGCGCGCTGGGTATCCGCGTTGTGATCCGGGCTGGTCGAGATGGAAGGGATGGCGAGAAAATCCTTCAACTCTTCGATAAATCGTTCGTTGTTCTGATGAGCATAATCGAGCGCAGATTGTCGTGGGTCGGTCATGATATCTCCATTGATTTTGTGTAGGGGCGGCGTCTTGCCGCCGAGGGCGAGACGCTTCGCAGCCTCGCCCCTACAAATATTTTACGGTGCGGGGGTTTCAGTTGCATCCTGTTGTAACGCGCGGCGGGTCAGGATAAACCACTGGGTGAATGTCGCGAACCGGTCGCTCGGGTCGTACAACGGCGCTACCTGCACGCCCTGCACCTGCGCGTCCACCGCGTAGGAATACACTGGAATGTACAAAGGCAATGCGGGCAATTCTTTGGCAAAGACCACTTGAAAGTTGCGATACAAACGCGCGCGCAGATCGTAATCTGCGGTGACGCGCGCCTGCTCGAGATATTCGCTCGCGGGTCGGTTATCCCATTGCGAATAATTTTGTCCGCCGGTGGCTTCGGCTTGGTGCCAGAACGGATACGGATCGGGGTCCGGCGTGCGCGACAAGTTAATGTCGACCAACGCGGCTTGATACGCACGCGAGGTGAGGGAGGTTAACACGAGTTGATCGTAAGGCACACCTTGTAGATCCACGCGCACGCCGATCTTCGCCCATTGACTCTGAATCGCCTCCGCGATCTGTGTGTGCAATGTGTCGTCGGGATGCAACATCGTGAAAACAAGGGGCACTCCCTCTTTCGCGCGCACTTCCCCGCCCCCGGCAGGGATGATGAATCCCTCATCCTTCAAGAGCGCAATCGCCTGCTCAGGGTCATACTCGAATCGTTCCGTGCCGTCGTAATACGCCCACGAATTCGGCAGGATGGGTCCATGCGCGAGGATCGCCTGCCCGTTCAAAAACGAATTGATGATGGAGGTGCGATTCAACCCAAACATCAACGCGCGGCGGACGTTGGTGTTTTGAAGGAACTCAACATCAGGATTGTTGAGATTGAAAAATACAAAACTCATCTGCGGGAGCGGGCTTGAATACATCGAGAGGTCCGGCTCTTCGAGCGCGGCGGGCAAATCGTCTGATGAAATACGGCTGATGGCGAGCACATCGCCCTGTGTGTACGCGTCCAGCGCGTCCGTAGAGGTTGCGTAATAACGGAAGACCACCTGTTCGATGAACGGCGGGTTACCGTAATAGTCCGTGTTCATCGTAAGCACCGCGCCGGTGATCTGACCATCATTCACGATGAGATGATCGAACTTGTACGGTCCCGTGCCGACTGGGTTGATATTGAACTGCGCATCGGGCATTTGCTCCGGCGGAACAGATTCGAGCAAGTGCTTCGGCAGGATTCCAAAGGTCAAATAATCCATGAACGGGACGAACGGCTCGGGAAGCGTGAATTTCAAATTCTTGTCATTGAGTTTTTCGACGGTGATTCTCCCCCACAGGTCTTTGATGTCCTGCGGCACAAGCGAACCTGCACCCTTCATCCGCTCAATTGTGAAGATGACGTCGTCGCTGGTGACAGGCGTCCCGTCGTGCCAGACCGCATTTGCGCGCAGAGTGAAATTGTAGACCGTTCCATCCGGCGCGACGCCCCATGCCTCGGCAAGGTCAACACGCGGAATCCCGCGCTCGTCGAATTTGACCAGTCCGCTAAACAGCAGGCGGTTCACGTCGCGGTCGGCAGAGTTGTTCCAATCGAGCAACGGGTTGAGCCGCCCCAACGAGCCGACCAGCCCTTCGGTATACACGCCTCCCTGTTCGGGCTGTGCAAGGATGGGTCCGCCCGTCACTTGTTGCGATTGCTGGGTGAACAGCAATACCGCCACAATGACAAGCGTGACGAGTACGACGAAAATCTGCCAGCGTAACTGTCTCATATACAAAAAGAAAGGCACGTTCGCGCCACGCACACATACCCGCGCGGGTCAAACGGGCCCAATTCTCGTGTGAATCACTGAATCAAGAAATGATAAGAAGCGCGATGACCAGCCCAAAGAACACAACGCTCAAAATGATCGTGATCCAGAACAACGTGCGCTCGATGCCGCGGCGCGCAGTGAACACGCTCCCCGCGTCGGCGCCGGTCAAGCCGCCCAAGCCTGCGCCCTTGCTCTGCAAGATGACGCTCGCGATGAGCAGGACGGAGATTATAATCAGCGCGTAATCCAAATATGCAACCATGAACAACTGCCTCCTTTTATTAAGCGGGGTCATTATACCCGCTGGGCGGAAGATACGTCAAACCGAGGTCTCACTTCGCTCTCATCGCCGTTCGCGGCGATGGAAAACAAAATTCACCGCAACGCCGCCGAGGACGGCGGCTAAAGCATAAGGATCCATGCACGAAATCGTCGTTAATCTACACATGCACACGCGCTACTCCGACGGGAGCGGCACGCACAAAAACATCGCGCACGCGGCGATCCAGAGAGGCTTGGACGCGGTCATCGTGACGGATCACAACGTGCTTGTGCGCGGCGTGGAAGGATACTACCGTCCTTCGTCTACGCTCAGGACACGGGGAGTCCTGCTCCTCGTTGGACAGGAAGTCCACGATCAGGACCGCGACCCGCAGAAGAATCACCTGCTCATCTTCAACGCGGACCGCGACCTCTCCGCCCTTGCCGACGACCCGCAGACTCTCATCAACGGCGTGCGCGAGGCGGGCGGACTCAGTTTCATTGCTCACCCACGCGACCCGGAAGCACCCGCCTTCAACGAAACCGATATTTCATGGGTAGACTGGGATGTGCAAAACTACACCGGCATCGAACTGTGGAATGGATTGAGTGAACTCAAAACAGTCGTGCCAACAAAATTACACGGCTTGTTCTACGCTTATTTTCCGCAATTCGTTGGATACAGCCCAATCCGCGAAACGCTCAATCGCTGGGATGAACTGCTTACACACGGCCGACCCGTCGTTGCCATCGGCGGCTCGGACGCACATGCCATGCACATGAGCATGGGACCGTTGCATCGCGTGATCTTCCCGTATGAGTTCCACTTCAAAACGATCAACACACACGTTTTCATCCCACAGCCGCTGACGGGTGACGTTTCCACCGACAAGAAGATGATCTACGACGCGCTCGCGGCAGGACGATGTTTCGTCGCGTATGACTTACCTTCACCCACACGCGGATTTACCTTCAAAGCCAAAGGACTCGAACAGTCCGCTATCATGGGTGAAGAGATTTCCGTCAAAGGCGGTGTGACCTTGCACGCGCACGTCCCAACACAGGCGGAGATTCATCTGATCAAAGATGGAAAACGCATCGGCGTGTGGAAAAATTCCTATGCCGCCACCTTCAACGTGACCGAGCCGGGCGTCTACCGCGTGGAAGTGTATCGTCGCTACCTCGGTAGGTTGCGCGGCTGGATTTATAGCAATCCTATTTATGTAAGATAAAATCGAAACATGATCAACGAAAAACAACACAAGCGCAGGATTGAAGTCATCGCTGAAGCGACCACGATTCAAGGCTGGAAGAAACAGGTCGTTGCAGGGCAACGAGGCGAGAAACAATTTACCTTCATGGCAGACGAAGGCTCGTACATGCCCGGCGGGGAGAGTTCCGCGCCCACGCCGTTGACGTATTTCGTCTCCGGCGTCGCGCTCTGACTGCTCTCCCAAGTGTCGCAGGTTGCGGCAAAGAAGAGACTGACGTTGAAAGACGAACGCGTCAAAGTCATTGCGCATTTCCGCGAAGAAGGCGCGGTGCTGGCTGGCACGCAACGCGGCTTTTGCGAAGACTTCGATATCGAACTCTCGCTCAACGGCGATATTCCCGTGGAGGAAATTCAGAAGTTGATTCGACTGGCACATCAGATGTGCTTCACCGAATCTGCGTTGACGGGTACGCCGAAGATAACATCAAGGCATGTGTATAACGGCAGGGGACTTGATGCATTTTAAAAATATACCCATTATTCGGGTTTTCATTCTGAAAAACGAGGTCATTAATGATCCATATTGGGCAAACGACAATTATTGATAGTTTTCAAGTAGACACGCAACTACTTATGACAGTACATATGGATATCCCAGGCCAATTTCATGCAGGAGATATCCTAGAAGGCGAAAACTCAACTAAGCGCTGGAGAATTGAGACCTTTGCTCTGGTCAGATGGACCGATCCTTCTTACATATTGACACGAGAATCGCTGGTTGTTACACCACTCGCTGAAACTATTTTGCCACCAAATGGGCTTGTGGTGCAAATTTACCGCCCAGATGATAAATAAACAAATCTGAATATAGAAATAATTGTTACATCATGGAGAAAACATGGAATATCGCAATCTTGGTATGACAGGCGTAAAAGTATCCGCCATTGGAATCGGGTGCAATCAATTCGGCGGCAAGGTAGACGCGGCTGGCACGAAAGCTGTCGTTCAGCGCGCGCTGGAGGTGGGCATCAACTTTTTCGACACGGCAAATGTGTATGGCAACCCCAACGGCACATCGGAGGAATTTTTAGGCGCGGCGTTGGAGAGACAACGAGATAACGTAGTGATCGCTACAAAAGTCCGCTTCAAAATGGGCGATGGACCCAACGACTTGGGCGCGTCGCGGTATCACATCCTGAACGCGGTCGAGGCGAGCCTGCGTCGGCTGAGGACAGACCGCATTGATCTGTATCAAATTCACGCTTGGGATGAATCGGTGCCCGTCGCCGAGATGATGCGCACGCTCGACGATCTCGTCCGCGCGGGCAAAGTCCGTTACATCGGCACGAGTCAATTTTCGGCGTGGCAATTGGCGCACTGCAACACGTTCGCCGAGATGATGGGCTGGGAGCAATTCGTCACGACCCAAACACACTACAACATGCTCGAGCGCGACGCGGAGCGCGAACTCCTGCCGTATTGTGCGTGGTCGAACGTTGGCATTTTGCCGTATTTCCCGCTCGCGGGCGGTTTGCTCACTGGAAAATACACGCGCGGTGAACCGCCACCTGAGGGATCGCGCGGCACATTCAGCCCGTATGTAAAAAATCGACTCACCGATGCAAACTTCGACGAACTGGACGCGCTCCGCGCTTTCGCCGACTCACGCGGACACACGCTTCACGATCTCGCTTTTAGTTGGCTGCTCAGTAGGAAGCAGATTCCCTCGGTCATCGCGGGCGCGACAAATCCTGCACAAGTCACGATGAATGCGAAAACAATCGGATGGAAATTATCAGAGGAAGAGTTGGCGGAAGTAAAAGAGTTGTTGTAAAAATATGTTCACCCTCAAAACCCTGTCTGTTTCTGACCTGCCTCTTTTACTCAACGCCGCGGACGATGTCTTCGACAACCCCGTGGACGAAACCTTCGCGCGCGAATTTCTCGCAGACCCGCGTCATCACATCGTGGTCGCATTGGACGATGGCATTGTGATCGGATTTGCATCTGCCGTCCACTATATCCACCCTGATAAACCACCCGAATTGTGGATCAACGAAGTGGGCGTCGCGGCATCCCATCAAGGCAAGGGAATCGCCAAAGCGATCATGAATGAAATGTTGAACATGGGGAAAGGACTCGGCTGCGTCAACGCGTGGGTGCTGACAGACAAGAACAATACCGCCGCAAATGGACTTTATAAATCAGTTGGCGGGAAGTTTTCAGAAGAGGAAACAGTAATGTATGAGTTTGGAATAAGTGAGGAGTAACTTCATTCCGCTGGCGTTGCGCGTTCCTACCAACGAGGGATTTGACGAAATGCTTTCGCGTGTATGATGGATTCAAACAAGCTTGGCGACAGCCTTGGAGAGAAGAAGCGAGAGGCAGAGATGAAGAATACACACATGCTTGTTGTGGTGGTTTTGGTCTTGTCCTTAGCCATTTTGGCTTGCGGCTCCGCGACGCCGACCTCAGTCATTGGCCCAACCAAAGCATTAGAACCAAGCCTAATTCCATCGATACAGGCGGCAACTGAATCCACCAAAACCCCGATGCCAACAAGAGAGCCAACCCCCACGGTCTGGCCCCCGGTCTTTGATCTTTGGTCGCTGGAAGACCTCCGCAACCTGGATAGCTTCATGATCACCATTAATGAAAAGAACACAGTCAACGGTCAACTGACTGAGCGCACGTTCACGATCGGATATATGAAGGAACCTTACGGTGCCTATCGGGTGCTTGAATATGACGGCGGTGTGAACAGGACGTACGTAGTCAATGATCGGACGTACGAATTAACGGGAACCGGAGATTGGTACATTTCGACCGGAACGATGCGTGGATTTTTTTCCGAGGCAGACCCCGCGCTTTATGCCGGAAAACTGCTGGAAGCCCAGTTCGCAGGCGAGGAGGAGTATGAGGGAATTGCGGCTTATCACTTTGTGCTCGATGCGGCTAACTCAACAGAATCCAACGCAGATTACCAAGTGGAAGGTGAGCTATATCTGGCAAGAGAGGGGAACTACATCCTCTATTCGCATCAGCTGGAGACCAGCAAACAAGGCGACTTTGCGCAGACCTACGAAGTGACTGCAACTCTATCCTCCATAGGTCAGATGACCGAGGTCAAGTTACCGCCAGATATGGAAGAAATGTCTTCAACAGCAGATCTGCCCTTTGAGATTGGCTTACCCTTGCCGACGGATAGCGCTTTCAGCGGAATGATCCGATATGAAAACGGGATCGGCGTTGACCTTTACACTTTTAGCACACCGAAGAGGAGTATCGAGGAATTCCTGAGTTACTACCGGAACTTGCCGCCAACGGACGGCTGGACGGTTTCACATGTCGGTCACGTTACCCTCCACGAAAGTGACTGCGAGTTCACTCGAGAGTGCGTGATCATCAACAACGGAAGTACCCAAGTCATCCTCTATTACAATGGAGGCAGTATCCGGGCAGAATTCGATTGGCCCCACTGGTATTCTCCGCTGGATTGACAACTCCTCGCTTCAACGTATGATGAGCGGCGTGGAAGCCGCCACCGTCAGTTTTAGTGGATATGGGATTGAGCAAAATCCTAACGGAGCGGTGACGCTCGAAGTCACCGCTCCGTTGGGCGTGAATTACTAGCGCGTATCAATCAATCGGAGGGGGAAGACGGTGATGTACGAGTTTGGAGATGATTCAAGTGAAGGCTAATTTGGGAATATAATTAGTACACATAATGAGCACCCAAATTCCTCTTCCTTCGATCCCTCTTCCATCCTTCGAAGAGATTCGTAAAATCTTGAACTTTTGGATTGACCAACAGGATAAGTGGTTCTATTTTGAGGGAGATAAAATGCAGACAGGCTCTGAAGGTCGTGTCACTCACTCGCCGCCACCCCTGGCTAGAACATCATCTCCTTGGGACGATAAACGCGAAACGATACAGTATATACAATCTCGAATCGCTGGAAGAATTAAGGACGTTGTACCTTATCCACCAAGTTTACTGCTAGATGATGTATTTGTTTTTACGGCTTTATTCAGCATCGATAATCTAAATGGCTATGTGATAAGTCGCGAAAGACGAAACGCCTATGGGTTAGTCTTTTCTCAAATTACCTATTATGAACCGATTCAGGACTTGGAAGCGTTTCTCCAAAAAGACGCGCGCATAAAATATGAAGAAAAAGATTCAAATGAATATTGAGCTAAGCTACAATGAATTATTCTGTCAACTAATACTTCCTCAACCTCACCACCAACCGTGCGAGACCGAGAGCGGCTAACAGCACCAACCCCACTGCTACCTCAAACGCCAATCTGTTGATTTGAATCACTGTGCTTAGCCACGCCAACCCAAACCCCAACGCGGCGACTACGCTAACGCGCGCCAGATGCCTGCGTTCCAATCCTTGCACATCATCTGTCGGTGCGGCGTAACTTAGGCGGCGGGCAAAGTCAGAGAGGTCCCAACCGAGCAAGCCGCCGAGCGCGCCGAGGAGCATCCAAATGGTAGGGAGGTCGTTCCACACACCATATGCCGCGCCGAGAATGGCGAGAAAGAACGCAAAGGAGGAAACCCAATACACCTTTCGCCAGTGCGAGAGAATCCATACGATGCCGAGCAGGATGAACCAGCGCGCGGGATCGGTCATGCCTGCCTGCGAATATCCGTATGCAAGCGAGGCTGTTCCTATAATTACACTCAACACAAAAGCGACTAGAGTCAATTCAACCTCATCCTATTGCGAATTACGCAGTACGGGCGAGATAACCTCGCCCCTACCTCCCCACCGCCCTCAACCACGCGGGCGGGCGCGACAACTTCCGTTTCACAACCCGATCGAACGGTTCTGCCACATCCCAATCCAACACTTGAATCCCTGCGCGTTGTACCTTTTGCAACAACAAGGCGCGCTCCATGTGGATCATGCGTCCCGCCAATTCTACATTTTTGTTCTTCGGCAAATACGATAACTCGAACTTTACCGGGTTCGGGCTGACGACCAGCACTTGATATCCCTGCGCGCGCAAATAGACGAGCGGCATCAAGTCATCTTCATGCAACGGCGAGACCAAAACAATCTGCGACTCGGACGGGAACAAACGCGTCGGCAAATGTTGAAAATCGGCAAACACTTCACTGCCGCCGGGGCGCGCGTGCGCCAGCGAAAATAAAATCTTCTCGCGCTGGATTTTTCCATAGCCGGGCAAAGTCCAGCGCAGGAACGCGGCATACACCAGCAAACCCACGCGGTTGCCTTGAGTCAATAACGCGTCGGTCAGCGCGGCAACGGCTTGCACCGAAAATTCGAACAACGAATGTCCGCGCGCAAATTCATTCGTCCGCAGACGCCCGTCCAAAATGATTCCCACATCTGCCACGCGCTCCTGTTGGAATTCATTCGAATACAGCACATCCTGCTGATGCGCGCTCACGCGCCAGTTGATCGCGCGCGGCGAATCGCCCTGATGATATTCACGGACGCCGAAAAATTCCGTGCCTGTGCCGCCGACGCGCGCGGGGATCGTCCCCGCATAGACTCTCGTCCGCCGCGGACGGATCGCCACGTGACGGAGACGCGTCAACGATGGGAAGATGAACAACTGTCCCTTCGCTTCGATTTGGACGGTTCGACTTGTTATGCCTAACGGATCGTTTACCTCCGCCCGAACGGATTCGAATCCATAGCCACCGCGCGGACCTGCAATCGTGTACGCGAAGTTGAACGAAGAGTCTTTCGGAAGCCGAATCAGATGTCGGGTATGACCAGAGCGAAGCGTCAAGTCAGAAGGTAAAACATCATCGAGCAGAACTTCGTCGAGGCGCGCGCCGCGATTCGTGATCGTCACCGTCACCACCACATCCGCATTGGGGGATGTGCGTTCCGCGCTGAGGTGCCGCGTCGCTTCGAGGTTGATCTCATCGGGGGAAAATAAAAATCCCGCAAACAAATACACAACACACGGAATCGCAAGCGCGATAAGTTCGCCGCGCTTGATGGCAACACCCGCGAGCAAGAGACCGTAAGTGATAAGACCGAGAAGGAGAGAGCGAGACATAAATTTATTTCCGTGCTGAGCGGAGGCGCACGTTTGTTGTGCGCCGCAGTCGAAGCACATACTTGCCGCGCGCTTCGACTGCCTTCCCCTTCGACAGGCGCAGGATCACTCCGCTCCGCGCGGACTACTTGACCACCGGCACCGGAGTCTTCTCGATCGAATCGCGGATGACATCGTCCGTGACCGTGCGCGCCATCCAGTATTCGGGTTGGAGGATCACGCGATGACCCAACACGGCAGTTGCATAGCGTTTGATATCGTCTGGGATGATGAAGTCGCGTCCTTCGAGCGCGGCGTTGGCGCGCGCCATTTTGAGGAACGCGAGTGACCCGCGCGGGCTAGCGCCCACCGCGACGCGGCGATCGGTACGCGTGGCATGCACGAGCGAGGCGATGTAATTTTCGAGGTCGCCGTCCACGTGAATGGTTTCGACCGCTTCGCGCAAATCGAGCAATTGTTTGGCTTTCGTGATCTCGCGCAGGTCCACTTCGTCCTGTCTGCGTTCGCGGCGGCGTTTTAGAATTAATTTTTCCTCTTCAAGGTTGGGATATCCCACCGAGAGTTTCAGCATGAAGCGATCCAATTGTGCCTCGGGCAGGGGGAACGTGCCTTCGTATTCGATGGGATTCTGTGTGGCAAGCACGAGAAACGGTTCGGGCAGTGGAAGCGACTCGCCTTCGATGGTGACCTGTCCCTCTTGCATGGCTTCGAGCAATGCAGATTGTGTCTTGGGCGAGGCGCGATTGATCTCATCGGCAAGCACGATATTCGCAAAAATCGGACCTTTGCGAAGTTCGAATTTATTTTTCGTGCGGTTGAAGATGTATCCGCCGGTAATATCGCCGGGCAAAAGGTCGGGCGTAAACTGGATCCGTTTGAACGCCAAGCCGAGCGCTTTGGCGAAACTACGCGCGATCAATGTTTTACCCAAACCGGGAAAATCTTCCAGCAGGATGTGTCCGCCAGCCAGCACGGACGCCATCATCATTTCGAGCAGGGCGCGCTTGCCCACCACAGCGCGCTCCACCTCCGCGATGACTTGCTTGCTGACCGTTGAAACTTTGGTTATGTCTGCCACGTGGTCTCCAAATATTGTCCTTCGCGCTGAGCGGCGGCACACGAAAGTTGTGCGCCGTAGATGAAGCACAGGCAGGCATACAACACTGCGCTTCTTCTACGCGGAACAACGAAAACGTTCAGTTCCGCTCAGCGCGATCGTCTATTTTCGATTCAACAAACTCCACAACTTCGGCGATATCGTGATCGAGCGGCGTCGGCTCGGATTTCGCGAACGGATTGTTCCCGCGCGGGTAATCCGCGAACGAGCCAAGCAGTCCCGTTTCGAGATATGCCTGAACGCGCGGAGGCGGTGTCCAACCGGGACCAGACAGCCCGTCGGAAACGAGGCGTTTGTCTCCCGCGGCGCGTCCCTCCAACAGCCGGTGCGCGATCCTGCCGAGGCGATTCGCCACCAGCCATTTGTAATAGATCCCGTTCTGCGATTTTTCCATCCACGTTGAAAGAGACTCAACGTTGCCCATCGTAGGTCTGTGAAATGGTTCCTTGCCCCGCATACGCAACACATCTGGCACAAGGCTCAACGCAAAGATGAAGGACAACACCAGCACCAGCACGCTCCACCAGATCGCGCCCGGCATGGCAAGGTATAAAAGTTTTAATAACCAAAGAAGATACGACGCGGGCAGAACGAGCATCGCGTACACAACACCGCTCAAACGAAATGCAAGCAGTGCCGCGACAAGAACGGCAACGAGGGCGATCAACCAGCGCGGAATTTTCAAGCGGACGCCTCGCAATGACTCAAGATGACGTTCAGGCAGGCGACGGCTTCGTTGACATCTTTTTGCGCGGAGCGCTGTCCGCCATAGCGGACCGCTTCGAACAGACGGGTGAGCCTGCTCACCGCTTCGCCGGGCAACCCCGCCCTTTCGAGCCGCGTCGCGAATTCAGCCGGGGTCATCGAATCGCGGCGATGCAAGTTGCGGCTGTCTGCCACCGCATCGCTCATGCGGAAGTAGCAGTTCATGATCGCGTCGGTCGAATCCCTGCCGGAGGTCAACTCGCGAATGGACGAACGCGCGACCCTGGCGATCTTCTCCAACGACTCTTTTTCTTCATGCGCATCGTTGAAAAATCTATACGTCCGCCAGGTGATGAGGAGCGCGGCAAGGATCAACAAAAAACTGACCGCATACGCCGCCCAAGCCATGCCCGTCGTCGGAGCGAACACCGGCGGAGGGACATTCGAAATTTGCGAGGGGTTGTTCGCGTTGGGGTTGATGGCTTCGAGACTTTCTGCCAGAACGCTTCCGTAGCGCGTGAACAAAAAGAAAAGTACCCAATAGGTGATCGCAATGCGCAGCAACGCGCGAAAGAGTAACTTGCGCGCCTCCGGCGAGAGCATCATGCCGATCAGGATCACGAGGAAAGCCAACGCCACCCAAACCCCAACCTGCAACCAGATGGGAATTGCCTTCCATGCTTCGAGCATGCCGCGGGCGGCAAAGCCTGCCGCGCCGGGGCTGTTCCTGCCGATCGGCTGTGCATCTCGGAACGCAACATCCCCCAGACCGGAAGCGAGGATCGTCAACGCCGCCAGCGCCAGCAGGGAGAAAAACAACACCCGCGATTTCGAAGCAAAGAGGGAGCGCCTCATCGTAAATCGAATTTTACCATTGGGGCTATAATCACCGACACCCTCGCCATGACCGATTTATCTTCCGAGTGCAACGCCCCGCTTCACCCGCACGCCGCGGAAGGGCTACGCCTGTTCAATGCCGGGAAATATTTCGAGGCGCACGAAGCGCTTGAAGTTGCATGGCTGGAGGAGAAAGGACAAGTCCGCGACCTGTATCGCGGGATACTACAAGTGGGCGTCGCGTACCTGCACATCACGCGCGGGAATTACGACGGCGCGGTGAAAGTGTACGATCGAAGTTTGAAGTGGTTGGAAGGATGGCCCCACGTTTGCCGAGGGATTCGCGTGGAGGAACTGCGGAGCGATGCCAGCGCAGCCATCGAGGAAGTGAGACGATTGGGGAAGGAGAGGATCGGGGAATTCGATTTGAAATTATTGAAGCCTGTCAAATGGCGGGAAACTTCAGGAAAACAGATTTACACCTGCGACCGATGCGGGAGCGAGATGCGCGAAAAGAACTGCAAGGTCACCTGCCCCAATTGCGGCAACCGCTTCGATTGCTCGGATCTGAATATCTATTTCGATTAACGCACCTTACGCAGTCACAACTCCGAAGGAGTGAAATGATTATAGATTTGCAGCCAATGGGCGAACCAACCCCGAAGGGGTGTCATAGCCTTTGCATGAACGCATGTCATCCCTACGGGATTTGATTGTGATTTGGGCAAATTTCTATTTTCCTGCCATCCCTTCGGGATTGATGGTACGTAAGCTGAATGATTAACAAATTGTAGCAACACGGCAGATCGCCCTTACAACGTTATTTCACGGGGCGGAAAGTCAGGATGCTCTTTTCAAAAGTCTCCAACTGATTGTAAAACTCATTGATCTGCGTCCAATATTGCACATACCATACTGTATTCCCGTCCAAAATGACGAACACCAAACTATTGACATCGAGGTTGTCGGTTGATTTTCCCTCGTATAGAAATCGAATTGCCGGTGTAGCGTTCAACAGCACATGCCTCTGTTCAACGACCCTAAAGGTACTGGGCGTCGCAGTCGACTCGGCGTTGGAGATCTCTATGTGCGAGTCGAGCGAGTCTCCTTGCAACGGCTCATAAGCGACGATCACATACAGATTGTACAACGAAGTATCTGACAAAGTCCGTGACAAAGTAAGTTCAAGAGTGATCTGTTTATCAAGGATCACAAGATCTTTGATGGTGGTCTTCCGATAATCACCCGGCAGCCAAATTTCCACGAGCGCGGTCTTGTGCTGTTTCCATCCGCTTGGGATGAGTTGTTCATAGGGGATCGCCGTCGGCGCGGGCGTAAAGGCGACTGTTGGAGAAACCACCGGCGTGACGGTCGGACCGATTGCCGTCGGAATTTGCTGTTGGCTTGCGGAGTTCAACCCGCCGCCGAAGATCAGCCACCCCGAAACGAACAGAATTAGACACAGCGCGCCTGCCAAGCCGGCAAGAACGCCAAGCTGCGGGATGGTCATGCCGAGATATTTGCGATTCCGATCCATGCGCGCTCCTTGATCAAAAGTCGGAAATTTCAATCATCTTACCCCGTTCTGATACGGACTGACCGTTTTAAGTTCATGACCGAACAAGCAGGGGAACAAACCCGCTGCTTCTACGGCTTCGGCGTTCCTGCCGCGGCCGGGATGGACATGGGAGTCAATGTCGGCGTGACCGCGGGGGTGGGCGTCGGAATCAATTGCGTCCATCCGCTGTAGTAAAAATAATCGCTCAAAAACCCGGCGCGCTCTTCTTCCGTCATCCAGCGCGGACGCGAATAATCTTCGAGCATCGCGGTCAACAACTCGACGCTGACGAGTCTGCCGTCGTAGATCACGTACCGATCCAAAAATTCGCGGCGGATGCCGGGCGGCATCCAATCCTGATCGCCCATCTGGTCGAAGAACAGATTGCCAAGCCCGTAGTGAATAAACCCGTCGCCGTAGAATTCCATCATCTGCGGGTAATGCGCCTGACTGCCGCTCACGATGGACGCGCCCGAGTCAACCATCAAACGAAAATCAGTCACCTGCTGAGGAGCGGGGCGTGAGTCGTAGCTTTCATTCCATTGAAACGTCGAAATAACCACATATCCCTGTGATTTCAATTCGGCGATCTTTCCCGCAAGGTAATCGAATTCACACGGCGCGGCGCCGGGGCGAAAATCGCGCGCGGTCGGAAAGCGATCCACATCCGGCTTGTTGCATCCGATGAACGCGATCTTATTTCCATTGATCTCGAACAAGGCTGGTTCGAGCGAATCCTGCAAATCCGCGCCGCCGCCGAAGTAAGGCAGGTTGTGTCGTTGGTAAATTTCGATGGTCTCCAACATGCCCTGCGCGCCGCGGTCGGCGAAGTGATTGCCGGTCAACTCGATCACATCCGCGCCGACATCGGTGAAAAGGTCAATGTATTTCGGGTCACTGCAAAAGACCAGCGCGGCTTGGTCGGCTTTTGGGAAGGTGCATCCCGTGAAAAACGGAATCTCATTGCTGATGTGCGTAATGTCCGCTTCGCGCAACACATCGCGGATTCGCTCACCGGGATAGGTCACGCCTTTGTATTCCATCGTCAGCGCGGTGGCGCGCACGAGGGCGGTGACGCCGGTCATGATGACGGTGGTGAGTTTTGTAGAATCGTAATTGGTAATTGGTAATTGGGGATTGGTTGAAGACTGAAGCGTGAAATCAACTACGAGCGGGTAAGATGAAAGGTCAAAGTTTTTTCGAATCGGGGATTGACCGTCTATCGTCAATACTTTCCATTTCGGTTGAAGTTCCTCGAAGGGGATGATCGCCCACGCGGACTCGGTCCACGCTTGGTCGAGCAGTTCGCCCGTCGAAACGATTCGTACCGCACCTGCGGCTGGCGCGTCCCATAGGAGAGTCAACGCGGCGCGTGTGGAGTCCTCCATCAACAGCGGCATCCCATTGAGCGACGCACCTTCCGTCCATGCGAGGTGGAGTTCGTCGAACGTCACGCCGTCTGTGACTGTGGGGAACGGCGCGACCAAAGCATAGATCCATTGAATTTTTGTTTCGTTGAGACTTGAATCGGAAGCGACGAACGGCGACGCGTCGAGGATGTAATTCGGGAGATTCAAATTTTGGACTTGTGAGCGCAGCGACGCGGGAACCGAATCGCCGATGCGAGTCTGTGCGGGTATCGGTGTGGATTTGACGATTTCAACGGGAGTTGTTGGCGTCGGTGAATTTGAAAAGATTTGTTGAGTTGGCGCCGCCGGAGAGGAGCAGGCGGAGAAAACCAACAAAATGATAAGCGGGATGATGCGCGGAGATTGCTTCGTCGCGCCTTCGGCGTTCCTCGCAATGACAAGATGTTTTTTCATGGCGCGATGATTATAACCTCCCCTGATTATGCACTTGTTTCATGTACATGCTGGTGGTTGAGTAGTCCCGCGTGCAGTTCGCGGGACGTATCAAAACCACCAATAGCCTTCATATGCCTGTAAACGTGGTCTCGATACGCCCTTCACTTCGCTACGCTTCGCTCAGGGCTACTCGACCACCCCATGATTCGAAATTTTCACGCCTTCAACGTAATTTCAGCCAGCGAAAATTCTTTCAGCGCGGCTTCGTCAATCGTGACGCCCAAGCCGGGGGCGTTCGGCACAGTGATCGTGCTGTCGTCGTTCAACGTGAAGCGTTCGTTCGTGATGTCGCGGCGATAGTAGCGATCCGAGGCGGAGATGTCGCCGGGCAGGATAAACCCGGGCAGGGATGCCAGTGCGAGATTCGAGGCGCGTCCGACGCCTGTTTCCAGCATCCCTCCGCACCAAACAGGCGCTTGCTGCGAAAGGCAATAGTTGTGAATCGCGATCGCCTGACTCAGCCCGCCGACGCGCGCGGGTTTGATGTTGATGATTCGGCACGCGTTCATCTCCAACGCATAGCGCGCGTGACGCGGCGAGACAACGCTTTCGTCCAAACAGATCGGCGTTTTGAATTCGGCTTGCAGAAGGCGATGATCCCAGATGTCATCTTCGAATAACGGCTGTTCGATCAACAGCAGGTTCAGATCGTCAATCTTTTTCAACACCTGAGCGGACTCGAGCGTGTATGCGGAGTTTGCATCCACCTGCAAGCGCAGATCGGGATACGCTTTGCGGACAGCGACCGTCTCTTCCACCTCGCGCCCCGGTTTGATCTTGATCTTGACGCGGCGATAACCTTGACCCAAATATGAGTCAACCGTCTGCACCAGCGCCGACGCGGATTCTTGAATCCCGATCGAGACGCCCACTTCGACCTTATCACGCGTCCCGCCGAACATTTCTTTCAGCGATTTGCCGCCGCGCTTGCCGAACAGATCCCACAATGCCATCTCAACCCCCGCCTTGGCGAGGTGATGACCGCGAATCCGCTCGACGCGGGTTTGGAAATCGTTTGCATCGGCGATGTCTTGTCCCAACACCAGCGGAGCGATGAAATCCTTGAGGATGTGCCACGCGGTGCCGGTCGTTTCGTAGTTGTAGCCCGGTTCACGCGAAGCGACGCATTCGCCGCAGCCGGTGAGACCTTCGGCGTGGAGTACAACGATGATGCACTCGCGCACGGTCTCGCGCCCGAACGAGGTCTCGAACGGCGCAACCAGCGGCATGGAGATGTGATGGAGGGTGAGGGAGGAGAGTTTCATGGAGTTGGAGGTTGGATGTTGAAGGATTTAAGGGGAATTGAGAGTTTAGGATTGGAAATTAGAGAATAGAGGATTAGAGACTAGATAATTAGAGAATAGAGGATTGGAGAATAGAGGATTGGAGAATTAGGCATCGAGCGGGGATTTGACGGCAAGCCCGCCACGCTGTAAGACGTGGGTGTAGATCATGGTGGTTTTGACATCTTTGTGACCGAGGAGTTCTTGAACCGTGCGAATATCGTAACCGTTTTCCAATAAATGTGTGGCGAAACAATGCCGGAAGATGTGGGGTCCAACCAGTTTCTTAATGCCCGCTTTTTTGGCGGCAGACTTGACAGCCTTTTGCAAGGTGGCTTCGCTGGTATGCCAGCGGCGTTTTGTTTTTACTTCGAGATCATCTGCAAGCTTTGCGGATGGAAACATGTACTGCCAACTCCATTCACGTACGGCGTTTGGATATTTGACGGCAAAAGCATTCGGGATGTGAACCGCCCCAAAACCTTTCGCAAGATCGTCATCATGGATACGCTTGACTCGAGCGAGATGCTCCTTGAGCGGGGCAACAAGGGTGGCTGGCAGAATCGTGAAGCGATCGTTTCCGCCTTTTGGATCGCGAATCACAAGTTGGCGATATTCGAAATCAATATCTTTAACGCGCAGCTGAACACATTCCATTAACCGCAAGCCGCCGCCATATAAAATTTGCGCCATCAATTTTTGTGCGCCGACCATTTCACCAAGCAGTTTTTGAACTTCTGCGCGGCTGAGCACCACAGGGACGCGTCCTGCTTTTTTAGCGCGGGTGATCCGCACTTCATCCAGTTTGATGTTGAGAACGTGGCGATATAAAAATAGAATGGAACTCAACGCTTGTGTTTGCGTGGAGGAGGAAAAGTTCTTTTTGGCGGCGAGGTGAGTAAGGAAGGCTTCGATTTCAGGAACGCCCATTTCATTCGGATGGCGTTTGTTGTGAAACAGGATGTATTGGCGAATCCAATAGATGTAGGTTTCCGCAGTGCGGGAGGAATAATGTTTGGTCTGGATGGCATCGCTGACCCGATCGAGCAATTTTCGAGGCTGAGGAATTGGCTTTTCCATTCATTTTCCTTTTGTACACCATTGTCAAAATGTACCGACAAGCGTATAGTATGAGCAGAATTCCGCATAAGACCCCGCAGGAGCATCATATGCGGAAAATCTTCCGTATATTACCCCAAAACGGCGTCATATATGGAAAATGTCCGCATAAGACCCCGTACGGGGTGGTTATACGGAAAGTTTCCGTATAATACATAGTTGGGCGCTGAAAGAGTAACAAATTTTTGAACCTTTTCAATTGATGAGCCATGTGGTTGTAATGTGTGCGCCGTTTGCCTGCGATGGGATGCCGCCTGCGAGGGCTGACATAGATGCAGGGCGTTCAGGCAGTGTCCGCCCGCCAGCCGTCACGCCCGCCTGTGTGAAGGGCAAGGCGGCAGGCATGGATGAAGGAGTTGCTGCCTGCGCGGGCAAAGGGCAGGTCAACGCGCGGGGCTGGCAAAGGCACAGGCCAGCAAGCGGTTGTTTTGGCTGCGAGGTCTGGCCTGGCACGGGGTGGGCTTGTTGGTCGGTCAGGTCAGCTTGCCTGCGGCGGAGTGTCCCAAGCGGCGGCGCAAGTTGGTTGTGTCGGGTTACATGGCAGGCGGTTGAAGGCTGTTGAATCTTGCCTGCAAGTTTGCTATGATGTCGGTGAGCGTTCCGTTCGTTGGTTCTTTGCCAGCGGAGAGAAAGGGCGTTTTCGGGCGGGGAGTCCTGCTCCAGTCCGCGCTTGCGCCCAACACCGCTTTCTCAGAAACAGCTAAGTAGGGACGAGTTGTAAGCCGAACTTGGCCGCTTTCTTCTCCAAATATTTGAGTTGCTGGTCGCGGTAGCGTTTTTCATACTCTACCACACTGAGCGGTTCATACTCGAC
>JBFMDB010000028.1:0-41162 GCA_040753755.1 Chloroflexota bacterium
CCGACTGCATTTCGCGGCATATGACCTGATTTATACCTTACCAACCTTTTCGTTGATCGGACAAATGATTTCTCCTTCAGTCAACCGCTTCCTCAGCGCGGACAGCATCGTGCCGAATCCGTTCAACCCGCAGGATTACAATCGCTTCGCCTACGTGAGGAATAATCCCGTGCGGTATACCGAGCCGACGGGTTAGACCAGCGGATGGACCCGGGTCTAACCCGTTCTCTTTCTACCTCAACCCCTGCTCCTTCTCCGACATCGTGACTGCCTCCTCGAAGATCTCCAAGCCTTCGTCCACTTCCTTTTTGGTGATGCACAGCGGCGGCGCGAAACGGATGGTTGACCTGCCGCACCCGAGCGTAAGCAAACCGTGCTCGAAGGCGGTCTTTTCGATCATGTTGCGGATCTCCTCGTTCGGTTCCTTGGTGTTCTTGTCTTTCACGAACTCCACGCCGATCATCAAGCCTTTGCCGCGCACATCGCCAATGGAGGTGTGCCGCGTCTGAATTTCCGCCAGCGCGTCCAGCGTGTATTGACCCACCTCCGCCGCGTTGGCGAGGTATTTTTCTTCGATCAGTTCGATAGTCGCGAGCGACGCGGCGCAGGCGATGGGGTTGCCGCCGTACGTGTTTCCATGTGTGCCTTTGGGCCACGTCATCACCGATTCGCGCGCGATGCATGCGCCTAATGGAAGCCCCGATGCGATCCCCTTCGCGGATACCACGATATCCGGTTCCACGCCCCAATGCTCGATCGCCCACCATTTTCCGGTGCGGCCCATGCCGCTTTGCACTTCGTCTACGATAAGCAGGATGCCGTACTTATCGCACAACTTGCGCAGCGCGGGAAAGAATCCATCCGGCGGGACGAGGTAACCGCCCTCGCCCTGGATCGGTTCCACCAGCACGCCGGCGATCTCGTCACCGGGAACATTGTGGTCGAAGATCTCCTCCTCGATGAAACGCACACAGGTTTCGCCGTAATCTTCGCCGAGTTTGCGGTGGATGATCGGGCGATACTCATCAGGGAAAGGGACATGCGTCACGCCCGGCATCAATGGATAAAACCCGCGATGATAATGCGGCTTGCTCGCGGTGAAGGCTACCGATCCCATCGTACGCCCGTGGAATGCGCCGAAGAAACCGATGAAGTTATGCCGCTTGGTGTGATATTTTGCGAGTTTGATGGCGGTCTCAACCGCTTCAGTTCCCGAATTGGTCATAAAAGTTTTTGCATTTTCTTCGAACGGCGCGATCTCGTCCATCTTTTCGCTCAGCCGCACCCAGCCTTCGTGATAAAAATCGGACGAGATGTGCAGGAACTTTTCTGCCGCGTTTTGCACGGCTTTCACCACCTTCGGGTGCGAATGTCCCGTGGATAGCACGGCAATGCCCGCCATAAAATCAATGAAGCGGTTGCCGTCTGCGTCCCACACCTCCACACCTTTGCCGTGGTCCATCACCAAGGGATACGCGCGCGGATAGGAAGAGGATACGACTTTCTTGTCTCGTTCAAGCAATGCCCGCGACTTCGGTCCGGGCACATTCAATTTATTCATGTTTACTCCTTATCCGTCATTGCGAGGAGGGCTTCGCCCGACGAAGCAATCTCCATCACCTTGCATGAGATTGCTTCGCCGCAACGAACACGGCTCGCAATGACGATCATTTTTTCTGTAATGAAAAGCAACGCGTCAAACTCAGGTCAGCCTGAGCCGCCCATGGACAGTGTTCTCCCGTCCCTGTCCGCGGTCCACCACTTTGTGGCGAGCCACGTGGGAGTCGCCACGCAGACTTGGCTCTTCATTCCACTCCCACCGTTTCTTTATCTTGGCTGAGTCGCGCCAGTGCGAGCGCGCCCAACAACCCGGCATCGTCGCCGAGCGCGGCTTTGGTTATGACAAGGTCGTCCAAATAATGGGGATGGAACGTATGGCGTCTCAAACTTTCCTCGAAAGGTTTGAATAACAGATCGCCAACTTGCGAAACGCCTCCGCCGAACACAATGATCGAGGGATCGAAGATGGCGAGATAATTCGACACGGCGATGCCGAGGTAATGCCCTGCGCGCTCAAACGCGGATATCGCGAGCGTGTCGCCCGCACGTGCCGCATCCGCTACCTGAGCGGCAGTCAGTTTTCCCTGAGAACGAAGCGCTGATTCCGGGAAGAGTCCGTCTCGAATCTGCTCGCTCGCGTAGCGTGCGATGGCGGGTCCCGAACAGAACGATTCCACGTGTCCGTTCTTTCCGCATCCGCATGGCGGACCGTTCGGCTCGATGATCATGTGACCGAGTTCTGCGCCCAGACCGTGAAATCCCTGTAAAAGAGTATCGTTGCAGATCACGCCGCCGCCAACACCGGTGCTGACGGTGAGATACACAAGATTGCGATGCCCTTTGCCTGCGCCGAACTTCCATTCGGCGAGCCCCGCGAGGTTGGCATCGTTATCGAGAAAGACCGGCACGTTGAAATGTTTCGCGAGGTTCGGTGCGAGTGGAAAATTATGCCACTCAGGAATGTTCGGAGTGGCGAGGATCGTTCCCGTATACGGGTCGAGCGGACCCGGCGAGGCAATCCCAATTGCGGTTACCTGCTCTTGCACCCAAACAGACTCGATGGCTTGAACGACGCGGTCATACACACCGGGGTCCGTTGCATACGAACGCGTACGGTGATGTTTAATTGGGGCGATGCTTTCCGGGGGGTACGCGGCAACGCGGATGTGTGTCCCGCCGAGATCGACAGCGATGGTGAGGCTCATTGGGGCAATTATAACCGAGCCTCCACGCGCAAACTGGAAAGATCATCTTTGGGTAATCTAATGACCTCATGCATAAGAGCCTCTTGCCCAGCCGTAGTGTCCACAGAGACCTTCGAGAAATTCTTCTTTTCTCTGTATCCTTCGCCATCTCGTGACGCTGAAACGCCACTCGGGGCACGAACGGTGCGGCGAAATTGACTTTGGCAAGAGGTCGTACGAAGAAACTGACAGGTCAAACGACCTGTCAGTTTTGAACCAGTGATCTTCCTGTCTATTTCAGTTTGAAGAATGCCACTAAGGTTGATCCGTCGTCTGTTGTTAGAGTTAGGCGGTAGCATACTCCGGGGTTTTTCGGGGTCTTCCAATTGTAAATGAACTGCCCGGTGTCTGGATCGTAGCATAAGCCGGTGCTTTCGGTGATCGTAGATTCGATCTCATCCGTCGGGGTGCTGGCGTTGCATGTCACGATCACATATGTCAAACTCTTGAGATAAGCCGGATCGGTTAGCTCGTTAGAACCGGCGAATAACTCAAATTTGAGCGGAACCGTGCTGCCGCCTTTTACGGTATTATAAATATTGTTCATGTCAACCGGTTGGTAGAAGCCTTGCAGGCGCCATGGCAAGACGCTGTAACTCCTGTATTCCGTTCCGACATTTCCGACTGTGTCTCGTGCTGTGGCTGTCAGGGTGTGCGGTCCCACCGCGGATGAATAACCCGTCACTGCACACGCGCCATCCACTCCGGATGGGTCGTCTGCCGTGCATGTAGGTTCCGCGGGGACGAAGCCATAGTAGAAACTATCGCCATCGTCGATATTTCCGAGCCACGTGATGGTTGGCGGGGTTGCATCTTGTGGGATCATCACTGCGAAGGGCGAGAAACTGGTCACGGTGCCGCAAACAACGTTGTTTGTTGTATCGGGGTAACCTGCGTCGGTTACATCTACCCACGTATTGTTCTCCAAATGCAGGAGTTGGATCGCATCTTCCTGCGCCGCAGTGAGCCCGGCATCGTTATACGAGAAGCAGATTTGCGCGCTAGTGAACGAAGCGCTCGTGCCGACATCGTACACCTGACCCAGCAATTGGAAGTTGGGTGGCAGATCGTCGGGGTTGATATCCATCGGGAGGACGGTCGTTACGCCGCCATCGGTGACTTGATCGAAATGAACATCAAGATAGGTCTCCGGCGAAACCGTAACGTTGCTTCCTGTGGGCGTTGTTACAGGCGCGACATTTTGACGCGTAAAGTATGGAACAATCGGGAGATCCTCGCTGAGGATGG
This sequence comes from Chloroflexota bacterium, assembly GCA_040753755.1. Lineage (GTDB taxonomy): Bacteria > Chloroflexota > Anaerolineae > Anaerolineales > Villigracilaceae > Defluviilinea. Next base: position 4,053 of record JBFMDB010000028.1, read on the forward strand.
ATTGCGCCTCGTAATAATAGGTCAGTTTTTCTGCTTCTGTGCTTGCGGAAGCCGCGTTTGCCATGACAGCATCAAATGCCGGGTTGCTGTAGCCACTGTAATTATCCGTGTGACCCGTGACATATGGTTCCAGAAAGGTCTCGTCATCGTAGCTGTTTCCCCAGGCAAATTCGGCGATATCGAAATTGCCCTGAGCCACCGTGCCTGCCGGACCAAAGAACACGCTGGGCGGCAGGGTCTCCACAGTAACACGGATGCCGATCTGCTCCATTTGCTGGCGGAATAATTCAGCAGATACAACACGGAATGGCGCCTCGGTGGTTTTGAAAGTGAATGCGAGTTCAACACCGCTGGCGTTTTCGCGGTAAATATCCGCGTCGCGATTGATCCAATCAGCGGCATCCAAAATCGCGCCGGCTTGTATTGGGTTGTAGGGATAGAGCGTCAACTCCGCGGCGGGTGCCGCCGCCCAGTGTTCTGGCGGAACGATGGAGTTGGAGACCATACCGAAGAGGTTATAAGGCAGGAAGGCTTCGCTGAGGATTTCCTGCCGATTCGTTCCGAAGAAGATGGCTTGCCGTACGCTCGGTTCCTGTAACAACGGGTTAGTCAGGTTGAATGTCAGGTGCTCCATAATGGGAAGCGGCGAGAGCGTGAAGTTGACATTGTCAAACTGTGCACCTCCGGTGACCTGCAGCAGCGCGGCATTCGTGTCGCGAGCCTCGTTGAAATATTCCCGCGTGTAGTAGGAATTGTTGTCAAAAGCGAGGACGCGATAATCGCCATCCGGCAATGAACAACCAAACTGCCCGTTCTGGTTTGTACTGGAAGTGAATAAGATCAAACCTGTGTTGAAGTCCTCGAATTGAATCGTGATGTTCGGGATGGGTGTCATGCCGTCATGCTTGAACACAGTGCCGCTGATTGTGTTGCCGGGTTGGCATTGCGGAGCCACTGCCTCCCATAGGTAATCGGTATGGTCAGCATCCCCATCAGGTTCAAGTGCTTCACCGATAATGCCGGGAACGATATCGAGTATCAATTGTTCATCAGATCCCGGCCCTGTGACTGAGAAATCTGCATTCCACGTTCCATCGGGTTGGATGGTTGCCCAGCGCCTCCACAGACACCCCGATTCGTCACAGTACTGCACATTCAGGTTTGCGCCCGGTGTGCCGATTCCTGAAACAGTATCAGCGGCAATATCTACCCCTGTCACTGTCACATCGGTCACGGTGTGAGTTTTAGTGATCATCCCATTTGTCATGGTGATGAGCAGACCGGGTGCGAGATCAATTTCCCCTAGGTCGTTGAACGGCACCCAGCCGAAGGTCGGATCCTCATCAAAGGGAATGACCGGTTGGGTATCTGTAAAATCAACCCCTACCCCGTTGTCCGGATCATCGATCGTCAAAGTGACAGGGAAGTCAGCTGGCCACTCGTATCCCTCCACGTTGTTCTCAACCATTTGAACGTGGAAGCGGGGTTGGTATATCGTGTTTAAACGCGTGAAGAGCGGCAAGATCGGCAGGTCTTGTGTGAGCATGGCTTGTGCGTCGAATAGATAGGGAAGTTTACCGGCGTCGCTGGTTTCGGCGCGGGCATTAGCGATGGCGGCATCGTATGCAGGGTTGTTGTAACGGCTGAAGTTATCCGGCGAAGTAGAACGGTATTCTGCCAAATACGGCTCATTATCTGTGTCGCCAGCCCAGGCAAATTCGGCAATGTCGAAATCGCCTTGATTCAGAGGACCATCCGGGGCAAAGAATATGCCCGCCGGAATGGTCTCCACGAGGATCCGGATGCCTATCGCTTCCATGTTCTGACGGAAGATCTCTGCAGAAGCCACACGGAAGGATGCCTGTGTCGATTTGAATGTGAACGCCAACTCGACGTTCTGCGCGTTCTCGCGGAACCCGTCGTTGTCGGAGTCCGCCCAGCCGGCTGATTCGAGGATTGAACGCGCCTGTGCCGGGTTGAACGGATAGATCTCCAACTCGGAAGCGGGCGCGCTTGCCCAGTGCTCGGTTGGAATGATCGAGTTGAGAACTGTGCCAAAAATGTTGTTTGGCAGGAAGGCTTCGTTCAAGATGCGTTGGCGATCTGTTCCAAAGGCTATCGCCTGGCGGACTGCCAAATCCTGCAAGAGCGGATTCTGAAGATTGAAGGTGAGATGCTCGACAGCCGGCAGAGGCGAAATAGTGAAATTGATGTTGGTGAGTTGAGTGCCAGTGGTGATCTGTAATTCCGCGGCAGTTTCCTGCGCGGCTTCAATGTAGTATTCAGCAGAGTATCCATCCAAAAATGCGTTGATGCGGTAATCGCCGTTTGGCAGCGAACATCCAAATTGCCCGTTCTGATCTGTATTAGATGTAAATAGGATATCGCCTGTACTGAAATCCTCGATTTGGATGGCGGCATTTACAATCGGTGTTAAGCCGTCATGCTCGAAGACCGCGCCGCTGATCGTATTGCCGGGTTGGCATTGCGTCGCTTCGACGGTCACGCCGTACATGGTGCTGTCGCCATCCTCATCGTTGACGGATGAATCGATCCAGGATCCCACCCGAAGGTCGGCAGTATCCTGCTCCCAATCCTGCTCGCCGGGGATCGAAAAGTCTGTCATCCAAACGCCGTTCTGATCGGCTGTTTCGTCGCGGTTAATGCATGGATCGCTTTCCCAACAGGTCCAAATATTCACAAGTTGATTGGAATCTGTCGTGCCGAAAACCCGGTCGGTATCTGTTTCGATCTGCGTAAAGTTTAGGTTGACAACAGTGTGTTGTTTAGTTGTGGTCCCATCGGTGACAGTGACAAGATCGCCAACCTTGATATCGTAGGTGCCCGCGAATTCAATATTGAACCACGTCTCGTTCGGATTCCAATCGGCAACACCTACAGAGGTACTTTCACTGTAATCGGGATTCAGCAGAGTCGTGGTTGGGTCGTCAATTTCAACGTTTACAGTCGCGCCAAGCGGCCATTGCCAGCCCTCCACGCGGTCTTCGTTCGCGCGGACACCGAAGGAGGGGTTGGGGATACCATATCCGAAACGTGTGGTATCGCCATCTGTATCATGTACAACCACTGCAACCCATGACCCGCCTCGTATATTTGCCGAGTCGTTCTCGTTCGGATCGAAACTCGATGACCAATTTCCGTCCTGATCTGCGGTTGTATTTTGATTGATACAGATAGAGTAACATGTTACCACCTCCACCTCTTGATCGGGTTCGGCTATGCCATACACTGTATCGGTATTCAGATTGACTTCAGCAATGGCAAGCGTCTGTATCGTGAGTTGTTTCGAAAATCCTCCACCTGTGATTGTGACTACATCACCAGTTTTGAGATCGTAACCATCTAAACCGATCTCAAACCAGGTTTCAAAAGGATTCCAATCAGCGACCTCTGGCGTTGTTGTTGTTTCAAAATCGGGGTTCAGTTGAGGGGTTGCTGGGTCGTCTATCTCAACTTCTAATAACTCTCCAAGCGGCCACGCATTGCCTCCCACGCGATCGGTATTTACGAGAACATTGATTGCAGGGTTCGGGATACTAAATCCAAACCTGCTCATGTCTCCATCTCCGTCGTTGATGTTTGCGTCCAGCCAAATTCCGCCACGTAAATCGGCGGTATCTTGCTCGGAAACGCCTTCTCCGGGAACCGCAAAGTTTGCAGTCCAATTTCCATCTTGATCAGCGGTTTCTTCCCGAATAGCACAGGTACTGTCATCACAAGCCTGGATATATAACAACTGACTAGGATCAGCGGTGCCATGAACCACTTCTGTATCCAGATCAAATTCAGTGATGAACAAGTTTTCGATTGTGAGTTGTTTTGAGAAGGTCACGTTAGACATTGTGACGATGTCGCCGGGTTTGAGATCGTAATTGTCGACGCTGGTTTCGAACCACTCCTCATTTGGATTCCAAGGCGCGGTGCCCCCTGTGGCATACACTGTTTTATCAGGGTTAGGTCCAGTCAATGGATCGTCAATTTCTATGGTAATCGTTGAGCCAACCGCCCAATCAAAACCTACGATGCGATCCTCGTTTGCCCGCGTAAGAATTCTTGGATCGCCTAGTGCAGATGCTTTTTGAATTCCTCCAAAGCCCATTGAAACAATCAAAATAAGGGCTATCATCAAATTCAACGAAATTGAAAGAAAGTAACGAACGCGATTTTTATACATTTCTCCTCCAAATTAAACAAAATACCGGCTTATACAGCCGGTTTCGCTATTGGCTCCCCGATGCTCTTACCCGTCAACGGACGGGATAAGCGACCATGTCAAAGCATTGGTTCATCGCCTCACTCTTTGAACTTTAAAAAATTGTCTGCATTGTTGAGCGATTTGTGTGCAGCCTCTTTCCTTAGGATTCGATCTTATTTTACAAAAGTTTAGCCCAGAGTCAATCTGTTCACAGTGAGAAAATGTTACAGATTCTCTTTTCAAACTGTCATGGCTTGCGCGCTGGTTGACTACGCTTCCCAACCCTGCTACACTCATTTCATGCTTAAAGATAGGAATACAAGAATTCGCTCGTGGATGGAAGAGTTCCGCGAAATCGCGCGCTGGTTTACGCCGGGAATAGGCGTCAAACGCTGGTTCCTCTTTATCATGGCAGGGATCACACTGCTGGGTGTCGGTCTTGCGATGCTTTTGCTCGATCTTTACCGCACAGATACGACCAATGAACTCTTCCTCACTATACTCTCGTACGCATCGTTGAGGTTCTTGCCGCGTGAACTGAGAGTCTTAATCTTCGGTGGAATCGGCGTTTGGCTGGTGGGATACGGCATCGTGCGGCTCAACCGCTCGCTTCTTCGACCATATCTTCGCACCGGGCGCATCCTGGTGAATGACTTGACCGACTTCCGACGCCGCGAACGCGGACCGCGCATCGTCGCCATCGGCGGCGGACACGGACTGTCAAATCTTCTACGCGGATTGAAGGAACACACTCGGAACTTGACAGCAGTTGTTACCGTGGCTGATGACGGCGGATCTTCCGGTCGCCTGCGCGCGGACTTTGGGATTCTGCCTCCGGGCGATATTCGTAACTGCCTTGCCGCGCTTTCAAACGATGAGCAAATGCTTACACAGTTGTTTCAATATCGCTTCAGCGGTGCCGGTGATCTGAGCGGACATTCGTTTGGAAACCTTTTCATTACTGCGTTAGCAGATATCACCGGGAGTTTTGAAGGCGCGGTGGCTGAATCAGGTAAGGTGCTGTCAGTGAGCGGACGCGTGCTCCCTTCCACGCTGCACGATGTCAAACTCGTCGCGGATATGCAATTGCCGCACGCTGTGAATCAAGTTCGCGTGGAGGGGGAGAGCCGTATCCCGCAGATGGCGGGTCAGGTTCGACGCGTATGGCTCGAGCCGAACGACGCGCCGGCGTATCCGCCCGTTTTGAAGGCAATCCTGAACGCGGACATGGTCGTTGTGGGGCCTGGAAGTCTGTACACCAGTTTGTTGCCCAACTTGCTCGTGCAAGACCTGCTTGGCGCGATACGCGCCAGCCGCGCGGTAAAAGTGTACGTGTGCAATCTCGCGACACAATCAGGCGAGACCGACTTATTTACGTGCTATGACCATGTCCGTGCGCTGGAGGAACATGTGGGTGATCACGTATTCGATGTGGTGCTGTGTAACAGCAGCTACGTTGGTCAACTCAACGAGGGTTCGCAGTGGGTGATCGCGGACGAAAAGACCCTCGCCGACTCGCGTACCTTTTGCATCGATTTGATCAGCGAGAGTCAGCCGTGGAGGCATGATTCGGCGAAACTCACAGGCGCGTTGATCGAAGTGTTGGATGAGTTTACCAGCCCGCTGAATTGAGTTACTTTTATCCTCGAAATACTTGCGAGTGTCACTTCTTGCACGCGGTTCGGCTTTATCCACATTTCTCTATGATAAAATCGCATCATAAATTTCAAAAAACATCATCTTCGGAGGATTGAAATGACAGTGAAAATCGGCATCAACGGATTTGGACGCATCGGGCGTCTCGTCTATCGCACGATCAAACAACGCCATCCCAAAGAAATTGAAGTAGTCGCGGTCAACGACTTATTCGACGCCGCGACCAACGCACACCTGTTGAAGTACGACTCGACCTACGGCAAATACGATGGCACGATCGAAGTCAAGGATGGCAACCTCGTCATTGACGGCAAGACCGTCAAAGTCACTGCCGAGCGCGACCCGGCGGCTATCAAATGGAAAGAGATGGGTGTGGACATTGTCATCGAGTCCACGGGTTTGTTCACCGATGCGACCAAAGCCAAAGCGCACATCGAATCGGGCGGCGCGAAGAAGGTCATCATCTCTGCACCTGCGAAAAATGAAGACATCACAATTGTCCTCGGCGTTAATGATGAAAAATACGACCCGAAAAAACACAACATCGTTTCCAACGCCTCCTGCACCACGAACGGGCTTGCTCCCGTGGCGAAAGTGCTCAACGATAAATTCGGCATCGACAAAGGCGTGCTGACCACCGTCCACGCGTACACCAACTCGCAGAAATTGCAAGACCTCGGCGCGAAAGACCCGCGCGATGCGCGCGCGGCGGCACAGAACATTGTTCCCTCTGAAACCGGCGCGGCGAAAGCAGTTGGTCTGGTCATCCCCGAACTTAAGGGCAAGTTCGGCGGCATGGCATTCCGCGTCCCCACGCCGACCGTTTCGGTGGTTGATTTCACCGCAGTTCTTAGCAAAGAAGCGACGAAAGACGAAATCCGAGCGGCGATGATCGAATACGCACGCGGTCCGATGGAGGGCATCCTCGATGTGACCGACGAGCCGCTGGTTTCCACCGATCTGCGCGGCACAACATATTCATCCGTCTACAGTTCGCTCGATACGCTCGTCATCGGCAACATGGTCAAAGTAGTGGCGTGGTACGACAACGAATGGGGCTACGCCTGCCGCACAGCCGACCTTACTGCAATGATGGCGAAGAGTCTGTAGACCGAATACAGGTAGACACGAAAATCGGTATACAGGTAAATACGTAGACAGGTACACAGGCAATTTGTTTTAACTTGTGTACCTGTTTCCTTGTTTTCTTGTTTCCGTGCGGAGCACCCATGAACAAAAAAACCGTAAAAGATATTGATCTCAAAAACAAACGCGTGCTCATGCGCGTGGATTTCAACGTGCCGATGGCAGACGGCAAAGTGACCGACGATAAACGCATCCGCGCCGCGTTACCGACGATTCAATATTGTCTGGATCAAGGCGCGTCGGTCATTTTGATGAGTCATTTGGGACGACCCAAAGGCGGTTCAGACCCGGAATTCAGCCTGCGTGCGGCTTCGGAGGTTTTATCCGCGCTTTTGAATCGCCCCGTCAAGATGGCTCCCGATTGCGTCGGACCCGAAGTCGAAAAAATGGCAAAGGACCTGAAGCCCGGCGAAGTCTTGATGCTCGAAAATACGCGCTTCCATGCTGGCGAAGAGAAGAACGATCTCGAACTTGCCAAACAACTCGCCTCGCTCGGCGAGGTGTATGTGAATGATGCGTTCGGTTCGGCGCATCGCGCACATTCCTCAACGGAAGGTGTAGCGCGATTCCTGCCTGCTGTGTCTGGATTCCTGATGGAGCAGGAATTGGAATATCTTGGGCGCGCGGTGGCGAATCCCGAACATCCCTACATTGCGATTCTCGGCGGTGCAAAGATCAGCGATAAAATCCTCGTCGTCGAAACTCTATTGGCGAAATGCGATAAGTTGATCGTCGGCGGAGGCATGGCAAATACGTTCCTCGCCGCGCAGGGACTGAACATGCAGGACAGTCTCGTTGAAGCGGCTTCGTTGGATATGGCGAAAGACATCCTTGCTTATGCTAAAGATAAGTTGATCCTGCCTGTGGACGCGGTTATCGCGGATAAATTCGCCGAAGATGCGAACTCGCAAGTCGTTGACGTGGACAAAATCCCTGCCGGGTGGCGTATGCTGGATGTCGGACCGAAAACGCTGGAGGCGTATAAACGCGCGTTAGACGGAGCCAGGCTCATCGTCTGGAATGGACCCGTCGGTGTGTTCGAGATGCCAAAATTTGCCGAGGGGACGTTCGCACTCGCGCACATGTTGGCTGAATCAAAGGCGGTCACGGTGATCGGCGGCGGTGATTCGGCGAGTGCGGTCAAGAAGGCAGGGGTTGCCAAACAAATGACCCACGTATCCACAGGCGGGGGCGCATCGCTGGAGTTTTTGGAGGGGAAGGAATTGCCCGGCGTCGCGGCGCTCCAGAATAAATGAAGTAGAATTGGTTTTAGGTTGGAGCAGAAGGACGATCTCCTTCTGCTCTTTTTTTCTTTTTTATCATTTCACAAGGAGGAGCAATGGAAAGCCAGATTCAATCGGAAAAAGAACCGGGCAATTCGAATAAAACATTGATTTTTGCAGCGATCGCTGCGATTGCCCTGTGTTGTTGTCTTGTGGTTGTCGGCGCAGTGGGGTTTTATACATTATCCGCGGTTGGCTCCGGTGGAGCCCCTCAACAGCCGGCCGACGAATTGGCTCCGCCATCCAATTCTACGGCGAACGTACCTCCCAGTGGTGGGTTGGCAAACGAGACCCTCAAAAATGATGTCTGGGACTTAATGAAACTTGGGGCGGTGAGCATGGGATGCCAACGACCAACTGGATCGGGGCTTAGCATCGTGGTACTTCAAAATCCCGGTTTGGGCGGAGTTTGGATGGAGAAATGGCCCGTCCGGTGCGCGTCCGGTGATGTGCGTGAATTTGAAGTTGAATTCATCCCGGATGATACGGGAGTGACATTCAATATCCGCCAAATTCCGTAACGCCGCGGTGGTTTGCTGCCGAACCGTGCGGATGGCGAAAAGTATTTAAATCTGACAGACCCCGGCGGATCTGTCAGATTTTGTATTTCAATTTCCCTACAATTTACATTGCAATAAACCTGAATTAACAACCCTCGACTATAATTCTCCGAACTCAATCATGGAGCAGGTGAATGTCCTTAAACGTCGGCGATAACGTCGGACCGTACAAGATCATCGAACAACTGGGGCAGGGCGGGATGGCGACAGTATACAAAGCCTACCATGCATCGCTCGATCGATACGTGGCGCTCAAAGCCCTGCATCCGGCCTTTGGCGAAGATGTGACATTTTCGGCTCGCTTCCAGCGTGAAGCGCGGGTGGTGGCAAAGCTCGAACATCCTCACATTGTTCCTGTCTATGATTATGCCGAACATGAAAAACGCCCATATCTGGTGATGAAATACATCGAGGGGGATACGCTCAAAGCGCGGCTCAATCAGGGTCCGCTCACCACACAAGAGATTGAAAAAGTCGTTGATAGCGTCGGCTCCGCGCTGGCGTACGCGCACAAGCAGGGAATCCTCCATCGCGATATCAAACCGTCGAATGTGCTGGTGGCGAAAGACGGCGAGATGTATCTTGCGGACTTCGGCTTGGCGCGCATCGCCCAATCCGGCGAATCGACCCTTTCCTCCGACATGATCATGGGTACGCCGCAATATATTTCGCCCGAACAGGCGATGGGGAAGAAGGAACTCGACGACGGCACGGACATCTATTCGTTCGGCGTGATGCTCTATGAAATGGTGGTGGGACAGGTGCCGTTCAGCGCGGACACACCGTTCTCGATCATTCACGATCATATTTACACTCCCCTGCCGCTTCCACAGACGATAAACCCGAACGTCCCTGAGCCGGTCCAACGTGTGCTTTTGAAAGCCCTCGCGAAAGAACGCGCCGATCGGCACAGTAACGTGAGCGAATTGGTGACCGCGTTCAAGGAGGCTTGGGGTGAGTCTGGTATCCCAATGAAGGGCACGTCGGTGACGATCGCCAAATCGGTTGCGCCTCCGGATAAGACGCGGATGAAATCCACTGCTGAGCCGACCAAAATGTCGGCAAAGGCTGAAGTCGCCGCGCCAGCCCCGTCTCCGAAAAAGAAGCGCTCTGCCTTCGTCTGGGTAGGACTCGTCACCTTGCTCGGTTTATGCGTAACCGGATTATTCGTCGCGCGTCAGAATCGCTTGTTCGCTTCGATCTTGAATCAGCGCGCAACGCAGTTTCCCGTGCCAGCGGCGACGACCGGGGTGAATCCTATTCAAACTCCGGTTCAGACACAAGATCAACCGCCCACACTCGACCCGCAATCGAACCTGCCGCCGGAGGTGCTCGCCGCGCAGCAACGCGCGAAAGACAACCCGAATGACCCGAACGTGCAGTTGGATCTGGCGCTTGCGTTTTGGAGTGCCGATATGCCCGGCGCGACCTACGATACGTTGTTAAAGGTGACCCGGCTCGTCGAGCCGGCGGATGAAGCATTTTATATCGGGGCGGGTGAAAAATTTGGCGCGATCGAAGGCTGGCTTCCAGCCGCGGCGATGTATTATCAGGCGGTCAAGAATTACGGTGTGATCGGCAGCGTGCCAGAATCTCTCGAAATTGCTTTTCACGAAGCCGTGTACAAGGGGTTTGAACGACAGGAAGCGCCGCTGGTGTTACCATATGATAAACTGGCGCAAGCCGATCAGCCCATTGCGTTGATCGCGCAGGCGCGCAACACATTTTATTTGGGCCGCATCGATGAGTCGGTCACATACCTTAATCAGGTGAAGCGACTCGACCCTGAGATGGCGGAAGCCTTTTTGTTGACCGCCGAATTCGCATCGCTGACCGACAAACCGAGCGAAGCGCGCATCATCTTGAACGGGTTGACCGCCGACCTTTCTGCGCCGCCATGGGTGCGTGAGTTCGCTGAAGAACTTATTAAAAAACTCCCTTAGTTCATGAAAGGCAGGTAGGGGCAGGGCGAATCAATTCACTGTTTTCACGATTGAACGATTCGGTGTCCTTTACACAAAAAGAAAATGAATCATCGAAAACCCTTCGTAGCCGGTAACTGGAAGATGAACAAGACCGCCGCGGAAGCGCGCGAACTGGTGGCGGCGATGCTTGCGCCCCTGCACGAGTTCAACGGCGTGGAAAAAGTATTGTGCCCGCCGTTTACATCGATACCCGCTGTGGCTTCAGCCCTTGCCGGCACGGATGTTGGCCTCGGCGCGCAGAACATGCACTGGGAGGAGAAAGGCGCGTTCACCGGTGAGATCGCGCCGAACATGGTGAAGGAGTTTTGCAGTTACGTGATCCTTGGTCACTCGGAGCGGCGCACGTTGTTCGGTGAGACGGATGAACATGTGAATCGAAAACTCCGCGCGGCGATGAAATTCGACCTGACCCCCATCGTCTGTGTCGGAGAAACGCTGGATCAATACGAAGCGGGGTTGACCGGCGAAGTGGTTGCGCGTCAGATGAAAGCCGGGCTGGCGAATATCGAACCGTCGTTTGCCTCGCGCATTGTCTTCGCGTATGAACCGGTTTGGGCGATCGGCACAGGCAAAGCCTCCAGCGGAGAGAATGCCAACGGGGTGGTTAAGCAGGTCATCCGTCCGGCGTTAAGTGGGCTGTTCGGTGATACAATCGCCCAAGCGGCGCGCGTCCTGTACGGCGGCTCGGTGACGGCGGCAAACGCGACGGAATTTTTCTCTCAGCCCGAGGTCGATGGCGCGCTCGTGGGCGGCGCAAGTTTGAAAGCCGATGAGTTCGTCGCGATCGTCAAATCATCCCAAAAATAAAGGAGAATGGATCATGGTAAAAGCAGGTCTCATCGCAGGTGGAGTTATGTTGGTACTGGTGCTGATCGCGGCTGTCTTCAGCCCGTTCTGCGCGCTCTGCATTCCGCTCGTGGCGGGTCTCGCGGCGGGGTACATGACAGGTACGTTCGAAAAAATGCCGGCGACTACTGTAAAGAACGGCGCCATCGCCGGCGCGATCGCAGGTGGTTTGGGTCTCGTGGGTCAGATGCTTGCTTCGGTGATCAATGCGCTGGTGCTGCAGAACCCGAACAATCAGATCAACGATTTGTTTGGCGTGCCGGCGGCGGATCCCTCTGCTGTTTGGATCGGTCAACTCGGTTTTGCATGTTGTATCGGCCTGATCAACATCGCGCTCACTGCCGGTTTCGGCGCGGGCGGCGGAGCGATCTGGAACAATTCCGCAGGCAAATCCTCCCCGCCATCCGATATGACGCCCGCGTCATAACCCACCCTCGTTTCAGGGGAGTTTGATGGTCGAACAATTTGCAGGTTTTCTATGGTTCGTCTTGATGCTGGTGCCGCTGACCTTCCTTCAGCGGCACTTGCATAAAGAGATTCAGGCAGTATTCCTGATCCTCACACGCGACGCCGCCCTCACGATGGGGATCTTTTCATTGATCTTTCTGCCGGGGGTCTTTCTGCACGAACTCAGTCACTTCTTAATGGCGAAGATCCTGCGTGTGCCTACGGGAGGATTCTCCGTTTTACCGCGCGCTTTGCCGGATGGACGCCTGCAACTCGGCTATGTGGAGACCGCGCGCTCGGATATCGTCCGCGATTCGCTGATCGGCGCGGCGCCTCTCATCGCAGGGACGCTTGTTGTGGCGTTTGTAGCGATCTACCGCCTCGACATGCGCATCCTGTGGGACACCCTCCGCAACGGACAATTCAACCTGTTCTGGTTGGGTCTCAGCGACTTGCCGCGCGTGCAAGACTTTTACCTGTGGTTTTACCTTACCTTTGCCGTCAGCAGTACGATGATGCCCTCTGAATCGGACCGCCACGCGTGGTTGAATTTGGTGATCGCCGTTGGAATCCTGTCTGCGATTGCCTTGCTCCTCGGCGCGGGTCCGTGGATGTTGAACAACATTGCCCCTCTTCTGAGCAATTTTCTGAGTTCGGTCGCAGTGATCTTCGCTTTAAGCGCGGCGGTACACGCCGTATTGATCGTGCCGCCGTGGCTGGTCCACAAATTACTGGCGCGCCTCACAGGCGTGGATGTGAAATGATCGAATAATCCTCCCGCCGTCGGGAGTGTGTAGCGATTATGGCTAGCCGGGGGATGACCGAAGAATCTTTTCCATTTTTCTGCCCTTTGCCAGTTCATCGACCAATTTATCCAAATACCTCACTTGTTGCGTCAAATGATTTTCGATTTCCTCCACACGAACCCCACAGATGACTCCGGTGATGAGTTGCGCGTTGGGGTTCAGCGAAGCGCGTTGGAAGAAGGTTTCAAAAGTCGCATTTTCCTTGATCAGTTCTTGAAGTTTTTTGTTATCGAAGTTGGTTAACCACTTGATCACCTGATGCAATTCTTCCTCGGTTCTGCCTTTCTTCACCACTTTTTCGACATACAGCGGATAGACAGAAGCGAAGGTCATTTTTGCGATACGTTGATTTTGTGTGTCGGAGTTTTTCATATCTACCTCGTATTGTCGTGTAAATCTGAAATATTATTTCGCCTCGAACAGATTGCGGATGAGTTTAAGATCTGTCGGTATTTGTTTAAACCAAAGCGTAGAGCATTACAACAGTTTGTTCAGCGCAATGACATGGGATGTGCTCTCGTCCATCAGCGCACACGAAAATTAAGACACACCACGAACTGCCGCGCTTGAGGTGCAAATTTTCATGCAGTTCCAGTTGTGATCCCGCCTGCGCGCTCATAATTTACGATTAACACGCCACTTGAGCTGACCATACTTTCCGTCACCTTGAACGAGGCGGGAATTGTGCCCTCGGCAAACAACCGCTTTCCAATGCCCAAGGTGATCGGATAGATCATCAACCAGAACGAATCGACCAGATCATGCTTGATCAACGTTTGCAGGAGAGTACCGCTTCCCCAAACGTGCAAATCGGGTCCGGGCTGTCCCTTGATCCTCGCGACCTTTTCTGTAATATCTCCGTTTAAAAACACGGACGGCTGCCATTCGTGAAACGTTAGGGTATTCGACGCGATATACTTGATCGCTGTATTGACGCCCGGCCATACGTCCGGATGGTGAGGCCAATACGGCGCCCAAATGTCAAACGTTTTGCGCCCCAACAACAGTTCGAACGGCAAGTTCATCTGCCTCCTCAGGGCTGTTCCAAGAATTTCGTCGGAGTATGCACTGATCCATCCGCCATACGAGAAACCGCCGCTGGTATCTTCGTCGGGTCCACCCGGGGCTTGTATGACGCCATCAAGGGACATGTGTTCAAGCGCAATAATTTTTCTCATAATTGAGTTCCTTCAATACCTGGTTTAGGCGCGTTTATCCTCGTCCGATGAATTTATCCCTAAAGACGCTTCTATCTCCTTCAAGCGATCTTTATTATTTCTTGCTTCTTTGTAGCTTTCGATGGTCTCACGAATCACTTTTATTACGCCCAGGAGAGGAAAAAGGATCGTGCCGAATTCCAGTCACCTTCCTCCACCGCGCGATCAACATCTTCATCCTCAATTGCACCCGTGCATCGCCGTCTGCCATAGCCCATGCGGAACGGGCAACGCGTTTTGAATCCTCGTCCCAGCCGATGAAATCATTCCATTCCTCTGCGAGCCACTCTTCCATTTCGGTCGGCGTATCCCACGAATAGACGAACGGAAAGAATTCCTCGCGCTCACGGATGAACCATCCGTGCAACTCAGCCTGCGCCATTGCGTGATTCGCGGTGGTATCGTCCGCGAGACCGACCTCGAAATCGTTCACCCTCCCAATTACGTTTGTCTCTCGCGCGGAGACCACTTCTACGTGCCAGCGATCCAGCATGGGGCGCAGGTCGATCAAGATTCCGTCCGGAATCAACACCCGCCGAATTTCACTCAGGGCATGAACCATGCCCTCGTGTTGAATTCATCAGAACGACCATGCCAGCACGGCAAGGTCGAAGGTCTCTTTTGAAAAGGGGAGTTGCTCCGCCTGGGCGCGGGCGAAATCAACTTTTGACTTGAGGTTGTGAGGCGATTCGATCAAAGCGACGCGTAACGCGTCCTGGTCTGGATCAATTCCAACCGTCAGGGATGAAGCGTGCGCGTATTGCCGCGTCAGCCTCCCTTCGCCGCATCCGATCTCTAATACGCGCTTATTTGTAAAGTCCGCGAATTTGTGAAGATATTTTTTCTCGTTGCCTTCAACATCTTTTTGAAGTGTCATTGGCTGAGTTGTTTCATCCGTTTTACAGAGGCGGCGATCAATTCTTTCAACACTTTCTTATCCACGTCATCCAGTTTCTTGACGTACAAACATCCCACGCTGGTGGTGAACTTGCCGAGTTTCTTGAGCAGGTCTTTGTGCGTATCGAAGCCGCCCATGAGATACAGCGTGAGGTTTTGTTTGCGCGGCGAGAAGCCCGTCAGCATCCAATCGCCTTCGCGCCCGCTTTTGCCTTTGTAGTGATAACTGCCGAAGCCGACGATGCTCGAACCCCACATCTTCGGTTCCTCTTTGGTGACTTGTTTCATCATCTTGAGGATCTCATAACAATCTGTGCGCGCCTGCTCATCTTTGACGGCATTGAGAAATTTTTCCACGCTGGCATCATTGACTTTTGTTTTCAATTCAGCATTCTTTGCCATGTCAGCCTCCGATCGTACGCAGTTATCAACTTGAAGTTTTTGCTTTCGCCTTCTCGACAAGGAAGGTCTTTGTGATCAGCTGTTTCAGCACTTTCATATCCACATCGCTCAATTTTTTGATATACAAGCACACCTTGCTTCTGGTGTGTTTGCCGAGTTTTTCGAGCAGTGGAGCCTCATGATCTGCTCCCGCTAGAAGGTAAAGCGTGAGATATTGCTTGCGCGGAGAGAAAGCGATCAACGGCATGTCGCCTTCACGCCCGCTTTCGTACTTGTAGTGAGACGACCCAAATCCCACAATGGCGGGACCCCACATCTTCGGTGCCATTCTCGTAATTTCTTTCATCATCTTCATGATCTCAAAAGAGTCTTTCCGTTTTTGCTCACCCTCAACCTTGTTCAGGAACGCCGTCACGCTTGCCTTGTTCACTTTGGTTTTTATGTCTGCATTTTTCGCCATGCGATGCTCCTTTCGCTTAGGCGTGAATTTTAGCATATTTGTTCTGTTTTGAGAATTTCCAACTTTCAAATCACGCGTAGAACTTTTGCCCCGCGAATCTTGCCTTGCTTCATCTCCAGCAGTGCCGTGTTTGCATCCTGCAATTCGTATTCTTGAATTTCGGGCTTGATGCTTGCCTGCGCGGCGAGACTCAAGAACTCACGCACATCAGCGCGCGTTACGTTTGCCACCGATTTGATCTCCTTCTCCATCCACAACTGCGACGGATAATCCAACATCCTCAGGACTTCTTTGTCTGCTTCCTCCTTGCGGATGGCGTTGACCACTAACCTTCCGCCCGGATTCAACACCTTCAACGCTTCGTTCACTGGACCCCAAACCGGCGTCGTGTCTATGACCGCGTCCAACCCTTCAGGCGGATTCGCTCCGATCGCGCCAGCCCAAACCGCGCCGAGTGAAAGGGCGAATTCGCGCTCGGAAGGGTTTCTGCTGAATACGAAAATCTTTGAGTTGGGAAATTGTTGCTTTGCAGTTTTCAAGACGATATGATTTGACCCGCCGAATCCCATCAAGCCGAGCGATTCACCATCACGCAAGTTTGTCAACTTCAAGGCGCGATAGCCGACGGCTCCCGCGCATAACAACGGCGCGGCTTCTGAATCGGAGATCGAATCGGGGATGGGATGCGCAAACTCCGCGCGGACTTTCATGTACTCGGCGTAGCCGCCGTTCACGTCGCGTCCCGTCGCTTTGAATTCCGCGCATAGATTCTCGTTGCCTTCCAGGCAATACTTGCATTTGCCACATGCGGAGGCGATCCATGCCACGCCTACGCGTTGACCCGCAGTCAAACGACTGAAGTCGTTACTGCTTTCTTCCACTATTCCGACCACTTGATGCCCCAGCACAACGGGCAAATGGGGAGGCGGCGTCCGCCCTTCGATTTCGTCGAGTTCGGTGTGGCAGACTCCACAGCGTGTGACGCGCAGGAGGATTTCGCCGGGGTTAAGATTTGGTTCGGGGAGTTGAATCAATTTCAAGGGAGGATGAAGCGTTGTCCTGAGCCTGTCGAAGGACGGGTTTATCTCCCCAAGTGCATCCAAGACCATCGCCTTCATTTTCTCTCACTGATTCCTCGTCACTGCTCCTATGTACGTTTACTTTCCTCATCCCGTCCCAAATTGGCGATCGCCCGCATCTCCCAAACCCGGCACGATGTAGGCGCGTTCGTTGAGATGACTGTCTATCGCCGCGATGTGGATATCGATGTCGGGATGTGCGGTCTGCATGGCTTTGATTCCCTCGGGCGCGGCGATCAGCCCGACAAATTTGATCTTCTTCACGCCCCATTTTTTTAACACATCTGCGGTGGCGGTAGCCGAGCCGCCTGTGGCAAGCATCGGGTCGAGGATGAGGCAAACCGAAACGGTCGGTTCGGTGGGAAGTTTGTTGTAATACTCAACGGGTCGCAAGGTGTGTTCGTCGCGATACAAGCCGATGTGCCACACTTCCGCGCTGGGCATCAAACCCCACACGCCCTCGACCATTCCCAGTCCGGCGCGCAATATCGGCACGAGACCGATCTTCTCTTTGAGCTCTGCTCCCTCCATTTTCGCAAGCGGAGTTTCCAACTCACGCGGACTGACCGCCAAATCTGCGGTCGCTTCGTAGGCGAGCAATGCCGCGATCTCGCGCACGAACTCGCGGAACTTCTTTGGCTCGGTATTTTTGTCTCTTAAACGGGAAAGTTTGTGAGCAACCAGCGGGTGTTTGGATGCGTAAACGTTGGACATGGAAATCTCCTCAAAGTGGTTATGTTTATTATAGTCTCGAAGGTGATTTTTGACCCATGACTTCAAGCGCCGACCTTTGTACACTTATGGACGGTGAAGAAGGAGATTGCAAATGTCTGGTAATGATTTCATGGCATGGGTGCTTCGATCTCCATGGCACGGCATCTTGAGTAAGGGAATGATGCTCATTACCGTAACGGGCAGAAAAACAGGGAAAAAGTATACGATTCCTGTTGGGTACTTTGAAAAGGATGGTTATTTGTGGGTACTCACCAGCCGCGACCGCACATGGTGGCGGAACTTATCCGGCAAAGCGCCGGTGACTTTGTTGCTGAAACGTAAGCCCGTCAATGCGGTTGCCGAACTGGTCCTGAACGAACGCGCGGTCTGTTTTTGGATGTACGAATACCTTCAGCATGTGCCGCAGGCGGCGCGCTCGTTCCATATCCGTGTCAAGGATGGAGTCGCCAACGCGGAAGATGTCGCGCAAATTGCCCGGAGCAGGTTGTTTGTCAGGATTCATCTTTCACGATGTGTAGAAAGTGATACACGGAAGGAAGAATCCATCCGTTGAAATAAGTCCTGAATTAGGAAATTTGTCACAATCGGATGAGCGGGGTACAATGATGAAGAAAGTTCCTTTGGGGAATTTTCGTTCCTTAATGATTAAATCTCAGGCTACAACCCAACCTCTTATCGAACTGCGCGGCGTGGTGAAGACCTATTCCACTGCGGCAGGCGATTTCACCGCGCTGAAAGGCATCGATCTGAAAATCGGTGCCGGTGAATTCCTCGGCATTGTCGGTAAATCAGGCGCGGGCAAATCCACTTTGTTGAACATGATCACCGGAGTCGATCATCTCACGCAAGGCGAGGTGGTCGTCAACAACGGCGCGTCGGTATCAATCCATAAAATGACCGAAGACAAAATTGCCTTGTGGCGCGGGCAAAACCTTGGGGTGGTATTTCAATCATTTCAACTCCTCCCCATGCTCACGCTTGTCGAGAACATCACATTGCCGATGGACTTATGCGGCAACTTCAGTCCGCAACGATCCCGTCAACGCGCGCTGGAATTGTTGCGGCTGGTCGAGATCGAGGAACACGCCGACAAACTTCCCGCGTTCATCTCCGGCGGGCAACAGCAACGCGTGGCGATCGCGCGGGCGCTGGCGAACGACCCTCCGATTTTGATCGCCGACGAACCGACAGGAAGTCTAGATTCCGTAACGGCGGAACATATTTTTGAAGTTTTCGAACATCTTGTGACAGAACAAGGCAAGACGATCGTGATGGTCACACACGACGACTCACTTTCGCCGCGCTTTTCGCGCACCATGCGGATCACCGATGGCGAGTTGGATCCCCGTCCTGAGCGAAGGGAATCGCAGTCGAGGGATGTTTCGACAATGGCGCAACGATCGCGCCTCCGCTTAACGCGGGAGGGACGGAAATGAGATCGCGTCTTACCAAAAGGAAAGCTGATTCTGTTTCACCGGCATTTCACTCGCCCGGACTTTCCCTCACCCCTCACCCCTCTCCCGAAGGGACAGGGGGATTCGGCGCAATGATTAACATGCATGGCGTCGTTAAAACATTCAAGAACGCGGCTGGCGAATTCATCGTGCTAAAAGGCATTGACCTGACCGTCGAGCGCGGCGAGTTCGTTTCCATCGTCGGTAAATCGGGGAGCGGCAAGTCCACGCTCTTGAACATGATCACCGGCATTGATCATCCCACGTCCGGGAAGGTCGTCATCGGCGGCACGGACATTTACACCGGCGTGACCGAAAGCCAGCGTTCGAAGTGGCGCGGGCGCAATTTGGGAATCGTATTCCAGTTCTTCCAATTGCTCCCGATGCTCACGTTGCTCGAAAACGCGATGCTGCCCATGGATTATGCCGAGATGTACGACTTCGACGAACGCCCCGCCCGTGCCATGGAAATGCTCAAATTGGTGGGCTTGGAGAAGTTTGCGAATAAATTACCGGTGCTCGTTTCAACAGGGCAGCAGCAACTTGCGGCGATCGCCCGCGCGCTGGCGTGTGATCCTCCCTTGCTGGTTGCCGACGAGCCCACAGGCAACCTCGATACGAAATCGGCTTCGATCATCATTGACCTGTTCGAGGAACTTTCTCGCCGCGGCAAAACGGTGTTAATGGTAACTCACGATCCCTCCCTGACCTCGCGCACCACCCGCAACATCACCATTGCAGATGGATTGATCGTCGGCGATTCGGCGAAGGATGCGGTCTCGGTACGCCCTTCACAACGATCGCTCAGCCCTGCCGGCCAACGTCAATCAAAAATCGTAAATCGCAAATCGTAAATCGTAAATAAACATGAAACCTCGTTGGCGAAAAGTATTGCACGACCTGTTGGATAACAAAGCCCGCACACTGCTTGTGGTATTTTCCATTGCAGTGGGTGTGTTTTCCATTGGCGTGATCGCGGGCGCGTACCAGATCATCTCGCAGGATATGAGCGCCTCTTATTCGTCGAACATCCCTGCCAACATCGAATTGCGGATGACGAATTTCGATGAAGACGTTCTCGATTCCATTCACAACCAGCCGAACGTAAAAGACGCCGAGGCGCGGCGCGTGTTCAACCTCCGCGTGCGCGTGCCGGGCACCGAAAAATGGACGACGCTCGACATGACCGCCTTTGAGAGTTTCGAAGACAACAAGATCAACCTGTTAACTCCTGTTGAGGGTTCGGCTAATCCGACAAAGCGAGAGATTTTGCTCGAACAAAATGCGCTGGAAGAGTTGGACGTGCGTGTGGGCGGTTTGCTCGAATTTCAACTCCCGGATGGTTCGACAAAGACGTTGCCTGTGACGGGGATCGTGCAAGACACCGCCTCAGGCGCAGGAGACTTTCTCGCCTCGCCGTTCGGCTACATCACCATGGACACGCTTCAATACCTCGGTCAGCCTGATTCGTTCAACCGCGCGCTCGTCACCGTGACAGGCGATGGCGACGATATTGTGTACATCCGCGAAGTGGGCGCGCAGTTGAAAGACAAACTCGAAAAGAACGGACAGATCGTCATCCGTTCGAGATTTTCGACGACGCACACGCATCCGCTGGCGGATACGGTCAATGCGATCCTCGGAATCTTGATGGCGCTGGGAATTCTGATCGTGTTTCTCTCCAGCTCGCTCATCGCCAACACCTTGAGCGCGTTGTTGAACCAGCACCTGCGTCACATCGGGGTGATCAAGTTGGTGGGCGGGCAGCGCAATCAAGTGTTTCGCATGTACATCACGCTCATCATGGCGTTCGGTGTGCTGGCATTGCTCATCGCCGTTCCGCTGGGCGGGCAGGGCGCGTACGGTTTGGCGTTGTTTATTTCGGGCGAGATGAACTTCAACTTGCTTGGTTATCGCATTGTGCCGATGGCATTATTAATTCAGGTATTGGTCGGGCTGTTCGTGCCATTGATCGCCGGACTCGCGCCGGTGGTCAACGGCTCGCGTATCACGGTGTTGCGCGCGCTCAGCGGCGGATTGGCTGACGATGAGAATCAAGCCTCACCTGAAGAAGAGAAGCGCCTGCCGTGGTTCGATTGGATTCAAGTCAAGGCGACGCGCGTCCTCGCCGCGCGCGGAATCCACATCCCGCGGCCGTTCGTCATTTCGCTGCGGAACACGTTCCGCCGCAAGAGCCGCCTCGCGCTGACCTTGTTCACGCTGACGATGGGCGGCGCGATCTTCATCGCGGTCTTCAACGTGCGTGTGACGCTGCACGATTACATTGGGCAGATCGGCAAATATTTCGTCGCGGATGTTTCGATCGATTTCGACAAGGCCTATCGTTTGAAGGAGATCGAACAGGTCGCGATGAACGTGGATGGCGTGGAACGCGTAGAGGGTTGGCAATTCTTGAGCGGAGAATTGCTCGACGAGAACGGCGGTGTGATGGAGAATCTCAACGTGTTCGGTCCGCCCGCCGATAGCGACCTCGTCGAGCCGATCATCCTCGATGGGAGATGGATTCGCGCGGACGATGTTCGCAAACTCGCCATCAGTGAGGGCGCGCGCGAGTATTTTCCCGATCTCAACGCCGGCGACATGGTAAATATCAAGATCGAGGGACGCGAGGAAGTTTGGGAAGTGGTCGGCGTCTTCCAATTTGTGGACCGTGAAGGCGTGCTGGCATACGCGCCGTATGAATATGTTTCGCAAATGAACAACCTTGCGAATCGCTCTTTTTCGTTCAGACTCGTCACGGTTGATCACAGCCGCGAATATCAAAACGCCAAAGCGGAGGAGTTGGACAAGTTCTTCCGCGAGCAAGGATACAAAGTCCGTGTAGCGGAGGCGGGACGCGCGTCGCTGGATACGGCAGTGGAGAGTCTCGATACGCTTGTGGTATTTCTGCTCATCATGGCGATACTCACCGCGATCGTCGGCTCGATGGGACTCACCGGCACGATGGGTATGAATGTCTTGGAGCGCACGCGTGAGATCGGAATTATGCGCGCCATCGGGGCAGACGACCGCGCCGTGATGCGCACGGTCATTGCCGAGGGTGTGGTCATCGGCTTGATCTCGTTCGTTCTCGCGGTGGCGCTCTCGATCCCGTTCACGTACCTGCTCTCGACGATTGTCAGTCTTGCGGTGTTTCAATCGGCGATTCCTGTGGTGTTCACGTACGCGGGCTATGCCATCTGGCTTGGGTTGGTGTTATTGCTTTCCACGGTGGCGAGCATCGTCCCTGCGCGGAATGCGGCGCGGCTGACGATCCGCGAAGTGTTGGCGTATGAATAAGGGTAGACGCGTACACAGGTAAACACGTAGACAGGTAAACATGTAGCAGGTTGGACTTGTGTACGTGTATACGTGTCTCCCTGTGTACTAAAAAACAAGGAAGGTAACGATGAAAAACGTAACAAAAACTTTTATTATGCTTGCCGTGATCATTGCGCTATCCACCGCCTGCGCGAATCAGGCGACGGGGACGCCTGTCCCGGCAGTGGATAGCGCCGCCGCGCCCGAGGGCGTTGTCGCCGAGGGCAGGCTCGAACCCGCCCGCGCGGCGAACCTGACGTTTCAGACGCGCGGCGTTGTGGAGGAGGTCTATGTGCAGATCGGCGACTCTGTGCAAAAAGACGATGTGCTTGCGCGGCTGTCGAGCGCCGGTGTTGCGGAAGCGCAGGTCGCCGCCGCGAATCTTGAATTGATTCAAGCGCAGCAGGCGTTGGACGCGTTGAACCGTAACGGCTCTGCCAATCTTGCCTCAGCATGGACGGCCTACATGAACGCGCAGATCGCCCGCGCGGAGGCGGAACGCGATTGGGAAGCGTTGAACGTGGACGACATCGAGGACCGAATCGAAGACGCCAAGGCTGATCTCGAAGACCTCGAAGAAGATCTGCAGGACGCGAAGGATGAGTTCGAGAAGTACAAGGATTTGGATAAAGATAACTCCCGCAGGGTGACCGCGGAGGATGATCTCGAAACCGCGCAGGAAGAATACGATGAAGCGATTCGAAATTTGGAGGAGATCATGCGCGAGCGCGATACGGTCCGCGCCGCGCTGGACGCCGCGCTCGCCGCCGAAGCCGAAGCGAAATATCAATACGAAATTTCCGCCGATGGAGTTAATGCCGAAGCGCTTGCGCTGGCTGCCGCCCGCCTTGAAAATGCGCAGGCGCAGGTTGCGGCGGCGGAGGCGAATCTTTCCGGCTATGTCATTACCGCGCCGTTCGATGGAGTCGTCGTGGAGGCGGCGGTCGAGGCGGGGGAGCAGGTTTCCCCTGAGACTCGAATCGTCAGTCTCGCGGATACGTCCGCATGGGTCGTTGAAACGACCGATGTCACCGAACTCGAGGTTGTGCAATTATCCGTCGGTCAAAACGTCACGTTCACTGCGGATGCTCTGCCCGGCGTTGAGATGACCGGCGTTGTCACTGAGATCAGCGGCTCGTCTATTTTGCTTGGCGGCGACGTGATCTACACCGTGCGCATCGCGGCAGAGGAGGTTGACTCGCGCGTGAAGTGGGGGATGACGGTGGAGGTTGTGTTCGAACCGGTGGAATGAATTCCGTAAGGGCGGTTCGCGATCCGCCCTTACATTCTTTGCTATAATCCTCTCATGCCAAAGCCCCGTCCGCTTGACCCTGAATCCAAACCCGACGACCGTGTGGATAACGCGCTCCGTCCGCAAAAACTTGCCGACCTCATTGGTCAAGATCAGGTCAAAGAGAATCTTTCGATCCTTATTGATGCGGCGAAACATCGCGGCGAGGCGCTGGATCATGTTTTGTTTTACGGTCCGCCGGGATTGGGCAAGACCACGCTCGCGCATGTGCTTGGCAACGAGATGGGCGTCAACGTCAAGGTCACTGCGGGACCTGCCATCGAACGCGCGGGCGATCTCGCCGCCATTCTCACCAATCTCCGCGCGGGGGATGTTATTTTCATTGATGAAATCCATCGCCTCGGACGCGCGGTGGAGGAAGTGCTGTACCCCGCGATGGAAGATTTCTCTTTGGATATTGTCATCGGCAAGGGACCTTCGGCTCGTTCGCTGCGATTGAAACTGCCTCGCTTCACTGTAGTTGGCGCGACAACCCGGCTGGCTCTCGTCACTGCGCCGCTTCGCGCGCGTTTCGGCGCGGTCTATCGTTTGGATTATTACGACATCGAAGCCATGCGGAAGATCGTCACACGCGCGGCAGGGATGCTGAAAGTCTCCGCCGACGAATCAGGCATCCGTGAAGTAGCGAGGCGGGCGCGCGGGACTCCGCGCATCGCCCTGCGACTGTTGCGCCGCGTCCGCGACTTTGCCCAAGTCCGCGCGGATGGGACCATCACATCCGATGTCGCGCGTGAAGCGTTGGACTTGCTCCAAGTTGACCCGCTCGGACTCGACGATGTTGACCGCCGTGTCCTGCGAACCATCATCGAAAAATATGGCGGCGGTCCCGTTGGCTTGAACACCATCGCCGCCTCCATCAGCGAAGAACAGGATACGATCATGGACGTGGTCGAGCCGTATCTTTTGCAACTCGGCTTTTTGGACCGCACCCCGCAGGGACGCGTCGCCACCAAATCCGCGTATGAACATTTGGGGTTGGATTATGTGGAAGAGGGGCAACCGAGGTTGTTGTAATGTGGTCTCGATACGGCGGTGGTTGAGTAGGACGAAGTTCGTATCGAAACCCCGCCGCCTACTCGACCACCCAAGAAATATATGGAATCTATTGCTCGCTACTTGATGCTCGGCGGTATTGTCTTGTTCCTCATCGGTGGGGGAGTATATCTCGCCGCGAAATTTGGCTTGCCGCTCGGCCGCCTGCCCGGTGATATCCGCATCGGAGGTGAGAATGGTTCGTTTTATTTCCCTGTCACGACTTCGATTTTAGTGTCTGTGGTGTTGACGATAATAATTAATTTGGTTTCGCGTTTCCTTCATAAGTAAATTGCTCACCTCCGACTTCGACTACAACCTCCCCGAATCCTCCATCGCGCAGACGCCCGCCGAGCCGCGCGATTCGTCGCGGTTGCTGGTGTTGCATCGTGAGACCGGCGAAGTGGAGCATCGCATCTTCCGTGATGTGACCGACTACCTCAACGCGGGAGATTTGCTCGTGTTGAATCAAACGCGCGTGATACCGGCGAGAATCTTTGCGCGCAAAGAAACCGGCGGGCGAGTTGAACTACTGTTGTTGCGTCGCCGAGATGAAGTCACTTGGGAGGCTTTGGTCGGAGGGAAGGGTCTGCGCGTAGGCAAGGTGGCGCAAGTGGAGGATGGACCCGAAGTTAAGATACTCGAAGAGTTAGATGGATCGGAACGGTTGATAAAATTTTCCGAACCCATCGAGCCGTTTTTTTCCAAAGTAGGGAATGTTCCGCTTCCCCCGTACATTCATGAAAAGTTGGACGATCCCGAACGCTATCAAACGGTCTATGCCAAAGAGCCCGGTTCCGCCGCCGCGCCTACGGCTGGGCTGCACTTCACACCGCGCTTGTTGGAGGAGTTGCAAGTCAAAGGCGTGAAGATCGCGTATGTGACTTTGCATGTGGGGTTGGATACGTTTGCGCCGGTGAATGAAGAGAATCCCGCAGAGCATAAAATTCACAGCGAATGGTGTGAGTTGCCTCGGGAAACAGCAGACGCGATCAACGAAACGCGGGCGCGAGGCGGTCGCGTGATCGCAGTCGGGACGACATCGGTGAGGTCTCTCGAGTCGGCGGCAGTAGGAAGTGATACTTTCTTGTCCTACGTTGGCGCGACTTCCCTTTTTATTCTCCCCGGTTATAACTTTCAAATCGTGGATGCGATGATCACAAATTTTCACCTGCCCAAGTCCACGCTGTTGATGCTGGTCAGCGCGTTTGCGGGGCGTGAGCGAATTCTCGAAACCTACAAGACTGCCATTGAGGAGGGATATCGCTTCTATTCGTTCGGGGATGCGATGCTGATCCTTTGAAATGTTTGCGTCACTGAAGACTCTTATCTCTTGTTCAGAAGAATCATCCGTCTTCTTAAGCGGTTGGCAGCAGGATTGGTCTTGTCTGGCGGGGCAAGGCGTTGAATCTCAATGAGGCGTTGATCTTTTCGCCTAACACAATAAACCGCATTGCCCTTTCTGCAGAACTCGATAAGAGTTCGCGCGCGTGTGCAATGGCTGCTTCAAGACTGCAAGGCGCTTCTACGATGCTGGCGTACGCATCTATGCCGTGATTGTAGTTTACCGGCGCTCCTTTTCCTATCGTTCCTGCAAGCACGATGACGGGCAGGTCAAGGCGTATCTGCTTTGCCCGGCGGGCAACCTCGGCGGGTATTTTGCCCATCGGCGTTTGAAAATCTATACTGCCTTCGGCGGTGAATACAAGATCCGCATCGGCGAGTAGTTCGTCTATTGACAAATATTGCATCACAATATCGTACCGAGGGTGAAGCGCGGCTCCCAAAAAGGCATATAAGCCCGCCCCAAGTCCGCCGGACGCGCCTCCGCCGGGGATGGTTCGCACGTCAACGCCGAGGTCTCGAGCGACGACATCGGCAAAGTTATCGAGAGCGTCAGATAAGAATTCAACCGTTTCTGCAGACGCTCCTTTCTGAGGTCCGAAGATTCTGGCAACGCCTTTGGGTCCGCAAAGGACGTTGTGCCAGTTGCAGGCAACGTCAATTTGGACATCGCTCAACCTGCGATCGCGCTTACCGATATCAATATGCCTGAGGTGTATTAAGTTTTCGCCGCCATATCCCAGTTCTTTGCCGTTCTCGTCCAGAAACTTCACCCCAAGGGCTTGCGCCATGCCCATGCCTCCGTCGTTGGTGCCTGAATCGCCGCAGCCGACGAGAATTCGTTCTGTGCCGACATCCAGCGCCGCTTTGATAAGTTGACCGACACCGTACGTGGTTGTTCGGAGGGGATTTCGTTTTGCGCTGGGGACCAGCCGCAGTCCTGCCGCGGCAGCCATCTCGAGGACGGCGGTGGGTTTGCCGCCGCCTCCCAGAAAACCAAAATGCGAAAGAACAGTTTGCCCAACGGGACCTGTGACAGAAACGTTGTGCACTGTTCCTCCCGTTGCGCGCACAAGCGCTTGCGCAAATCCTTCGCCGCCGTCTACGAGCGGCGCGGTTTGGATCTTCGCATCGCGAACGACCCGCAAAATACCGTCCTTGATGCAATCTGCAACTTCATCGGCACCAAGACTTTCCTTGAAACCGGAGGGGGCAATTAGGATCTTAAGTTTCATGATGAGTCTCCTGTCAATAAAAATTTACCGTTTGCGATGGAAATTTAAGGCTCGCGCGACCCGGTGCTGATTGTGTTGGATGAGTCCTTACCAACAGGGTCGATCCCCTTCGGGAAGGCTTTTGAAGCAGATGCCGGGACTTTCCTTGATGCATCAATAGAATCCATTGTGTGCCATTGAGGAGCTGTGGGTGGGGTGGGTAGATAGCGGGGGTCTAGTGATAACCCGAGCCGAGGCCAGATCGTAAATGTAAATACGAGGAGTAAAATGAAATGGACAGGCAGGAGGAGACTGCTCAAGCGTAACAAGTCTCTAGGTTGATATGTCGTTCGGCTCTCGATCCGGCTAAACATGGCAACAGGTTTGGCACTGACCGGCAGCGTTAAACAAAACCCTGCGGCAACCGTCGAAAGGAATGCCAGCGTGGTGGGGTTGTATCCCAGCGAGATACTCACAATCACGATCAGCGGAATAAGCACGGATGACCTTGCTGTACGCGAGTTGATCAGCAAATGCGAAAGAAGGGATACGATCGCGATCAATGAAATGACCAGAATTTGCGCCGGTGCCGAATCTTGCGGAAGGGTATTGAAAATCCCCTGCATCAACCACTCAGACCCTCCCGATTCAACGAGCGCTTCGCCGAGTTCTACCGTAGCCGCCATGAAGATGATGATGTTCCAGTCGATGTGTTTGAAGGCATCTTTGAAGGATATGACGCCGACATTTGGCATGGTGATGGTGAGCGCGCCTAACAAGGCTACGATGGTGCTGTCTATGCCGTGCATGGATTCGGTTGCCCACAGGGTGATCAAGGCAAGCACTACGATCAGTACGAACCGCTGTTGACGGGCGATTATCTTTCCGGGTTTGATAAGGATGGTGGAAGCCGAATCGCTCAACTGCTCCGCTGTGAGGCGAAGAGGCAATTTCCGCTCGGCGCGCGTTAGAAAAAGTCGCAATATGATCCATGTCGATAAAAAGCAACTGACGAGGGCAAATGGCAATCCCCACACCAGCCATTGCCAGAAACTGATCTTATCGTTGCCCATGTGAGAAAGAATATCCACAGTCACCAAATGCGCTCCAGCCCCAATGAGGGAACCACTTGCGGAAAGAAGAATGATCGTGGGGAATAGCAGGGCAAGCGCTTTACTCACGCGCTGATTCCCGATGCCGTGGCTGAGCGCAGTGAAAAAGGGCAGCATGAGCGCGGCACGACCCGATGTCGCAGGGATGATGAAAGCGGACAGAAAGATTGCCGTTGTGAGGATATAAAAAAGTTGACCGACCGATCCCGCGCGGGCGGCGATAAGCGCTGTTAGCCGGTGAGAAAGCCCGGAAGATACGACTCCTGCGGCAACGACGAAGGAAGCCAGCAGCAACCAGATCGTCGAATCGCCCAGGGCTTCGAAAAATTCGTTCGGTGAATCGATCCCCAGCACGGTAAACACCAAGGATGCAAGCAGGGCAATGTATGTATCGTTAATGTCGGTCAGCACCCAGCCGAGAATGGCTAAGCCAAATGTGATGAAGGCAATTCGGGCGTGAGCGCTGAGTTGTGGGATTCCAAACCATATTCCACAGGCAAACAATATCCCTAGCGCTCCAACGAAAGCCGGATAGGCATAATGTCTGAGGCTAAAGGATGTGGCGCGCTTAGTTTGTAAGCTGGTCTCTGTAATGTTCATTGGCATTGCTCCTCTGCCGTGAGTTGTAATCCTCTAGTCGTTAATTGGTTGTTAAAGTTACGGATGAGTCGATCCGGTAAGTTGGTCTTCGGGAGACAAATTAAAGAGTCTAGTACAATTACTGCATTGTGAAGCACATCGCTTCTATTGCCCTGCTGGATGTATTGAATAAAGACATTATTGTTTGCCGCAAATGCCCGCGCTTGGTTGCTTGGCGCGAGGAAGTGGCGCGGACGAAACGCAAAGCATACAAAGATCACGATTATTGGGGTAAACCAGTTCCGGGCTTCGGCGACCCGCAGGCGCGCGTGCTCGTGGTAGGACTCGCCCCCGGCGCGCACGGCTCGAACCGGACCGGACGTCAGTTCACCGGGGACGCGTCGGGCGGGTTTTTGTATCCGGCGTTGCACAAGGCTGGGTTTGCGAATCAGCCCCAAAGTGAGTCGAGAAGCGATGGCCTTCTTCTGAAGGATATGTACATCACAGCGTCCGCGCGTTGCGCTCCGCCGGGGAATAAGCCGAGTCCTGCAGAATTGAATAATTGCCAGTCGTATCTTGAACAGGAAATTCAAATCCTCAAGCCGAAAATCATCGTGTGCCTAGGGCGGGTTGCATTCGAAAGGATTTTGCGTATCTTTTCGATACGCGATTCGTCGTTCAAATTTTCTCATGGCGCGCTTTACAAACTGAAAACTGAATCACCGGTCGCTGATCACTGGTTAATCTGTTCCTACCATCCCAGCCAGCAAAACACATTAACGGGAAAACTGACAGTGAAAATGTTCGACGATATTTGGAAGAAAGCGAAATCCCTTCTGAAATGAAAATCGTTTTGTTCCTGCGTTCGTATGTGTTGTCTGCCAATCGCGATGCGTTGAATCTGGCATATGATTATCATTACTTTTGGCAGGGAGAAGAATACCATCACATTTATCGCGGCTTCATGGACAACATCTGGTCGCGCGGGAGAATACCCGATCAGGATGGAGTTTGGCTGTTAAATGAATTGAACGATTTGAAAGTAGAGCTAGACGATGTAAAGGTGTTCGACGTGGAAACTTGGCGCGGGTGGTCACTTGCAATTCGTTACGGGATATTTCGCTTCCCTGCCGTGATCGTGAATGGATCGAAAGCGCAAGGGAAGGCTTCCTGCCGCGCTTTGCTGAACCGAATGAAAATTGAGAACGGGGCATCGTGACATGAGTAAATTGATCTCACCCGGCGAACTTGCGCCGGATTTCGAACTCACCGATGTGACCGGGCAACGCATCCGCCTCTTGGATTTTCGCGGCAACAAAACCATCGTGTTGTACTTCCTGCGCGGGTTTATGTGACCGTACTGCCGCGCGTCGTTGGCGCGCTTGCGGGATGAGTATCCGAGCTTTGTATCGCGCAAGGCTGAGATCGTTGCTGTGGGTCCAAACAATGCTGAATCGTTCAAACGATTTTGGAACAATGAGCAGATTCCTTTCGTGGGATTGCCCGATCCTGATCATCGTGTGGCGGGTATGTATCGTCAGGAGGTGAACCTGTTCAAACAAGGTCGCCTGCCTTTGATGTGCATCGTGGATGTGAAGGGGTATATCCGGTATGTGCATTATGGCGCGTCGATGCGCGATATTCCCTCCAGCGATGAACTCTTGCATGTAATAGATGAATTGAACGCGTCATCAAACTGACATGAGCATCGGACAAATCGCATTCCTCGGTTCGGGTGAAACCTCGCTGGCCGGCGGGCGGATCTTTGAAACTCTCGCAAAACGAATCAATAATCCACTCCGTATTGCCTTGCTCGAAACGCCGGCAGGTTTTGAGTTGAACTCCTCGCAGGTGGTTGGCAAGGTGGGTGAATTCATGAAGACCCGCCTTCAAAACTACAAACCTGTTGTGGATGTCGTCCCTGCGCGTAAAAAGAATTCCGCGTTCAGTCCGGACGACCCGGAGATCGTCAAGCCGCTGTTGTATGCCAACATGATTTTCATGGGTCCCGGCAGTCCGACGTTTGCGATTCGCAATTTGCAGGGGACGCTGGCGTGGGATGTGATTCGCGCCCGGCACCGCCTCGGTGCGACGTTGATATTTGCCTCCGCCGCGACGATTTCCGTCGGCGCCCACGCACTACCTGTCTATGAGATCTACAAAGTGGGGCAGGATGTGCACGTAGTGAACGGTTTGAACCTCTTCGGTGATTTTGGTTTGCATATCTCGTTCATCCCGCATTGGAACAATGCTGAAGGCGGTGCGGACCTCGATACGAGCCGCTGCTTTGTCGGCATGGATCGCTTTGCCGACTGGTGCGATCTTGTGCCTGTTGAGAATCAAACCATCGGCTTGGATGAACACACCGGTCTCATCGTTGATTTCGCGCTCGGACAGTGTGAAGTGAGCGGCGTGAGCAGTGTGTCGCTCGTCCGGGAATGTGACCCTGAGATGTACCCCGCCGGTTCGAAGTTTAATCTCAGCGAGCTGGGTGTAGTGAAAATTCCCGACCCTCTTGAAAAAGACATTCCATCTCATGTATGGGATATGGTCGTCAACGCGCCGCCGCTCGATAACGACCAACCATCGCAAGAAGTGATCGCGTTAGCGGAAGAACGCCTCTCCGCGCGGGCAAACAAGAATTGGGCGGAGTCGGACCGCCTGCGCGAAGCGATCGCCGCGCAGGGATGGACAGTGCAGGATTCAAAAGAGGGGTATAGGTTGGTGAAGGGTGGAGACAAGTAGACGCGTAAACAAGTAGACGTGTAAATACGCGCTTCCTTGTTTACATGTGCGCCTGTGTACGTGTATACTTGTGCACATCACCCAAGGAGCCTCCCATGCGCGCCGTAGATATCATCATCAAAAAACGCGACAAGATCGAACTCACCCGCGAAGAGATCGAATTTTTCATCAAGGGATTTGTGGCAGGCGATGTGCCTGATTATCAAGCCTCTTCGTTTGCCATGGCAGTCATGCTCAACGGCATGACGCCGCGCGAGACAACCGACCTGACGCTGGCAATGGCATATTCCGGTGACACGCTTGATCTGAGCGACGTGGTCGACCTCGCCGTGGATAAACACTCCTCCGGCGGCGTGGGAGATAAGACCAGTATCACCGTTCTGCCCACCGTTGCGGCTTGCGGATTGCCCGTAGGAAAAATGTCCGGGCGGGGGCTGGGATTCAGCGGCGGCACGCTCGACAAACTGGAATCCATCCCCGGCTACCGCGTGGACCTGACCACCGAAGAATTCAAAAAACAGCTCAAAGAGATCGGCGCGGTTCTCACCGGTCAATCGTTGGCGCTGGCTCCTGCCGATGGAAAACTTTATGCCCTGCGGGATGTGACGGGCACAGTGCCCTCGACTCCGTTGATCGCCTCCTCGATCATGTGCAAGAAGATCGCGGCTGGCGCGCAAGCGATCGTGCTGGATGTGAAGACCGGTCTCGGCGCATTCATGCAGACTCTTGACGAGGCGCGCGTGCTGGCGAACCTGATGGTGGACATCGGCAAATTGGCGGGGCGCGAAGTCGTTGCCTTGCTTTCCGACATGAACCAGCCGCTCGGGAACGCCGTTGGCAATGCGCTTGAAGTGATCGAAGCCATCGAAACCCTCAAGGGCGGCGGTCCGCACGATTTCCGGGAACACTGTTTGCACGTGTGTGCGCATCTGCTTGTGCTTGGCAAACGAGCGAAGAATTTGAACGATGGACGCGCCCAAGCCGACAAAGCGATGGCGGATGGATCAGCCTTCGAGAAATTCCGCGCGCTGGTCAAAGCGCAGGGCGGCGACGTTTCCTACGTGGACGACACCTCCAAATTCCCGCGCGCGAAGTTCGTCGAAGTGGTGGAGTCGCCGATGGACGGGAACCTCGCACAAATCCACGCGCGAAGCGTGGGTGAGGCATCCGTCATCCTCGGCGGCGGACGCGCGAAAAAGTCCGATTCGATCGATCACGCCGTCGGGCTGGTCATCCATCACAAAGTGGGTGATAAAGTCCAAAAAGGCGAGCCGCTCTTCACCATCCATGCCAACGATGAGTCGAAACTGGCGGAAGCGCGTGAAATGACACTCGCCGCGCATGTCATTAGTACGGATGTTGTTCAGCCGCTTCCGCTTTTCTACAACTAAAACCAGCGTCACCCTGAGGGCAGCGAAGGGTCGCTCCTTCTTGATGTGAGATTCTTCGGTCGCAAAGATCGCTCCCTCAGAGTGACAAAGCGCAATTAAGGTGGGTTATAATAGCGAATAGGAGCAGAATGGTTCATGGCTAAAACAACCCTGCGGGCTTACAACCGCGACATCGAAACCATGTTGGACCGCGGCCAGTTGGACGAGGCTATTGCTCACTGTCACCACATCCTGAAATCCTTTCCCAAGAATCTTTCAACCTACCGCCTGCTCGGCAAAGCCTTCCTCGAAATGAAAAAATACAGCGATGCCGTAGATATTTTCTCGCGTGTGCTGGCTTGCGTGCCGAACGATTTCGTCGCGAACGTGGGCATGAGCCTCATCCGCGATGAAGAAAACAAGCTCGATGACGCTGTCATGCACATGGAGCGCGCCTTTGAAACCCAGCCATCGAACGCCGCGGTGCAGAGCGAACTCCAGCGGTTGTACGGCAGGCGCGACGGTGTGTCGCCTCCGCGCATCCGCATGACGCGCGGCGCGCTTGCCCACATGTACGTCAAAGGGGAGTTGTATCCGCAGGCGATCTCCGAGATTCGTACCGTGCTCAAAGAAGACCCCGGTCGCACAGACATGGAAGTTCTGTTGGCGCGCGCCCATTATCGAAGCGGACAGAAAAACGAAGCGGTTGAAGTTGCCTCCTCGCTCTTGCGTCGCTATCCCCTTTGTCTCGATGCCAATGCCGTGTTGGTGGATATTCTCGGCGCAGATAAACTCGATAGCGTGCAGGAAAATCGTCAGCGCGTGATCGAGCTCGATCCTTACGCGGCGCATGTGACCGGTTCGATCCTCGATTCGTCCAGCGCACCTGATTCGGCGGTCACGCTCGAACGACTCGATTGGTCCGGGCAATCTGTGAGCATGCCCTCCGATTGGCGCGAAACGCGCGGGATCAGTTTGCAAGCGGCATCGCCGGAAGAACCGGAGTGGCTCAAGAAAAGTCTCGAACAGACGGAAACCACGCCTCAGCCCGCCGGGGAGGCAGAGTTCCGTATGGACGCGCCCGCGCAGCCTGAAGGAGAGATCCCCGAGTTTTTACGCGAAGCGGGCTGGGGGAAGTCCACTGGCGCGTTTGACGAGAGCAAAGCCTCACTGACGAGCGAAGAGGACACTTTGCCTCCCACAGCCGCCGCACCGCTTGCCGCCGGCGAAATGCCCGATTGGGTCAAGGCGTTGGCTCCCACAGAACACGAAAAACCAGTCTCCGATGAGCCGATGCCGGATTGGATGAACCGCATTGACCCGAGTATATTGCCGCCTGCTTCAGAGCAGCCCGCCGCCGGCGATCAACCGAACTGGTTGAAAGGGCTTGATCAACCGGAAGAAACATCGCAACCCGTTCCAGCATTCGGCGACGAACCGGATTGGCTGAAAGGTTTGGGAGAACATGAAGATTCGCAGGCACCGGCAACGGCGACTGATGATTTGGATTTTCTGAAACAACTAAAAGAACAGCCACAGGAATCGCAACCTCAATCCACGCCTGCAATTTCGCCGATGGATGCTGCCGGTTTGGGTGCGCAAGCAGAGGACGACGCGTTTGCGTGGCTCGAGAGCCTTGCAGTCAAACAAGGTTCAACCGAAGGATTACTGGTCAAACCGGAAGACCGCCTCGAAGAAGAGCCGGATTGGGTGAAGCAGGCAAAATCGTTATCGGGCGGTATGGAAGTACCGACGACTCCTATAGTTTCAGAGCCGGTGGGATCAATCCCAGCCGCGCCTGTCGGTGATATCGAAGATCTCGGCAAGAGCGGGCAGGAACAGGATGATTCGTTTGCGTGGTTGGAAAGCCTCGCAGTTAAACAAGGTTCCACCGAAGGGTTGCTCGTCAAACCGGAAGATCGCATGGAAAGCGAACCGGATTGGGTGAAACAGGCAAAAGAGATTGGGGAGCCGATACCTCCTACTCATCAGGAAGAAATGAAACAACCCGATTCGCCGGTGGATACGGCAATGTGGTTGAAGAGCCTCGATGGGGAAGGTCCGGTTCATGAGCCGGTGAAGGAATCATCGAGCGACGCGACCGCCATGTGGCTGAAGAATCTTGATTCAGAGAGCGCTGAACCGGAACCGAGCAAACCCTCGGCGAGCGATGAGACTGCTGTGTGGCTGAAGAGTTTGGATGAGGAGGAGAAACCTGTTGCGCCGCAGTCTGCCCTGCGCGAAGACCTGCCGGACTGGATGCAAAACCTCGAAGCGGTTGATGCGGCGACCGCAGTCGAATCAACTGTCCCTGAAGAGGAAGCGCAGACCTCATCCGATTGGATCAGCGAGATCACACCCGAAGAACCCAAACGTTACGATACGGGTAGTTTGCCCAGTTGGTTGGAGGATGTGGATGCAGGAAGACCCGTGTCCGCGTTTTCTGCTTCACGCGATGACCTTCCGGCGTGGTTGCGGGACGAAACGGGTGAAGTAGTAGCCGAGCCGACGAAGATCGAACCTACCCGCGCCGATGATTGGCAGCCGATGGATGTGCAGGAACCCGAATCGTTGGAGCCGCCCGCGGAGATGCCGAAGGCTGAACCGAAGCCCAAGAAAACCGCGCCTCCGGTGAAAAAGCCGGAGCCTCGTCCGGCAGCGCCGATGGCGGTCCATCAAGAACCTCTAACGCGCCAAGGAGCCGCCGTGTCGACACAAACCGTAGATATGGTGTTAGGGCAGGCGCGTAATGAATTGAACCGGAGCAACATCCCCGGCGCGCTCGAAACGTACGCGAAACTCATCAAGAAGGGGCGTTATCTCGATGAAGTCATTTTCGATCTGCGCGAGGCGTTGTATCGTTATCCCGTTGAGGTGAGCATCTGGCAGACGCTCGGCGACGCGTACATGCGCGGCAACCGCCTGCAAGACGCGCTGGACGCGTATACCAAGGCGGAGGAACTACTTCGTTAATCCGTAGAGCGACTTACTAAGTCGCTCTACAATTTATTGGAGGAATCTGTGGAACGTTCGCTCGTATTGGTCAAACCCGATGGTGTGCAGCGCGCATTGGTCGGGGAAGTGATCTCAAGACTCGAAAGACGCGGCCTGCGTTTGGTTGCCGCGAAATTCATGCAAGTCAGCAGGGAATTGGCGGAAACGCATTACGCGATTCACAAAGGTAAACCGTTCTATGACGGTTTGATCGCGTACATCGTCTCTGCACCGGTCATGGCGATGGTCTGGGAGGGACCGAACGCGGTCGCCGCCATCCGCCAGACGATGGGTGCGACGCGTCCCACCGAAGCCGCGCCCGGTTCTCTCCGCCATGATTTTGCCCTCGAAGTGGGACGCAATCTCACCCACGCGTCGGATACGCCCGAAAACGGTGCAAGCGAAGTGGCGCTGTGGTTCAAGAAGGATGAACTCGTGGATTGGAAGAGGGAAGTGGACTCGTGGGTGTTTGAGGGGTAGAGAGTAGAGACTGGAGAAGTAGAGAATTGGAGATAGAGATTGGGGTAATTGGTAAATGGTAATTCATCCCGTCGCCCTGAGCGTTAGTCGAAGGGTCGGCGGGATGAATTTTTTGGGGTACACTACGAGAAATACTTTACAGGAGTAGGATTATGGAACCATTGTCCACAGCATTGCTAACTGCCGCTTTATACGAAGCGGGGAAGACGATTGCTGAGAAGGGGATTGTTGATCCTGCGCTTGAAAAAGGGCTGGAACCATTACGGAACTGGTTGACCAAAAAGTATGATGCTAAGAGAGTGTTTTAAAAGTGGTCGAGTAAGATTGGAGAATGACCAAATTCAACCAAACCTACCCGACCGACCTGAAGTATACCGAATGGCAACAGATTGCGGAGTTTTTTCCAAGTTTCCAAATG
>JBFMDB010000029.1:0-32604 GCA_040753755.1 Chloroflexota bacterium
GCCCATTTGGAAACTTGGAAAAAACTCCGCAATCTGTTGCCATTCGGTATACTTCAGGTCGGTCGGGTAGGTTTGGTTGAATTTGGTCATTCTCCAATCTTACTCGACCACTTTTAAAACACTCTCTCAGGATCGGCAACGCGGAATTCACGCCTTCGGAATTCTATGATGCGTTGCGGACTTACGTACCTCCCGACTCCATCCTGGTCACCGATTCGGGCTTGAATGAAAGGCTTACACTTCGGAATTGGGTCGTTCACGAACCGCGCACCCTGCTCAACCCCAGTGATTATGAATCCATGGGGTATGCCATTCCAAGCGCGTTAGGTGCGGCAATTGCCCAGCCAAATCGGCGCGTGGTTGTAATTCTTGGAGACGGCGGGTTGGTAATGAGCGGGTTAGAACTCATGACTGCTGTCCGGGAAAAGATCAACCTTACGGTCATCGTTCTCAACAACAACGGCTTTGGGGTCATTAAAAAGATCCAAGAAGAGACCTTTGGCGTATCCACGGCTGTCGATGTGGGAGCACCGGATTTTGAAGCTTTGGCAAAAAGCATTCACATTAAGTATCAAACCCACATGAGCGGACTGGATGCGTTAAAGCAAGCGGTCCAGAATTCTGAACCGACTTTGCTCGAAGTTTTCATGCGGTCTAACGAACAAAACAAGAAGTCAGTATACAAAAAAAGGTTGAAGAACGACGTGAAGCAATTCCTGCAAAAAGTTCTCTAGGGCAACGTTAGGCTACTCAACCGATAGCCGGGTCTATTGTAGCGGCACGCTTTTGCTCAGATCGGCTTTGTTTAAAAAAATGAACGGAGATCAATGAAACTCATCGAACTTGCCTACTTCACCGATAACGTGCAAGCGATGGCGGGCTTCTACCGCGCCCTGCTCGGCGCAGAACCTGTCGCGCAATCGGGCGACATGGCGATCTTCAAGTCCGACGAAACCAAGGTTTTCATCCACAAAACCTACCCGCCCTCGGAGGGAGATTTGCCGCCCAGCAATCACATCGCTTTCGCGGTCGAAGATGTGGACGCCGCCTGCGCTTCACTGACCCAGCGCGGGCTGATCCTCGAAATCCCGCCAAAGGACTACTACTGGGGGCGCTCCGCTTACCTGCGCGACCCCGATGGTCATCAGGTGGAGATCACGAAAACAAATTCGTAAAAATTTCTCCCAAGGCTATTGCGATTCGCTCGGGGTTTTTGTATAATCTTTGAAGATCACTCTGAGCAAAAGGAGAATCCCATGAACGAACAAACACAAGATACACCCGAACCCACTCCGACCCCGATGCCCGAGCCGGAACCCACCCCCACGCCGGAACCCGTTCTACATCCTGTGGTGACGCCTGTTGCGGCTCCGAAAGTGGAGGCAAAACCAAAAGCCAAGCCCAAGAAGAAGGCGGCAGCGAAGAAGAAAAATGCCAAAGCGAAGAAACCCGCCCGCAAAGCGCAGGCAAAAAAGCCGGTCCGACGAGCCTCTACCAAGAAAGCCGCTCGCTCCACGCGCAAGGCTAAAGGGAAATCAGGCGGAAAGTCGAAGTCGAAGCGGAGCACAGGCAAAGCCACCGCCACGCGGTCAACCCGCCAGCGAAGATAGTCCGCTCCATCGATCAAAAGGATCGCGCGATTCGTTGCTCGATCCTTTTGTTTTCACGAAACCTGCCCATCACCTATTCTACAAATAGAGTATAGGAAGAGGACTGTCCACGCATCGAGGAACGGTTCCTCCTCCGAGCCGCGCGCGGGCAATTGGTAGAAATGATCCATCACCAAGAACGAATCAAATCCGTCCCCTTCGGCGCGCTGGATGCGGGTTTTCGTATCTTCCCAAATATCGCGCGTGCCGCCGGGGTAGACGAAGGACGTGTTACGGAGCCCGAATTTCATTCAGGAAACCTGCCTATGCTTTCCATACAGCGGAGTATAATCGAGCCATTCATCCACGAGTTCATTGTGAGGCGCTCATGAATGCAGATTTCAAAATCACATCTGAACAGCGCGAAACATCGCAGGCCGGGCTGGTTGTGACCATCTTTCGCATCGGCGGCTGGCTCGACGCCCAAAGCGAAGGTCAATTGCTCGAACAAGCGCGTGTCGCATACGACGGCGGCGCACGGCGACTCTTGATCGACATGAGCGATCTCGACACGCTCACCAGCGCAGGGATGCGCGCCATCCAGAAGGTGTACCAGATGTACACGCCGAAAGAAGAGCACTTCAAAGTGGCGCGACTGAAATTGTGCAATGCGCCGCCCCAGATCTACAACGTGCTGGGCATCACAGGCTTCCTGCAAAACATCCCAATGTATGAAAGCCTCGAAACCGCTCTTGATTCGTTCGATCAGGAATAGTTCACGACCCACAAGGCTTTTCGGAAAACCGAAGAGCCTTTTATTTTGAATCACGATGTAACCGCTTTGAGTTCAACCCATGGACGACTCAGTGGTATGGCTGGTTTGTTAACTCGTTGCAAGCCGTTATTTTTGAAAGGAGGGCTACAATAAGTCGCCTAGAATGTCATGGGTATATGCAGATTCATCCTTTTGCATTTTTTCTTCTTCTATCGGCGTTGATCACGTTGACCGCCTCTCTGATCGCCGGGCGGCGTTCCGCACCGGGCTCCTTCACGTTGGGGTTATTGTTGCTATCCATGACGGTCTGGTCGGGGGCATATGCGATGCGTCTGTTCAATTTTCCCGAGGAACAAAAGATTTTCTGGTTCCGTGTAATGTACGTGGGCATCATTCCCCTGCCGAACCTCTTCCTCGCGTTCATCTTGAAGATCACCCACAATGAGCGCTGGCTGGTCCGCCGGAATCTGTTCCTGCTTGCCATACTTCCCGTCCTTTCCTTACTCCTGCTGTGCACCAACAACCTCCACCACTTGTATTATGAATCCATTCAGGCGAGCGAGATCAACGGGCTCGTCATGTTCGAATTCGTGCGCGGTCCGTGGTATTTTGTGAACATGGCGTACTCGTACGCGATGATCATCCTCGCGCTGGCTGTGATGTTCCTTTCCGCCCTGCGTTTGGGTGCGTTGTTCCGCAGTCAATACCGCCTGATCTTCATCGGCTCAGTGATTCCGTGGGCAGGCAGTATCTACAACGAGCTCAATTTCATCCGCCTGAACGGACTGGACCTGACCCCGGTCACATTTGGCATCACCGGGATTCTCTTCGCATTCGCCGTCCTGCGCGCCCGCTTCATGGACCTGATCCCTGTGGCGCGCAGTATGCTCATCGAAAACATGAGCGACGGCGTATTGATGCTCGATGCGAAGAACCGGGTGGTGGATTTCAACCCTACGATGAAAAAGTTTTTAGGGGACAACACATCTCCCATTTTGGGGAGGCACGTTTCTGAACTATTGGGCGACTGGCTCGAACAATCGGATGCGCTGATGAACGAAACGCAATCACAGACCGAAATGCGGATTCCCAACGACCCGTCCCGTTATTTGGACCTGCGCGTCACTCCGTTATTCGACGCGTACCGGCAACTGAACGGGCGCTTGATTGTCTTCCGCGATATTACCGAACGCAAGGACGTGGAAAAGCAACTGCGCCATGCCAATCGCCGCTTGCAGTCGCAATTGATCGAGATCGGCACCTTGCAAAGCCAGTTGCGCGAGCAAGCCATCCGCGACCCATTGACCAATTTGTTCAACAGGCGCTACCTCGAAGAGACCCTCGACCGTGAACTTTCGCGCGCGGCGCGCGAGAAATATTCCGTTAGCATCATCATGATCGACATCGACCACTTCAAACAAGTGAACGACAACTACGGGCACGAGGCGGGAGATATCATGTTGAAGGCGATCGCAGGCGTATTGGCGGGGCTCAGCCGGCGCGGCGACTTTGCCTGCCGCTACGGAGGCGAGGAATTTGTTGTGGTCATGACGAACATCAGCATGGAGGTGGCATATGAACGCGCCGAAACGCTACGCATATCCCTCAACTCGCTGCGCGTCTCCTACGGGCTCCACACACTATCTGCCACTTTTTCGATGGGGCTTGCCTCGTATCCCACGAACGGGGAGACGCACGAATCCCTGTTGCGTGCGGCTGATAAAGCCATGTATGCGGTCAAAGAGGCGGGACGCGACCACCTCCGTTCGTTCGACGATCTCGAACCGATCGAAGACTAGTCAGTGAAAGGTTCAAGGGGGCGTGAAACAATGCTTACGAATTTCTGAACACGCAGGTACATCCGTTCAATTGTGGAGTATGATTCGACGCGATGAACGCGCAGACCATACTCATCGTCGAAGATGAAGCCAGCATCGCCGAGGTGGTGACGCTCTATCTCAAGCGCGCAGGGTACAGCGTGCAAACCGCGTCGGATGGGAAAAGGGCGATGAACATCTTCGAGCGCGAGCAGATCGATTTCGTGATCCTCGATATCATGCTCCCCGAAGTGGACGGACTCGCGCTGACCCGCTGGCTGCGCGACCGCTCCGATGTGCCGATCATCATGCTGACGGCGCGGCGCGAGGAAATGGATCGCATCGTGGGGCTCGAGATCGGCGCGGACGATTACGTCGTCAAGCCGTTCAGCCCGCAGGAGTTGGTGAGTCGCGTGCGGGCGGTGATGAGGCGTCTTGGGCGGGAACAGGCGGAGGCTGGGAATGAACGCAGTTTGTCCTTTGAGAATCTATCCATTGACCCGCGCAGTCGCGTGGTGACGGTCCGAAACGAAGAAGTCGAATTGACCGCGAAAGAATTCGATATGCTGTATTTGTTGGCGCGGCATCCGAAGCAGGTGTTTACGCGCGAACAATTACTGGAGCGCGTGTGGGGCGGCTCGCAATACATCGACCCCGGCACGGTGACGGTGCATGTGCGCCGCCTGCGTGAAAAGATCGAAGAGGACGCCTCACAGCCCGCGCGGTTGCTTACCGTGTGGGGCGTTGGGTATAAATTCGAACCATAGCGTCATTGCGAGGAGCGTTTGTTGCGACGAAGCAATCTCCCTCACTGTATTTGAGATTGCTTCGGGCGAAAGACCATCGCCCTCGCAATGACGAAATAATATGAAAACCACCCTCTCCCGAACCCCCATGCCCGCCCGATTCTTGATCGGCGTTGCCATCATCCTGGCGATCTCGCTGGGAATTTTCGAGCTGGTCATGCTCCCGCCGTTACGAGACCTCGGCTTGATGGCGTTGTATCTGACCATCACAGCATTGATCTCTGCATTGGTGGGGTATGTCGCCTATCGCATGGGTTGGATCAACTTTTCGCCCGCGCTGCGCTGGACGCTGCTCGGCGGGTACGCACTGGCAAGCGTTCTCACCTTTTTCAACGTGTGGTTTTCGGCGCAGATGATGTTCGCCAGCGAGCACGATCTTCTGCTCGCGATCGTCCTGCTTGTTTTCGCGGGCGGAATGGCAATGGTGCTCGGATATTTTCTCTCCAGCACGGTCACCGAGCGTATCCATCAACTTAAGAGCGCGGCGGAAAGATTGGCAGAGGGGAATTTACAGACGCGCGTCACGGTCAACGGGCGGGACGAAGTTGCATCGCTCGCGGTCACGTTCAACCAAATGGCGGAACAACTGCAAGCGGCTGATAAAAAACAACGCGAACTCGATAGCCTGCGCCGCGATTTGATCGCGTGGGTAAGCCATGACCTGCAAACCCCGCTGACCTCCATGCGCGCGATTCTCGAAGCGCTGTCCGATGGAGTCGTGGAGGACCCCGAAACCGTAAAACGATATTTGCACACCGCACAACGCGACGTGCGGTCGTTATCGTCGTTGATCGACGATCTCTTCCAGATGGCGCAACTCGACGCGGGAGGCTTTCCGTTGAACCAAGCGGACGCCTCACTGAGCGATCTCGTTTCAGACACGCTTGAAAGTTTCACACAACTTGCAAAGCAACAGGAAATCACGCTCGAAGGAAATGTCGACCCGGATGTAGACCCGGTACGCATGGACACGCAAGCCATCGGGCGCGTGTTGAACAATTTGATCGGCAACGCGCTGCGTCACACGTCCGCGCATGGGCGCGTCAGCGTATGGGTGCGGCGGATGGGCAAACGCACGGAAGTGACCGTGAGCGATACGGGCGAAGGCATCCGCGCCGAGGACCTGCCGCATGTGTTCGAGCGTTTTTATCGCGGCGAAAAATCCCGCAATCGGATCACAGGCGGCGCGGGGTTGGGGCTTGCGATCGCGCGCGGCATCGTGCAGGCGCATGGGGGAGATATTCGCGTGGAAAGCGAAATCGGCAAAGGCACGCAGTTCACGTTTTACTTTCCTTGAAAAACTTTTAGGGGATATTTATCAATATGTAATCTTCTCGTAAGGATGTTTTTCTAGAATAACGGCATCAAGGAAACCGAACCATGAAGCGGATTCTTTTCGGATGCATCGCCCTCCTGCTTGTCGGATGCGCGTCGAACACGACTCAACCTCCAGCGGATTCTTTTATGCCTAACCCACCCGCCTCCCTCCCGGACCTTGGGCTTGCCCCCGAATTGACGAACGATATCTGGCTGAACGTGGACTCCCCGCTGCGCCTCGCGGACTTGCGCGGCAGAGTCGTGCTCCTCGAGATGTGGACGTTCGATTGCATCAATTGCAAGAACGTGATGCCCTCGTTGAAACTTTGGCACAGCAAGTACGCCACTCAGGGGCTGGTCATCATCGGCAATCATTACCCCGAGTTCGACTACGAGGCCGATATTGAAAATTTGAAGAACGCGGTCTCGAGTTACGGCATCGAGTACGCCGTCGCTCAGGATAACGATGGCGCCACATGGCGCGCGTATCGGAACAACTACTGGCCCACGCTGTACCTGATAGACAAGCAGGGCCGCATCCGTTACATGCATATCGGCGAGGGTCGTTATATCGAAACAGAAAAGAACATTCAATTATTGTTGAATGAGGAATATTAACCCTCACCCTGCCCTCTGCCGCAGGGAGAGGCGAATATGGAGAAACCATGGAAAACAAATACAGATCCGTCCCTGTGAAATCTTCGGAGATCACACCGTATTCCCAATATCTATCGCGGCGCGATTTTCTCAAAGCGGCGGGA
Organism: Chloroflexota bacterium; assembly: GCA_040753755.1. GTDB lineage: Bacteria > Chloroflexota > Anaerolineae > Anaerolineales > Villigracilaceae > Defluviilinea. Next base: position 7,066 of record JBFMDB010000029.1, read on the forward strand.
ATCCTCACCGGGTCCGCGGTGCTGGCGGCGTGCGCGCCGAAGGTGACTGAGTCAGCCATCCCGTCGGAAGAGGCGGCTTTTCCTCCGAAGTTCGATGAGTTGGGCGATCCCGCAACATTGTATGAAGATATCACCAACTACAATAATTTCTATGAGTTCAGCACCAACAAGGTGGCGGTTGCGCCGCTTTCGGAAAATTTCACTACAGAACCCTGGACGGTGGAAGTCTACGGTCTGGTGAAGCGGCCCAAGAAATACGGCATCGAGGATCTGTTGAGCAAGTTCACACAAGAGGAACGGATCTATCGTTTGCGGTGTGTCGAGGCGTGGAGCATGGTCATCCCGTGGACGGGTTTTCCACTGGCGAACATCTTGAACGAAGTGGAGCCAACATCGAACGCGAAGTATGTTCGTTTTGAATCGGTCTATCGCCCCGAAGAGATGCAGGGACAAGGCAGCGGGTTCTATCCGTGGCCGTACAATGAAGGCTTGCGCCTCGACGAAGCGATGAACGACCTGACGATCCTCGCGACGGGTCTGTATGGTCTGCCCATGCCGAACCAGAACGGCGCGCCGATCCGACTCGTGGTGCCGTGGAAGTATGGGTTCAAATCCATCAAATCGATTGTGAAGATCGAACTGGTGGAGGAAAGACCTCAGACCTTGTGGAATACCGTTGGTCCCAACGAGTATGGTTTTTATTCGAACGTGAACCCGGAACGCCCGCACCCGCGCTGGTCGCAGGCATCGGAACGGCGCATCGGCGAGTTGAGCCGCCGCCCCACGTTGATGTTCAACGGCTATGCCGAACAGGTGGCGCACTTGTACGAAGGCATGGATCTGATACAGAGTTATTGATATGAAAACCCTCTCTAAACGTTACACCCCTCTACAAATCATCATGCACGTGTATGCATGGTCTGTGCTTGTGTTGATCGCCGTTGATTTCATCACTGGCAATATTTCGGCAAACCCGATCCAGGAACTGGAACAACGCACGGGTCGCCACGCGATCACGTTGCTCATCCTTTCGCTGGCGTGCACGCCGCTCAACAAACTCTTCCAATGGAGCGAACCGCTCAAACGCCGCCGCGCGCTGGGATTGTACGCGTTCATGTACGCGACCATTCACGTCATAATCTTCGTCAATCTTGATTACGGTTTTGCCTGGAGTCTCATCATTCAGACCATCCTCGAGAAGCCGTATATCCTTGTTGGTCTGTTGGGGTTCCTGATGTTGATTCCCCTGGCAATGACCTCCTTCGATGTGTGGAAGAAACGCCTCGGTAAGAATTGGAAGCGCCTGCACCAGCTCGTTTATCTCATCGTACCCCTCGTGTTATTGCATTTTGCGTGGGGAAAGAAAGGCGACTTCTTCGCATTGCAGGGTGAGATCATCCGTCCGTTGGTGTATTCCATCATTGCGGGAATCTTGCTCATCATGCGGATTCCTCCCGTGCGGCGATTCGTCTCTTCGCTCCCCTACACGATCCGGCTCCGGTTTCGGAAGCGGGGCGCGCCGCCCGAAACGCTTGCCCCTTAATTTTGTAGAGCGAGATAATATCTCGCTCTACGTTTTAGAATATTCCTTTCAGGAACAACAATAAGCCCACGATCGCCAGCGGCACGCCAACGATCGCACCGACGATGGTAAGGCTCACCAACACACCGACGATCATCAGCACGATGCCGAGGATCATCGCCACGAGTCGGCCCGTCATTTCGACGATGACCGCCAGCAGTTTCCAGATCGCGGCGAAGGGCCAGAGATACCACGGGATGCGTTTTGCATGAGTTGTCATTTCGACCTCCAATTCATTTTGCTCGAAGAGAGCGTATCTTAATTCTTTTTAGGACACGGACAATGCAGAGTGATTGTCCGTGGAATCCGTCCAATCTGTGTTCAAAAGAAAGGGTCTTTGACCGAAAGGCACACAACTTTTCATACGCCTACTCAGTACAAAAGTTGCAACTGACAAATCACGGGGCATGAACTATAATCCCGACCATGCCTACTCGAAGAAAAACTCTTGTTGAACCCGAACCAGAGATCAACCCCGAACCAACCATCCTCGAAGAAGATACGATCACGTTCAAGCGCAGTCATTTTTTCAGCGCTTTGAGCGTGTTGACGTTTGCCATCGGTCTGTTGCTCGGCTACGTGATCTGGGGTACGAATCTGTTTGCAAAAGCGGAAGCCAATACACAGGCGGCAATCGATTCGCCGTCGGCGAACCAGCCTGAAGTTGTGGAAGAAGCGCCGCAAGTCATCCGCTACGATATTCCCGACGAGGGATATCCCTCCATTGGACCCGAGGATGCACCCATCACCATCGTCGAGTTCAGCGATTTTCAATGTCCGTATTGCCGGCAGTGGCATCAAACCGTATACGCTCCTTTGTTCGCGGCGTATCCCAAACAGATCCGGCTGGTGTATCGTCACCTGCCGCTCACGTCTATTCATCCCGAAGCCCAGCCCGCGGCAGAAGCGGCGATGTGTGCGAACGAACAAAATGCGTTCTGGGAATATCACGATAAATTGTTCGGAGGTGAATTGCTCGGCGCGGGCGTCTACTCGCAATATGCCGCAACGCTGGGGCTCAACATGGATGAGTTCGAAACCTGCATCACCGAACGCACCTATCAGCAAGCCGTTCAAGCCGACAGCGACTTCGCGCTCAATCTCGGTGTGAATTCAACGCCGACGTTTTTCGTCAACGGGCTTGCCATCGTTGGCGCTCAGCCGTTGGAGGTCTTCCAGCAGGTGATCGACAAGGAACTTGCTGGAGAATTTCCGGAATAAATTTCCAACGGGCGACCAACACCTTGGTCGCCTGAATTTTGAGGAGGAACACCATGAAAAAATTTGTCGCGATCGCCGGTAACATCGGCGTGGGAAAATCGACACTGGTGCAGATGTTGTGCGCCCGCACCGGATGGGAGCCGTTCTACGAGCCGGTCACCGAGAACCCGTACCTCGCCGATTTTTATTCCGATATGAACGCTTGGTCGTTCCATTCGCAGGTGTTCTTCCTCACGCATCGCCTGCGCGCGCACTTCCAACTCTCACAACACCCCGAGTCGGTCGTGCAGGACCGCAGTGTGTATGAAGACGCCGAGATCTTCGCGCGGAATCTATATCTGCAGGGACACATCCAGGAGCGCGACTACGAGACGTATCGCGACCTCTATGAAACGATGATGCGCTTCCTCCCGCCCCCCGATCTGGTCATCTATCTTCGAGCTTCGGTGCCCACCCTGCTGAACCGCATCTCGAGCCGCGGACGCGACTACGAACGCACCATCGCACCGGATTATCTGGAAGGCTTGAACAATCTCTACGAAACGTGGATCGATAACTTCACCCTTTGCCCGGTGCTGGCTGTCCCCGCGGACGATCTGGATTACGTCTCACATCCCGGTCACTTGCGGCTGATCATCGAAAAAGTGGATGAGAAGTTGACCGGCAAAGAAGAGGTGGTGTTCGAGCCTGAGGAAATGGCACGCGCGGCGGAGGATTAGATTATCTGGCGAAGGTCGTTTGACCTTTGCCAGTTTTTTTGATGGCTTAACTTGCGCACTAAAGACCCCGAAAAGACTCGAAGATGGGTGATTTTCAACCCCGTAGGAGTGTCATAGAGTTGACAGGGTATGTCATCCCTTTGGGATTTGGGAATGTCTGGCTTCCGATTCTAGAATCGTTTCATCCTTTCGGGATTAAACCGCGTCAAACGGGTTAATCAACGAAGACAGCCCATTTTCCCGGATACTCCGGTAGATTCATTTCCCCGTACCAGCCTGTGTTATCCCAATAAAACCGACTCCAAATATTATTCCCGAACGGCGCGCACTCGGCGAGGAAGAACTCGAACGGAAGCGTATCGGCGATGGGACAGAGAGAATCATCTGCACCAGATGCTGACGCGCCCGGTGCGCTTCCCAGCGAGTTTGGCAGTCCCGGCGTGGGGTAGCAGTTGCGGTTCCAATCGTCCAAGCCGCCGTTATCCGGCAGGCGGCAGAACGATTGGTCGGGATAGTTCACCACGGTGTAGTTGAACGCATCGACCAATCCGCCGTTGGGTTTGAGGAGACGCACGCCGTCGCCGCCGTCGCTGAGCAATAAGCCCGTCACGCTCGCATAGAACACGATCCGTTCGCCGGGTTGAAGGACGCGCGAGGTTAGCACGTAAGGGTCCGAGCCGATGTTGGCTTCGTCGTCGAGGGTCCAGCCGCTGATGTTGACGCTGATCGTGCCGTGGTTGATGAGTTCGATGAATTCGTCGCCGGTGTTGATGAGACCGTCGTTGTTCCAATCGCGGCCGGGGCGCGGCACGAATTCGTTGATGGCGACCAATTGAGCAGGCACAGAGGTTGGCGTTCGAGATGCGGTAGGTGGTTTCGTTGGCGTTCGTGTAATGGTGGGTGTACGAGTGACTGTGGGAGTTGGGGTCGGGTTGCCACAGGTCGTCAATGGGCTTGATGAGTTTTGAGGATCGCTTGGGGTACGCAAGATAAAGTCTGCCGCATTATTATTTGAATCAACGCAGATACCCGATGGGCTGGACTTGCGGTCATAGCCTCGGTTCGTATTGGTTGTCAATGGAGTAAGGTTCTGAGTAGTGGGTCCTTCGCGATAGAGAGTGTTGGAACACAACCCTACTTGGTCTACGATCGTTGTACCATTGAAAAGAGCAATCCCGCCTTCGTTTGCAATGCCTAAAGTGTCAGGCAGGTCAGGAGTCACGGAGCCGCTATATGAACTGCCGCCGATCAGATAATGCTGTCCTGACACCAAAGTCTCGCCAGCAGGGATGGTTGCGATCACTTCAACTGAAGATCCACAGCCGCTGGATTTCTCTATCGTCCAATTTCCAATTGGAATCGTTGAGTTCGTTGGATTATATAGTTCGATGAATTCATCATTCCCGCCATTGGGCCCTACGGTTCGAAATTCACTGATCACGATGTTTGTAGCAGGCGTGAGCGCTGTAACTGTAGGAGTAGGAGTTCTACTTGGCGTAGGCGTTATTGTCGATGTGGGAGTGATCGTCGTTGTAGGCGTTATGGTCGTGGTTGGAGTAATTGTTTCGGTGGGAGTGATAGTTGAAGTTGGCGTTGTTGATGGGGTTAGTGTTGGTGTGTAAGTTTCAAGTCCGGGGCAATATGTGACAGGTCCTGATAAGTTCTGAGGTTGGCTAGGAGCAAGAGGTAAAAAATCCCCTAGATTATCTCCAGCATCGTTACAATTCCCGGCAAGACCTCCAGCACCTCGTTCGTAACTTTGATCAGTGTCCGATGGAAAAGAAGTAAGATTCGTACCTTCCTTAAAAGCAGACCCTGCACTCACTCCCACTTCGTCTACAATTGTGTCATTAGGAAGGGTAATTGCCGCGCCTCCATCAGCAGTGATACCTGTAGTATAGACTGCGTCTGCGCTGATCCCATCCACTGTAGCGATATTTGCGAATAAAAAATATTGTCCAGGCTCAAGAAGTATATCGGAACTAATTGTAAATCGCGTTGAGGTGGCACCAGAAGAATTCGACCCTTTGAGTTTCCATCCATTCAGATTAATTGTTCCACCAGTTCTATTGTAAATCTCAACAAACTCATCAGTTGCTCCGGCTGATCCTCTGAATCGAAACTCACTAATTACGATATCACCAGGGGAAACTGCCTTCATCGGCGCCGCCTTCACCGGCGCGAACACAGGAAACACCATCGCCCCGCACAGTGCGGCGATCAGTGTGAGAAATAATAGACTGCGCCAGAAATTCTTTGAGTCATTCATGCGAAGAAGCCAGCATCACACAACATGGGAGAACATCCCTCCGCCATTATAAACCACCCATTTCAAAACGGCATCCAACCTAGCGCGGCTCGACGACGATCTTAATGGCTGTGCGCACCTTGTCGTCGATCGTCACATCCGCGAACTCCGGCACACAGACCACGTGGATATCGTCGTTCTTCAGATACCCAGTCGCCAGCACAAGCGCCTTCACCGCCTGATTCACGGCTCCGGCTCCGATCGCCTGCACTTCCGCCCGCTTGTGTTCACGGACGACACCCGCAATTGCCCCGGCAACGGCAGAGGTACGGGAGTTGGCTGAAACCTTGATCATGTCCATGATGGACCTCCCAACTATAAAGAGGGGCCGATATGTTGTATGGAAGATTGTACAGGATTTAGGTATCAGATTCAAGCATTTTATTAAAGAGAGGATGAGATTCGTAATAGTAGTAGGGGGTGTGGACAATGTGGACGGACCGGATCCGCCCGTACGTGTGGGATGCTTGCCCGCGTCCCTGCCCGGATGTGCGGCTTGATCCAGTCATCTGAGGCAACCGTCCCTGTGGAAGGAATCGGGATAAATCCATCCACAAACCATCCACAGAAAACATCGAGTTCTCCTATTCTCCACATTTTGGAAAGGACTCAACGCCTCACCCATATCTGGGGGATGCCTAATGGAGTCGGGTTTGCAAACCTAGCCTACTTCTCCACATGCACTGCCAGTTATCCACAAATAATCGACACTTATCCACAAAAAGGATGTCTGGACAGGCAGGGGGAATCGCTGGATTCCCCTAAATATGGGGTTGGCGCTCTGATTCTGGCTGGTTCAATCCACAAACAACGGGCTTGGCTCGCCCAAAACGGGTTGAGGATTGGTGACGAAAACATCGAGGAAAGCCCCGGTGGTGGCGAGGAGTTCGCGCACGTTCCAGATCAAAAGAGATAAGCTCCAAAAGCGACGGGTATTCGCCTCCACGCCGGTTGCTTCCAAGCCGAGCGCGTTGCACAAAAAGAGCGCCCGCGGCAGGTGAAATTTTTGCGTGACCAGCAGAACATCCTCCACGGCAAAGACCTCTTTTGCCCGGTAACAGGTATCGTAGGTGCGCCGGCCGGCATAATCCATGGCGATCGCTTCGTCCGGCACGCCCAGCGAGAGGGCGTACTGCCGCATAGATTCAGGTTCGTTGTACTCCAAAAAGCGATTGTCGCCGCTCATGAGCAACTTTTCAACTTTGCCGGTGAAATAAAGATCGGCGGCGGTCTCCACCCGATCGCGCAGGATGGCGGTGGGTGTGCCGTCGCGGCGCAGCCCGGCGCCGAACACAATGGCGAGCCGTTTTTGCGGGGCGTCCTCCGTTTGGTAGATGCGGTTCATCGAATACATCGAGGTGATGAGGCGCGGCAGAATCACCCCGACCGCTCCCAGGATACCGAGTGCGATGAGCAACTGCCGCAGGAATTTTAGAAAACGTTTTATCATGATTTTGTCATTGTTCTGGTCGGAAACGATTGACATCCACGAACGGGAAGGGCGCATCCTATCATGAATTTCTAAAGTTCGGATTAAGGTAGGGGTGGGAGAGTGGTTATCCTGATGTGTAAAGCCACAGAGCACACACATCGTCCCGATGGTTTTTGGGTTACAGACTATGAAGATGTGAAAAGGTTACACCATTGATTAACAAACCTGTAAACGCAATGTAACTTTAAAAGTCTTGAAATTTTTCGGGAACTGGTTATACTCTGAAACAGTTCGCAGGGTGTGCCTCGAACAAAATTTATTACGAAAGGAATGTTACCATGTTGTTTGCACCAAAAGAAAAAGGCCAAGGCCTCGTCGAGTATGCGATCATCCTCGCGCTCGTCGCCATCGTCGTGATCGCGGTCATGCGTTTGCTCGGACCCAAGGTCGGCAATACCTTCAGCACCATCAACGACTCCCTGCCTTAATCGGCACACGTGCACGAAAAAAAGACCCCGCCACCCGGCGGGGTCTTTTTGTATGTAACCAACGTTATTCAATTTCGTCCTAAGAATACAACCATCTGCCTGAGGAGGAACTCAGGCTCACCCGTTGTACCCATTGATTTGAAAGGAATGTTTTCATGTTATTTGCGCCTGCAGAAAAGGGGCAGGGGCTTGTGGAGTACGCGATCATTTTGGTTCTGGTCGCCATCCTTGTCATCGTTGTTGTGCGGATGTTCGGACCGAAAACCGGCAACACGTTCAGCACGATCAGCACGTCCCTGCCGTAGGCTGTGAACGAAACCGAGCCATGCCGTGATGCATGGCTCGATCATTTAATCAGGGCGGCGAGGTCGAGAGCGGAGGCTTCCACATAGCGGCGGAACTCCTCGTAGTACGCGTCGTTGACCGGCAATAATTCTTCTATGCCGTAGGCGGTTTGGAAGGCAGCGCGTCCCTGATCGATCTGCAGGATGACCGGGAGAATGTTCGCGAACAGGTCGCGCATGGGGGCTGGCATCCTCGAGGAGAACGCCAACACGTTGTAGGGGATGATCTCCGGGATGCGCCAGATGACAACAACGCGTTCGAAGAGATCGGGGAATTGATCTTCGAGAGAGGGGAATGTTCGGGCGTCGATGTACGTCGCGCCGAAGTCGCAGATGCCGCTGGCATATAACGAACGAACAACGGTGGGGTGTCCCTCCACGAAGGCGGCTGGTTGTGTAACCACTTGATGCGCATTGAGATACCCCAACGGCACTACATAACCCGAAGGCGACTTCTCATCGCTCCAGCACGGTTTCTTCCCATGGAATTGCGCGAGCGCCACGCCCGCATCGTCAATGATGTTCGTTTCGGAGATCGAATTGAAATGGATGATGAATTCCTCGTCGCGCCGGCCGAGAAATTGCGCTCCGTAAAACGTCTGTCCGTCTTCGGCTAGGGCAAACGCGGCTTTGACAGATTCCTGTTGATGGGCGAGCAGGTAGGCGTACGGTTCGAGCAAAGCGATATGCGCGTTGCCCGTGGCGAACGCATCCACGAGCGCGGTTTGCGAATCGGGGATCACGGTCACCACCACGTAGCCCGTCCGTTCGGTGAACTGCGCGGCGATGAAGTTCGCGGCGTCCACAGCGGCGGGGCTGGCAGAGGGCGGCAGGGCGAGGATCAATGGATTCTCCGCCAGACCCAGTTCCACCGTCGGAACAGAAGCGGGCGGCGCACTCGTCTCGGTTGGCGCGCTGGGACTCGGGGTGTGTGTGGGTGGTCTCGCCGGCAAGCGCGGAAGATTACATCCCAGCACAACCAGCCATGCAACGAAGACCAGCCAGTGACGAAACGATTTACGATTCATGCGTTCCCCGAAGAGATTATAATATGAGCATGAAAAACAATAACCTGCTTTCCATCTTGATCCTGGTGGTGATCGCGCTCGCGGCGTACTTCATCGTGCAGACCGTGCGCGAGAGCGCACAGGCCGCCACCGAGCCATTCCAGCAAGTGAACGAAGCGAATCGCTCTTTACAGACTCAAGTGGCAAGCCTGCTCAACCCAACGCCGACGATCATCCCGGACCCGATCACCTACATCAACGAAATCCGCGCGCTGGCGCGGCTCGAGACAATTCAATACAGCGTGGAAAAGGTGATCACCGGTGAAACCGGCGGGGGAACTTTTGCAACCTTCTTTGGAGATAAGATCCTTTTCGTCGGTCACGGCACAGTGATCGCCGGTATCGATATGGAAAAACTGGCTCCTGAACACATGCGGTATGAGAACGGCGTGCTCACTGTGAGGTTGCCTCCCGCTGAAATTTTCATTGCCACGCTCGATAATGAAAAATCCTATGTGTACGACCGCGAAACAGGCTTGCTCACCAAGCCCGACCCGAATCTCGAAACACTGGTGAGGCAAAAGGCGGAGGAGGAAATCCTCAAAGCCGCGCTCGAAGATGGGATCCTCGAACAGGCACAGATCAATGCCGAGGCGTACCTCTTCAAGTTCTTTGCCGCGCTTGGCTTTCCCAACACGATCTTCGTGGATGATCAGGGGTAAATTTATCCAATTGCAACCTTTGTACTACTTGAATAAGTCGGTGCTGTCGTTATACTGGTTTTACGTCCGTTGGATTTCAGGGAGAATGAACTACAGTCGAACGTAGCTATGACATTGAAGGCGTTGTGAACCAGTGCCCTGTGTCGGTCGCAGACTCGCAACAATGTTGTATTGGAGAATGGGGAAGGCTTCAGGGAAGCCAGTAGCAAAACAGACCGCGTTTGCTGGATTGTTTTAAACTGGGGAAAGGAGGCGATCGAAAATACTTGTCAACCAGAATTCTCACATCGTCGAGTATGTTATTCAGTAGAGGAGAAAAAATGAAAAAGTATGTTGTCACTTTGCTTGTCATGCTGGCGCTCGTGTTGACGGTGTCCGCTGTCAGTGCCGCGCCGGACGGGTGTGTCAAAATCCAATCTGGTACACTGCAAGACAGCCTTGGCAATACACTCGTCATGGGCTATGACCAGTTTGGCTACAACTATCAGGCACACATGTTCAACGGCACGTACGATGGCTCTGACCGCAATCTGGATGGCACCTATTGGGGCTTAACAGGCGACTTCGTGGACGACACGCTGATTATGAAGTGGTCAGACGACTGGCTCTCGACCAAGGATTGCAATGGTGACGGGTTGCTTGATCGCGGCACATCCGGCGTCAGTTTAGGCTGGCTCACGAACCACGTGATCGGAGATTACGACTCCGATGGCAATGGCTCGCAGGATGCAACCTATACACTGTTCGACAAGATCGTATGGGTGGGACCGGGTGGCTCGCTATGGGGACAATATGAGATCATCCAGGAAGTCTACAACGACCCCGTCGGCGGCTATCACGGATTACAATTCAAGATTGGAGCGCCGGGCTTCGGCTTGAACGATCGCTGGACGACCATCCCATAGATTTACACCCTCTCTGTCCAAGACGGATGACCATATTTCTCGCGAACCAGTTCCTCGGTTCGCGAGATTTCTTTTTCAGATAATTTGCCGTGCTCGAAACTTAATCCCAGTTGCGCTTCGAACGCGCGGATGAAAGCCTGACTCGCCTCCTCCCAGCCGACTTCACGCCCCAGCGCGGACTCGACCGTGGTCGCACGCAAGAGCAAACGATTTGCCGCGTCTGTGCGCGCGAGTTCATCCTCAAAGACCAACGCTTCGCAAATTCTTGTCAGGTCTCCGCTCAGCGGCAACGAACCGTGTTGAAGCACGCCTTCTTTCTTGCGCGCCTGCGCCGAGCCGATCAATTTCCTTCCGTCCACGGTGATCTCGTAGGTGGATGGGACTTCGAAGCAAATGGGGTTGTTGAGCAAAATGCCATTTTGCTCTACCTGTTTCATTTCCACAGGTACATTCAGGTTTTTTACGGCAAGCAACAATGCCTGTGCGAGGCGGCTGTAACTTTCAAGTACGGTGCCAGCAACGCGCGGTTCGTTGTTGGGTGCGATGACCGAATACGTCAACTCGTCGGTGTGGAGGATGGCGCGCCCGCCGGTGACGCGCCGGACAATTTCCCAGCCGCGTTCCCTCAACCGTTTGGCGTCCACATCCGCGAAGGGCTGGGCATATCCAAGGGAGAGGCAGGCTGGGGTCCACGCGTACAGCCGCAAGGTCGGGGGCGAATCGCCGCGTCCGATGTGAAGCAGGATCGATTCGTCCACTGCCATGTTCCATGCGCCGCGTGCGGGCGGTGTGACGAGAAGACGCCAAGGGTGCATGGCAATATTATAATAGTCAGGGGAAACGAGAAGGGAATGGGGTAAAGTGAAGCGATCGATTTTGTCGTTCCATCCGATATTTTGCCATGAGAAAAAAACGCATCACTACCGCAGAGCGTAGTTCGGCAAAACCTAGAACGATACGCACGGAGCGAAAGGGGTCGGCTTCCCGCGCTCCGCAGTCTCGTGATTCCCTGCCCGAGAAACGATTTCGCGATGTGTTCGATGCGTTGCCGATCTCCATCTGGGAGGAGGATTTCTCGGAGGTTAGAAAGGCGTTGATGCAATTGCGCGAGCAGGGGGTGACCGATTTTCGAAAATATCTGGGTGAGCATCCCGAATTCGTGATGAATGCGGCGCGGATGGTGAAGGTGGTCGATGTGAACGCGATGACCCTGCGTCTCTTCGAGGCTACGGATAAGTCGGAATTACTCGGCAGTCTCGAAACCAGACTCCTGCCCGAAGCGTTGGTGGATTTTTGCGATGAGCTGGTGGCGATCGCCGAGGGGAGGTTGTTTTTCGAGGGAGAAGTTACAGATAGAACGTTGCGGGGAAAAACTATACATCTTTGGAGGACGATTGTTTTTCCACGTGAAGATGAGAAATTTAAAAGTGTGATGGTCTCGTTGACGGATATGACCGAACGGAAGCATACCGAGATGGCGTTGCGTGAAAGCGAGGCGCGCCTGCTCACGGTGCTGGAGGCGTCGCCGATCCCGATCACCCTCAATTCATTGGCAGATGGAATCATTTTATACGGCAATTCTTCGCTTGCGAACTTGTTGGGCGTACCGCTCTCGGAAGTTATCGGTCAAAAAGCGGAGAATTTCTACGCGGATCCACGCGATCGGCTTAAGTTGTTGGGTGAACTGGAACACACAGGCCTCTTGCGCGATTATGAAGTGCTGCTGCGCCGCCCGAGCGGGATGGAATTTTGGGTTTCGCTTTCTTCCGAGGAAATCCTGCTCGAAGGGCAGCCTTGTGTGTTGAGCTGCCTGTACGATATCACCGAACGCAAACGATCGGAACAAGTGCTCCGTCAGTTCAGGAATCTGATGGATCAATCGAACGATGCCATCTTCTTGATCGAACCGGAGTCGGGGGGATATATTGATTTCAACCAGACCGCTTTGGACCGCCTTGGCTATACCCGTGAGGAGTTGAGCCAGAGGAACATTACGGATGTTGCCGGGCATATTTCCAATTTGGATGAGTGGGATCAACGGCTGAGGCTGGTCCGCGATCAGGGCGGGTTGATCTTCGATACCGATTACAAGCGCAAAGATGGAACGACGTTCCCGGTGGAGGTCAGCGCGCGGATGGTGGAATATGGCGGCCGCACGGTCGTTCTGGCGATCGTCCGTGACATCAACGACCGAAAACGGGCGGAGGCTTTACAGGCGGCGATCTATCAGATCAGCGAGGCGGCGAACAATGCCATCAGCATGGATGACTTGTTCCGTTCGGTGCATACGATCATTGGACAGGTGATGCCCGCGCAAAATTTTTACATCGCGCTGTACGATGAGGCGAGCGAGGTTTTGAGTTTCCCTTATTACGTGGACGAGGTGGATGGATCCGCTTCGATACCGGCGACCCAGCCCGGGCGTGGAATGACCGAGTACATCCTGCGCACCGGAAAAGCCCTGTTGAGCGACGCCGCCAATTTCGAGGAACTGGCCCGCACGGGCGAAGTCGAGCTGGTGGGTCCGCCTTCGCCGATCTGGGTTGGCGCGCCGCTGATCGTGGAGGGCAGGACCATCGGCGTGATCGCACTGCAGGATTATCACAATCCGGAAGTGTATTCCGAACGAGAACTGCGCATGTTGGAATTCGTTTCAGGTCAGGTGGCAAAGGCAATCGAGCGCACACGGTTGTACGAGGATATCCGGCGGAGCAACCGTATCCTGACCGCCTTGCAGGAAGCCACCCTGCCATTGATAAAACAAACCGAACTTTCGGAGGTCCTTCAGGAAATTTTAAAGCAAGCCATCGAGCTGTTCGAAACCATGGATGGGTATATTTACCTGCTGAAACCGGATGAAAGCGAACTCGTTTTGAGTATGGGGATGGGACCTTCCAGTCACTATATCGGAACGCGCTTGCAGATCGGCGAGGGACTGGCTGGAAAAGCATGGGAAACCGGAAAGCCAATGAGCGTGGACGATTACGATACGTGGCACGGGAAATTGAATATCTTCTCGGATGACCTGAAATTTCATGCGTCGGCGGCTGTTCCTTTGATGGCTAAATCGAAGATCATGGGCGTGCTGGGAATCGGTGACGTGACTCCGGGCCGCAAGTTCGATCAGGATGACCTTGAGCTAATGACTCGTTTTGCCGAGCTTGCCTCCATTGCCATAGAAAATGCGCGCTTATATACCCTCAGCCAACAGGAACTGCACGAGCGTAAGATGGCGGAGGAGGCGTTGCGTGAAGCGGAAGCAAAATATCGCACCGTGGTCGAGCATATCTCGGCTATCACCTATACCGCCCTGATGGACGAAGCGAAGACGTTGTTGTATGTGAGTCCGCAGATCGAAACCCTGCTCGGGTATACCCCGGAAGAATATCTCTCCGACCCGGAAGCGTGGCGGAACACAATTCACCCGCAGGACCGGGAACGCGTGCTGACCGAAGCGAAACGGTTCTATGAAACCGGCGAACCGCTTGCCACCGATTATCGAAGCGTGGCGCGCGACGGGCGCATCGTGTGGTTCCATGATGAAGCCGTGATCTTCGAAGATCATTCCACGCATAAGCGGTTCATTCAGGGGATCAAAGTGGATATTTCCCAGCGGGTGCAGGCGGAGGCACTGCAAAATGCGATCTATCGCATTAGCGATGCCGCCAGCCTGAGCGGCGGCATGCAGGATTTCTACCGGGCGATTCACGAATCCTTGCGGAGAGTCATGTTTGCCGACAACTTCTTTATCGCATTGTACGAGAAAGAAACAGACTTGCTTCGCTTCCCCTATTACGTGGATGAAAACGATACCCCGCCGCATACCGCGCCGCTCGGGCGCGGTCCCACCGCGTATGTGATTCGATACGGAATGCCTCTGTTCGGAAAATCCGAAACCATGAGGCAACTGGAAGCGGAAGGAGTGCTTGAACCAGCGGGAACGCGCTCCATCGACTGGCTCGGGGTTCCGTTAAAGATCGAAAATGAAACCATCGGCGCGATGGCTGTGCAAACGTACACGGCCGGGATCCGCTATAGCCAGCGCGACCTCGAAATCTTGAAATTCGTTTCCACGCAAGTGGCGCTCTCCATCGAACGAAAACAATCGGCGGAGAACCTGCGCGCGGCAGAAGCGCGGTATCGATCCTTGATCGAACAATTACCCATGGTTGTATATGTGAATCCCGCCGACGATGTGAGCGCAACGGTATACGTCAGCCCGCAGATCAAAGATTTCCTCGGCTACTCGCAGGAAGAATGGTTGAAAGACCCGTTGTTCTGGCAAAAGGCTCTGCATCCGGAAGACCGTGCGCGCGTGATCGCCGAAGTCCAAAAAATGAAAGGCGAGATCGATTCCTTCGATGAGGAATACCGCATGATCGCGCGCGATGGAAGCGTCGTTTGGGTGCGCGACCAGGCAACCCTGCTCAACGATCTAGAAGGCCGCCCGCTCCTCTGGCAGGGCTTGATGTTGGATATCAGCGATCGAAAACAGTCGGAAGGGCGGATCAAACTTCAGATCGAACGGCTCAAAGCGTTACGCACGATCGATATGTTCATTGCAAGCGGCACCGACCTTCACCTTACCCTGCAAACCATCCTGCAACAGGCGGTCAGCCAACTCGGTGTGGACGCGGCGGATATATTTCTGCTCAATCCGTCCATGCATGTTTTGGAATTTTCAGAGGGAATTGGTTTTCGCACGCGCGGTATCGAACAGACCACCTTGCGCGTGGGCGAGGGGTTTGCCGGGCGCGCCGTGTTGCAGCGTGAAATGATCAGCGTCGAAGATTTGAGTTCATACGATAAGCATCCCTTATTCGTCCTCGAAGGCTTCATCACATGTCACTTCATACCCTTGATCGCGAAGGGAGAGGTCAAAGGTGTGTTGGAGGTGTTCAACCGTTCGCTGATCGATTCGGACGACGAGTGGATGGATTTTCTCGAATCACTCGCCGGGCAGGCGGCGCTCGCCGTAGACAATGCCTCCCTCTTCGAAAGTCTCCAGCGCACGAACATCGAACTGAGTCTGGCATACGAGACCACGCTCGAAGGCTGGTCTGCCGCGCTCGACCTGCGCGACAAAGAAACTGAAGGTCACACCCAACGGGTCACCGATCTCACCTTGAAACTTGCAAAAGCCATGGGAGTTGGCGAAAAAGAACGGGTTCACATCCGACGCGGCGCACTGCTTCACGACATCGGCAAAATGGGTATACCGGACCGCATCCTGCTCAAACCGGATGTGTTGACCGGCGAAGAATGGGAGATCATGCGCCAGCATCCGGTCTACGCGTACAACCTGCTTTCGCAGATCGCGCACCTTCGTCCCGCTTTGGATATTCCCTACTGTCATCATGAACGATGGGACGGTTCGGGTTACCCGCGCGGCTTGAAAGCGGAAGCCATTCCGCTCGCGGCGCGCATCTTTGCCGTGGCAGATGTGTGGGATGCACTGTGCTCAGACCGTCCCTATCGTCCAGCCTGGTCGCGGGAGCAGGCGCTCGGTTACATCAAATCGTTATCCAGCGTACACTTCGATCCGCAGGTGGTCGAGGTCTTCTTGCAGGTGATTCAAGACGAATGAGTAATGGTCATTGTCATCGCTTCTTGAAAATCGTCACTACTTTCAACTATCCCAATACTTTGAGTTCCTGCAAGGCTTTCTCTTCCAGTTCTGCTGAAAGAGATTCCAACGGCGGCTTCACCGCCCAGCGCGGCAGATCGTACATGCGGTGAAGCAACGCTTTCAACGTTGGCGGGAAGGGCGGATATTTTTCGAGAACGTGTCGTTTCTCGGTCACGCGTTGTTGTGCGCTGGTTGAGTCTTTGCCTTCGTTCATCAAGTCCCACACTTCGCGCAGGTCGGGGGAAATCAAATTCGCAGGCGCTGTGATGCAACCCGCGGCTTTATTTTCCATGGCGAGTTTCATGTAAGAGTCCGTGCCGGTCAATGCGACAAGGTCGTTGCCGAATTTCTTGCCAAGCGTTCGCGCGAGTTCGGCATCGTGCGATGAATCTTTGATGCCCGCGAACTGGACCGGGAACGCATCTTTCAAGCGCGCGAGCAAGTCGACGGAAAAACCGATTCCTGCCACCGTGGGAAAGTGATACCCGATCACATATTTATCCGCCGGGACAGCTTTGCGAATCACTTCGCTGAACCAGTTGAATAACCCGTCATCCGTCGCTTTGCGAAAATAATACGGCGGGACGATCAATGCCGCGTCATAGCCCAAGTCGAATGCCAATTTCGTCAGTTCGATGGTTTCAGAAAGACTCGGTGTGCCTGTGCCGGCGATCAGACGAAAACCGTTCAACGAGCCGCGCGAGGCGAGGGCGGCGCGCATCAACCTCTCGCGCTCGGAGGGTGAAAACGAAGGTCCTTCACCGGTGGTGCCGAAGAGCACCGCGCCGTGACATCCGCGCGAGGCGAGAAAACGCATCAAAACGGGGACAGACTCAAGGTCGAGATCTGAGGCGTGGTCGTCCGTCTGTTGGAGGGGTGTGACCGCGGCGGCGTACACTCCCGCGAGGGGATGTTGCGAGCGTTGCGAAGTCATTTTTTCTTTTTCTCCGTTTTCGGTTTTTTCTTTTTGGCGCGTTTGGTCTGCTTGCCTTCATCGCCGAAGAAAAGGCGCGCGGCTTCCTCGGGCGGCTGTAAGGGAACGCCCTCCTCCTCGGCGAGGTAATGTTGGTGATCGAGCACCCAGAGGTACAAGTCGCCTTCGGTCTTTTCGGGGAATTCGCGCAGGATGCCGGTTTCACGAATCACTTCAACGACCGGCAGATAGACGTTGTCGTACCAATCAACGATGGCTTCCTCTTCTGAAATATCGCGTTTGAGGTCGAGCCCCATGAAGTAACGGTGCACGGCGATATGTTCCAACATGCGGTCGAAGCCGTCGGGGATGGTGAGTTTGATGTACGCGTCGGGTTTGAGCGTATCGAGGGAGGTTCGTTCGAGGAAGTGAACTTTGTCTTCGAGGATCTCGAGGTCTTCCGGCTTGATATCGGCGGTGATGTTGACGCGCGTCGAACATTCGCGCACTTCGGCTTCGATGTAGATCTGTCCTTGTTCGCGTGCCACTGAAACGCGATGATGCCCGTCCACGACGAAATAGACCTGTCCCACTTTGTATAAAACGACCGGCGGCAGGCTGATATCCTGATAAAAGGCGCGGTTGACGCTTTGCCAGCGGCTGGCAAGGTCGTTGTGGAGGGGAAGGAAGACCTGGTCGAATTCGTGGTAGCGGTTGAGGCTCCCGGCGATCTGGTCCACGCGGACGGTTTGCACGCCGCGATAGATCGGACCGCCGATGTGCAGTTTCTCTTTGATCTCATCGTACGAGAGCAGGTTGGCGCGTTGACCGGAGATGCTGCCCCAGACGCGGTTGAAGAAGGCTTTGAATCGCGCCCGTTGAAAATCGTTTCGTGCTTGTTCGCTGATCGGGTCGGTCATGGTTAGTGGTTCACTTCGATGATCTTGTAGGGAAAGATGTTCATGATGCGAGTCGCGCCCAGCGTTGTTTCGGAGGGCGAGAGGTTCCTTCGTTGAAAATGAGTATGCCCGTGAAAATGGTAACGCGGTTTGGCGACGCGTAAAAGCCAGTTGATGGCTTTCAACCCCTGATGTGCCTGCGTCTCTTCATCGTGGATGCCGAACGGCGGAGAGTGTGTGATGAGCACATCCAGCGCGCGCCCGTACTTCATGCGGTTCAAGGCGAGGCGCGGCAGTAGGCGAAGTGCGCGAAAGTATGCCTCGGTCTGTGTGTATTGATTTGTGCCGTCGGGGCGGTAGCGGATGGACCCGCCGAAGCCGCCGAATAGAAATTTCCGATGCCGTACCAGTTTCAAGTCAAGGTTCGAGGCGCCTTCCGCGCGTGAGTGAGGGTCTTCGTGGCGGTAGTCCGGGTCGTGATTGCCGGGCACGTAGAAAAGCGGAACATTCAATAGTGTTACCAGATTTTCAAGGTAGGGGTAGGGTAAATCGCCGCAGCTAAGGATGGTTTCGATGCTGCTGAAGTGACCGTTGGCGCACAGGCTGTAGAGACGTTCGACAACTTCATCACTGACGGCAAGGATTTTCACAGGCGTATTGTGCCGTAAAACGGACGCGACGGCAAGGCGCGCACGCAAGCTTCCTGATCCAGCCCACGAATTTGTAAGTATCCTTGTTTGGGTAGTTGTCAAACAAGGCACTGCAAACTATAATTTGAAAACCTAGGAGATTCTCACTGGAAACACGAATATTCCCTGAGTTGGATGATCGGGGTGACGACAAAGGTTCCTCCGCTCCGCGTCAACTTCAGGCAGGCGTTACGCTTGCCAATCGTTATGCGATTCAAGAAGTGATCGGCGTAGGGGGGATGGGTTCGGTCTATCGCGCCCGCGATATGCATTTCCCCAGCGTGACCAAATTGGTGGCGGTGAAAGAGATGATCAACTCTGCGCCCGACCCGCTCGTGCGGCAGACCATCGTCCAGAATTTCGAACGCGAAGCCAATTTGCTTGCCACGCTCAACCATCCCTCCATCCCGCGTATCAACGATTATTTCACCCTCGATAGCCGTTCGTACCTGGTCCTTGATTTTATTCTTGGCAGGGATATGGAAGCGATCATTAACGAGACGAACGGGTTCCTGCCCGAAGACCAGGTGTTGGGTTGGGCGATCGAGTTGTGCGATGTGTTGAATTATTTACACAAGCATAAACCCGACCCGATCATTTTCCGCGACATGAAACCGTCGAACGTAATGATCAACCAGAACGGCGATGTGATCCTCGTCGATTTTGGGATCGCCAAAACGTTTCAATCCGGGATCAAGGGAACGATGATCGGCACGGAGGGTTATTCGCCTCCCGAGCAGTATCGCGGCGAAGCCACACCCGCCGCGGATATTTACGCCATGGGCGCGACCATCCATCACGCGTTGACACGTCGCGATCCGCGCATCGAGCCGCCTTTCTCCTTCGGCGAACGCCCGCTTCGCCGGATCAACCCCGCTGTTTCCGCCGAGTTGGAAGCGGTGGTGAACCGGGCGTTGGAATATAACCCGGATGACCGCTTCCCCAGCGCGGCGGATATGAAGCAGGCGTTGATGGGTGTGGCGAAGAAGACCGGCGCGCTGGTGCGCATGAAAGTGCCGACCAGCCCGATCGCTTCGGGCGGAATCAAACCTCTATGGAGCTTCAAATGCGAGGACGAAATTCGCGGTACGCCGACGATTTATCAGGGTGTTTTATTCATCGGTTCGTACGATAACAATCTCTATGCCTTGAACGCCGCCGATGGAAAGTTCCAATGGAAATACCCGACGGACAGCGGCATCGTTTCGCGCCCGGCGTTGTACGATGGCAATGTCTATTTCGGCTCGGAGGATAAACGTCTTCACGTTGTCAGCGCGCGTTCGGGGAAGGTGGTGTGGACGTATTACACGGAAGGTCCGATCCGTTCGTCCCCGCGCATCGCCGAAGGGCATGTGTTCATCGGTTCAGACGATGCCCATCTCCACGCGATCAATTTGAATACCGGCAGGCTGGCATGGAAATTCGAGACGGCAGACGCGGTCCGTTCGACGCCGTATGTGTTCAACGAACTTGTCTACGCTGGTTGTGAAAGCGGCGATTACTACGCGGTGGATTTTCGCGGCGAACTGAAGTGGAGATTTCACGCCAAGCGGGCGATCACCTCCTCGACGGTCGGCACCAATAATTCCCTGTTTTTCTCTTCGATGGACAGCACGCTCTATGCGCTCGATCCTCGGAACGGATGGGTGTTGTGGCGTTTTCGGCTCGGCAAGGCATCCATCAGCACGCCCTGCATCGTCGACGAACTGGTTATCGTCGGCGCGGCGGATGGATTCATTTATGCTGTGGATGCGAGAAATTCGAAGGAAGTGTGGCGCTATCGGACCGAACATCAAGTGAACGGGTCACCGGTAGTGTACAAAGATTCACTCTATTGCGGCTCGGTAGACGGTAATCTATATTGTTTGGAATATCGCACGGGGCGGCTGCGTTGGAAGTTTGGCGCGGAGGCTGCCATCACCGGCTCGCCTCTGGTGTATGACGATATCGTTTATTTCGGCTCGACCGATCATCGGGTGTACGCGTTGCTGGCGTAACAACGCTTGCGTGATAAGGAGACTCTGTGGCTAAAATCTTCGACTGGCTGTTTGGCAAAAAAGAACAACCCTCCGCGCAAACTCAGGATGTGGCGAACACTGCTCCTCTCACGGAAGAGCAAATCCAAGCGATCGTCAACAACCAGAACCCGCGCTTCGACATGCAGCAATTGGTTGCAAGTTGCGGCCAGTCGGTGGGGAAACAACGCGACCTGAATGAGGATAGCATCCTTGCCTTGACCACCACCATGGCGGGAAATTCAGGCAACCTGCCCTTTGGGCTATATATCGTTGCGGACGGTATGGGCGGACATCAGTTCGGCGAGGTTGCCAGCAATGCGGCAATTCGTTCCGTTGCCGGGTTCTTATTGAAAAAATTCCATCCGTATCTCTTTCAAGTAAAAACCGATACGATGGATGAGTCGTTTCAAGAGATCATGTTGGAGGCGGTGCGCGAAGCGCAGCGCACGATCCAACGTGAAGCGCCGGGCAGCGGCACCACACTGACCGCCGCCCTCGTGATCGGTCAGCAGGTCACGGTCGCTCATGTGGGAGATAGCCGCGCGTATTTCGTCTATCCCGATGGAAGGATCGAACCGATCACGCGCGATCACTCGCTGGTCAAGCGCCTCGAGGAATTGGGGCACATCACTCCGGAAGAAGCGGTGAACTATCCTCATCGTAACGTTCTCTATCGCGCGCTTGGGCAGGGTGAATTGCTCGACCCGGATATTTTTACGGTCGCGTTCCCCCAGCCCGGCTTCCTCATGATCTGTAGTGATGGCCTGTGGGGCGTGGTTGCAGAGCAGGATATCGTCCGTTCCATCGTCGAAGCGCCCAACTTGCAACGAGCATGTCAGAACCTTGTGTCTGCGGCGAACACAGCCGGTGGACCGGATAACATCAGTGTGATTCTCGCCCAATTGATCGGGTGATCAATGTCAGCAACCCAGCGGGATTATTACGCAGTTCTTGGTGTACCACGAGATGCTTCGCCGGAAGAGATCAAGCGCGCCTATTTCGAAGCCGCTCAGAAATTACACCCGGACAAGAACACAGCCGCGGGGGAAACAGAATTATTTCTCGGCGTTCAACAGGCATACGAAACGCTTTCAAACCCGGACCGGCGCAAGCAATACGATGCCACCCTGCCTGTCGAAGAGGTGGCGGTCAGGCTGCCGTATCGGCACAAGATCATTCAAAGCCGCACCAGTCTCATGAAACTCGGCGAGCCGCAAATGCAGTATGTGATTCTCGAACTCGAGCCGCCGGAGGAGGCGCGTAAAGCCTCGTCACCGCCCCTCAATCTTGCACTTGTAATCGATCGCTCCACATCCATGATGGGGCAGAAAATGGATGTACTCAAAGCCGCCGCCATTCAAGTGTTGAACAGCCTGCGACCTCAAGACATCCTGAGTGTTGTTACATTCAGTGACCGGGCAGAAGTGATTATTCCAGCCGCGTATCATCAGGAGCGTTCAAAGTTGGAGCCTCGTATCCACGCCATCCACCCCTCCGGGGCGACCGAGATCTTTCAGGGTCTTGAAGCAGGCGTAAAGGAAGTGATGCGCAGCGTCGATTCGAAACGCGTCAATCACATCATCCTGCTCACCGATGGGCATACCTACGGCGACGAACAGCAATGTCTGGCGCTCGCAACGAAACTCGCTGAAAAGGGCATCGGAGTGAGCGGCATGGGTATCGGCGGCGAATGGAACGATTCCTTTCTGGATGCGCTCTCCACGCGCACCGGGGGGAGTTGCGCGCACATCTCCGATCCGCAGGATATCAAACGCATCCTCCTTGAAAAATTCAACGCGCTCACCCAGACGTTTGCCGAGGAAGTCACCTTGGATGTTCGCCCGGTGGACGGGATCGAGATCAGTTACGTTTTTCGCCTCCAGCCGGACCCGATGCCGATTCCCGCCGTGGGAGAAAGATACCACCTTGGGGCAATATTGCAGGACACTTCCACAAGTGTAATTTTTGAATACATAATCCAGCCAAAAGCGGTAAAATCAGATACATTAACCTTCATGGACGGCACACTGAAAGTTTCGATGGGCGCTCAACCTCTTCCCATTCCGCCGTTACGGATGCGTTTATCGTGTCCCGTTACAGATACACCCGCGGAAGGTTCACCGCCTTTGGAGATCCACAAGGCGCTTTCACGCCTCACGTTGTATCGAATGCAGGAGCGGGCGCGCAAAGAGATCGAACGAGGCAACTTCGATACCGCCACGCGGCAACTTCAAGCGCTTGCCGACAATTTGATGTCGCAGGGTGAACGCAGTCTCGCACACACCATTGCCCTCGAAGTGGACTCTATCAAGAAACAACATTCCCTGTCTGCAGAGGGAAGTAAAAAGATGAAATATGGCACGCGCTCATTGTTTCTTGCGTCGCCGAAAAAGGAGTTGGTGCAATGATTATTTGTCCAAATTGCCAGCATGAAAACGTGGAAGGGGCTGTCTATTGCGTGGAGTGCGGCGCGCAGATCGATGGCGTGGAGACGCTGGTTACCAAGGCAATTACCGATCAAGAGATCGAAGAGGAACTGAGAAAGAAAGCGCCGCGCCCCGAAGCGGATTCTGTCCCCGCCAATAGCTGGCTCTCCCTGCATTTGATGGACAGCGGCAAGATCCTGCCGCTTGCTTCGCGCAATGAGTTTACGCTTGGGCGTCTCAGTGAAGGACAGCCCATCATGCCCGATATCGACCTGACCCCTTATCAGGCGTATGCCTCCGGTGTTTCCCGCTTACATGCGGTTGTCAAACGCGATGCCAGCCGCGTGGTGGTCATGGACCTCGGCTCCTCCAACGGTACATACTTGAATGGAAGACGCCTCAACCCTCATATGGAGGAAGCATTGAGTCACGGCGACATCGTCGCTCTGGGTAAACTCAAGTTACAAATCCTCCTGCGGGATATTTGATCGCGTACCTGCAAAGGCATAACCCATGGCATACACGATTATCCTGCATATCATCGGAGAATCCTCCATACTTTGCGAAATGGAGGAACTTCCCAAGCCCACCGATACCATCATCACCGTGCAGAACCCGCGCCTGCGCGATGGCAAGGATATCCATTACCTCGAGGGAAATGTGACCAAGGTGATGTGGCCCGTAAGCAAGATCGCCCTCATCGAGATCCTCGACAGTCAGGATGAGGAGAGCCTCATCGGCTTTGTCAGGGAATAACATGCCAGAAGAATTCGACCGCCGCCGCATCCTCGTCGTGGATGACGAGGAGCGCATGGTGCGGTTCATCCGCATGAATTTGGAACATGATGGCTTCCAAGTGGCGGAAGCCTTCAACGGCAAACAAGCCATCCAGAAATTGCGCGATACCACCCCCGACCTGATCCTGCTCGACGTGATGATGCCCGATATAGACGGTTTCGAAGTGCTTGAAACCATCCGTGAGGGCAGTAACGTGCCGGTCATCATGCTCACCGCCAAAGGCGAGGAAGATGACCGCGTCCGCGGGCTCGAACTCGGTGCCGACGATTACATCACCAAACCCTTCAGCCCGCGCGAAATGGTCAGCCGCGTCAAAGCCGTCATCCGCCGCACCGAAGGCGCGAGCGGCTCGATGCACGACATTATCGAAGTGGATGAGCGCCTCAAGATCGATTTCGACCGCCGCGAAGTGTGGCTCGAGGGCAAACTTGTCAAACTGCGCCCCACAGAATATCGCCTGCTCTACCACTTGGTGCAAAACGCGGGCTGGGTGGTAACGCACGACCAGATCCTCGTGAAAGTGTGGGGTTATGAATACCGCGACGAACCGCACTACGTCCGCCTCTACATCAACTACCTTCGCCAGAAACTGGAGAAGGACCCCGCCAACCCGAAGTACATCCTCACCGAACGCGGCGTTGGTTATCGGTTCGTGGATTACAAACGGCAGAAAACGTAACTCGCACTGACCGAAAATTTCATATACACCTTTGACGAAAAGTCTGCGTGAATCTAACGCGGGCTTTTTATATTAAGCGCAGAAAATCCAACCAATTCAAAATGGAGGTCGCTATGTCCAATTTAATCCGTTGGGAACCCGCCCGCGAATTCATGACCTTGCGCGAGGCGATGGATCATCTGTTCGACGACGCGTTCACGCGCCCGCTCTCCCTCCGGGACGGCTGGTCGGTGCCTGCGGTTGACATGTACCAGACCGACGATGAGGTCGTTGTGAAGGCGTCCATCCCCGGCTTCAAGGCGGAGGATGTGCAGATCAATGTGACCGGCGATATCCTCACCCTGCGCGGCGAAGTGAAGCGCGAAGAGGAGAAAAAGGATAAAGCTTGGCACATCCGCGAACAACGCTGGGGTTCGTTCGAGCGCTCCATCGCCATCCCGACCGCTGTGATCGCGGACAAGGCGAAGGCTGAATTCGAGAACGGGATCCTCACCGTCACCCTCCCCAAAGCGGAGGAAGCGAAGCCGAAGACGATCACCGTCAAGGCGAAATAAGGTCTTGTAGAGCGAGATGTCATCTCGCTCTACACTTTTAAAGGGGAGAAACCGCGTCGGGATAGGGATCAATTCTCCCGGGAGTGCCTAACATCGAAGACAGAATACAATACGAGGTATGAAATGTCCAAGATGCCAAACGAGCACGAAACAGTATAAAGCGGGCTTCAATTCATCCGGGAGCCAACGCTATCGGTGTGGTGAGT
>JBFMDB010000030.1:0-28028 GCA_040753755.1 Chloroflexota bacterium
AAAAGAGGCTATTCGTGTCATGCTAAACCTTGGCTTTGCTCGCCTGCGCCGCAGACCTGACTTGATCCTCAGCTTCTTTCATGCCGCTGGCCTTTCTGTTAGGCAACTTCGGTTACCCTGAATATTTGTAGATCGGGATAATATCCCGCTCTACGCTGTTCCTAAAACCGCCGCAAGCGGCGCCGGCGCGGCGACGTGAATATCCTGACCCGCCACTTGCGCTTTCTCGGCTTCGCGCGCCCAAAGGTAAAGGCAGGTGTGGTACGCGGTTGTCGTGTACGAGTTGATCACACTTGCGATCATAACAAGGGCAAAGAAGATGAACACGCCCACGGCGATAGCCAGAATCGACACCCAGCCAAAATCACCTGTGAGATACACCGCGCCGCCGCCGATAGCAAGCGCGATTACGAAGCCGCCGAAGCCGAAAATGAAGCCGATCAGACCGGTCACCCAACGCACGCCGACGAACGTGATACCGATCAGGAGTAAGTTCTGCTTTGTGATGTTCCAGATACGCTGCAAGCCGTTTTTCAAATTCAAGTCGTCGATCACCATCGCTGGCAGGACGAGGTAGGAGGTTTCAAGCCACAACGCTTCGAGCACACCGCCGAACGCACGCAAAACTCCCGTCGCGATACTGGCAAACAAATTGTTGCGTCCGCGGTTGTTGCGGGTTGCATTGCGGAACCAGGTGACCAGTGTGGAAACGAACGCAAGCGCGAGAATATCGAAGAAGTCGCGGCGCACGATCACCCACGCATGATCCATGCGCCCGTCGCCTTCGGCGAGATACCCGTAGATCAAATACACCGTCATCGCCGAGAACAGATACGTGATCACATATTGAACAAAGATCATCAGCAGGCTCAAAATACCCATGATGATCTGCCCGACTTGCGAATCGCCGAGTAAAAATGCCACGCCGATGATCGGGATAATACCAATCACCGAAATGATCATCCCCACGATCAACGCATAGATGGACGGCTTCAACAGATCCTTATCTTTGAACGCCATCTGCCAGGCTTGTTTGAGAAACGACCAACCGCGCGAAAAAGCTTGCATTGCATTCTCCTTTAAACATCGTCATTGCGAGCCACGAAGCGGCGAAGCAATCTCCGCCACTGTGTTGGGGATTGCTTCGTCGAGCCTTCGGCTCTCCTCGCAATGACGGGTATGTGGATTATAGCAAACTGATCGGGTCAACTTCCACCCGCCAATCCTCCAACCGAACACCGCGCAAGGACTCGGCGGGATTCGACCCGCGCAGAACGATCTGCCACCTATAAAACCCCGCCGCCTTGGAAAAGAAACAGGGAACGGGCCCGATAACCGTTGACGGTTGACGGATCATGGCTGATAGTTTCTCCGCGACCCGCCTCGCTTCTTTCTCTGCAGACGCCTGATCCGCGTCCCTGTATTCGAGTCGCACCAGACGCGTGAACGGCGGATAGCCCAGCCGCTTGCGGTTTTCCAACTCGTACTGGTAAAAGCCATCCACGTCATGCCGCGCCGCGGACTGTATGACTTGATTCTCAGGGTCAAAGGTTTGCAGGACAACTTTTCCGCCGCGTTCACTGCGCCCCGCCCGCCCCGCGACTTGAGTCAACACCTGAAAGACGCGTTCTCCCGCGAACGGATCGGGCAAATGCAAGCCCACATCTGCCAGCACAATGCCGACGAGCGTAACCATGGGCAAATCCAAACCTTTGGCAAGCATTTGCGTACCGATCAACACATCCGCTTTGTGATTGGCGAAGTGGGTAAGGATCATTTCGTGCGCGTCCTTTTGACGCGTCGTATCCCAATCCCAGCGCAGGGTCCGCGCTTTGGGGAACAGCGCATTGACCTCCGCCTCCACCTTTTCACTGCCCAGCCCATATTCGCGGATCTGTTTTCCTCCGCACTGCGGACAAGTCTTCGGCTTTTGTCTCTCGTATCCGCAGTGATGACAGAGCAATCGTTCCTTGTCTTCGACATGAAACGTCAGAGGCGTTTCGCAGTTCGGACATTTCAACACAGTTCCGCAATCGCGGCAAAAAACATACGTCGAGGTCCCGCGGCGGTTGAGGAAGAGAATCGCCTGCTCGCCGCGCTTGATGGTGGATTCCAATTCACGAAGGAGGAGCCTGCTGAACATCCCGCGTTGACCCGCTTTGAGTTCGTCGCGCATGTCCACGATGTGAACGGGAGGTAATCCCGCCTCGACGATGCGCTTGGGCAAATCCAATTTATGAATCTGATCCGTTTCAGATTTGAATCTTTGTTCAATCGTGGGAGTAGCAGAGCCAAGCACGCACACCGCGCCGCACAGGCGCGCATACACCTGTGCCGCATCCACCGCGTGATAGAACGGCGGCTCGGCTTGATGGAACGACGCGTCGTGACATTCATCCGCAACGATGAGACCGATGTTCGGCAGAGGCGCAAACAAGGCGCTGCGCGCGCCGATGATAACCTTGAGCCTGCCCGCGCGCGCGCGACGCCACGTGTCGTACCGCTCACCCTCCGAAAGTTTCGAGTGGACAAGCCCCACCTGTCCGGGAAAACGATTCAAGAATTGCCGAACGGTTTGCGGCGTGAGAGCAATTTCGGGAACAAGCACGATCACTTGTTTGCCGCGCTTCACCACTTCCTCAGCGGCGCGCAAATAAATTTCTGTTTTGCCTGAACCCGTCACACCGTATAAAAGGAATGCTTCGTACTGCATACTTCGTATTGAGTTTGTGATTTTATTCAACGAAACATTTTGTTCAGGGGTCAATTCGATCATCTTACTACTTTCTATTTCTCTATTCTCTATTCTCTGCAATGGATCCCGAAATATCTCGCTCTCGAATAATCGAATCAACCCGCGCTCTTCGAGTTCCTGCAAGTCGGCGAGATTGCATCCGCTTTCGGCATACACCCATGAGACGTTGATCGCATCTGGTTGCTGGATCAAAAATCGCAGCGCGGACTGTCTGCGAGCCAGCGTTTGCTTCGTCCCCAAATTCGGCATTTCATTTTCCGCTTCTTCAGGCGTGACCGCAAGTTGGGCAACCCGAATGAACTTCGATCGCACCCTCGGCGGCGGCAGGACAGACTTTGCCGATAGCACGCCCTTCCGAACAAGGAAGCCTGCCGTCTTGCGCCAGTCCACTTTGGCGAAATGTGTGTCGATTTGCCGTCCACGTAACGCGCCACGCGAACGTAGGAGATTCATGAGCCGCGATTCGGTTGTAAGTCGTTGAGTCTTGGGGCTGACATTATTCTCACCTGCGATATTCGATAATTCGATATTCGACTGTCGATTATCGAATATCGTCTCCCGAATTTCGTAAATCGTATCCACCTGCTGACTTAATCCAACGGGTAAAAATAATCCAACCACAGCCGCCAACGGCGCAAGCGTGGACTTTGCCATCTCTTCCGCCAGCGCGATCTGCGCCTGCGTGAGCACGGGTTCAGGGTCAACGAGTTCGATGATCTCTTTCACATCGCGTACGGACGGCTGGTCAATGAAACGAAAGACCACGCCTTGCACGGTCTGTTTCCCAAACGGGACAATGACCAAATGCCCGACTCCCACCTTCCCAGCTAGGGATTCAGGCACGGCGTAATCAAACACACCTGCAATGGCTGGCACATTGACAACGATTTGAACGAAGGAGGTCATTGTGGGAGATTGTAACGTGAATTTCGGGAGTCTTGCAGGAAGGGGAGTTTGGCTGTATGCTCAGACATCAGGAAGAGACTATGCGTATCAAATACTTTGAAGAAACAGACACTACAGTGGTCGAGTTGTCAACCAACCCGTCAGTGGAAACGCGTGAGTTGAACGAGAATCTCTACATTGACCTTGACGATCAGGGCTTAGTGGTAAGCATCACCATCGAGCATGCAGGAAAATCTGCGGATATGAGAGAGTTTCTCTATCAGCGAATTCCCGCAGGATTAGCCACTTCGTAAATTCATAAAGAGCAGACCATAAACGCCTCGCTGATGTTGGCGAGGCGTTTTAATTCTAAGAACGAATTAATCTACCTATCTTTCAACACCACCGCTGCCCCATACCCCACCACGGACTTAAAATCCCCTGTCACATCGCCCGAAGTGGCGTGACGCAAAATTTGAATCTTATTCGCGCCCAACTCGCGTGCCGCCCACAACACCGCGGCGACGGCGGCGTGTCCACAGGCGAAGGCTTTACCTGTGCGCTCCGCCTCGAAAATGGATTCGGGATCAAATGATTCAAATCGCTTGAGCATCTCGGCATCGAGCATGTTCGCGGTAGTTTGGTCGTAAAAGTGGGAAAGGTCAGTGGAGGCAACTAGAAAGGCATTTTTGTCTTTGAGAACTTTAGCCAATGCTAAACCAAGTTTCTTTGCCACTTCCACTTCCTGCGCGCGGATCATGATGGGCAGTAATTTGAAATCGCCCATCAATGCGCGTTGAAGGAACGGAAGTTCGATTTCTAGCGAGTGTTCCTGATCAGCAAACAAAGGCGTGATGGGAATATCCAAATGCGAAGATAACCCAGCCAGCGCGGCTTTGTCCACTTCGATACTGCCGAGCGGCGTACCGTAGGCGTCGTGAGCCGTGGTCAACAAGGGCTGATTCGCAAAATTATGAAACGGAGAAATTACGGCAACCAAATCGGGGGTCAAGCCGCGAACCGCGGCAAATGCATAGCCCGCCACCGCGCCGGAGTAGCGATGCCCGGCGTGCGGAGCAATGACCGCCACCACTTCCCCGTCTAACGCAGGCAATTGCGCGCTATTCAAATATTCATCAACGACGCGAGCCAAAATCTTCGCATTCCCCTCATACCAAGTCCCAGCGATCGGAGACGGTCGAACATCAAGCATAAAAAGATTGTAGCACTTTTTGCGTGGCACGAAAAGCGAGCGGCGGCAAATTTTCTTTACCAAACCATTCGACGGCATCGGCATCGTCATCGGGTTTCATGTCGCCGCTAACGAACTCTGCCAGATAAACAATGACGAAGTCCGCGCCGCGCGGGTGTTCACGACCCGACACGATGTCGAACACACGCGTCACGCGCACGGTGAGTCCCGTCTCTTCCAAACATTCGCGCGCGGCAGCCTCCGCAGGGTCCTCGCCGCCGTTGACGAACCCCGCGGGCAACGTCCACAGTCCGCGAAACGGTTCGTTGACGCGCCGCACCAACAACACGCGTCCATCGTGAACAACCAGCACCGCCGCGGCGACCTTCGGGTCCACGAAATGAATCCATCCGCATTGCGGGCAAACGGGGCGCACTTGTCCAAATCGTTCCTCATGCAACACCGATGCGCCGCAACGCGGGCAGAAATTAAACTCTGAACTTGACATAAAATCGGCGGGATGACCCCGCCCTTACTTCCAACGATTGGCTGAACTTCGACGCATCGCCGCCATCATGACGGCTCCCAAAATTGCGATCAGGGCGAAGGCGGTCAACCAAACAGACGGGATGAACGGCGCCGGGGATTGCGGTTCATTCATGATTTGTGTTTGACTCTCGTCCCCGGCATTTCCCACCGCTTCATCTTTTGCGGCAGGTGTATCAACCACACGCGCAGATTCTTCTACAGGCGGCAGGGCTGTCCCTTGCGGAGCAAGGTCTGAAGCGGATTCAATTGCAGGCATGGTCGCGGCAGGCGCTTCTGTGGCTGGAGCCGCCTCCAACGCGGGAGCCTGCTGTGAAAATACTTCAGGCTCGCCTCCCCCACCCACTCCAAATACGGGAGCCTGCGCAAGTTGCGGAGCCAGTGTATTCAGACCGAATGTGATAAAGAACAGCAATGTGGCGATCACGGTCGCGAATCGGAACACAGGATAAGCGCGCGGGAGCGGCGGATTCAATCCCACCATTTTGCGCGTGAGTGTGAAATTACGCGGTGCGCGCCGCTTCGGAAGTTTGCGGAGCAACGTCCGGGCGGCGCGGAGATCGTCCAAGGCGGAGGCAAGTTCCCCGTCCGAATTGATGCGCGCCTCCAAGCGCGCAGAATCGGACGGAGAAAGTTCTCCATCCAAATAAGCCGAAAGAAGTTCGAGATCGCGCTGGTTCATTGTGCAATTCCGTTTTCAAGACGATAGGAAGCAGGCAAAAGTTCCGCAAAGCCCTGCAAACATTCCCGCAAGCGCAGGCGGGCGCGGGCGAGGCGGCTCTTGATGGTGCCGAGCGGAACTCGAATTGCAACCGCGACTTCGCTGTAGTCCATGCCTTGAATATCCGCCATCACAACGACCGTTTTGAATTCAAGGGGAAGATTATCGAGGCAGTGTTGGATCGCATGCTCCACGTCGTTGGCTTCGGCTTGTTGGTCCGGGGTCATATTTGGGTCGGCAAGCCAACGCGGAGAATCCATTTCCTCGCCGTCGTCGTTATCGGGTTCGAGCGGAGTGGTGGGTCGGCGTTTTTTGCGGCGGAGTTCATCGTAGCATGCGTTGGTGACCGTGCGCATCAGCCACGCTTTGAACGACCCGCCACGGAATGAAGAAATGCTCTTGAACGCGGAGATAAATGCTTCTTGTGATGCGTCCGCCGCCTGGTCCTCGTCGCCGAGGATACGAAGCGCAGTGTTGAACACGCTGTCCTGATAGTGCAGGATGAGCGTGTTGAAAGCGTCGAGGTTGCCGCTTTGTGCGTCGGTGATGAGGGCTTGTTCGTTCATACGATTTACGATTTTCGATTGACGATTGACGATTTATGCTTTCAGATTGACGATCAACATCATGAATATTTTATCACTTGGGGCGAGAAATGAAGAACGCGATACCCTGAGCTTGCCGAAGGGATGAAAGTCTGTTGGTTGGGAAAGATGCGCCTACGTGTCCGCTTTTTTTGTTGTCGAAAGAAAATAAATCGCGCGCCAGAGGATCATTCCCAGCGCCGACGTTCCACCGAGAACGATTGCAAAGATCGGGATCACCGCCGAGTTGAGAACGATTCCACGCAGAACAGCCGCGAGCGGAGCGGCGAGGAACACGACGAGCGCGGGTCGCCAAAGTTGTTTGTAATCGGTTGTAATTTCCCGTTGAAAGAGTCCGAACCATGGGGCGAGGAGGAACCAAGAGATGGACAGTGGAATGTAGATGGCAAGGAAACGAGGCAAATAGGTCAAATCCGTTTCGCGATGGGTGACAAAGCCGATGATGGTGGTCACTGCAAGGGCGAGCAGGTCGCCAAGGATGAGAATAGACATTTTGAAATCCGTCGGGGGGAGCATGCTCCACCCCGACAAAATCATTCTTCCTTCCGCAACGCGGGGAACAGCAACACTTCACGGATGGAATGTTTATCCAGCAACAGCATCGCCAGCCGATCCACGCCCATGCCGAAGCCGCCGTTGGGAGGCATGCCATAACGCATGGCACGCAGGTAATCTTCATCGAGCGGATGTTTCTCGGCGTCGTCCGCCGCGTAGTCGCGTCCCATTTCGAGGAACCGTTGTTCCTGATCGAGCGGATCGTTCAACTCGGTGAAGGCGTTGCATAATTCAAAGCCAGCCACATAGCCTTCAAATCGTTCGACGGTCAACGGATCGCCGGGGATGGATTTTGCCAATGGCGAAATATCGCGAGGGTAGTTGTACAAAAATGTCGGCTGGATCAGCGTCGGTTCGAGGAATTCGCTGAGCAGGAAATCGATCATTTTCCCGCGCGTCGTTTGCGGATCGGGAGTTTTGCCCGGGTGTTTCGCCTTGATCGCCTTGAACAAATCCTCCGCGGACTTGTGCTCGGCAATGTCAATGCCGCTGGTCTGTTTGATGCCTTCGCGCATTTCGAGGCGTTTCCACGGAGGGGTCAGGTCGATTTCATGTTCCTTGAATTTGATCTTCATTGTGCCAAGCACTTGTTGTGCCGAGAATGAAACCATTTGCTCGGTCAACTCCATCACTTGCAAGTAATCGGCGTATGCCCAATAGAATTCGAGTTGGGTGAACTCAGGGTTATGTTTGAATGAGACGCCCTCGTTGCGGAAGTCACGCCCGATCTCGTAGACCTTTTCAAGATTGCCCACAAGCAATCGCTTCAGATACAACTCGAACGAGATACGCAAGTACATATCCTGCTCAAGTTCGTTGTGATGCGTCACGAACGGACGCGCTGCCGCGCCGCCGTACAACGGCTGGAGGATGGGCGTCTCCACTTCAAGGAATCCTTTGCCATCGAGAAAATCGCGCAGGGCTTTGACGATCGCGGCGCGCTTTCGGAAGGTCTCACGAACTTCGGGATTCACCGCCAAATCCGCATAGCGTTGACGCGCGCGTAGTTCGGGATGTTCCAGCGCGGCATGACGGACGACGGTCCCGTCTTCGAGCGTCTCGTCCTTCGCGGCGGGGAGCGGACTCACCGCTTTGGCGAGCAGATGAAAACCGTGGACGTGAAGCGTCACCTCGCCGCTTTTCGTGCGGAACATGACTCCATCGGCTTGAATGAAATCTCCGAGATCGAACATCTTGTTGAAAAAGTCCACGCGGTCTTTGCCCACTTCGTTGGCGCGGAAAAACAATTGCACTTTACCGGCGCCGTCTTCGATGTGCGCGAACGAAACCTTGCCCATCGCCCGCGTCGCGCGGATACGACCCGCGAGAGTCGCCTTTACTTCCCTGCCATCTTTTTCAGCGGCTTCGAACGCGGCGATCGCTTCGGCGCTCAGATGGGTGCGTTGGGCGCGCGTGGGGAACGGTTCGACTCCTTCGGCGCGAAGTTCTTCAAGTTTTTGCAAACGAATTTTTTCGAGTTGAGTGTAATCGGTCATTCCACTGCTCCAATTGTCGTTGCGAGGAGCGCTCTTGGTCTTTGCGACGAAGCAATCTCCTCACCAAGACGGAGATTGCTTCGCAACATGCGCTTGCAATGACACAAAAACACAAAACCCCGCGAAAGACGCGGGGCATCGTGTTTCTGTTGCTCCTGAGTCTATCCGACTTTCAGGATTTTAACATTATATGTGCCGCCGGGCGTCTCGACTTTAACGGTCTCGCCGACCTTGTGATTCAAGATGGCTTTACCGATGGGCGACTCGTGAGAGATCTTGCCATCGCGCGGGTTGGCTTCTGCCGCGCCCACGATGGTAAACGTCTCTGCTTCGAAGTTGCCCTCTTTGATGGTCACCTTCGAGCCGAGTTGCACCACATCGCTCTTCTTCTTGCCGTTATCCTCGATGATCTTCGCGGTGGCAAGCAATACTTCGAGTTCCTGGATGCGCCCTTCCACGAAAGCCTGCTCATTCTTGGCGGCTTCATATTCGGCGTTCTCGATTAATTCCCCGCCTTCCATGGCTTCATGCAGACGATTGGCGACTTCCTGCCTTTTAGCGGTTCGGAGATAATCCAATTCGTCCTGAAGTTTTTGGTATCCTTCTTTGGTTAAAAAGTTGTTAGGCATCTTTACTTCCTGCTATAAGAATTTTGTCCCGCGTCGCGGGACAAAGCAAAGGAGAGCCGATTCGGTTGGTGTTTCCCAAAAAGCGGGCATACTATATCACGATTTTTCGGTCAGTACAAGTCGGCTGTAACCGTCTAACCAAATTGCAACAAACGGATTCCCTCCAGTTCAGACCAGTAGGTTCGAATGGATTCGGTCACTTTCGCGGGGGTATCGAACCGGTCTCCCAGCGCGGGGAATTGGGACTTATAGGCGAGCGCCGCTTCGATCCATCGGGTGAGGCTGGGTTCAGTTATCCTGAGAGTGGACTCGTTCATCCCAGCCGCTTTTACGCTCACTTCATGAGGTTTGTAACACCAGTATGGAATGTCAATGTCATAACGGAGTGGTCTGTTCAGAAGTTCCGCGGCGCGGCGCACGAGAACATGGTCCACGTGTGAACCAAGCCCGAGTTGGCAGACCAGTTTATCGTCCGGTTCGAGGCGGGCGGAGATGACCGAGGCAATTTGCGCGGGGAGGTCCGCATCCGCATCGTGAGGCGGCACCGAAATTTCAGAGTACAGCCAATTTCCATTTTTATCGCGGCGGTAGATGCAATCCAGAAAATCAAAATGAACGGCTTTTGCGCCGACAAGGGACGCGGCTACCGTATCCTCCTCGCGCCGCCTACGGACGGTTTCATCCCCGGAGGAAAACCCCCAAATGGAATGCAACGCTTGCGCGAACGGGGAGTACTCGCTCAACTTCGGATCGCCGCACATGATCGTCCAGATTTCGACGGAATCTCCGGATCGGGTCTGTTCATGGATCAACCCGCCCGCCGAAAATACGGCATCGTCGAGATGAGGGGAAAGATAAATCCACCGCATGATGCAATTTAACCATAGAATTTAAGATGCGAGTGCAATTGATTTCTTTTCATCCCTCAAGTAAACTCTGAACGAGGCTGAAATGCAGGAACGGCGCAAACAACCCCGCAAGAATCTGATGTCGTATTCGCAGGTATTCGATCTGTACGCAGGCAGGCTGGTTGGCTACCTCGGTGATTTAAACCTGTTGGGCGCGATGGTGATCGGCGACCAGCCTATGAAGGTCGGTGAAAATTTAACCGTCTCGATCCAGCTACCCGAACTGCCCGAGACTGCCGCCACCCGGCTGGCGTTGCCGGTACGCGTCGCTTGGTGCCAACCCGACCTCAGCCCGGAATTTTTCAACCTCGGTCTAGAATTCATTCTCGTCACCGATGAGCAGAAACGGATCATCGAAGCGGTTATGCAAAACTACGAGTTCCGCCGCGAATCACCAAATTACCCGCCACGCCCCGAAGTGGGCTGACTCCCGTTTTAAAATCCGAACATCCTCGCCGCCCACACGCTGAGCGCGGATGTGGCGGCAGTCAGCAAAGTCCCCCAAATCATATCAACAACAGTTACAAGGGAGGACCAATCGCGTAATGTAGCGTGATTCGTCAAGTCGTATGTCGCGTATGTGACCAAGCCAAACAACGCGCCGCGCAGGAGGGCATTCCGCATCTCCCCGCTTGGGACGGCTGGCGCGACCACAAAGTACACCAACACCCCGACGAAGAGCAAATAAAATAGACCTGCCACAAGCAGGTTGGCTTTCTCCGCCATGAGATGCCCGATCTGTGACCGGTAAAACTTCGGCGCGACCAGCCCCAGCCAGACCGAGTCGATGCCAAGGAAGACGACGAGCGTGAGAAAATAAAGTTTGAGGGACATGGAATTTCCAACAACCCAGCATGAATTTCAGTGTTTCAACTATTGAATTTTAGCCTATACTATGAATAAAAACTGTAACAAGTAAATACGGCGGTCACAGACCGCCTTGGAGCAAGGGGGTTATTTCTTCGCAGGTCTCTTAACTATCTTTTTTCCAATGACTTTAGCCTTTGGCTTTTTCGCTTTCGCAGGAGATTTCTTCACCACAGAGTTCTTTTTAGCGACAGCCTTTTTCTTCACCGATTTTTTCGCGGCGGGCTTAGTCTTGCCGGTTTTCGCTTTCTTTCCTCTTTCCTCTTTCTTTTTTACAGCTTTCTTCCTCTGCTTCTTCACTTTCACTTCCTCCACCACAACTTCCTCTTTCTCCCCAAACATCTCCTCCCACTTCGCGGACATCGACTCCACGCCCGCGCCGTTCAAATTACTATTTACTAATTCCCAATTACTATCATCCACGAATCGCCAATCCATGAACACATGATGCTGGTAGGCGTGCAGTTCAACGTACAGTCCCTTACTCCAAAGCTCCTCACACGAGCGGATGTATTCGAGATGCGTGACATAATCTTTGAAGATGACATAGCCTTCAAACGGCAGACCCAGCGCTTCGGCAAGGGTTTTTTGCCGCAGGTCACCAGTGGATTTGTCGAGATATGCGGCGGAGGTTTTGATCCAGCCTTTGGTATCGGCGAAGCGATTGTGATAGAGGACGAGTCCGCGCTCGTCGTTGTGGATATTTGAATAGGCAAAGACGTTTTCGTCCACGTGTCCGCTGGCGGTGAAAAGGTCGAAGAGGAAGAAATTTTCCACGTCCGCGAACAGGTGGCGGCGGTGAAGAAGCGGGAAGATCTTCCAATCATGGCCCGCGATGAGCGCGTCGTTGGGAATCTCGTCCCATTTCGGCTTGCGGAACTCCATCCCATATTTTTCGCGGAAGCCTTCGACCTGTCCGTGACCGAACATCGGCAAACCGGGCAAGGTGGCAAGCACCGTTGCCACGCCGAAATATTTATCGCCATCGCCAAATTGCTCGATGGCGGTTTTTTCATCGGGGTTGTTCATGAAGTTGACGTAACGCTTGAGAATCTGCGGGTCGAACTCCAGCGTGTTCTTGATCGCCGCGCGATATTTGGCATTTTCCTCGTCGCGCAACATGTGCATGAACGCAGAGTTATACACGCGATGCATCCCCAACGTGCGGACGAAATATCCTTCGAGCAGCCAAAATGCTTCGGCAAGGAGCAACGTATCGGGAACTTCCGCCGCGACGCGGTCTACAACTTCGCGCCAAAACTCCTGCGGAATCGCCGCGTCAAATTCGGCGCGCGTCATACCGTGCTCAGACCTCGACGGGATCGAACCCCCCGCGCCGGGTTCGGGGAACCATAATCGTTGAATATGTTTCTTCGCCAGCGTCATCGCCGCGTCGAAGCGGATGACGGGGAAGTTGCGCGCCACGTGCAAAATGGTTTGAATGACCGCCTCGCGCACTTCGGCTTTCGAGTAATCGAGTTGCGCGGTATCGTTCCACGGGAAGGATGTGCCGTCGTTACCGTGATAGATGTAACGCACATCGCCTGTGTAATGGTCACGGCGCTGAAAAACGACTGCCGCATCGGTTTTGTCATAGTAATGGTCCTCGAGATAAATCCCCACGCGGATATCATCCGAAAGATTTTCAGATTTGAACGAATACGAAGGATACGGCGAATACGGAAGCGACAGGAACCAATCGGGATGTTCGATCACCCACTTCGAGTCGATGCCCATGTGATTAGGCACCATATCGGCGGATAGGCGAACCCCGCGTTGCCACGCGCGGCTTCGCAAATTCTCCAACGCCCCCCACCCGCCGAGGTCTTCCGCAATATCATACGAAAATAGCGAGTATGCCGAAGCGACCGCGTCCGCATCGCCCATGCGTTGTTTGATCCGCTGGCTGGCGCGGCTCCGTTCCCACAGACCGATGAGCCATAAACCGGTGAAGCCGCGGTCTCGCAGGAGGTCGAGTTCTTCGTCGGGAATTTGATCCAGTGTTTTTATCCAGCGCCCATACTTTCGTGAGAGTTGTTCGAGCCACACGTAGGAATTTTTTGCGATGAGGATCAAGCGCGGCATCCAGTCTTTGTCTGGACTGTACCGTTCGTATTCGGCGTAATCGCCACCGGAATAAGTTGCGACGGGAATATCCGCTTTGAAATCGCCGTGAGCGAGTTGGTGACGAAGAGTTTCCTCGCGTAAAAAGTCCATACCGCGCAATAGGCGCGCGACGAATTCCTCGCCGAGCAATCCGCCCCATTTTTCGAGGATGAACTGCAACTGCCCTTCGAGCGAATCGGGGAAGGCTTCGGCAGGCGCGCGCAGGATTTCGAACAACGATTCAGTGGGACCCTGAATTGCGGCATTGTCTTTTGCAATTTGTGAGAAAAACGATTCGAGCGAGGCGATCAGGTTTTTATAGGCGGTGGGTTCAAGCGGCTCATCGTCCACCAGTTCGAGCATGGGGCTTACCGCCGGGTTCGCGTTGTGCGTGAATACGTAGACCAATTCTTCCATCGAGCGGACGCGTCCATTTGTGAGTTTGGAGAGATATTCTTCGACCTCCAACTCCCCTCGATAGACACTTTCAGGAGGAAATTCGGAGGTGAATTTTTTCTGCGTCTGGTCGATCGAATCCACACCCACCTGCTCGCTGACCGAAGTCACTGCGGTGTTCATCACCGGCGGAGGAGCGAACCGTTTCACGAGCGCGCGCAGAGCCTCGTCGATGAGGGATAACGCGTAGAGGTCCGAAGCAGGCAGGGGCTGGGAGCGAAGCGCAGATACTTGCGCGGCAAACTTCCGTGCGGCGGAGTAATCTGAAAAGAGCACTCGCCCGTCCGGGTTGAAGAATTCCGATGAAAATTGATAGTGATCGCGGGAGGTCTTTGTGATTCGCATGTGTCCTTCAAAATGTAGCCGCAGAAAATTCGAGACCCTGCTCAGCGCATTTTATGAACTCTGTGGCTTAAAAGTTACACGAGTGAGCCTATGATAACCTCAATGATTGATTTCGAGTATACTTTGCGCGATGTCTCCCCAGATTCTCGGTTTGATCGCGATGCTGATCCTTGCCGCGCTGCATATCCCCGTGCTGGTGCGGTTACTCAGCCGCCGCATCGGACAAGAGACCGCCGCCGCGTTGTTCGCCAATTATTTGGTGGTGAACATGCTCCTGACCGCGGCGGAGGGATTGTGGCGCGGCGGGCAATTGCGGTTCGATGTTCACACGGCATACAACCTGCAGATCTATGCTTCGTCCGTTTTAGCGTTCATCCTGCTCATCGCCATCCGTTTTTTTGTGAGGCGAGAAGCGCGCCCATGGCTCATCGCCGGCATCATCTGGCTGGGGGGATTTCTCGTAATTACACTGAATTTATTCGGTTTCGGCGATACGCTCTGGACCATCGGTTCGTTCACGCTCACGCGTGACGGTCTTTCACCTGCGTGGGCGGCGCTGGGTTGGATCGTTTTCACGCTCGGCGCATTCATTACCGTACGTTCCTCGCACGATCGTTCGCGCCAGCCGCTGCTACGCAACCGATTGAACTACTGGACGCCGGTCTTTCTCCTCATTCTCATCAACGATACGTTTTTATTGGCCGGCTTTGCCTTGCCGGGCAATCCGTTTCGCCTACTGGCGGCGACCATCGGCGCGCTCATCATCGTCACCCACGACCCGCCGGACCTGCGCGAGGTGGCGCGGCGCGTGATGACGTACGCCATCACCACGCTGGTGATCCTCGTTTTTTACATCGCCGGGACGACCGCTTCGCAGACCGTTTTCAACGCATTGCCGCTCTACAATCCGCTAGCGGTGGGCGCAGGCATTGCGTTGGTGCTCGCGCTCATCTTTACACCGTTGCTCACCATCGTGCGCCGCGCCGTCAACCGCTGGTTCAATTTGCAGGAATTCCACCCAAGTCGCACGCTCCACGCGTACAGTGAACAGATCAGCAACATTCTCGACATGCAGCGCCTCGCCAATGTGGCGGTGGGTCTCATCATCGAAGCGATGGACATCACGCGCGGCTTCCTCTTCCTTGTTGACCCCGACATTCTCAACGGCGAAAAATCCTACCGCTTGCGCGCGGTGCGGAATCAAGGCGAACGACAGCTACGGATCGTCACGCTCAAAAGCGATCATCCCGTAGCGAAATATCTGACAACGGAACAACGCCCGCTTCTTCAATACGACCTCGACCTGCTCCCCGCGTTTCGGGCTGTTTCGCCGCCGGAACGGGAATGGTTCAATCATCTCGAAGCCGAAGTGTATCTGCCGATTTTTTCCAAACGCGAGTGGATCGGGCTCTTCGCGCTCGGTCCCAAGATCGCCGGCACGCGTTACACCGAGGACGATCTCGTTACCCTTTCCGCCCTCGCCAACCAGACGGCGGTCGCGCTCGAGAACGCGCGTCTCGTGGATAACCTCATGCAACTCAACACGGAGTTGCGGCAGGCATATCGAAACCTCGACAAAGCCAACCGCGACCTTGAGCGCCTCGACCAGACCAAATCCGATTTCATCAGCATCGCCTCGCACGAACTCCGCACCCCGCTGACGACCATCATCGGCTACACAGAGATGCTGCTCGAAGATACCACCCTGCCGACCGGCATCCACTCGATGCTCAAAAATATTTCAAAAGGGACAAAGCGCCTGCACGAGATCATGGACTCGATGTTCGACATCGCCCAGATCGACACGCGCACGATGCAGCCGCACCTCGTCCCGGTGGATACCGCCGCCTTGATCCGTGAGGTGAGCGCGGGCATCGAAAAATCGGTCAAGGAACGGCAACAATCCCTCACGCTCGCCATCCCCCCCCTCCCTCTAGTCAAAGCCGATCCGAACTTGCTCAAGAAATTATTCCAGCACTTGCTGAACAACGCGGTCAAATTTACGCCCGATGGAGGCAAGATCAACGTGGAGGCGCGCCAGGTCACCGCGAGCAACTCTGACTTCCCGAATGGCGGCTTGGAGATCATCATCAGCGATACCGGCGTAGGCGTGGACCCCGACTCGCGCGAGATCATTTTCAGCAAGTTCTACCAGCCGGGCGAAGTGAACAAACACTCCACCAGCAAGACGCGCTTCAAAGGGAGCGGCGCCGGGCTGGGGCTGGCATTATCCAA
The DNA here is from genome assembly GCA_040753755.1 of Chloroflexota bacterium. Lineage (GTDB taxonomy): Bacteria > Chloroflexota > Anaerolineae > Anaerolineales > Villigracilaceae > Defluviilinea. Next base: position 16,302 of record JBFMDB010000030.1, read on the forward strand.
AGGCATCGTTGAAGCGCACGGCGGGCGCATCTGGGTGGAGAGCGCGGGCTACGACGAGGAAAAATTCCCCGGCAGTCAATTCCACGTGATGCTGCCTCTGGGCATGTTCGATAAGGGAGAAAAAACGGTGATGATGGGGAACGAAACAAAATTGCAGGTGGGCTGAAAAACGAAGAGCCGGAGGTACACTGCCTTCGGCTCTTTTTTTACAATGTGTTTCCCCGTTTATGGCAGCAAAGTGATTGTGTCGCCGAACTTGTCGAAACGAATCAACTCATCATTGGCGCGGATCTGACACTCGAGCCCGGAGGCACCGGGACCGAAGCCGACCGAAAAAGAAATAACGGAGAATTGATAGGTTCCATTAGACAATTCTTCGAGCGCGTTACCGAAATCATACCCATCCGGCGATCCCGTTGAGAAGCCGCCGAAGTTCAACGCGGGAATCAGGTGGGCTGGCACATGGATATCGTTCGCGCCATAACCGCCAGCTCCGGTCTCCGGTCCAAGCTCGATCTGGTAGAAGCCGATGAAGTTCGCCGGGTCAAATCCGGACGCGGGTGCGACCGCGTCCCACGTCACATGGATTCCATCCCCATCCACGACTGCCGAAACGTTGCGAGGCGCGTCCATTGCGCAGGCAAACCAAACGTCCGTATTTGAAGCGCCCGGAATGGGTTGACCGAAAACATCCAGCAGGGTAAATGAATACGTGCCGGCGCTAACGGGCAGCCCTCCGAAGTTTGCCAGGAATCGGAATGAGTCGATGAAATCCACAGTAGGAGAAAAGAGGTCAGTGAAGAGCGGGGCGACCACAGTATCGCCATTCGGCAAGGTCACACGCATTCCCGAGGAGACGATGTTGCTGAAACCTTCTAATATCGTCCCTTCGTTCCGACTCTCATCTGGGTTGATACCCACGACGCCATAAGTATCGCCTCCAAAATACAGCCCTTCTCCCAATTGCACGGATGGGCATTGCGGTTCGCGCCGATCGTGGTGATAGGCAGACCAATTGCCTGCCTGATCTGCTGTCTGCCATTCGCCGCTCGCAGGGTCGTCTGTGACCGTGGCATCGTTGGTGGATGCGACGCCGACCAGTTTGATCACCGAACTGCCCGCCGTACCGAAAAGGGTCATATCGTAATTGCCGCCGCCCAACGAGACAAAGCGGGCAGAAACGGGCGCATATCCTGCGCCAGCGCCAACAGCCATACATCCGTTGTACAGCATTGCAGATGGATCGTTGGGATCGGCATGGAATTCATCGAGCATCAACACGAACGGTTGATTTCCGTCGAACAAGCCCTCAACAACACCATCCCAACGACCGCGCAGGTGATCCACACCCTTGGGCGGCGCGGCAAAGGCGTCGGAGGATGATCCCAACATCGCCAGCACAACCGCGAAGGCAAATACGATATTGACACAAGTCTTGATGTTCATGGTTAAACTCCTTTGGTTTATCTTGAAATCATTGTTCGACCGAAAGGTCGTTACTTTAGACATTACAACAATCGAGAAGCGGCTTCAAGCAGTTGACACCTTCAATAGGTTACAAATTGGACTCCTTAGACCGTAAATATATTTTTCCTCATCATTATTCGAATCCGAAAACTGTGGCGAGAAAATCGAGAATATTTTGACCGATGCCTTCCGGCGCTTTGTCGTCACGGATGAGTTGCATGCCGCGTCCATCGCCGGTGAAGTTGATCCACTTATAGTGCGCGCCGCTGATCGAACTGCATGTGGCAACGTCCGTGCCTTGAGAATTTTCTGTGGAAAAGCACCAGATAACTTTTCCTTCCGCATCTAATTTCTCTGCGTTGGTCTTGGTATCCAGCCCGGCATAACTCCCTGCGGAGAGGGCAAGCACGCCGAGGCAATCCTCACACGCCGCCACCGACGCGTCCGCGCCGTTGTTCGCGCCGATGACGGCGATGCGAGACGCATCCACGCCCGGCATGGACTTGACTTGTTCCACCGCGGCTCTGATATCCAGCACCCAGTTTGCACCCCACACGTTGAATTCCTCGTCCGATACGTTATTTGGAATGGCGGGTCCGCTCTCGCCGAAGCCGCGCAGGTCAAGCGTGAACACCGCGAACGATTGGTCGGCAGGCATGGCTGGGAAAAGACCGAGCGCTTCACCGCTTGGATTCCAATTTTGCAACCAGTCAACCAAGCCGTAATCGAGCCAGTTGTTTTGCGGAAGTCCATACTGGTGAACCAACAAGACGACCGGCGCGTCCTCCTTCCACGAGGGGTAGAAATAGCCGACCAATGCATGCCCATCCTGCGCGGCGAACTCGACGCGAGTTGGCGCTGGTTCAGGCGCAAATCCCGGAAGAGGCGCGGGTTCGAATTCTTTCACGGCTTTCAGCGGCTTTACCTGTCCATTCTGCGAATCGTCCACTGGATCGTTCCCGGATTTCGAGTGATTGTAGAGTGATACGATATGAATCTCCTCGAACTTCGCGGGGAACTGATCGAGCGCGATCTTCACCTCCACGATCTCACCGATTTCCATCATGACAGCCAGATCAATGGAACTCTCTCCAAAATATCCAAAGTTCACATGCTTGTTGGGGCGAATGTTAAGTTGTCCGCCCTTTCCACCCACGAGACCCACAATCGCCATATCGTCCCATGCTTCCATGTTTTCGATGCGAAAGAGCAGGTATAGATATTGATCGTTCACGAAATAGCGCGCCTCGATGAGATCAGCCATGCCAGACGCTTGATCGCCCGCCGGGTCGGTAATGTTGATCAGGTAATCCGCCCAATCAGAGGTATTTCCGTCTATCGTGACATTGGTGACGGGCGGCGCGGAGGTGGGTGTAGCGATCGGTTCATGTGCCGCCGCCTGCGAGACATCCGTTTCATTCACGAGGGCAACTTGCGTCGGCTCCGTGTGATCGACGACAACCCACTTCGACTCACAACACTCGCCATCCATCACGCGGACTTGGATCCGTGTGATGAGCGTCTCCCCGAACAAATCCAGCGGGAAGCGCAACTCGAAAGCCTCGCCCTGCGCGACTTCGCCGGTTGTGTTTTGAAGATGATTGAATTGCTGGTTCTCGATCCTTGCAACGTGGGGAACGAAATCTTGATTGTTGGGATACGCATTCGCCATGAACTCGGGCCAGCCATCGGCGCCGGGGTTGAAATCCACATCCAACTGGACGTAAGAACCGATCTCACCCTCCACTTCAACGAGCAGGTACAGGAACCTGTCATTGATGAATGTGCGGATACTCTTTACATCGACATTCCCCGTGCTGTCACCGGCGGGATCGGCGATCGAAACTGGATACCGCTCCCAGTCCGACGGATCACCGTCAATCGTGATGTCCGTCGTGCTGGGCGGCGCTTCTGTTGGGGCAGTGGTTGGCGATGGCGCTTCGTTAGTTGCCTGCGGCGACGCACAACCCGTGATTATGGCTACGATCAGGATTGCGTACAATAAAATTTTGACTCTCATAGTCTTCTCCTGTGGCTGGTTAATTGGGCGGTTCAGTCCCGCCGATGAGTTCTGCAAGTTTCCTGATCAATCCCTTCAACGATTGGAAATGCCTCCGTTCGCCGCTGGTCACATCGGTTAGCGAGCCGCGCCAGACAGTATGGTCTGACCCGCTCCGCTCCTGCCACACGTGGAGGATGAACGAGAAAATCTTCAAGCCTCTTCCTGCTTCATCGGGAGGGGTCATTTTTGTCATGGGCAACTGGAATAATGTGTTGCCGCGAAGAGTCTCAGGTAGCGGGCAAGTACATGTGGACTAATTGCTACCAAGAGACCCATTCCTCCCAAATAGTTTTTCTATTTGTTCCTGGTTTGGGAAAGAATACCTGAAGTTTAACTAGAGCGCGATTGCCAGAAATCTTCCTGAGGCCAATTCGTGCGCCTAAATGCTCGTTTCCTGTTAACCAAATGTCCATTTCTCCGTGTGAGTAACGAACTACCGGAGTTTCAAATATGCTTAGTTCGATGCCTGCGGGAGCAAAACCGTACTTAATTGTTTCATCTTCCATTTCCAGATATACCCTGCCCGGTATTGGAGCAGGAACCCACATGTCTAATATCTTCGTCATTTTTTCTCCTTTCAACGAACAATGATAGGGTTAGGTTTTAAGTATATAAAAGCTTGAATGTATGCTTTCCTGCAAAGAGTTTATTGCGACATATTCCATCCAAAAAGAAAACTCTGTTGTCAGGTTTGACAACAGAGTATCAAAAGGCTATCTCAAAACTATCTCAAACAAATCCTACGGCAGCCGGGTCTTCGAGATCGCACAGTGCAGGGAAACACGGCGAAGATAACTCCTGCGAAGCCGCGAAGGGAGTGTTGCCGCCCGGAGGCAGAGCAGACCCCTTGCCCTTCGGAGGAAGGACGCGGCGGTCGCATCCCGTTTGTGATGGAGGGCGAGAAAATGATCGTAGTAGACAAGCGGCTCAGGCGGGACGTTCTTTTGATTCGCCCCCTCGACGATCTCCAGCGCGGCTTTGGATGCCTGCAGGGCTTCTTCGATTCGATCCGCTGAAAGATAGATTCGAGATAGATAGGAAAGCGCAAAGATTTCTGTGGAGGCTGATCCGAGCGAACGGCTCTCCATCACGATCTCGCGCAACAACGATTCGGTTGCGTCAATGGGCTGTGAGTCTCCCAGCCAAACGAGCGCACTGGCAGCGGCAAGCCTGATCACAAGCGAGTCGGTTTTGGAGCCGATCTGCGCGCACAGGTCGGAGGCGCGGCGAAAGCCAGTCATCGCTTCTTCGAGGTTTCCCATCGCCGCTTCGCTGGAGGCGAGGCACACCAGCGCGCGCATCTCACCATAACGATAATTCGAGAGGCGCGATTCGCGCAGCGATCCCTTTGCCAGTTCATGCGCGTGTTCATACTCCCCGATCTCGCAATATACCCGCGAAAGCGCGCGCTGGACGGAACGTGTCAATACCTTTTCGATTCCGCGTTGCCGTCCATATTCGAGGATTCGCTCGCCAAGCGAGATCGCGCCGCCCAAATCTCCCGCGCGCCAGAGCACGCCTACGCTTTCGCTCCCCAGATCGATGATCAGCGCAACAGCATTTTTCTGCATGGCTTCGTCAATTATGCTCGATCCATCGCGCGCCTGCTCTGCGGGAGTCGCGCTCCGCTCGATGATGTCCCAACGGGCGCGTCCTTCCATGCGAAAATCCTGCAACTGGCGTGCGATCCTCAACCCCTCCGTCGCATGTTGTAATGCCTCCTCATTCTGCAACAAGTGGCCATGTATATTCGCAAGTTCGATACGGGCTTGCATCTCGCAATCTTGCAAACCGCTTTCAACGGAAAGCTCCAACGCTCTCTGCAGCGTCTCACGCGCCTCATCCCACAGACCCCTGCTGACAAGGTTGATCCCGATGTAGAAATACACGCGCGCCAGATTGTCCAACCTGCCGATCTGCTCTGCGTCCTTCCGCGCCTCATCGAGGATGGCTTGCAGTTTTTCGTGATCGGACTCAATCGTCCAAAGGCAGGTATAGAGTTTCATGCGGAGTTCAAATCGCGCCGCGGGCGAGGCTGAATCGTTGCACAACAAAACCGCCGATGCAAAATGACCCGCGCCCACTTTGTAGGCATGCAATTTCATTGCCTGCTCTCCTGCCCGGGCAAAAAAATCGAGCGCACGCTTCTCGTCACCGCCCTGCTGAAAATGATACGCCATTTGCTCAAACGGTTTACTCGCATCGTCCGCTTCCATCGCTTCAAGCTGGCTAGCCACCTGAAGATGCAAAGCCCGCCGTTTCGAGTCGGTCATCGCCGCAAACAAAACTTCCTGAATTTTTACATGGCTGAAATCGAATTGGGCGGAGGACGTTTCACGGATCAACCCATAACGTGATAATCCCGCCAGCGCGTCTTGAACCACCGCGTCGGTCAGGCTTGTGACCGATCGAAGAAACTCAACATCGAATCCTTTGCCGATCACTGCCGCGAGCGCGAGAAGTTCGCGTTGGTCGGCGTTCAACCTCTCCACCCGTTTCAGAATCGTCTGCCGCAAATTGGATGAAAGCGGCAGGCGCGGCAAACCCGAAACGGGACGGTCGAGCGCAACGGACCAAATCCCGTCCGCGTTCGTGGAGAGATGTCCGCTGTCGAACAACCCGCGCAGTGACTCGACCACGAAGAGCGGATTACCCTCTGTCTCGGCGTGGATATGTTCTGCGAACTCATGCGGTGCGGCAGGCAGGTTTCCCATTTTGCGAATCAAATCTGCGACCTCGCCCCGCGAAAGCGGATTCAACGCGAGTTCAGCTGATTCCACCTCTGCGAATCGTTTACCCCGGTCTGCCACCACCGTGAGCGGATCGGGGCGATGCGTGGCGATGAGCAACATCGGCGATCTGTCATCGCGCACAAACAGCGCGCGCACTACATCCATGGTTTCATCGTCAGCCCATTGCATATCGTCGAGAAATACGACCAGCGGTTTTTCCGGCGAGGACCACGCACACAATCCCGTCGCCAGTGAGTTGACCAATCGTTCGTGTGCCTGCGCGGGCGGCAATTCCATAGATTCGGTTTTGGGTGGAGCAAGTTGAATGTCTGGGATTACATTACTGATCTCATTCATCGCAATCGCGGGCAAATCATTCAACTCTGCATGACCATAAACCTGCACAGCAGAGCGGAACATTTCCACAATCGGTCTGAACGGGACGCGTTGATCTACTTCGTAGCAATGTCCACTCAGGAGGATGCCGTGGTGACGAATTCCCTCCAGCCAATGCTCCACCAGCCGCGTTTTACCGATGCCCGATTCGCCCGTGACGATAACAGATTGCATCCGCCCTTGAAGAACCTCCGCCCATTTAAGATTCAACTCGCGAACGGCATCTCGCCTTCCGACGAAAACTTTTTCAGGCTGGACGATCGGACTGGGATGACCTGTTTGTGTTTCCGATTCGGTTGCGATGCGCTGGAATAACGTTTCGGTTTCAGGCATCGGTTTCAAACCGAGTTCGCGTTCGAGCAGTTCCGTACACTGACGGTACTGTTGAATCGCAGAAGCAAAATCCCCGGCTTGCACGAACAACCGCATCAAGCGCTGATGGCTCTCCTCGTGGAGAGGGTTATAAAACAAAATTCTTCGGACGTATTCGATCGCCTTGCGCGGCGACGCATTCGACTGATAATGCCGCGCGCACTGATCGAGATATTGCATCAGGCATTCTTGATACGATTCTCGCTTCACCAAAACCCAATCGTCGTAATACCCCGCCAGAAAATCGCCGTGATAATTAGCAATCACTTTCTCGAGTTCTTCGATGGGAACGTCGACCGCGACGGCTTCGAAGGACTGCACGTCAACGAAGCAATCATCTTCGGGAGCAAATTGGACAGATTTTGAATCGGCGACGATCGCCTCGCCCAGCGTCTGCTTCAAACGCCAGACCTCGGTATTCAAATTGCGACGCGCTCGCGCTTCGGGAACGTCGGGCCACAGGTCGAACGCCAGCGCGTTGCGGTCCTGCGGTTTGGATCGATTCAACACCAGGCGCGCCAGCAGCAGCACGCTTTTCCGTGTGGGGATCTTGGATTGTGGTTTCCCGTCCACGACCACCTGTGGAGAACCGAAGAGACGAATCTCGAGCATCAGGGACTCACAGGCATGACGGGAATGACCTATTCAAGTTTCTTGCGATACACGCGGTGATTCTTGTATTCCACCCCATTCAGGTTCTTCAAGTCGGCGCGCATTTGCTCGGTGGTTTCGGCAACTTGCGTCATTTCGACATGTTCGAATTGATTGTAACTGAACACCGTCTTCGCCATTTCGTAATACAACAAGGCATTGCCGCCCCGTCCCTGATATTCCGGCAGGATGCCCATGCCGTTGCCAGAGATCGTCTTGGTACGCTTCATCTCGAGCAGGATGTCAATAATGCCGAACGGGAAGAGGCGTCCGTTGGCGCGTTGCAGCGCGGCGGACACGTCCGGGAAGGCAAAGAGAAAACCCACGATCTCTTCGCCAGCCATGATGACTTTAATCAAGCGCGGATCCGCTACCAGGAAGATGTTGTCCACCGCATATTGAATGTCGCCGGGCGAGAAGGGGTAATACTCCCAGTTGTGTATGAACGCTTTGTTGTACGCTTCGCCAATGCGCGGCGCCCATTGGATCAACTCGCGCTTGCTCTTGAATTGCTTGACCTTCAGCGTGCCGCGCTCAATCACGCGTTTAGCGATACGCTCTACGCGTTCGGGGATCTTGAAGGATTCGGCGGGGAGATAACACGAGACAAAATCCACCTCCTTCTCGAAGCCGAGCGCTTCCATGAGTTTGGGATAATATTCATAGTTGTAGTTCATCATCGTCATCATCTGACGATGTTCGAAGCCTTCGATTTGAATCCCATACCCGTCGAACGGAGAGAGACCCTTGGGACCGATCAGCGTGTCGAGTCCGCGTTCTTTTGCCCAGGCGATGGCGGCGTCGAAGAGGGCGCGCGCAACCGCAAGGTCGTCAATGGAATCGAAGGCGTAGAAGTGCGCTTTCTTCGTCTTGTGATAGTCGTTGAAGGGTCTGTTGTCCGCGGCGCAGATGCGTCCCACTACTTCCCCGTCGCGGAGGGCGAGGAAGAAATCCGCCTCTGAGTGGCTGAAGAAAGGATGCTTCTTGCGGTTGAGAGGCAGGTAGGCGTCCGCGAAAAGAGGCGGTACCCACTGTTTGCAACCGCGGTACAGGTCGTAATAAAACTCGACGAAGCGTTTGACCTGCCGTTTGTTTTCGGTATCCACTTTTTCGATGGTGAGCATGTCTCCAAGTATAAATCCATACCTGTTGTTCGTGCTATACTTGAGAAAATTCACAAAAGAAAACCTTTGCCACAGATTCCAAAAATAAATTCGTGAAAATCCGTGTAATTCGCGGCAAGGATTTTGATTTCCATAAAACCAAAGGGAAACAACATGACATCACCGGAACAACATCAGCAATTATTGAAAAAATACGCCGAAGCCGTCGTGCGCGTGGGATTGAACGTCCGCAAGGGACAGCGGCTCATCATCAACAACGCCACCGCGCGCGGCGTGCCGCCCGCCGGGCGTGCATTCGTCCACGAGGTGGCGAAAGCCGCGTATGCCGCCGGCGCAAAATATGTCGAAGTGATCTGGGGCGACGAGGAGATGCTCCGCATCCGTTTGCAGCACGCGCCAGCCGATTCATTCGACGAGTATCCGAAGTTCCACATCAGCGCGGTCATGGATATGATTCAAAACGGCGACGCGCTGCTCTCCGTCTACGCCAACGACCCCGATGCATTCGCCGGTCTGGATGCGGAACGCGTGGCGGCGATGCAAAAAACGCATTTGAAGTATTACAACGAAGTCGGCGCGCAGGTCAGCCGCAACGCGATCAATTGGTGCGTGGTCGCATCCGCCAGCCCGGCGTGGGCGAAGAAAGTGTTCCCCGACCTTCCGCAGGAGGAAGCGGAAGAAAAATTGTGGCAAGCCATCTTCGAAACGACGCGCGCGAATCTGCCCGACCCAATCGCCGCGTGGCAGGAGCACATCAAAAACTTGAAAGCGCGCGCCAACTACATGCAGGCGAAAAAATATTCTGCGCTTCACTACAAGGGTCCCGGCACGGATTTCACACTCGGCTTGCCGAACGGACACAAGTGGAGCGGTGCGCAAGGCATGGCGGAGAATGGCGTCATCTTCACCGCCAACATGCCGACCGAGGAAATTTTCACGTTGCCTGATCGTCATCGCGCGGAAGGAACTGTCGCCGCGACGTTCCCGCTCAGTTACGCGGGCAGTCTCATTGAAGATTTCAGTGTGACGTTTGAGAACGGTCGCATCGTCAAAGTGAACGCGAAACGCAACGAGGCGATTTTGCAAAAATTGGTGGACACCGACGAAGGCTCGACGCGGCTTGGCGAGGTGGCTCTGGTCAACGCGACGTCGCCCATCGGCAAACGCGGACACCTTTTCTACAACACGCTCTTCGACGAGAACGCTTCATGCCACATTGCGATCGGTCGCGCCTACCGTTTCACGCTCATCGGCGGGGAAGAGTTGACGGACGAGGAATTCATGGCGGCGGGCGGAAACGTCAGCCTCAATCACGTGGATTTCATGATCGGCTCTCCGCACATTGACATTGACGGAATCAAAGACGACGGCACGCGCGAACCCGTCATGCGCGCGGGTGAATGGGCGTTCGAGGCATAATCTGTAGGGGCGAGTCTGAGACTCGCCCCTACAAGAGGAATAACCAATCATGACCGAACAAGAATTCGATCAACTACTTTCCAAATACGCGGATGTCGTCGTCCGCATCGGACTCAACCTCCGCAAGGGACAACGCCTGCTCCTGCGCGGCATCCTCGACGACGCGCCGCTGATGCGCAAAGTGGCGGAAAGCGCGTACAAAGCCGGCGCGGTGTACGTGGAGCCGATCTACACAGACGAGCGTATCACGCGCATCCGCTTTGAACATGCCGACCCCGAGTCGTTGACTGAAGTGCCGGACTGGATGGTGAAGCGTTACGAGGAATACTACGAACGTATGGACGCGGAACTTGCCATCTCATCCTCTGACCCAGAATTGCTTTCAGGCATTGACCCCGATCTGATCGCGAAGAATCGCAAAGCGTCTGCGCAAAAGTTCGAGCCGCTCCGCAAATACGAAAACACGACCAACTGGTGCGTGGTCAGTACCGCCTCGCCGGCGTGGGCGAAGAAGGTGTTCCCAAACGTCCCTGCGAAAGAAGCGGTGGAAAAATTATGGGCAGAGATCTTCGCCAGTTGCCGCATCGACACCCCGGACCCGGTCGCCGCGTGGCAGGAGCACGTCGAGAAACTCAAAAAGTATCGCGATTACCTGAACTCGCAAAAATTTTCGGCATTGCATTACAAAGCCCCGGGCACGGACCTCACCATTGGCTTGCCCGAAAAACATCTGTGGCAAGGCGCGCAGGCTGAGTTCAAGAACGGGATCACTGGCATCCCCAACCTCCCCACCGAGGAAGTGTTCACCACGCCGCACAAAGATAAAGTGGACGGCACGGTCGCGTCCACGATGCCGCTGAATTATGGCGGCGTGTTGATCGAAGATTTCAGCTTGATGTTTGAAAATGGACGCGCGGTAAAAGTGACGGCGAAAAAGGGCGAAGAGACGTTGAAGAAATTGATCGAGACCGACGAGAATGCGGCACGGCTCGGCGAGTGCGCGCTCGTGCCGAACAGTTCACCCATCAGCCAGCGCAAGATTTTGTTTTACAACACGTTGTTCGATGAGAACGCCTCCTGTCACATCGCGGTTGGCAACTCCTACCGCGACACCATCGTCGGCGGCGAAGACATGACCGACGAAGAGTTCGCCGCGGCGGGAGGTAACAAGAGCCTCGTCCACACCGATTTTATGATCGGCTCGGAGAAACTGGATATTGACGGAATCAAAGCTGATGGTTCGCGCGTTCCAGTCATGCGCGCGGGCGAGTGGGCGGTGAATGTTTAATTCGCGTTGGGCGCTATCAAAACTGAGAAATGAAAAGCCCAGCGATTTGAACTGGGCTTTATTTTTCTTTCAGTATACGAATTGTTTCATTTAGTCTCTATCCGTAAATTAGGCATGCGAGCACATTCGCCAGAGGATCAGTGTGCAAGCAAAGTAAATAAGGGCTAACCAGTTGCAGGACTTCTTGGCCCAGCGAACTCGTAAAGACCGAAAATC
>JBFMDB010000031.1:0-26991 GCA_040753755.1 Chloroflexota bacterium
ACCTCTGCTCGTTTGTCTTGCCGGATCGCTTGTTCGATTTCGGCTAATTCTTTGGGTTTTAGTTGATATTCCGTTCGCATACCCAAAGTCTATCATGTCTTATAATCTATTTCGACTGACTACTTAGCACGGAGAGACCGATCAACATATTATTGCGCAACGACTCGGCGCGTTTCTTTGCGAGCGTCTTCAAGCGCACATAGGGTCGGCGCAGTCCAAGCAGAATGAAGATCATCGCGATCACCGGCGCGGCAGCGATAATGTTCATAGCAACTAATGCGCCTGCCAGCATCCCGCCTACTAGCAGGAAGGTCGAGAAGTCGCGGATCGCTACTGCAAAGAATTCTCCGGGGGTATCGTAGGGATAGCCGGCACGACGAAGCAGGCTGATCACATCACTCATGTTCTTCGCCTGATCGGGGTCGAAGCGTCCCGGCAGGACGGCGATCAATAACGCCTCCCAGGTCGAGCGTCTCTTGATAGGAGTCTGGGATTGAAAGTTCATCAGGCGATTGCCGCCAAAGGTGCTGAAGGCGGATTGAAAGACGTTCAGCAGTTCAAACGCCAGCACGCTCAAACTAAGCGCGCCGAGAAAGGCAAAAAAAGTCATCGAGGTTCTCCTTGTGAAATAACTCATCCCGCAGCAGGTTCAAGGTTTCCGTGCAGTGATGGCAGATCGGGATGGCATTCTCAGGACGCTGGTAACGCCAGAGGATTTCCACCGGTGTATACCTTGGTTGAGGAGGCGACGATCAACAGAAATCGAGAACTAAATGTTATGATTCGCTTGGATTTACAAAAGATACTCGATCAAGATGCAGGTTTGGAGAACCTTAGTCCTGCGGCATATTCCAGGCGGGGCGAAACTTATACTCATATACCAGATATGTACCCCGCCGGGCAGATCCGAGTACGGTTATGAACTTATAGCACTATAGCCCCATCGAAAAACATGTCAAACTCCTCCGATCTCACCATCCCCCCGCCAAAGTGGAGCGCGTTCGCCGCGCCAGCCGCCACGCCGTATCGCAGCGCAACTTCGGGCGGATTTCCCGCATCGAGCGCGAAAACCAATCCGCCCAAAAACGCATCCCCGCTGCCCACACTGCTGACCACATCAATCGCGGGTGGACGGGCAATCCATGCGCCTGCCTCTGCAACCATAATCGCGCCGTTTTTGCCAAGCGTCACCACAACGGATGAAATGCCCCGCTCCAGCAATTGCCTGCCCGCGTTCGTTGCCTGCTCTGCATCCGAAATTTCCAGCCCAAGCGCTTCGCCCAACTCCGCCGCGTTGACTTTGATGTTCATGCCGCGCGCGTCCAGCGCAGTCTTCAGTGCTGTGCCGCTTGTATCCACCCATACAGATTTACCACGCGCCACCAACCCCTGCAGCAGGGTAGCAAAATCATCCAACAAAAATCCAGGCGGCAGGCTTCCGCTGACGCAAACCAGTTGAGCATGTTCCGCCTGCGCCCACACATCGCGCAAAAAGTTTTGGCATTCGTCCGCGCTTACATCCGTGCCGCGCTCGTTGATTACGGTAGCATCTTTATCTTCTTCCACCAAAATGACACAGGTGCGGGTTTCGCTTTTCATCCGCGTCCAATACGCGGACAGCCCTTCGCGCTCTGCCAATTCTGCCAGCAGATTCCCCGTGTGTCCGCCGAGCAATCCCATGCAAAGCGGCGCGCCGCCCAACGCGCGAATCGTCCGCGCTACGTTGAGACCTTTTCCACCTGCCAAAGCCAACACACTATCTGAACGATGAACTTCGCCCAAGCGCAGCGTACCCACATGCAGCGTGCGGTCAATGGCGGGATTGGGTGTGACACATAGAATCATAAGAACTTCATCGCTTCATCCAGGGTCGGTTGCGCCGCCGTGCCGCCCGCCGCCTGCGTGGAGAGCGCTCCGCACACGCACGCCAGCCGCAGCGACTTCTCCAACTCCCAGCCGTGCAAGTATCCATAGATAAAACCCGCGTCAAACGTATCGCCTGCGCCAACGGTATCCACCACATTGACTGGAATACTTTCCATTTGGATTTTCTGACTCTGACAGATTCCCAACGCTCCATCTTTTCCCAACTTAATCGCCGCCGCCTCCACCTTGACCTTGAGTCTGTTCGCCGCTTCGTCGGCATTTCCCGCCGCTGTGAGCGACGTCGCTTCGGCTTCGTTGGGCAGGAAGACATTCGTCACGGCGAGCAGGTCATCGAAGCCAATCCATCTTTCAGATGGGTCATAATTGGTGTCGAGCGAGGTGGTCAGCCCAAGCGAACGGGCGCGTTTGAACAATGCCGGCAAATCGGGTTGGAGTTTGGTTTGCAGGAAGTAACTCGCCACATGCAAATGACGCGCTTGCGCCAGCAAACTATCAGAGATGTCCGTTGCCTGTAGTTCAGCGATCAAGCCGAGGTGAGTCAGAATCGCGCGGTCTGCATCCCGATTAAGAATCACACTCAAACCTGTCGATTCCGCTTGAGAGACAATGACATTCCCAATATCCACGCCGCGTTTTTGCATTTCATCCAGCATGAAGCGCCCGAAGACATCATCGCCGCATTTGCCGATGAACGCGACTTTCAATCCCAGCCGCGCCGCGCCGCAGGCAAAGATGACGGAGGATGAACCGATGGCAAGGGTTGCAGAGTCAACCAGTTTTTCAACCTGTCCAAATTCAGGCGTGACGTTGCCAGAGAGGATGAGGTCGGGATTGATTTCGCCAGCAACGAGAATGTCGAAAGGTTTCATAGTCGGGTGGTCAAGTAGTCGAAAGTCAAAGGTCGAATGTCAATAAGTTTTGTGCCAATCGAACGGCGCGTCTGCCGAGTAGAAATCGGTGTAGGGTTTGGCGAGGGCATTGCAAAGGGAGGTGAGACGGGTGAGGCGCTCAATTGCAGTGGCACGTAAGAATGTATTGCGTCCACTCCGCTCCGCTTCGGGATGATATGTTTCGTGATCTATCGTCACGGCTTCCTTCCACACTGCGCGTCCGACGGCGATTCCGCTGGCTCCTGCGTTGCAGGCTACGACGACTTGTTGCAGGAAGGTTTCGTACTCGACTGCGGCGGAGAGCAGAATCCACGGGATGTCGATTGCGGATGAAATCTCTTTGCAGGCTTCTTTCCACAAGGTTTGATTTGTTTCTGCGACATCGAGCGGGAACTCCGCTTTGAGAATATCCGCGCCGAGTGGGACGAGTCGTTTGGCGCTTTCCACCACCACATATCTTTTTTCTTCGGAGGAAAGTTTTTGGTCTGTGAGCGAGTACGAGAGCGGTTCAAGCATGAGGGCAAGGTCATGCTTACAGCAGTCTTCTGCGATTTGCGCGGTGAAGTCTTCGGTTTCTTTGGCGGTGGGTGAGTCGGGGTGATAGTAAACCAGCAGTTTGATTGCCGAAGCGCCCATGCGTTTGGCTTTTTCCACGCTCCAGCCTGGGATGATTTGCGCCTTGCGGGCGGTGGCGTCGCCGCCATAGCCCGTTGATTCAACCGCCACCACCAAGCCGACATGGTTGGGGATGACGCCTGCGGCAACGGCTTGGGCGGCAGAAACTTCGGGGTCGAGCAAAACAGCCGTCCCGTAGGGAGCGAGCGCGGAGGTTACATCCAGTTTGAATCGGGAGAGTTCAGCGTCATCCACAAAGACAGGGTTGGCTTTGCGGAGATTCTGACGATGGTCGAGGGCTAGGGCGGTGAAGGTTCCGCGCGGCGAGGCGATTTGTTGAAGTCCGCGTAGTTTTCCGATGGTGATGGGTTTCATGGTGAAGCTTCCAGGTTGCAGGTTATAGGTCTAGTTTGATGACGGCGGTCAGGTTGTTGGGGCGGTCGGGATTTAATCCTTTGGCAATGGAGCGGTGATATGCCATCAGTTGCAGGACGGGCAAATACAGCACGGCTCGGGCAGGTTCGGGAATGCCACTTTCAAAGCAAACATCCGCGCTCGCTTCGGAGATGGAAAAAATCCTGCCGCCTTTGGCTTGCATTTCGTCCAGCACTTTTTGCTCATGGCTGTTGTTGATGTCGGAAAGCAAGCCGACCACCACTGCATTTTGATTAACCATGCTCATTGGTCCGTGCCGAAATTCCAAAAAGTGAAAGGGTTCGCTGTGAGTGAGAGTCATCTCTTTCATTTTGAGATTGACTTCGCAAGCCAGCCCGTAGCGGATGCCGCTGCCGAGAAAGTAGAAACGGTCGAGGGTGAGATTCTCGCCAATGGACTTGGCTTGCGCCTCATACTTCGACATGAGCCTGTTCCCCGCTTCGGGAAGTTTTTCCATCGCTGTGAGCAGGTCATTCTGTCCCGCGGCGCGGGCGCAGAAGGCGGCGACAGCGACGTACATCGAAGCGAATGAGCGCGTCTGGGCAACGGATTCTTCCTGTCCCTTTTCGATGAGGATTTTGTAATCGGCTTGTTTCGCCAGGACTTCATCGTAATTACTAATTACTAATAACTCTCCCCGCCCTTCGCGCTTGAATTGTTCGGCGGCGCGCACGGTTTCGGTGGTTGTCCCTGAGCGGCTGATGGCGACCAGCAGACATCGCAAACTAGAAGTTTGCGGTACGACCGCCTGCGCATTCAACAGCAGTTCCCCGCCGGGGATGGCGCGGGCGGAACGTCCCGTCAATTCTTGATAGAGTGCAGCGGCGGCAAGCGAAAGATAGTAGGTAGAACCGCAACCTGTGAAGATGACTTGCGCGTAATCGGCAGGGTTAGGCAGCGCGGCGGAACGAGTTCGCTCAAGGGCTTGCGCCCACGCTTCGGTCTGGGATTTGATTTCGGTGTAGGTGTGATAGTCCTGTAGTCTCATAGTCTCGTAGTCTTGTGGTTCACTGCTCACTGGTCGCTGATTTTCAAAACTTTCTCTGCGTTCTTGCGATAGATTTTCTCCAGCGCCTCATCGGGCAGGTACAAGCCATAGATGCGCCACCTGCCCTGGCCTGGGATGGCTTCGGGGTCGGCGTCGTAGGCGAAGTATTCGTCGTCGCTTTCGAGGAAGCGGTAGTGGGCGCGATAGGTTTCGACGTTGGCGGGGTGATCCGTGCCGAACAGGATGCGGTCTTGATTCTCGATAAAAAAGCGCCGCGCGCTGTAGGGCTGGCGTCCCAGTTCGGGGATGCGGGCGGAGATGTCCACGTGGAAATTTTGCGTGCGCTGGATCAGACTCGCCACCCAGCCGAGATTTTCGGCGTAACAGCCGACATGCGCGCCGATAAAGACGGTGGATGGATGACGGAGGACGAGGCGGGCAAAGGCTTCGATGAGTTCGTTGAACGAAGGGAAAGGCGGGCTGGGGAAATGCGCTTCAGGGTGGGCGCTGAGTTCATCCCAGCGTTCGTTGCGCTCATCGAGCGGCGTAAAAAAAGCGACGGGGTCGGCGATGTGAATCATGACGGGCAAGCCCAACTCGCCCGCCGCCTGCCAGAGCGGGTCGAGGCGCGGGTCATCAATTTTGACGAGTTCGCCTTTTTCGTCGCGGACGTTTAGCCCAAACGGTTTCCAAATCTTGAGCCCCTGCGCGCCCCAGCCCTTCTGGACTTTGAGCCTGCCCGCCGCCCATTCGGGGAATTTTGCGCCGAGAGTTTGCCATTGCGCCCAATCCACGCCGCCGAAGATCTGAAAGCGGTCGGGGGCTTTGGCTTTGAAGAAATCCAGATGTTTTTGCAAAATGGATTCACCCCAACCGCCGTCCAAATCTACAAACATGCGAACATCGGCTTCGTCCAGAACGGCGAGCAATTCCGAGAGCGGACGCTCATCCCATGCGCCGCCGTAGGGCGCGGCGAGATGGTTGTGCGCATCAATCACGGGGAAGCGCGGTTTTTCGATGCGGGTGGTTTTGGTGACGAGTTGGGGGAGGGGGCGGTAGTCTTTTAAGAGCATGGTAATCAAGTAGTCAGTAATCAGTTATCAGTTATCAGAAAGGAGTTGCAAGTGTTTGACGAAGTGCGCCTGCAGGGTTTCGGCGTAGGCGTCGGCATGTTTAACGAGGGCAGGCTTGAGGTCCGTGCCGAAGCGGGTGAGTATCGAACCGAAGGTGACGTGCAAAATCTCGCGGGCGTGGAAGTCATCCAGCAGGGCGGGCAGGTCATCTGTCTGCGGCAATTTGGTCAACTGCGCCGAAACGTGATAGGTGGCTCGGTCCATTTCATAACGTTCCTGCGCCAGTGAAAAGACTTTTATAAACAAATCTGGCTCGTGTCGCGCCAGCACGCGCAGGGCTTCGAGGTAACTCGTGCCAGCCGTCTTGACGTGGATGCGGCTGCCCCAGTGTTTGGCGATCAGCGGGTAGGCACTGAATTTATCGGAACCCGAATGCAGGCTGAGTTTGTACGTGCCAAAGTGGGCGGTGACGGCGGCGTGCCTGGCGAGTTCTTCATCCAATGCCTGCACATCGCCGATGTAATCCACGCCCTTCTCCCAACGCCCGATGAAGCGCGGCGCAAGGCTGGTGAAGCGCACGCCGGCGCGGGTCAGTTCGCTGGCAATGAAAAAATGTTCGAGCGGAGTCGTCGGCGAGTCGGTTTCATCCACCGAGACTTCAAAATCGAAGCCCTCACCCCAGCCATCTCCCGTGGAGAGAGGGAGAAGATCGGAGAGATGACGGAACATTTCGACTGCGTGCTGGATGGCGCGCCCGTATTTGACCACTGCCCGAAGCAGCGTCTCCGCTTCAAACCGACCCCAGGGCTGGTCGCTGTTTTCGGACTGGTACAACGCTGAGAGTTGATCCCAGTCTGCGCCGCGGGCCTTTTCCTGCAAGACGGGGAGCGGGTCGGTGTCGGCGGCGTTGTCCACGTGCGCGCCAGGGTCAACGGTGAAGAAGGTGTAGCCCGCGGCAACGAAGGGCGGCAGATCGTCTACGCTTTTCAGGTGATCGGCGTCCGCGCCCCAGGGTTTGTCCCAGCAGGCGGATTCGACGGCGCGTTTGGCGTCGTCCATCACTTGCTGAGGGGTGCGTCCCGTGCGGGCGTTTTCGCGGACGGATTGCTGGGCGAAGATGGGGAGAATTGGAGATTGGTAATTGGTAATTGCGGCGCGCAGGGCGGCAATATGTCCAGGCGTGGCTAGACCGAGGCGGTCGCCGAAGCCGAAGGAGGGGGAAAGGTGGAGGGGGGAGGGCATGGAGAGGAGGAGTCAGTTATCAGTAACCAGTGAGTGGTGATCGGTTATTCGATGATGAGCAGGGCATAACACTCGAAGGCAGGGATGGTGGCTTTGAGGGTGACGCCTGTTTGGGTGAAGGGGATTTCGATTTCAGAGTCGGCGGGGTAGGTGAGGAGGGAGGCGCGGGTCACTTTTTTGCCGACGGGCAGGCGCAGGCGGATTTTGGCTTCGGGGACGGGGGTATCGAGTTTGTAGTTGAGCAGGTGGAGCAGGAGCGTGCCCTCACCCCCAGCCCCTCTCCCATCGGGAGAGGGGAGCGTAAGCAGTTCCACCGCCACGCCTTCGGGGGCGTCCACTTCGGCGGTGAGGAGACCGCCTGCCGACCAGCGGATGGCTTTGAGTAGGTCGGCGGCGTTGAGCGGATTCTCCCATTGCTCGGTGCCGAAGCGGTAGGGTTCTTCGCCGATGACGCCTGTGTAATCGGCGGCGCGGCGGGTTTGGATGGTTGGGACGTAGGCGACGCGTCCGCTGCCAACAAGATTTTGCACATACGAGGCATTGTATTTGGCAGAAGTCGTCGGCTTTTGCCAGTTGTCGCCCAGGTCAAGCAAGGCGTTTGCTCCAAACAGGTCGCGCAAGGCAAAGTCGGGGCGGAGGCGGCGCCACTCGTCGTAGAGCGAGGTCAGTTCGGTGGCGACCAGTCCGCCGCCATTGCGGACAAACTGCGAGATAAGTTCCACTTGTTCAGCGTCGAGCATTTCCACGTTGGGCAGAACCAGCACGCGGTAACGGGAAAGGTCTTTCAGGTTATCGTCGTAAATGATGTCAAAAGAAATTTTGCCCTGAATGAGCGCCTGTTCCGCCAGAATGACCGAGCGGTGCGCGGAAGTCGAGTTGCACCCCAGCGTGTGCTGGGAACGCCACAGGGCGACATCGGCAGCGGATTGGGAAGCGGATGAAACGGATTGGGCAACGGATGCAAAGCGGTGTTGATGGCGGGCATACCATTGGGTGAAGGCGCGTTTGGTCTCGTAGAGCGGTTCTTCGGCGATGAGCGGCGAACCAATCATCCCCAGGTCGCCGCGATTGAAGGCGGCGCTTTGCAGGAGGGAGAGTACCAAATCTTTTTCGTTGCGGTCACGCTGATACGAGAAAACCTTTGCGCCAAGCGTGCGCCCGATTTTAAACTCACGCAAGCGGGAAACCAGCACGCCGTCTTCGCGCCAGCCTGCCCAGTGGTCGTCTTCCGTCCAGAAAGCTTGAACATGCGGGACGAGTTTGGGCAACTCGAAGCCCCAATAAAAGGCGTTGTTGTAGCCGATGGGGATGAGCGAGTTGACTTCAAAGACAACTTCAGGGTTTTGGGCGCGGATGGTTTCGCGAAAGCGGCGGGCGAGGGCAGCGAGGGTCTCGGTGCGCCACTCCATCCACTCCTGCGCGGCGGGGTCTTTGACTGGCTCCATGATGGAGAGGTTGTTGTCGGGCAGGCGGTACACGGGTGGGCGGATGAGGGATGTGTCGGTGTGACCGAATCTCTCGATGGCAGAATCAGGCGTCGGGTAGTGTGAGGCGAGATAGTCCTGAAAGGAGGCGATACATCGGTCACAGTGGCAAGCCCAGGCTTCGTTGCCCATCCAGAATCCATCCATGTGAATCAAGTCCACTTTCAGGTCGTGGATGGCAGTGTGGATGAGCGACTCGATGTGGGCGTGATGGTCTTTGTTGCTGGGGCAGGCGGAGCGGCGATAACTTTGCCAGAGGATGGCGGATGAATCGCCGAAGGAGGTTTGCGAAAGCCACGCTTTGGATTGCGGGAAGGCTTCGGGGACGAGGTTGTCGTAGCGGATGTACGCGCCGACGCGGATGGCGTTGGCGTGCAAGCGGCTGACCCAATCGCGCAGGAGCGGCAGGTCGGTGGCGAGGGATTCGGGTCCGAAGCCTTTGTCGAAGTGGGTGATGACGAAGTTGATGCCCGCGTCTTTCATGGCGCGGATGGCTTCGTCGCTGTGTTCGCGGGCGTAGCGCTCGGCTTCATCACTGCGCTGCCCACCGCGGCGGCGGCGAAAGGCAAGCGGTTCCCAGTGTCCAGCAAAAGTGAGGGGGGAGGTGAACCAGTGTTCAGTCATCGGTGATTAGTTTCCAGTGAGCGGGAATCAGGGGTCGAAAGTCAAACGTCAAAGGCGGGGCGTGACTTTTGACCTTCTGAGTCAGTTTGTTAGAACTACAAATTCCCATTGGTGAATGGGGTGAGTGAGGATGATTTGGTCGTCGTGTACTTCAGCGGAGAGGCACTTGCCAGAAGGGAGCAGGTGCCAGGCTTGGGTGATTTCGGGCATTCCAGCGGGGCGATGGATCACAAAGGTGTCGAGTTCATCGGAGGAGGCGTTCCAGACCACGCCGCGCCAAGCCCTCACCCCTAACCCCTCTCCCACAGGGAGAGGGGAAACAAGAAATTGCGGGATGAGCCACGCACCGCCTTCGACGCTGCCCGTTTCCAAGTCGCCAGCCAGCCAGCGGACGATGCGGCGCAGTTGTTCGGCGCGGTGGATGTCCATCATTGGCGTTTCGCTGACGCTGGCGTCCCAGGGGACGACCGAGATACGCCCACCGAGTCCATTTTCAAAAGTAAACGCTCCATGACCGATGACATTTTGCAGAGGGTCAAGCAAATGGCTGACAATTTGCGCGCCGCTCACAAGTTGCGCCTGGAGCATTTGGCGGGTGTGGGGTTTGTTGTTGACGGAGATTTGGGGGTAGGGCGAGTCCACGCCGCTTTCGATGGAGTAAAGCAAATCGTTTTGCGTCACTATGCTGGCAGATTGAATGCCGATGTGTTCGCCGAAGCCGCGTTCGGTGAGAATGTGAGCGGCGACACCATCAAGCAGTAAGCCTTTTGAGAGAAAGCCGCGAATCTGGTCATCATCGAACCCCCAAACCGACTTGCCCGCCAGGGCATTGACCATATCCTGTTCGCGGGCGGAGAAAGCCAGTCCCGCCGCGCCGAGCCAGTATGCCCAGCCGCGCGAAGAAACTTGCAGGTCTGCCCAGGTCGCGTTTTCGGAAAGGTGGATGCGCCGTCCCAGGTCTTCGCTCCACGGGACGCCGACGCCCGTACTGCGCAGGGTCATTGGGAATTTCTCGGCCAGAAAATCCAAATTCGGGCGGATGCGTTTCAGGAAGGCGGCGCGCTCTGGCTCGTCGTCGAGACGGTTGCCCATGAAGTCGAACAGGCTGACGTTCAGGTTGGTCGAGCCGAGGGTCAGCGCGACAGCCATCTGCGCGATGGTCTGGCGGTAGGATTTGTTCCAACGCCCATACGGGAAGTTTTCGATTTCTGGCCCTGATTCGATTTCGGCGGGCTGGATGGAGCGATTCTGGTCGAGGTGGGCGATGCCCTGAATCAAATGAGAACCAGGCGCATCCGAATACGCCCAAAAATGGGGGCGGTGGACCGGGGCTTTGTCTCCGCTGAAAGTTTTCCACCAATCGCCCCAGCGCCGCCCTTCGGCGGAGTGGGCTTCCATCAGGCTGGACATCAGTCCCATTTTCGCGCCGCCCGCTGCGAGCGTGACGCGGCACTTTTCGAGAAATTCGAGTTGCGTGTCCTGCCACATGTCCAGCCACAGTCCGCGCCAGGGATGCGGTTGGCCTGCCGACAAGCAGGCGCGGACAATTTCTGCGCGGCTGGCATTCGTCCCCGCGCGGTGGTTGAACTCGGCGACATGCTGGGGGCAGAAACATCCGCCCCATTTCAGCGGCGCGTGGTTGTGGTAGCGGATGTCGTCATCGATCCAGACCACGCGGAAATCTTCACGGGCATACAGCTTTAGCGTTTCAAGGTAATATGCCTGCCAGTTCGCGTCCAATGGGCAAACGACGGCGCGGGCTTCACATCCGTCCGCGTCCACCATCGTCTGCCAGTTTTGACCGGGTTTGAGCCTGCGCCCGGAGTCGCTGTGCAGAAGCGTGTGCCAGGGATTCAGGCTGACGGCGATGCCGCGCGCCTTGAGCGCGTCACGGTAGAGACGGGAAGCGTCAATCCATTCCTGAATGCGCTCCAACGGTTCGTGTCCGTTGTTCTGCTCTTCGCCGAAGTAGAAGAACATCACTTCATTCACTGGGGCGGAATCAATAAGTTCCATCAACTGCGCGGTGATGTCGGTGGGGTCTTGGTGAGGTCCAAACTGGAGGCGGAGGGTGAGCATGGTAAGGTAGACAGGGACGCGAATAAACAGGTAGACAGGGTACGTGTGTATGTGTCTACCTGTTTACCATATTATTTCTTGAACTGCGGCAAAAAGTCTTTGTGGGCTTCGAGCAACTCATCCAGAATGCCTTGCGCCTGCGAGACGGAGGAGATGACGGGGTCGAGCAACAGGGCTTGCAGGGCGGCATTTTTGTCGCCGTGAACGCCTGCTTCAACGACGCGGTCAATGATGGCGATTTGGGTGCGGCACATGGCAGCAATCGGTTCAGGCAGCGGGTCGAGGCTGACGCCGTGAACACCTGTCGCGTCAATCACTGCGGGGATTTCGACAATCGCGTCATCGGGCAGGTTGGGGATGTAGCCATGATTCGCCACGTTGACAGAAATTTCATACTGATGCGTATTGTGGATGATGCCGTCCACGATGGCGACGGCGCGCTCGCCCGAAGGTTGGAACATCCACTCGGGCATGGGCTTTTCGCCGCTCGTCCACAGGCGGATGTCGGCGCGGAATTCATCCGATTCGCGGTCAACGCGGTCGAAGGGATGCCCTTCCATGCCCGCCAGTTCCCAGGCGTAGGAAATGTATTCGCCAACGTGATTGTCTGAAGGCAGGGGA
Organism: Chloroflexota bacterium; assembly: GCA_040753755.1. Classification (GTDB taxonomy): domain Bacteria; phylum Chloroflexota; class Anaerolineae; order Anaerolineales; family Villigracilaceae; genus Defluviilinea. Next base: position 11,939 of record JBFMDB010000031.1, read on the forward strand.
TACAAGCCGTAGGTGTCCATCAGGTACACGCTCAATTTCATTGTGTGGTGCATTTGCTCTTCGATGTAAGCCTGCTTTTCATGAACAGCTTTGCGGAAGGCGGGGTACAGGTCTTCGCCCGTGTCGAGGTGGCGCAGGTCGCGCACCCAACTGAAGTGATTCAGTCCGCCTGCTTTGACGTCAATTTTTTCTGAAGAGATATCGAGAGCATAGGATGCCACGCGGCGCAGCGAATCAATGCCGTGACACAACCCGACAAATTTGACTTTGCTGTAGCGGTTGATCGCCTGACAGATGCGCCCTTCGGGGTTGGTGAAGTTGATGACGAGCGCGTCGGGACAAATGGCTTCGACATCGTGGACGATGTCCAGCACGATGGGAATATTCCGCATGGCATGGAACATCCCGCCAGGTCCGCCGTTCTCACCGAGGACATGTTTGACGCCGTGCTTGAACGGCACATTCCAATCCAACTTCCAGCGTTCGTTGCGGTTGACGGCAATGGAGATAAAGACAAAGTCCGCACCAGGCAGGGCTTGTTTGCGGTCGGTGGTGGATTCGATGGTGTATGGCTTGTCCGTCATGTCATTGAGTTTGTGGAAGAAATTGGTCATCAGGTCAAGGTATTCCTGATTCAAATCCACGAGGACGATGGTACTGCCGCGCAATTGCTCACGCCAGGTCATCAGATCACGGAAAGTGGCGGTGCCGAAGGCGTAACTTCCAGCGCCGATTAAAACGATTTTGGTCATAGGAACTCCTGGTAATTGGTAATTTGTTTACCAGCCCGTTACTTGATGGAAGACGGGCCAGGCAAGGTTTGCAAAGAAGCGATGAACACCTTCGCCCGTGACAAGGCGGCATTTATCGGGCGCGCCGAAGGTAGCATAGATTTTTTCGATTTCGGCAAAGGCTTCGAGCGTGCCGCTGTAGGGAAAGGCGATGTCGTAGCGTCCATGAACGGCAATCAGCGGGCGCGGGGCGATCAGGCCAGCCAGGTCGGAGAGTTCAAATTCGTTTAGCAAGCCAGGCAGGTAGTGGTCTTCGCAATGGTCGTGGATGGCGAGCGTATCGCGGAAGGTACAGATGTAGGCGGTGGGCATCGTGGCGGTGATGCGTTCATCGTAACAGGCAGAGTAAAAAGCGATTGTGCCGCCCGTTGAATCTCCGAGCGTGGCGATGCGCGTCAAGTCAAGATTTGGGAAATATTCGAGCGCATCGATGCCGCGCGAAACATCCCAGACGCGCTCGCCGAGCAGGGTGCGCCCCAGCAGCAGGGCGGCGAGGGTGGCATGGAAGCAGGGGCGGTCTACGCCGTGATGGTATTCTGCGGGGCGGGCATCGGCGCGTTCACCGAAGGCGCGTTGCTCGATGACGAGGGCGGCAAAGCCCTGTTTGACAGCTTGAATGGCGTAGTCGCGATCACCGGCGATGCTTTCTTCATCAAGGGCGGATTTGGGTCTGCCGAGCGAAATGTGCATTCCGCTGGTGTGTCCTTGCAGGCAGATGATGACAGGGAAGGGACCACTGCCCTGATTTGGAATCAGCAAATGGGCGGGGACATCCACGTTCGCTTCGGCGGAATAGAGGAAGCGCGTTTCGTGGAACAGGTCTGCCTTCTGCTCCCATTCGACGCGAATATTGATGGGGACGCGGGCGGGCATGACGCCGAGCAGTATCGTCAGCGTGGAGTAGGCTTCCTGCCGCCAGGCACGCAAGTCCGCTGCGGGGTCGAAGCGGAGGCGGCGGGGGGCGTCCACGCTCAGGGGGTAGTGGCAGGCTTCGGGAGCAAAGTCGGGCATGTCTATTTCAAGGCTCCCACAGTGATGCCTTCGGTCAGTTTGCTTTGGAAAAGGATGTACACGACGAAGGTGGGAATGAGGATGATGACGAAGCCGGCGAACATCGCGCCCCAGTCGGTGGCGTATTTGGCCTGCTGCATGATGTTGACCGCGCCAAGCGGCAGGGTCTTGATCTTTTCATCGGAGATGGTGATGAGCGCCCAGGTGAACTCGTTCCACACGCCGAGGAAGTTAAAGACCGAAACGGTGAGGAGTCCGCTCTTGGAGAGGGGTAGCATGATCTTGAAGAAGACCGTGAAGAGTGAAGCGCCGTCCACGAGGGCGGCTTCTTCGAGTTCCTTGGGCAGGGTCTTGAAGAAGGACTGGAGCATGAAGACGGTAAAGGGCAGGTTGAAGGCGGTGTACTGGATGATGAGCGACCAGTACGAGTCAAGCAAGCCAAGAGAACGGTGTAGGAACCAGGCTGGAATGAAAGCCAGGTAACCGGGAATCATCATGCCGCTGACAAAGAAGAAAAAGAAAAAGCGGTTGCCGCGAAAGTCGTAGCGCGCCAGGACATAGGCAATCATACTGCCCAAACCCATAATGAGCAGGAGACTGCCTGAACTGACAATGAGGCTGTTGAGGATGTATGTCCCTGCGTTCATCTTGGTCCAGGCGGTGACGTAGTTTTGAAATTGAAAAACGTCTGGAACGCCCCAAGGGTCGTTGAAGATTTCCGGGCTGGTTTTGAACGAGGCAAAAACTGTCCACAGCATGGGGAAGACCACCAGCCCCATGAAAACCCAGAGCATAATTTGAGCGGCAAACCATCCCATTTGACCGACTACACGCGTTGCGCCTTCTTGTTTGGGATAAAGAGAGGAAAGGTTGGACATCGTCTGCTCCGGTTAGTATTGTAGGTTTTCGCGGTAGAGGGCTTTGTACGAGACGAGGGTGAAAATCATCGTCACAACAAAGATGACCACCACAATGGCGGCGGCGTAGCCCCAGTTGTGTGCTTTGAACGATTGCCAGTAGAAATAGTTCATAATAAGGTCGGCATGTTTCTGCGAGATGCGCTCGAACAAAACATAGTTCAAGGCAAACCCGCTCAACGCGCCAATAATGTTATAGACCAGCACAGTGCGGATGGTCTCCCAAATGAGCGGAATGGTGATCTTGATAAAAACCTGCACTTTTGTAGCGCCATCCAGGAGGGCGGCTTCGACGAGTTCACGTGGGATGTTTTGTATCGCCGCAAGGAACAGGAGCATGAACCAGCCAATCCCGCCCCAGATGACGATAAAGCCGACGGAGTACAATCCGATTTTGAAGAGGGGCCATTGATACTGAAGACTGAGCCAGGGCAGGGCAAACTGTTCCAGCCCGATGGAACGCAGGAAGTTGTTGACCAAACCAAAGGCGGGATTGAGTACCAGGCTCCATAACATGGCGGTGGCGGGAATTGCCAGCACGTTGGGGAAGAAAAAGGTGATGCGAAAGAGTTGATACCCCCAGGGTTTTTCATTGATGATGGCGGCGGCGACCAGTCCCAGAAAAGTGGTGATAAAGCCAAAGAATATCAGGAACAGGTTGTGGGCGAGATAGAGGCGTATGTTGTAGAAATCATCCGGGTCGGTGAATTCCCGCCAGAGCGTGGCGAAATTTTCCAATCCAACAAAAGACATATTCCCTGAAAGCCCGGACCAATCATAAAAACTGATGAGAATCCCGCGCACGGATGGGTAAACATTGAAAACAGTGTAAAGAATGACTCCGGGCAGTAAAAACGTAAGGATCAATTGCCGTTGTTCGCGTTTACTCATGTTCATCTCCTGCGGAATAAAGGTACAATTTGACTGGATGGGTCGGGAGGAAAAGCCCCGCAAGCCACACGGGGATAAATCCGCCGTGCTATGCCAACCTGCGGGGCTTCCTCTGCGACGAACACATCCATTCAGGCAGGGAGGGGACTGAACCTCCCCTTCCTGCCGCAGACGAAAATACTAGATGGTCTTGTATTCCGTCTTCTGGATGCTGGGATCGTTGCGGGTCTCTTCCGCGGCGCGCTCGACGCCTTCGAAGAACTCCTGGGCCGAGAGGTTGCCGTGAACCATGTCGGCGTAGTTCTCGCTGTAGGCCTTGTCCACCAACGGATAGCTGGTGAAGTACATGTGGATGATCTTGCCATTGGCTTTCTTGACGGCATCGCTGATGGAGGCGGAGTATTCAGTAACGTTGCCAGAAGCCGCATCCTTGAGCGGGAGCGGGGAACCGACCTTGCTGCCCCAGAATTCAGCCATCTCAGGCGAGTAGAACAGGCGCATCAGTTCCATGCCCCAGAGCGGGTTGGCGCTGTTGCCGATTTGCATGTCCGCGCCGCCCAACTGACCCTGGACGGCGTTGTTGTCGCCGAGGCCATCCTTGGGTTTGGGCACGCCGGAGAACTTCATGCGGAAGCCGGCCGGGGTGGTGGAGGCTTGTTCGCTTGCCAGCCAGGAGCCGTTGGGGATCATGGCGGCCTTGCCGTCCACGAACAACTGCTGGGAGGAGGTGTGATCCATGGCGTCAGAACCGGGGATTGCCCAGCCGTTCTTGATGATCTGCTGGTGCTGTTCCGCCGCCCAGATCAGTTTCTCGTTCAGGAACGCGCCGGGGACGAGGTTGTGGCAGTCTATCCAGGCTTTGTCGCCGACGGTCTTGTACAGCAGACCGGTGGTCAGCCAGCCTTCGTAGTTGTACAGGCCGGCGTAGGCCCACGGGGGGACAACTTTGGCGATCTCTTCGTGCAGTTTCATGAAGTCTTCCCAATTGAGGGTATCAGGCGCAGGCCAGCCATTCTTCTCGAACAGGTCCACGTTGTAGAAGATGCCGTAGGTGAAGGAGGTCTGCGGGAAGGACCATTGGTGGTCGGTGAGACCCTGGTTGGCTTCGGCAAGAACGCCGGTGTTGAACAGGTCGCCCACGCGTTGGCCTTTCCACGCGCCGTAGGCTTCCAGGTCGAGCAGGAAGTCACCGGGCATGACCAGGTGTTCCTCCACGCCCTTCTTCCAGTCGCCGCCCCAGGAGCCGATGGCGTAGAACAGGAACTCGGGCACTTCACCAGCGATCAGTTTCGGCTGGACTTTGTCCCAGATGGTCGGGTCGAAAGTCAGGTTGAGTTTGACGCCGGGGTGTTCCTTCGCCATCAATTCGGTGAAGATGTTGCCCCACTCCTCGCCAAAACCGCCCTTGAAGAGGGCAAGTTCGAGCGGCACAGCAGGGGCATCGCCAAGTATCTTGTACCAATCGGCCTGGGAGACGAGCGAACCGAACTTGTGGTCGCCGGGCAGTCGCGCCCACTGTTCCGGGTTTTTGGCGAAGTCATGTCCAAAGAGCGGAGGCGCGGCAGGGGCCTCGGTGGGAGCCACGGTGGGGGGTTCCGTTGCGGGCGGGTTGGTTGCTACAGGGGCGGGAGTTTCCGTCGCCTTCGGGCCGCAGGCGGCTAGCGCAACGGCGCCAGCGCCCAATCCCATGGCCTTCAGGAAATCGCGTCGAGATAGTTTTTGTGACATTTCGTTCTCTCCTTTATGTGAAATTAGAAACCAGGATTGAAATGGGTGGACATGAATGTTATCTCCAGGTTGCACCTCCTGTGGTCTGCAAACTGCCGTTCATACGGTCTCGACCCTTTGGCGGACAAAGGCTTCGGCGTATTGCGTGCCTGCGGCCATCGCGCCGCGAAAGCGATTCAGGCCAAGCGCGGCATCGTTGTATATCTCCCTGGCCTGGCTGTGGTATTGAAGAATGGCTTGCGATTTGGTCTGGATGTGGTCGCTGATGTTGATATAGAGATCCGGCAGGACGATGGGCGAGTACACCTCGTAGCCGCGCAGTTCCAGTTCCGGGCGATACCAGGGTTCGCCCAATTCCGGGAAGGCGCTCCAGGCGGCGCGGGGAATGGCGTCGAAAACGATTTGCCAGGTGGCTTTATGGTCGTTGTGAACGTCCAGGGCGTGCGGGGCGTAGATAATGTGCGGGCGGTGTTTGCGAATCATGGCGGCGGCTTTTTTGACGGCTTCGGGAGTCCATTGCAGGAAGCCATCGGGCAGGTCGAGGTAGTCGCGGGCTTGCACGCCGAGAATTTTCAGCGCTTCGTCTGCTTCGCGCTTGCGGATTTGCTCGGTTTCCTCAGGTGTCGCCTCGCGGCCTGGGGCGGTGTTGCCGGTGTCGCCGCGTGTCATGAAGACGACTGCCGCGTAGCCGCCCTCGGCCACGTGCCGCGCAATCGCGCCGCCGCAGCCGATGGATTCGTCGTCGAAGTGAGGGGAGAAGACCAGGATGTTGGACATGGCAGTTATCAGCGTGATCAGTTGTCGGTGAACAGGCTGGCAGGCAGATGGGCTTTGTGGGCGTCCAGCAGTTCGTCCACCAGCGACCAGACCTGGTCGAGGTCGAGGGTGGCCATCACCAGCGGGTCAAGCATGGCGGCGTGATAGAGGTAGTCGCGCTTGCCTTCCAGCACGGCGCGGACGGTTAATTCCTGCACGTTGACGCTGACGCGGTTGATGGCGGCCAGATGCGGCGGCAGTTCGCCCACATGAACGGGATGCAAGCCAGTTTTGTCCACCAGGGTCGGCGCTTCCACGCAGCAGCCCGCGGGCAGGTTATCAATCAAATGGTCGTTGCGGACATTGCCGTAAATCTTGAGCGGCGAATCCGTCTCGATGGCGTGAATGATCTGCGGCGCATACTCGGGGCTGAGTTTCGGTTCGAGCGGGTCGCCGCGTTTCAGGCTTTCGTACATCTCGTCGAAGTGCGAGGCATGCTCTTCTGAAAGGCGCACATAGAAACCGACAGGCGATTGGAATTTCTCGATCAGTTCAGGCGTCTTCAAAAAATAGGCGCTGTACTCCGCATTGTGCAGGGACGACTCGGTCACAAAATAGCCGAGACGCTTGAACATCTCGAAGCGCACGGTATCCTGCTTCCAAATTTCGGGGTCTTGCATGGCGGCACGCAGGGCGGGGTAGGCATCTTTTCCGTTGCGCTCAAAACGTAAAAGCCATGCCTGATGATTGATGCCCGCGCCGTCAAAGGTGATTTCGTTGAAGGGTGCGCCGATGTACTCTGCCAGTTGTTTGGTGGTCCAGTACATGCTGTGGCACAAGCCGACAACTTTGATCTTCGTCGCCGCGAACACGCTCCACGTCACCATGCTCATCGGGTTGCTGTAGTTGAGCATGAGAGCGTCGGGACAGCGTTTTTCCATCTCGCGGGCAAAGCCGACCGCGACGGGGATGGTGCGCGCGGCGCGGGAGATTCCGCCAATGCCGAGCGTATCGCCGATGACTTGATGGATTCCGTACCTGGCGGGGATGGCGTTATCTTTGCGCGTCGCTTCCAACCCGCCAACTGCCACCGTGTTAATGACGTAATCTGCCCCGTCAAGCGCCTGCCCCAAATCTGCCGTGGCGATGATCTCGCCAGTCCCACCAGCCGATTTCGACAACAGTCGCGCCATGCGTTCGGCGGCGTCCAGTCGGCGCGGGGCGATGTCGTGCAGGGCGATGTTCACATTTTGCATTTCAGGATACGAAAAGATCGCGCCCAGCAACTCGCGGGTGAAGACCACACTGCCTGCGCCGATAAACGTAATCTTGGTCATTAAAACTCCTGGGTCTGGTACACCACGCGCCCGCCGACCATCGTCAGGCAGACGTTGAATTTGTCGTCGAGGAAAACCAGGTCGGCGTCGGCGCCCACGCGGATAACGCCTTTGTGACCGCTCCAGCCCATCGCTTCGGCGGGGACGCTGGTCGCCATCGGAAGGGCTTCCGCCAGTGAGAGATTGGCGAACTTCATCATGTTGCGGAGGGCGGCGTCCATCGTCAGTGTGGAGCCTGCCAGCCCGCCGTCGTAGGCGCGGCGGGTGATGCCGTTTTGCACGCGGACAATCTCGCCGCCGAGGTCGTATTCGCCGTCGCCCAAGCCCGCGGCGCGAATCGAGTCGCTGATCAGGATCAAGCGTTGGGGCGATTTGAGGCGGGTCAGCATCCGCACTACATCGGGGTGGATGTGGACGCCATCCACGATAGTCTGGGCATAGAGGCGGTCATCGGTCAGCGCGACCCCAAGGACATTCAGCAGGCGGTGGTGAAAGGCGGGCATTCCGCTGAAAATATGGGTGGCTTGCTTAACGCCGAGATTGATGGCAGCACGGGTTGTGGCTTCATTGGCGGCGGTGTGACCGAGGGCAATCTCCACGCCGTTGGCTGTGGCGTGGCGGATGAGTTCTTCCGCGCCGTCGAGTTCGGGGGCAAGGGTAATCAGGCGGACGAGACTCTGTCCTGAATTCATCGAAGGGTCATCGCTGAACCAGTCAGCGTATTCGGCAGGATCGGGGTTGCGGAGATGGGCTTCGGGCTGCGCGCCGCGCTGTTCGTGACAAAGATATGGCCCTTCGAGATGAATGCCCAAATGCTGCGCGCCGTCTTCAGGCTGTGGAAGATTGCGCAGATTGGCAATCGCTTTGCGCGTGGACTCGGCGGAGGCGGTGATGGTGGTGGGCAGGTAGGAGGTTACGCCGTGACGGGCGAGGAAGCGCGCAATCGTGTAGATCGCTTCGGGCGTGGCGTCCATCGTGTCGGCGCCGTCGCCGCCGTGGATGTGGATGTCGATCAGCCCAGGGATGACGGTGAAGCCGCGCGCATTCATGGTCGGCGCGTCGAGTTCGGCGGGCGCGCTGGAAATCGAAGCGATCCGCCCATGCTCGATGAAGAGGGAATGGTTGGGCAGGGTGGCTTCGGGGGTCAGCAGGTTCGCGCCGAGGATTTGGAGAGGCATTAGATATTTACCTGAGTAATTCCTTGCCGCGAAGTCGCGGGGTCAACAGCGTTTTCGATAATCAAGGAGAAGAAGAAGTCATCGAAAACACTACTGAGTCTCGCTCCTTCGCGGCGGCTTGCTCATAGAATCTTTGCCGCCGAGTCTGCATCTAGGAACAGGCGGGCGTGAGGAGTCGTTCTTAAGATGGTGGCGGGACATGCCGCGCTGATTTCATCATGTAAGGTGTGATACACTGCTTCCGCCTTGCGCGATTCGGGGGCGATGACCAACACGTGCTTTGCCGCCAGCAGGGCGGGGATGGTCACCGTGATGGCTTGGGATGGCGTTTCTTTGATGCTGGCAAAATGTCCTTCGCCTACTTGTTGTCGGCGGCTGGCTTCGGTTAGGGTGATGACCTTGACCCATTGTGGGTCGTCGAAGCGAGCGTCGTGCGGCTCGTTGAAGGCGAGATGTCCGTTTTCACCGATGCCCAGGCAGCACAGGTCCGCTGGATGGGCGCGCAGAAGCGACTCGTAGCCGCGGCAGGCCGCTTCCAAGTCGGTTGCGAGTCCAGGGACGGGGAAGAAGTTCCCGATCTGCACATGGTCAATGATGTTGCGGCGCAGGGTCAACGGAAATCCAGCGGGATGCCCAGGCGGAAGGTGAACGTATTCGTCCATGTGGAAGGCATTGACCGCCTGCCAGGGGATGTCGGGGATGGCGCGCAGGGCTTCGAGAAAAGCCAGTTGCGAGTTGCCCGTAGCCAGGATGATGTTCGCCACGCCGCGGGCGGAGACGGCCTCGCGGATGATCTGTGCGGCGGCCTGTGCAGCGGCGTATCCCATTGTCGCGGTGTTGGGATAAATCTCCACCGCAAGTTTTTCAACCACGAGCGTTGTTTGTAGAGCGTTCATGCAGCCTGCCTTTTCCCCCGCAGGTATCGCGAACAACCAGCGGGCAGGGGAGAAGAATGTGTTGCGCTTTTGCGGTCGGATTGGCGATGCGTTGAAGCAATAATTGGATGGCTTGCCTGCCCGCCTCTGCCACGGGAAGTTGGACGGTTGTCAAACCAAGGTATTGCGAAAATGGCTGGTCGTCAATGCCTGCTACGGCTACATCGGAGGGGACTCTGCGTCCACTTTCCTGCAGCGTGCGGACGATGACCGCGGCAACGATGTCATCCGAGGCGATGATCGCGGTGGGCGGATTGGTCAAGGCTAACAGGTCGAGGACGGATTGTTTCCAATCTTTGGGTGTGGCGGTGTAATCGCCAGGGTAAACGAGGTCGTTGTCGAATGGAAGCGCACACTTTTCCAAACCCGCCTGATAGCCTTGTAAACGTTCCTGGGTACTGCGGCGATTCACAGGTCCGACAAGGACGGCGATGCGGCGGTGTCCCAATCCAGCCAGGTGTTCCACTATGGCTGCTACGCCCGCGCTGTTGTCCCAGTTCACCTGGTCGAATTCGGGGGAGAAGCCCGCGCGGTTGATCAGCGCTACGGGGATTCCATCGGACTGGACTTTGCCCAGGTGGTCGTTCTGGCGCGGGTCGGAGGTGGAGATGACCACCAGGCCGTCCACCTGTTTTTCCTGCAAGAGTTGAACCGCTTCGCGCTCATCCGCCTCGTTGCGGGCGTTCACCAAAAGCAGGCTGTATCCCGCCTGGCGCGCTTCGCGCTCGATGGGGGTGACAGCCTGCAAGAATAACGGCGTTTCGATTTCGGTCAGCACCAGCCCGAGGGTGGCGGTGCGCTGCGTTGCCAGTCCGCGCGCCACACTGCTGGGGCGGTAGTCCAGTTCGCGCATGGCTTGTTGGATGCGAGCCAGCGTTTCCTCGGCCATGGCAGTTGTTTTACCGTTGATGGCATTCGAGACCGTGGACATCGAAACCCCAGCCGCCAGTGCCACATCATTTATAGTTGTTCGGTTCGGGCGTTTTGCCATTTTGCTAGCCTTTTCGGAAACTTACTGTAAAGCGCTTTACTAAAGCGCTTTACAGTATTATAATAACTTTATGTAGTTTGTCAAGCATAATTTCAATAAGGAGATTCCCATGTTTCGTTTAGGTCCCACCGAACTGATGATCTTGTTAGTGATCGTTGTCATTCTTTTTGGAGCAGGAAGGATTGGAAAAATTGCTGGAGAACTGGGTCAGGGTTTACGCAATTTCCGCGAAGCGGTGAAGGAAGATAAACCTGCCGAAGATACGAAAAACGATTAGGCATCATGTCTCCCACCAGCCTTGCACTGCGTTACGAACTCCGCGAAAAGATCGCCGTGGTCACAGGCGGGGCGGGTGTGCTGTGCGCCGCGATGTGCCGCGCGTTGGCAGAAGCAGGCACGAAAGTCGCCGTGCTTGATTTGAGCCTCGACAGGGCCGAAGCGTTGGCGAAAGAATTGGGGAACGACTCGCTCGCTCTCGCCTGCAACGTGCTGGAAAAATCCAGCGTGGAAGCAGCGGCTCAAGCCGTGATTCAAACCTTTGGGCGCGTGGACATCCTGATCAACGGCGCGGGCGGCAACAAAGCGCAAGCCACCACCAACCCGGAACAGTCTTTCTTTGACTTGCCCGCCGATGCCCTGCGCTGGGTCTTTGACCTGAACCTGATGGGAACCATTTTGCCCTCGCAGGTTTTTGGCAAAATCATGGCGGAGAAAAAAGAAGGTGTTATCCTCAACATCTCTTCGATGAACGCCTTCCGCCCGCTGACGCGCATTCCCGCCTATTCGGCGGCGAAGGCGGGAGTCAGCAACTTCACACAATGGCTCGCCGTTCACATGGCTCAGGAGTATTCGCCGAACATCCGCGTCAACGCCATCGCGCCAGGTTTTTTCGTCGGCGACCAAAACCGTGCTTTGCTGTTGAACGAAGACGGAACACTGACCCCGCGCGGACAGCAAATCATCAGCCACACGCCGCAGGGACGCTTCGGGACTCCCGAAGACCTGCTCGGCGCGGTGATGTGGCTGGTCTCTCCCGCGTCCGCTTTTGTGACGGGCGTGGTGATTCCCATCGACGGCGGGTTCTCGGCGTTTAGTGGCGTGTGAGCAAGTACACAAGTAGACAGGTACACATGCTCCAAACGAAAATCATTGCCTCGGCAGGTCGTCTTCTTACGGAATACGAAATTCGCAGCACGTTGACTCGCGCCCTCGAAAAGCAATTCGCAAATCAACGTGTCCTCGTCTTGATTCCCGACCACACGCGCTCGCTTCCACTGCCGTTTTTGTTTCGGACGCTGGTGGAGATTTTGCGCGACATACGGCAACTCGACTTCATGGTCGCGCTCGGCACACATCCGCCGCTCAATGAAGAAAGCATGAACAGGCTGGTGGGAATCACCGCCGAAGAGCGGACGACGACGTTTGCGAACATCGGCTTGCTCAACCACGCATGGGATGACCCCGCCGCGTTGATTACGTTGGGGACGATGGAGCAGGACGAAATCAAACAGATTGCGGGCGCGCGCTGGCATTCGTCCTTGCCGAATCAGGTGGAAATCCGCCTGAACAAAGCCGTTTTGGAATATGACCACATCCTGATTCTTGGTCCCACCTTTCCGCATGAAGTGGTCGGCTTTTCGGGTGGGGCAAAATATCTCTTCCCTGGAATCTCCGGCGCGGAGATGATCAACGCCACGCATTGGCTCGGTGCGTTAGCGGGCGTGGTCGGGACGATTGGAGTCAAAGATACGCCTGTGCGTGAGATGATCCATGCCGCGACACGCAGACTCAAGACGCCTGTCACGTTGATCGCGCTCACCGTTGAAGGGCATGACCTCGCCGGTCTGTTCATCGGTGATATGTACGAAACCTGGAGCGCCGCCGCCGACTTTTCCGCTCAGCGTCACATCCAATGGTGTGAGAAACCCTTTCAACGCGTCCTCTCCTGCGCCCCACCGATGTATGACGAATTATGGACAGGCGCGAAAGCCATGTACAAACTCGAACCCGCCGTTGCAATTGGCGGCGAAGTGGTGATTTACGCGCCGTACCTCGACGTGGTCAGCCACGTTCACGGCAAATATATTTACGAAGTCGGCTATCACATCCTCGATTATTTCCTTGCCAACTGGGAACGCTTCAAGCACATTCCTCTCGGCGTGCTGGCGCATTCCACCCATCTTCGCGGCTCGGGCGTGATGGATAACGGAATAGAGAAGCCGAACGTGCGTGTGACTCTCGCCAGCAAAATTTCTGCCGAAGATTGCGCCACACTCAACCTTGGTTATCTCGACCCTGCCAAAGTGAATATTGCCGAATGGCAGCACCGCGAAGACGAGGGCATTTTATACGTGCCCAAGGCGGGCGAAATTTTGTACAGGCTGAAATGAAAACTCGCTTCTTCATCATCATGGGAGTTTCAGGCAGTGGAAAGACTGTTGTCGGCAAAGCACTTGCCCAAACTTTGGGCTGGGATTTTTTCGACGCCGATGATTTTCATCCACCCGCGAACGTTGCCAAAATGGCAGGCGGGATTCCGCTCGACGATTCGGATCGTGCCCCGTGGTTGGCTGCGCTTCACGATTTGATCTCGTCTTCACTGAAAGCGGATAAGCCCGGTGTGCTGGCGTGTTCCGCGCTCAAAGAACGCTACCGTCAACGGTTGCTTGAAGGCAATGACGGCGTGCAAATCGTGTACCTCAAAGGCAGTTACGACTTGATCTGGTCGCGCATGGAAAAACGGACAGATCATTATATGAAACCGCATATGTTGAAGAGCCAGTTCGAAGCGCTCGAAGAACCAGCGTATGCGCGTACAATGGCTATATCAAAATCGGTTGATGACATTGCGCAGGAAATATTGAAAGAGATGGAGCATTAAATTGAACATTGGAATTTTGGGTCTGGGTGTAATGGGGCGGAGTTTGGCATTGAACTTTGAACGGAACGGCTATTCAGTGGCAGGCTACGATATCCATTTGAAATTCGATCCAGCATACTTCAATGGGAAGAACATAACGATATTTGGATCGTTGGATGGACTTGTCGCAGCATTGGACAAGCCGCGCGTTATCTTGATGATGGTTCCAGCCGGAGACCCCGTGGATGAGGCGATCGCATCCATCACTCCGTATCTTGAAGAAGGCGACATCCTCATCGACGGAGGCAATTCCTTCTTTGTGGATACGGAACGCCGCATCAAGACACTGGAAGAAGAGGGGATCCGTTTTATCGGGATGGGCGTTTCTGGCGGAGAAAAAGGCGCGTTGACAGGACCCAGCCTAATGCCAGGCGGAGATGCGTTTGCAATGGAGCAAGTCAAGCCAATGCTGGAAGCCATCTCTGCAAAAGCCGATGATGGGACTCCCTGTGTCGCATGGATGGGGAAAGGCGGCGCGGGGCATTACGTCAAGATGGTGCATAACGGCATTGAATACGGTGACATGCAATTGATCGCCGAAGTGTATGACCTGCTTCATCGCGGCGTTGAAATTTCCAATGATGCGCTTGCCGAGATATTTGGCGATTGGAATGAATACGACCTGCAATCGTATTTGATCGAGATCACTTCAAAGATCTTGTACTGGCACGATGGTAAGACGGGGGAATCGCTGGTGGACCTGATTCTGGATGAAGCCGCGCAAAAGGGTACTGGCAGGTGGACAAGTCAAAATTCCCTGGAGATCGGCGCGTTGATTCCGACCATTTATGCAGCAGTCGAAATGCGTTTGATGTCCGGTTTGAAGGCGGAACGTATACTCGCCAGCAGATCACTCAGAATGGACACGCCAAAATTTTCTGGAGGTAAGGATAAGTTTGTTGACCTGGCAGAGAAAGCATTGTATGCCAGCAAGATCACTTCATATGCGCAGGGCTTTGCCTTGTTGCGGTCAGCCTCGAAGGAATATGGATTTGATTTCAACTATGCAGATATTGCCCGGATATGGCGGGCGGGTTGTATCATCCGCGCATCTCTGCTTGACGATATTGCCGCGGCGTTTGAAGCCGAACCGGAACTGCCGAACCTGTTGTTGAACGAAACCTTCCGAACTGTGATCGTGGAGAAGCAATCTGCATGGCGCGAAGTGGTGAAAACCGCCATTGACCTGGGGATCCCGATGATGGCAGCCTCTGCCTCGCTGGCATATTTCGATGCCTATCGTTCAGAACGATTACCCGCCAACCTGATCCAGGCACAGCGCGATTTCTTTGGGGCGCACACATATCGGCGCATCGATAAAACGGGAAGTTTTCATACAAAGTGGGAGTAAAAAAGCGGCGGCGGAGAATTTTCTCCGCCGCCTACGTTACCGCCTACGTTCGTTTCCTAAACTTATTCGGTAACCAACCCGTAAAATCATACCAAAGATAAGTGGAAAACTCTGGCAAAATTGTACGTCGTCAGAACATTTGGGACAGATGGGGCAATTTGCTAAGGTGATGTTTTCCGGTTTGTAAAAATTATACTGCGGGCAGTTGCAGATTGTACAAGCGCCTGAGCTGCATGGTTTGTTTCTT
>JBFMDB010000032.1:0-22912 GCA_040753755.1 Chloroflexota bacterium
AAGAAACAAACCATGCAGCTCAGGCGCTTGTACAATCTGCAACTGCCCGCAGTATAATTTTTACAAACCGGAAAACATCACCTTAGCAAATTGCCCCATCTGTCCCAAATGTTCTGACGACGTACAGTTGTGCTGGAGATATATCTTTAGCCTCTAATCCCACCTCCACTTCCGTCCAGTCCCAGTTTCCAACTGTAACAAGCAATCCCAGTCCATCCGCTACAGTTTTAATCACAGCAACACCTACTTTGACAAAATCTTCAAACATAACTCCGAATGATTTGTTCTCGTTTCCTGGATTGCAAGTATTAAGTACACTCGATTCGGCAGATTTTTGTGAGCATATTCCACCTCCACAAATAGCTTCTAATGTCAACGAACTGTCCATCCTTTCAGGGAGATTTTTATTGTGCCCTTCAAGGAGTAGGCCTTCTATAAATACTGCAATGGATTTAGATGAAGGCATCATAGTATCTGTAGAGGATAGGAATGCCGATATAGTCATGGAATACGCTCATGTGCCTGTGGATGGAACGATATCATATTACGTGATGGGACTTAATAATGCACAGATCGAGCAAGTAGAGACGAATAGTCTAAGCTACGAGTATTGTGAAAACCGGTTGTCATTAGATAAGAACGATCCAGGTGTACTTATCGTCCAGGATGGAGCGATAGCCTGTGTGATGACAACGAAAGGTCAAATCGTGATAATTCGCGTAGAAAATATTTATCCACTCAATACAGAAGGTGTTGAATTTTCGTTTGCGGTCTTAAAAAACTAAAACGCGGTTAAGAAGGTCAATCTCGGTGAGACGCGCCTCAGCGCTGGCACACTGTACACCGATAAACTCTTCACAGGGCAACGGAATATTGCAGGCTTGGGAATCTACCATTACCAGTCACGATTCTACTCACCGAAATTAGGACGTTTCCTCAGCGTGGACAGCCTCGTACCAAATCCCTTCAACCCGCAGGATTAGCCACCGCTCTCCTGTTCACGAGAAAAACAACCGCCGAAGTTCATTCGGCGGTTTTCATTTACTGTTTCTTCATTTTCTTTCGCGCAAGGCGGTTGAGCAGTTCGAGAAGTTCCTGCATCTTCTCATCCTCGGGCGCATCGCTGGTGACAACCGTGTGCTGCCATTTCTCGGCTTCGACGGTGATGGTGTAGGTGAACTCATCAGGCATGGCTTTATCGCTCTTTAATTTTGCGGGCAGTTCGGCAAAATCCAGATCGTCGAGTAATTCTTTGAGCGTGTCCGCTTGCTCTTCGGGGAGCTCGTGCATGTCGAGGTCAGCCGCGAGGCGCATGTTGGCGAATCCGCCGGTGCGCTCGAATTTGATTCGTTCCACGTCCATTTGAAACTCCTTACTTTTTCCGAAAACAAGATCTTGACGCAGTTGTACTGCGTCAAGGCTGGCGGCACGATTTGCTTGGCAAATCGAACTGCCGCCATATCTTCTCCTCGTGAAGGCGTTTATCCACTTCGCGCAGGCGCGGCGCCGATGAAGCGTAGCGCCGCTTCGAGGCATCCGCCGGGTTCGGTTGTCCCTCCGCCACCGCCGACCGTCAACCCGACTCCCGCCCAGCCGTTTTTGACCGCCTGTTGTTCGAGGCTGCCAGCGCCGAACAGCTCTCCCGCCGTCTGATGCGTAAGGTCCGCGCATTGTTGAAAATTCGAGTTCTCGCTGAGTTTATCGCGCAAAGTCACGTACCAGATCTGCCCGGCTTTTTCCCACGCGTAGCCGCCGATCTCGATAGCCGCCAGATAAAACGCGTGATTGGGGATTCCTGAATTGATGTGCACTCCGCCGTTATCGCTGATCGTGTTGACATAATCCTTCATGTGCGCGGGTTGCGGGTCCTTGCCCAACACCGGATCGTCGTACGCGGTGCCCGGCGCTTTCATCGTGCGGATGCCGACGCCGTTCACATTTTCAGTGAGCAAGCCCCCGCCGATGACCCAATCCGCTTCGGAGGCGGTCTGACGCAGTTGATACTGCTTCACCAGTGAGCCGAACACATCGGACATGTGTTCGTTCAACGCGCCGGGCTGTTGTGAATAGACCAGTTTCGCTTCAAATTGCGTCACGCCATGCGTGAGTTCGTGGCCGATGATGTCGAGCGCGATGGTGAAGCGATTGAAAAGCCTTTCGTCCACGGGAAGATTCTCATCGCCGTCGCCGTAGACCATTTGCTTGCCGTCCCAAAATGCATTGTCGTAACCGGTGCGATAATGTACGCTCGAATCGAGTCGCATGCCGTTGTTATTGATGGAATTTCTGTTATACACTTCTTTGAAGAGATCATACGTGATGCCGCTGCCGTCGTATGCCTCGTTGACCGCTTCATCTGCCGTGGGCGGGTCGCCCTCCCTGCGGACCGGCGTGCCCGGCAGGGATGTACCGTTCCTCACATCGTAAACCACGCGTTCTTTTCCGCCGCCGACCGCCCGCGGAACTGTGGACGCGAACAATTCCTTGAGGCTGGCGCGCATTGCCCTTTCTGCCCGGAGTTGATAGGCGACCGCGATGTTATCCATCGCCATTTGTTTTTGAGCCGGCGTGCCTTTCGTGGCAATTTCCTTCAACATATGCTCGGGAACGATGCATTCGATGGGGTGACGATGGCTGTGCATAAGATGTGTCCTTTCGTATCAAGCGGATGGACGAACCGGGTTCAGTATACGTCTTTTTGAAACGATTTTCAACCAATGATATGACATTCTGAGGACGCTTCAGCGTCCGAAGAATCTCTGCTAATTATATTAGAGACCCTTCGTTCGTGGCGCTCCTTCGTCTTCGGTTCACTCCGCTCAGGACGAGGCGCCACTTCCTCAGGTGACACGACTACCGATCACACAACGCTCAACAATGTCTGCTTTTGCTCCACGCTTTCACCGGGCTTGACCTTGATGCGGCTTACTTTCCCGTCGCGCGGAGATTTCAACTCGTTCTGCATTTTCATCGATTCGAGAATGAGCAACACCTGTCCTTTTTTGATTTCCTGTCCATCTTCTACTGGAACGGCAACCACAAGCCCGGGCATTGGGGCTTTGAGCAGGAATTCACCGGTCTCGGCAACACCGCCTCCTGCCGCGGCGCGCAAGCGCTTTTCGCGTTCATCTTCGACGACGACCGGGTACAACCGTCCACGCAGGAGCACTTGCCAGTTGTCGTCGCCGCGCGCGATGTACGATTCGTGCGACTTGCCGTCCGCGATCAACGAATAGACCGGTTGCCCGCTCACGGATTCAAAATCGATCTGATAGGTCTTGCCGTTGACGTTGATGTGCTTATCATCGAGGATGTCAACGACGAATTCCCTGCCTTCGACGGTTGCGATGTATTTCACCGGTGCATCCTTTCCCAGCGGCCGACCCACTTCCAGTTGCTTGCGTCACGTTCGTTGCGTTGGACGAATTGAGCGGCTTGTTCTGTTTCGTGATGCGCCGCGAGGGTGGCAAGAATCGCCGCGACCTCCGATAAGTCCTGACGACTCTCTTCCGCCTCCTCCATCGAGAATCGCTCTTCCACGAAGCGGGTATCGTATTGGCCACCCATGAAGCGATGCGAATCCATCATGATCTGGTGGAAGGGAATGTTCGTCCGCACGCCGACGATCCGATACTCCTCCAGCGCCCGCCGCATCCGCAAGATGGCTTGTGCGCGCGTCTCGCCCCACACGATCAACTTGGCGATCATCGGGTCGTAGAATGGCGTGATCTCGAAGCCGGGGTACACGCCGGTATCCACCCGCACGCCGGGACCGGTGGGGAGCAGGCTGTGCGTGATTCGCCCGGTGGACGGCATGAAATTGTTGTGCGGGTCTTCGGCATTGATGCGGCACTCGATGGCGTGACCGTTGAATTTGACTTCGGTTTGTGTGTAACTCAGGGGTCTGCCGCGCGCAATGCGAATCTGTTCCTTCACAATGTCGATGCCGGTCACCATTTCAGTGACGGGATGTTCGACTTGAAGGCGTGTGTTCATTTCGAGAAAGTAGTAATTCTTATCCTTATCCAGAAGGAATTCGATCGTTCCTGCATTGACATAATCCACGGATTTCGCGGCTTTTACCGCAACGCTTCCCATCCGCGCCCGGAGATCTTCGTCGACCGCGGAGGAAAGCGCCTCTTCGAGCAATTTTTGATGTCGGCGTTGCAGTGAACATTCCCGTTCGCCGAGGTAGATCACGTTACCGTGCGTATCGGCAAGGATTTGGATTTCGATATGACGCGCGCCGCTGATCAGTTTTTCGAGGTAGACATTGCCGTCGCCGAACGCGGATTCCGCCTCGCGTCGCGCGGAATGGAGGAGGGTCGGCATTTCATCGAGACTGGTCACCTCCCTCATGCCCTTGCCGCCTCCGCCTGCGGTGGCTTTGATCAAAAGCGGGAAGCCGATCTCCGGCGCTTTTGCAAGCAATTCGTCGTCCGTCAGGTTGCCCACATCTTCGGTGCCCGGAACAACCGGTACTCCCGCCTGGATAACCGTCGCACGCGCTTCAGCTTTATCGCCCATTGCCGCAATGGAGGAAGGCTTCGGACCGATGAATGCGATGCCAGCCTCCTCGCATGCGGCGGAGAAATCTTCGCGCTCGGCTAGAAACCCGTAACCGGGATGGATCGCATCAGCATCGGACTTTCGCGCAATGTCCATAATCTTGTCCATGCGCAGGTACGATTCGCGTGATGGGGCGGGACCGAGCAAATATGCCTCGTCGGCGTAGCGAACGTGCAGCGCGCGGCGGTCCGCCTCGGAATATACCGCGACGGTTTCGATACCCAACTCGCGGCACGCACGGATGATGCGCACCGCGATCTCACCTCGGTTTGCCACTAATACTTTTTTGAACATGTATGCTCCGCATGTGTCACGTTTCACGTACCAAGTTCCAGGTCTCGAAACCTGACACTTGGGACCTGAATCTTATAGTGGGATATTCCCGTGCTTCTTCGCCGGGTTCCCATCGCGCTTGTTACTTAACATTTCGAGAGCGTTGATCAAGCGCGGGCGCGTCTCCTTCGGTTCGATCACATCGTCGATGTAGCCGCGTTCCGCCGCCACGTACGGGCTGGCAAACTTCTCGCGATAGTCGGCGACCAGTTCTGCTTTCCGCTTGACCGGATCTTTGGCTTTCTCCAATTCCTTGCGGAAGATGATGTTCACCGCGCCATCCGGTCCCATCACGGCGATCTCTGCGCTGGGCCACGCGAGATTCACATCACTGCGGATATGTTTGGACGACATCACGCAGTATGCGCCGCCGTATGCTTTGCGCGTTACCACAGTCAGTTTCGGAACCGTCGCTTCACAATATGCATACAGAAGTTTTGCGCCGGAGCGAATAATGCCGTGATGTTCCTGAAATGTTCCGGGCAAAAACCCCGGCACATCCTCGAACGTGATGATCGGGATGTTGAACGCGTCGCAGAAGCGGACGAAACGCGCACCTTTTTCGCTGGCGTCGATGTCCAGCACGCCAGCCAAAACAGAGGGCTGATTCGCCACGATGCCGACCGAATGTCCGCCAAGTCGCGCAAATCCGACGACGATATTCGCCGCATAATTCTCGTGAATTTCAAAGAACTGACCGTTATCAACGATCAAACGAATTACTTCTTTCATATCATAGGGTTTGTTCGCATCATCAGGGATGATGCTGTCGAGCGCCGCATCCATGCGGAGCGGGTCGTCGCCGCTTGCCGCGAAGGGCGGATCCTCCATGTTATTTTGCGGAAGATAACCAAGCATTTTGCGGATGAGGAACAATGTATCCGCTTCGTTATCCGCGGCAACGTGACAGACGCCGGACTTTTCCGAATGGACGCTGGCTCCGCCCAATTCTTCCTGGGTCACCTCTTCATGAGTAACCGCTTTAACGACATCGGGTCCGGTCACGAACATGTACGAGGTGTTGCGTGTCATGAAAATGAAATCGGTTAATGCGGGAGAGTAAACCGCGCCGCCGGCGCATGGTCCCATAATGGCTGAAATTTGCGGGATAACGCCTGAAGCCATTGTGTTTCTCAAAAATATATCGGCATAACCAGCCAGCGATACGACCCCTTCCTGGATGCGCGCGCCGCCCGAGTCATTCAGACCGATCATCGGTGCGCCGTTCTTCATGGCAAGGTCCATCACTTTACAGATCTTTTCCGCGTGTACTTCGCCGAGACTGCCGCCGAATACAGTGAAGTCCTGCGAAAATACATAGACGAGTCTGCTTTCGATGGTCCCCCAGCCGGTGACAACCGAATCGCTCATGAACTTTTGCTTATCGAGTTCGAAATCGTGCGTGCGATGCTGAACGAAGGGATCGAGTTCGCGGAACGAGCCTTTATCCAACAAAAGCTCGATCCGTTCGCGCGCGGTGAGGCGGCCCTTTGCGTGTTGCGACTTGATGCGTTCCTCGCCTCCGCCAAGGCGCGACTTTGCTTTCAGTTCATGCAGTTTTTGTAGGTTGGTCTGCTTGTTCATGTTCCTCGCTTGTTCTGAAGTATCTTCTCGTGCCCGGATGGTACAGGGAAATGATCGCCGCTGCCAGCAAAATTGTTGTCGCGATCGCAACAAAGACATTGTTCGCCTGTACCGCTAGAAAGAAGATCCGCTCGACCCAGTATTGACCATACCATAGAACAGCGGATGCGAGCAGGGCGGAGCGTAGCCACGGTTTACGGGTAACGACACCCCAGAATAACACGCCTCCTGTGACGCACCAAACTGCGCCGCCAATGGACAGGTACGACGCGCTGAGGCTTGACTTAAATTCCGTCAGCACAGCCCACCAGCGCAGGGCGGCGATGAATCGCAACGCGCCCCATGCTGAAAGGGATAACACCAACCAAAGGAGCAGGGTTACACTCGCGGGTCTAGGTCGGGACATGGATTTTTTGGGTAGCGGATCGTCCACAGTTCAACTGCGGACGATCCGGCGCGGGCGGGGAATCAAATTCCACCGGGGAATGATGCGGGTTTTCATCTGTCGCTTTCATACACGAGGAGTTGTTTTCCGCCGTAGTACACATCGGTTGGCGTTAAGTATTCGTTGAATTGACCGTCGTAAGGCTGGCGATCCAAAATAAAGGGGTTTGCCAGCACGTAATCCAGACCGATGCTTGAGAGATATTCACCAGCCGTTCCGTTTTGCAGATGTTCGAAGTATTCAGGGCTGTTGATCAAGCCGTCCATGTTGAGGATGGTGCGATCTTGGATAAAGTAGCCGACGTTGCCTCCGCCCGTGAATCCGATGAGACTGCCCGGCTCGGTGTTTTCTTCGAGCAGCGCGGCAATTTCCATCATGGGGGTATCGGCGGACCAGCGGTCGTATTGCATCGTAAGTTTGACGCCCGCCCAATAGGTTTGTCCCATATCGAACGCAAGGATCAGGGCGACGATCCATGCCGCGTGCTGGCGGTATGGAATCTTTCTCGTGAATGTGAAAAGTATTCCCAATACAAAACTTATGAGGAGGACTGCGCCGATGCGTTGAGTGACCCAATACCACTCTTTGAACGCTGAATAACCCCCGGAGTGATAATACACGGCTTGCAGGACCGAACCGCACACGATGGGGATCAAGCTCAATTGCACCAACGCCATCCTGCTTTTTCCTTTGTTGAGAAGCAGAAACAGGAAAAAGACGATGAATGTAACACCCAGCGCGTACCAATACAGATTTTCAATTTCTGCTGTGCGGGTTGAGAATTGCTGCACGATCTCACCGAGGGTGTTCGTGATCGGCGTCCACGCGAGACCGTCGCCTTGAAAGTTGACGCTGAAAAAATCGAACGGACTGCGCGTTGCGCCGCCGTAGACGCGCGCGGGGAACGATCCCCACCAGCGTTTGATCTGCCCGCTGACCGGCGAGAACGTCCCGAAGGCGAGTTTGCTCCAGAGCATGTAGACGCCTAACGCGCCGTACGCGACGCCAAAATAGGCGAAGCCGTTTTTGAACCATGTTTTCCAGCTTTGTGTCAATTCGTTCCACGGATTGGTTTCGTTTTTCGATGTGAAGTTTCGCGCTCGAAGCATCGCGTAGGCAAGACGGGGAATCGCAAAGAAGAGGAGGGTAAATCCGAAATCCAGCAGGATGACGGCGCGCGGAAAACCCGGAAAGTGGCTTGCGAGAGAAATGACAAGCATGGCGGCGCCGAGGAGGGCGGAGCCGGCCGCCGTTGCGAGAATGAGGCGGATCGTCCATGTGCGGAAATCCGTCAATGCGCTTCGTTGATAAAGTCCGAAGAAGAACACCAGCGGAAGTTTCACTGCCAAACCGAGGGCTGTCATCGTGATCGCAACGCTCGCGTAATCGTAATAATCCGGCAAGCCCAGCCTGAGGATGAACGCGAGAAAAACGGAAGTCATGATGGCAACGATGTCGAGCGGGAGAAAAAAGCGAAGCGGGTGACCGCGGAACACGACCCACAACCCGGCGACTGCAACGAAAAATATCAGGTCGAGGCGGCTGAAAATGGTCAACGCGCCGATCAAACCAAGCGCGGCAAGTTGTTTTGGCGTTGTTTCGCCGGCGCGGCGATTCGATTCCACGCTTTGAATTTTGTAGAGTAACAGCGCAACGAAGAATGCCGCGATGCCCGACTCAAGTCCTTGCATGTAGAGGTTTCTGAGGATATCGAAACTAAAAACCCAATAGACCGCAGCGAGCGCGCCGATAGCAGGAGCAAACACTTTGCCGATCAAGCGATAGAGCAAAATCGCCGTCGAGACTTGAAGCGCGCTCATCACGAGCAGAAGGATGCGGAGGGGGAGAACCAGATCGAAGCGCGCCAGCGCGAAGATCGGAACGCAGACCAACATCCACAACGGATGATAGCCGTTCGTTTTGTTGATGCCGTCGAAGGTCGAGCCGTGTCCCTCGCTGATGTTCTGCGCGACTTTGAAATAGTAGTAAGCGTCGTCGCGCGTGAACCAGCGCAGGGAAAAGTTCTGCGCGTCTGAGAGCGCGGCGTACAGACTCATGGACATGACCGCGACAGCGAGAATAATTTCAAACCATGGGATTCGTTTCATCGCCATCACCGCTTCGACTTCGCTCGGCTTGCGCTCGCTCCGCTCAGCGCGACGCCTTGCCCTCTCTCCGAGGGAGAGGGGATATCCAACGTGATCTTTCCGAAATTTTCATTCTTCCACAGCCGTTCCTGCGCGAGCGCGGCGTCTTTGAGCGGAAAGGTTTTGTCCATCACGGGTTTGAGTTCTCCGGCGACGACCAAATCCATCACCTCTTTAAATTCAGCGAGCGTGCTCATGGTCGAACCGAGAATGCTGAGGTGTTTGGCGAACATGTAGCGGTTGTCAATTTCAAATCGGGGCGAACCGCTGTTACCGACCGTGAGCAAACGTCCGCCTTTGCGCAGTGCGCGCAGGCTCTGCATGAACGTCGTGCCGACGTTGTCTACAACGGCGTCCACGCCGCGTTTGTTCGTGGCAAGGAAAACAGCCTTCGACCAATCTTCTTCTTTGGAGCGGTCGATCAACACGTCTGCGCCGATGGATTCCGCCAATTCCAACTTTTTCGCATCCGAGCCGACGACAACCACTCGCGCGCCGAGATATTTTGCGATCTGGATGCTTGCCGTGTTTACCCCGCCTCCCGCGCCGACGATGAGAATCGTTTCGCCTTTTTGAATCTTTCCGCGCGTGACCAATGAATGCCATGCCGTTTGATACACCAATGCAGAAGCCGCGGCATGATGAAAATCGAAATCCTTTGGCAGTTTATATAATTGCTTTATTGGAACAGCGACAAATTCTGCGTATGTGCCGCGAATCGTTTCACCGAGCAGATGCCAATTCAAACACATGTTATCTCTGCCGTCCAAACAGAATTCGCATTTGCCGCATCCGAAGTTGGCGTTGATCACGACCGAATCTCCAATCTCTAGTTCTCTAAACTCCTGCTCGCCTTCCCTCGCCCCTAGCCCCCCTCCCTTTGGGAGAAGGGGATTCAGCGCGGCTACCTCTCCCGCGCCATCCGCGCCGGGGATGTGAGGCAGTTCGAGTTTGAGACCCGCCCAGCCGTTGCGCACCATCACGTCCATGCGGTTGAGCGACGCGGCGCGCAGGCGAATCAACGCTTCGCCGGGTTTCGGCTCGGGCGTCGGGAAATCGGCGTATTCCAGAACTTCGGGTCCCCCGTGCTGACGAAAGAGGACGGCTTTCATCGGGCTTATTTCAAACCCAACTCACTGCGCGATATGACCAGCCGTTGAATCTCGCTCGTGCCTTCGTAAATTTCGGTGATCTTCGCGTCGCGGAAATATCGCTCCACAGGCAACTCTTTGCTGTAACCCATTCCGCCGTGGATCTGCACCGCCTGATGCGTCACGTACATCGCCGTTTCGGACGCGAATAATTTTGCCATCGAGGCTTCGAGCGAATATCGGCTCCCGTCTTTCTTCGATCTTTCTTTCGCCATCGCCGCGTTGTAGATGAGCAGACGAGACGCTTCGATGCGCGTCTTCATGTCTGCGATCTTGAACCCCGTCCCTTGGAATTGACCGATGGGCTGACCGAACGCTTCACGCGTGACGGCGTACTGTCTCGCCGCTTCGTACGCCGCTTCGGCGATCCCCAGCGCCTGCGTCGCGATCCCGATGCGGCCCGCATCCAGCACGGTCATAGCGATCTTGAATCCTTCGCCTTCTTCGCCGAGGCGATTCTCGACCGGCACGCGGCAATTCTCGAAGATCAACTCGCTCGTCGCGGAGGCGCGGATGCCGAGTTTCGGTTCTTTTTTCCCTCGAACGAGTCCGGGCGTGTTCCCTTCCACGACGAACGCGCTCACGCCCTTTTGTTTTTTCGCGGGGTCGCTCATCATAAACACGACGAAGTAATCCGCCACGGGTCCGCTCGTGACCCACGACTTGCGTCCGTTCAAAATGTAATAGCCGCCGTCGCGGACGGCGCGCGATTTCATCGTCCCGGCGTCCGATCCGCTTTGAGGTTCGGTCAACGAATACGCGCCGACGGCTTTCCCCGACGCGATGGGCGTCACGAATTTTTTCTTTTGCTCTTCGGTGCCGAACTTCATGATGCCGTGACAGTACAACGAATTGTTGACCGACATGATGACGCCGTGCGAGGCGTCCGCTTTGCAGATTTCTTCGAGGGCAAGCACGTAAGCGAGTGTGTCCATGCCTGCGCCGCCGTATTGCTCGGGGATCTCCAAGCCCATGAATCCTTGTTCGCCCATTTTCTTGATGGTGGCTTTCGGAAATTCGCCACTCTCGTCGAACTCCGCCGCGATGGGTGCGATCTCCTTTTGGGCAAACTCGCGCGCTAAGTTTTGGATCATTTTGTGCTCGTCGCTCAACGTGAACATGGCAAGGTCGGGCATGGAACCTCCGTCAGGTGTGTTCCCTTGATTATACCCGGTGGAATTATCATAGCGATTAACCCTCTGATAAAATAAACATATGAATTCTCCGACGACCGAAGAGCGCATATGGTCTGTGTTAGCCCATCTCTCCGCGCTAGCGATGGGGATGGGGTTAATTCTGCCGGTCATCGGATGGGCGGAGCAGAGACGGAAATCGAAGTACGTCGCGTTTCAATCGCTGCAAGCGTTGGGCTATCAAACATTGGGGTATACGGTCTGGATCTTGTTTGGTTTGTTGGTGGGTGTCTTCAGCATGTTTTTTCTGTTGTTCAATATCGAGCAGGTCGCGAACTCGGAACCCGCGCTTATGGGCTGGATGTTCGCGCATTTCGGTTTCACCTTCGCCATCCTCGGCTTGTATTTCATTCCTCCAATCGTTGCCGCGGTTGCTTGTGCGCTCGGCAGGGATTTTCGCTATCCTCTCATGGGAATTCGCCTTGCAAAATATCTGAATTACGGCTTAACGAATGAAGGTGAACTGAACGAATCCCACGAAGACCGCTGGGTCGCAGCGGCGGGACAATTCAGCGTCATCATTGCGCTGTGGGGACTGCTCGCCCCGCTCACCGCGTGGATTCTGCAAGGCAAGCGCAGCGCGTGGCTGAAGTTTCAATCGGCGCAGGCGATCGCGCTCCACGCCCTTGTTCTGCTGCTTGGGTTTGCGGCGGGCATCCTCTACTTCTTCGGCTTTGTTGTCTTCATCGCGCTGACGGGAATCGCCGGCGACCCGGCGATGAGTTCAGCGACCGGGCTGATCGCTCTCTTGGTTATGTTCGGCTCGATGGCAATCGCCTTGTTAATCCTGCTCCTCGTTCCGCTGTTTCACATCATGGGGCAGTGGGCTGGCTATCGCATTCTCAAAGGCAACGATTATCGGTATCCGGTCATCGGGAAATTGGTTGCGCGTTTCATCCGGAATGAAACCGGAAGCGCCGCAACCGAAGGGTGACATCTTACAGGTAAAAATGAAAATCCTCATCGCAACCGACATGGAAGGAATCACCGGCGTCACCACGTGGGATCAGGTCACGCCGGGACATGCGGAGTACGCGCGTTTTCGCCGACTCATGACTCAAGATGTGAATGCGGCTATCCGCGGCGCGTTCGAGGCGGGAGCGGATGAGATCATCGTCGCAGACGGGCATTGGAACGGCTCGAACATCCTTGTCGAAGAACTCGACCCGCGCGCGCGATTGAACGCAGGTTCACCCTCTCCGTTCTCGATGATGCAGGGTATCGACGAAAGCGTGGATGGCGTTTTCTTCATCGGCTATCACGCTCGGAACGGTTTGCCGAACGCGGTTCTCGATCACACATGGTCTTCACGAACGGTCGTCAACCTCTGGCTCAACGACATCCTCACCGGAGAATATGGCTTGAACGCAGCGCTCGCCGGGCATTTCGGAGTACCGGTCGTCATGGTTTCAGGGGACCAAACCGCCTGCGCAGAGGTAACGGAATTACTAGGCGATGTGGAACGCGCGGTTGTCAAACAGGCAACTGGCCGTTTTTCCGCAGAGTGTTTGCCGCCGCAAGTGACGCAAGAGTTGATCTTCAACGCAGCGGCGCGCGCAGCGACCCGTCTCGTGGACGGCGACGCACCGGAACCGTTCGTGTTGGATGCACCGATCCGCGCGGAAGTGGAATTCTTCACCTCCGACATGGCGGATCGCGCGTCGGTATTGCCTGCTTCACAGCGTGAGGAGACTCGCGTCTCTTTGACGGGGCAGACGATGGATGTGGTCTATCGCGGTTTCCGCGCGCTGGTGATGCTGGCGTCCTCCGGGTTGTGAGAATTTGTCAAGGCGGTTTGCCCAGACATCCCGTCAGCGCGAAGCGGATCCTTCATCCCCAAATCGGAAATTTTATATTGACGTTTCGGTGAAAGTTTCCATATAATTGGTTATGGCACATCCTAAACACAGAGCCGGTGTTGTATTGGTATCTCACGGAAGGAGGTGGCGGATCGGGGTTAAGCTCAACGCTTGCTAGGTTTCTATTCCAACCCAAACAATATTAAGGAGAGAGAAATGAAGTCCAAATGGTTTGTGCTAAGCAGTGTTTTGGTGCTTGCCAGTCTTGTGCTTTCGGCATGCGGCGGCGCTGGCGGAGGAGGCGATACTGGCGGTCCGTTGCAATCGGTGGGCGAAGGTGAAGGCGCGTTGTCCATTGTGGCGTGGGCTGGCTACATCGAGCGCGGTGAGACCGACCCGAATTACGACTGGGTGACCAAATTCGAAGAAGAGACCGGCTGTATGGTCACCGTGAAGACCGCCGCAACCTCCGATGAAATGGTGGCGCTCATGAACGAAGGCGGATTCGATCTCGTGACCGCCTCGGGCGATGCCTCGAACCGCCTCATCTCCGGCGGCCGCGTGCAGGAAATCAACATTGATCTGATTCCGTCCTACAGCGCGATCGATTCCCGTTTACAGAATGCACCTTGGCATACAGTCGATACGGATGGTGACGGCACGGCTGAACACTATGGTGTGCCGTATTCCTCCGGTCAGAACATCCTGATGTACAACACCGAGATCTTCGGCGATCAACCTCCCACAAGTTGGAGCGTGGTCTTCGAGGAAACCGTCCTGCCCGATGGCGAATCGAACAAAGGACGCATTCAGGCGTACGATGGACCGATCTATGTGGCAGATGCCGCGTTGTATCTGAAAAGCGCGCGCCCCGAGTTGGGTATCACCGATCCGTATGCGCTCGACCGCGATCAGTTCAATGCCGCGATCGAACTGTTGCGCCAGCAACGCACTTTGATCAACCGCTACTGGCACGATGCCTTCATTCAGATGGATGACTTCACCAACGAAGGTGTTGCGGCGTCCGGTTCGTGGCCCTTTCAGGCAAACTTGTTGAAGTTCGGCGGCGCGCCGATCGACAAGGTCGTCCCCGTGGAAGGCGCGACCGGCTGGGCGGATTCGACGATGCTTCACGTGGATTCCGAACACCCCAATTGTGCCTACATGTGGATGGAGCACTCCCTCGACCCGAAGGTTCAGGGCGATCTCGCCGCATGGTTCCAGAACGTGCCGGTCCGTCTGGATGCCTGCGAAGGTAACGACCTGCTCGGACCGGATGGCTGTGTGAACAACGGCTTGAACGATTTCGACAAGATCCAATGGTGGCGCACTCCCACCTCGGATTGCGGCGATGGTCCCGGCGGACGTGAAGATTGTGTACCGTACCATGAATGGGTCACGAACTACGTGGCTGTCATCGGCGGCCGGTAATCTGAATCTGTTTTCGATAACATCAGGCGGGACTTGTTCTCGCCTGATGTTCTTTATTGCTCCGTGAAGAGTTCATCTCCATGATCAATTCCTCCACTCCTGCTATTAAGTTCGATAAAGTCAGCCGCCATTTTGGGGAGGTGAAAGCCGTAGATCAAGCCGACCTTGAAATTCGCGACGGCGAATTTTTTTCCATGCTGGGTCCCTCGGGATCAGGCAAAACCACCTGTTTGCGCATGATCGCCGGGTTCGACAGACCTACCGCCGGTCAAATCTATTTATACGGGCAGGATGTTTCAGACCTGCCGCCTTATGAACGCGACGTCAACACCGTATTTCAAGACTATGCTTTATTTCCGCACATGAACGTGGGGGATAACATTGCTTACGGACTAATGATTCGGAAAGTTCCCAAGCATGAGCGGATGAAGCGCGTGGAGGAAATGCTCGAACTGGTCAAACTCCCCGGCTACGCGGGACGAAAACCCTCGCAACTTTCCGGCGGACAGCGGCAGCGCGTCGCGCTCGCCCGCGCCTTGATCAACCACCCCAAAGTTCTCCTGCTGGACGAGCCCCTCGGTGCGCTCGATCTCAAATTGCGCCAGCAAATGCAGGTGGAATTGAAGTCCATTCAACAACGCGTAGGCATCACCTTTATTTTTGTCACGCACGATCAAGAAGAAGCATTGACGATGAGCGACCGCATCGCGTTATTCAATCAGGGTCGCATCGAACAGATCGGTTCCCCCGCAGAGATTTACGAACACCCCGCCACATCCTTTGTGGCTGGTTTCGTTGGGACCTCGAACCTCGTCAGCGGCGAGGTGGCAAAACGGATAACCGGATCGGATATCACCTTCTCGATCCGACCGGAGAAGATCCATCTGGGAGGTGTGAACGATCAAGCGTCCGCGGACAGTTACGTGGCGGATGGGAACGTGCGCGATGTGGTGTACCTCGGTTTGTACACGCGCTATCTTGTCGAATTGGACGGGGGCGGAGACCTCGTCGTTGTGGAGCAAAACTTGAAGACGACCTCCATGGATGTTTTGAAGATCAAAGGTCAACGGGTGCGCCTGCATTGGAAGAAGGAACATATCCGGCAGGTGGGTAGCTGATCATGGTGCAAAGAATCTCCACTTATCTGTATCAACGTCCGCGGTTGGTGCTGGGCTTGTTGCTCGGTCCCCCGATGTTGTACATGCTGGTTGTGTATCTTGGCTCATTGTTCAATTTATTGATCTATAGTTTTTATTATCTTGAAGAGTTTACCGGTCTGATCGTAAAGGAATTCACTCTTTCAACTTACGCCCAGATCTTTGAGCCAGCCAATCGCGATATCTTCGTGCGCACGGCGGGCATGGCGGCGGCGGTGACTCTGGCAGATGCGCTGATCGCTTTCCCGTTGGCGTATTACACGGCGAAATTCGCGTCGCCGCGATTAAAGACATGGCTGGTCATAGCCATCACCATTCCGTTGTGGTCGAGTTACCTTGTGCGCATCTATGCATGGAAGTTGATCCTTGCACAGGAAGGCATTCTTTCGTGGTTCATCAACCTGCTCCATCTCGACGGCGTGCTTCAATGGTTGTTGAGTTTCGAATCGATCGGCGGCTCGTCGCTGGCGCTCTCACCCATCGGATTGTTCATTGTGTTCGTGTACATCTGGCTTCCGTACATGATCCTGCCGATCCAAACCTCACTGGAGCGTGTGCCGAAATCCCTGTTGGAGGCTTCCAGTGACCTCGGAGCAAGACCGTTGCAGACTTTTCGCACGGTGATTCTTCCCCTGGCATTTCCCGGCGTAGTGGCAGGCTCGATCTTTACGTTTTCACTGACGCTCGGCGATTTTATTGCCCCGATCGCTCTTGGTAATTCAAAATTCTTCATCGGCATGGCGGTCTATTCCTATCAAGGCACGGCGGGGAACATTCCGCTCGCCGCGGCAATGACGATGGGACCGATCGTGATCATGATCGTTTATCTCCTCATCGCCCGCAGACTGGGAGCCTTCGATGCGCTCTAATTCCTCCGGTCCGAAAGCCTCGTGGGGTTTGAAACTTGCCGCGCTCGGCGGACTGCTATTTTTGCATGTGCCGATCCTCATCATCTTTTTGTACACGTTGACTCCCGACGAAACGACTTACACATTTCCGCTCCCCGGCATCACCTTCAAATGGTTTGGGATCGCGTGGCAGAGACCCGACCTGTGGCGCGCGTTGACTCTTTCACTGCAAGTTGCGGCAGTGGCGACGGTTGCGGCTCTCATCCTCGGGACGCTTGCCGCGGCGGCTGTCTGGCGCAGTCAATTCTTCGGCAGGGAAGCGATTTCGTTCCTGCTCGTATTGCCGATCGCACTGCCCGGTATCGTGACCGGCATCGCCCTCCGCACAGCCATCGGCGGATTCGACATCCCCTTTTCATTTTGGACGATCGTCATCGGTCACGCCACATTTTGCGTGGTGGTCGTATACAACAACGTGCTCGCGCGTTTCCGCCGGATGCAAGGCTCGCAGATCGAAGCCTCGATGGACCTCGGCGCGAATTCTTTTCAAACTTTTCGCTATGTGATCCTTCCAAACATCGCAACCGCATTGCTTGCCGGCGGCATGCTCGCCTTTGCCCTCTCATTTGATGAAGTGATCGTTACTACGTTCACCGCCGGGCAACAATCCACGTTGCCGATCTGGATCTTCAGTCAACTCGTCCGTCCGCGCGACAGGCCTGTGACGAACGTCGTGGCGATGTTCGTAATGTTGATCACCTTCATCCCGATCTTTCTAGCGCAACGCCTGTCCGCACAGAGTTCGGACACCGAAGGCGAGACCAAGTAAAAAAATCGACAAACGCCCACTTTACAAGGTGGGCGTTTGTTTTCCATGCTGAACCAGCCGTCCCTTCGCTTGAAGCGGGAT
Source organism: Chloroflexota bacterium (assembly GCA_040753755.1). Taxonomy (GTDB): domain Bacteria; phylum Chloroflexota; class Anaerolineae; order Anaerolineales; family Villigracilaceae; genus Defluviilinea. The sequence continues at coordinate 17,568 of JBFMDB010000032.1, forward strand.
GGAATCCAAAAAATTCCCCTGTCAAAAAGATTGACAGCACGTCAATCCCCGTTACAATTGCAGACAATATCCACAAAGGAGCGTTGATATTCTAACGACTCGCACGAGTGTGAATGAAGAAATACTTGTGCCTTTTCCATAATTTACGCCACGAATAAAATCTGGCTTCCGCCGCCCTCCAATTCAGACTTGGTGAGGCGGCGGGACTGCTTAACGTGATTGCAGTCAACACAGTGGTTAAGAGCTGTTGTATTGGCTGTTTTTGATTCTGTAGAACAAGAGCCAAGTCACAGAACGCACAGAGTTCCCAGAGAAAAAACTCAAACTCTCAGTGTGCTCTCCCGAAGAATATCGGGACGATGTGTGGCAAAGAACTAGGTTTTTACTTTGGCGTGCGAAGCCAAAGGATCATTCTGGGCGAAATGCCTTCAACAAAACGAAAGGAAAGAATGACCGGTCAGTATTTTTCCCATCTCAACCCGAAATGCGATTCGGGCGCGTTCGAAGAAAAAGGCGGATGCGGCGTGTTTGCCCGCGAACCGATCAAAAAAGGCGAATTGATCTGTTTGTGGGGCGGACGCATCGTCGCCGAGAGTGAGATCGACCCAACGATGGATTATTTCACCCAACGCATTCTGCAGATCGAGGAAGGGTTTTATCTCGAAGCGCCGCTTCCGCTCGAACCCACCGATTGTTTCAACCATTCATGCGAACCCAACGTTGGTTTCACGGGTCAGATCGGTTTGGTCGCCATGCGCGACATCAAAGCGGGCGAGGAACTCAACTTCGATTATGCCATGTGCGACGGCTCGAACTACGATGAATTCACCTGTTATTGCGGAAGCCCGAATTGCCGCGGCCAGGTGAAAGGCACCGACTGGTCGAAACCCGAACTTTGGGAAAAATATAACGGCTATTTCATGCCTTATCTTGCGCGGCGCATCGAGCGGCTCAAAGCGCAAATGCGCGTCAATGCGTAAACGAAACGGATTGCACGGTACAATTGTGCGATCCGTTTTATGTTTAAGTCTGATTGCGCGAGTGCGTCGCACCTTACTCGATAAAACGAATCATTCTGGTTAGTGCGACGCACACTCACATTATGCTTCAATCTTTTGCCATCCGAATTTATCTTGTTGCTCTGGTCTTGCGGTTGGCTCCCGTCATCGCGGCGCGCGGGTTGGGCATCGGTCTGGACGACATGTTCCAATATGACATGTTGGCGCGCAGCCTCGCGCAAGGACATGGATTCCGCTGGTACGCCGAAGCCGACCTAGCCCAACTCGCCTCCTTCGTAGACTTCGACCTGTCCAGCGTCAGGGAATATGATCCCAACCTCGGCGTTCCCACTTCGTTCCGCGCGCCTCTCTATCCCGCCTTCCTCGCGATCGTTTACTTTTTCAATGGAATTGACTTCTCGCGTTTCTTCGCCGCGCGGCTGACACAAGCGATTCTTCTGGGCGCGCCACTCGCGCCGCTGACGTATTGGGTGGCAAAGAAATTATTCCCCCCACTCCTTTCAGGAGAGGAGTTGGAGGTGAGGTCTGAACGTGCCGCTCAAATTTCCGCTTGGATCGTTGCCGCGTACCCGCTCCTGCTTGTGTATCCACTCGGTCTTGGCACAGAGAATCCGTTTTTTGTTTTACTTCTTGTGTCTTTCTTCTTTCTTCTTTCCTGCATTGAAAAGCCAACCACTTCCCACTTCCTAGCATCTGGTTTTTTTCTCGGTCTCACCGCCCTCACGCGATCAGTTATTCTTGCCTTCGCCGCGCTGGCAATTCTCTGGGTTTGGTTTTCGCTCAGGCAAAAACGCGGCGCGCTTCTCGCTGCGCTTGCCCTCGCTGTGACAATTGCTCCATGGGTGATTCGTAATTCCCTCCTGCACGGCAAATTGACCGGCATCGAGACCTCGATGGGTTACAACCTCTACCTTGGCTATCACCCGCAGGGAAACGGATCGTTCGTGTTCGGTCCTTCGCTCGATCTGCTTCCAATTCTTGACGATGCCCAGCGCGACGAAATCGGAACACAAAAAGCAATTGATTTCATCAAGGCGCAACCCGAACGGTTTATTCCGCTGGCAATCAACCGTCTTGGTTTCTTTTTTGGGTTGGAAAAACGCGTGTTGATGTATTTTTACGGAAACGACCTCATCGGATTTATTCCCCTCCCTCTGCTTTTAACGATCTCTGCAATTTTGCTTCTGCCTTTCGTGTTCATTTCCATTTTTGCTTCCCTGGGGTTGACGCTCCTTCGCTGGAAGCCTGAACACATTCTGCTCGGATTGCTTTTTTTCGGATATATCACCCCTCACGTTTTTATCCTCTCCGAAGACCGCTTCCACCTTGCGCTGGTTCCTTACATCGCGATCCTTGCCGCGCAATTTTGGACGCATGGATTTGACGCTTTGTCTGCCCGCTGGCGCGAATCTCGGACGGGAAAACTCCTCGCGGTTCTCTCGATTCTCTTTGCGGCGCTCCTCGTAATCAACTGGGGAGCGGAACTCGTCCGCGACTGGGATAAAATTATGCAGCTGCTCGGCCCGAACGGAAATCAATCCTACTTCCCTTACTGATCGCTGATTGCTTCTCACTATGAACTACCTCCTCGGCGAACGCCTAAAATTCGACTGGAAGATCGTCGTCATCACAATTGTTTCCACGTTATTGTTCATGGCGGATTTCTACCATCGGAAATTCTTGTTCGATCAAATTGGGCATTGGTTTCGAGTTGTTTTGTATTTGGCCGTTCCGTTGGTTTTCGTGATTGCGGTCTTTCGCGAAAATCCAAAGGAGTATGGATTGGGGATCGGCAATTGGAAAGCAGGACTCGTAATCACCGCGATTGGTATTTTCGTCATGGCTCCGGTGATTTATTTCCTCGGGCGCGGCGACCCAGCCATGCAGAAGTATTACCAGCCGCATGTGAATGGATTGCCGTGGACTACTTTTCTCGACCTGATCGGCTGGGAGTTCATCTTTCGCGGTTGGATTTTGTTCGGATACGCGCGAAAATTTGGACCCGAGTCGCTGTGGCTGCAAGCCGTACCCTTTGCGTTGATGCACAACGGTAAGCCCGAAGTGGAAACTTTGTCCACGATCTTTGGCGGCTTCGCCTTCGGCTGGGTAGCGTGGAGAACAAAATCCTTTTTTTACCCGTTCTTGATCCACTGGTTCATCGCAACGTTCATCATCATCGTCGCGGCTGGACTGATTTGACACATTGACGATCAATCGAAATGACCACCTTTGCTCTCCGTCCCGCGCGCGAATCAGAATCGCGCCAGATCAAGGATTTAATTCACCTCGTGGGAATCAACCCGATGGATTTGGATTGGAAGCGTTTCATCGTCGCGGTGGATGCCGAGGACCGCGTCATCGGCACGGGGCAGATCAAGCCTCACGGGAAGGACATCCTGGAATTGGCATCGATCGCGGTTCGGCCTGAGTTTCAAGGGCAAGGGATTGCGCGTGCCGTAATTGAACATTTGCTCAAGGACAGCCCGCGGCCCTTGTATCTCACTTGCCGATCGGTGATGGAGCCGCTCTATGAAAAATTCGGATTTGTTGCCTTATCGCATGAAGAAATGCCGCGGTACTATCAACGGTTGAGCAAATTGGCGAACGCGATGATGACCTTCACGCGCAGGGATGAGCGAATGCTCGTGATGAAGTTGAAGTAAAATATCCGCAATGCAAACCATAAAATCCGTACTTTACATGGCTTCCGGCACGTTATTTGGCTTGTTCGTCGCCGCGTTGATCTGGGTGGTGGCGCGCAATCCCAGCGGCGAGGCGGTGACTCTGCGCCCCGTGCCAACAGACAGCCCGATCGTCGTTCATATCACGGGCGCAGTGCCGCGCCCCGGCGTGTACGCGTTGCCGCAAGGCGCGCGCGTGCAGGATGCCATCTCTGCCGCAGGCGGCTTTTTAGCGGACGCGGACAAAACTGGCATCAATTTGGCGCGGCAATTGGAAGACGGCGAGCAATTGGATATTCCTTTTGGGGAAGGCGCTGCACTTGTAATTCCCACCCCCGGTGTGGAAGTTGTGGAACTTTCTGAAACGGAATTGATCAACATCAACACGGCTTCGCAGTTCGAATTGGAAACCCTGCCGGGGATCGGTCCCACCACCGCGCAGAAGATCATTGCTTACCGGGAAGAGAACGGACCCTTTCAAACGATCGAAGACATCATTAACGTTTCCGGTATCGGACCCGGCACATTCGAACGAATCAAAGATTTGATCACGGTGGAATAAGGAAGGCCTCACAGGTTTTTGCAGCCCGTGGGGTCTTTTTGTGTGGAGGCTTCCATGACCCGAATCATTTCCATTCTTTTGTGTGCTTTTTTGATAACCGCCTGCGCCGCGCCGCCGACTCCGCCTCTCCCTGCGGGAGAGGGGCAAGGAGTGAAGGAAACGCCCGCGCCCACTCTCACCGAAACCATCACCCCTTCTCCTGCGCCTACCTCAACCCCCACAGCCACCCCTGAACCGACCGCCACCGCCACTCCCGAAGCCCGCGAGTTTGTCCCCGCTAATGACATTGAGTTTGTCGAGGAACTTCTAGACTACAATCTCAGACTCGCCCCCGACGCCGACCGCGACGCCATTTATTGGGACATTATCGTCTCCCATTTGGGAGATGTCATCAGTAAAAGCAAGGGAATGGAAGCAAACCGCGCCGTTTACGAAGAAATCGTCAAAGATCACCCCGAGTGGAATGGAATAGGAAACGGCTGGGATTATAAAGTCCGTGTTGAGTTTATGAAAGAGTTTCTTGCGCGCACAGGCGGACGCATGATCGTCACCGACATGAATTTCAAAAAATACGAAGCCAACTTTAATGAAGAAATTAAATTTGAAGTAGTGCAAGTAGCCGAACTTCCAAATGGATTTCTACCTGAACTTCCTCGGAACGACTCGGATTCTGTTGGTAAGGGAGCGGGAACAGGTATTTATGTCAACGACGAGGGGCAAGTAGTCTACAGTGTTGCCATAGTTGGAGATACTCTTGGATATACTCTAAAAGAGGATGAACGATCGATATTTAATACCACAAATTGGACAGAGGGTGAAGTAGTTAGTGAACTTTTTAGAAATTTGATCGCAAGTACAGCAGTACACTCACGGGCTGATTACAAAGTAATACCAGCCACAAATCATAAATTATATGTTAGGGGAAGCGATCCTGATGATCAGGGCTACTTTTTGGATATTATTCAGGGTAACCGAAGTTGCCTAACAGAAAGGCCAGCGGCATGAAAGAAGCTGAGGATCAAGTCAGGTCTGCGGCGCAGGCGAGCAAAGCCAAGGTTTAGCATGACACGAATAGCCTCTTTT
>JBFMDB010000033.1:0-22545 GCA_040753755.1 Chloroflexota bacterium
TGATCGAAGCAAAATCAATGAGGCGAGCAGGTAAAAGTCGCAAAATCTCGAACGAGTTAAATGCAAAGCAGGCGTCCCGCGCTTCGTGGGACGCTTTTTTGTTGTGTCCCCCTCCTTATGCAGGAATGATGCTTCGATAGGCTCAGCACAAAGCTGGAAGCCGAACTTTAGGGTGAGCGACTGGACGCCTCGGTACGGCGCAGTTTTTCTGGTAATTTCCTCGCTTCGAGTTTATACTGATTCCAAACCTTGTCCACGCCTGATTGTCGAGCGTGTCGAGACACGCCCACACGTGCCCGAAGGACAAAACGCTTACCGTTAGCCCACAGACATCAGCAAGGATTAAAATAATGCCAGAAGAACAACCAATGAGAAAAGTTATTTTTGCGATCAACATCACGATAGACGGCTACTGCGGCCATGACACTCCTGGACTTCGAGTTGACGACGAATTGCACGAGTACTTCACTGGACTCTTGCGCGATTCAGGCGTTGAAATCTTCGGACGCAACACATATCACTTGATGTATCCGTACTGGCACGACGTGGCGGTGAACGGATCGGAAACGGAAGCGACGAACGAATTCGCGCGTATCTTCGATTCGGTGCCAAAGATCGTCTTTTCCACGACGATGCAGAGCGTCGAGTGGAACAATACGACGCTCCTGCACTCGAACCTGCGCGAAGAGATCCTGAAGTTAAAAGGACAGCCGGGAAAAAACATATCCATCGGCGGGCTGAACCTCGCCTCGCAAGTGGCGCAATGGGATCTCATCGACGAGTTTCACTTTGTCGTTCACCCGGTCATTGCGGGAACCGGTCCCCGCTTGTTCGAGTCAGGCACGAACCTTGCATTGAAACTTGTCCGGGCGAAAACGTTCCGTTCGGGAGTGGTTGCGTTACACTATAAGAAATGACTACCGCACGCTCCTAACCCGCCACCTTCTCGTCCCCTCCATCCTCATCCAATTTCAAACTCCGCAGAGCCTCGTCCATGCTGACGGCGTCGGCGCGGCGCATGCCGGCGGCGGGAGTCCCGCAGTAGGGACAAATATTCCACGGCAATTCCATCAACTTGTTGCAGTTCTCGCAATTCTTCTTGAGTTTGGTATGACAGTTCGGGCAGACCTGCCAATCGTCTTTGACTCGGCGCTCGCAACCGGGGCAAAGCGGAAGGTCTTCGAGCGCCTGCAGAAGCGCTTCTTCCTCCAGTGTTTTCTGATACTCCTCTTCGAGCGTTTTCTGCGGGCGGAGGATCAAATACACCAGCACGCCGGGCAGGCTCAGCACCGCCACGAGCAGAGTCGCCAGCGTCTGCACCAGCGGGTCGCGCGCGCGTGTGCGGATGTCGCGGTACGTCCACACGACGAGGGAGATCCACAAGGCGGCGAGGAACGCGCCGCCGAAGCCGGTAAGCACAAGCAGGAGGTTGCTGAGGAAAGTGGGGTCGAAGGTCATAAACTTTATTTGTCATTGCGAGCCCGAGCGGAGCGAGCGGCGAAGCAATCTCCACGCGTTTTTTTGAAAACTCGTAATAACTAATCCGTAGTATTTTATCTCATATTGCATCATTCTATGTCGCGAAGAATGTCTTTTCAAAACAGGAGATTGCTTCGTCGTGGCGCGGGGCGCCACTCCTCGCAATGACATCATGACTAGGGCCAATCGTGACGGAAACTCCATTCGCCTTCGCCCTGATCCACGTACGAGCGCGAGCCGATGACCTCGTAAAACGTGATGCCCGGACGCATGTAGATGGGCGATCCGCCCAGCGTGGTCAGCAATAACGGCTGGTCGCGATTCGTGCGGTACCACCTGGCAAGGATTCCCACCCCGTCGCGGAACACGTATGCTTCACCCGAGCCGGTCAGGTCGATCTGAAAGACTTCATCTTCCTGATCGAAGGCGTTCCCAAACGTGTGTGTGACGAACAAGACGACCACATTCGAAGCGCTGACCTGCGCGCCGGTGACGCGGTCTACCAGCGGCGCGAATTCCTCTTCTCCGTCGCGCAGATCGTTGATCTCCTGATAACGGAAGTAGAGGTGGGCATCCGGGCTGTACTCCCAATAATGATAGGAATCCACCGAATAGTACGTGGAGATCTTTGTACCGGGCAGATCCCCGGCAGGCGCGGGATCGCTGTAATAACCGTTGCGGAGGATGGGACGGGTGTTGTCCGCTCCGCTGCTGGTGATGCAGTCCTTCCACATCTCGGTATTGAAATACGAGTTGTTGTACTCCTCCACCGTTTGGATGCGCTCCGGTAGAAAGCGAAACGGCGGACACATCCCGTTCGTCGGGGTGACGAGATAATTTGCGAAATCGCTCGCGCGGAAGTAATCCAGCTCACGCGGGTCGGCGAATTTGAACACGAGATACGCCTGATACATGCGCTGGATGTGCTCATCGAAATAGCGCCCCGAACGGACGGGTCCCACCCACTTTGAATCGTTGCCGTAGAAGACCGCGATGAAACGCGTCAAGCCTTCTTCGATGTAATATTCAAAGACCTGGTCGGCAAGTGTCAACCCCGATTGAGGGCGCATGTAACGCGGATAGTTCGCCACCTTGATCGCCATCGGACGTCGATTCAACAGCGCGGGGTCGGAGGGCGGCAAGCCGGTCAGCGGGTTGAGCGCGCCGGAGACGGTGAACGAATTAACATCGACATCGCCGGGAAGCGACTCAGGCAGGATGACGATCTCCGTCGGCGCGGGAGTCGTTGTCGGCAGGTTGAGCGGCGTGGGAGCCGGGGCAGAATAAATCGGGTCCGATGCGTCGTTTCCCTGAGGCTGGAACGGTGTCGGTGTGGGAATCCCTTCGGCAGATACATCGTTCGCGACAGAATTACATCCAGTGAGAAACACGGCAAGCATCAGAAACAACGTGTAAGCGAAACGCATGGGCTTCATTTTACAACAAAGGGAACGCCGGGCAAACCCCGCTCGTTTCAATTGCCTTTCAAAGTGACGAGCAGCTAATTACGTGGGCTTAGCCACACAGCACACACATCGTCCCGATGGTTTTCGGGAGAGATTTTGAGATTTCTTCTCAGAGAACTCCGTGATCTCTGTGGCGAGAGAGTTCTTAGCCCACCCTTTTCACCACTCCATCAAAGAGACGAGCGGGGCAAACCTGATAAAATTGCCGTTGCATGTTCATTCTCATCACGGTTGGAATCCTGCTGGTGACCGCCGTTGCCCTGCTTGCATTACGCATCTTCCTGCCAGCCTTCCGTTCGTTTTGGCTGGTTGCTTGCGGAGGGGGAATTCTCGCGCTGGTCAGCGTGTTCGCATGGTCGGGTGACGGCTCCGAGCATCTTCAAATTTCCATCTGGAAACCCGAATCGCTTTTCGTGCAATCGCCCGCGTTCATCGCCGACGGTGTTGGGTGGGCGTTCGCGTTGAGCATCGTGTCGGTTGCGCTGGCGATCATCGTCACCTCGGTCGTGCGCAGTACCTTTCCCAACCCGCTCGCCTGGGCGAGCATCTTCGTCCTTTCCTCGTTTGGCATTCTCGCCGTCGTGGCAGATAATCCGTTGACGCTTGTCTTGATCTGGGCGTCGCTCGATCTGGCGGAGTTGATCATTCAACTGCGGTTTGTAGAAGACCCGAAATTAACCGAACGAGTGGTGATCTCATTCGCCTCACGCGTGATCGGTATCGTTGTGCTCTTGTGGGCGAACATGGTCAGCACGGCGAACGGAATCGATCTCGATTTCCACTCGGCATCGCCGCAGGCAGGAATCTATTTGTTGATCGCGGCGGGTTTGCGCATCGGCGTTTTACCCCTGCATTTGCCGTATGCCGGGGAATCCACTTTGAGGCGCGGCTTCGGCACCGCACTGCGCATGATCTCTGCCGCTTCGAGTTTGATCCTGCTGGCGCGCATCCCGGCGGGAAGTATTGCCCAGCCGTTCACGCCGTACCTGCTTCTGTTGGTCGCGCTCGCCGGGGTCTACGGCGGCTGGATGTGGTTACGCGCGCCGGACGAGTTATCCGGTCGCCCGTTCTGGTTGATCGGCATCGGGTCGCTTGCGGTCGCGTCGACCCTGCGCGATAACCCAACCGGCGCGGCAGCGTGGGGCTGTGCGCTCATCCTTTGCGGCGGCGTGCTGTTTTTATCCTCCGAACCGAGCAAGTGGTTGATTCGAAGTTTGTGGATCGCCGTCTTTGGAATTTCAGCGCTCCCCTTTTCACTGTCTGCCAGCGGTTGGAACAGCGGCCGCGAAAGTTTTTTTCTCGCGTGGGTTCCGCTCGTTATCGCGCACGCCATGCTCCTTGCGGGGTTCATCCGTCACATCCTTCGCCCGCCTGCGACGCGCGCCAGTTACGAAGACCAGCCCATCTGGGGAAGGAACGTTTACCCCATCGGCATTTTTCTTTTATTGGGGATCATAGTTCTGTTGGGATTGTTCGGCTGGGACGGTTCACAGCAATTCGGGAATGTGTTGGCAAGTCTAACCGCTTCGCTCCTGACCTTTGGCTTGGTCTGGTTCACCCCGCGTCTTCGCATCCTCAACCCGATCCGCGCGCATTGGGTGCGCCCCGCCAACGTCACGTGGTTCGATTGGGGGTATCGCGCCCTGTGGAATCTATACCGCGGGACCGGTCGACTGAGCAATGTATTTTCAAGCGCGCTCGAAGGCGAAAGCGGAATTATGTGGACCTTGCTCTTCCTCGCCTTGTTCATCTCCGTCTTTGTACAGGGAAACCCATAACCCATGTTGATCCTCGAATGGGTCGCGGTCGGAGTCGTCGTCGTTACCTCGGTGGGCTTGCTCATCGCGCGTGATTGGCGCGTCAGCATTTCACTGCTCGCCTTGCAATACCTTGCCATGTTCGTTTTGTTGCTGTCGCACTTGCCGCTCGGCATGGCATCGGTAAAAGTCGTCGCGGGTTGGATGTCCTGTGCCATCCTGGGCATGACGCGCTCCGACCTGACCGAGATACTGGAAGACGAAGGCTTGTGGCCCCGCGGACGACTCTTCCGCTTGTTCGCGGCAACTCTGGTGGGCATCATCGTGGCAGGCGCAGTGCCCGGTGTGGACGCGATCATGGCAGACGCCGGTCTGCCCGTGACCAGCGGGGCGTTGCTGTTGATCGGCATGGGCTTGCTCCATCTCGGAATCACCTCGCAGATCCTGCGCGTGACCCAGGGCTTGATGACGGTCATCGCCGGGTTTGAAATCTTGTACGCCACGGTGGAAAGCTCCGTGCTGGTTGCCGCACTGCTGGCGGTGATCACCCTCGGGCTTGCGCTCGTCGGCGCGTATTTGATGATCGCCTCCCATTCCCGCCCAGCGGAGACATCATGACGTTCAACGCGCCTGCCATTTGGATCGCACTTCCCATACTGGTCGGTATTCTATTATTGCTTATTCGCAACGCCCGCGCGTTGAGCATGATCGGCGGCAGTATCGCACTGGCACTCGCGCTCGTTGCGCAATTCGTTCCCATCGCGACCGCACTGCGTGTGGGGAATCTCTCCCTCAAGATCGATTCCTCGTTGACCGTGCTCGGACGCGTAATGACAATTGAATCTGCCGAGGGCTCGTTATTGGCGATGATCTACGGCGGCGCGGCGTTATGGTTCTTCGGTTCGTGGGCAGCCGTCGGCGCGGCGCGCATCGTGCCGATGGGATTCATGATCCTCGGTTTGCTGGTTGCGTCCATCGCCGTCCAGCCCTTTTTATATGCCGCGCTGTTCATCGAGATGGCGATTCTCATCTCGGTGCCGATGCTCACGAGCGTGTACCGGTCTCCCAGCAAAGGCATTCTCCGATTTTTGATCTATCAAACCCTTGCCATGCCGTTCATTCTCCTGGCGGGTTGGTTGCTCGCCGGTGTAGAAGCCAGCCCCGGCGACCTTGATCTCGCCGCGCAATCCGCCTCCATGCTTGGGCTGGGGCTGGCATTCCTTTTGGCGATCTTCCCGCTCTACAATTGGATTCCCATGTTGCTGGAAGATTCGCATCCCTTTACGGCGGGGTTTCTCATTTGGATCCTGCCGACGATCACGATCATTTTCGCGGCCGGATTTCTCGACGGCTACTCATGGATCCGCTCCTCTCCTCAAACGATTCTCGCCTTTCGATCGGCCGGATTACTGATGATCGTCACCGGCGGACTTTGGGCGGCATTTCAACGCCACTTTGGGCGCATCATGGCGTTCGGTTCCATCGCAGAGACGGGGTTCTCGCTCCTCGCCCTCAGCCTCGACTCACGCGCGGGCATTCCGATCCTGTTCCTTTTGATTCCCGCACGGACGCTCACCCTTGCGCTTTGGGCGCTGGGTCTCGCGGTGATTCGAGACAACACAGAAACTCTGCGCTTCGGGGCGGCGCGCGGCGCTTTGCGATTTGCTCCATTCGCCGGCACGGCAATCCTGCTCGCGACACTTTCCACGAGCGCGTTTCCGCTCCTTGCCGGTTTCCCCGCACGGCTTGCCTTGTGGGAAAACCTGTCGCGCACATCGTTGCCCGCCGCGATTTGGATGACGATCGGAATCATGGGGTTGCTCACCAGTGCGGTACGGTCGCTGGCGGTGCTTGGCATGGCGGAGGAATTTACCAGCTGGGAGGCACGCGAAGATTTCACACAGCGGATCATGCTCACGCTGGGGATGATCGGGCTTTTCATCCTGGGTTTGTTCCCCCAGACCGCGCAGTTCTTCCTTTCCGAACTCCCGCTCATGTTCGAGCATTTGGGTCGCTAAGCGGCTACGGTATAATCTCCCGCTGGAGGAAAACATGGAATTCGAACAGATCGTCAAACGCCTTGAATGGCTGGACGAGGAACATCGCAAGACTCGCACATCCTTCATCACTCTCGAAGAACGCATGGCGGCGCTGGAGGGTAACATCGATGCGGTCGCCAAACAGATCAAGCCGCTCAACAAACAGATCGCCGATATTTCGAGCGCGGCCGCGCGTCTCGACCAGTTCGACGCGATCTTCTCCAAACAGCGCGAAGACCTGAACAAAGCGATAGACACGATCGAGAAACGCGTGGAAAAGCGCGAAAAGGATTTGATCGATCGTCATCAGAAGGACCTCGAGGCTCTGACGAAATCACTCGAAAATCTCAAAAAAGCCGCCGACCTGAGCGAGATCAAACGACAACTGAAAGCGCTTCCCAACGAAGACGCCCGCCTGCAACAAGCCATCAAGGATCTGCGCCCGCACATTGACAATGCCATCCGCGTTGCGGAAGATGCCACGCGCTCGCAAAAGGCTTTCGAGGAAGCGCGTAAACAGGAAACGAAACGCATCGCCGACCTGCAAGGCGAGATCACCGCCACCCGTAAACGCATCGACGAAGCGCGCGCCAAAGCCGATCTCACCGCAGATAATTTGAAAACGCTCGACAGCCGCATGAACGAGTTGATGGTCTCAGAGAACGAACGAAAAACCGCACAAGCCGCGTTCATCGAAAGCCAGACCGTTGCACAGATCGACCGCGAACGCACCTACAAAGAATGGAAGGAAAAGTTCGACACGGTCAAACAGCAGGCAGAAACGCTGGATCAGCAGATCACGCAACTCGAAGAGACCCTGCGTTCCGCAAAAAAAGCGCAAGAAACCTACAACGAACTCAATACCAAACTCGAACGCCGCATCAATGAAGTGACCGAGATGCAGAGACTCGCGGAAGACCGTTTGCGGCAGGAATGGGTGACATTCAAAGCGGATGACCAGAAACGCTGGACCGGCTACACCCTCGCGCAGGATGAATCATCCAAGGACCTCACACGCACTGTGCAAAAACTCGAGGAACGTCTGGGTAAATTGGACGAATCCGCGCAGACCCTCCAAGACCAGATGCACCAAACCGCCAACGCCACCGAACAGCAGCTGCAGGAACTCATGAACGTCGCGCACGAATGGTTGTCTGCCTACGAACGTATCATGGGTCACGGCAAAACAACGAAGAAACCGAAGAAATAGACCGACTCATTACCGGTACATATCTTTCCTCTTTCTTCTTTCCACGCCAAGAAAGAGGATAGAAGAAAGATTTTTTTATATGCGCGTTATCGGAACAGCCGGTCATGTTGACCACGGAAAATCCACACTGATCGCCGCGCTCACGGGCACACATCCCGACCGCCTCAAGGAAGAACAGGCGCGCGAGATGACCATCGAACTTGGCTTCGGCTGGTTGACCTTACCCAACGGCGAAGAGGTCGGGATCGTAGATGTGCCCGGTCATCGCGACTTCATCGAGAATATGCTGTCAGGCGTGGGCGGAATCGACGCGGCACTGCTCGTCATCGCAGCGGATGAGGGTGTGATGCCGCAAACCAAAGAGCATCTCGCCATCCTCGATCTCCTGCAAATCCCCGCAGGATTAATCGTGCTGACCAAAATTGATCTTGTCAACGATTCGGCCCTTCGATCGAACGCAGGACAAGCCTGGCTCGATCTCCTTGAAACAGACATTCGCGCCGCGGTGAAAGATTCCATTTTAAAAGACGCGCCCATCGTCCGCGTTTCTGCAAAGACAAAAACAGGTCTCGAAACTCTAATCTCTAATCTCCAGTCGCTGCTTGACACAAAACCCGCCCGCCCCGATCTCCATCGCCCGCGCCTCCCCATTGACCGCGTCTTCACCATGAGCGGATTCGGCACGGTCGTCACCGGTACACTGAGCGATGGAAAATTTTCCGTTGGCGATGAGGTTGAGATTTTACCGAGCGGACTCAAAGCACGCGTTCGCGGCTTGCAGACTCACAAGAAAAAAGAGGATGCGGCGGTGCCGGGCTCGCGCACGGCGGTCAACCTCTCCGGCGTGGATGCCGCTTCGATCCGACGGGGAGACTGGCTCACCCATCCCGGTCATTACCAACCCACGCGCCGCCTCGACGCGCGTTTTCGTTTGTTGAAGGATTCAACAACATCCATCAGACATAACGACGAAGTAAAGTTTTTCGTCGGCGCGAGCGAAACGATCGCCGCCCTCAGACTACTCGGCGCGGAGGAATTATCTCCCGGGGAAGAAGGTTGGATACAACTCGAACTGCGCGAACCTGTGATTGCCGTGCGCGGCGACCGGTATATCCTGCGCCGCCCATCCCCCGGCGAGACCCTCGGCGGCGGCGTCATTGTGGATCACCAGCCGAAGCGCAGGCACAAACGCTACGACGATGGAGTATTGAAATCGTTGGAATCGTTGGTGCAAGGCTCGCCTTCGGAAGTTTTGCTCGAAGCCGCGAACGCTCTCGGTATTGCCTCGATCAAGGATGTTGTTGCGCGGTCGAGGCTGGAGGCTGCAGGTGCCGGAGCAGCGCTTGCCGAATTGCTGGACACCAATTCCCTACTATTGTTCGAAGATGGAACGCCAACGCCTTCCAGCGATTTGCTGATTACAAGTCAACAGCACTGGCAAACCGCGCGGGATCGTGCATTGCAAGTCATCGAGGATTATCACAAAACGTATCCGCTTCGACGCGGCATCCCGCGTGAAGAACTTAAAAGTAGATTGAAACTCTCCCCTCGCGTATTCAGTGCGGTCATCGCCAAACTGATCACTGACCACTCGATCAATGATCGCCTTTCTGCCGTTTCCCTGCCCGACCATGAGATTCGCTTCAATGCGGTCGATCAGGCGAAGGTCGAGAAATTGATGCGGAAGTTCATCCAGAATCCGTTCGGTCCGCCAAGCGTCAAGGAATGTCAGGAAGAGGTCGGCGCGGAAGTTTTGTCGGCAATGATAGAATCGGGCGAATTGATGCCTGTCTCAACCGATGTTATTTTTCGCAGATCGGATTATGATTCGATGAAAATTACAATTCAACAAACCATCGCTCAGAACGGAAAGATCTCTCTGGCAGAAGTACGAGATTTGTTCAAGACCAGCCGTAAATACGCGCAAGCGCTGCTCGAGCATTTCGACGCGGCCGGCTTCACCGTGCGCGATGGCGATTTCAGAAAGTTGAGGAGATAATGTGCGGACGTTTTACTTTGACGGTTGACCCCGCCGAATTTCAGGATAAATTCGGCAACTTTACTTTTCCCAATAAATTCGCGCCGCGTTTCAACATCGCGCCGACGCAACCCGTGCTTGCCGTGCCGAACAACGACAAGTTCAAGGCGGATTTTTTCGTGTGGGGCTTGATTCCGATGTGGGCAAAGGACCCAAGCATCGGTAACCGCCTGATCAACGCGCGCGGCGAAACGGTGGCAGAAAAGCCGTCCTTCCGCGGCAGCCTGAAGTACAAACGGTGCCTTATTTTTGCCGACGGTTTCTACGAGTGGAAGACATTGCCCGGCAAAAAAACGAAAACGCCGTTCTACATCCACATGAAGGACCGCAAACCATTCGCCTTTGCCGGTCTGTGGGATACGTGGAACAGTTCGAACGGTTCGCTGATCCGTTCGTGCACGCTCATCACCACAGAGCCGAATGAGTTGATGGCGATGATCCACGACCGCATGCCGGTGATTCTGCATCCGCGCGACTACGCCAAATGGCTCGAACCTTCTGCGCAAACGCCCGATCAGGTATTGCCGCTTATCAAACCCTTCCCTGCCGAGGCGATGGACGCGTACCCGGTCAGTACGCTGGTCAACAAAGCATCACGAGATCTTCCTGAAATGGTCGTCCCGGCGAAATAAGTGATCCACGCAATTCGGATGTCGCTGGCTGGGCGTCTCCCTGCGCTGGCATCGCGCGATTTCGCCATCTTCTGGTTGGGGCATCTGCTCTCCCTGATCGGCACCGCCATGCAAAACACAGCACAGCCGTTGCTGGCGTATCGCCTGAGCGGAAGACCCTTTGACCTCGGTCTCATCGGCTTTGCCGTGACCCTGCCCACGTTCTTCCTCGCGCTACCTTCCGGTGTGTTGATCGAACGCTGGGATAAACGCAAAGCGATTCGAATCCTGCAAGGGGTGATGATGATCGAAACGCTGACGCTTTCGGCGCTGACGCTTACGGGGTTGATCCAGATCTGGCATATCGTCGTACTTTCGTTGATATTGGGAATCGCATCGACCTTCGAGATCACCACGCGGCAATCCATGCTCATTGAAATCGTCGGGCGCGAGACACTGCCGAACGCGATCGCATTGCAATCCACGGCGTTCAACATTTCGCGTGTGATCGGTCCCGCGCTGGCGGCTCCGCTGTTGCTTTTGTTTCCCGCCAACGGTGAAGGCTGGATCTTCCTCTTGAACGGTTTAAGTTTCGGGGCGATCATTGTCAGCCTGTATTTCATCCGTCTCAATTACAAAGCGGAGCCTGTTCATGTCAAGCAATCCTTGATGCGCGATTTTCTCGACGGCGGGGAATACATCCTCGCACACAAGGGGATCGCGGCAATCATCTTGATCGCCGCGATCATGGGAGTGTTCGGGTTGCCGGTGATGCAACAGATTCCCGTTCTCGCGCAGGACATCCTCGCGCAGGTCGGCGATACCAAATCCATCGTGGATGCGCGCAACAGTGCGCTGTACGGTTCACTCGGATTGGGCGCCTTGGTCGCCGCGGTGATGATCGCGCTCAACAATTCGGAGACGCGGCGAGGCGCGCGCTTGTTGATCGGTCAAGCCGCGTTCGTCTGCGGGTTGATGGGCATCGGCCTCACGCGTGAATTGTGGCAGTCCCTGTTGTTGATCGCCTTGATGGGCTGGGGCGGCGTGACCCAGTTTGCCACGCTGAACACCTTACTGCAAACAAAGATCGACAACCAGGTGCGCGGGCGCGTCTTCAGCATGTATCTCTGGGCATTTCAAGGCATCGCGCCGTTTGGAAGCCTGCTGATCGGGTGGATGTCGCAAACTCTGACGCTCCCCGTCACAGCTTTGACGTGCGGAGCGATCTGCCTGTTCGGCGTGGGCGCGATCCAACTCGTCTTCCCAGACGTACGCAAATCAACGGCTTAACGTCAGGTGAGACCTGTTGACTTCGATTTTTTTGCCGTGTTATGATGGTTACCTATGGAAGATAAGAATCGACCGGGAATTTTCTCGCGCCTGATAGACACGCTGATCGGGATCGGCCTGGGCGAGTCGTTCTTGCGGATCGGAACGTTGCTTTTTTCGGTAGCGCTGATCGGCGCAGTGATCTGGCTGGCGCGTTCGTTCTTCGCAGGGGCGGCTGCCGGGACCGACGCCAACGCGGCAGAGGTCGAACCAACCGTCATGGTGGAGGGAATCGAACCGGTTCCGCAAGAAGCGGTGGATTCGTTCGTCGGCGTCCCGCGTTTGGCGCAGGTGCATACCACGATCCCGTCGCGCCCGCGGCAGGAAGTTGTCAAATACACGGTCGTGGAAGGCGATACGATCTTCGGCATCGCGCAAAATTTCGGGCTCGAACCGCAGACGGTGTTATGGGGAAATTATTACATCTTGCTCGACGATCCGCACGCGTTGAAACCCGGTCAGGAATTGAACATCCTGCCCGTCAATGGCACGTATCACGAGTGGCAGGACGGCGAAGGGTTGAACGGCGTGGCAAGTTATTACGGCGTGACGCCGGAGGAGATCATTAATTATCCGGCAAATAATTTAGAACTCGAGACCATCGGCGATCTCGCACGCCCGAACATCACGCCCGGTACATGGCTTGTGGTTCCCAATGGCAAGCGCGAGTTCATTTCATGGAGCGCGCCGCTCGGGGTGACGCGCGAGAACCCAGCCTCCGCCCGCGTGCTCGGACCCGGTGCCTGCGAACCGGTGAGCGGCGGTGCGGTCGGTTTCGGCACATTCGTATGGCCCGCGAGCAATCACAGACTTTCAGGGTTCGATTATTCGCCCAGCACGAATCACTGGGGTATCGACATTGCGGGCAATACTGGCGAAGGCGCTTACGCGACGGATGCAGGCGTTGTGGTGTATGCAGGCTGGAACAATTATGGGTACGGCAATATGATCATGGTGGATCATGGCAATAACTTCCAATCCTTGTACGCGCATTTGAGCGGCATCAGTGTGGGATGCGGTCAGAGCGTCGGTCAGGGAGATCTGATCGGCATCATCGGCAGTACTGGGCGTTCGAGCGGTGACCACTTGCATTTCGAGATCCGCGCCATTTCGTCGTGGGTGAATCCATGGGATGTGTTGCCGCCGCCGTGATGAAGGTAACCAATACGCAAGCAAACACGTACACACGTAACGGGAGTATCGGAACTAATGGGTAAGCGACAGAGTTCACAGAGATATTGAGATTTTTCTCAAAGAACTCAGTGCGCTCTGTGGCTAAGAATAGTTTTTACGCTTTCAACCAGCCACTTCACAAAGTTGCGCCTTGCCGAAGAACTTTATCTCGGCTATAATGCCGACACTTCAATTCGGTTATCGGGCGCATAGCTCAGTTGGTTAGAGCGCTACTATCACACAGTAGAGGTCCGGGGTTCGAGTCCCTGTGCGCCCACTGGAATTTGATGATCTACGGGGGTTCGAGTGCTTCGCGATGTGCGCCCAATGCAACGAGCCTCCGGGTTCGTTTTTTAATTTCGATCTTGTCGTGGCACAACGAGGTTTTTTTAATTGCAACGACAAGTCATTCCGCTGTAATCCTACGTTTCATATCCCGACATAGGAAAAGCGTTAATGTTCAGACCGTCGTCGCTTTCTGTTTTATAATCCCTGCATCATGCCCACCCGAACAAACGAACAATGGATCGCGGAATTGAAGGGCGCGGGTCCGATGCGCGAATCCGCGCTGGAGGATCTGCGCGCCATAATCCAAAAAGGTTTGCCGTACGCGCTTTCGCGCTGGCTCTCACCGGACCAACCGCAGTTCAACTCGCTCGTCGACGAAGTGACCCAGGAAACGCTCCTGCGCGTCCTCGACCAACTCGACACCTTCGAAGGGCGCAGTCAATTCACAACGTGGGTGCACAAGATCGCCGTGCGGATCGCCCTCACCGAACTGCGCCGCAAACGCTGGCGGGATTCCTCACTGGATGAATTGACCGAAAACGAAGACGCTCCTCCGCCCCCCGGCCTGCTTGCCGATTCGCACGCGGGACCTGAAACCTCCGCCGAACGCGCCGATATGCTGGCGCGCGTGCGCCGTATCATCGAGGAGGAGCTGACCGACCGTCAGCGTGAAGCGCTCGTCCTGCTCGGCGTCCGCGATATGCCCATGGAGGACGCGGCGCGCAAACTCAAAACCAACCGCAACGCGTTGTATAAACTACTTCACGATGCACGGGTACGCTTGAAAAGCCGGCTTTCTCGCGAGGATATCGCGCCTCACGAAGTCCTTGCACTGTTCGAGCAAAAGTAAGATTAGCCAAACGTTAAACATCAAAAACGCAGATTATGAACATCCAGGACCTCGTCAACCGGATCCGCGCCAATCTCGGAAGGAAACAGGATATGCCCAACGAGGCTGTGCTGGGATTCCTGCGCGTCCTCGAAGAGGTTCGCGCAGAGGAATTAACCTGCGACGAAATCTATTCAAAACTGGACGAATATGTGGAGCGCCAGGCAAACAAACACGATGCGGCGCAGTTGATGCCGCTCATCCGCGAGCATTTGGATATTTGCCCCGAGTGTTACGAGGAATACGAAGCCCTGCTGAAAGTGATCGAAGAGGCGGAACGGTAACGTTGCTGAGGCAGTCCGATTTGCTTGGCAAACCGCGCGCGACAACTCAAAAATGAATAAAACGACGGGTGCTCGTCACCCGTCGTCTTCGTTTATGCATGAAACAGTTTCTCCCCTGCGCGGATCGGCACTTTGAGTCGGTTTTCCGCTGGCGTGATCGGACACGACCACATCTCGTTGTACGCGCAATAGGGGTTGTACGCGATGTTGAAATCCACGAGGAAGCGGTTGCCGGGCAACGGCTCCGGTTCGAGGTAACGCCCGGCGGGATAGGTTTCCTTCCCCGCCAGAGAATCAACGAACGGAAGAAAATACCCGTAATCGGCTCGATACACCGTCAACTCCGCATCCTGCCCATCCACTTGAAATTTGAATTTACCAAACCTCACGTATTCCTGTACGCCGCCGGTGGAGGTTTGCATCATCATCGGTTGTTGAACCTCGAAGGGTTCGACCTGAACTTCAAGCCGAAGCAAATCGTTTTCGGGGAAATATGCCAGCCCTTTGAAATCACGTCTTTGTTCCGGCGTCAGCGGGCTTTGCGGATGCCGCGCGAAGAATTCATCTTTCTCTCTGCGAAAATCATCTAATTCGGTCATTTGGTCTCCATCTCTACTTCATAGAGCAATAGCACGAGGAAAATCTTACGAGGGAAGTTGCTTTAAGGGGAAAGTTTTCAAATGAGCGAATGTCACGTACTTCGATATTTAACTTTCGTGTCATTCGCGTTAATCACGTCATGGAATGCAGCCCTCTTGCACAATCCATTTTCCTGTGCTATCGTTATTTCAGATGAACGAAAAGACCGTGTTGATCATCGAAGACGAGGAAGATGCCGCTGAATTGTTCGCCGAGATGATGCGCGTCAGCGGCTTCCGGGTGGTCAAAATAACGAGCAGCGCACCCGCCATCGATTTATTGACGAACGAAAAGCCCGACCTCGTCATCCTCGACATTATGATGCCCGATGTCTCCGGGCTCGATGTTCTGCGACAAATGCGCCGCGACCCCGCCTTGACTCACATCCCGGTGGTGGTCGTCTCCGCCAAAGGGACTCCCACCGATATCAAGACCGGCATGGACGCCGGCGCGTCCACGTACCTCGTCAAGCCTGTCGGTTTCCTCGAATTGAAAGAAGCGGTGAGCCGCGCACTGGGCGGATGATGCATGAGTCTCTTGCGAGCGTTCATTGCCATCGAAATCCCACACGCCATTCAACAAGCCATTCATCAGGCGACTTCATCCCTGCGCGCCGATCTTGGCTCGTTGGTCCGATGGGTGCCGCCGGAAAACATTCACCTGACGATGAAATTTCTCGGCGACATTTCTCCCGCACAAGTGGTTTTGTTGACTCAGGGACTCCGCACCGAAGCGGACTCCGTCCCGGCGTTCGAAGTCCACGTGGGCAGACTCGGCTCCTTTCCGAGCATGAAACGGGCTCGCGTCCTGTGGGTCGGAGTCCAAGCCCCGGCAGGGATGGTGACATTATCGCGCGGTATAGAGTCGGCTTGCGCGCGGCTTGGCTACGAAGCCGAAAAGCGCGGATTCTCTCCGCATCTGACAATCGGACGCGTGCGGCAGGATGCATCCCCGGCGGACTCGCTAAAAATCCGCCGCGCGCTCGAAGCGACGACGATTGACTCACTCGGCACTGCAAGGGTAGACTCAGTGCATCTTTTCAAAAGCGAATTGAAATCGGACGGCGCCGTGTATACCAAACTTTTCTCCGCGCCGCTACGAAATGCCATTGCGAGCCCTTCGACAGGCTCAATGTAAACTCCGCGAAGCAATCTCGCCGCTAACCGGAAGATTGCTTCGGGCGGACAGTCACCGCCCTCGCAATGACATCACTATTGAGGTGAAACCTGAACGCACTCGAACTTGCACATAAAATCGTTGACGCCTTGGAGGACAAAAAGGGCGAAGACATCCTGCTCCTCGACATCAAAGATGTCGCATCGTTTACTGACTATTTCATCATCTGCAACGGCACCAGCGACCGCATGTTGGACGCGCTTGCCAAAGGAGTGCTGGAAGCGACGAAAAAGGATTACAAGAAAAAATCCCGCGTGGAGGGCAAATCTCAGGAAGGCTGGCTGTTAATGGACTTCGGCGACGTGGTGGTGCATCTCTTCTCCCCCGACCAGCGCGAGTATTACGATCTCGAAGAACTGTGGAGCGATGGAAAAGTGTTGTTGAGGGTGCAATAAACCTATGGAAGATCTCGTTGTCGATTTTTCAGATCATTCCTCGGTAAAAGCGTCCATCAAGACAAACTGGGAAAATTATCATTACTGCCTCGGGCGCGCTCCCAGTGTGGAGTTGTCGGTTGGAAAATATTTGACGTGGCTGATCACGCCCATGCCCGATCACTTCATGAATTTGGTGGTGTGCACCGGTTTGCCGGAGGAGGGAATGGAAGCATTGATCGATGCCGCGCTAACCCATTTTAGAAAACTGAATATCAAGAAACTCTCGTGGCTTGCCGAGGACGGCATTCCAGCCGCCGAAATGAAAAAGCACTTGACCGCCCGCGGCTTGACCTTCCGCGAATCGTTCGCGACGGAGATGGCTATGGACCTGAACGTTCTGCCGCAAGAACGCCATCCGATCGATGGACTTGAGATCGTTTTGGTGGACGACGAAAAGTTGCTCAGACAGTGGATCCACGTTGCCAGCATTGGGTTCGGAGTTCCCGCGGAGGCGGTGGACGTCTGGTTTGAATTTTTCAATTACGCGGCGTGCAGTTCACCGTTCCAAACCTACCTCGCGGTCTTGAACGGACATCCGGTGGGCACGTCACAGCAATTCACCTCGGCAGGCGTGGCGGGGATTTACAACGTCACCACACTCCCCGAAGTGAGAGGCAGAGGCATCGGCGCGGCAATCACAATGGCTCCCATGCTCGCTGCGCACAGAATGGGATTTCGCGTTGGCATCCTGCAAGCCTCTTCGATGGGTTACAAGGTCTATCAGCGGCTTGGATTTCAGGACTTCGGGAAGTTGAACGTGTATTTATGGGAACAGGACAAAAACAGTTCGCCTGCATAGACAGTCACCGAGATTGGCTACTGGAATAGGCAGGAGTTTTTTATGTTTTGCTATGCAATTGATTCCATAACAGGGCAGAGAGCCAGCCAGTAATGCCGCGATGCTTATCGTAAGACAGAACATACTTCAGGCATAAAACATCAACAAAACTGTGGAGGGACACCACACGAAAACCGATATTGTTGTTCCTGTTGTTCGGGTGGTTGTTGTTGCGGATCGCAACACGCGCGTTGTCTTCATTGTTGTTCCACGAGCCGCCGCGCAGACCCAGGACTCCCGCCCAGAGATTCGCGTATGCCGCGAATACTCTCAAACCAGTTTCAGCCACGCCCCGAGTAAATTCCCAACCTCCTTCAGCTGGCGAATGGAATGTTCGTATTGACGAAGAGTGATAAGTTTCTGGTCGCGCGAGAAACGAAGCCAGAGGCGTAGTTGTTCAAGTTGAATATCTGCCTGATGTAGTTTCGTACGCCGCAAATCTGCTTTTGATTTTCCTGCCGCCACGAGCGAATCCTGAAACCCCAAAGCCAGTTGTTGAATCCGTTCAGACAAGGTGAAGCGATACGCGCGCGGGAATTTTTGCACCTGTGGGATCAGCCAAAGCAAAAAATCGTACGTTCGTACGAACAAAGGAGATTCGTTCATAACCGAATTCCTCCCAACACGGCGCGGCGCAACCCCCAAGCATCGCCATAACGGACGTGATTGATCCAGCCTTGCACGCTGGCATTCACCTGCTCGAATGAAAAACCGCCTTCGGAGTATCCCTCCAGCAGGCGGCGCAGTTTGCGGCGAAAGTGAACAACCTTGCGCCGTTTGACCCGGCGGAATTCGGGAAAGACGCGGAAACCCAAAAACGGGATGCCTGTGCGCGTCGGATAGATTTGCGCACTTTCCTCGTGCAGGGTCAGGCGTAGTGTTGCCAGGTTTTGAATGATCGCTCTCCGCCATTGCAAGAGTTCGCGTTTGTCGTTCGAGAACAGGATGAAATCGTCCACGTAACGAACATAGGCGGGGCATTTTAACTCGCGCTTCACGAAGTGATCGAAACCATTGAGATAGACATTCGCCCAAAACTGGCTGGTGAGGTTGCCGATGGGCAAGCCGCGCGGACGGTTTGCCGAAAACAAATCGTCACCCTCGAAATATTCCATTTCATATTCCTCCGTAAGCACTCCGACGCCGCTTTGCAAAATCTGGTCGCACAGCCACAGAATATTTTCATCGTGGATCAATCTGGCAAATTCCGCGCGCAAAATAGCATGGTCAATGGATGGGAAAAATTGCTTCGCATCGCATTGCAGAACAAATTCATATTTTCTGGCATACTGCTGTGCGCGGTCCAGCGCGCGGTGCGTGCCTTTACCCACGCGATTGGCGTAAGTATCGAAAACGAATCGTCGTTCCCAGATTGGCTCGATGACGCGGCATAAGGCATGATGCACCACACGGTCGCGAAACGGCGCGGCGGAGATCAATCGCTTCTTAGGGTCGTGAATATAAAAACTATGGTATGCGCCGGGCTTGTAGGTGAAGGTTTGCAGTTCCTCCTGCAAATTCAAGAGCTCGTCATCTTGCACGCGTTCGAACATGGCAGGCTGTGCTCTGCCTCGCTTGCCTTTGCGCGCCTTTCGGTATGCGAGATATAGATTTTCGAAATCGCACACTTTCGGATATAGATTTTTGTAAGTTTTCATTTTCTCTCCTTTTCATTTTTAAAATTTCCCGCCTTACGGCGGGAGGTACGGACTCCCCTCTCCTTTAGGAGAGGGGCTGGGGGTGAGGTCAGAACGCAGAAGACAGAAAACAGAATACACGATCACCCGCTGGGGAGGGACACCACACGAAAACCGACATTGAGGCCCCCGTCGACCGGGTGGTAGCCGTCGCGGATCGCAACACGCGCGCAGCCTCCAAGGTCGAGCCACGAGCCGCCGCGCAGAGCCAAAACATCATGATCGTTATAGCGATAATTCGCTTGCCATTCCCAAACGTTGCCGCTCATGTCCATAACGCCGTGAGGACTTTCGCCCTGCGGGTACATCCACACCGGTGTGGTGCGGTTGATCCCGCTTTCACTTGTATTCGCATACCGCGTAATATCTTCCTTTTTTGTTTTTGCTCCTTTCTGATCCCAGGCGTATCTTGCTTCGGGGTCGTCACCGCCAGCCGCGGTCGCCCATTCAGTTTCAAGCGGCAAGCGAATCAGTTTGGGTTTTGCCAACCCTTGTTTACCTTCTTCCATATTCTCCCAATTCTCTAATAACCATCTACAATACGCGCTGGCTTCGTACCATGAAATTCCCACCACCGGCGCGTTGCGGCGCGTGATGCCAAAGCGCGGGTCGCGCCAGTAGCGCGGCAGTAATACACCATCCTGAGTTTCAGCCTCTTTACCCTGCAATTCCTTTTGCAGCCAGTTCCACGGCTCCTCGCCCCAGGTTTCTTTGATGGGCTGACTGTTCTCATCGAATTTCGGAAAGTCCATCCAGTATTTTTTGTTTGCAAAGTCTGCTTTGAGGAAACGTTCGTATTGTCCGTTGGTGACAGGGTATTTGGAGATGGAGTAATTTGAAATCGGAATGAATTTGAAAACGTCAGAAATGGTATAGCCGAGTTCATCCGCCACATCCGCCGCCTGCGCGCGGTTCTTTGGAGTAATACGCGGCTTTAACGCGGGGGGTTGTGCATCAGGGTCATAATCCTTGGCAATAAATTCCAATTCTTTTCGAACTTCACGAACAACCTTTTTGTTCTCGAAGTTTTTTTCACCGACATCGGCAACCGCCAACCCCGCCAGCAAGGCGGCTTGGCCGAACAATTCCGGGTCATCCCCTTCATCCTGAATACGAAGATCGTTGATGAAATCCACAAGATCATCGCTACGCAGGGTTAATTCTCCCGCCGTAAGGAGAATTACTTCGCGCCACCGCGGGTTGGACCAATGCTCTTTCAACCGTTTCCTTCTTTCTTCCATTCCCCGGCGTGCAATGTCTACCGCCGCGAGATATTCTTCCAGCGTGAGGTGGAAAAATCCAATTTGCCCCGGGCTTTTTTCCGTCAACAAGCCAACTTCTTCGCGGGCATGACGCAGGAACATTTCAACGACTTCCTCCACCTTCGATTCATCTTCGATTCTTTTCTTTACTTGCTCCGTAATTTGATCGCGCCAGTCGGCTTCAGGCATGGAGCCGCCGGGCCGGTGAACATGAATCCAATATGCCAGCGAAGCCAGAATGGGCATGATATGCGATTGCGGAAGCACCTCGTAAATGGAAATATCGTGGCGTGTCTGCTCGATGCGCCAATTTTCGATCATGGTCTTGGCGACAGTTTCATACAACTTCACGCGTTGGTTCGGCAGGCGCGCTCCCATTTCATGGATCATCGCCAGAATCGTCAACAAAAGCGGGTTTATCGCGAGCCGTTGAACGCTTTCTGCCAGCATAATATCGCTCATTAAAGCCTTTACGCGATCACGCGCTTTGCGGTATGCATCATCCAACGCCAGTTCAGGATGAAATTCCTGCTCATACGCGGCGAACCACCGCAGAAGGAACTCTTCCACTTCATCGGGGATCTTCAAGTCACTCAGTTCTGTTTCGACAAAGTCCGGCAAATCTCCACGACGATACCCTTCTAACCGGCTGGTAACAACGATTCGATTTGAACTTTCCTTTCCGCATCTTCGGTTTGAAAACCTTTGAACCTCCTCAACGATCCGGGCCCGAAGCGTCTTGCCTTTGATAAGGGTATCCCCTACGTCCCCTACTTCATCTAAGCCATCCAAGAGAATCATGCAAAGTCCTTTGTCCAACGCGGCTTGCAGAAACTCATCCTGACGAGGCTGCCCCGGATGATAGCGCTTCACATATTCCATCAAGAAAGTTTCCAACGCGAGGAAGGAATCCTTTTTCAATTCCTCAGCATATTGTGCGAGCCGAACGTAGATCGGCACAAAAGGCAAATCGAGGCGAAGACGGCTTGCACCTGAATCGCCGTAAGCAAGCATCAAGGCAACGAATTTCAACGAAAGGGTTTTTCCGCTTCCCGGCTTTCCAACAATCACAAGTTTTTGACTCTGGCTCAATAGGTCGGTTACGCGTTCCTGTTGTTGCCGTTGTTCGTGCATCAAGCGCTGCGCTTGATCGGCTTGCAGGATCTCATCCCAAACAAGTTCCATTTGCTTTTCGGCGCGAAGCGGAATGAGACCTAACTCAAGATATACATCCTTCAACGGCATGGGAATCAGTTTCGGCAGTTGCGCCGGCGACAAGCCGCGCGTAGTATGTCTTTCAAACTCCAGAGCGATTGTCTCGCGATATTTCTTTTCGATCTGCAAAAGTTGCTCATCACTTAAACCGCGGTCAACTAAAACGACACGTAACGCATTTCCGTCAGCGGTTTGAACCAATGTAGATTCCAACTTTCCAAGTTGGTGAAGAAGGTCGCCTAACAATTCCTGCGCCTGCATATCATTGGCGTAGGCAAGTAACGGACGCCATTGCTCTGATTTTACGAGACCGGCACGGAGACGAACAAGCAAAGCAGAAAGTTCATTACGGCGCGAACGGGGCCAGCCCAGTGAAATCATCAGGCTTTCAGGCGGAGTCGCATTCGGGTCAGTGAAACCGATTATCGCTGTAGCAACTTGCCTTCGCAGAGTCTCACTCTTTGGGGATTGCAAGCGGTCAAGTCCCACACTTTTCAGCCAACCAGCGAGGTCTTCATCCGACTCAATAGAGGAACCCGACTCTTTGATAACTTCCGCGAAGGAAGAGCGCAAGTCTTTATCAGCTTTCTTAGAAAGCGTTTTAAAAGTCATGTTGCAAGCATTCTTAACATACGTCGCGTGCTGGCGATATACACCATACTTTCGCTGGACAATGTGGTGTGCTCGTAGTCGCGAGCCAAACGGCGGTAACGACCTA
>JBFMDB010000034.1:0-21542 GCA_040753755.1 Chloroflexota bacterium
GTACCGTTGATTCTACTGATTGAATATTCTCTTCGGTCATTTCAGACTCCTTCGTCCTATTATGACCGGAAATCCCACCTTAGCTTTTTCCCCTAATCTGTCTCACAGGTTCTGAAACGAAACAGTTGGGATGTATAACGTAGATCCAGATAATCTCGTATACAGGCAATTCAAGTCCTGTTAATGCTCGCCAGACTATCTGCAGTTCCAAATCAAAAGTAATGCCCCCGTTGAGGACTGATATTTCTTTTACTATTGTGCTATTTGGTAAAAATAGTAATGGATTAGTATTTGAAAATTGCTCCAATCGGCTCTTTTTTCCACTCTTAAGCTTGATAATATCTGTCGGGGATAATGGTGAAATGACAACCTTCTCGTCACCATTACCTGAAATGCAGACCAAGGATTGTGGTCGTTCAAATATTTCAAGAACCTGCAATTTCAGGTTATAACCACAAACTTTAGAAGCGGCCTTATTGAGCCATCCCAAAGGATCTGGAACCTGCACAGCCTGTGCCAGGTGTTCGCGCTTTATCTTCAAGTCCTGCACCGCCCATAGCACCACCTGTTCCCTTAACTCATCGATTGCCCTTCTTTGTCGTTCATTTCCCATGGTGATCAACGCGCCAAAGAAGATTACAGCAGCTGCCACTACGATTGCAAGAAGTATTTCCATTTTGTTTTTCCTTTTTCTGATTATTATTTGTTGTTTATAGATTCGTCTTTTGCTTGAGACATCATCTTGAACGTTTCGCTCAACCGTTTCAATGCCTTGGGGCGCGGATCCACCACACTTGCTGATGCAATCACCATGAATAAACCCAGCAAGCCAATGATCTGCCAAAGCGGCTGGGAGAATCGAACAAGTTCAGACGGTTCTTCGAACACAGGAGTAATCGGCACCAAAGTCGATGTCGGCTGTATTTGTGTTGCTACTGGCGTTACTGAAGGCATCAAAGTGCTGGTTGCCGTTGGGGATGGCGTCAGGGTGGCGGTCGAGGTCGTCATCTCCGGGATCACGATTCTTCCCTCATCCTGTCCACATAACCCATTCACATCACATGCCACTGCCAGAACCGGGAATTCCCCAGAGGGAGCCAAAGTTCCATCTCCAAAACGCCGATTCCATTTCACGCGATAGGTATTCTTGCCGGGGTTGAAGCTCAGTTCCACTTTTTGCCATCGATTTTGTGGATCGCGAATTGTCACCTGGATGCTGGCAATTGGAAAATGGTTGGAGGACACCTTCATTGTTCCAGTTTCCCAAATCCACCAGCGTTCCGTAATGGACACAGCCGGCGGGGCGTTATCCACGGTCAGTGAAATCGTCGAAATAGCACTATCATTGCCGGCGCGATCCATCCCATGCATCTGGATGGTGTACTCGCCGTTGGGCACTTCTCCGGATCGCCAAATGAATGACCAATTCCCTACTTCGAGAAAAACAGGCTGCCAGATGTTCCCTCCATCAATGGAAATCTCGCCATCTTCCGGACCCGAAGTCAGGTCTTCCAGACTTCCGGAAAACCGCACATCGCCCTGCACCACATCGCCATTGGTGTGAGATGTAATTTGCACAATCGGAGCAACCGTATCCACCAGAATCCTTCTGGATACGGTGACCTCATTTCCAGCCACGTCCCTGGCATGAATCAGTGCCAGGTGATTCTCATCCGTAAAGTGAACTGGAAAGGAGATCCAGGTCATTCCACCATCCAGGCTTCCATTCAAAATCGAGAGCCCGGAGATCGCATCGGTGGCAGAGACAGACATATCCACCTCCGAGACATGCCAGCCATTCCTGCCATCCGCAGCCGGAAGGCTGATCTCAAGATCAGGTGGAGTGACATCCCGCTGCCAGGTCGATGAGCTACTGGCAGTCCGCCCGCTGGTGGAAGTTACGGTGTAGTTGGCAATGCCCGTCCCTTCCTGCAAAGGCAAGCCGCACGAACTTCCGCAGGTAAACGGTTCACCGTTCAAATCACCGATGATTGTTACATCGAATCCCTGTGGATCACTGGCTGTGAGTTCAATAGTTTCATTCCCTCGGCACCAACCGGCATCGCCCCAAAGATCACAAACCACAATACCTGTAATTTGCGGCGGCAGCGGGGTCGGTGTGGGCGGTGGGGTATTGGTATAGGTCGCCGTGGGCGTATACGTCATGGTCGGCGTGAAGGTCAACGTCGGCGTCAGACTGGGTGTAAAGGTTGCTGTCGGCGTGCGAGTTATGGTCGGCGTGAACGTGGGTGTCCGCGACGGGGTGGGTGTGGCAGTGGACGGTGGACCGCTGTATTCCACGTCAATGGAACGAAAATCCACATATCCACCTGATGCGGTTAAAGACCAGGAACGACACCCTGACGGAACAGCAATCGCCATACTCACAAACCCTGGGAGTCCAGAGCCTGTTTGCAAATACCAAGTATCCACAG
The DNA here is from genome assembly GCA_040753755.1 of Chloroflexota bacterium. Classification (GTDB taxonomy): domain Bacteria; phylum Chloroflexota; class Anaerolineae; order Anaerolineales; family Villigracilaceae; genus Defluviilinea. Next base: position 2,436 of record JBFMDB010000034.1, read on the forward strand.
AGGAACATGCCCGCAACACGGCATTGCCCACATTTGAATCAGGTGTAAAACCGACCATGATCTCGAAGTAGGAAACATCCCGGTCAAAGGAACCACTGGCAACCCCGCCATTGCCCAGCCGTGTAACCCACTCGGAACAATTGGAACCACAAAATGTTCCACCTTCCTCGGGTGGAAGCGAGGAACCGTCGCGATGGGTGATGTACACATATTGAGCCGGTCCACTCCAATCGATGTACCCGGAATTGTGCGCCTGATCATAGGTACGTCCCTCCGGCAATGAATACGCCGCCAGAGGCGCGGCATGCGTGGAGGCGGATGTCCACAATACGAGAACGGCGAGGATCGGAAAGATCCACATCAAACGAGAACGCTGCATAAAACTCCTAATATTCCTGGAAATCCCGGACGCCGAGATGGAACAGGAAGAACAACAAAATCACCAAAGCCAGAAGCGCCAGGCAGGCGATCATGAACACCTGGAGGGGGATCACGAGTCCCAACAGATAGCCTACAAAGATGCCGACACCCAAACCGGCAAGGAAGCGCATCATCTCACTGCCCTGCCTCTGATTCCGCGATCATCTTCAACCGCACGGGATCCAGGTTGCACCACCAGACGATCTCAACGGAGATGGTGCGGTATTCCCAAAGCCTGCCCTGCGCCGGCAGGGACTCCAGCCAGGTCTTCAAAGCCGACTTGAACTGCTCCTGCATGTCCGACCCTCGAAGCACGGCGATGTCCATATCGAGAACATTGCCTGTGAGGGCTTTCATCATGCCACTATGAGCCGCCAGCCAATTCATGAACATGCGCAAACGCAGATCATCGAGTTGATAAACTTGCGTTCCAATATCCAAAACCATTTGCTCGATCAAAACATTCAATTCACTCATCGATTCCATCCATTACCCCGCCGGGACATTCGCCAAGCGGAATAAATAACGCCAATACAAGTCAATACGCAGGCAAGCGGTCCACCACACGTCACCAACAGAAAACGCAATGTCATTGCTGTCATCAGAACCCCAACCGCCTTTCATCATCCTGTGGCGCAGGCTGGTGGATCTGAGTATTCTGCTCCTCGATCCACGCCGCTAAAAATTCACCCAGGAGGGGCGCCAGAGCCTTGGGGAGCATGTCCTTCAGCGCACGTGATGCCTTCTCCTGCCAGCCGTTCGCCGGCAGATAATCCCTGGGATGGACCGCGATCACCTCCTCGATCAATGCCCGGACTCTCGACGCATCGGCACGCGGCAGGGGTTTGATCTGTGTCAGGGTCGGCGGCTGCCATCTCCCGCCAATACGCGCCCGCAGCCAGCACTGTAACGAAGGCAGATCGAGAGTCATGTTCCCGTAGCGCACCGTCGAACTCAAGGTGGCGCGGATCAAGTCAGCATCCTCCGGGTCGGGGGAAAAGAACATCTGCGTGGAGGTATTGGCAAGCATCGCCTGCACGACTGGTTCCATGCCTTCCACCTTGCGCATCATGGACAAGGACTGCGCCAGCACGAACATACGCGCCCCGAACTTGGCGCCTTCCGCCAACATTGACTCCAGTCGCATTCCCGACCCGATCTCCTGCGCTTCATCGACGATGAAGTAAAAGGGGGTTGGCTGTTCCAAGGTCGCCTTGCGATAAGCAGCCTCGAAGACGTTGTAGAGAACGGATGCAGTCAGTCGAGCCCCTTCACGACCCATCTCACCCGATGGCAGGCGCAGCACGATCCAGGCACGTTCCTCGATCCACTGATTGAGATCCACAAAGCGTTCTTGATGCATGGCGGAGAACAACCAGGGCGATAACTCCAATGCCATGACCTTGGAGAGCACCGGGCTGATCACCTCCGTGACCCAACCCTGACTCCACTTGTCTCCTTCACCCGTCTGTCCAAGCAGGGCATCCAGCGCCAAGGCGCCCATGCGTTCACCGGGCGGCAGCAACGCCATCGCCTTATGTCGCCAGGGTTTGTTGAATGCCATGAAGACCACATGCAGGAGCCCAAGCCCCGCTTCGGGATGATGCTGGTTCCAAACATGCGCGAGACGAAACAACCCAAGCAATGCCGCCTGCATACGCGGACCCCAGTAGTCATCCCAGATGCGCCGACCGACCTGTACGATGGCATTGCCCGCCCAGGTGAAGTCAGGAACTGCCAGCAGATTGAGCGGAATGACCTGCGGTTGGTCCGGCGTGATGACCCGTAATCTCTTGATCGCTTTTTGCTTTTGTTCCTCGGGCAATTGAGCAATCGCATCCAGAAAGGCATCTGCGAGCGACACATGCGGGTCCACTAAAAATATGCCAGGCGCATCATCACCACGCGCGATTAGTTGCTCCAGCATGGAATATACAAAGGAAGACTTACCCGAACGGCTACCTCCGGTCGCAAGACCATGTCCATCGGGATCGACCCCGACCAGCGCGCCGGTCGCGACACTCTGCCCGATCTTGAAACCAGCTTCGAGCAACGGCTGAGACGGTGGCGGCGCCGGCACTTCCTGCCAGACGGCGCGGTCCAACAAGCCCGATCCTTCGCCTAGTTGCAGCGGGGCAATGAGTCCGGCAAGTTCACTGGCAGGCAAGGGGAAGGTATGTTTCTGGATTGCAGGCCAGACTGATTCAATGGGTTGCCACGATTGTTCACCAGCCAATAACGGAAGTTGGATCGGTACAGAGATGGAAAAGGCAACCTTCAACAACGGCTCCTGTATCCGTCTCTCCACAACTTCCTTGGGGATCGATCTCCAGGCAAGCCAGTCCCGAATACCAAGTGCTGAGGCAAGGCAGATCGTGATGCCGGCGATCACGAACATGGAGACCCCAAACGGATTGAACCAACCAGCGAACAAAATCCCACCACTGATACCTGCCATGATCATCCCGAGGAACAAGCCTGCCCGCAGGAAGTCCAACTGCAAGCCCCAGGAATTGGGTGTGTCATTGCCGACGCCGCCTTCAGTGCCATACGAGTAGGAAGACAGGCTGCGCAACTTCTCCTGCAAGCGATCTTCATTCCCAAGTAACCACAAACGTAGACAGGCATCCTTTCCTTCACGAGATGCACTGATCAGCCGACTGCCGATGGCAAGTAAAGGATCGCTATCCTTGGCAGAAGCAATGAGCGAAGGCAAGCGATTGGAAGTATGCAGGGCAAATCCATCTGTCTTAATCTTTACCATGCCCAAACTGCGCCATCTGGAATGCTGCCCGGTCATGGCAGACCAGGAATTCACGACGCCTTCCGCCACATGCGGAGGCAGATATAAGCGCACACGCAAACCTTTTGGAGAGGCGATCCATTCCATAACGGTGGGAAACGGCAGTTGCGCGATCCAACCCATGACCTGCGCACGCAAGTCATCCAATGCGTGTGGCGCAAAGAGCAGTTCCCAGCCCTGCCATTCACCATTACAGAGGGGACATTGATCTGGAGCCGTGGCGTGTTCATAGCCGCAGTGAATACATACATACCCGCTATGCGGGTGCATGTACCCATTCTTTGGGTAAATCATCGTGCCACTCCTGTTGCCCCTAGCTGTTTCCAGAACTGGATCCATGTCGGTGGGATGGAAACCAAGACAGGAAACAAAGCCCCGCGTCCGGCAGAGGGCGCCGCAAGAAAGACACGCGGTGGCAGGCGTGAAGTAGTCTCGGCGTTCTTCCTGGCTTCACTTTCGGGCACACCCAACGAACGATAGAAGGCAAAGGCTTCATCGGGTCCGAGCCGACCAATAAAAGCCGTGGATGCCAGACTCAACGAAGTCGGGTTCTTCATCAGGTCGGCAGGCAAATGCGTGATGAGGGTCACGCCGACACCGCGTTTTCTTGCACGCCTGCCCAATTCATCCAACAAATTGGTGAAGGGACCACTGCGCAACAAGCGCCAGCCTTCATCGATGAAGATGTCCATCGGCTGTTTGCCGACCGTGACGGCATGATACAAAAACCAGGCCAGCACCGAATGTACGATGGCGCGGTTCTCTTCACGTAATGAAGACAGATCGAAGTTCCACCACTGACCGGCAGGGAAATGCGGAGAGAGAAGTGCCTTGGGTCTATCGAAGAAACCTTCAAAGAGTCCACCGCGCATGAAGGGACGCAACAGTGCCAATGGCATCGCAGCCTCAGGGACATTGATCGTCCCCAATGTTTCCACGAATTCTGCGATGGACATTGCACCGGGTCTGCGATCCCAACGGCGCTTCACGGCTTCATGCAGAGCGGCTTGCACACCAGGGGATAAAACAGACTCACCAGCGAGGGAAGCGATCAGGAAACGGACGGCAAGTAACAACTCCGCCGGGTTTTCGCCCTGCAGAGGATGAATGAGGCAGGTGTCCTTATCTTCTGGAATACCAGCTGGCACCACCCTGCCACCCACGGCTTCACAGAGTTTATTGTTCTCTCCTTCGGGGTCAATGGAGATGACTGTGCGTCCCTGTAACAAACGCTGCAACATGATCCAGCGCAACAAACTGGTCTTGCCAGCGCCGGGTTCACCGAGGATCAAGGTGGTGGCGTGCGGCGGCGGCGGGACAACCGGATCGAGTCCTTTGGTAAAAGAGAAGTGAATATCCCTTCCATCTCTTGCATGGGTTCCGATCCAAACTGAGTCCTCGACTGGCATGACCTGCCTCGAAGGGGCAGGCATCAAAGGTAGGGTTTCTTCGAGGAATAAGGTCGGCTCATCCAATCCCGGAAATAACTTCCCCCCGGGTTGGAAATGATGCAGGGCACGTTCGGCGATGTAGAAGAGTCTTTGGGCTGTGAGACCACGCGCACGGAGGTTGGACTCGATAACCCTGCGGGCGGCTTCTGCTTCTTCGAAGCGATTGCGCTCGACAAAGAGAGCGCTCATCAGGGCGATCTTGAAGGCAGGCTTGCCGAAGGTCAGTTCCGACTCAGCGGCATCCATTGCATGATCGGCAGAGCGTTCCGCAATTGAAGGACGACGACCGGTCTTCTCCGCCAATGCCATCATGAAGCCTTCGAATAAGGTGCGGCGCGCTCGCAGGGAACCGCGCAAAACATCCGGCGGTTCACGGTGCATGGATAGGGAATACATCACCGGCAGATTGGGATAGAAGACATCCGCCGATAAACGGGACCAGGGACGGTCGGTCATGCCTGGCACACCTGTACCGCGCGCGGACAGCGGAAGCAAATACCCACCCGGAAAGAGCAGGTGATCTTCGAGAATTTCCACGGCTTCAGAGGCGATGGATGCGGCGAATTGGTCTTGAGGTTCAGGCATGGGCGGCATGATACAAAAAGACACGGACGGGTGGTTCGTCCGTGTCGCTAAGGGAGACTTGATTGTTTTATCGGGTTGGATCCGGGGTTGAGGGAGTAAAATGGTGATAGGAGGAAGTAAAACCGGTAAACGAATCAATGACGTTGCATTTCATGCTTTCCCGCTTTACCTCCGGTTGAGCTGCCCGAGAACTGTTCCGCGCAAGCCGCGTTACGGGTTGCCGAAAATCACCTGCATCGGCGCGCCGCCGCTCCAAAAGAGCGCCAGCGCATCGACAAAGGTTTTGCCGTTTGGGCCCATCTGCATCTTCTCGTCGCTTTGCAAAATCGTGTGATACGGACGCGCCCCGCCGGAGAAGACCCAGGGAATGTTTTGCAGTTCCGCCAATACCTCTGCCCGCCAGCGTTCGAGCGCGGCGGCGTCGGCTGGATCATTGAGGTCGTCTATGCCGTGCAGTTCGATGGCAAAGCGGTCTATGGACGAGTACTGAATGAGCAGGGGCAGGCCGAGTCCGGCGGGCGAAGGCTGCGCGATGAAAGGATAAACCCGCGCGCTCAAAAAGCATTGACCGGGACGCTCGCCGCGCGCCCGCATCTGCGCTTCGCACAACGGATTGAGGCTCGAACCCCAGAAATCGTAGGCGTCCACGACCAGATCGCGCAGGGATACGTCCGCGTCGCCGGGGCGGTAGAGCGGATCGTCGAAGTTCGGGATGAAGCCGCCGTCGTCGAGCAGCCGCAGGCGTCCCTCCGCCGCGGCGCGGGGAAGCAGGGTTGCCAGCGTATCGGCGTTGACCTCCACGCCGATTCCGCCAGCCGAGGAGCCCGCGAACAGGACACGGGTGCGCGGATCGGCATCGTCCAGCCCATAGCGTTGGATCAGGATTTCGATCATCGCCCGCACGTTGAGCCGCCCGGAAAAATACCAGCCGCCGGGGTCAGCCTGCGTGGGGCGTTTCTCAGCAGTCGCGCCGCTCCAGCCGTCGCTTGAACAATAATGGGCGATGACAAAATTGGCGTCGTAAAATGTGGGGTTTTGGGACGCGGCGCGGTTGAAGATTCCCGTTTGTTCGATGGCGACACTGGAACGGTCATCCGCGTTTGGGGTGGAGCTCAATTTCTCGCCGCGCGCCGCGCAGCTCAGGGCGTTGTCTTCGCAGAACGCGCCGCCCTCCAAATAGATGAGCCACTCGCGGCTCTGCCCCGACGGCGAGAGTTGTAACGAAAAACCGAAGGGCGAACCGTCATTGCAGCGCGCCGCGCCCCAACGCGTTGCATCACGCTCCGCCGGTTTGACCATCTCAGCCTGCCGCATGGGAAGCGGACGCTCGCAACCTGAAACATCGTAGCCGCTTCCGTCGGGACGAAGCGCGGCTGCGCCTCCCGTCCACAGCCCGCCCAGTTCGGAGCAGGGGATGGTTTCCACCGCAAACGGGGTGAAGGTCGGTGATGGGACAATCGCCGAAACGGTTGTCGCGGTTGCCGTGAGAGGCGGCGCGGCAGGCGTGGCCGGTTTGGGCTTGCCTCGCGCCGGCAGGGAACAAGCCAGCGCCAGCATGAGCAATATTCCGAAAAAGAAGAACCGAGGTTTCATGGATAGAGCCCCAGATAGATGAGCAAAAAACCAATGCTGTCCACGACGCCGTGGAAAATTATCGGCAGCCACAAATTTCTTTTGGCAGCCAGGTACAAACCCGCCATCACACAGGCGGAAATCGTCGTTTCCAATACGCCCGTAATTCCCTGATATTCATGCGCCAGCCCAAAGAGCAGGGCGCTCAAGCACAAGCTGATTCCCCAGCCCGCCGCGCTGCGCCCGAACAAGTCCGCCAGCCGGTTGAGCAGGTAGCCGCGATAGACCATCTCCTCGCCAAACGCGGCTAAAGTCCAGGAGACAATGAGCGAGACTCCCAGCAAGGACAAATTGCCGCGCAGGGAGGCGAATTGCGCGAGGTCCGGCGCTTCTCCGGTGATTCGATAAAGAACGGGAACCAGTATTCCGATGGAAAATGCCTGATATCCGACGCCCAGGCTGATTCCGAGCAGCCAGGTCTTGCGCCAATCGGCGGGGCGCTTCAAGCCGATGTCCCGCCAGCCGGTTCGGCGCAGCCACAAGGAAAGCCAACCCGCCGGCAGGAGAAAAAATATCGCGTTCCGTACGCGAAGCGCTGCGAGCAACACGAGCAGGATTTCGACAAGAATGACGGCTCGATGATTGCGAAGCAGCGCGCCAAGACGATCTCGGAGGGAGGGAGTCGGAGTTTCCATAAGGTTGAATCCTTATCCGCGCGGCGCGGCGTTATGTGGTAGTGCGGCTGGTAAGTTTAGCGGCATTGTCCAAAGAACAATGCCGGCGATTAATACGAACAGCCAGAGCCAGGGTGAAGTTTCGTGGCTCCCGCGAATGTGGAGGCCCGCGCCAGAACAATAATTATCGTCAATGGTAATTCGAAACCCTATTAACTCGTACACTCTGATATCTATACAGTTTCCCACACGGGATTCGATAAGTCTTGCCCCGGCGAATTGGGCGGCAGCCTCCACCGCCAATATCGCTTCACTTTGGATTCGATGTACGGTCTGTCGCGCGAAACCGGGCGGCAGGTTCAACTCCGTTGCGCGCACGCCCACTTCATATTCGTACATGCGGAAACCAAACGAAGTGACGCCGAACATCGGGCATCCTATAAGAATTAGCGTCAATCCCAGGCATCTCATCAAGTTAAATTTGCCGGATGAAGATTTCACATCGCACCCTTTTGCGATAATCTATCTTTCGCGCTCGGACCACAACCGCCGGACGACTTGAACGACGATGAGATTGCGTTTCCACGGATTGGTTTGAAGTTCATCAGTCGCCTTGCATTATTCAGGATTGGACGCGATTGTGCATCAAACCGCCCCGGAGCGGAAGTCGCCCGCGTCATTTCCGGTACCTGACGCCGGTCATCGAATCGGTATGACGCGCGTCAGCAATGGATTGACAGGGGGTATGTTATCATCGCGCCATGAAGCATACCGAGCCGGACTCCGGCCTGCTCTCGGCTTTTCGCCTGTTGCTTCTCCTTCGGCTGCTGATCCAGGCTCTGACCATCGCCATTCCGTGGGCTGGAGGGCAGACATTCCAGCCTTACCGGGCGCTCGCCATCCTCGAAACCCTGGCGCTCGTGGGCTATCTGTCCTGGACGCTGCTTCAGCGCCGGCTGGGCCGCGCCTACCTGCCCCTCGCCCTCCTCGCCGCCTCAGCCGCCCCGCTGCTGGAAAATGCTCTCTTCTTCTGGCTGGAGGCACGCGCCGGGACAACCGCCTCGGCCGGCACGATCAGCCAATGGGAACTGGTGCTGGTATTACTCCCGCCTCTCATCGTGACTGGCTGGCAGTATAGTTTCCGCGCGGTCGCGGCCTTTGCGCTTGGCACGGCGCTGCTGCATCTCGGCCTCTATCTCGCAACGGCGCAGCCGGGGCGCGGGGCCGTCCTCTCCCTGACCCTCAATGTGCTGGTGTTGCGCACGCTGATGTTCATGCTCATCGGCCATCTCGTGATGCGGCTGGCGAACGCCCAGCGCGCCCAGCGCGACGCCCTGGCTCGAGCCAACGCCCGCCTGCTCGATTACTCGGCGGCGGTCGAAAAACTGACCCTCAGCCGCGAGCGCAACCGCCTGGCGCGCGAACTGCACGACACGCTGGCGCACTCGCTCAGCGAGATCGCCGTCCAGCTCGAAGCCCTGAACACGATCTGGCACAAGGACCCGGTCCGCGCGCAACACATTCTGGATCAGACTCTGGCGGCGGCCCGCGACGGCCTGCGTGAAGCCCGCCGCGCGATTCAAGCCCTGCGCGCCGCCCCGTTGGACGATTTGGGACTGACGCTGGCAATCAGGGAACTGGCCGAGATCGCTGCGGCGCGCGCCGGCCTGAGTCTGCGCTTCCGCGCGCCGGAGTCCATTCACAGCCTGCCGCCGGAAGTCGAGCAGTGCATCTATCGCGTGGCGCAGGAGGCGATTGCCAACGCGGTGGAACACAGCCAGGCTCATCTGCTGCACGTCGAACTGGAACGGAACGATGGGCGGTTGACGCTGATTGTTGCCGACGACGGCTGCGGTTTTGACCCAGCCAATCCGCCTGCCGGAGGACGCTTCGGCTTGCGCGGGATGCGCGAACGAGCCGAGATGATCGGCGCGACGTTGTTCGTTCAGAGCGCGCTCGGGCATGGCGCAAGGATTTGTCTGTCTGTGGAGGAAACGGGATGATTCGCGTTCTGATTTGTGACGACCAGTTCGTGGTTTGCGAGGGCCTGCGCACCATCCTGAGCGACGCGCCGGACATCGAAGTGGCGGGCGTGGCAACGAGCGGGGCGCTTGCGCTGGAATTGATCCCCCGGGCGCAGCCCGATGTGGTGTTGATGGATTTGAAGATGCCGGGGATGAACGGCATCGCGGCCACCCGCGCCATCCGCGCTCAATTCCCCAACGTGCGCGTGCTGGCGCTCACCACCTACGACGCTGACGAGTGGGTGTTCGACGCCATCCGCGCCGGCGCGGCGGGTTACCTGCTAAAGGAGGCCACGCGGGAGGCTTTGATCGAGGCGATTCGGGGGACAGCGGCGGGCAGGACGCACGTGGACCCCGGCGTGGCCGGGAAGTTATTCGAGGCCGCGATTCGCCGCAATCCGCAAGCCGATCCGCTGCCTCCCCTGACCGAGCGCGAGCGCGATGTACTCCGCCTGCTGGCGCGCGGCTTGAGCAACGCCGAGATCGCCGGGCAATTGCACCTCACCGAAGGCACAGTGCGAAACTACGTCAGCGCCCTCCTCGCCAAACTGGGCGTCTCCGATCGCACCCAGGCGGCATTGCTGGCTGTACGGAGCGGAATCACCGAGGAAAACCCATAAAAGATGAAAAACAATTGGCGGGGGGTATCTCTCAATACTGCCACTTAAGTTGAAACTCAACCTCCTTTTCTCCATCACCGCGCTCGTGTTCGACGCTGATTTCAGTGTCGGCGGGAACGTACACCCGTTTGCCCGTCACCTGAATGCGGAACGGCTCTCCCGCTTCCAGCGCGTCCGCCAGGCGGCGCAGCTTTTCCACGATCTTTTTGGTCGAATAGACTTTTTCAATATCTCGCGCGCGTTTCTTGGTCATGGTTTTCTCCTTGTTTTGGAATGATGCTCGGAATAGGCGCTTATTTTTTCATTGACAATCCATCGCCTGCCGCTACTGAATCCCCGCGCGGACTGCGAACAGCGCCAGCTGCGTTCGGTCTTCCAGGTTCAGTTTTTTCAACAATCCGCTCATCAGATTACGGACAGTGGCTTGCGTCAGGTTCAACTCTTCCGCGATGCGCGTATTGGTATACCCCATCCCCAGCAGCGAGAGAATCTCCCGCTCGCGGTCGGTAAGATGCGGGACTTGTTCCAGCGGCGGGAGCGGTTTGCCCTGCGTTAAGAGTTGAAGCAAATTGCCCGCCACGACGGGGTCGAGATACGTCTTGCCCTGCGCTGTTCCCAGCACGCTTTCGATTAACTTTTCCCCGCTGATGTCTTTCAACAGATAGCCCGACGCGCCCGCGCGGATGGCATCCGCCACCCATTCGTCCAGCGCGTAAGTGGTCAACACCAGCACGCGGACGTTGGGGAAGCGGCTGCGAATCTCCAGCGTCGCCTCCACGCCGCTCATGCCTGGCATTTTCAAATCCATCAACACGATATGCGGCTGGTGTTCCTCCACCAAAACCAGCGCCTCATCGCCGTTATGCGCCGCGCCGACCACTTCGATCTTGGGCGAAGACCTGAGGATAGTGGCAAGCCCTTCGCAAATCAGCTGCTGGTCGTCGCAAATCAGAACCTTGATCATGCGTCCGCCTCCACGCTCAACGTCAACCGCGCCCCTGCGCCAGGCGCGCTTTCCACGTTCAAGTATGCGCCGATGAGCTCCGCGCGTTCCTTCATGCCGCCCAAGCCGAAATGTCCCTTTTGCGGTGTGTGTCCCACGTCAAAGCCCCTGCCGTCGTCCTCCAGAAAGAACTCCCAAATGTTGCCGTCCCGCCGCGCCGAAAAATGAATCCGCTTTGCCTGTGCATGACGCTCGATGTTGGTGAACGCCTCCTGAAAGATGCGGTAAACGTGATGCTCGGCAGCCGTTGAAAGCCCTTCGATTTTGAGCGGGAAATCCAGTTCGCACGCCAGCCCGCGCCGCTCGGACATTTTGCGCGCCAGATGTTGCAGCGCCCTAGATAAGCCGAATTCCTCCAGCGGGGAGAGACGCAAATCCTGAATGGAGGCGCGCAGCGTGTCGAGTCCCTGACGGGTGGATTGAAGCGCCTGCTCCACCCGTTCACGCGCGACCTCAGGGTTGGTCTGCCAGGACATGCGTGCGGCTTCCTGCTGGACGGCGACCGCGCTCAGGGTGTGGGCGATGGTATCGTGCAGTTCCAGCGCCATGCGGTTGCGTTCGCGCGTGATGGCGAGCTGCTCCTGCGCCGCCGCGTATTGCTCCAGCCGAAGACGCGCCTCCGCCAATTCGTCCCGCTGCGCCCGCAAGGTGTGGACGATTTGCCCGACGACGATGCTCACCAACAGCATGAAAAACAACTCGGCAAGGCTGACGGCGAATTCTTCGGCGATGGGAATGCCCTGCAATGCGCCGTACGCGATTTGGACGAGATTGACCAGCGCAATACCGCCCAGCACGAACAGCGCCGTCCGCAAGCGGTATTGCCAGACGAGCAGAATCAGGACGATGGTCAGGGCGAAGACGGGCTGGCGCACGTCCGCCGCGCCGCTGGCGAGGCGCGAAAAATTGAAGAGCGCGTATTCAAACAACGGCATAACCAGCGCCAGCCCAAAGGCAAGTGGCAGGTATGCCCTGCCCAGAATCTTTTGCAGGCGTGGAATGGAAAGATAAACGAGCAGGAGCAGCGTCCCCGCAAGCGCGAGCCAGCGATAGGGAATGGCGAGTGTATTGGGGTCGGTCAGCCAGGAGGGGAGAAAAAACAACAGGAGCGAGAGCAGGCGCAGGCTGAGAAAGAGACGGAAGACCTTCGTCAGACCAGGCTCGATATGCGAATCCGAATCGAAGCGGGATTGATTCATACTTCCATTATATCCATTGGCATTGTATGCGCCATTGATTGACATCATCAGATGAAGTGATTGCAGTCATCGGCGGCAAGTCATTGGCGTCACTGGTTGGGGGGAAATAAAAAATGTATGATTTTCAAAATCGTTTGCCAAAAAGGAGACTGCCATGAGCGAGAAAAAAGTTTTAGCCATTCATCCCGACAAGACCAAACAGGGCGTGCGCATCGCCGAGTCGAAGTATGAGCAAATGCGCGCGGCAATCGTAGACGCGTTTCATGCCACAGACGAACTCGGTTATCAGGAAGCGGTGGCGCGCGTGCGGCAATCGCTGGCAGGCAAGTTCGACGGCTCGATTGAGTGGTACTTCAACGCCGTCAAGCATGACCTGGAAGCGCGCAAGATTCTCGTGCGGGCGAGCAAATCCAACCCCGTGCGTTACCGCATTGACCGCGCCGCGTTGAAGAAGCAAGCATGAAAATGATTCGAGCGATTCCGCCCGCGCGGGCGTTCGCCTTTCTCTTTTTTCTGCATGTTGCGGTCAGCATGGCGTTGTTCCTGCTGCTCCTGCCCGCCCTGCCTTTCGACGGCGCAGCCCTGCTGGACAATACCGCGAACTACGATAGCGACATCGTTGCGGCGCGCTTGGAAGAATTTGGCGAAACGGGACGCGGCGCATACCAGACTTACCTGCTCTTTCTGGATACGCCCTACGCCCTGCTGACAGGCGCGGTTCTCGCCGCCGCGCTCAGGCTGATTTCGACACTGTTGCCGCGCTTGAAATTGGGCAGTTGGGTGTACGCCTTCCCAATCGGTCTCGCCGCGCTCGATGTCGTCGAGAACGGTTTGCTGTTTACATTGTTGCGTTCTTTCCCCTTGTTGAGCGAATCGCTGGCACACGCGGCGGGGATTGTCACTTCGATAAAGTTGATGCTGGTCAATGTCGCGTTTCTGCTTTTCCTGCTGGCGTGGGTTTTGCTTGTATGGAATTGGCTCGTCTCACGCGGGACAAGGCAGGATGAAAAATGAAACGCGCTCTTACCCCTTTGATCGTCTCATTCCTGCTGGCGGGATGCGCGCTGGGCGGGAACATCACGCCCGCCGCGCCGACCGTCTCTGCCCTGCCGCTTGTGACGCAAACCGCGCCGCCTCAGCCCGAGGGGGATACCGTTTCGCTGACCCAAACCGACTCTTGCGGACGGGGCAGGTGCTACGCACTGGAAGTCGTTTGCGCGGGGCTGCCCGCGCGGACGGCGCAAGTGCGGCACATCCAAGCCTCAGAGCCGCGCGGCACCATCTTCTTCACCACAGGTTCCGAAGGCAATCTGTTCTATGCCGAGATGGGCGACATCGCGCTCGAGACGGTCAAAACGGTCAATCAGGCAGACTTTGAAACTTTTGAAATCGCCTGGCAGGGACGCGACGGCTGGATGGCGGACGTGGAAGGCGCGGGCTACACCAAAGCCCTGTGCGGATACGCCGCCGTCGTGCGCTTCCTTTTGGAAAACCTTGCCGCGCAGACCGAATACGTTTTAGCGCAGGGCAACAGCGGCGGCGGGATGCAGATCGCCTACGGGCTGGCGGTGTACGGGCTGGAAGACGTTTTGGATGTTGCGATTCTGTCTGGAGGTCCGCCCGTGAGCCGCCTCGACGTGGCATGTTTCGGCGCGGACGATGAGGCGCTCAAACCCGCCGTCTGGCCCCCCACCGTCCAGGGTCTGGAACGAACCGATTGGTTGATGGGCTGGCAGGGCAACGGCGATTACTGTTCCAATCACGCGGCGCCGCAGGAGATCATCGCGCAGGCGCAGGCGGACAGCCTCGTCCCGCCCGATGGCGCGCACCGCGATTACGAGTATCCCAACACGCGGGTCTACTTCGTCAACTCCGAAGCGGATAAAACCGCCGCGGACGAACAGGGCAGGCTGTACTTCAACGCCATCCTTTCAGAAAAATTCTGGCACGAAATTTCAGGCAGGGAACACGAAATCTCGATGACGGAAGACGGCGCGGCATTGATTCGCCAAATCCTTTTGGGGCAGCAATGACCATGCCGAACAAACGCCTCACGATTTTTATTTTCACCCTGCTCGCTGCTTCGCTTGCCTGCCGCCAAAGCGCCGCGCCGACCGCGCCGACCGCAGAACGTCAGCCGCTTGAAAACGCGGGACAAACCATATCGGGGCAACTGACTTCAGGCGGCATGACGCGCACCTACCTACTGCACATCCCCGCCAGCGCGCAAAGCGGACAGCCCGCGCCGCTCATCCTCAACTTTCACGGGCTGACTTCCAACGCGCAGGAGCAGGAATCCGTTTCGGGCATGTCCGCCATTGCCGATGAATACGGCTGGTTCGTCGCTTATCCCAACGGGCTGGACGAGCATTGGAGCGTCTTCCCCAATCAGGCAGGCAAAGCCGACCTGCAATTCGTCCGTGACCTGATTGACGCGCTGCTCGCCGCTTATCCAATTGATCCGCGCCGAATCTTCGCGACGGGCATCTCCAACGGCGGCGGGATGGCAAACCGCCTCGCCTGTGATCTCTCCGACCACATCGCCGCCATCGCGCCTGTGGCTGGCGCGTACAACGCGTGGGAAAACTGTAATCCCGCGCGTCCCGTCCCTGTGCTGGCGTTTCACGGGTTGGACGACCAGATTGCCCCGTACGAAGGAGTCGGGCGCGGCAATGCCGAGCCGCCCATTCGCGAGTGGGCATCCGCCTGGGCGGCGCACAACGGCTGTGACTCCGCGCCCATCACAAACGCGCAAACGCCCACCATGACTGTCGAGCAATGGGATAACTGCGATGCAAACGCCGCCGTCATTCTGTACACGCTGGGCAATCACGGACACAGTTGGCCCGGTTCAACCCTCATGCCCGCCGCCATCACCTCGCAGGAAGCAGATGCCACGCGGCTCATGTTCGAGTTTTTCGGTCAATATGCCTTGCCATGAAAACCAAAATCCCCCCGCTGTATGCCATTCCCATCATGCTGCTGGCTGCCGCTTCGCTTTACTTCATTCGGGATTTTAGTTACAGCATTTACTACGATCCGCTTTGCGAACGATACGCCGAAGAAAACGGCTGGCAGTATGTGAGTTTCAAACCACCTTACCGTTCCTCTCCCGGAGCCTGCAAATTTGAAACGCCTGACGGTCGTTCGGTTCGCCTCGAAGACGAGGAGATGTCCACAACCTCGGCGGATTACGCGCGGTGGGCGGTCGGCGTTGTCCTCATCTGGCCCCTGCGGCTGGCGGTCATGGTCGCCGCGACGTTCTTGATCAAGGGGTTGCAGCGGGCATTGAAAGGCTAACCTCTCTGATGCTGTTGGAATAGCAGGCTATAGAGACCGGAAAAGATACGCAGATGGAGCAGAGAAATTAAGTATCCGGCAAACCACATCAGGCTTGATGATATTCCAAATTTGGATTGAGCACCCAGCGGGTTAATCCTTCAATTGCATTTTGATCCAGATACCGAATCCGCAACCCAAAGCCGGCACATAATCCCACGAGTCCTTCCCACCAGGCGATGCCTTCATCGCCTGGTAATACAAATTCCAATACTGTCCGTCGCACAAAAGGAAGTGGATACTCTTGGACTGCCAAGGTCAGTCCCTGATGCAATATATCCAAGCCTTCCACATCAGGTCGCTTCCATTGGCTTGCCTGTTTTTGGAACTCCAACCTAGGTTCGGGATCAGGCCAGAACAATTGCAGTAGACGCAGTGTCCAGCCTGGCTGCATGGAAAACAAGATCGCCTTGTACGCCTCCTGTGGTCGCACATCGGGACGATCTGGGTCGGCATACACTTCAGCAAATAATCGCTTGGTATCATCTTCACCCATCAAAGCCGAGTGATTGCCGACCTGTGTAAAGCCCTTTGCCAGTACAAAGGTTCTCGTCGAACCAATGATCTGCTCTGTCATTACAACCCTGCCTTGAAAATGGACTCAGGGATGTTCAAGTCATTGGCACGAAAACCCGGTCGCATCGGGCGGTTACCTGTTGGCATCAACCCCTTGCCGGCTTCATACTTGAACAACGGCGAAAACGAAGGACGTGCGGCGGTGCGTTCCACAATGGTGGAGACCTCAACGATTTCGCGCACGATCTGTCCATGCTGGGGGTTACGTTCGATATATACCGCTGCGGTGATTGCTTCTGCAAACGATTGGGCAATTTGAATTTCAGACATGCGTGCCGCATCGGGATGCGCCTGCACCACCTGCAGGAAGCGCGGCCAGACATGTTCGGCGCTGGTGGCGTGGATTGTGAAAGCGCTATGTCCATGCCCAGTCGCTGCGGCACGGATCAATTCCCAAGCTTCTGCACCACGCGCTTCACCGATGACGACTCCATGCGGACGGGAACGCAACGCTGAACGGATCAGGTCATACATGGTGACGGGCGGCGGACCACCACGGATCTCGGGGCGGGTTACGGTGTAGATGATGTTGCCTGTATCTGCCTTGCCATCTCCGTTCCAACCATTGAGGATAATTTCATTACTGTCTTCCACGATAAACAAACGGATCGCACCACGGGGGTAATAATCCAACATCTCTTGAAGAATTCGTTGACCCACAAAAGTTTTTCCCGAACCCGTTGTGCCGGCGATAACCAATGTACCGCCATGTACCATTACACTCAACAAGTAGTTGGCAGCTTCGGGAGTGAGAATGCCATTCCCGCGCGGAAAATCCTTTGGATCGAATTTGGGTCTAGGCACAGGCGGGAGTCTGTTTTGACAAAGCAACGCTAGACTGCCATGTGTGAGGTCAGATGCTGTGCGGTAATTGGAGATACGCAAGGTGATTGTGTCTCCATAGGGTGAGGCAGGTGGCATGACATAGTTGATACGCACGCCTTTTCTCCGTACTGTTCCATCGACGAGCGGAACCATGACTTGCAGCATGGCATCCGCAATCGGGTAATCAGGAGTCGGCGCGCGCTGCCCGGCGCGGTCGATCATGACGCGGAGCGCATCGCCAATCCCATCCGGCGCAGGTCCCGCATGTTCCCAGCCATTGCTTGTGGTGTACACATAGATATGTCCCAGGTTGATGGCGATGTCTTCGATATCCGAACGGGCGATGAGTTCCAATAAGGGTCCCATGCCGGAGAGTTCACCGATCAGCCGCAGGATGTATTCCTTGGGCAGAGCAACACCAGCATCAACCGCACGAACACTTATTTCTTCAAAGACCTGACGTGCCATTGCCTCGATCTCTGTGGAGGTCATGCTTTTTTGTAGAGACTCAATCGCCTTCTTTGCACGTCCCTCCTCAGCAAGAATATTCCACCAGCGTTCCATCTCATCCGAGGAACGCGCTTCCGAGATAGGCTTCAGTGTTTTTCCAGTAATATCGAACATGGCTTAACCCTTCGCGAACCAACCACGTTTTTTCGTCGGGCTGGGAAGTAATCCAATCCGTGAAGCGCCTTCACGAACAGCGGGTACAAAGTGCGAGGCAAACCCGAGTAATGAATCGGCGAACGGTCCGAGTTCCTCCAACTTCTCCTTCTTGTAGCGCCAGATCAAAATATCATCGCGTCGATCCGAGTTCACAGCTTGGGCTGCCAGGCGCGGGTCTACAATCGGGATGATGCCGTTGGGGATCAAGGCGAGTTCGATCTTGTCCTCACTCAAGGCTTGTTGCAACATCTTGTGCGCCGCCTTGAAACCATCGCCCACCACCTGGTTGTAGCAAAGCTTGACACGGCTGCCGACGAATTCATGCGCGCTGCCCTTGCCAACCACACTTGCCAGAGAATTGATCATGCGTGCGATCCAGCGGCGTGTTTCCGCGAGATCCGGGATCTCCGGCTTGATCACAATCGCAATCCCTTCGGCGGCTTTCAAGGCGGCACGATGCACCACATGCGCCGGATTGATGCCGACATCCATGATGACCACACCACCTGCCGCGACGCCGGCTTCATACAACCCTTGGATTACTTCCGCAACTTTGGCTTCCTGTTGCAGGACTTCATCGCCCAGATCATCGGTAATGAGACCTGGTAATACCCGCAATGTCGGCAGGTTCTCCAAAGGGGTGAACGCATTCAGATACGCCGCACCGGATGCCACATCACTCATCACGCCCTTGTTGGCTTTGGCGATCTCACGCCGCAGGAGTCCGATCATGGTGGTGTTCACCCGTTCCATGCGCATGTGATATTGAAGCGCGCCAGCATTGCCGTCGGCATCCACAAGGTAAGTAGTGATACCCGACAAAGCGAGCGCTACTGCAAGATTTACTGCGACTGTTGTTTTCCCTGTGCCACCTTTGGGGGAAGTGATGGCGATCTTCCTCACTGCCATGCCCGATTGAATGCGTGCCGACATATCACTGCCCAGCACTGCACGGCGGTATTGGTCATCCGCTGCGAGATTGCCGGCATCTGCACGACGCATCTCTTCATACAATTTGTTGATGTCAACATCCGATGGTGGATAGGCAATGGATGGCACACCGACACCATTTGCCCAGGATGCCATGCCATCGCCGACACCCGCGACTACGAAGATCAGCTTGCCACGTTCCGCCGCCTTGACCAGACTCTCCGGTGAGACCGAAGACTCAGGCGAAACAACCACCAAGGCACGGAAATCAAACAAGTCAATATGCTGCGGGGTGTACGTCGTCAGAACATTTGGGACAGATGGGGCAATTTGCTAAGGTGATGTTTTCCGGTTTGTAAAAATTATACTGCGGGCAGTTGCAGATTGTACAAGCGCCTGAGCTGCATGGTTTGTTTCTTG
>JBFMDB010000035.1:0-20207 GCA_040753755.1 Chloroflexota bacterium
GTCACACAGGCAAAATATGGCTACAATTTGGCTGTCCATGGGGTGCTCCGCTTAGTTTTGGTGTGGTAACCGCAACTGTAGCAGAGCCTCCATGGATATTCAAGTCAAGGTCGCAACTTGAGTTATTCTTATTGTTATTTACAAAATAACCGTTTATACTGCCGTTCATGCAACCCCTCCAAAACATTCGCATTCTCGATATCACCCGCGCGCTCGCGGGACCGTACTGCACGATGATGCTCGGCGACTTGGGTGCGGACGTCATCAAGATCGAGCGTCCCGGCGTAGGCGATGAAACGCGCGGGTGGGGACCTCCGTTTGTGGGCGAGGCGTATGGTTCATATCCGGGTGAGTCGGCGTACTTCATCGCCGCGAACAGAAACAAACGAAGTGTGACCGTCAACATCCAATCGAAAGAAGGGCAGGAGATCATCCGCAAACTCGCAGGCATCTCGGATGCGCTGGTGGAAAATTATCGCACGGGCGATCTCGATAAACTCGGCTTGGGCTACAACGCTCTGCACAGCCTGAATCCAAAATTGATCTATTGCTCGGTGAGCGGATACGGCCGCACGGGTCCGTATGCAGACCGCCCGGGGTACGACGCGGTCATCCAGGGCGAAGGCGGCATGATGAGCATCACCGGTCCCGTGGACGGACCGCCCTCGCGCGTCGGCATCCCGATCACCGACATCACGTCGGGCATGTTCGCGGCCACCGCGATCCTTGCCGCCCTGCGCGCGCGCGACCTCACGGGCGAAGGTCAACTCGTGGATATTTCGCTGTTTGATTCACACATCGCGCTGCTCACAAACGTGGCATCCAATTATTTGGTTGGAGGAAATCCGCCGCGCCGTCTCGGCAACGCGCATCCGAATCTCGTCCCCTATGATTCGTTTCGCGCGCGCGACGGCTGGTTCATTTTGGGCGTCGCCAACGAAAAGCAATGGGGCACCTTGTGCGACGCGCTCGCCCGCGCGGACTTGAAAACCGACGAGCGATTCGCGTCGAACGGAAAGCGCGTGACGAACCGCGCCGCGCTCGTGGACGAACTCAACAACATGTTCGCGCAAAAAAATGTGGACGACTGGCTTGGGAGTCTGGTGAAGGCGGGCTTACCCTGCGGACGCATCAACTCGATCCCCGAAGTGTTCGCCCACCCGCAGACCCAAGCCCGCGAGATGATTCTGGAAACCGAACACGCCTCCGCCGGGACGGTGAAACTGCCCGGCTTCCCGTATAAATTTTCCGCCACCCCGGCCGAGATCCAAAAATCGCCACCGATGTTGGGTCAACACACGGAGGAGGTGCTTACGGGGCTATTGGGTTATTCACGTGAAGGTGTTGAGGAGTTGCGAGGAAAAGGGGCGATATAATGCGGCAGACAGTACATTATGAAGAGTCAAGCTGTATAACACCCTACACAGGGATATTTTACAAACCGAGTCTGTATAAATAATCATAGTTTGTTGCATAAAGAATAAATTGGAGTATCAATATGTCCCGCATCGATGAGGCTCGAATCGTTGTTCAAGAACTGCTCACATCTCTTGAGACATCTCAAGTTTCAATTGAAAAAATTCTTATGAAGGCTAAACGGCTTGCGCGATTAATGAGAGATGCTGATGCACAAGTTTGGCTTGATCTTGAAACAAGTGGCTATCCAGATAAATTTAGCTTTGCTGAACTCGGAAATTGTCGTCAATATGCAAAAAGAGGTGGCAGGCTTACGCTAGATGAAAAATATTACATGATGGGGCTTCCCAACCTAGAAGCACAAATAAAATCGGATGAAGCGATCATTGATGGTTTTCGTACGTCAAAATATTCCACATCTGCCAAGGATTATCTTGAGGCAGGTGCGACAAGTACACTTAATACAGGGCAAATACAATTCCAAAGGGCACAAAAAGAAACATATGCCTTTAATCAAAGTCTTTTTATTTCAATGAAATCGGCGATACATAATTATGCAACTGATGTGTATTTGGCTATAGAATTGGGTGACGTAGCGCAAGATATTTTTGAGAATGCACGTGAGAAAGTAGATAATTTTGTACGTGTCAACTGCCCAAAAGCGGCAGAACAGCTGATTGCAATAAATGAAAGAATGAAAGAAAACTTGCCCGAATCACGATCAGCCGCTCTAACTTCTTGTAGGCGGCTTCTTATGACAGTAGCCGACTCCGTTTTTCCTCCCCAATCTGATGATTGGAAAGATTCCAAGGGCAAGTTAAGAAGAGTTGGCACCGAGGAATACAAGAATCGATTATTAGCATTCGTAGATCGCCAAATTGGTAGCAGTAGTAGTTATTCAATACTTGCCTCAGAAATCGAACATCTTGCAGCAAGAGTGGATGCAGTTTACGAAAAAGTCTCTAAAGGAGTCCATACCGATGTATCTACTGAGGAGGCACGTTTAGCTGTAATTCAGACATATTTGTTTATTGGAGAGATTGCGCGACTCTCTACATAACCCACAAAGATAGATCCGGGCTAACGCAGCGTGGAACCAACTGATGGGAGTCGCCGCGTTTTCAGGCAGTTTTCTGGCTTCGGGTTTATACTACTCTCAAGCCGAGTCCACGGCCGATCCTTAATGCTATAGCCAGCCCACAGGCCGCTTTTGGAAAGTTGACAATGGAAATTCCTTGGCCGATTAATACAGTCTTTCGAATCGTGTCTCAAGATGGAGAGGAGACCTGGACAGTCGCGGCTGAATCCGACCCGCGGCGCGGAATCACGAGTTATGAATCGCCATTAGGAAAGTCTCTGCTGTTCTCAGCTGGTCAGGAGATGCCATCGTTTCAATTGCCAGATAAGTCAGAATTCACATACAAGATCCTAAGCGTTAAACCACCTGGCGTAATTGAAAACGCGTTTGCTTCTCCCTTGGATTTTTACCTTGATGGGTATCGTTCAGACCCAGGTGGAATTCGGTTGAATACTTACATGGCAAACATATGCCTGGAGTGCGGGAATCGAAGTCCGATCGAGTTTGAGGGAAAAAGGGTTTGCTTGAATTGTGAAATCTGGTGGTATCACGACCATTGTTGGAGGTGTAAAGATCAACATGTCGATAGCAGGGACCCTCGCACACCTAGATGCTCTAAGTGCCGCTATTGGATTTGCGCCAAGTGTGATGCTTGTTTTTGCAATTCAGCATTCCTATGGACACGTGACTTCTAACAGCCAATCTTGTGCAAGTTGCATTCCAACGCTCTGTTCGCCTGCTCTCTCTCGGGCTTGAACTGTTCCCAAGCCGAGTCCAAATCCCGCCCACTAGCAGATAACTCAAAACTTCAACCATCAGGAACATTTCCCTATGAACGAAACATCAATCACAGACTACATCACCAAAACGTTTCCCGACGTCGAGACAACCACAAACCTCGGCTACACCTTCTTTTTCTATCGCGAGGAGCGCATCCATGCGTTCGCAACCATCGCCTCCTCAGGCAATGAGTATGAACAAATTTCAAGACTCGACCGTCCGGGTGTTTATCGTTTGAATATCGGCGTGAGCCGGGAGACATTCAAGTCACTCATTGGAACAAACAAGATCAATGTCAGCGACTACGATTTCACCCCTCCTGCCTCATCCAGATTATTCCGCGCAGTCTTTCATCTGCGCGCTTTCACCGAGCGAGGCGACCTTTGAGAGAATCCGCCCGTTGCTTGCAGAAGCCTATGAGATAGCCGTTCGGAAATTCAACAGAAGGAGCAAAACAAATGAACATGACAATACAAAAATGGGGCAGTTTTGCGTCCTTTCTGTTAGCGATGTCCTTTATCGTCGCGCCGATGATCTACCTCATGGGAAATTTGCGAGATGCCATGGGAGTATTTGCTTATGACCTCGCTGATTTTCTGTACGGACCCGTCGTGTCCGCCAGTTTAATCACGGTGACCTATGTGCTTCGCGAACGGATAGGCAAACATGCAAAACGCCGCATGGATTTGGCGCTCTTGTCCGCTGTGCTGGCGGCAGTGGGGATGGCGGCTGTGGCGTTCATCCGCGCTTCGAATCGTCATTATCATTTACTACACCCCGAGTTAAATCTTGAGGAAAATCAAACCGTTCTCCTCGTTTGGACGACTCTTGTGGGAGGCGTGAGCGGATTAGGATTTCACTTTTTAGGCTGGACTTTTATATTACTCGGCTCAGCAGGCTGGACATCTAGAATTTTTCCGAATGTATTGAATGTTTTGTATTTCCTTGCAGGGATCATATCTTTGTTCGCGTATTTATCTCGAGACGGCGACTTTGGCGGTGTTTTTCTTGGGGCGATCATCAGTATTTGGCAGGGAATCCTGTTGTGGAGAGCCGAATATGATTCGCAAAACTAAAGCGACTCAATTTCCCTACCTCCACAACTTGACTCGTTCGACGATTCTCTCCTCCCTCAACTCCTGACACACCTTTTTCAAACTTGATCGCGCCCCGCGCCATTTCAGATCATCGAGTTTCTCTTTCAAGGGAACGTCTGTGCGAAGCGTGGATAATTCTCGAAACAACAAAGCGTCCTTATAATTCTGTTGAAGATTCTCCACAAGAGTTGTCGCGCGTCCCAAACCCAGCGGAAGTTTCTGCGGGTCTTTGGGAATTTTCTCGATATGCTTGAACTTCGACAGCACCGCGGAAGTGGACGCCGCGCCCCAGCCTTTGATGCCCGGGTAGCCGTCGGCTGAATCGCCCACGAGCGCGAGATAATCGGGGATCGACTCGGGCTTGACGCCAAATTTTTCGACCACACCTTTTTCATCCAACGTGATCTCGCGGCGGCGATCCCAGCAGACAACTTTCTTGCCGTCGACCATTTGTGTCAAATCTTTATCCACAGAACAAATGATGACTTGCTCTACGGATTTTTCCTTTTTGAATCGCGCGGTTGCCGTGGCGATCGCGTCGTCCGCTTCGAACTTGACCATGGACCAGACCGGCACCCCCAGCGCGGCGACCGCTTCTTCCGCCAGTTCGAATTGATTCAGAATGACCGGGTCCACGCCTTCGCTGGTTTTATACCCCGCGTACAGCTTGTTGCGGAACGACTCGATCACATGGTCGAACGCGGCCACGACATGCGTCACACCGGGAGACTGCAACAGCATCAGCAGACTGCGGATGAGCCCGAGGGTTGCACCCACTTCCAACCCGCTGGCAGATTTTTTCGGCGGCGCGCCGAAATGTGCGCGGAAAAGTTCGTACGTGCCGTCGATCAAATGAACGTTCATGTCGAATACTCCTTAAGTTAACTCCAATGGTTGGTAATGCAAAATCACAACGCCGGTGCTGAAAGTTTTGGATTCCAAAAGCCTCATCGGCGTTTTTTCGATTTCAGCAAATGGACGCTGGCCCGCTCCCATCGCCACAGGAAAGACCATCAAACGAAATTCGTCAACCAATCCGTGTTGCAACAGTGTGCGAGTCAATTCGCCGCTTCCATATTGCAAAATATTTTTTCCGTTTTGCGCTTTCAACTTGGCAACTTCGCTGGGAACATCCCCATGGATTAAGTTTGCATTCCAGGTTAGCGGCTCCTTCAATGTACGGGACGCCACGTACTTTGGCAGGCTGTTCATCCGTTCCGCAAATTCGTTCTCGCCCGCCATGGCGGGCCATGCCTGAGAAAATCCTTCGTATGTCAACCGCCCCATGATCAACGCATCGCTCTCAAATAGTTGTTCGAGAGCATATTGCATGAATTCATCATTGGTGTAATCGAACACAAAGTCTTGGGGGTTATCGATCACCATATCCATGCTAACCTGGCTGGACACAATTATTTTTCGCATGTTTGCCTCTTATTTTTTTCTTCGCCGAGGTCGTCGCCGCGGCTTCATGAATCAAATTTGTCACCGCGATTTCAGCTATTTTGGAGTTTTCAGTAAAATCAAATCCGCGAGAGGTTTTGGCTTCAAGCCCTGCATTGAACAGATTCTTCGGGTCTTTGAACGATCAAACCGGGGCATCCCACTTCCATTCTTCGGTCAGTTCTGAAGCGGATTCGAGAACCAACTTTCGCAGGCGGGTTAGCAATTTGCTGCGCCAATCTGTTAATCCTTTGTTGTAGTTATCGATCGGCTCGGATGCGTTTGTGTCCGCCATCGTTATCTCCTTAGTTTTTCAGATAGTCACTTGTGATCGAACGCTTCGCGTTCAACAGCTGCCTGGGTGTGCCTTCGAATATCACCTGCCCGCCCTTACTGCCGCCCTCCGGACCCATGTCAATGATCCAATCTGCATTCTTTATCACATGCAAATTGTGCTCGATGACAACCACGGTATTGCCGGTGTCCACGAGGCGATCGATCACCTGCATCAGGTGTCCAATATCAGACATGTGCAAGCCTGTGGTTGGCTCGTCCATGATGTAAATGCTCCCATTTTTGTGCAGTTCGCTGGCGAGTTTGATGCGCTGGCACTCTCCGCCTGAAAGTGTGCTCAGCGGCTGACCCAGACTCAAATAATCCAAGCCAACATCGCTCATGGCTTGCAGTTTCTTTGTGACTTCCGGGAGTTGGAAATAGTCAAGCGCCTCTTCGACTTTCATCGACAGGACCTCTGAAATATTTTTCCCGTTCAATTTATATTGCAACACGTCGTCTTTGAAACGCCTGCCTTCACATACCTCGCAGGGTGTTTTTGCTTCGCTGAGAAATGCGAGATCGGTGTAGATCACACCCAGTCCCTGGCAATTCTCGCACGCGCCCTTCGAGTTGAAACTGAATAATGAAGGGTTCACTTTGTTCGCCGCTGCAAACGCCTTGCGGACATCGTCCAGGATGCCGGTGTACGTGGCAGGGTTGGAACGGCTATTGACGCCCACCGCGGCTTGGTCGATCACGATCGCATCCGGGTGTTGTTGTAAGAATACTTCGTTAATTAATGAACTTTTTCCAGAGCCCGCCACGCCCGTGACGACGGTTAAGATTCCAGTTGGAATATCCACACTGATATTTTGCAGATTATTCACTTTTGCATTTTTGATCGACAATTTGCCCGTTGGTTTTCGGAACTCATCCTTCAACGGGACTTTTACCTTCATATGCTTGCCGGTTAAAGTATCCGCTTTCAGCAAATTTGCAAAACTTCCTTCAAAGACGATCTCGCCGCCATGCGTCCCCGCATGCGGACCGATATCCACCACATGGTCGGCAACTTTGATGACATCAGGATCATGCTCGACGACGAGAACCGTATTGCCTTTATCGCGCAATCTCTGCATCAGTTCGTTCATGCGGTGCACGTCGCGCGGATGTAAACCGACGCTCGGCTCGTCGAAAATATAAATGACATCGGTCAAACTACTGCCGAGATGTTTGACGATCTTGACACGCTGTGACTCTCCCCCAGATAAAGTATCGGTCTCACGACTGAGTGTGAGATATTCAAGCCCGATATCCACCAAATGTCCCAAACGCTCGACCAATGATTTGATGATGGGCTGGGCGGCACTGTCTTTGAACGTCTTTACAACTTGGATCAACTCGGCGATTTCCATGCTCGTCAAGTCCGCGATGTTGTAGCCATTGATCTTGCTTTTCAACGCCGCCTGACTCAACCGTGCGCCTTTACAAAGCTGGCACGGACCCATCGTCATGTAAGGCTCCACAGACTTCTGAGTCCGTTCGGACATGGTTTTCAGATCGCGTTTGATGTATTTGTTCGTGAAGCGGTCGACGATGCCTTCAAAGGTCATGTTGAAATCTTTTGCCCCAACCTTGGTCTTGATCTTCGTCGGCGGGCTGTGCAGCAAGTCATCCATTTCTTTCTTAGTGTATTTGGATAATTTTTTATCGGGGTCGAACAAACCGGTGCTGATGAGCTGGCTCCAGTACCAACTATTCACGGCATACTCAGGGAACAGGATCGCCCCTTCATTGAGCGATTTCGATGGATCCAAAAACCTGTTTAAGTCCACATCCAGTTTACGTCCCAAGCCGTTACACTCAGGGCACATCCCTTTTGGGTCGTTGAATCCAAAAAGATTGGCAGGTCCAACATGAGGCTTTCCAAGTCGGGAAAACAACAATCGCAGCAATGTGTTGATATCGGTGATCGTGCCGACGGTGGAGTGCGACCCGCCGCCCATCCGTTTTTGATCCACCACGATGGACATGCTCAGGTTTTCAATGGAATCTGCATCAGGCTGTCCATATTTCGGCAGAAAATTCCGCACGAACATGCTGAAGTTTTCATTCAGCAGGCGCTGTGACTCCGTTGCAATCGTATCGAACACAATGGACGATTTGCCCGAACCCGATACACCCGTAAAGATCGTGATCTTGCGTTTGGGGATGCGCAATGAAACATTCTTCAGGTTATTTTCACGCGCGCCGCGTATCTCGATGTATTCTTGAGCCATGTCTTTTTCCTTGCGTTCTTGAATTAATGGGGGTTCAACCTGATCAGATGCTTGAGGATCTTTACAAGTTCGGGCTTTTTCGCCTTGATATCTTTCATGTCGGCAAAGTACATCATGCGCCGATCTTTATAATCCCCTTCCAACAATTTGCTTTTCACTCTCACGATCATCGGGTTGTGAAAAACAAGATGAATGCGTTTTGTCTCCCGCAAATTGAACGTCACCAAATATTCGCCTTTGTAATTGAAGGACGGCGCCCTCCATTTGACTTCTTCATGGATATCCTTACTCACACCATTGACGATCGCCCGCACCGCTTCTATCTCGCCTTTGAGCGGGTGACGCAACTCCCGGAGGAACGCGTCCACTGCATCTGAGCGGCTGAGGGGTGATCCTTTTTTCTTCAACTTTTCGCCAGGTTTGGCTGGTTTGAAAGACCAGCCTTTTTCTTTCAATGCTTCACCAAGGATG
Organism: Chloroflexota bacterium; assembly: GCA_040753755.1. Taxonomy (GTDB): domain Bacteria; phylum Chloroflexota; class Anaerolineae; order Anaerolineales; family Villigracilaceae; genus Defluviilinea. The sequence continues at coordinate 8,841 of JBFMDB010000035.1, forward strand.
CGTATCGCCTTGGGACCGACTCCGTGCAGTTGAGCCAGCTCCGCTTCGGAGAGTTTGGTCAACTGTTTGAGAGCTGTGTAGCCTTCAAATTCCAAGGCGCGGGTGGCGGGACCGCCAATGTTAGGGAAATCCGATTCTTGTTTTTTTGTGGGCATGAATATTTCTTTCTTTTCGGAGTGCAGACTTTAGTCTGCATTTGCAAATAGCAGACTTGAGTCCGCACTCCATACTAAGATTTACGCCAACTCACCTTCGGGCAGTGAAGGCATCTTTTCGCCGTCCATGTACCGATCGGATAGCAGTTTGTAATATTTCGTGTTCATGGCAATGATCGTCAAAATTAAACCGATGATACCTGTGACGGTGAACACCAACGCGATGCCCCTGTCTGAGCCTGTGCCGAACCAACTGCCGATCAAACCGACGCCTGCACCGGTCGTCATGAAAGGGATAAAAAACGCCTCCGCAATTGGACCGATCAGAAATGTCGTCAGAGGCGAAGCGGATTGCTCCACGCTGTGGGCGAATCCGAATACGCGTCCCTGTCTTTCCTGCGGAACCACTTTTTGGAGGATCGTCTGCTCCGCGGCTTCGATGAACGGCACAACGCTGATGTAAATGAACATGCCCACCGCAAGCAAAATGATGGACGGTTGAACGGTGAAGACGGCAGAGATGATCCAAATGACGATGTTGGCGGCGAACATGGCAACCAGCGGATTTTTACCCAAACCGTACTTTGCAATGACAAGCCCGCCGACAATGAAGCCGCAACTGATTACCGCAAAGAGCAAGCCCCAAATTTCAACCGAGACCAGCGATAGACCATATGCATCCATGAGACCCATGAACACGCCGCCTAAAAAGTTGTTGATGGTGGCGAAAAGGATCAACGCCAACAAACCGGGGATGGCGACGACCACTGCGTACGTGCCGCGCAGATCCACTTTGGGTTGATGTTCGAGATGCACGATTTCTTTTTCTGGAATCTCGACGAACCAGATATGAAGGATGGAAAGAATCATCATCACGATTCCGAGGATCAAAACATAATACATGCCGCCCGCACCCACCAGCAAACCGCTGATGGCGGAGCAAATCAGGAAGGCCATACCGAAGACTGTGCCTGAAAGCCCGTTGGCTTTGGCGCGGTCTTCTTCGGGTATCAAAATGGTGACCAGTGTTGGTACAGCAATGGAGCGGATGTTGCCTGCGATCACCCCAAATAAAAGAACCAGGACAAAGATCCATAACTTCGCGCTGGCAGGGTCCTTCCATGTTTCGGCGGGAGAGGCAAGGTACAAACCAAAGCCGACAAGGTACATGGTCAGTGAAATGACACCCGAAAGAATCATCACTTTCTTTTTCTTGTTATGATCCACGAGACTTCCAAACCAAATACCCAATGCGGCTGTCAGCACCAGATAAATACCCGAAACGATCGAGGTCGCAGTGACAGATCTCGTTTCCAGATAGATAAAAAAGATCAACGCGAACCAGACCGTCATGTTGGTGACATTGGCGACCAGCGTATTCCCTAGAATTTGATAAAAAGTTTTCACGGTCGTTTCCTTTATTACATCTTCGTCATCGCGAGGAAGCCTGAACGGCTGACGAATCAATCCCCAACACTGCAAGGGAGATTGCTTCGCCGCCATCGCGGTTCGCAATGACGGGAATTTATTTTGGAGAAATATTCTGGTTCATGCGGAATAAATTCTCAGGGTCGTATTTCACTTTGACCTGACGCAGCTTTTCCAACGTGGAGGCTGGGTACGCCGCCTTGAGTTCATCCTCGCCGACCGTGTTGATGAAGTTGACATACGCGCCTTTGTCGCTTTGTGCGATGGCTTTTCGAAATTCATCCACCCATGCTTCATGTTGTGGCTTTTCATTTATGTCTTGATACAGCACTGCCAGATTTGCCATGATCTTTGACTGGCGGTGCGCATACGCCGTTGCATGCACAGGGATGCGTGCCATCGCTCCGCCCAAGACACGCAATTGAGCCACCGCCATCATGCCGGTGGATGTATTCAAATGTTTCAAGATCGTCTCTGCAACAGATTGATCAACACGATCCAAAAACATGGTACGCGAGGCTGCGATCGGATGATATTCGCCCTCTTCTGGCGGGAACATTTCTGTGTAACTCATCGGGCGGAGCATATCAGCGAAGGGCGCGGCAAGTTTCCGAAACGGCGCCATTGCCTGCTCGCCTTTCACAGCATCGCCTGCATACAACATCATCGCCATGATGATCATCTTGCCGTGATGCTCTTGCGCCAGGAACGGCATGGGCGGCGCGGGCATCACATTTGCAATCGTGGACAATTCTTCGGGAGCCGCATCAGCCTCCCTTAAGAATGAAGCGATGGTTTCCGCTGTGGCAGGCAGGAACAGCATCCCTCCATATGCTTGGGGTAAATCCTGCAATCGGAATTTGAATTTCGTCACCACGCCAAAATTTCCGCCGCCGCCGCGAATCGCCCAGAATAGATCGGAATGATTCTTTTCATCAACATTTATAACCTTTCCATCGGCTGTGACGATCTCCGCGGCGAGCAGGTTGTCAATCGTGAGCCCATGCTTGCGGACGAGAAAACCAACGCCGCCGCCCAGCGTGATGCCGCCGATGCCAACCGAACCCGTATCGCCGAAGCCGGTGGCGAAGCCATGCTCGGCAACCGCTTTTGTGTATTCTGCGGCAGTCAGCCCCGACCCAGCCCACGCCATTTTTGTGTTCGTGTCAATTTGCAGATCTTTCATCAGCGAAAGATCCAAAACTATTCCATCTTCCACAACGGCATACACGCTATGCCCGCCACTGCGGACGGCAAGTTCGAGACCGGTTCCTTTTGCAAGTGAAATCACTTGAGCCACTTCTTTTACATTCGTCGCTTTGATGATCACGGCAGGTCGGCGATCGATATCTCCGGCGACGACGGTACGAGCCTTGTCATACTCAGCATTGCCGGGGGCGATCACGTGCTCGAACGTTTTGCGAAGATCTGGGACCGAAAGCGAATTTTGATTTGCCATGCCATCTCCATTAAAAAGTGAATGGGCGGGTCAGTCGAGCCTTGCCCACCCAATTGTTGAAACGCCATTCTAGAATGAATGTTCTAATTTGTCAAGACGAAAATCTCCAAACGCTTCTCCTCCAGTTCAACCTGCCACTCCCCTCTTTGCCTTTCTCACGTTGACAGTTCGCTTGTCTCGACACAGTGCAACTGCGTCAAGGACAGTACAACTGCCTCAGATACTCTTTGCCTTTCCCAAACTCATATAATGTTCTTTCGTTCTTTTATCCATCTTTTCCAGCGCATACCGCAAAGTGACGCGCGGCATGGTCGCGGCGTATTTATCTAGGAATTTGAGCAGTCGTTTTTTATCCTGGTCGCCTGCGAAGCGCAACGCCCAGCCATTTGCCTTGTGGATCAAATCTTCTTTGTCGTACAACATGGTTTCGGCAAGTTTAAAGGCATCGTCCAGGTCATTTCTTCCAATGAAGAAAAGTGTCGCGACAATGGCTGTCCGTCGTTCCGCCATCATTTTCGATCTGGCTAATTTGTACAAAACCTTGCGCGGTTTATCCTTCAAATAACTGCCAACTACCCAGATCGCACTGCGGTCAACCAGATCCCACGTGTTGATGCGGTCGTGCCGCCTTATGTAAAGATCGAACAATTCCCTCCTTTGCTCATCGCTCGTCTTCTTGCTCCGCGCTTGAAAATCCATGATACTGACCGCACCAACGCGCGCTTCATGGAAATGGCTATCGAGCAGTTTCTCTACTTCATCGAGTTCCATGCCCATGAATTCTTTCGCGAGCGCGAAAACCTGTCCCATCTTCACGCCGAGGATGGCATCGGATTTATCCGCCGCGAGGTGGTTATGTCGCTTTGCGGCTTGTTTGGAACGAAGCGCTTTCAGCCGTTCGATAAATTGCTTGGCGGTCATCGGCTTACTCTTTCTCCATCAACGCCAGTAATTTCGTGGTCGTGTTCCAATTGCGGATGGTCATACTTTGATAGACAGGAAGCCCAATGATGCGGGTCAAGTGACTTTGTGCCGCCTTGATGATGAGACGGGAAAAGTACAGCACATCCTTTCCTGTGTATGCGTTATCAACGCCTTCTTTCACGCTTACACTTTTCATTGCTTCTTTCGGAGTGAGCGGCTCTTTCAGGAAAATCACGTCGTATCTGAATTTATCGGGAGCCTTGCCGAACCCGCGCGGGGCTTCCTCCACAGCTTGTTTCAATTGCTTGTATGTGACGACCACCGAGCGCGCCTCATAACGGAATTGTCGAGAAAGCCCCGCCTCGATTTCCTTCGTCAGTTTGGCTTTATCCTTTTCAGCAGATTTGAATAGCACATTGCCGCTTTGAATATACGTGAGGACATCCGTCAAACCCATGCTTTCAAAGCATGTCTTCAAATCTGACATTTTGATGATGTTGTTACCGCCAACGTTTATTCCGCGCAGCAGCGCAAGGTAAAAAGTCTCTGCCATACCTCAATTGTACCCTTGCGGGATTCTCCAGATCGAAGTCGGCTATCCACTTACGGCTTTCTTCACGAGCGCGGCGATCTTTGCCTCTTCGTTGTCGGTCAACTTCACCAAGGCGAAAGATGCCGCCCACATGTTCCCATCGTCAAGGTGTGCATCGGGCTGGAAGCCGAATGTTGCATACCTCACATTGAACTTACTCGCCGCCTGAAAAAAACAGATGACCTTTCCATCTTTATCGGCATACGCGGGCATGCCATACCAGGTTCTTGGTGCAAGGTCTGGCGCATTTGATTTAACGATCTCATGGATTCGTTTCGCCATTGAACGGTCAGGTTCCGACATTTTGCCAATCGCCGCGAACACAGCCTTTTCCGCTTCTTCCTTGTTTGCCGCCTGTTTCCTTTCTCTGATAGTCTCCTTCATCGCGGCAATTTCTTCAGCGGTTAATCCCTTGTTGTTTCCAGTGGATCGCTTGTTTGACTTTTGTGCTTTCTTGGTTGGACTCATAGAAATCTCCTTCTTTACAGTATCCGTATTTAGATATATAATAAAGATACTTTATAATCAAGATAATGTCAAGGGCATCACAATGACTAACTCTAAAAAAACCGACTTGAAGAACCGAGCCCTCGCGGCGGTGAGGGACTATGGCGTAAATTTAACTTTGTTCCGTAATGCCGTGAGTGAATGGGCTGGACTCAACGTCAGTGACATGGAATGCCTCCGACTCTTATTCCTCAAAGGCATTGCCTCACCTTCCGAACTTGCGAGGCACACGGGACTCACTTCTGGCGCGACGACCGCCATGCTTGACCGACTCGAAAAGGCAGGTTTGATCGAACGACGGCCGAATCCCAACGACCGCCGTGGGACTCTGATCGCTCCCGCAGAATCAAGCGCCGAAAAAGCCGCATCATGGTTTGAATCGGCAAGAAAGGCTCAAGAAGAATTGATTTCCAGTTATTCGGTGGAAGAACTGGAAATCATTTCTGATGTCTTTGAACGGTTCACAAAACTATGGGATCAGGAACGCGAGAAATTACGAGTCGCGAAGTAGGCGAATTGCGTCACATCAACTTCCGTCATACGCCTTTTGCAGATCGGCAACGATGATCTTCTTCATCTTCAACATCGCCTGCATCACGCGCTGAGATTTTTCCGGGTCTGGGTCACCCATCAACTCGCCCAACTGCTTCGGCACGATCTGCCACCACAGCCCAAACTTATCCTTGCACCAACTACACATACTCTCTTCTCCGCCATCTGCCGTGAGCGCATTCCAAAAATAATCCACCTCAGCCTGGTCTTCGCAATTCACGAACATCGAGACCGCTTCATTGAACTTGAATTGCGGGCCCGCATTCAAACCAATGAACTCCTGCCCGTCCAACTCGAACGAGACCGTGAAGGCTTTGCCATCGGGTCCGCGCGAGATACCCAGCGCTTTCGAGTTCTTGAACAGTGAGACGTAAAAGTTCATTGCCTCCTCGGCCTGCGTGTCGAACCATAAGAACGGGGTGATCTTTTTCATTGTGTTTCTCCTTTTATTTTCTCTTGTAAGATTTTGATTCGGCGGTATTCAAATTATCCGCCACGCGATATTTCACAACCTGGCGGATCAACTTCAACGGAAGCGGTTTATCGAGCGGAAATTTGATCGTCCCTTTTCCATCGGCATATTCCGCTATTTCTTTCGTGAACTCTTTTGTGCCGGAGGGAATCGGGTACATCGAAACGTGACCCTTCCAGCCTGCAAAATGCACCAAATTCCTGCCGTTCAACTCAAAACATGCAATTTGATAACTGATCTTCTCTTTCGCCTTCGGCACAACAGCCCGGATCGTTTCGCGGATTTTCTGAACGTAGCTTCGTGATTGCTCAGGGCAGGCGGCAATGTATTCGTCAACGGATTGGAAATTGGTTTTTGTCATGTTTTATCTCCTTTCATAGTTTGGCTAATATCTCGTCAAGGCGTTCATAACCTTCATGGACGCCGCGCTCCATCCCCGCTTCGACCATGGCGTCACGGTCCGCAACAGATTGATAAACGGATTGAGCGGTGAGTTTCGTCCTGCCATTGGGCAGGTCTTCGAGAGTCAACGTTTCAAGCGAAACGTGTCCGGGGGCTCCATCGAACTCGAAGGTTTGAACGCTCCGTTCCAGCGACACTTCGTGAAAGGTTCCGTGAAAGCCATACGCATTACCCTCCTTATCTTTGTGAATGAATTTCCATTTTCCCCCGCTGACCGGCTCGAATTCTTCGAGGGTCATTTCATATCCATGCGGACCCAACCATTGCACGTATAGATTCGGGTCGGTATGCGCCTTGAAGACCAATTCACGCGGCGCGTCGAATTCCCTCGTAATGAACAACTCCTGCTTGCCGGGTTCGACAGTGATAATCGTCTTGTTTGTCGTCATTTCGTTTCTCCTTTTTTCATTTCTTCCAGAACCATGTCAAGTCGTTCAAAACTCTCGTTCCAGTATTTCTCGAACGGTGTGACCCAATCGAAAATGGGCTTGAGACGTTCAGCGTTGACCCGATACAGCCGCTGACGACCGACCCGCCTCTCTTCCACCAAACCGACCTGCTTCAACACCCCGAGGTGTTTACTCACCGACGGCTGATTCCAGTTCAACAATTCAACGATCTCATTGACCGACAGTTCCTGCGCGCCCAGCGCTTGAATAAGTTGCCGGCGTTTGGGTTCGGCGACAGCGTTGAATGCATCATGGGTCGTGGGGGTTCGCGCCATGACCCTATTATATTCCCATATTGGAATGTGTCAATGCGCTATTGTAGAACGAGTGTTCTGTATTGTCAAGAGGCAAATTCCCTTGACGCCCCCTCCCCTCAATCATACAATGGACACTACAATCGAACGGGCAACAGGGAAGAGACTCAACGTAGTGACGACCTCAGTCGTCAACAAATAACGACTAAAGTCGTTACTACAATTAGAGCGCCGAAGGTGCAAATCTGGATTTGGCGAAACCAGATGAAACTCTCAGGCAAAAGGACCCTGTCCCGACCAAACTCTGGAAAATCCCATCACGGGATACCGACGGTGTAACTTCAGTTGATTAGAGAGTAGAGACTAGATGACTAGTTTCTAATAACTAATCTCTAGTCATCTTGAAAGAATCTCTCAGGTCACATTACAGAGGCGCGCGATGGATTTCGTGCGCCTTTATCTTTTAACCGCCAATTCCATCAAAAGGAGATACACCTCATGAACACCCCTTCCAATTTGAAGTATGCAAAATCAGACGAATGGTTCGACCCCGCGAGCGGCAAAGTGGGCATCACAGACTATGCTCAGAATCAACTCTCCGACATTGTCTTCATCGAGATATTCGTTGAAGCGGGTGAAGAGATCGCGGCAGGCAAGGCAATCGCCTCCGTCGAGTCGGTAAAAGCGTCTTCGGAGATCTACTCGCCCGCATCGGGAAAAGTCGCCGCAGTCAACAAAGACCTTGCAAATAAACCCGAATCCATCAACACCGATCCGTACGGCGCGGCATGGATGATCCAACTCGAAGGCGGCTCCGCCGGTGATGTGATGGACTCCGCAGCGTATGAGAAATATTGTGAAGAAAGAACGCATTAGTAATTGGTAAATCGTAATTACGATTTACCAATTACTTCGAAACAACTTTGGAGTTTCCATGACATATATACCTATAAGCCCTCGCGAACGCAACGACATGCTCGCGACCATCGGCGTCAAATCGCTCGATGACTTGTTCGACGCGGTGCCAGCCAAACACCGCTTCCCCAAGCTCGACCTGCCTCCCGCATGGACGGAAATGGAGGCTCTCCAGCAACTGTCTGATATTGCCAACGCGAACGAAAACGTGCGCGGCGACCTGATCTCCTTCCTAGGCGCGGGCATGTATCATCATTACATCCCCTCCGTGATTGACCACATGCTGAGGCGCGGCGAATTTTATACCGCGTACACGCCGTATCAACCCGAAATTTCGCAAGGCACGCTGCAAGCCATCTTCGAGTATCAATCTCTCATGTGCGCGTTGACGGGCATGGACGTCTCGAACGCGTCGCACTACGACGGCGCAACCGCCACCGCCGAAGCCGTGAATTTGGCAAACGCCCAATTCCGCGGCAAACGCAAGAAAGTGATTATCTCTCCCACCGTCCATCCGCAATATCGCGAGGTGATTCGCACGTACACGCAGGGCATGGACATGCAACTCGTCGGGGACGAAGCGAACGCCGAACTCGACGCGGATCCCAGCGACCTGCTCGCGCATGTCGGCGAAGACGCCTGTCTCGTCATCGTGCAATATCCCGATTTCTTCGGGCGCGTGTACGATTACACAAAATTCATCGAAGGCGTCCATGCCAAAGGCGCGCTGGTGTGCGTGGTTGCTAATCCCACCGCGCTCGCGATGTTCAAAACACCCGGCGAAATGGGCGCAGACATCGTTGTCGGCGACGGTCAGCCGCTGGGCATCCCGATGTGGTACGGCGGACCCAGCGTCGGTTTTTTCACGACGCGTAAGCAATACGTCCACAAAATGGCGGGGCGTCTCGTCGGCGAAACGGTGGACAACAAAGGTCAACGCGCTTACGTCCTCACGCTCACCGCGCGCGAACAACACATCAAACGCGAACGCGCCACGTCGAACATCTGCACGAATCAAGGCTTGCTCGCGCTCGCTTCTGCGATTTATCTGAGCGTGCTCGGCAAAAACGGATTGAAGCAGGTTGCAAATCTTTGTTATCAAAAAGCGCATTACGCCGCGCGCGAATTGAGCAAACTCAAAGGTTATAAAGTTTCGTCCGAAATTTTCTTCCACGAGTTTGTGTTGGAATGCCCACAGCCCGCGAGCGAGGTGAACGCGCATTTGCTCGAACACGGCATCCTCGGCGGATACGATCTCAGTCAGGATTATCCATCGCTCAAAAATCATTTGCTGGTCGCCGTCACGGAAATGAATTCAAAAGAAGATATTGACACGCTCATCGAGGTGTTGTCGGAGGTGAAACATGGTTAACAATAACGCTTCGACTGCGGCTGTGCCTCCGCTCAGCGCGACAGATGTGAAAATTGTCGAGCCGACGATCTTCGACTTATCCTCCCCCGGACGCGTCGGCGTGACGATGCCCGAATCAGACGTCCCTGCGGCTGAACCGCCTCCCCAACATCTTCTCCGCTCCGAACTGCCCCTCCCCGAACTCGCCGAAGTGGACGTTGTCCGCCATTACATGCATCTCTCCTCCTTCAACTACAGCGTAGACAGCGGCTTCTATCCGCTCGGCTCATGTACGATGAAGTACAACCCAAAGATCAACGAAGATACTTGCAGATTGCCGGGCTTTTTGTTCACGCACCCGCTACAACCGATCGAGACCGTGCAAGGCAATCTCGCGTTGATGTATCAATTGCAGGAATGGCTGAAAGAGATCGCGGGTTTCGCGGGCGTGACGCTGCAACCCGCCGCAGGCGCGCACGGCGAATTCACGGGCGTGCTGATGATGCGCGCGTATCACAAATCGCGCGGCGACGACAAACGCACGAAGATGCTCATCCCCGACGCCGCGCACGGGACGAATCCCGCGTCGGTGGGCATGATGGGCATGACCGTCGTCACCATCCCATCGGATTCGCGCGGCAACGTGGATCTGAAAAAACTCGAAGAGGCGTGCGACGATACCGTCGTCGGCATGATGCTCACCAACCCGAACACGCTCGGTATGTTCGATGAACATATCGAAAAAGTGATCGAACTCGTTCACGGATGCGGCGGCTTGATGTACGGCGATGGGGCAAATCTCAATGCATTGCTCGGCATTGTCCGACCCGGCGACTTGGGCTTCGATGTGATGCACTTCAACCTGCACAAAACGTTTTCCGTCCCGCACGGGGGCGGCGGACCCGGCGTCGGTCCGGTGGGAGTCGCCGCGCACCTCGTGGATTTCTTACCCGAGCCGCTCGTCGTCATCATCGAAGAAGGTGACGATGAAATGCCCCCGCTGTATGGTTTCGTCAAACCTGCGAAAACGATCGGACGCATGAAAGCCTTCCACGGACATTTCGGCGGCGGCTTCGTACGTTCGTTCACGTACATCGCCATGCACGGACCCGAGGGGCTCAAAGACATCGCTCAATACGCGGTGTTGAACGCCAACTACTTGCAGGCGAGATTGCGCGGTACCTATACGATTCCGTATGACCGCATCTGCATGCACGAATTCGTTGCGGAAGGACAGTTCGAAGGCTCGGATGTGCGCGCTCTCGATATCGCCAAGCGCTTGATAGACTACAACTTCCACCCGCCAACAAACTACTTCCCGCTCATCGTACACGAAGCGTTGATGATCGAGCCGACCGAAACCGAAAACAAAGATACGTTAGACTCCTTTGCCGACGCGCTGATAAGAATCGCGGAGGAAGCGAAAACCCAACCCGACCTGCTCCACAACGCCCCAAGCACAACGCAGTTCGGCAGAATGGACGAGGTCAAAGCGGCGAGAGAGTTGGTGCTGTGTTGTTGGTTGCCTGAGGGGTATGATACGAGCGCGTGAGTGAAAACCTGACAGGTCTCCGCGAGAGACTCGCTCAACTTCCATCATTGTCCACGCGGATGTTTTGACAAGCAAGCGGCGCAATGAGACCTGTCAGGTTTGGTGAAGAGGACGAGGTCAAAGCGGCGGGGGAGTTGGTGCTGTGTTTGCTGGCTGCCTGAGGGGTATGATACTAGAAGTTATCTCAAAAATGGTAAACTGGCGCTCAAATCCGAAATGGGAGCGAGCCGATGGAACTTACAGATGAACAATGGGCAGTGGTAGAACCTTTGCTACCTAAACCTGTAAAACGGGC
>JBFMDB010000036.1:0-15866 GCA_040753755.1 Chloroflexota bacterium
AACAAAAGAGGCTATTCGTGTCATGCTAAACCTTGGCTTTGCTCGCCTGCGCCGCAGACCTGACTTGATCCTCAGCTTCTTTCATGCCGCTGGCCTTTCTGTTAGGCAACTTCGGTTACCCTGAATATTTCGCTGCAGGTAACGAAAAAGTAAACCTGCTCCCTTTTCCTTCGCCCGCCGACTCGACCCAGATGCGGCCGCCGTGCGCTTCAACGAGGGCGCGCGCGATCGTCAAGCCGATGCCGCTTCCGCCGCCGCTTTGGCGCGAGCGCGATTTGTCGGCGCGGTAGAAGCGGTCAAAGATGTGAGAGATGTGTTCGGGCGGAATTCCAATACCGGTATCTTGAACAGCGATATGAATTTCATCTTTGATCTGCTTGGCAGAGATCGTCACCCTGCCGCCTTCAGGTGTGTATTGGATCGCGTTGGCTGTAAGATTGGTCAGGATTTGAATGGCTCGGTCCTCGTCGGCGAGGAGAGGCGGAAGGTCGTGAGTCAGATCGAAGTCCAGTATGATGCGTTTCGATTCGGCTTGAGGCGCGAGTCGTTTGGTCACGGTCTGCACGAGTGAGGAAACGTCCACTGGGCGAATGTCCAAATGATACGCGCGAGACTCGACGCGGCTGAGTTCCTGCAGATCATCCACAAGACGGTTGAGGCGATCCGCTTCGGCGTGGATCTGTTGAAACGTTTCATTCGTGGCAGGCAGGACGCCGTCCATCAATCCCTCCATCGAACCTTTGATGGCGGTAAGCGGCGTGCGGAGTTCATGGCTGACATCGCCGATGAGTCGGCGGCGCATCGATTCGACTTCGCTGAGTTTTTCCGCCATCCGATTGAATCGCGCGGCGAGTTGCGCGAGTTCGTCTTCTCCGTTTACCCGCACGCGTTCATCGTATCGTCCATCGGCGATGCGCTGTGTTGCGCGAGACATCGCCAGCACCGGCGCAACCACGCTCCTGCTGAATAAAAAACTGAGAACCAACGCGGCGATCATCGCAGTGAGCGCGGCAACCGTCAGCGCCTCGTTGAAACTCGCGCGAAAATCGGAGTAGAGTTGCGGCATTGAATCCGAACCGCCCATCATTCCACCGCCCATCATGGATCCCATCCCCGCCATATGACGATTGAATGCAGTGGGCAATATGAACTGGCTGGCAACGACCAGAACCGTCACGCCCAATATAATGAAAACCAGATACGAGAAAAATATTTTTGCGCCTAAATGGCGGCGGAAATAATCGATCATGTTTCCTCACTCACAACAGTTCATCCTCAAAACGATACCCCACGCCGCGCACGGTGGCGATCAAATCCTCGCGCCCAAGTTTCTGGCGCACATGCCCCAAATGCACATCCACCACGCGCATCTCGCCGAAATATTCTCCTCCCCAAATTTTTTCGAGCAGTTGCTCGCGGGTGAGCACTCGTCCGTGGTTTTCAGCGAGCGCTTTCAACAGATCGAATTCGATGGGAGTCAACTCGACGGGCTGATCGTCCACGCTGACTTTTCGCGCGCCAACGTCAATGCGGATGTGCTTGAACGACAGCACGCTTCGTTCCCCGCTTGAGCCTGCTCCGGCTTCGATGCGCCTCAGCGCCGCCTTGACCCGCGCCACCAGCTCGCGCGGGCTGAACGGCTTGGTCACGTAATCGTCCGCGCCGACAGAAAGACCGACGACCTTGTCCGTCTCCTCCGTTTTCGCGGTGAGCATGATCACGTAGACCTCGGACTCGCGGCGCAGGCGTGTGAGCAATTCGATGCCGTCCATGCCGGGGAGCATGATGTCGAGGATGATGAGGTCAGGCTTGAAGGCGCGCGCGGCTTTGAGGCCCGCGTTCCCATCCGACGCGATGAACACTTCGTAGCCTTCAGGCTTGAGGTACGCGCTGACCAGATTGGTGATGGAGGGCTCATCGTCGATGACGAGGATTTTTGTCATGAGGTGATTCTACCTGTAAACTCACCTTGCGCAGTCACAACTCCGAAGGCGATGTGTTGAGCCTGCCGAAACAAGTGAAATGACTATAGAATTGCAGCGAATAGGCGAGCCAACCCCGAAGGGGTGTCATAGTTTTTTTGTAAAAGAATGTCATCCCTTCGGGATTTGATGGTGATTTCGGCCAATTTCTAGATTCCTGCCATCCCTTCGGGATTGATGGTAAATAATATGAGCTGTTAAATTCAAGAGGCGGATACATCGAATTGCATCCGCCTCTTTTGTGAGAAGAGTCTACTCGTATTCAACTTCTTCGATGAACGTGCCGTGCCACGTGTGCACGAAGACCTGTCCGCTGTAGCCGTTGACGCTCAACATGCCGGCGATCTTGCCGTCTTTCTCGAAGTCGAGGGTGTAGTAGCCGTAGAATTGTGTCGAATGTTCGACGGTCGCGCCGGCATAGTTCGCATCGAGATACTTTTGAGCGTATTCGATTGCCTGCTCGGGCGTGACGGTCATTTCGGCGGTCACATCGAGCGGAGAGGCGCCGTTCCAGCCTTGCATCATGTTACCGTAGCCGCCCATCATTCCATATCCATTTCCACCCATCATGTATTGGTGGTTGAGTCCGCTGTATTTCAAGTTCCACATCATGTTGGGACCGTGTTCAGGGTAGGCAAGCTTTGAAACAGGGTCAACGAGCAACTCGAACGCGCCGATGCCCGTGCTGGCTTCTTTCACAAGGACGTAGCCGTTGTTATCGAAGATCATGATCTCGGCGATCTCTAAATCGGAGTTGTTCAATTTCGCCAGATATTTCTCGGCGGCGGCTTTCACCTCGGCAGGCGTGAGAGGCGTGAGATCGGTAGTGCTGTAACCGTAACCGTTCATCATCCCGCCGTTGCCCATCATGCCGGGACCGCGGCCGTTCATCATATTTGGACCGTACGCATCGTTATCCTTCCAGCCGTAGCCGCCCATCATGGAGGGTCCGAACGCGATGCCGCGGGAATACATGCTTCCTGCGAAAAAGATGCCGATCGCCAGGGCAAGGACTGCCAGTACTGTCAGGGTCGTGCTTAACGTTTTGTTCATGTTGATCTCCTTTTGGATGTTGTTCTATGCCCACAGTATAGGAACATCCGTTGAAGCATCGGTAAAGCGATTATAAAGATTCGGTAAAGGTTCTTGCGCCGTCACGGCAATCCTTGCATCAACTTCGGGCGAGCGTGCCACCTTCCAATGCGGCGATCGTTGGATATTCACGGCGTGTGAGTGGGCGCTTTGTCATGGACGGTATGATCGTGTTGTCGATTCGGCTGGTGGTTGTGATCATTCATATTACCCATCATGAAGAAATGCGCCAGCGGGCAAAGCAACGCCAGCCCTGCATACACCACGGTATTGACAGGCACTTTGAGGAGAAAGACAGCCGCCAACCCCAGAAGGGGAAGCAAACAACAAAGTACCATGAACCAGATATGACGTTTATTCATGTGAACCTTCTTTCATCCCTTCCGCTTGAAAGGCGGGAGGGAAACAAATAGATTGCCGTTTTTCACTTCGGTGATGAATTCGTCCAACGGACGCGGCGGAGGCCCGCTGACCACGTTGCCGAGGAGATCGAAATGACCGTCGTGGCAGGGGCTGATGTAATGTGCCTGATCGGGATGCCAGGTAATGCGACAGCCGAGGTGGGTGCAAATATCGGAAAACACCCGCACCTCACTTTCGTCCTTGCTCCCGCGGACAACGTATAAACCATAATTGGTTGCCGTCCGTTCCCAGCCGTTGACCTTGGTGCGGGTAAATTCAAATCGGGTTGGAACACCAATGGGATAATTTTCCAAAGGCCCGAGGTCAATGATGGAATCGTCTTCTGTTTTTTCAAACGCTGGCGAGAGCAGATAGAAAATGGAGGGCAACCCGATACCGGCGCCGATCACGGTGCCTACAAACGCAGTGACCGTTTTTATAAATTCGCGGCGGCTGATGTCTGGTTTGTGTGTCATATTCATCTCCTGTTATTTCAACTCCCATTCAAAGACGCGGATGGGTGCGTAAACATCGGTGACGGTGAGCGTGAGTTTTGCCGCGCCGTCGAGAATGGATTTGCCGTTTACAGTCGCAGGGAAAATCAACTTGCCTTCCACGTGATGCCCGCCGCGCGGCGCGTCCCAGAGGGTTGAAGTTACGATGATCCCTGTATCGGTCGCGAGCGTTGCGGTTGCGGCAAGGTCCATGCTGAGGTCAATCGAATGGGTGGTCAGAATAATATTGAACTCAAAGGATTCGACATTTTGATCGAGATTGAGCGGGGTGACTTCAAAGATGATTCCCCCTTGATCGTCCATGCGGGTGGCGGGATCAAATTCCGGGGAGGCTGATTCTCCCGAAAGAGAGTCGGGACTTTGCGTCGAAGCAGGAGCGGGCTGAGGGTCGGATTGAGGCGGGGTCGAAGTCGCACTCGCGCAGGCTGTAATGATGAGAGACAGAATCAAAAGGGCGGGAATAATGAAGCGTTTCATGTCACCTCCAAAAATACAGGTTGTAATTTTTGTCGTTCACGATAAAACACGAAAAGCATGACTCCAATTCCGATCAGGTTCATGGCGAGTCCGACCAGCATGAACGGGCGTTGATAGCGGGTGAGAAAACTTGCCGCCGCGCTCAACCCGAGAATAGGCAAAACGTCGGTGACGTGATGAATACAACAAGCCACCATCGCTGTAGCGGATGTGCCGCCGCTGGCGCCCATCATCGCACCGGAATGTCCAATGGATGTGACTGGCATGAAGAGTCGAAACCGAAGGATCGAATAAAGCCCGGCTTGAATGCCAAAGCCAAGAACGATCGGGATGACGTACCAACGGTCGCGCGTGAATTGCGAGGAGGCATAGTCCCAGCCTTGCGCCCAGGTGAGGATGCCGATGTAGAACGAAGCGATAAAGGCTGAGCCAAGCAGAAATGCCGTGAGTGGAATGAGAAATCGTTTCACCAAGAATCTCCTTTGATACCATCATAGCGTTGCGGGCACGAGATGTCTTGCGCCAAGTGGCTGAAACATGGGATAGGCAATTTCGCCTGCCCGGAAATACGCCACGCGGCTCTCGAACCCGATCGGAAATCTGCCTACAATGGAGCGCATCCAATGACAGAGGCGTTCGATGACCGCACCTTCCTTCCTTACCGTTGATTTGCCCTGCGATCTGGCTTTGCAAGCGGCGAAGAAAAAATTATTGCAGGCGGGCTTGCGGGCGTTGCAAACGTTCGACTTGCACACGGCGCGGCTCGCCCAACAGGAATGTCCGTGCCCGAATCACGGCACAACGAAGTGCGACTGCCAGTTGGTCGTTTTGATGGTGTATGGAGACTCGCCCGAGCCCGCCACCCTGATCCTGCATGGGAGCGACGGGCAGACGTGGTTTTCCCTTGCAGATTTTCCACCCCTACGGGCGGATAGGAAACTGGCTGCCTCGATCAAGCAGGCATTATCTTTTCACTCCTTCGGAGTTGTGACTGCGTAAGGTGAGTCAATAAGCATTATTGCCTATCCATGACCGCGTCAAATTGCGCTGGAATGATGAAGGGGAAATCTGTATATTCAACCACTATTCCAACTTTGCAGAGGAACATGATGAAGAAAATCGCCCTTTTTACGATAACGAGTCTCGCTTTGATATTGTCTGCCTGCGCGCCTGCGGCAACACCCAACACCAACATGCCCATGAATAACGGCGATTCGAACATGATGAATGCGACTGCCACCCCGGGCAGTATGATGATGGATAACCCCGAAGCCGCGCACATGATGGAGCCGATCACTGCGCCAAACGTCCAGCCTGCCACCGAAACCGAAGGCGGACAACCGCTCGAATATCGCGAAGAGAACGGCGTCAAAGTTTTTGAATTGACCACCAAAGCGGTTCTGTGGGAAATTTTGGACGGGGTGACTGTCACCGCGTTCACGTATAACGGAACCGTGCCCGGACCGATGATCCGCGTGACCGATGGCGATCAAGTTCGCATCATCGTGAAGAACGAATTACCCGACCCAACCACGATCCATTGGCACGGAGTCGAGGTCCCCAACGCGATGGACGGCGTACCGGGCGTCACCCAGGACCCGATCCAACCGGGCGAAACGTTCACGTATGAATTCACCGCCAAGCCAGCTGGGACGTTCATGTATCACTCGCACTATGAAGGCGATGTGCAGGTCGGCGCAGGGCTGTACGCGCCGTTCATCATTGACCCGCAGGAACCGGAAGCCAATCCGCCGGTCGTCGACAATACCTTGATGATCTCGGAATGGCGCATGACCGATGGTACGTATGCCGCCATGCCGATGAGCGGGATGGAGCCGAATTATTTTACGATCAACGGCAAGGCGTTCCCCGCCACGGAAACGATCACCGTTAAAAAAGGCGACCTGGTTCGGCTGAGATTGATCAGCATTGGGCAATTCATTCATCCGATGCACCTGCACGGATTTCCATTCAAGATCGTTGCGACGGACGGTCATCCCGTGCCTGAAGCGGCGCAGTTGACCAAGGATACCGTCAGCGTTGCGCCCGGCGAGCGCTATGATATCGAATTCATCGCAACCGAAACCGGTCAATGGATGCTTCACTGTCACATCCTGCACCACACCACCAACGACAACGTCGAACCGGGCGGTTTGATGTTGATGATCGAGGTCGTTGAATAACATGTCATTGCGAGCCCGGAGGGCGAAGCAATCTCCCCGGAACATGAGATGACTTCTCGAAGACTCGCAACGACATAATCAAAAAGGAGAGAGTAAAAATGCGAAAGTTTTTCTTTGTGAGCACGTTCGTTGTATTGGCGGCTGTGTTGGCGGCGTGCGGGAGTACGTCTGAGCCTGCCGCCCCGGTGGAAGCCGAACCGTCAAGTCAGGTGAACATCAACGTGGAAACCAGCCCGAGCCCCGCCATGATGGGAGACATGGAATTGATCTTTACCATCACCGATGGTGACGGCAATCCCATCGAGGGCGCGAAGGTGGATGTCTCCGCGGATCACACCGACATGATGGGAATGGGCATGAGCGGTCCTGCCACTGATCAGGGCGGAGGGCGTTACTCGATTAATGCCAACTTCAGCATGAGCGGCAACTGGAAGATAACCGTTTACGTCCGCAAAGATGAGCTGGATTACAAAGAGGATATTGAGTTCAAGATTCAATAAACAAACTTCGATAACAGGCGTCATTTTTCGTGACGCCCCTTATCCGATCGACAAGGAAACAGCATGAGTAACAAGAAAATGCGACAACAGTATCGCGCGAAAAATAAACGGCAAAAATTGGTTTCCAACCTCATCTGGGGCGGCGTCGCGCTGGCAGTCGTGGCGATCATTGGGTTGATGGTCTGGCAGGGAGTCAAACCTGCGGCTGGCGAGTCAGTTTCCATCATGAGGAGCGACCCGCATCTCCCCGCCGATATCGATCCGGGACAATACAATTCCGACCCGCCGACTTCCGGCTTGCATTATGCCGACGAAGCGCAGGCGGGATTTTACGATGAGAATATTTACACGTATCCTGCCGGCTATCTCGTCCACAACCTCGAGCATGGGTATGTGATCGTATGGTACAACTGCGACCTGCTCGATGAGGCGGACTGTACGGAGTTGAAATCGCAGATCCGCTCGGTGATGGACGACCTCGGCGGCGTGAAGATGATCGCCTATCCGTGGGGTTCGATGGATGTCCCGCTTGCGATCACTTCGTGGGGGCGGATTCAAAAGTTCGAGGAGTTCGATGCGGAACAAATCAAAGCTTTTTATCGCGCCAACCTCAACCGTGCGCCTGAACCGAATGCTCCATAAGGAGGAGAGACATGTCTCGTAACCGCCCAAAACTGCAAAAGAACAAACCGAGCAAGGATAAAAAAGAATGGCCCTTGGTGGTTTACATGTGGGCTCTCGTGCTGGGGCTAGTCGGTTATCTGGTGATCGGCGAAATGATTTTCGAAATGAGACCGCATCCTATCCACTGGCTCTCCGGCGTCGGCGGCGGAATTCTGGGCGTTGCGCTGGGCTGGCTTTGGTTTCGCTGGCGCGGGGATATCATCTAGCATGAGCCGCGTAACCCGCCTACTTTCAAACTACTGGCTCGCGCTATTCCTGTTCGTCTATGGCTTGTGGGTGTTCGTTCCCTTCCTCGCGCCGGTCTTCATGAACATTGGCTGGACGGGCGCCGGGAAGGCGGTCTATTTCATTTACTCTTTCTTCTGCCACCAATTGCCCGAGCGCTCGTTCTTTTGGTTCGGCGAAAAGACCATGTACTCCCTGAGCGAGATCCAAGCCGCGTGGCAGAATACCGCCAACCCGATGATCCTGCGCCAGTTCATCGGCAACGAAACGATGGGCTGGAAAGTGGCATGGTCCGACCGCATGATCTCGTTTTACACCAGCATCTGGTTGTTTGCCATGCTCTGGTATCCTCTTCGCCGCACCGTCAAACCGATTTCATGGTGGGGATTCATCCTTCTCCTGCTTCCGCTCGTGCTCGATGGCAGTACTCATGCGCTCAGCGATCTCGCGGGCATCGGGCTGGGATTTCGTGATACAAATGAATGGTTGAGAGCGCTGACGAATAACACCCTGCCCGCGACGTTCTATGCAGGCGACGCGCTCGGCTCGTTCAACTCACTCATGCGCTTCATCACCGGACTTTTGGCTGGTCTGGGCATCGTCTGGCTGGCATTCCCGTTCGTGCAACAATCGCAGGCGTATAATCAGCAATTGGAAGAATTGAATTATGCCAAAGTCATCGAGCAGATCAAAAACCAAAATCAAGATCCTTCTCGCGGATGACCATCACATCGTCCGCGCGGGGGTGAGGCAACTGCTTGAAAGCGCAACCGACCTCCAGGTCATTGCCGAGGCGGGGGACGGGGAAGAGGCGCAGGTTCTCATCCAAAAACACAAACCGGATGTCGCCGTGCTCGACATCCAAATGCCGAAAGCCAGCGGCATCGAAGTGACACGCTGGGTGCGGTCGCAACTTCCCGAGGTGGGCGTGTTGATCCTGACCGCGTACGATGACGACCCGTATGTGATGGCGGTCTTGCAAGCAGGCGCGAACGGATATGTGCTCAAAACCGGACAGGCGGATGAACTGATCCAGGCGGTGCGCGATGTCTATGAAGGCAAGTCGGCGCTCGACCCTGTGATCGCGCGAAAATTGATGTCTAATATTTTCAAGGGACCCGAAAAGAAGATCGTCGAGCCGCTCACCGATCGCGAGCTTGACGTCCTACGGCTTGCCGCCAAAGGATTCACCAACAAAGCCATCGGCATGCAATTGACCATCAGCGACCGCACCGTGCAGGGACATCTCGCGCACATCTTCGCCAAACTGCAAGCCAACAGCCGCACCGAGGCGGTCATGCGCGCAGTGTCGCTGGGATTGATCTCACAGGATGCCGGTACGTTGACGAGCGAATAGAATCGTACCGCGAGACATCGTACCCTTGTGGTATTTATCTCGCCGCCCACAGCGCGTCGACGACATGACGGTTGCAATTCAAATCACCCTGAGAGAAGTGAAAACCCCATGAAAAACGATGGACAACCGATCCGCTCGCTTTTTTGGCATAGCCTCACCTTGCGAATCATCGCAACGATCATTCTGCCGCTGACCCTGCTTTCGATGGCGATCGCGATCGGGAGCGTTATCTCGCATCGTGCCGAAATGCGCCTGCACTTATCCGAAGAGGCGTGGATGATCGCCACCGACCCGGTGCTGGAACTCACCCTGCTCGCACCGCTGGTGCTGATCCCGCCGTTGTTATTTTCCGTTGCCGCGTTATGGTTTAGCGCGAAACAAATCGTCCAACCTTTGCAAAGGCTTGAATCGAAAGCCGCGGCGTTGGCGGCGGGGGATTTCGACGCCATCAAGGATCCCGTCGGCGGCATTTCCGAAGTGCGCCATCTTCAAATGGAATTGACCGAGATGTCGCGCAAGGTCAAAGCCGCGCAGGAGGGATTGCACGATTACATCGGCGCGATCACTTCAGCACAGGAAGAGGAACGCTCAAGGCTTGCGCGGGAACTGCATGACGACACCATTCAGGCGGTGATCGCGTTGAAACAACGCGTGCAATTGGCGCAGAAATCTCTGAAAGATCAGGGCGGGAAACAATCGCTCAAGGAACTGGAGATGCTCGCCGAACAGACGATCGAGAATCTGCGTCGCCTGACGCGGGCACTGCGTCCCATCTATCTCGAAGATCTGGGACTGGTCACCGCGCTCGAAATGTTGGCGCGGGAGATCGGTCAGGGCAATTCCGTAACAGTGGATTTTCAAAAAACAGGCAATGAACGCCGTCTCTCACGCGAAGTGGAATTATCGCTGTATCGCATCGCGCAGGAGGCGCTCAATAATGTGGTCAAACATTCCCGTGCGACCCGTGCCGAATTAACCATCGGCTATTCCGATTCAGCGATCACCTTGATGATCGCGGATAACGGCAATGGGTTTGTCGCGCCAGCCAGCCCCGCGGAGTTCGCGCCCAACGGACATTTCGGTTTGCTGGGCATCCACGAACGCGCGGACCTGATCGGGGCGAGGCTCGAGATCGAATCCGCTTTGGGGAAGGGAACCAGGCTCACCGTCAGGGTCTGAAGCGACGAACGTCATAAGCCATTTTGCCTATCCCGAATCCCGTCATCCTGCGCTCATGCAGAGGCGGGGGGTTGCGTATGATAAGTCAAATCCTTTTCACACAGGAAGATTCATGACCACCGAAACTGTGCGCGCCTCTTTTCCTTCCCAGACCGATCGATTGAAAATATTTTTACACGCCCTGCTTTTTGTCCTCGGCTTCTCGCTGGTCTTTGTGGTTGGCTGGGGCGGCTCGGTGACGGCGCTGGGTCAATTATTCGGCGCATACAAACGGGTCATCGCCCAAATTGGCGGCGTGATCGTGATCATGTTCGGACTGGCGACTCTCGATGTAATCCGACTCCCATGGTTCTATTACGACACTCGGACGAATCCTGCGGCGGGTCAACGCGGGACGTATGGCGGGTCTGCCCTCATGGGCATTTTCTTCGCCGCCGGTTGGAGCCCGTGCATCGGCGCGACACTGGGCGCGATCCTGACGATGGGTCTCAGCCAGCAAACGGTCGGGCAGGCAATGTGGCTGTCCTCAGGGTATTCGCTGGGATTGGGAATTCCATTTCTTGTGATGGCACTCGGTCTCGAACGCGCTTCGAGCTGGATCAAACGCATGAGACCCTATCAAAAATATTTCAAGCTCGCCAGCGGTGTTTTTATCATCGCCATCGGCGTTTTGTTGTTGACGAACACCATGAGCCTGATCGCGATCTGGGCGTTCAAGAACGGGTTGTACATCGAGAAGTTCACCCTGTTCTCCGCCGCGCCGACGTATTTCACCGCCATCCTTGCGGGTTTGCTGTCTTTCCTTTCGCCCTGTGTGCTCCCGCTTGTGCCTGCCTACCTCGGTTATTTGAGCGGACATACCATCAAGTAGGACAAAATTTATTTTGTCCTACCACGAGAAAGCGCTATGAAACATTTCTTCTTCCTTTTCCCCCTCCTCCTCGCCGCGTGCCAGGGACAACCCGCGCAGGTCACGAGCGAAACTGTCAACGTGAACGGCGGCTCGTACATGAACGTCGCCCCGCATGAACTTGACGCCATGTTGAAAGCCAAGGATTTTGTCTTCGTCAACGTTCACATCCCATTTGCCGGGAATATCGCAGGCACCGACTTGTCCATCGCCTACGATCAGATCGCCGATCCCGCCAACCTCGCGTTACTGCCCGACGATAAAACCGCGAAGATCGTGCTGTACTGCCGCAGTGGGCGCATGAGCGAAATCGCGGCGGCGGAACTTGTGTCGCTTGGTTATACCAATATCTGGAATCTCGACGGCGGCATGGTGGCATGGGACGAGGCTGGGTATGAGATCGAAAAATAGGCATAGGCAGAATTGCCTATGGCGCAGTGGGTAATTTTGCGCTCATTGCTGAGGTCTGTTAATGCGACAATCAAAACAAGGAGATCACCCATGACCACGACCGTTCACGACCCCGTCTGCCACATGGATATCGACCCCGCCAGCGCGGCGGGCAAATCCGAATACAACGGGCAAACCTATTACTTCTGCTCGCTCGGCTGCAAGAAGGCGTTTGACAAGGAGCCTGAGAAGTACCTTGGCAAAACCGACGAACACGCGCATCATCACTAACCTTCTTATCAAATGACCTGTCCAACAGACAGGTCATTTGATTTTCAGACAATTTGCCGAAACAACATCTTCAATCACTCTTTGCCATGGCTTTACACAATCTTTATTCACGCCTGCTATTCTAGAAGCATCGAAAAGGAGCACATCATGTTTCTCATGTGGATCATCCCCCTGTTGATTCTCGGCTTGATCGTCTATGGCGTTTCTGGCAATGGCTTGGTCAATGCGTTCAAATCCGCTTCGATCCGCGCCTGCCCGCAATGTCACCAGCGGGTGCAAAGCGACTGGAAAAACTGCCCGCACTGCGGACAGACCTTATGAAAGGAAAATAAAATGAAAAAGACAAATTGGTTAACGGTCACGCTCTTCTCCGTCATCGCAATCCTGTTTTTGTTTGTGGCTGGCATGATGTTCGGCGGCTGGGGCAACCGCGGCTACGGCATGATGGGCAACTGGGGTTACTCTCCGTTCGGCTGGTTCGGGATGGGCTTCGGCATGATCTTCATGTGGCTCGTTCCCATTGGCATCCTCGCGCTGATCGTGTACGGCGTTGTTGCGCTGACGAGAAACGCGGGAAACAACACCCCCGCCGCGCACTGCTCTACCTGCGGAAAAGGCATTCAAGCCGACTGGAAGAACTGTCCCTACTGCGGCACAACGTTGTAGCACCACGAAATTTAATTTTTCATAGCCTGTCGAGAGATAGGCTATTTTGCTTATTACAAAGCAGGCTGAAAACCGCTCGCACGACACCTCAAACAGACATACACTATTGGTATCCCTTTACAAGGCAGGCAGTCATGACTGTACACGATCCCGTTTGTGGAATGGAAATTGAAACCCAAAGCGCCTTCGCCCACCGCGAACACATGGGGCAGACGTTTTATTTTTGCTCAAAATCCTGCGTGGATCAATTTGACGCAGACTCGCACCATTATGTTATGACCTCCGCGACGACGGGCTTCAACCCCGAGCGGACTCTGTCTCGCATCGAACTACCCGTTGCCGATCTGCCATTTTACAAACCTGTCACCATCCTGGAATCTGGTTTGCGCGTCTTGGAAGGTGTCCATCAAGTAACCACCAATGCAGGAGCTGGTGTATTGCAAGTTGAATATGATTCCAAGAAAGTGAACATCCAACAAATGGCGGAAGTGGTTCGTGGATCTGGCTTCCAATTGGGTGGGACAAACATCAAGATTGGAATCGAAAATCTCCGTTGCGCGTCTTGCGTGAGGTTCATTGAGGACGAACTGCAATCCACAGAGGGTGTTTTGAGTGCAACGGTTAACATCGCCACACAGGAAGCGACTGTGGATTATCTCCCACAAAAGGCGACGCTGTCGCAATTGAATGCGGCAATCGAGACCTGGGGTTATAAACCGCGCCTCGCGTTGACTGACGCGCCTGTAGATAAACAGGAAGAAGCGCACGTGCGTGAATACAGTCGCTTGATGAAAATGTTCTGGTTCGCGGCGATTGTTTCGCTGCCTGTGCTGCTGTTTGCGTACCCGCAGTACGTCCCTGTTATTCGCGATCTTTCGATGGAAACCATCCGCTGGGCATGGATACTTTCCGCCGTCGCCACATTGCCCGTGCTGTTTTATTCAGGCTATGACTTTTTCACAGGCGCATGGGCGGCATTCAAGCACCGTTCAGCCAATATGAATACGTTGATTGCGCTGGGCACAGGCGCGGCGTGGTTATATTCGACATTTGCCATCGCGTTTCCATCCTTATTCCCCGAAGGGACATCGGAACCGTTTTACGATGTTGTAGCGGTGGTCATTGCCTTGGTCGTGTTAGGACAAGCGCTTGAACTCCGCGCCAAGGGACAGTCCAGCGCGGCGATCAAAAAGCTGCTGGGCTTGCAAGCCAAATCCGCGCGCGTGATTCGCGATGGCAAAGAACTCGATTTGCCTGTTGAAGAAGTGCTGGTCGGCGATGTGATCCAAGTCCGCCCTGGCGAAAAAATTCCCGTGGATGGGATCATCGTCGAAGGCAGTTCCGCTGTGGACGAGTCCATGCTGACGGGTGAGTCATTGCCCGCCTCCAAAAAAATGGGTGACGAAGTCATCGGCGCGACGATCAATAAGACAGGCGCGTTCAAGTTCCGCACCACCAAAGTTGGCAAAGATACCGCGCTCGCACAAATCGTCAAAATGGTGCAGGATGCGCAAAACTCCAAAGCGCCGATTGCAAGACTTGCTGACACCATCTCTGGCTATTTTGTTCCCATCGTAATGATCCTCGCCGTGTGGACTTTCGTCATCTGGTTCGTGATTGGGCCTCAACCACAGTTGGTTTATGCACTCGTTACAAGTGTGACGGTGCTGATCATCGCCTGTCCCTGTGCGTTGGGACTTGCCACGCCGATGAGTCTCATGGTTGGCATTGGCAAAGGTGCGGAGCACGGAATTCTTATCCGCTCAGGGGAAGCGCTTCAAACAGCGCGTGCAATTCAAACGGTTGTGCTGGATAAGACAGGCACGATTACGAAAGGCAAACCTGAATTGACGGATGTAGTGCTTAGTGAACAGTCATCAGTGGACAGTGATCAGTTGTTGAGATTGGCAGCTTCGGTGGAGAAAGTCAGCGAACATCCGCTGGCGCAGGCAATTGTGGAAGGCGCACAGGCACGGAAACTGCAGTTCGCAGAAGTCGTCGATTTTGAAGCCATCCCGGGTCATGGTGTTTCGGCAAAAGTCGAGGAAAGAAGCGTTTTGATCGGCAATCTCAAGTTGATGAACCGCGAAAATATTGCACTCGGCTCGCTCGAAGAAAAATCAAAATCGCTCGCCGATGATGGCAAGACGCCGATGTTTATCGCGATTGATAGCAAAGCCGCGGGCATCATTGCGGTGGCAGATACAGTCAAAGAAGATTCCGCCGACGCCATCAAGGTTCTGCAAGGCATGGGCATCGAAGTTGTAATGATCACAGGCGACAACCGCCGCACTGCCGAAGCGATTGCGCGCAAAGTCGGCATCACGCACGTACTGGCTGAAGTCTTGCCAGAAGACAAATCCAATGAAGTCAAGAAACTCCAAATCGAAAATCGTAAATCGAAAACCCAAAATGTAGTAGCCATGGTCGGCGACGGCATCAACGACGCGCCCGCACTCGCGCAAGCGGATGTCGGTCTCGCCATCGGCACAGGCACGGACGTTGCCATCGAAGCCTCGGATATCACGCTCATCAAAGGCAGTCTCAAGGGCGTGGTCACCGCCATCGAAGTCAGCCGCGCCACGATGACCAATATCTATCAAAACTTGTTCGGCGCGTTCATCTACAACACGTTGGGTGTTCCCGTGGCGATGGGCGTGCTCTTCCCCTTCTTCGGCTTGTTGCTCAGTCCGCTCATTGCGGGTGCGGCGATGGCGTTCTCGTCCGTTACGGTGGTTGGCAACGCCAATCGTCTGCGCGGGTTCAAGCCCAAGTTCAGTGTGAGGTAATGAAATGACACAAAATGATTCTCACTATGTCCCTGCTTTTGGATTGCATGGATTGACGCCATACTATGATTCGTTTGCCAAACTCGTCAACCCTCTCAGAGAGTGTTTTAAAAGTGGTCGAGTAAGATTGGAGAATGACCAAATTCAACCAAACCTACCCGACCGACCTGAAGTATACCGAATGGCAACAGATTGCGGAGTTTTTTCCAAGTTTCCAAATGGGC
>JBFMDB010000037.1:0-13829 GCA_040753755.1 Chloroflexota bacterium
GTCGAGTATGAACCGCTCAGTGTGGTAGAGTATGAAAAACGCTACCGCGACCAGCAACTCAAATATTTGGAGAAGAAAGCGGCCAAGTTCGGCTTACAACTCGTCCCTACTTAGCTGTTTCTGAGAACGCTTTGTTGTGCCGCTTTTTGTTTTGCAAGACTCATTTTTGAAGTGCGAGTACCGATGTCTTGCCCAAGTATTCTGTAAGAACATGCTCAAACGCACGAGAAACATCAGGTGCGCCCGTTGTAGCATGTCCAAGTTCATGTAAAAGAGTGGCGGCGTATCCAATTAATGAGTTTAGTTTACTACGTTTAATAACAATGGCGGGAATAGACGAATCCCAAACTCCTTCAGTATCATCACTTGTAACTCGCATTGTTTCAGAAATTCGTATTTGTGGCACACGGTAACTTGGAATACCAACCAATGAAATAATTTTAGGCGTGAAGTCAAAAATTCTGCGTTCTTCTCTATTTAGACTGCTAATTTCTACAAATTTATATTGGAAACTCGTGTTGTACTCTTGAACGTAGTTTTCAACTGTGCGGACTTGTGCGCCACCCGTCAAAACCTGAGTTTCTAGTTTGGCTTTCTGTTGCTCGGTAATGACGACAACTTCATAGCCATCAGTTCTAACATTATCAATAATGTTTGGGATGGTCTGTAATTCTTGCTCCGTGAAGTAAACCACCTGCCTTTTTTCGTGCAGGAGATTAAGTGCCATTTGACTTATTTCAATCCAAGCCATTTCATCACACTGTTCACCAGTTGCCCGTTTACTTATTTGGTCAACAAGTGCATTTGCTACAACTTCACTTTTAGCATTTTTCAAGATAGCCTTTACTCTGTCTGCGTAAGTGGTTCTGCCAACATTTAATCGTTCTCTATTCAACTTCTTTTTCATCGTATCGGTTAGGCTTGTGATGTTGTAAGAGAACAGAAAATTTGGCTCATCACTGGCTAAAACGCCCAAAATATAAACACGGGCTACGTTTTCTTTGCGACCCAAAATTTGCCCATAGGTATTTGTTTCTAAAATATTCTCGCCAGCAAACTTCAAAAATAAAGATTTTGCTTTTGCAATATCTGAATCAGTTACACCTTGCAAAATAAAATCTGTCCCCGAAATATTATTTTTTGTATCGTCATATTCGACATGTAAAGTAACAATATTGTCGAAGCCATGTTTATGAACTTGCTTAAGGCGGAATGTGCCAAAAGGAGAGCCAATAAGAACACCGATTCCCCTGCGATGGAAAGTAGCAAGTGCGTCTTTTAGCCCTACACCGAATTTGCCGATAACCCCTGACGGGGCATTTAGTTTTTCTTTATTTTCATTAAGTGTAAAATGCTCAATCTGTAATCCCCGCCCAAAATCTCTAATGTGCCAATTGCCTTGCTTATCTTTTGCTATCTGAATTTCGGCAGTATTTGAGATGACTTGCTCATCAAGCGCATTTGATATTACTTCGCGCAAGGCATGTTCAACTTCCCAATTTTCTAAGACTTCTTCAATATTTAAGTCGAATACTCTCGTTGTCATAGAAACCCTTCCTGAATATTTCCTTTATTTTGGGCGGAGCGGCACAACTAGGGTTATACCGCCGCCGCATAACGGCTTTTGGGCGGTCGCCGTATAACACGCCAAATAGCGGATTAGGCGGTGAAAAATTAATTCGTCTCTACAAATAATTGGTCATCCTCTGCAAGTGCCTAAACGTGGTGCTCTCAAGATTTAATACCAAATCCTCACCAACCATAGCACGAAAAATAGAGTCGGAAAGACCACTGCCAGCTCCGTGACGCTGACCAGTTTGAGCCTGTTCTGAAAGAAATTCCGGGGCGTCGTTTCCACCCTGCTATTTTTTGGGTTAAATGACTCATCCATCACATCTCCCACATAAGAATAAACTTTGAATTCCGTGCTGCCTGCAAGTTTTTTCACACCGCCGTTCTCGAGCGTTTTTTCAAGCAGGTGGTGCACATGTCCGATCTGCCGCCGGTACGTATCCACGAGGTAATTATCTGTTGCTCCAAAAAAGTACCACGCGAGGCTGAGAATCAAACCTGCCAGCGAGAGTAATCCGGCGTAATCGGCATAGGCGCTGTTCATCGAAAACGTGAACAAAGCCGATTCGATGGTGAGGAAAAAGTTGAAACGGGTCCACATCCTCGTGAAATGGCTCGTAAGATAACCGACCTTTTGTTTGTAATCCTCCAGAAGAAAAGCTTCTGTTTTCATGTTGAGCCTTCTTTCGCCCGGAACGTTCACGAGTAAAACCGAACCTGCTCTACAAATAATACGTCATCCTCTGCAAGTGCGTGACCGGGTCGATGTATTGCACGTGCACATCCTCCGGCACGTTTAGGCTGATGGGGGCGTAGTTCAAAATGGCTTTCACACCAGCCTTCACGAGCTGGTCTGCCGCCTCCTGCGCCGACGCGGCAGGCACGCACAACATCGCGATTCGAATCTTGTGCGCTTTGAGCTTTTCGTTCATCGTCCCCGCATCCAGCACTTCGAAATCTCCCACCTTGTGACCGATCTTCTTCGGGTCGTTGTCGAACACCATGCTCACGTGGAAGCCGCGGTTGTTGAATCCATTGTAGTTGGCGAGCGCGTGACCGATGTCGCCCATGCCGACGATCACCACCTCCCACACGCGGTCCACTTTGAGGATGTTGCGCAATTTTTCCATCAGGAATGGAATCGAATATCCCGTCCCTTGTTTGCCGAATTCGCCGAACTGTGAAATATCCTTGCGGATCTGCGCCGCCGAAATGCCCACCAATTCCCCCAACTCCTGCGACGAGGTGGTCTGCTCGCCTGAGTCCGCCAGCCGTTGCAAAGCCCGCAAATAAATGGGCAGGCGGCCGATGATGATGTCCGGAATCTTTTCAGTGGTCATGCAGGGAAACCCTCACACGAGTTAAATTTGGATTAACTCTACCATAAAGGGATTTTTTGTACAATCAGGCACAATCCAAATGCAGTGTCATTGCGAGGAGAGCCGAAGGCTCGACCGAGCAATCTCCTCGCTACCAAGAGATTGCCACGCCGCCTATGGCGGCTCGCAATGGCAACTACGGCAACGTCACGATCACCGTGAACCGCGTATATTGCAGATCGCCCACCGGCGCGGACTGGAAACGAATCGCATGCGCGGTGTTCGGGATTGTCGCGACTAGGATGATCCTCCCGCAAACAAGATTTAGCGGAGGTATTCCCTCCACCAACACCTCTGCCACGTACGACCCGCTCCCTTCGCAATCCAATTGGATCAGCACGGCTCCCGCGGACGGGGTGAACTGAATCCAATCCTCCGCGTCGCCGGCGGGGGAGGAGACGTCGCTCGAGTATTGGAATGATTTTGTTCCGGTAGTAGAAAGTGTGACGTTCACCGCCGGTGACGATGGCGAATCACCGTCGTTCGGCGCGGGGATGGCAACCGGCGTGGATGGCGTTGGAGCAATTGTCGGAGTCCCCGTGCCGACGACCACATTTCCCTCCGCCACGATCGGCAGGTTTTCGACTCCCGTCGCTTGCACGAACGCGGCGTTGACCCAGCCTTTGCCGTCAGGTCCGCTTGTAAACTCGATTTGTAACCACACACCGGCCGAATCTTTTCCGGTCAGAGGGACCACATCGTTCGCGTTCAACGTGCCAAGCGAATTGAAACTGGTGCCGGGTCCGCTGCGCACGTTGAGTTGTTGTTGTATGACAGCGGCAAACTCGCCTCCGATGATCGGAATAATGCCCTCCTCCGCAGGTTGGACGAATTCCGCCGCGACCCAGCCTTTTCCATCGATCCCGGGTGGATACAGTATCTGCCACCAGTTTTCACCGGGGTCCTTGCCGATGATCTGCACTCTCGAGTTTGCAGGCAGGATACCCAGCACCGCGCCAGCCGTCGAAGGTTCCGTGCGGACGTTCACCTGCGTGGACGCGGCTCCTTCCACCGGATCGATCGTCGGTGTGGGAAGAGGCGGAAGCGGAGTCTCACTGGGTTCCATTGTCGGCGAGGGCGGCAGCGTTGAAGTGACGATGAACTCGGTCGGCGTCACCGGTTCGATCACATCCACAGAAAAACTGCATCCCGCGCAGAATATGGCAAGCCAAAACATTGAAATCGATTTTTTCATCGCGGTTGATTGTAATGCAAACCCTCTTGGCCACGGAGGTCACAGAGACCCTTGAGAAAATTCTCATTTTCTCTGCGTTCTCTGCGGCTGGTTTTTTATCCTCCTAAAACAAAAACCGCCTTGCGGCGGTTGTGCGCCCCCGCGCAGACTCGAACTGCGCTCTTCGGCTCCGGAGGCCGACACTCTGTCCACTGAGCTACGGGGGCGGGCGGAAAAATTTTATCACAATGGTTTGTGTAGGGGCGGGGGTACCCCGCCCCTACAAGATTCATTACGCCTTCGCCAACGGTGCCAGCCTCGTCAATTCGGCGCGATACCCATCGATGATCTGTGTATTGCCCGATTCTTCCCCCATCTTGGCGCGTTGTTCCTTTTTGTGCGCGAGTTCGCCGAGCACCTGATAAAAACGCTTCGTGGGTCCGAAACTGCCGGAAGTGATTGCCGACAGATGCGCGTTGAATTGAAAGAACGAAATGGCGGTGTTGTATTGCTTCGGAGAGATCGCGCCGCTGTTCATTTCCTCCACCAATTGCCGCTTCAAGATGTTGCGCTCGTGAATGATCATCCAGACGATGAAGGCGGTCATGACGAAATAGCCGAAGTAATCGGCGAGCAACCCGAGGAAGAATCCGCCTTCGCCGCCGACGAGCGTGCCGAACGTATTGTGGAAGGAGTGAGTGAGCACGGCAACCACATACCCCGCCGGGACTGCGATGATCTTCACCAGCATGTTCCGGCTCATGCGCGCGACGGCAAACCCGATGCCGGTGAATGCGGTGAAGAACGGGTGCATCCACCCGACCAGTACCACGCGGACGACGACGAGGAACCAGAAACCTTCCCAGCCGCCTTGCTGAAAGCCGTTGCGATAAATGTACAACACGTTTTCGATGGCGGCAAAGCCCATCGCGGTGATCGCCCCGTAGACGACACCGTCGAGAACCGAATCGAATTCTTTGCGGAACAACAGGAACACGACCAGCACGGCGAGCCCCTTCAACGCCTCTTCGATGATCGGCGCAACGATGGATGTGGTGCCGAAATCCGCCGCGGCTTCGGAGCCGGTGAACAGGTAAATTCCGATGCCGAACACGGTGTTCAAAATGTACGCGCCGCCCCCGGCGATCACCACGCCCCAAACGAATGCCGCGCCGAGCAACAATTTCGGTTCCTTCTCGTAGCGGTCCAGCCAGTTGACGAACGCCGCGAACAGGAACATGGGGACGAACCCAAAGAATACTGCTCCAAGTAGTGCCATAGCTCCTCCATTGATTTTGTCATTGCGAGGGCGGTGTTGTATCGCCCGAAGCAATCTCCTCTTTTGAAAGAGGAGGTCGAAATATCAAACGCGTTCGCTCGATCCTTGTCTCCTCGAACGCGATACCCAACACATCTAACACTTCTTCGGGTCTCCCCGTTGCGCCTTCGCGCGCCGCCAGTTGCATCACGATTGTATCACCCGCCGCTTCGACAGACTCGATCAGCGGACGCAGATCGTACTTCTTCCCGCGTCGTTCCCGGAGGATGGATTCGGATGCCAGAGCGGATTCAACCCTGCGCTTCAACTCCGACGGGTCAACTGGTTCGGTCAACTTGACTTTATACTCCGCCGAAGCGACCTGCGTCTGTAACGCGGGTTCGCGTTCGTCGCTTTGCTCGATGCCCAAAACTTGAATCCCCGGCGGGAGCGTCTCGTTGAGCCGTTCGCGCAGTCCGTCCAGCGGAATGTCGCGTTCGAGGCGCATGTCCAACACTTCGCACGTGGACGAAAATCCCAGCGGCAGAGCCGCCGCGAGACTCATCTTCGGCTGCGGATGGAATCCCTGCGAATACGCTAGCGGGAGTTCCGCACGGCGGGCGGCGCGTTCCCATAATTTGTGCAAGTCAAGGTGACCCGTGTAGCGAAGCGGTCCCTGCTTGGTGAATGTGATTCGAATCCGCATGGCATTTGTAGCGCAAGATGCCATCTGCGCTACTTGGAGTTCACCGCGTTCTTTTTCAACCAGCGGCGGATATCGCGCACGTGATAGCGATAGTGATGAAATGTGTTCTCTGCCACGCGGTCGAGCAGGTTGTGCCTGCGGATCGCTTCATCGGTCAGGGTTTCGAGCGCGGCGTGGATCGAAGCGAACGCCTGAAGTTCCTGCGCGACGATCTCCTCGAGCGCGACGCGTTTGTATTTTTCGTGAACCCATTCGTTGGCGGTGTCGTCGTCCAGCAGGGGCGAGCCGAAATCGGGATAGCCGTGCTCGTCGAGGAACGCGTCCAGCGCGTTGTGCGCTTTGCAGGGTGTGTACTGTTCGCCGTGCGCGATCTCGTTCATACGGTCAGCGATGTATTGCTCGTATGCCCACACGTGCGCGAGGATGTCTTTGATGGACCAAACCCCCGCCACACCCTTCATCGTCATCTGCCGCGTGAAGCCGATTCGGTTCAGCAACAACTCGAACTTATCGCGTTCGCGCATTAACTTTTCGATGAATTGTTTTCTTGGCGCGGACATGTGCAGGACTCAATCCCCAATCACCGGCAAACTGTTCACCGGCTCACTGATTACTGCCCCACTGATTACTGCCCCACTGGACACTGTCTCACTGATCCCTTGCCTCCCCGGGCTTTTCACCTCCGGGCACTTCCACACATCGCCCGGGTTTTCGCGGCGCATCTGCGCAAATGTTGGCAGGATGCCGCAGGCGAAACAATCGAAGCGGCAATCCACGCGGATCTGCCCTTCAAGCGATTGCCTGAAATCTTGGAATAAAAAGTTTTTGCGAACCGCGGCGGTGATGTGCTCCCACGGGAAGACCTCGTCCGTGCGGCGCTGACGGTGCGTGTAAAACAACGGGTCAAGTCCGTGTTCTTCAAACGCGGCGAGCCACCCCTCGTAATTTCGCCCTTCTTTCCACGCGTCGAACTTTGAACCATTCTTCCACGCGGTGTACAACACTTCCGCCATTTTTCTATCGCCGCGTGAAAGCCATGCTTCGAGAAACGAATCTTCCGCATCCGTGAGGCTCAGTTTGATGTTCTTATCGCGCCCCAATTCGCGTCGGAGCAATGCCTGCTTCGCGCGGATCTGTTCGGGCGTGTCGCATGACACCCACTGGAACGGCGTCTGCGATTTCGGCACGAACGTGCTTACGCCCGCGTTCAACTTGACGCGCATCCCTGCCACCTTGCGTCCCTCGGCGATGACGCGCTTGCACAAGTCCGCGATCGCCTGCACATCTTCGAGCGTCTCGCTCGGATGCCCGATCATGAAATACAACTTGATCGTCGTCCAGCCGCGCGCGTAGATTTCGCGCGTGGTGTTGATCACTTCTTCGTCGGGAACGAATTTGTTGATGATGCGGCGCATCCGTTCGGTGGCGGCTTCGGGCGCGAGCGTGAACCCGCCGGAGCGTTTGTCTTTGAGTTTTTCCATCAGATCAATCGAAACGGATTCGATCCTCAAAGAAGGTAATGACACTTTGAGATGCGTGCCGCCGAATTTTTCCCCGACCTTCGTGACGAGTTCCAACACGTTTGTGTAATCGGATGATGAGAGCGACAGCAGCGCGATCTCTTCGAAGCCGCTGGATTTGACCGCCGCCTCCAGCGCTTCGATGACTTCGTCCACGGGTCGTTCGCGGACGGGACGCGTGATCATCCCAGCGTGACAGAATCTACACCCGCGCGTGCACCCGCGCATGATCTCCACCGAGACGCGGTTGTGGACGATATCGATGTTCGGAACGATGAACTTCGTCGGCGGGGGAGGCAGTTTGGCGACAACGCGTTTGGTGACCACCTTCGGAATATCCGCTATGGTCGGTTCGATGTGTGATACCGTGCCGTCCTCGAGGTAGGAGGCTTCGTAAAATCGAGGGACGTAGACACCGGGGATTTTTGCAAGCGCTTTCAGTATGTCGTTGCGAGACGCCGAAGGCGTCGAAGCAATCTCCTCGCCAACCGGGGGATTGCTTCGCTCGCTATCGCTCGCTCGCAAGGACATGATGACATTGATAATATCGTGTATCACCTCTTCCCCTTCGCCGATCACGAACGCGTCGATGAAGGCGTGCATGGGTTCGGGGTTCATCGTGGAATGTCCGCCGGCGATGATGATGGGATGCGACTCGTCGCGGTCCGCGGAACGGACGGGGATGCCAGCCAGATCGAGGATGTTGAGCGTGTTGGTGTAGAGAGTCTCGTACGGGAGGGTGATGCCGACGAGGTCGAAGCAGGCTAACGGTCGTTTTGATTCGAGCGTGTACAGCGGAATCCCGTGTTCGCGCATGAGCGCTTCCATGTCCAGCCACGGCGCATAGGCGCGTTCGGCAAGCGCGTCGCCGCGTTGATTCACTTGATCGTAGAGAATCTTGAGCCCCACGTTCGAGACGCCGATATCGTAAATATCGGGGAAGACGAACGCGACTTTGGTTTGAACCGAATCCCAATCTTTGACCGTGCTGTTGAGTTCGCCGCCGACATAGCGCCCCGGCTTTTGCACTTTCAGCAGGATTCGATCCAGTTTGTTTTCGATCTGTTCCGGTGTGAGCATGGCGAAAATTATAACAGAGGCGTATGGGTAATTTGGGGGAGGAGGTTGCGGGCGAAAAATCGCGCGAGTTATCGAAAATGAAAACTCGAAACGCTGGCGCACAGTGTACAGCCGATTGCCTTGCCGTTACGATTCTGTTCGAGATTTACAAAAGGAGCGTTATATGAAAAGAGTTTCACTTGTTTTGCTTGCCATCCTGTTGGCGGCTTGTACCGCCACGCCCACCGCGCAACCCGTCGCACAAGAACCTGTCGTGGTCACCGTTGTCGTCGAGCCTACACAAGCCCCGCAACAACCGGAACCGGTCGTTGTGACCGTGGTCGTTGAGGCGAGCCCCGTGCCCGCGCAAGCAACCGCCGTCCCGCCGACGGAACCTCCGGCTGCCGCAACTTCTGCGGATACGACCGGCGCGCCCATCGTGCTGGATGACCTGCTCGGCAAAGGCGTGTTCAAGAACATCACGTTATCGGGCAATGAGTTTACATTGCGTTGTGTGACGCGTGAAATGACCATCACCGCAACCGCATCGCTGGTCGATATCGAAGAAGCCGAACTGTTCTATCGTGTGAGGGATTATCCGCAGGCGATCTACGATACCCCGTGGAGGAGCGCCGGTAAAATGGACGAGGTGAGCGCGGGTGTGTTTTCGATGGTGCTGACCGGCGAAACCGTCAACCCGGATTCACGGCTCGATCCCGGTTGGTTCGATTTTCAGATCATCGGTTTGAACAAGGGCGGCGGTGTGGTGGACCGTACGCAGAAGATCGAACAGCTTGTGGTGTACCGGATCAACTGCCCGTAGC
Organism: Chloroflexota bacterium; assembly: GCA_040753755.1. Lineage (GTDB taxonomy): Bacteria > Chloroflexota > Anaerolineae > Anaerolineales > Villigracilaceae > Defluviilinea. The sequence goes on from JBFMDB010000037.1 coordinate 9,493, forward strand.
AGATACGTCCCGAAGGCTCAAAGCCTTCGGGACGTTTTTTTACCCTCATCTCCAACACTTCTCCCGAAAGGAGAAGGGAGTCACTCACCGATAATTTTCACTAGCACGCGCTTCCTGCGCCTGCCATCGAACTCACCGTAGAAGATCTGCTCCCACGGACCGAAATCCAGTTTGCCGTCGGTGATGGCGACCACCACTTCGCGTCCCATGATCTGACGTTTGAGGTGCGAGTCGGCATTATCTTCGCCGGTGTCGTTGTGGCGATATTGGCTGACGGGTTCGTGCGGGGCGAGTTTCTCCAGCCATGTTTCGTAATCGTGATGTAAACCCGATTCGTCGTCGTTGATGAAGACCGACGCGGAGATGTGCATGGCGTTGACCAGCGCCAAGCCTTCCTTGATTCCGCTTTCGCGCAGGGCGACTTCCACGTCGGGGGTAATGTTGACGAATCCGCGGCGGGAGGGGAGGTTGAACCAGAGTTCTTTGCGATAGGATTTCATTCGCGCTTTTCCACTACAACAGTCGCTTCACTCAACAATGCCGCGATCGCACCAATGGCGGCAAGTTGCGGCGGGACCAACGCGCCGACCACGCCGAACGTGAGCGGAATTTCAAACACAACTTTTCCATCTTTGTCCTTGATGATCACGCGGCGGATGTTTCCCTCGTTGATGAGGCTCTTGATCTTACGAAGAAGTTCCTCGCCGTCCACGCGGAACTCTTCGGTGCGAAATTTTTCTTCGGGCATGTCAACTCCTTACTCAAACCATTTCTCGTCGAGCGGCGGCCACTCGTCGCTTTGGTCGGCGCGTTCGTCCCAGTTTTCTTTTCCGCTCCAACTTTCGATTTGGATGGCATAGATCGATGTCGCGCGCAATTCCTTGTCGGTGATCTCGCGAAATTCCTTGCCAGCGGTCATCGCCGGGAAATATTTCCGGATGAGTCCATACAGCAACTGACGCGCCTCGTCGGGATCCTCCACCAGCCGCGCGGTCCCGTACACAACCACACTGCGGAATTGAAGCGAGAATTCCAGCGCGACGTTCGACGGCAGGAACTTCCCCAACTCGCTCGCTTCGAGACTCACTTTTGGGTTGGCTTCCACATTCGAGCGGATTCGCCCCGCAATGTTGGAATGGAAGATGATCTGGTGATTGGATTCATCGTACCAGAAGGTGGTCGGGTTGACGAATGGTTGCCCATCGATGGAGGTGGCGATATGACCCACTTTTGCTTTATGCAGAAAGGCGCGAATCCAATCGTCATCGCGGGTGAGATGCGGACGGCGTTGGAACGCGGCAGGCGGTTGGGAAATATAATCGCGCGGCATGTCAGTTCAACGCCCGCTTGTATACGGCTAGTTGCAAAACGACCACGATAATTCCGCACACAGCAGAGATTAACCAGTTATTCCAACTGTTCAAGCCCAGCGCGTACTGAGCGAAATGGATGGAAGCGGTGAAGGTCACACCGCTGAGGATGGCGGCTTCACGCGCCTGATAAAACGAGATGCTCGATGTTTTATATTTCGGCGGTAGGGTGCGCGACGTCCAGCGGAGAGCCTTTGATATTTCTTTGTTTTGCGAAATCATGAAATCCTTGAGCTGGTTCATCGCCAGCATGGACTCGTACCACGCCGCGCGCAGTTTCGCGAGCTGCATGACGGTGCTTGTGCCCATCAGCGTGAGCAGGAGGAAGATGCCGCTGAACATGAATTTGATGCTTCGCGTAAAGAAATCGGGGTCGAAGAATTGCGTGCCAAAGATGGTGGCGATCAACGACCCGACGGCGATCAGGTAGAACGACGAGATGCGGGCACGGTCTTCGTTTGCCTGCGCGGCGGTCTGCGCGATGTACTCGTATTCCTCGGTGAGGAATTCATCGGCGGCGATGGGTTGAGATTTCGATTTTGGCATGGCGCGATTATAACCCCATCGTTTGAGGGTGCGTCGCACTCAGCGATTGTGCGACGCACTTGTAGAGCGAGTTTGTTCCATCCTTCGTTTTGCGGGCGCGCCCAATGCCAAATAGCAAACGGCAAGGATCATTCCTAACAGCAAGCAGCCTGCCCACAAGGCGTTGCTTCCCTGATGTTCATACACCCACCCGCCTGCGAGAGGACCAAGGAAATAGGCAAGCCCCCACGCCGAGCCGAAGATTCCCTGATAAACGCCGCGCAATTCGATTGGCGATAAATCCGCGATGATGGCGGGCGCGACAGAAGTTGCCGCAATTTCACCCACTGTCCAAATTGCCACACTGACCATGAACAGCGTCCGGTTGTCGGCAAGAGCCGTGAAACCAAACCCCAGCCCGAGAAATATTGCGGATAAAGCAATCGTGCGAAAGCGATGCCATTTGACTGCCAGATTGCTGATGGGAATGGTGACTAGGATAATCAGAAACCCGTTGACCGCAATCGCCGCGCCGAATTGTTCAGGACCGAGTCCGTGTGAGCCCATGTCCAGCGGAAGGGTGACGTATCCCTGCATGTAGATCATGCCGAAGAATAATGCCAGCAGGGAGAAGATCAACAGAATCGGCTCGCGCTTGAGTTGACTCATCCGTTCGTTGAACGACACGTGCGAGGCGTGATGAGCCTCGGCGGGACGAGTCTCGCGGATGCCGAAGAGAACGATCAAACCAAAGATGAGAGTGGTCGCCGCGTCGGCGATGAAAAGGATGAGGTAGTTGGAACGGGCTAACAGTCCCGCGAGAAGCGGAGCGACCGCCGCGCCGAGGTTGATCGCCCAGTAGTTGTATCCGTAGGCGCGCGTCCGCGATTCGGCAGGGACCAAATCCGCAATTGCCGCGCCGACCGCGGGACGATACAGATCGGTGAAAAAGCCGACGAAGAAAGTGAAGACCGCGATGAGAGCGACATCGCGCGCGAAACCGAGCGCGAGCATGAAGACCGGCGTGACGAGGAAACTCATCAACATGACCGGGCGGCGGCCGAGGCGGTCGGTCAGTTCGCCGCCGACGAGTTGCGAAAGGAACGAGCCTGCGCCGAAGAGCGAGACCATGAGCGCGGCTTGGCTCACCGGGATTTCGCGTTGATTCGTGAGGTAGAGCGAGAGGAAGGGGATGACGAACCCGCCGAGGCGGTTGATGAGCGTGCCGCTCCACAACAGCCAGTATGCCGGAGGGAGTCCTTGCGTGAGCGAGGCGAGCCAGTTTTTGTTGAGGGTTGTCGGTTTTTGTTCCACCCTCAAAATTATAACAGATGTTCTAAGAATCAAATGAGAATCATATACAACCACGAATGGCATTGGATGTGCAACTGTATAAGTTCCTAATGAACTGTAATATTCGGTTTGTGTGTATGTGTGTATAATTGGGAAAAGGAAAAGACCTATGACAGAACAAAAAAATCCCGAAAAAGAAAAGAAGGTTCGCGTGGTTTGGGGTTCCAATGAAAATACCCCGGTTTTTTATGCGAATCATATACAAGTCACCCATGCGGGGGGCACTGAATATCATATTACTTTCGGCCATTTGAACCCACCTTTAACTTTTGGACTGGACGAATCTGAAATACCTAATGAACTTGTGGTTAAGCCACTGACAACTATTGTCGCTAGTCCCGATGTAATGAAAGCATTTGTTGAAGTTCTAAAAGGGAATGTGGCTCAATTTGAGGCAAGGATGAAAGAAAGAGAGGAAAAATGACTTTAGCAACCTACATTACTATTCCATATCGCGGTAGACAGGAAGAAAGTGCTAAGGATTTTTTATCTTCTACGGATGGAGTGCAAGGTGTTAATCCCGCCGAATTATACGAGCAAGGGAAGCCCATTAATACTGTAGCTCTTCGTTTGATGATTGCCTCGCAAAATGTTTTAGCTAAGGATTGGGATAGACCCGAAGAAGATGCGGCATGGGCGTATTTGTCAAAGGGGAAGTAATAACCCTGCCTTTTCCGTTTACGGATATGAGTCAAACTAAGGTGCGACCAGCTTTGGTTATAGCCGCACCTTCAGAAAGTTTCTTGGTGTTGTCTGCCCCAAAAATTGACGAATTAATTCTTTGTCAAATAACAACCCAGCCATCAAGGATGGAGTTTGCCATTCCTCTTTTGAGGACAGATTTTGCTACGGGTGGACTAAGATATGACAGCTATATCCGACCTAATCACATATTCACAGCAGAGCCTAGTATCGTGCTATCTTCTGAAGGCACTCTAAAACCTCAAAAATTGCAAGAAGTACTAAGAACCTATCCGTAAATTTATTGGGTCTTACCAAAAAGACACTCCTAGAGCAGAATTGTAGGTGCTATCCAAACAACCTGCAAGGAGTGTCAAATGGGTTATACCACGTTGTGGGAGGTTCCTG
>JBFMDB010000038.1:0-3898 GCA_040753755.1 Chloroflexota bacterium
ACAAAAGAGGCTATTCGTGTCATGCTAAACCTTGGCTTTGCTCGCCTGCGCCGCAGACCTGACTTGATCCTCAGCTTCTTTCATGCCGCTGGCCTTTCTGTTAGGCAACTTCGGTTACCCTGAATAAGCACAACATGCCCCTCTCCCTTCGGGAGAGGGGTTAGGGGTGAGGGTGATCCCGCGTACGCCACAAAATTATAGGAGAGATTCGGGACAGGCTGGATGTTCGTCAACCCCCAGCGCGCGGAGGCTTCGGCAATCAACGCGGGGAGGTTGGCGAGGAATTGTTCGCCGTCTTCGCCGAAGGGGTTCGAGATTGTGGAACTAAAATCGGGAGGGAGATTCATATTGTTTGTAAGGGTATAGCGAATCCGTTTCAGATTTTGACAACTCTTCGTTTCGCTGTGCCCCTACACATTACACCGGAAACAATTTCTCGAACACCTCGGGGCAATACTTCTGCACCATCTCGGAGGAAAGACCGTTCTCTTTGCAGATCTCCGCGTACAGATCCGCGCTGCGGCGTTTGATCCGCTTTTGGGTTTCGGTATCCAAACCCCACAGGCCGAATCGAAGCGTCCAGCCCTGATCCCATTCGAAGTTGTCCACCAGCGTCCAATGGAAGTATCCCTTCACGGGCCAATTGAAGTTGACGGCGCGCCACATCTGATGAATGTGTTGAGCGATGTAACGCGGGCGCACGAGGTCTTCCGCGTCGGGAAATCCGTTCTCAGTGATGTAGATCGGCAAACCCGGGAAATTCCGCACGACCCACTTCAATCCTTCGAACATGCCATCCGGTTCGTTGACGAGGAATTTCTTATCGCTGAAGTCGCCATCCTCAGGGTAGAAGGGATTGCTGAACATCGTCTTGGGCTTGCGAATATCGAACGCAATACGGTTGCGGGTGTAATAATTGAAACCGAAATAATCCTGCGTGCCCTTGGCTTCAGGGATGCGATACGTGCCAAGCACAGTGCGCATCACACCGGTTGTCAGCGTCATCGGGATCGAATGATTCACCAAGTTATCGGCGTTGTTTCGTAACAGTCTATCCAACGGTGACCATGACCGATGCGGCACGACCGAACGATAATGCAGCGCTAACCCAACTTTTGCCTCGGGCTGTACTTCGTGAATGGCATGATACGCCGCTGCGTGACTTCGCAAGGTGTTGGCTTGCACGCGCATCGCAAGCCGCAGATCGTCCTTTCCGGGGGGAAAGTGACTGTTGATACCTCCGCCCACATATCCGTTCAACGCGTACCCGCTGGTCTCATTGAACGTACACCACAGTGTGCAATATTCTTTCAAAGCCTCCACCGTCTTGCGGACGAATTTCTCGAACAGTGGAACAACCGCGTCCGTTTCCCATGCTCCTATTTCTTCGAGCCACAGCGGATTGGTGAAATGATGCAACGTGACCATCGGAGTGATGCCGCGTTCGCGCAGTCCGCGCAACATACTTCGATAGCGTTCCAACGCGTCTTCATCCCACGTGTCGGGCGTCGGCTGGATGCGGCTCCACTCCACCGAAAAGCGGTGCGCGTTCTGTCCGCCCTCCGCGGCGCGGTCGAAGTCTTCGCGCCAGCGTCCGCCCCACCAATCGCACGCGAGACCAGACGTCCCGTCGGTGTGACCCGCTTGTTCCCACTTCCACCATTGATTGTTCGTATTGTTGCCTTCCACTTGATGCGCGGCGGTCGCCGTCCCCCATAAAAATCCGCGCGGAAAATGATATGTTGCTTGAGGCATTATTTCTCCGATGATTGATTTCGCGCCAAGTACGCCAGATACAACGCGACCGAACCCGCCACCGCGGCATTGAGCGATTCGACCTGCCCGCGCATCGGAAGTTTCAACACAATGTCGCATTTCGCGCGCGTGAGTTGACGAATGCCCTCGCCCTCGCTTCCAACCACGAGTGCAGTTGCTCCCGTGAGGTAACGCGTGGTCTTCGCCCCGACCGTTTCCCCGTCCTGATCGAGTCCCACAACCCAGACGTTTTCCTCTTTGAGCGCGTCAATCGCTTGCGCAAGATTCATCCGCGCGATCAGCATGTGTTCACTCGCGCCCGACGACGCGTTGACCACGGCGGGCGTGACTTCCACCGCGTGCGCCAACGGAATGACGATGCCATGCACACCCGTCGCCTCCGCGGTGCGGATGAGCGTGCCGAAATTCTGCGGGTCATTCAACGAATCGAGCAACAACACAAACGGAGGTTCATTCTTCTTGCGCGCGTTCTCCAGAATATCCAGCAAGTCTGCATACGGATACTTGCTCACTTCGGCGATGATGCCCTGATTGTTCTCGTGGATTTTATCGAGGCTTGGGCGCTTCGTTTTGACGACTTGAATCTTTCGCTGAGAAACCAACTCCATGACCCCGGCAAGCCTGCCTTTGATCTGGACATTATCAGCTAACTCGATCTTGAACACCTCGCGCCGTTTGGCGCGCAAGGTTTCGTACACGGCGTTGCGGGAGTAGATGAATTCTTTCATATTCCCCCGATTGTACCGTAGGGGCGAACCTGCGCGTCTGCCCCTACCCTTTGAAATCATTCAACCAGCGGACAATACCAAGCCAATCGTCATCCTCGGTTTGAGTCAAGATGTGGTCAAGCGATTCGATCAGTTCACGTATCGTCCAACGATTTTGCACTGCAAGGATAATTCCGTGATGTGTGGAATATCTTTTTGCCAACACGAGATAATCGCGGACGTTGAAGGTAAACAGCACGCGTCCTTGTGCGGTTGCTCCGAGCAATTGTGCTTTGTCGTCGGCGTCGAAAGTTGTCCAATCATTCGGAGTGCGTGTGACATCGTGACCGCGTTCGCGCAACGCGTTATAGACAGCCTTGATGGACGCGTCCGCATCGAGGTGCAAACGCGGTTTAGCCACCCCTCAGCTCCAACGCGGATTCGGACTCAGTATCCGCGTCTATTTCCTCTTTGTGCGCTTCGTAAAATGCTTGCGCCTCTTTGACTTGCGCTTCGGGGATGTTGAACTGGTCGGCGATCTCAGAGGGAGATAATTTCCACTTGTCGGCGGCGGTCACGATGGTTTGGACGCGAATGCCCGTTCCACTGAGTACAGGCGTTGGGCGGCGGGATGCGCCGCGGCGATAGGTGACGCGCGGAAAGTTCGGATCGTCCACGCTCGAACGAAGCGACCCCAGTTTCTCGGCAACCGCCCACAAGATGAACTGGTTGAGTGAAACGCCCTGGCGAGCCGCCCATTCCTCGGCTTCTTTCTTCAGTTGTTGTGGAAGACTTAACGCATACCGTGACATATGACCTCTGGCGGCATCATATACCACATCGTATTTGATGTCAAGAATTTATTAAGCCTGTACCCGCTCATACGACATGATCAACTCAAGCGCGCTTGCCTTGACGTAATACACGCGATACTTCTCCCCTTCCTTGAACGTGCGGCTCATATCTTCGGTAAAGCCGAAGCGCTTTTTGCCGACAAAGACATAATAGCTAGTGAACCCCGCGCCTGAGTTGTAATGCGAATCGAGTTCGATCTTTCCCTCCGCCACTTTTAGATCCGCGCTCTTCAACATCTCAGAGACTCGCCGCGCCAACCAGATGCTGAACGCAAGGATCAACCCAACGATGACAATGATCGCGGGAAAGACAAGTAAATTCAACGGGTTGGCAAACAACGCCGCACGTGTATCCTCATTCTGCAAATACAACGCGAAAATAATGCACAGTCCAAGAAACATAAAACCGATCGCGATCCTTATATTCCAACTCTGAGAGTACCTAAAGTCAAAGTGATATAGAATAGGTAGATGAGATGTCCAAAATGTAAATCGATCAAACGGCAGGTCAAGAATGGGTTGAATGGTTCCGGCAGTCAAAAGTATCGTTGTCGGGAATGT
>JBFMDB010000039.1:0-3754 GCA_040753755.1 Chloroflexota bacterium
TTGCCCATTTTCTCTCGTGTTTTGGGCTGAAAATGAGACTTACTTTTTACAAATACCAGTAGGGTCAAAAATTATTACTACGTGCAACTTTGCTGAAATAATATTTTGCAAGGAACGGGCTAACGGTCGGGTTCAGGCGCGGCGCGTAGCGAAGCGGAGCGCCGTCGCCTGCAACCCGTTGTTAGCCCGCTAACTGCACGATAGCGTGGGACGGATTTGACAAAGAGTCAGCACCTGAGTATAATAAATTTAGGAGTCCTAAATGATTTCACCGTTCAATCCAAAACACCGAAATGCGCTGGGCGGTAGGATTACCATCACACTCTATCGCATTACCCAGGCGATTGATCACCTTTTCCGAGAGCGAGGCAAGGTCGCGCGTCTCTCTCCGACACAGATTCAATCGTTACTTTTTCTCAAATATGCTCGCCCAGGTGTTCGCACGATTGGCGGCTTGGCCCATCGGTTGGGGGCCACCTATGCAACGTCGAGCGGTGTTGCCGATGCGCTCGAACGCAAACGGTTGATCAAACGTACACCATTGCCAGAGGACCAGCGTGTCGTCACACTTGAATTGACGTCTAAAGGTGAGGACAAAGCAGGGATGCTGGAAGATGTCTTGGACGAAATTGAAACCACGGTGAATGCTTTGCCAGAGGCAGAACAGGCTGCCTTATTACGTGCTACCCGAGCCATTGTCCGTCACCTACAACGCGCTGGATATGTCAAAGTTTACGAGATGTGCTGGAACTGCCAATTCTTCCAGAAAGATGTGCACCCAGACGATCCACGCGGGCCCCATCACTGTGCATTCGTGGATGCTCCATTATCCGAAGCAAATACCTACCTGGAGTGTCCCGACTTTGTTCCAGCAGAAAACTAACGAAAGATGGAAGGAGGTGATGCCATGCCCTTGCCGCTCACTTTGTATGGCGCGACGGACTGCGACGATACCGAGCGTACGCGCGACCGCTTGCGTGAACTCGGCATTCCGTTCCGCGAAGTGAACATTGACCACGACCCCGAAGCCGAGCGGTTCGTGATCTTCATCAACCGCGGGTATCGCAGCACACCGACGCTCGTTTTTGGCGAGGGCAAGTTCAAAATCATTGTGACTGAACCGACAGACCAAGAACTCGACCAAGTGCTCATACGAGCAGGTCACTCAAGTCCTAACACTACTCAATCATAAGGAGACATTGACATGACTACGACAAACATTCCTGGTTATACCTACGGGACAACTCAGGTTTCGCCTTCCCCACTCAAGGTGGAAGACTTGGAGAACCTGAAAAAGGCTGTACTTTTCGGCGCCGAAGACGAGAAGTACCTGCGCATAGCGGGTGAAGTGCTGGCGGACCAAATCGAGGATGTCCTTGATGTGTGGTATGGTTTCGTCGGCTCTCATCTCCATCTGGTGTACTACTTCACCGATGGCAAGGGGAACGCCAACAGCGACTATCTCGCGGCCGTGCGCAAACGCTTTGGTCAGTGGATTCTGGACACCTGCAATCGCCCCTATGACCAAACGTGGTTGAATTATGCTCACGAAATCGGCCTGCGCCATCACCGCACCAAGAAGAACAAGACCGATGGCGTCAACTCCGTGCCGAACATTAGCCACCACTACCTGGTTGCGTTCATCTACCCTATCACGGCGACCATCAAGCCCTTCCTTGCCAAGAAGGGACACAGCCCCGAAGAGGTGGAGAAAATGCACCAGGCCTGGTTCAAGTCGGTGGTGATGCAGGTGGCGTTATGGAGCGCTCCCTACGTGAGAGATGGAGACTTTTGAGCATTAGTAGGAATGCGCACCCAACCAGCCAGATTCTTATGGGGTCTGGCTGGTTCTTTTTTTGCCTGTAAACGTATCAGCACCTATGCTCGCTATGAGCGGGCTAACGGTTTGCGTTACCCGCAAGTGGGCGGGCTGAGATAATGTTTGGGAGCAGGAAAAACTCGAAGCCAGAAAAAGGCTTGTAAATCGCGCAGACTCCCACTTGTCGGGTGCACCCATGAAGATGAGGGGATCATTTTCTACGAGAGAAACCGTCACGCTATGGGACAGTATACTCGGAAGCGGCAAGCACGCAAGCCGAACAAAGCAGTGGAGAGTGGCGCGTCCCTGCGCCAACTCCCGCGGTGCACCGTGGTTTCCGGTCAAATTGATTTGCCTACTGGCGGCGTAGTGGGCGACCCCGATGAGAAAGCTAATCTCCTCAAGTGACTGGGCTTGCCAATCCAAAAGCAAAGGAGCAGGAAGCGATGAGACAGCGCGGCAGGCGCACGAAAGGAATGGAGGAAGCGCATCCATTCGCGGGGATGAGCCAGGTGAATGACAATGCAGCCGGTGTGGACATTGGCGCAGAGGAGATTGTGGGGTGTGTGGCTGGCGATGAGCATACGCAAATTGTGAAGGCGTTCGGCAACTACACAGTAGACTTGCAGGCGATTGGCAGATGGCTGCACGAGCATCAGGTGAAAACGGTGGCGATGGAAAGCACGGGGGTGTATTGGATCCCGTTGTTCGAAGTGTTGGAAGGCATGGGGTTCGAGTGTCTGCTGATCAGTTCGCGTTCGTTGCGCAGAGTGTCGGGAAGGAAAAGCGATATTCAAGATGCGCAATGGATCCAGACCCTGCACAGTTACGGGTTGTTGGAAAGTTCGTTTCGACCGCAGGCGGAGTTGGTGGCGTTGCGGACGCTGTTGCGGCATCGCCATCAGTTGGTGGAACATCGTTCGCCGCACATTCAACACATGCAGAAGGCTCTGTTGCAGATGAACGTGCAGTTGTCGCAAGCCTTGAGCGATGTGACCGGCGAGACGGGACTGCGCATCATCCGGGCGATTGTGGCAGGCGAGCGCGACCCGCAGACCCTGGCTGCCTTGCGGGATCGGAACTGCAAGAAGAGTGCAGAAGAGATCGGCAAAGCGCTGACGGGCACCTGGCGGGACGAACATCTCTTCATCGTTAAGCAGTCGCTGGAACTGTACGACTTTTATACCAAGCAGGTGGAAGCATGCGATGCGGAAATTGACCGCCTGTACGCATTGACCCGTCCCGAGTGGGGAGGTGGAGAATTGAAGCCATTGCCCAAGAAAAAGCGCAATTCCCATAGCAAGAATGCGCCGCAGAAGCAGGCAGAGATTCGCCAGCACTTGAAGCGGATCAGCGGAGTGGACTTGAGCGTGGTGGATGGCTTTGGGGTGTCGCTGGCGCAGACGGTCATCATGGAAGTGGGGACGGATATGACGAAGTTTCCGAGCGAAAAGCATTTCTGTTCGTGGCTGGGCTTGGCACCCAAGCATGAGATCTCCGGGGCGAAAGTGTTGAAGAACAAGACGATGAAAACGAAGAACCGGGCGGGTCAGGCGTTCCGCATGGCGGCGCAATCGGTGAAGAGAGCCGATTGTGTCTTCGGTTCGTTCTATCGGCGCTTGAAGTCGCGTCTGGACAAGGCACAAGCCACCGTCGCCACCGCGCATGCGATTGCGCGGGTGGTGTACCGCATGTTGAAGTATAAGGTGGAATATGAAACGATCAGTGTCAACGACTATGAACAGAAGTACGAAGAACAACAGATCAAGTACATGAAGAAAAAGGCGGCGAAGCTGGGCTTCCAACTGATTCCTGCATAAGGAGGGGGACACAACAAAAAAGCGTCCCACGAAGCGCGGGACGCCTGCTTTGCATTTAACTCGTTCGAGATTTTGCGACTTTTACCTGCTCGCCTCATTGATTTTGCTTCGATCA
>JBFMDB010000040.1:0-2265 GCA_040753755.1 Chloroflexota bacterium
CAAAAGAGGCTATTCGTGTCATGCTAAACCTTGGCTTTGCTCGCCTGCGCCGCAGACCTGACTTGATCCTCAGCTTCTTTCATGCCGCTGGCCTTTCTGTTAGGCAACTTCGGTTACCCTGAATAATTAACTTATTATAAAACCTCACTTGAGATAAATACTGCAAATCGCTCTTCCGAAGCGCTCTATCTATTCTCTGTAAACGGCGCAAGCAAAAGTATTTAACGGGTTGTGAATATGTATCCTCTGAATTGGGAATGGTGTGGCCGCAGGAACGGGCATGTTGCGCATCCAACTGCAAAAGAATGGGGCGACGTATCAAGTCCGTGCGGGACTGCTCAACGATGCTGGCACATGGACCGACACCAGTTGGTACGACGCTTCGTCAGGCTCAGCGCCAAATTCATGGAGCGCGGTCGAAATCCAATATCAAGCCTTCGCGAATAGTGGGTCGCTAACTTTGTGGTTAGACGATGTTCAAAAACAAAGCATCACTTTCGTTGATAATGACACCCGCACGTTGACCGAAGTGAGATTAGGCGCGCAGGCGCCGCCCTGAGCGTGTCGAAGGGGCGTGGACACGAACACCAGCGGCACGCTGTACTTTGACGATTTTGAATCAAGAAGGTTCTCGTACATAGGAACGCTACCTGATCCCGGAGTCAATGATCCCGAAGCAACCAATCAACCCGGCTGGTTCGCACAGACGTACGCTAAACTCGTATTTTTGGAGGGCAGGCGCCGCACTGAGTGCTCCGCAATCGAAGTGGAGGGGCTAACATGAAAACGGTCTCGGGCGCAAGGTCCGCGAGACCGTTTTATGTTTCTGCGACTCGAATATTGGAATATAATATCAACACACAAAAGGAGAATTCCATGAGTTCATTCATCTTCAACGACGCGATCCGATTCAAACTCGCCACCCAACAGGATGACACCAGCGCGAAAGTGCAGGTCTTCTTCGGCGTGTTCGCTGGCGTGATCCTGCGCTGGGTGTACACCATCGCCGTGGAAGTTGCCCGCACCGGCGATCCGTGGAACTTCGGCACGTGGACGACGATCCTTGCCCGCTTTGTCGCCGCGCTGATCGTGACGGTCTTCGTATTTTCGGGCTACTGGCAAAAGGTCAAAGACCAGCCTGCCAGTATGCGGTTTTGGAACTCGCTTGCATACGGCATTTCGATCGACGCCCTCGTCGGTCCGTGGGTGGTGTAGCATATGTCATTGCGAGTCTTCGAGAAGCAATCTCATCGCCATATCAAACAATTGTTTGTAGGCCTGTTGAGATTGCTTCGCAACGTGCGCTCGCAATGACACCTAAAACGAAAAGAGAAGCCTCGCGCTTCTCTTTTTGATTCACTCGCTCTTCGACTCGGCTTTGCTTTCCGATTTCTTTTCGCTTTTGCCTTCAGACGACGATTTCTCGCTCGTCTTATCCGCAGGCTTGTCATGCGAATGGGAGTGTGATTTGCCCCCCGAAGCGGATTTGTGATCGGTGGCGTAAAACCCCGAACCCTTGAAAATGATTTTGGTCGGGGTGATGACTTTCTTCAACGATTTCTTTCGGCATTCTGGGCAGGTCTTCAGCGGCGCGTCGTGGAAGCCTTGATGCTTCTCGAACTGCACACCGCACGAACTGCAACGATACGTATAAACAGGCATCTCTTTCTCCTTGCTTTGAACCAGCACGGCATTATAGTCGGGGTGAAACCTGCAGGCAAGGGTCGGGGTCATTTGAGTTCTGTTAACGGATGCCGCTGTCGTAGTTTACGACAATGTCGGTAAATCTCCCAGCCTCCACGACAAAATTTTGATCGGACGCAAACGGCAATCCATTCGGCGATTCGGGATGCAGGATGTATTCGCCGGGCGCAAGCGGGATCTTGAACCGTCCCTGTTCATCCGTTTGGACTTGGACGATTCTTCTTCCGTTCGGGCTGAGCACCGTCAGGGTGGCTTGATATGGCTGGTCGGGACATTCCTGTCCCTCCTGTACGATGGGGCACATGGGACCGATCAACACCTGCCCTTCCACCCCACTGTCCGTAGGAGTTGGCGGCGCGGAACAGGCGGTGAGAGAGAAGATCAATACGGCAGTCAGGATTTTGTGTTTCATCGCGCACTCCTTTTCCTGGTTGACTATTCAGGGTAACGAAAATAGCCTTACAATAAACGGATGTCATGGAAACCAACGTACCTAACGCGAGAACAAAAGGAAGAGAGGCGTTTGGCAGGCGGGGGCTTACTGAAAGCCGGTAAATTGAG
>JBFMDB010000041.1:0-1894 GCA_040753755.1 Chloroflexota bacterium
CTTATAGGTTATTCTACAGGGTTAAGGGCAATTACAGAAAGGGGTGGAGGGGTCTGTTTTCTTTTTTGGTTCTTTTTTCTTTTAAAGTTGTACAAAAACAGGGATGTTTGTGGAAAAGTTGTGGAAAACTCCGTGGAAAAGTTGCTGAGGCGAAATTTGGAATCGGCGTGTATTGCTCTTGGGATTTTGTTTTATGCTTTATCACAAAAACCATGAACCGGCGCCCCTCTTTCAGAACCATCAAGCTCTTGTCCCTGGCTGGAGAGGACTCTGGTCAGACCGTTCGTCAGAGGGGTTTTTTCCGGGCTTTGAGGATCGATAGTCTGCTGTCTGATGACAGGACCCCTATAAGGCAATCCCTTGCCCGGGCGTCGGTTCTGAGAGGAGGAGTGTAAATGCTGTACGTGGGTATCGACTGGGGCGACGGGGGCAGCGCCGTGGCTGCGATGGACGAGGAGGGGAGGGAGTTGAAGAAGTGGAAGGTTAAACAGGCGAAGGAGGATTACGAGAGGCTGGTTGCGGAGGTTTCCCGGCTGGAGGCGTCGCCCGGGAACGTTTCGTTCGCCATCGAGACGCCTCATCATCCGTTGATTCATTTTGTTGTGGAGAGGGGTTACGCGGCTTACACCCCAAACCCCAAGAGCGTGGATCGTGCGCGCGAGATAGAGAGGCCGTCGGGCGGCAAAGACGACTTTTTCGATGCCGTCACACTTGCGAACATGGTTCGCACCGACCGCGGCAGGCTGCGCCGGTTTGTCGCCGATTCACCCTCATTGGTCAAGCTCAGGCTCATGTGTGATGAGCACCGGTCGCTGGTGGAGAGGCGCACGGCGCTGATCAACCGGGTCACGCACTGCCTGAAGGCTTACTGGCCCGATGCGCTGGAGCTGTTCAGCGGAGTGGACACCGGGGTGGCGATGGCGTTTTTTGAGCGCTGGTCCGATCCCGTCGCCGCGGGGCGGGCACAGGGGCGCACCGTGCGCGGTTTTTTTAAAAGCCGTGGATACACGTGTCCGGGGAGAGTGGAGGAAATACTCGCGGCGCTGCGCCGCGAGCCCCTGCCCGTGCCGGCAGAGGCAAGGGAAGCGAGGTCGGTGCAGTTGAAGTCGCTGCTGGCGCAGCTTGCCGTCGTGCGCGAGCAGTGCGACGCCTACGAAAAACAGATCGCCGAGCAGTTCGACGCTCATCCCGACGCGCACATTTTCCGCAGCCTGCTCGTCGGCAAAGATTCAAAGTCGCGCGTGCTTGTTGCCCGGCTGCTGTGCGACTTCGGCGACCGCAGAGACCGCTATGCGTCGCGCGAGGAAGTCCTGGCTCTGGCGGGAGTGGCGCCGGTGACGTACGAGACCGGAGGCGGCAACTACAGAGTCGTCAGGATGCGAAGGGCGTGCAGGAAGGATTTCCACAACGACGTTCGTCACCTTTCCGATCTCTACCGGCAGCACTACCCCTGGGCAGCCGCCATATACCGGGCGCATCGCGGCGAAGATAAAGGTCACAACAAAGCCCTCAGAGCGCTGGGCAGCGTCCTCGTCAGGATCATCTACGGCATGTGGAAAAGCGGAAAGGAATTTGACCCGGACATCTATCTCGCCCGGCGCGGCGAACAGCAGTTGAGGCACGCGGACCGCCGCTCGAGGGCAAACAAAAAGGGAAGGCGTCACAGCCCGGTCCGACAAACTGCATCGCAGTTGGGTCCTCAATTAAGGGACAAGATTGTTCAACCAATCTAAAAAGTCGCGACCGGTCTGAGCCTTCCCTGCTTTGATGATAATTTGTTTTTTGAATATTTGCAATGCGGACAGCGCCGTTTCCCAAACCGATGTTTCACGGTGCGTTGAATCTCATGCTCGCACAAATTATTTTTTCACGGGAGCTTTACATAGTCTGTCTG
>JBFMDB010000042.1:0-1673 GCA_040753755.1 Chloroflexota bacterium
TTGAACCTCAAAAATGCATGAAGTCAAAAGGGGAATAAGCCGAAGCCCTTTTTTAGGCACATTTCAGGAGCGAAAAGGTACAAAGACGATTCGCTCGCACAAACGTCACCTTAGGTGTACTTTGTGAGGAATGCCAAAAGGCACCCGAAACTTCGTCTTCTCGTTCGACGAGAAACGCATTACCCACTTCGGCGGGATGTGGTTGTTACGTCTCTTCTTCCAGAAACTGCGGCTCAAGAAACGATTGCAGGACTATGTCCGCTGTTCGCGGCGCGACTCTACATACCGCCCCTCCGAACTTCTCATGGCTCTCCTCGCAATCATCATCATGGGTCTCCGCCGCATCAACAAGACAACGATTCTCCAATACAATGGCGCCTTCCTTGAAATGCTTGGCCTGGGCCGCTTCCCTGACCAGACGACATTGCGACGCTTCCTGAAACGACTCGAACCGGACGACATTCGCCGGATAGCACGGCTTCATGATCGTTACCGGGCTTTTCTCTTCGACCTGCCGAAGGTGCGAACTTCGCTCGTCCTTGATCTGGATTCGGTTGTCATCGTTGTTTACGGAAGGAAGCAAGGCGCACGGGTTGGTTACAACCCCAAGAAGCGCGGGCGTAGGTCCTACCACCCCCTGCTCTGTTTCGAGGCGAACCTTCACGAGTTCTGGCACGGAAGTCTCCGGCCGGGGAACACGGTCGCCGCCTCGGGTGCCGTTCACTTCCTTCGCGTATGTCTCGCTAAGATTCCCCCGACCGTCTCCCGAAAACGCGTGCGTTTCCGCGCGGATGCTGGTTTTTACGGAAGCCGTGTAATTCGCTTTCTGGAGGCCTCTGGATGTGGTTTTGTGATCGTGGCGCATGAGAACGCCGTCATCAAGAGAAGGGCGCGGGGCTGTCGCTTCAAGTTGCTCAGAAACGGATGGGAGGTCGGGGAGTTTTCGGAGAAAGTCCACCACAAGGCAAAGCAACGCAACCGATTTGTTGTTGTCCGCCGTCCTCTTCCTGTGGACCCCGACGAGGCGGGACAACTTCGCCTCTTCAAAGATAAGAAGTACGCCTACCATGTCTTCGTTACCAACCTCGCACTCGCGCCTTGGCACGTCTATCTCTTCTACTGTCCCCGGGCGGAAGTCGAAAAACACATCCGTGAGTTCGTATATGATTATCCTCTCGCTAAAATCCCGACCGATACATGGACTGCGAACGTCGCCTATTTCCAATTGATTCTCTTCGCGTGGGATCTCGTCCATTGGTTCAAGCGATTCTGCCTCCCACCGGAATATCTGACAAAGACGCTTGAGACGATCCGGACAGATTTTATCGTCGTCCCGGCCCGCCTTGTCTGCGTGAAAGGGAAGAACATGGTCCGCCTTCCTCATGACCTTCATCATCAGCAAGAGTTCGTCAAAGCCGCTCAAAAAATCGAAGGGCTACGATTGCCGCGGTCGTTTCGACTCCCTTCTTGAATAACGGACTCTCCCCATTGGCAAAGGGTCCACCGATATCTCAAAATAAGGAGGGCCATTCGCGCATTTTTGAGGTTGAAATACGGAAACCGGTTCACAAGGGCGCCGTTCACGCTTGAGATGATATTCGGCAGGTTCTGCCCGTTTGTGCGCTTCGTTCTGGCACGGATCGTATCTTTCAGCTTCCTCAGGCTTTCTCGGC
>JBFMDB010000043.1:0-1300 GCA_040753755.1 Chloroflexota bacterium
AAACATATTCGGACGGACATTTATCAAATGCCCATGCGCCACAAGGAATTTGCCGAGGCGTTGAATGTGGTTATCATCTGCAAGACGAATTTGAACAGCGGCGCACGAGCCCACGCCGTGCTGTTTAAGTAGGTGGACAGAATTATTTTCATAAGTTGCTTGACTGCCATAGAACAGGCATAATAGGCGAGCGGAGGCAGACAAGCATGGCGATCATTCGACTAAGTTTTCGCGCTCGTCAAGTATTGGGCGAGTTGGTGGCCAGGAGTGCTAAGGCACGGCAGGTAAGGCGTGCCCAAGCCTTGCTGTGGTTAGATGCTGGTGAAAGTGTCTATCAAGTGGCCGTGCGGCTGAGAATGAGCGTCCGCGCCATCTATCACATTGTCCGGCGTTACCAAGCACGCTCCGAAGAACCGATTGTGGCGCGAGTGAATGACGGTCCACATTCAGGTCGACCGGCGGCGCAACGGGAACAGGTGATAAAAGTTCTACAACCGTTGTTGCCCCACTCGCCCCGCGTTTTTGGGTATCGGGCCAGTGTTTGGACCGTGCCGATGCTCCAACAGCAATATGAACGTCGCACCCATACTTCAATCAGTGCGCGCACGATCCGTCGCGCTTTGCATGCCTTAAATTTTCGCTACAAACGACCGCGTTACGTGTTAGCTCGCCAAGCCGCCCACTGGCGTCAGGCTAAAGGGGGCTAAAACGCGGCCTAAAACAGCGAAAACGGACGGTCATTTTGTTTGTCGATACGGTCATCTTTAATGAAGTCCCGCCGCTACGAGCCGGCTGGATGCCAGTTGGCTCACAGGCGGCTGTTCCGATCATGGCCGCCCGCGCTAGTCAGTGCATTACCACGGTGTTGAACATTCGCAGCGGCGATTGCATTTCGCATGCTTCACCAACCTACAATCAGCAAGTCTTTCAAACTCTCTTGCGCCAAATTCGGTCTCATTGGCGCGGTTGGCGAATTGTCTTGTTTGCCGATAAACACTCGGCGCAACGGGCCAAGCCGAGTCGCGCTTTGGCTCGTCAATTGGGCATCGAACTCCGGTGGTTGCCAACGGCTTGTCCCCAACTCAATCCAGTGGATCATCTCTGGCGTCATCTCAAGAATGAAGTGTTAGCCAACCTGCCAACGCCAACGCTCAAGGACATGCTTCAACTCGCCTTGGATTACATCGAACAACTATCGCCTCTAGCTCGCCTGCGCAAAGCGGGTGTTCTAACTGAAGATTTTTGGTTGCGCGATCTCCTTTCGTGATATGTTGCGAAATTTATTCTGTCCACCTACTTA
>JBFMDB010000044.1:0-1087 GCA_040753755.1 Chloroflexota bacterium
TTTGGTGATTATAAACGATCTGGCACCAACATGTGTTTCTCAACGCATCCATGATCTGGAGCCCCCGCCGGAGGCATCCACGCCCCGTCGCCCGTACTTGGTTCATTGCGCGAAGCGGCGGCGGGGTCAAGGCTGCGAAGCACCCGAAGGGCTTGGCCTTGAGGCCGTACGCCGCTTCGTGCAATGCCCTTCCGGGCAAGGGGCCTCCGGGACCAGGGCCACTAAAAAACGCGCTAAAAGAGGAAAAAGCTCCTGTTTTCTGTGATTGTAACGAAACTCCATCTCCTTGAGATATAATGGAAATTTCTCCTTGGAGACACCGTGGTGCTTGATTAGGCGTTCCTTGGCAAAACTCCAGAAGCCCTCGACTCCGTTGATGTAAACCTTGCCCGAGGCAAAGTGCTTTTTATGGTCGATGCTAAGATGGCGATATCCGCAAAACATCAACGAGTCGTAGCTCTTGAACCGGTCCGTATACACGATGGAGCCGCGCCGGACCGTCTTGACCGTAAGCCCGAGAAGGGTCTCGGCCGATACGTCCCGCACTGCCTCCACCCGCACTATTCCATCTCGTTCCAGGATGCCGAAGACCGGTACTTTCCCTCCTGCTCCGCGGCCTCGCTTGCCTTTACGGCGTCCGCCGAAATAGGATTCATCCATTTCGACGTGGCCCTCCAAAAGTTCATCGCTCGGGCATCCTCCCGCCACGATAGCGGCGCGGATGACGGTGACTGCTTTCAGGGCTGTGGGATAGCTGATTTCAAGCTGCCCGGCAATTTTGCGGGCGGACAACTCCAGTTCGAAAAGTTTGAGGAGCCAAAGCCACTGGCGGCAGGAGATGGACAGCCGACTCAGCCACCGCCCGGCAAACTCCTGAAAGGTGTATCCGCATCGCGGACACCGAAGTCTTCCATCGCTGAGGCGATAAACTTTGGCGTTCCGGCATCGGATGCAGAAACGACGGTAGTTTTTCCACGCTAGGCGCAACAAATAACGCCTCGCTCTACCTTCTGTTTTTACTATATTTTCAAACTCAAATACGCTCATGGCACCAGCTTATCAGGTGCCAAATCTTTATCAATTACCT